>NZ_JBHUJS010000002.1:0-811344 GCF_042683405.1 Pseudoduganella sp. GCM10020061 | reverse complement strand
CTGCCGAACTACCTGGGATGGCGCTGGGCACTCGACAAGCATCGCATCGAAGATCCGCTGGTGATGTTGCGCGCCACAGTTGGCGTGTTCCCACACTTAACGTGGACATAGCCTTTTTTTTTGCGGCGCTTCCCGACTTTCCGGCGCTGCGCCACGAGTCCGTGGCACAGTCCCCTGAGTTTCCGGTAAGCTTGGCACATCGAAACCTTTTGCGCGTCCATGCTGATCAACTGCTCCGCCTACCAGGAAGGCAACAAGATCGCCGACATCCCGGTGCCCGACATCAGCGAGCACCTCGCCGTGCCGGGCCGGTTCGTGTGGGTGGCGCTGCGCGACCCGTCGCACGACGAGCTGGCGGTGATGCAGGAAGAGTTCGGCCTGCACGAGCTGGCGGTCGAGGACGCGATGCGCGGCAACCAGCGTCCCAAGGTGGAGGAGTACGGCGACAGCCTGTTCGCGGTGGTGAAGACGCTGGAGCCGGAAGGCGACGACTACCAGGTAGGCGAGGTGGACATCTTCATCGGCCCCAACTTCGTGCTGTCCTCGCGCCGCAACAGCAACCAGGACTTCATGGCGGTGCGCGCGCGCGCCGAGCGCGAACCGGAATTGCTGCGGCTGGGGCCTTCGTTCGTGCTCTACACGCTGCTCGACACCGTGGTGGACCGCTACTTCCCGCTGGCCGAGGCGCTCGAGTGGGAACTGGAAAAGATCGAAGAGCGCATCTTCATCCGCGGCTCGCAGCGCCGCAACATCGAGCGCCTGTATGCGCTCAAGTCCAAGGTGCTGGTGCTGCGGCATGCCGTCGCGCCGCTGATGGAAGCGGTGGGCAAGCTGTATGGCGGCCGCGTGCCGGCCATGTTCCTGGGCGCTGAGGAATACTTCCGCGACGTGCACGACCACCTGTTCCGCCTGAACGGCACCCTCGACACGATCCGCGACACCATCAACACGGCGATCCAGGTGAACCTGTCGATGACGGCGATCGAGGAGAGCGAAGTGAACAAGAAGCTGGCGGCGTGGGCGGCGATCTTCGCCACCTTCACCGCCTTTGCCGGCATCTGGGGCATGAACTTCGAGCACATGCCTGAGCTCAATTCCGTATGGGGATACCCGGCCGCGCTGGGGCTGATGATCGGCGTGGCCGGCTACATGTACTGGCGCTTCCGCAAGGCCGGCTGGCTCTAGCGCCACCACTCCCTAAATGGGGACAGACCCCATTTTTCAAGCAATATTTCCCTCAAAATGGGGTCTGTCCCCATTTCGCCCACCAGTTCCTTAATGGGGACAGACCCCATTTTTCGAGCAATGTTTCTCTCAAAATGGGGTCTGTCCCCATTTCGCCCGTTTGCCGCTGGTGGGGGCTTTGTTTGGATGGGTGTGGTTTTTCTGCCACCTACCGGCTGACTCGAAGTTGACACCGGTCAACTCCAAATGGTCTGATGCCTTTGCTTTTCTTATCAGAAAAGTAAGGCGTTTTCACTCACCTGAACGAAAGGATTCCACCTACCCGAACCTGCCGGTGCTTTGATTGTTTTACTGCTGTTGATGTTGGCATTGCTCTGATTTCAAAAAACAAAACTCATAATTTTGATTGGGGAAGATATGTTGCATACAGGGAAACAGAAGTCGCGTGCAGCCGTGCTGCGCCAATCCGCCATCTCCGTCGCCATCGGCATGTGCTTCATCGGCGCTGCCTGGGCGGCCGAATCGGGCGGCCTGCGGATTTCGATTACGGGCACCGGAGGCAAGCCGTTGGCGGGCGCGACAGTGAAGATCAGCTCGCCGAGCAGCCTGGTGACCAAGACGGTGGTGACCGAGGCCGACGGTTCGGTCCGCGTGGCCGGCCTCGATCCTGCGGCCGACTACAAGGTGGAAGTGGTGGCGCCGGGCTACTCGGACTTCAGCGCCAGCGACGTGGTGGTCATCAGCGGACAGAACATCACCCTCAACTACGCCCTGGGCGCGGACACTGCGCAACGGGTGGTCGTGTCCGGCTCGCGCCTGGCGCTGGTCGATACCACCTCCGCCACCGTGGGCACGGTGCTGAACCTGAGCGTCGTGGAATCGCTGCCGACCGGCCGCAACTACCAGAGCTACCTCCAGCTGGTGCCCGGCGTGAAGCCATCCGAAGGCGGCAATCCCGCCTCCAAGTCCGGCGTGAACTATGCGGACATCGGCGGCGCGACCGGCACCTCCACCGACAACGTCTACATCCTCGACGGCGTCGACGTGACCGACTCGAATTCCGGCACCTACGGCGCCAACATCAATTCCGAGATCATCCAGGAGCAGCAGATCCTGACCGGCGGCATTCCAGCGGAGTACGCGGGCGGGTCGGGCCTGGTGTCGAAGGTGGTCACCAAGTCCGGTGGCAACGAGTTCCACGGCTCGGTGAACTACTACAAGCAAAGCGACAGCCTGATCGCGGATAACAAGAACAAGCCCAACTCCGGCTTCTCGAACTACGATGCGGCGGTCACGCTGGGCGGCCCGATCATCAAGGACAAGCTGTGGTTCTTTAGCTCGTACCAGCGCAAGAGCGGCGATACAGACGTGACCACCACGTCGGGCCAGTACCTGCGCACGGTGAAGCGCGAGGAGAAGCTCGGCTTCGTCAAGCTCACCTGGCAACCGACGGAAAACGACCGCCTGGTGGCGTCGTTCTTCAACGACCCCACGACGTCCAGCGGTTCGCTGGACGAGTCGATCCTCAACAACCGCGATTCGCGCCGCGTGACCGGCGGCGACAACTACCGGGTCGACTACACCAGGGACATCGGCGACCTGCGCGTGAACGCCTATGCGTTCCGCCATGAAGGCGAGCTGTCCACCTACGCGGCCGACCTGTCGACCCGCAACGACGTGGCGTTCTTCCACGCCTCGCCCGCGCCGACCGTGGCCCAGCGCAGCCAGGGCGGCCTGGGCGCGGCGCTGGCGACCCAGCGCAACCGCGACGAGATCGGCCTGAGCGCCGAGTACTTCTTCGAAACCGCGTCGATGGGAACCCACACCATCAAGGCCGGCTTCTCGCGTTCCGATAACGAATACGTGGAAGACTCCCTGTTCACCGGGCCGGAAAGCGCGCAGTATTCCTCGATCGCCCTGGCCAACGCGGGGGTCTCGTTCAACGAGTTCGTCGGGGAGGGCTGGGCCGGTACCCGTTCCATCGTGGCCGGCGACATCCCGCGCGTGATCAACGCGATCAACGCGAGCCCCGACAAGGCCTTCTTCGTCGGCCTGCTCGACGCCAACGGCGATGGCGCGGTCTCGGAGGCGGAGATCCAGGCCTACCACTTCAACAGCACCGCCGGTAACCCGACCGGCCAGGTCAACAACTACCGCAGTGTGCAGGTGCAGTCCTCGCCCTACACCGTCAAGGCGACCGGCAAGGCGTTCTACCTGCAGGACACCTGGACCATGAACAAGTGGACCGTCAACGGCGGCGTGCGCGCCGAAGAGTGGGTGCACTACGATTCGAAAGACCAGCAGTCCGCCAAGTTCAAGTGGAAGCTGGCGCCCCGCCTGAGCACCGTGTATGACGTGGATGCCGATGGCCGCCGCAAGGTGTGGGCCTTCCTCGGCCGCTACTACGACCCGGTGCGCACCAACATGTCGGACTTCGCCGGCAACCTGACCGGCCCGATCCAGGAAGAGCAGATCCACCTGGGCGACCGCTGGCTGACCTTCCGCACCCGCGGCGGCCCGAAGACGCCGGACGCGCTGTTCGCGCCATCGACCAAGACGCCGTACACCGACGAGTTCATGCTCGGCTACGCGACTTCCCTGGGCCGCGACTACACCCTGTCGGTCAGCTACAGCAAGCGCCAGACCCGCGATATCCTCGAAGACTATGACCTGACCCTGTACTCGGATCCGACGCTGACGCCGGCAACCGCGCAGCAGGGGTATGCGGCGCCGGGCACGAAGTACTACCTGCCGTATTCGTACTTCGGCTATTCGGCCAAGCCCAATTCGAACTACGTGATCGCGACGCTGGCAGGCGGCAAGCGCGACTACCAGGGCGTGGAAGTCAGCCTGACCAAGGCCAGGCGCGACAACTGGCAGGGCGCGGCGTCGTACACCTACAACGACGCCAAGGGCAATACGAACTCGGACAGTAACGCCGACTTCCAGGGCGACTGGATCGCGCTCGATCCGCGCGCACCGAACGCCTACGGCGACCAGCCCGGCAACATCAAGCACCAGGTGAAGGGATACGGCACGTACTTCTTCAACAACGGGCTGCAGGTGGGCGCGGTGTTCAACTGGAACAGCGGCGTCCTGTACAGCCGCACCCAGCTCATCTCGCGCCGCAACCTGCCGCTGATGAACCTGGAAACGCCTTACGTGGATGGCGGCGTGCTCGACACCTGGATCGTTCCGGACTCGATCGGCAGCCAGAAAGCGCCTGCTTACTACACCTTCGACGTCCAGCTGAAGTACACGCACACCTTCATGGGCAGGCACAAGGTGGAGCTGTTCCTGGACGTGCTGAACGTGCTGGACAAGCAGATGGCGACGTCCGAGATGCAGCTGGTCGCCGGTAACGGCGCCTACGCCTTCGGCGAGCCGAACGAATGGGTCAAGCCGCGCCGCATCTACCTGGGCGCGCGCTACTCGTTCTGACCTGCACCGGCGTCAGAATGAAACCGGCCCCTCGCGGGGCCGGTTTTTTTTCAGGCTTGGGTCCTGGCCCTGCGGGGCTGTCCTGTCCTTCGTGAAGCCGCCACTGCAAGGGCAGGGGCAGTCCCTGCGGAGTCTCTTTACCCGCGCGCCATCGACAGGGCGACGGCTTCGGCGACGCGGATGCCATCCACGCCCGCCGACAGGATCCCGCCCGCATAGCCGGCGCCTTCGCCGGCCGGGAACAGCCCGCGCGTGTTCAGGCTTTGCAGGTCGTCGTCGTTGCGCTTGATGCGGATCGGCGACGAGGTGCGCGTTTCCACGCCGGTCAGCACGGCGTCTTCCTTGTAGTAGCCGCGGATCTGCTTGTCGAAGGCGACGAAGGCTTCGCGCATCGCGGTGATCGCATAGTCCGGCAGGGCGGTGGCCAGGTCGGTCAGGTGCACCGCCGGCTTGAACGACGGGATCACGGAGCCGAACTGCGTGGACGGCACCCCGCGCACGAAGTCGCCCATCAGCTGGCCCGGCGCATCGTAGTTGCTGCCGCCCAGGACGAAGGCGCGCGACTCCAGCTCGCGCTGGAAGTCGATGCCGGCCAGCGGGTGGCCCGGATAGTCTTCCGGCGTGATGCCCACGACGATCGCGCTGTTGGCGTTGCGCTCCGCGCGCGAGTACTGGCTCATCCCGTTGGTGACCACGCGGCCTTCTTCGGACGATGCCGCCACCACTGTGCCGCCCGGGCACATGCAGAAGCTGTACACCGAACGGCCGTTGGAGGCGTGGTGCACGATCTTGTAGTCGGCCGCGCCGAGGATCTTGTTGCCGGCGTTCGGGCCGAAGCGGCACACGTCGATCAGCGACTGCGGATGCTCGACGCGGAAGCCGATCGAGAACGGCTTGGCTTCGATGTACACGCCGCGGTCGTACAGCATCTGGAAGGTGTCGCGCGCGCTGTGGCCGACTGCAGCCACCAGGTGGCGCGTCGGCAGCACCTCGCCGTCGTTCAGCACCACGCCGCGCAGCTGGCGCTGGCCGCTTTCCTCTTCCACGATGATATCGGTGACGCGGGTCTGGAAGCGGATCTCGCCGCCCATCGCGATGATGTTCTCGCGCATCTGCTCGACCATCTTCACTAGGCGGAAGGTGCCGATGTGCGGCTTGCTGACGTACAGGATCTCTTCCGGCGCGCCGGCCTTGACGAACTCGGTCAGCACCTTGCGGCCGTAGTGCTTGGGATCCTTGATCTGGCTGTACAGCTTACCGTCCGAGAACGTGCCGGCGCCGCCTTCGCCGAACTGCACGTTCGACTCCGTATTCAGCTTGCGCTTGCGCCAGAAGCCGAAGGTGTCCACGGTGCGCTCGCGCACGATCTTGCCGCGTTCGAGCACGATCGGGTTCAGGCCCATCTGCGCCAGGATCAGCGCCGCGAACAGGCCGCACGGGCCCATGCCGATCACGACCGGGCGCTCGTGGCGGTCGCGGAACTCGCTCGCGTCGGCGACGAACTTATAGCTGGTATCGGGGGCCGGGAGGATGTACTGGTCGCCTGCGTGGCGGGCCAGCACCTGCGCCTCGTCCTTCACCTCCACGTCGATCGCGTAGATCAGGACGATGGCGGTCTTCTTGCGCGCATCGTAGCTGCGCTTATAGACGGTAAAGCCGAGCAGATCCGATTCCGGAATGCCCAGGCGCGCGACGATCGCGGCCGGCAGCGCGGCTTCGTCGTGATTAAGTGGGAGCTTGAGTTCGTTGATGCGTAACATGCGGAGCCTTTCGGGTGCGCGCTTGCGATGCGCGAAAGGCGATATTCTACCCGACCCAAAATGGGGACAGACCCCATTTTGATGTGTCACCACCCCACCTGCAATTAACACCGAAATGGGGACAGACCCCATTTTGATGTGTCACCGCCCGGTTTGCAGTTAACAACAAAATGGGGTCTGTCCCCATTTTGGGTTAGGACCAGTGGGCCTGGAGGATGGAGAGCGCGGCGAGGGCGGCGGTCTCGGTGCGCAGTACGCGCGCGCCCATGGTCAGCAGCAGGGCGCCCGCCGCGATGGCCGCATCCTCTTCTTCGGCGCTGAAGCCGCCCTCGGGGCCGACCATCAGCGTCAGGGGCTGCGGTGCGTTGGCGCGCGCCCAGCCGGCCAGAGTGGACGTGCCGCGCGGCGACAGCAGGATGCGTTGGCCGGCGGCCGGACGCGCCAGCCACGGGATGACGTCGGCCGGCGCATGCAGCGCGGCCAGGCGCGTGCGGCCGCTCTGGCAGCTTGCCGCTTCGATCACGCCCTGCCAGTGCGCCAGCTTTTTTTCGGCGCGCTCGGCCGACAGCTTCACCACCGACCGCCGCGCCGCCAGCGGCTGGATCGACGCCACGCCCAGCTCCACCGCTTTTTCGACGATCCAGTCCATCTTGCTGCCTTCGGGCAGGCCCTGCGCCAGCTGCACGGCGTACGCCAGTTCCACCGCCGGCTCGGCGCGCGCGGTCACCAGCGCCTGCGCGTGCTTCTTGCCGATCTCGCTCAGCTGGGCCGTGTATTCGGCGCCGTCGCCGTTGAACAGCGTCACTTCGTCGCCGGCCGCCAGCCGCAGCACGTGGATGTGGTGGGCAACTTCCGGCGGCAGCGGGGCGGGCTGGCCCACCGAAAACGGCTGCTGGCAATAGAAACGGGGCATCTGCGGCATTCCTGTAGGGTATTGAAATTCCGGCCATTTTAATTGTTGGCCGTGTCGCTCTGGTAAAATAATGAGTTTCGCAGGCCGGCCCCACAGCCAGTGCCCCGCACGCCGTATTCCAATCAGACCGCCCAGCCATACCATGAAATCTACGCTCCCGACCTCCCAGATGGCCAACGCAATCCGTGCGCTGGCAATGGACGCCGTCCAGAAAGCCAACTCCGGCCACCCAGGCATGCCTATGGGCATGGCCGAAATCGCCGTTGCGCTGTGGAGTGGCCACTACCGCCACAACCCGGCCAATCCGAAGTGGATCAACCGCGACCGCTTCCTGCTGTCGAACGGCCACGGCTCGATGCTGCATTACTCGCTGCTGCACCTGGCCGGCTACGACGTGTCGATGGACGACCTGCGCGACTTCCGCCAGCTCCACTCCAAGACCCCGGGCCACCCGGAAGTCGATATCACCCCGGGTATCGAGACCACCACCGGCCCGCTCGGCCAGGGCATCGCCAACGCGGTCGGCATGGCGCTGGCCGAGTGGCTGCTGGCGAACGAATTCAACAAGCCCGGCTTCGACGTGGTCGACCACTACACCTACGCGTTCCTGGGCGACGGCTGCCTGATGGAAGGCATCTCGCATGAGGTGTGCTCGCTGGCCGGCACCCTGCGCCTGAACAAGCTGGTGTTCCTGTACGACGACAACGGCATCTCCATCGACGGCAAGGTCGAGGGCTGGTTCACCGACGACACCCCGAAGCGTTTCGAGTCCTACGGCTGGAACGTGATCCGCGACGTCGACGGCCACAGCGTGGAAGCGGTGTCGGACGCGATCGCCGCCGCCAAGAAGTCGGACCGTCCGACCCTGATCTGCGCCAAGACCATCATCGGCAAGGGCTCGCCGAACCTGCAGGGCGGCGACAAGGTGCACGGCGCCGCGCTGGGCGACAAGGAAGTCGCGGCAGTGCGCGAGCACCTGCAGTGGGCGCACGAGCCGTTCGTGATTCCGCAGGACGTGTACGGCGCATGGGATGCGCGCGAGCAGGGCGCGGCCGACGAAGCGGCATGGGCCAAGCTGTTCGACGGCTACCGCGCCGAGTTCCCGCAGCTGGCTGCGGAACTGGAGCGCCGCATGAAGGGCGACCTGCCGGCCAACTTCGACGAGGTGCTGGACAAGGCGATCGCCGCCGCCGTCGAGAAGAAGGAAAACATCGCCACCCGCAAGGCATCGCAGAACGCGATCCAGGCGCTGGCGCCGGTGCTGCCTGAGTTCCTGGGCGGCTCGGCCGACCTGACCGGCTCGAACCTGACCAACTGGAAGGAAATCGTGGCGGTGCGTTCGGGCCAGCCGGGCAACCACATCAACTACGGCGTGCGCGAGTTCGGCATGGCCGCGATCATGAACGGCGTCGCCCTGCACGGCGGCTACATCCCGTTCGGCGCGACCTTCCTGACCTTCTCGGACTACAGCCGCAACGCGATCCGCATGGCCGCGCTGATGAAGCAGCGTTCGCTGTTCGTGTTCACCCACGACTCGATCGGCCTGGGCGAAGACGGCCCGACCCACCAGTCGGTCGAGCACGTGTCCTCGCTGCGCCTGATCCCGAACCTGGACAACTGGCGTACCTGCGACACCGTCGAGACCATGGTGGCATGGGGCGAAGCGGTCAAGCGCAAGAACGGTCCGAGCACCCTGATCTTCTCGCGCCAGAACCTGCCGTTCCAGGAGCGCACTGCGGCGCAAATCGCCGACATCGCCAAGGGCGGCTACGTGCTCAAGGAAGCCGACGGCGCCAAGGTCACCCTGATTGCGACCGGCTCGGAAGTCGAGCTGGCGATGGCTGCTGCCGAGGCGCTGGCAGGCGAGGGCATTGCCGCGCGCGTGGTCTCGATGCCGGCCACCGACGTGTTCGACCGCCAGGACAAGGCCTACAAGGCCGCCGTGCTGGGCGCTGCGCCGCGCGTGGCGATCGAAGCCGGCGTCACCGACTTCTGGTACAAGTACGTGGGCCTGGAAGGCGCCGTGGTGGGCATCGACTCGTTCGGCGAGTCCGCGCCGGCGGGCGTGCTGTTCAAGCACTTCGGCTTCACCGTCGAGAACGTGGTCGCGAAAGCCAAGTCGGTCATCTGATACTGCCGTCCTCTCCCCGCGCAAGCGGGGAGGACGGCGACGCTAGCGAAACCTTTTTTTATCAATCAGGAGCAGAGCATGACGATCAAAGTAGCAATCAACGGTTACGGCCGCATCGGCCGCAATATCCTGCGCGCCCACTACGAAGGCGGCAAGAAGCATGACATCCAGATCGTGGCCATCAACGACCTGGGCAACGCCGAGTCGAACGCCCACCTGACCCGCTACGATACCGCGCATGGCAAGTTCCCGGGCACCGTTGCCGTGGAAGGCGACTACATGATCGTCAACGGCGACAAGATCCGCGTGTTCGCGCAGCGTAACCCTGCCGAGATCCCATGGGGCGAGCTGGGCGTGGACGTGGTGCTGGAATGCACCGGCTTCTTCACCACCAAGGAAAAGGCGTCGGCGCACCTGAAGGGCGGCGCCAAGAAAGTGATCATCTCCGCACCGGGCGGCAAGGACGTGGACGCGACGGTCGTGTACGGCGTCAACCACGGCGTGCTGAAGTCGACCGATACGGTGATCTCGAACGCGTCCTGCACCACCAACTGCCTGGCCCCGCTGGTCAAGCCGCTGAACGACGCGATCGGCCTGGAAAACGGCCTGATGACCACCGTGCACGCCTACACCAACGACCAGGTGCTGACCGACGTGATGCACGAAGACCTGCGCCGCGCCCGTTCCGCCACCCAGTCGATGATTCCGACCAAGACCGGCGCCGCCGCCGCGGTCGGCTTGGTCATGCCTGAGCTGAACGGCAAACTGGACGGCTACGCGATCCGCGTGCCGACCATCAACGTGTCGATCGTCGACCTGTCGTTCATCGCCAAGCGCGACACCACCGTGGACGAAGTCAACGCGCTGATGAAGGCGGCCTCGGAAGGCGCCCTGAAAGGCATCCTGACCTACAACACCGACCCGCTGGTGTCCGTCGACTTCAACCACAACCCGGCATCGTCGAACTTCGACGCCACCCTGACCAAAGTGTCGGGCCGCCTGGTCAAGGTGTCGTCCTGGTACGACAACGAGTGGGGCTTCTCGAACCGCATGCTCGACACCACCGTCGCGCTGATGACCGCCAAGTAATTTAGTAGCACCCATCCAGACCGCCCCGCCAGCAATGGCCGGGCGGTTTTTTTGTGCTCCGCAACAAAGCGGAATTTCGCGCAATCTCCGCGTAAATACATCTATCTTACGCGAACGTCCTGCTTTCTCCCGCTTCTTGGTCCATTTGGTGCCTATCTCGCATAACTTGCAGGAATGCCAAGCTATAAATGGGCGGAATAGGATCATGCAATTGCTGTCAAGTGTGTTGTTTCTTTGTCGATATTGATTGTTGTCAGTTGACACACCTCAAGACGGAATGGTCTTATGCAGATGTTCAAGTCGTTGCTTTGTCGACGGACGGGAGACCGCGAGTCGAAGGTTGAACATGCATTGGTAGCAAAAAGCCTGAAACCACAATAAATACAGGCTCATTTTTATAAAAATGAATTGGAGAAACCCGAATGTATCAACGCACTAAAATTGCCGTAGCCGTGACGATGGCACTCGGCGCAATGTCCGCGTACGCGCAGACCACCACCGAGGCGCCAGCACCTGCAGAGATGCAACGCGTCGAAGTGACCGGTTCGCGTATCCGCGCAGTGGACCTGGAAACCGCACAGCCGGTCCAGGTGATGAACGCCGAACAGATCCAGAAGACCGGTCTGGTTACCCTGGGCGACATCGTCAACAACCTGACCAGCGTCGGTTCCCCAAACTTCTCGAAGGGCGGCGTCCTGACCTCCAACCGCGAGCAGGGCGGTGACTACATCAACATGCGCGGCCTCGGCGCCCAGCGTATGCTGGTGCTGGTCAACGGCAAGCGCTGGACCACCACCGTCGGCGGCTTTACCGACTTCTCGACCATCCCGACCTCCATGGTCGAGCGCATGGAAATCCTGAAGGACGGCGCGTCGGCAATTTACGGCTCGGATGCTATCGCAGGCGTGGTCAACTTCATCCTGAAGAAGAACATGCAGGGCGGCGACGCCAGCGCATACGTTGGCCAGAACGAAGACGGCGACGGTAAATCGGAAGCCTACCACCTGACCTATGGCGCGGGCGACGACAAGGCATCGCTGATGTTCGCGCTGACCCACTCCAAGCGTGGCGCGATCTGGGCACGCGACCGTGAACTGACCAAGTACACCTACGGTCCAGGCAAGGAAACCGCTGGCCTGGTCGGCGGCGTATGGGGCCGTATCCGCCAGGTCAGCGCCTCTGGCGGCGCTACCGGCTTCAACCGCGTGATCAACCACACCGGCACCTACGACGGTGCGGGCACCGGCGCAGTCTCGCGCGACCCGGCCAACTACCACAACTTCACCGGCGCGGTAGAAGACCTGTACAACGCGTCGCAAGACATGATGTTCAACTCGCCAACGCAGCTGAGCACCATGTTCACCAAAGGCGCGGTGTCCCTGCCACACGACATCCAGCTGACCACCACTGCGTCGTACTCCGACCGTAAGGCGATCGCGACCGTCGCAGGTTATCCGGCTTCGTCGACCATGCAGCCGAAGAACCCGGTGTACCTGTCGAAGGACAGCTACTACAACCCGTACGGCAACCAGGTTGCTGGCGCCGGCCTGGGCCAGGACCTGTTCTGGTACCGCCGCACGATGGAAGTGCCACGCCAGACCACCAACCGTAACCGTACCATCCACGTGGACGTGAACCTGGAAGGCGAATTCAGCCTTGGCCAGAACGCGTGGAACTGGTCCGTGGGCGTGAACCACAACAACCTGATCGGCACCACCGACAACACCGGCAACCTGAACCTGGTCCAGCTGAAGAAAGCACTGGGTCCATCGTTCCTGAACGCCGCAGGCCAGGTACAGTGCGGTACCCCAACCGCGCCGATCGCGCTGTCCGAGTGCGTACCGTTCGACATCATCGGCGGCCCATCGGCATCGACCCCGGCAGCGCTGAAGTTCGTGATGGCTGACGGCCACGCGACCTACGGTTCGACCGTGAACTCGTACACCGCGGACATCGGCGGCGAAGTCTGGCAGCTGCCAGCAGGCGCCCTGGGCTTTGCGGCTGGTATCGAGAAGCGTGAAGTGGAAGGTTACGACCGTCCGAACGCGCTGGACCAGCTGAACCTGACCTCCAGCCTGGCTGGCAAGTCGACCTTCGGCAAGTACGACGTGAAAGAAGCATACGTCGAGCTGAACATCCCTGTCCTGAAAGGCATGCGCTTCGCTGAACTGCTGTCCTTCAACCTGGCATCGCGCTACTCGGACTACTCGAGCTTCGGTGACACCACCAACTCGAAGATCAGCTTCATGTACAAGCCGAACAAGGACATGCTGTTCCGCGGTACGTTTGCTGAAGGCTTCCGTGCACCGACCCTGGGCGACACCTTCGGCGGCGGCTCGCAGACCTTCGACACCTACCTCGATCCTTGCGACACCGCATGGGGCCAGGCAGCGACCAACCCGGAAGTCAAGACCCGTTGTACCGCTGGTGGCGTTCCAGCAACCTTCCGCCAGGTGAACTCGGCAGGTACCCCTGTGCCGAACACCGGTGCGCAGACCCCGTTCCCATTCGAGAGCGGCGCTGGCAACGAGTTCCTGCAGCCTGAAACTGCAGAAACCCGCACCCTCGGCCTGGTGTACAGCCCAAGCTATGTGGCTGGCCTGACCGTCGGCCTGGACTGGTTCGACATCCGCGTTTCCGACCGCATCACCGCTGTCGGTACCGGCTACATCCTGAACCAGTGCTATGTGGCGGGCGTGAGCCAGTTCTGCGGTCTGTTCAAGCGTGACCCGGTTTCGGGCCAGGTGGTTGAACTGCGCCGCGGTAACGCAAACCTGGGCAAACAGTCGACCGAAGGCGTGGACATCACCGTGAACTACCGCCTGCCAGCAACGGCATGGGGCAAGTTCGGTGTCCGTTCCGAAACGACCTACCTGGATTCGTACATCATCCAGTCGACCGCAACCTCGACCCCGTTCAACTACGCGGGTGAGTATGGCCAGGCGCGCTGGAAGTCGAACACCAGCGTTGACTGGAACATGGGCAACTGGTCGGCCACCATGTCGGCTCGCTACGTCAGCCACGTGAAGGTCACCTGCTGGACCGCGACGGAAGAGTGCAACACGCCACTGGGCCAATGGTCGGGCGGCGAAGGCTACGACCTGAAGGGTTCCGTCACTTACTACGACCTGGTCGGCTCCTACGCCTTCCCATGGAAGGGTAAGCTGCTGGTTGGTGTCAACAACGTGTTCGGCAAGAAGCCACGTATCAACTACGACGCTTCCGCATCGGCATCGTCGGTTGACCCAGACGTCCCACTGGACCGCTTCTTCTACGTCCGCTACAACCAGTCGTTCTAATCACGCGGCCCCGCAAGGGGCTGTTTGAGACGAATAGCTGAAAAAAACCCGCCCGGCGCAAGCCGGGCGGGTTTTTCTTTTAGGGGCTTCGGGAACTGCCCCGAAGGGACCGGCCCTGTTTATCCGAACGTGGCGCGCCAGAGCGCCAGCACGTGGGCCGTGTGCGCCTCGACCAGCTCCGGCTCGACCCGCGCGGCCTCGGTGCCCTGCAGGCGCGCCTGGTGCTGCAGCCTGCGCATCGCGCGGTAGGCGTCGCCCACTTCCTCGGCCACCTGCGCCGTGACCAGCCCCGCGTCCGCCATCATGCGCAGCAGCTTGATATTGCCCCAGTTGCCGGTCAGCTGCGGGTGCTGTGCCGCGTGCCGCAACACCAGGTACTGCACGATGAACTCGACATCGATCATGCCGCCCGCATCGTGCTTGAGGTCGAACAGGGCGGTGCGGTTCGGATGGGCCTCGCGCATGCGCTCGCGCATCTTGAGCACTTCCGCTGCCAGCTGCGCCGGGTCGCGCTCCTTGCGCAGCACGTCGATGCGCACCTGCTCGAAGCGCTCGCCGATCTGGGCGTCGCCCGCGCAGAAGCGCGCGCGCGTCAGGGCCTGGTGCTCCCATACCCATGCCGCCTCGTTCTGGTAGCGCTCGAACGCGGCCAGCGAGGACACCAGCATGCCGCTGGCGCCGTTCGGCCGCAGCGCCGTGTCGATGTCGAACAGGGTGCCGGCCGGCGTGTGGCATGTCATCCAGGTGATGAAGCGCTGCGCCAGCTTGGCGTAGTTGGACGGCGCGTCCTGGTCCTCGTCGTCGAACAGGAAGATCACGTCCAGGTCGGACACGTAGCCCAGCTCCTTGCCGCCCAGCTTGCCGTAGGCGATCACGGCGAAGCGGGGCTCCTCGCGGTGGCGCGTGGCCACCGTCTTCCAGGCCTGGCGGATGGTGGCGGCCACGATCACGTCGGCCAGCAGCGACAGGTGGTCGGCCAGGCGCTCGACGGTCAGGTCGCCGGCCAGGTCCTGCGCCAGCAGGCGGAACAGCTGCACGTGCTGCACCTCGCGCAGCACGTCCATCTGCGCCTCCGTGTCGCCTTCGCACTCGGCAAAGCGTGCATCCAGTTCGGCGCGCAGCTCGACCGGATCGGGTCCGCCGCTGTACATGCTGTCGTCCAGGAGTTCGTCCAGCAGGATCGGGTGCTGCGACAGGAAGGTTGCGGCCCAGCCGCTCGAGTGCATCATGCGGATCACGCGTTCGAGCGTGTGCGGGTATTCGGTCAGGAGCGCCAGGTAGGCGGAACGGCGCGCGATCGCCTCGAAGAAGTCGAGCAGGCGCCCCAGCGTGGCCGAGCGCGAGCCGCGCCCCAGGCTGCCGGCCGTTCGCGCGATGATCGGCAGCGCCGCGTTGACCAGCGCCGCCAGCTTGTTGCGGCTGGCCTCGGGCATGGCCTGCATGCGTGGCGTCTGCCACGAGGCGAACAGGCGCTGGGCGCTGCCGGCCGGGTCGTCGAACCCGAGTTCCTCCAGGCGGGCCTGCACGGCCGCGCGGTTGTCGTCGTCGAGCCCTTCGGCATCGAAGGTGGCCGCTTCCTCGTCGCCGGACGATCCCGATTTGTCGCTGAACATTTCGTCGAACTGGCCGGCGACAAAGGCGCGGGTGGCCGCCAGGCGCGCATCGAGCGCGGCGGCGTCCGGCATGCCGAGCATCAGCGCGAGCGCCTCGCGGTCTTCCGGGCTGGCCGGCACCGCGTGGGTCTGGGCGTCGTCCAGGTATTGGATGCGGTGCTCCAGGTTGCGCAGGAAGGTGTAGGCCTCCAGCAGCTGGTCCACCACGTCCCTGGCCAGCAGTTCCTTGTCGGCCACCGCGCGCAGCGTCGCCCGGGTGGAGCGTTCGCGCAGCGCGGCGTCGCGCCCGCCGCGGATCAGCTGGAACACCTGGGCCAGGAATTCGATTTCGCGGATGCCGCCGCGCCCCAGCTTGACGTTGTTGCTGCGTTCAGGGTGCAGGCGTTCCTGGCGGTTCACCTCCGCGCGGATCTGCGCGTGCATGGTGCGGATCGCTTCGATCACGCCGAAGTCCAGGTAGCGCCGGTAGACGAAGGGGTGCACGATCGATTCGAGCTGGGAGATGTCCTCGGCCGCGCCGGTCACCGCGCGCGCCTTGACCCAGGCGTAGCGCTCCCACTCGCGGCCCTGGCGGATCAGGTATTCCTCCACCATGTTCAGGCTCGCCACCAGCGGGCCGGACTTGCCGTTCGGGCGCAGCGCCATGTCGACCCGGAACACGAAGCCGTCCTCGATCACTTCCGACAGCGCGGCGATCAGGCGCTTGCCCAAGCGCGCGAAGAACTCGTGGTTGGACAGCTGGCGCTGGCCGGCGCTCGTGACCACGGTGTCGCCGTCTTCCGGATACACGAAGATCAGGTCGATGTCCGACGAGACATTCAGCTCGCCGCCGCCGTGCTTGCCCATCGCCAATACGATCATCTCCTGGGCGCGGCCCGACTCCTCGCCGGTCGGCACGCCGTGTGCCTCGACCATTTCCGCCATCAGCGCCGCCAGCTGGGTGCGCACCGCGAAGTCGGCAAAACGGGTCATGGCCGACACCACTTCGTCCAGGTCGGCCTGGCCTTCGAGGTCGCGCCGGATGATGCTCGCTACCAGCAGGTTGCGCAGGCGCCGCATGGCGCGCGGCAACGGCAACCCGGCCGCCACTTCGCAGGCCAGCGCGGCCTCCAGGTCGGCCTCGTCCAGCCGGCCCTGCGCCAGGTGCGTGCATGCAGCGTCGCGCCCGTCGCCGGCGGCGGCCCAGCGTTGGTAGAAGCGGGATCTGGACAGCGCAGTTGTTGTCGGCATCGTATTGTAAGCAAGCGTTATCGGTTACCGGTTGGAAGGGGTCGATGCGGTAGAATTACGGCAACGCCTGGTCGGGTCAGGCGATGGTAAGTGGGCAGCGCTTTTGACGCAAGCGTCCCACCGCATGGCACACACGACGACAAGCCTTCTATTAGCTTTTTGATGCACAACCCGAACACCGAACACGCGACAGGAGAACACCTTCCGCTGGCCGAGCGCTGGGCGCGGATGCGCACGGCATACCGCATGGCCAACCGTGCCAGCCACCATGTGCTGGGCTTCGCGATCAAGGCGGTGTTGCTGGCGTACTTCCTGTTCGGCGTCATCTTCCTGGTGCTGCGCTATGTGGTGCTGCCCAATGTGGACTACTACAAGACCGATATCGAGCGCATCGCCAGCCGCGCCATCGGCAACCCGGTCACGATCCAGCGCGTGTACGCCTCCTGGAACGGATTGCGCCCGCACCTGTTCCTCGGCGACGTGGTCATCCGCGACCGGCAGGGCAGGCCGGCGCTGACGCTGCCGACCGTTACCGCCACCGTCTCGTGGTGGAGCGTGCCGGCGGCCGACCTGCGCTTCGAGACGCTGGAAATCATCCGCCCCGACCTGGATGTGCGCCGCACCCGCGACGGCGCGCTGTACGTGGCCGGCATGCGCATCCAGAGCGGCGGCCCGGAAGGCAAGGGCGGCGAGTGGGCGCTCAAGCAGCGCGCCATCATCGTGCGCGACGGGCGCGTCCGCTGGACCGACGAGCTGCGCGGCGCGGCGCCGCTGGAGCTGACTAAGGTCGAACTGGCCCTGCGCAACCGCTGGAACCGGCACCAGTTCGCGTTGCGCGCCACCCCGCCGGCGGCGCTGTCCCAGCCGCTGGACGTGCGTGCGCACTTCAGGCATCCGCGCTTCGCGCGCCGCAGCACCGATGTGTCGCTGTGGAAGGGCGAACTGTACGCCGACCTGCGCAACACCGACCTGGCGGCGTGGAAGCAGTACGTCGATTACCCGTTCACGCTCAACCGCGGACGCGGCTCGGTACGTGCCTGGCTCGCGGTCGACCACGCCCGCATGGAAGCGTTTACCGCCGACGTGGCGCTGGCCGACGTGAACGCGCAGCTGGCGCGGCACCTGCCGCCGCTCGACCTGGCGCGCGTGACCGGCCGCATCTCGGCCAGTGAGCAGTTCGACCGCAAGCGCGAGCCGGACGGCAAGCCGACCTTCGGCGCGCATGGCCATACCGTCAGCCTGGACAAGCTTGCGGTGCAGCTGGCCGGCGCGGCCGCGCTGCCGCCGATGTCGATGTCCGAGACCTTCACGCCGGCGACCGCCACCCGGCCCGCGCGCACGCGCGTGACGGCGCGCATGCTCGACCTGGGCACGCTGGCGCACCTGGCCGGGCAGCTGCCGCTCACGCAGCTGCAGCGCCAGCTGCTGGCCAACTACGCGCCGCGCGGTCGCCTGTCCGATTTTTCCGCCCAGTGGGAAGGGCGCTACCCGGCGATCCAGTCCTACCGCATCAAGGGCAAGGTGGAAGGCCTGTCCGTGCGCCCCCAGCCTGCGCGCGAGGCGCGTCCCGCCAGCGCCGGCATGCCGGCGGTCGCTGCCGCCGCGGCCATCCCCGGCGTGGACAACCTGACCGGCAGCGTGGACGCCAGCGACAAGGGCGGCGAAGTCAGGCTGGCCTCGCGCCAGGTGGTGCTGCAGCTGCCCGGCTATTTCGCCGAGCCGGCCATGCCCTTCGACCGGCTCGACGCCGACCTGCGCTGGGCGTTCGAGGATGGCAACCGCCTGCGCCTGGATATCGGTTCCCTGCATTTCGCGCAAGGGCAGTTGTCCGGATCGCTCAGGGGACGGCACACGCTGCCGCTCAAGCCGGGCGCAGGCGCCGCGGTCGCCGACCTGCACGGCACGCTGACCGGCTTCGACATCGGCACCGTCGGACGCTTCCTGCCGCTGAGCACACCGCCGCATCTGCACACCTGGCTGACCACCGCGCTGGAAGGCGGCATGCTGAACGACGCTGCGATACGCCTGCGCGGCGACCTGTCCCACTTCCCGTTCCACGGCGACCGCCCGGCCGAGCGCGCGCAGGGCGAATTCCGCGTCGCCGCGCGCATCGCCGACGGGCGCCTGAACTACGATCCTTCGCACACCGGCCCGGACGGCAAGTCCCCCCTGTGGCCGGTGGCCGAGCGGATCAACGGCACCATCGTGTTCGACCGCGCGCGCATGGAGATCCACGCCCAGACCGCCAGCACGCGGGGCGTGGCGCTGTCCGATATCAAGGCCGTCGTGCCCGACCTGAGCGCCGCCGACAAGCTGCTCGAGATCGACGGCAAGGCGGCGGCGCCGCTGCAGGGCTTTGTCGACTACATGGCGGCCAGCCCGGTGCTGGGCTGGATCGGCCATTTCACCGAGCGCACCCGCGCCACCGGCAACGCGCGCCTCGGCATCAAGCTGCAGATCCCGCTCAGCCATCCGCGCGACACCAAGGTGCGCGGCGCGCTGCAGTTGCAGGGCAACGAGATCGCGCTGTTCCCGGAACTGCCGGCAGTGCAGAACGCCACCGGCCGCATCGAGTTCTTCGAGCGCGGCGTGACGCTGCCGAACATCGCCGGCTCCTTCCTCGGCGGCCCGTTGACGGTATCCGGCGGCAGCCAGCGCGAGGGCGGCATCGTGGTGCGCCTTGCAGGCAGTGCGACGGCCGATGGCATCAAGCGCGCCTGGCCGGCGCCGGAGATGCAGCGCCTGGCTACGCGCTTCTCGGGCGCCACCCGCTTCGCCGGCCTGGTGACCGTCAGGGACGGCCAGGTGCAGGTGGCGGTCGATTCCTCGCTGGCCGGGCTGGGCCTGCATTTCCCGGCGCCGCTGTCGAAGGCGGCGGCCGAACCGCTGCCGCTGCGCTTCGTGCTCAACAGCCTGCCGCCGGCGGGCGAGGTGGGACGCGACGAGCTGCGCGTCTCGCTCGGCCAATTGGTGCAGGCGCGCTACCAGCGCGAGAAGACCGCCAACGGCGCGTGGCGCGTGGTGCGCGGCGGTATCGGCGTGAACAACCCGGCGCCGGAGCCGGACAGCGGGCTGCTGCTGAACGTCAGCCTGAAGTCGCTCGACGTCGACCAGTGGACGGCGCTCGGCCGGGAGATCGCGGGCGGCGGGGGAGCGGCCGTCCAGCGCGCCAGCGCCGGTCCCGGCCTGGCGCAGTACGTGGTGCCGGACGTGACCGCGGCGCGCGCGACCGAACTGGTGATCGGCGGGCGCAAGCTGGACGAAGTGGTGGTCGGTGCGACGCACACGAAGGGCACCTGGCAGGCCAGTATCGACTCGCGCCAGATCGGCGGCTACCTGACCTGGGACGACGCCGGCGGCGGCCAGAACCTCGGCAAGGTCACCGCGCGCCTGTCCTCGCTGGTGATCCCGGAGTCGGCCCAGGACGAAGTGAAGAACCTGCTGGAAGGCGACAACGACCGCAGCGCCACCATCCCCGCGCTGGATGTGGTGGCCGAGCGCTTCGTCCTGTTCGGCAAGGAGTTCGGCAAGATCGAACTGGTCGCCAACAACTCGCAGGTCGCGGTGGGCAAGGAATGGAAGATCAGCAAGCTGGCGATCTCCAATCCGGACGGCGACCTGGATGCGACCGGGCGCTGGGTCAGCAAGGACGGCAACAGCATCACCGCGCTGGACTTCCAGCTCGGCGTGCACGATGCGGGCAAGCTGCTGGACCGCCTCGGCTTCCCCGATACGCTCAAGCGCGGCAAGGGCAAGCTCTCCGGCGAAGTGTCGTGGCACGGCCTGCCGTACAAGCTCGATACGCCGACGCTGTCGGGCAGCATCCACCTGGACCTGGGAGCGGGCCAGTTCCTCAAGCAGGACCCGGGCGCGGCAAAACTGCTCGGCGTGCTGAGCCTGCAGATGCTGCCGCGCATGCTCAAGCTGGACTTCCGCGACGTGTTCTCGGAAGGCCTGGCCTTTGACGGCATCACCGCCAGCGCGGTCATCAACCGCGGCGTGCTCAAGACCGACAACCTGCGCATGCACGGGGTGGCGGCCACGGTGCTGATGGACGGCACCGCCGACATCGCGCGCGAGACGGCCGACCTGCATGTGGTGGTGATCCCCGAATTCAACCTGGGCACCGGACCGCTGGTGTATGCGCTGGCCGTGAATCCGGTGGTGGGCATCGGCGGCTTCCTGGCCCAGCTGTTCCTGCGCGCGCCGGTGATGCGCGCGCTGACCTATGAGATGAAGGTGAGCGGCCCTTGGAAGGAGCCGGTCATCACCAAGATCGCCAACCCGAACCGGCAGGCTGCCGCGGCGGCGAAACAATAGCGGAGGTGCGCGTCATGACGCTGGTAGCGGCAGTGCAGATGGTATCCACGCCCGATGTGGCGGAAAACTTCGACACCGCCGCCCGGCTGGTGGCCGAGGCGGCGCAGCAGGGCGCGCAACTGGTGACCCTGCCCGAATACTGGCCGATCATGGGCATGACGGACGCCGACAAGATCGCGCACGCGGAGCAGGCGGGCGACGGGCCGATCCAGCAGTTCATGTCCGCCCTGGCCGCGCGCCACCGCATCTGGCTGGTGGGCGGCACCCTGCCGCTGGTGTCGGGACAGGAGGGCAAGGTGCTCAACACCCTGCTGGTGTATGGCCCGGACGGCCAGGCCGTATCCCGTTACGACAAGATCCACCTGTTCGGCTTTACCCGCGGCGAGGAGTCGTACAACGAGTCGAAGACCATCGTCCCCGGCAGCGCGGTCGGCACATTCGAGGCGCCGTTCGGCCGCGTGGGACTGTCGGTGTGCTATGACTTGCGCTTTCCCGAGCTGTACCGCGCGATGGGCGAGTGCACGCTGATCGTGGTGCCGGCCGCGTTCACGCACACCACCGGCATGGCGCACTGGGAGGTGCTGCTGCGTGCCCGCGCGATCGAGAACCAGTGCTACGTGCTGGCGTCGGCGCAAGGCGGTGTCCACCGAAACGGCCGACGCACCTTCGGCCACAGCATGCTGGTCGACCCGTGGGGCGAAGTGAAATCGCTGTTGCGCGAAGGCGAAGGCATTGTTCTCGGGAACGTCGATCCCGGCGTGCTGGCGCGGGTACGCGAGAGCCTGCCCGCCTTGAAGCACCGCACACTCTGATATGGCACAATGGCCGCAAACCGAACAAATGAAAGACCCCGCACCATGAAGCCATTCGATCCGAACCTCTCCGCACTGGCCGCTGCGCGCGACATCCTGCTGACCCCATTCGGCCTGGACGAGAGCAAGCTGCTGTCGACGCTCGGCCATATGTTCACGCACAAGGTGGACTACGCCGACCTGTATTTCCAGTACACGAAGAGCGAAGGCTGGAGCCTGGAGGAAGGCATCGTCAAGACCGGCAGCTTCTCGATCGACCAGGGCGTGGGCGTGCGCGCGATTTCCGGCGACAAGACCGCGTTCTCGTACTCCGACGAGATCTCGCCGCTGGCGCTGATGGACGCTGCCGAAGCGACCCGCACCATCGCGCGCGTGGGCAGCGGCAAGGTCAAGGTGGCCACCGGCATGAGCCAGCAGGGCACGCGCTCGCTGTACCTCCCGAACGATCCGCTCGCATCGCTCGACGCGACCGCCAAGGTCAAGCTGCTCGAACGCGTGGAGAAGATGGCGCGCGCCAAGGACCCGCGCGTAAAGCAGGTCATGGCCGGGCTGGCCGGCGAATACGATGTTGTGCTGGTGGCGCGCAGCGACGGCGTGCTGGCGGCAGACATCCGCCCGCTGGTGCGCGTGTCGATCACCGTGATCGCCGAGCAGAACGGCCGCCGCGAGACCGGTTCGTCCGGCGGCGGCGGGCGCTATTCCTATGATTACTTCACCGACGAGATCCTCGAGCAGTATGCGAGCGAGGCGGTCAAGTCGGCCATCGTCAACCTGGACGCGCGCCCGGCGCCGGCCGGTTCCATGACCATTGTGTGCGGTCCCGGCTGGCCCGGCGTGCTGCTGCACGAGGCGGTCGGCCACGGCCTGGAGGGCGACTTCAATCGCAAGGGCTCGTCCTCGTACGCCGGCCGCATCGGCGAGCGCGTGGCGGCCAAGGGCGTCACCGTGGTCGACGACGGCACGCTGAAGGATCGCCGCGGCTCGCTCAACATGGACGACGAGGGCAACCCGACCCAGTGCACCACGCTGATCGAGGACGGCATCCTGAAGGGCTACATCCAGGACACCATGAACGCGCGCCTGATGAAAATGCCGGTCACCGGCAACGCGCGCCGCGAATCGTTCGCGCACCTGCCGATGCCGCGCATGACCAACACCTACATGCTGGCTGGCGACAAGGACCCGCAGGAAATCATCGAGTCGGTCAAGAACGGCCTGTACGCGGTGAACTTCGGCGGTGGCCAGGTCGACATCACCAACGGCCGCTTCGTGTTCTCCGCGAGCGAAGCCTACATGATCGAGAACGGCAAGGTGACCTATCCGGTCAAGGGCGCCACGCTGATCGGCAACGGCCCGGACGTGATGAACAAGGTCACCATGATCGGCAACGACATGAAGCTCGATTCGGGCGTGGGCGTGTGCGGCAAGGAAGGGCAGTCGGTCCCCGTGGGCGTCGGCCAGCCGACCCTGCGCATCGAAGGCATGACGGTCGGCGGCACCGCCTGATCCGTTGGCGGTGCGGCGAAACCTGACCCAGTTTCAGCTTTCCACTGCACCGCAACAAAAACGCTTGCCAAGCCGCGCCACCGATTGCTATAGTGGTTCACACACATACGGATTTCTCATGCGTAACTCGACTTTTTATTTCTTCTGGTATTTTTGCTGCTCCAGCCCCGTGGCGGTGGACTAGCGGCCAGACTGAACCCAGTCGAAACACGCAAGAATCCGAGAAACCGCCAGCGATGGCGGTTTTTTTTTACCCGAAGTGGAGAACACATGCCCCGTACCGACGATTTACGCATCCGCGAAATGAAGGAACTGACGCCGCCGGCTCACCTGATCCGTGAGTTCGCAGCTGGCGACAAGGCCGAGCAGACCGCGGCCGGGGCGCGCCAGGCGCTGCACCGCATCCTGCACCGCCAGGACGACCGCCTGATGGTGGTGGTCGGCCCGTGCTCCATCCACGACACGCGCGCCGCGATGGAATATGCCGAGCGCCTGGCCGGGCAGCGCCAGCGCTTCGCCGCCGACCTCGAGATCGTCATGCGCGTCTACTTCGAAAAACCGCGCACCACGGTGGGCTGGAAGGGGCTGATCAACGACCCTTACATGGACAACAGCTTCCGCATCAACGACGGCCTGCGCATGGCGCGCGAACTGCTGCGCGACATCAACGAGCTGGGCCTGCCGTGCGGGACCGAATTCCTCGACGTGATCAGCCCGCAGTACATCGCGGACCTGATCAGCTGGGGCGCGATCGGCGCGCGCACCACCGAATCGCAGGTGCACCGCGAGCTGGCGTCGGGCCTGTCGTGCCCGGTCGGCTTCAAGAACGGCACCGACGGCAACATCAAGATCGCGGTGGATGCGATCAAGGCGGCCTCGCAGCCGCACCACTTCCTGTCGGTGACCAAGGGCGGCCACTCGGCGATCGTCTCGACCAATGGCAACGAGGATTGCCACATCATCCTGCGCGGCGGCAAGACGCCGAACTACGATGCGGCCAGCGTGGATACGGCCTGCCGCCAGATCGCGGAGCAGGGGCTGGCCGCGCGCCTGATGATCGACGCGTCGCACGCGAACAGCTCGAAGAATCCGCAGAACCAGGTGCCGGTGTGCGCCGACATCGCGGCGCAGGTGGCCGCGGGCGAAAGCCGCATCGTCGGCGTGATGGTCGAGTCGCACCTCGTGGGCGGCCGGCAGGACCTGGTGCCGGGCCGCGAGCTGGTGTATGGGCAGTCGATCACCGATGGCTGCATCGACTGGGACGCGAGCGTCGGCGTGCTCGAGACGCTGGCCGCGGCCGTGCGCCAGCGCCGCCTGCAGCTCGACTGATGCGGGGCCGCCCCCCCGGAGGCCGCTCTTTAATGCGGTTCTTTTCTAAAAACTGCGTGCACGGCCGGAAAATACTTAGACTTAGACTGGAATCGCGCTCTCGGGGCAACCTTTAGCCTGGTTTAGATTCCAGTCCTAATTCCTTAGACTGGTCGCCATGCGCTGCGTCTCCGCTACACCTGCACGACGCGCGGGCCGCGCACTTCGCGGCACACCGCAGCGATCTCGCCGCCATACGACGATTCGAAGTACACGAGATAGCAGTCCGCATGTTCCTGCGCCAGCCGCGCTGCAAGCTGCGGAAGTTCAGGTTCGCGGAATGCGTCCGCAACGATCGCGCGCCAGGCCGCGTCGACCGCGTAGCCTTCGAGGTCGCCCTGGTCGAGCTTCCAGCAGTAGATGTCCGAAATGATGGTGCCGTTGATCAGGTCGCGCATGCCGAGCCGCGCCACGCCGCGCAAGGCGACCAGCCGGTCCTCGCCGTCCGTGCCGCGCATCCGGAGATTGAATTCTCCCGAATCGGCAAAGTGAAACTCCCTGACGACGGCGTCGTGGATGCCGCTGCCGCGCAGGCGCCCGTCGGCATCGGTGGAGAAATCGGATCCGGACATGTTCGTTCCCTTGTGCGCTCAGCGGCGCTGAAGCCTCCAGTGTAGCCAAGCCGGAATCAGGCTGCGGCACGGCACGCGCCGAGCCTGGGCTCCTTGTGCAGCTGCGGGGCAGTTTGGCGGAATCGGCCATGTTTTGACCGATTCCGCCAATCCCCGGGCTTGGCGGAATCGGCTAAATCATGGCGGTTTCCGCCACTGACCTACGAGGACGCAGCTGCGGCAGGAATGAAAAAAGCCCCTGGAGCGATCCAGGGGCTTTCTTGGTGACGACCGGGGAACCGAACTGCCTGCTCAGCGGCTTGCGGGACGGTCCCCTTACGTCATCAGAACGAGTAACGCGCGCCGATCTTGAAGTAGCGGCCGATCGCGCCCGATGCGTCCATCGGGTTGTAGCTCATGCCGCCGTAGGTCAGCGGGTCGAGCGGTGCGATCTTGTCGAACAGGTTGTTGACCGAGCCGTAGATCTGCAGCTGCTTGGTCACGTTCCAGCGCGCCGACATGTCGACGGTGGTGAACGAAGCCAGTTTGCACTCTGCGTTCGGTGCCGGAGCGCCGCCCACCAGCGAGGAGGCGCACAGGTCGCCTTCGAACTGCACGTTCTTCATGCTGTCGCGGTAGTTGACGTTGGTCGACAGGCCGAACGAGCCCAGGTCCCACGATGCGGACAGCGATGCCTTGTTCTTAGGCGTGCCGGCGCAGTTCGAGGTGTCGCAGTTGCCGTGGGTGCCAGCATACTCGTAGCGGGTGGTTGCCGATTCGGCGCGCATCCACGAGTTGATGTGGGTCCAGGTCAGGCCGACGGTCGCACGGCCGTAGTCGCCCAGGCTCATGCGGTGACGGATGTCGAAGTCAACGCCCTTGATCTCGGTGAAGCTCGAGTTGCGGTACGGAGCCTTCGAGATCAGCAGCGTGCCGCTGTTCGGGATTGGCTGGCCGTTCGCGCCGATCAGGTTGTTATCCGCGCGCACTGCGGTCGGCAGGGCGGCAGCTTCGTTGTACGGCATCGGGTTGATCTCGTTTTCACGCTTGATCTGCCATGCGTCGATCGATGCGGACATGCCAGGGATCGGATCCCAGACCGCGCCCACGGTGTAGCCCTTGGAGGTTTCAGGCTGCAGGTTAGGATCGCCGATCTTGACTGCGGCAACCGATGCCGCGCAGTCGTTCGACGATGCGCCAGGAGCCGGCGTGCCGCCCGGGCAGCGGATCGGGTCACGCGCGGTGGCGGTACCGGTCGACTGCGAGTCGGCGCCCGATTCGGCAGGGCCTGGAGCGCGGAAGCCTTCCGAGTACGTTGCGCGCAGGGCGAACGTGTTGGTCGGGGTCCACTTGGCGCCGAGTTTCGGCGTGGTCGAGCTGAACGCGTCGTACTTGTCGTAGCGTGCCGCTGCCGACAGTTCCACGCCCTTGAGGATCGGCGCTGCGACTTCGACGAAGACTGCCTTCACCTTGCTGTCGCCGCGTGCTGCGACGTAGCTGGCGTTGATCTCGCCGTTCTGGGTACCCGACAGGGATGGGTTGTCGACGCGCTCGCGGCGGTATTCCGCGCCGACGGCCAGGCCGAGCATGCCGCCCTGCAGTTCCATCAGTTCGCGCGATGCCTTGAAGTCGATGGTGTCCAGCTTGGTGGTCGAGTTCGAGGTGGCGGTGCGCACCATCGCCGCGTACAGCGATGCCGGGTTCTCGCCGGCGCGGGCGCCGATGAGGTACGGGAAGTGCGGGCTGGCCGGGTTGCCCAGCGCGTCGCGCACCACTGCCATGTTCAGCATGTTGGTGTAGCGCAGTTCCAGTTCCGACTGGGAGTGGGTGATGCCGGTGTCGAAGTCCCAGCCCGCCATGTTGCCGCGCAAGCCGGCCACGAAGCGGCTGAACTTGTTGTCGGCGTAGCGGGTCGATGGGCCGACGTCGAACGCGGAGTAGCGCACGCGCACTGGCACGCCGTACGGGTTCTGCGGGTGGGTCGCGCCCAGCACCATGGTGGTGCCCGCGCCCGAGCCGTAGTTGATCACGCCGGTCGGGTAGGTCGCGTTAGGCGGGAACGCCACGGTCGGGGTGATCGATGGCGGCACCAGCGTGAAATGCGTATCGCGCTTCGAGTAGCCGGCTTCGGCATAGGCCTGCAGGTCCTGGTTGATGTTCAGGGTGCCGCGGGTGTACAGGTTAACGCCGTCGATGTCCGGCTGCATCGAGCGGAACTGGTCCTGATGCCATACGCAGCCGTTGGCCGGTACTGGCTGTGGGGAGACGGAGAAGGTCGAGCAGCCTGGCAGGTATTCGTAGGCCAGGGTGGTCGGGTTGCGGATCGCGCCGGTCGGGGTCGCGCCGGCCACGCCGCCGCGCACGTCGCCTGCCGCGAACTGGGTCGCGAGCGGGTAGCCCCATGGACGCAGGTCGCCCTTGCCGATCCAGGCGCGGTCCTTGCGGTCCTTGTTCATGACTTCGTCGGACTTGTACACCTCGGCGTTGACCAGGACGTTCCAGCCTTCGTTGTCCAGCGTGCCCAGGCCCCAGGTCAAGGAGGCCTTGGCCTGGTCGTTGTCGCTGTAGCGCGACTGGCCGTATTCGGCCTTGATGGTGGTGCCGGTGAAGTCCTTGCGCAGGATGATGTTGACCACGCCCGCGATCGCGTCAGCGCCGTAGGTCGACGATGCGCCGTCCTTCAGGATCTCGATGCGCTCGACCGCTTCCATCGGCACGGTGGACAGGTCGGTGAAGGTCTTCTGGCCGTCGTCTGCACGCGCAAACGGCGCCATGCGGCGGCCGTTCAGCAGCACCAGGGTGGAGGTGGCGCCGAGGCCGCGCAGCGAGATCGCGGTCGAGCCGGCGGCGAAGCCGTTGCCGAAGCCGGTCGGCAGGGAACCGGCGCCGTCGGCGGTCAGCGTTTGCAGGTATTCGGCCACAGTGGCCTTGCCCGACTTTTGCAGGTCGTCCTTGCTGATCACCTGGATCGGCGATGCGGTCTCGGCCTGGGCACGCTTGATGCTCGAGCCGGTGATTTCCACACGCTGGATCGGTGCGGCGGCGTCCTGCGCGTGGGCCATACCCACTGCCATGGTCGCCACTGCCATCGTGATGGCCTGGGCAAGTGCTGTCTTCTTGATCATGAATCCTCCAATGTAAGTACTTCTTCTTCTAAAAACAAATTTTCTCCATGCATATGCTTGATGGCGGGAACGCTTGTTCCCAACAATCGGAGATATGCACGCTAGCGTGCGCTGAAAGTGACTTCTGCGAGCATTTTCAAGCGCCCCCATCAGAGCACTTCGCTTTGAGTCTTGTCAATACGACGCGATGTGGAAACAACACTTTTTTTGTCGGGAATTTGTTCGGAGGTGCGCTGGCAAACCGTGGCCTACCCTTCGGGCAGGCTTTTGCGCTATTGTTGTGGCTTTTCTCGGCAGCAAAATGGCGGATCGATTCGAAGGCTGCGCAAGGGGCGCGGCGTGCTAGCGTATGTAGTGCGGCGCTTGGCCCAGATGGTGCCCACCATGGCCGGCGTGGTCCTGCTCGTGTTCTTCCTGTTCAACTGGGTGGGTGGCGATCCGGCTTACCTGTTGGCAGGCAAGATGGCCGATCCGGCGGCGATCGAGAACATCCGGCGCCAGCTCGGCATCGACCAGCCGTATGCCACCCAGCTGTGGATCTTCGTCAAGCAGATCGTCACCTTTGACTTCGGCAACGCCTGGAGCACGGGCGAGCCGGTTTCCCACATCATCTCCAGCCGCCTGGGGCCGTCGCTCACGGTGCTGGTGCCGCTCACCATCCTGGAAACCGTGCTGGGCATCGCGCTGGCGCTGGCCATCGCCTTCGTGCGCGGCTCGCTCACCGACCGCGCGGTGATGGTTGCCTGCACGATCGGCATGTCGGTCAGCATCCTGGTGTACATCATCGTGTTCCAGTACGGGCTGGCCTACAAGCTCGGGCTGTTCCCCGTGCAGGGCTGGGGCGAGACGCTCGGCGAGAACCTGCTGCATTACGCGCTGCTGCCGATCATCATCGGCCTGGCCGTGTCGCTGGCGCCCACGCTGCGCCTGTACCGCACCTTCGTGCTGGACGAAGTGAACCAGGACTATGTGCGCACCGCGCGCGCCAAGGGCCTGGGCGAACGGCGCGTGATGTGGGTGCATGTGCTGCGCAACGCGGCCATCCCGATCATCACGCATGTGATGGCGAGCCTGCCCGCGCTGCTGATCGGGGCCTTCCTGCTGGAGCGCTTCTTCGGCATTCCCGGCATCGGGCGCGAGGTGATCCTGGCGGTCGAGCGCAGCGATTTCCCGGTCATCAAGGCGATCACCGTGTATGTGGCCGCAGCGACCATGCTCTTTAACCTGCTCACCGACCTGCTGTACCAGGCGGTGGATCCGCGCGTGCAGCTCAAATGATGGCAGCGAACGAATTCAGGGCTTCGCCCGGCCTGTGGGCGCTCGCGTGGAAGCGCCTGCGCGCGGACCGCGTGGCGATGGTGTCGCTGGCGGTGGTGGCGCTGTTCCTGGCCACGCTGGTGCTGTCCAGCCTCGGGCTGGTAGCTTCAGACTGGGAGCGGGAGGCAGGCGTGAGCTATGCGCCGCCCACCTTCATCGGGCCGGATCTGGCCGCGCGCGAAGCGGACGTGCTGGAAGCCGGGCCGCCGCCCGCCAACGCCTTCGACCCGCTGGCGGAGGACATCGCGCAGCTGCGCGAGCAACTGGACAGGAGCGGCGCGCGCGCCGAAACGGTGCGCAGCGAGACGCTGCCGTTCGGCGCCGACAAGTGGGGCCACGACATCCTCAAGAAGACTATCAAGGGCGCGGAAACCTCGATCGTGGTGGGCCTGGTCGCGGCCACGCTGGCGGTGGCGCTGGGCACGCTGTTCGGCGCCTTCGCCGGCTATTTCGGCGGGCTGGTGGACGACTTCTTTACCTGGTTCTATTCGATCTTCACGTCCATTCCGTCGATCCTGATGATCCTGACCGTGGCCGCGGTGCTGCAGGCCAAGGGCGTGCTGACCATCGTGCTGATCCTGGGCCTGACCGGATGGACCGGGCCATACCGCCTGATCCGCGCCGAGTACATGAAGCACAAGGCGCGCGAGTACGTGATGGCGGCCGACGCCATCGGCGCCTCGCACTTGCGCAAGATGTTCTCGCACATCTTGCCGAACGTCTCGCACATCGCGCTGGTGCAGCTGTCGATCCTGGTGGTCGGCTTCATCAAGGCCGAGGTGATCCTGTCCTTCCTCGGCTTTGGCGTGCCGGTGGGGGTGGTGTCCTGGGGCTCGATGCTGGGCGAGGCGCAGAACGAACTCATTCTCGGCAAGTGGTGGCAGCTGGCCGCCGCGGCCGGCGTGATGGCGGTGCTGGTCACCGCGTTCTCCCTGTTTACCGATGCGCTGCGAGACGCGCTGGATCCGAAACTCAAATGAGCAGCCCGAACATGCTCCTCCAGGTGCGCGATCTGCGCGTGCGCTTCCGGGTCGACAAGACCAGCACGGTCGAAGCGGTCAAGGGTATTTCGTTCGACGTGCCGGAAGACTGCACGGTGGCGCTGGTCGGCGAATCGGGCAGCGGCAAGTCGGTCAGCTCGCTCGCGGTGATGGGACTGCTGCCCGCGCACACGACCGAGATCGATGCCGGCAGCAGCATCCTGTTCGGCGGGCGTGACCTGCTCAAGGCCAGCCCGGCGGAGCGGCGCGCGCTGTGCGGCAAGGAGATCTCGATGATCTTCCAGGAACCGATGTCGTCGCTGAACCCGGTCTTTACGGTCGGCTTCCAGATCGGCGAAGTGCTGCGCCGGCACATGGGCATGAACGGCAAGCAGGCGCGCGCGCGCACGCTGGAACTGCTGGACGAAGTCGGCATTCCCGACCCCGAACGCAAGATCGACGCCTACCCCGGGCAGATGTCGGGCGGGCAGCAGCAGCGCGTGATGATCGCGATGGCGATCGCCTGCGAGCCGCGCCTGCTGATCGCCGACGAGCCGACCACCGCGCTCGACGTGACCATCCAGAAGCAGATCGTGGAGCTGCTTGCGCGGCTGCAGGCCCGGCGCCGCATGTCGGTCCTGTTCATCACGCACGACCTGGGCCTGGTGAGCGAGATCGCCGACCGCGTAATCGTGATGCGCCACGGCGAGGTGAGGGAGGAGGGCGCCGCCGCCCAGGTGCTGTCCAATCCGTCCGACACTTACACGCGCGCGCTGCTGCATTGCCGGCCGCCGCTCAACGCGCGCCCGATGCGCCTGCCTGTGATCGAGGACTACATGCAGGGCCGGCCCCCGGTCACCGAGCAGCGCGAGCGAGGCTACGTGGAGGGCGACGAGAACATCCTGGTCGTGCGCAGCCTGGCCAAGAGCTTCTATACGCGCGAAGGACTGTTCGGGCGGCGCGAGTTCAAGGCCGTCAAGGGGGTGTCTTTCGATCTCCCGCGCGGCAAGACGCTCGGTATCGTCGGCGAATCCGGCTCGGGCAAGACGACCGTCGGGTTGACGCTGCTGCGGCTGCACCGCGCGACCGGCGGCAGCGCACTGTTCGAAGGGCGCGACCTGGTGTCGATGTCCGATGCCGAGTACCAGCCCTACAAGCGGCGCATCCAGATCATTTTCCAGAATCCCTACGCGTCGCTGAATCCGCGCTTTACGGTGGGGCAGATCCTGCTCGAGCCGATGCGCATCCACAGGATCGGGGCCAACGAGCAGGAGCGCGAGCAGGCGGCATACCAGCTGCTCGAGCGTGTCGGGCTGCCGGCCGCCGCCTTCCACCGCTACCCGCACGAGTTCTCGGGCGGGCAGCGGCAGCGCATCGCCATCGCGCGCTGCCTGACCATGAAGCCGGAGATCCTGGTGTGCGACGAATCGGTGTCCGCGCTCGACGTCTCGGTGCAGGCGCAGGTGCTCAACCTGCTGCAGGACTTGCAGGACGAATACAAGCTCTCCTATATCTTCATCTCGCACGACCTGTCGGTGGTGCGCTACATGGCCGACCAGGTGATGGTGATGCACCATGGCGAAGTGGTCGAGCTGGGGAATTCGGATGCGCTGTATGCGAATCCCCAGCACCCCTACACCCGCACCTTGCTCTCAGCCGTTCCGTCGCTGGCATAGGAACTGTCCCTGCGCCGCTGAGCGGGCAGTACTGTCCCCTGATCTTTAGTCCGCGACCCTATAGCCTTGCTATCAGCCCCGCAGGCTGAAGATCAGGGGATGGTCCCCTGCGGGGACAGTCCCCGCCGTAGCGTGACTACGTAGTTTTTCATGCGAAATTTCGCCCTGCGGTATGCACGCGGTTGTACCTAAACTACAAAACTTCACTTGCGCTGACGCCAATTAATCTTTAAGCTTTGACGTCCATATCGAGCCCGCCGTCATGACCGTCCAGCTTTCGTCCCAGCCGTCCCAGCCTCACGCGCCTGCCGCTTTTGCGGACGGTCCGCGCCTGCTTGCGGACATCGGCGGCACGAACGCGCGCTTCGCCCTTGAAGTGGCGCCGGGGCAGGTGGACTACGTGGCCGTGCTGCCCTGCTCGGGCTACGCCACGCTGGCCGATGCGCTGCGCGCCTACCTGGCGTCGCCGGCAGTCGCCGCAGCGAACTTGCCCGCGATCCGTCACGCCGGCGTAGCCATCGCCAATCCGGTGGACGGCGACCGCGTGCGCATGACCAATCACCACTGGGAATTCTCGATCGAGGCGATGCGCACCGAATGCGGCTTCGACACGCTCCTGGTGGTCAACGACTTTGCCGCGCTGGCCTGCGCGCTGCCGCACCTGGCCGCGAACCAGAAGGTGCAGGTGGGCGGCGGCTCGCCGGTCGCGCACACGCCGCTTGGCTTGCTCGGCGCCGGCACCGGCCTGGGTGTATCCGGCCTGGTCCCGAACGGCGGCGGCTGGACTGCGCTGAACAGCGAAGGCGGCCACGTCACGTTCTCGCCGGCCAACCAGCAGGAAGTGGCGATCCTGCAGTACGCGTGGCGCGAATACGAACACGTGTCGGCCGAACGCCTGATGTCCGGCTCCGGCATCGAGCTGGTGTTCCGCGCGCTCGCCGACGCAGCCGGCCAGCCGGATGCGCGGCTCGACGCACCCGAGATCGCGCGCCGCGCGCTGGCGGGCGAATGCGCGCTGTGCGACGCCACCGTGGAAGCCTTCTGCGGCATGCTCGGCACCGTGGCCGGCAACCTGGCCATCACGCTGGGCGCGCAGGGCGGTATCTATATAGGTGGCGGCATCGTGCCACGCCTGGGCGAGCGCTTCGTGCGCTCATCGTTCCGCGCGCGCTTCGAACACAAGGGGCGCTTCGTCGACTACCTGGCGCGCGTGCCGACCTACGTCATCACCGCCGAATATCCGGCCTTCCTCGGCGTGTCGGCCATGCTGGCCGAGCGGCTGGCCGCCGTCCGCGCCGCATAAGCCCCGCACCTGCGTTTTCGCCACCGCGTAGTTTTATCAGGTACAATGGCCGCAGATTGGCAGGTTTCATGCCGCTCAAACAAGGTGGCTCTCCCCGCGCCGCCCGTATTTCACCGCCCCTGGCAAGCCTGCCTCGGCGACGGATTCCAGTTTCAACGCATTGTGTTTTCCAGGCGGCGTCATCCGTGATGACGGCTGCTATTCGTTGATATGGGTTGTAGTTAACGTTCTTGACGTTTCTCGACATCGATATGAATACTGATGAGGCTAAGCGAGTCCTCGAAACCGCGCTGCTGTGTGCCCGTGAACCGATGTCGATCCACGGCATGAAGAAGCTGTTCGTGGACGTAGACAGCGCCGGGCGGCCCATGGGCGCCGGCGTGGGTTCCGATACGATCAAGATCCTGCTGGAGGAGTTGCGGCGCGACTGGGACGGGCGCGGCGTCGAACTGGTGGCGCTCGCCTCCGGCTGGCGCTTCCAGAGCCGGCCCGAGATGAAGGTGTACCTGGACCGCCTGAGTCCCGAGAAGCCGCCGAAATATTCGCGCGCCACGCTCGAGACGCTTGCGATCATCGCCTACCGCCAGCCGGTTACGCGCGGCGATATCGAGGAAATCCGCGGGGTGGCGGTCAATTCGCAGACCATCAAGATGCTGGAAGACCGCGGCTGGATCGACGTGGTCGGCCACCGCGAGGTGGTGGGGCGCCCGGCGCTGCTGGGTACGACCAGGCAGTTCCTCGACGACCTCGGCCTGGCTTCGCTGTCCGAACTGCCGCCGCTGCAAACGGTGGCGGACATGCAGGCCGAAGACAAGCTGCAGGTGCTCGAAGAAGCGCTGCAGCAGAATTTCGAGAAGGACGCGGCAGCACAGCCCGCGCACGCGGCCGTACCGGGCGATCAGGATGCGGAGCCGTCCGGCCAGGAACTGGTCAGCAACGAAGCGCTGGCCGAAGCGGTGATCGAAGCCGCGATTGAAGATGAATTCCCGGATGCCATCGCGGCCGCGAAGGCCGAGGACGAAACACAGCACGCACACGAAGTGCGGGATACAAAAACTGAACAATGAATAACGTAACCGACAATAAAGAGACACAGGCCGAGGGCTCCGAGCAGCCGGCCAAGCCAAAGCGCCGCACCAAGGCGCAGATCGAAGCCGACCAGGCGGCGGGCATCGCGCCGGCCCCACGCAAGCGCGCCGCCAAGGCCGCGCCGGCAGAGGGCGACGCGCCCGCACCGAAAAAGCCGCGCGCGAAGAAGGCAGTTGCTGCCGAAGCGCCAGCGGCAGCATCCGCTCCGGCGGAAGCGCCGGCGCCTGCGCGCGAGGCGCAGGACGCCGCGCCATCCGCCGAGACGCAGGGCGCGGAGCGCCAGTCCCGGGTGCGCGGTCCGCGCGCGATGCGCGAACAGCGCAAGCACCGCGAAGAACGCAAGCCGCAGCAGCCGGCCGCCGAAGCAGCGCCGCAGGAAGCCGGCGCCGGGCAGCAGCCTGCAAGCCAGGGCCAGGGCCAGAAGCCGCGCCAGGAAGCGCGCGGTGACCGCGCCGCCAATGGCCGCAACAAGAAGAAGAAAAAAGGCGGGCAGGGCGCGCCACGCGAACAGCAGGGCAACCGCCCGCGCGGCGGCAATGAAGCCGACGACATCTTCTCCTTCGTCACCTCGGACGCGTTCGACGCCAACGAAGGCGGCCGTGGCCAGCCCAAGCCGGTGCGCCGCGAACTGACCGCCGAAGACGACGCGCCGAAGCTGCACAAGGTGCTGGCCGAAGCGGGCATGGGCTCGCGCCGCGACATGGAAGAACTGATCATCGCCGGCCGCGTGTCGGTGAACGGCGAGCCGGCCCACATCGGCCAGCGCATCCTGCCGACCGATGCCGTGCGCATCAACGGCAAGCTGATCCAGCGGCGCGTGTCGAACAAGCCGCCGCGCGTGCTCATCTATCACAAGCCTGCCGGCGAGATCGTCAGCCATGACGACCCGGAAGGCCGCCCATCGGTGTTCGACCGCCTGCCGACCATGAAGGCCGGTAAATGGCTGGCCGTCGGCCGCCTGGACTTCAACACCGAAGGCCTGCTGCTGTTTACCACCTCCGGCGACCTCGCCAATCGCCTGATGCACCCGCGCTACAACATCGACCGCGAGTACGCGGTGCGCACGCTGGGCGAGCTGGAAGAAGGCATGCGCCAGAAGCTGCTGGCCGGCGTCGAGCTGGAAGACGGCATGGCCAACTTCACCAAGATCGCCGATGGCGGCGGCGAAGGCGTCAACCGCTGGTACCGCGTGGTGATCGGCGAAGGCCGCAACCGCGAAGTGCGCCGCATGTTCGAAGCGGTCGGCCTGACCGTCTCGCGCCTGATCCGCACCCGCTATGGCGTGATGACCCTGCCGAGCAACCTGAAGCGCGGCCGCTGGGAAGAGCTGGAAGAAAACAGCGTGCGCGACCTGCTGAAGGCGTTCGGCGTCGAGAAGAAGGGCGCAGGCGAGCAGAAGCCGGCAGTCAAGGGCGGCAAGCGTCCGCAGGCTCCTCGTGAGGCTGACGGCAACCGCATCGACCGCGCCGACGCCAACCGCAATGCCGACCCGTTCCCGAAAGGTCCTCGGGGCGCAGGCCGTGGCCCGCGCGGCGCCGGCGCCGGCATGGGCCAGCCGCAAGGCCAGGGCCGTGCGTTTGGTGCGGGCCGTGGCGGCGAAGGCAAGCCCGGTCCGAAAGGCCCGCGCCAGCCCGATCCGCTGCAGACCACGTTCGGCTTTGCCGGCGCCACCGCGCGCGGCAGCCGCCGCCCTCAGGGGCCGGCGGGTCCCGGCCGCCACGACGCCGGCATGCCCCGCCGCGGCCGCCGCGGCTAAAAGCGGAAGGGGACTGTCCCCGTAAGGGGACCGTCCCCGGATCTTTTGTGTGCTGCCAAAGGAAGCAATTTTTTGGCTTGCATGTCAAAGATCAGGGGACGGTACTGCCGCCTTGGCGCCTCCGGGGACAGTCCCCGATCTTGCTGCACAGAACTTGGTGAATTCAGCCTTATTTATACTTAAAATGTGTTGTTTGGATGTCCACAGGTCCTGACTGCGATTGCGGCAAAGCCGTGAAAGCGTTATAATTCTCAACCTAATCAACGTTCTACCCGATATTTCCGGCGCATGAACGAGCAAGTTTGGTTGGGAATAAGAAGATGGGCAGATGCCCATTTTTTTTTTGTTGAACCGTTTATAGCACCCTGGAGATTGACGTTTGCAGCTGTTTGACCTGATCGCAACAACCGTAACCGGCCTGGGCTACGACCTCGTGGATGTGGAGCGGGGCGAGCGCGGGATCCTGCGCGTCTATATCGACCGCACGGAAGCCGATGCGGCCGAACGCGGCCCGCTCGACGTGGAAGACTGCGCAACGGTCAGCCACCAGCTCTCGCACGTGCTGACGGTGGAGAACATCGATTACGAACGGCTGGAAGTGTCGTCGCCGGGCCTCGACCGCCCGATCCGCACGCTGGCCGACTTCACGCGCTTTGCCGGCCATGAGGCAACGGTCAAGCTGCGCGTGGCAATGCCGGGTACCGCGAACCGGAAAACCTTCACGGGCGTGCTGCACGCACCGGAAGGCGACAAAATCGGGTTGGAATTTGAAAGCAAGGATGGACCGGCCATGTTGGAATTTACCCTGGCCGATCTCGATAAGGCACGCTTGGTGCCGCAGGTGGATTTTAGGAGCCGCAAAGCATGAGTCGCGAAGTATTGTTATTGGTAGATGCGCTGGCGCGCGAAAAGAACGTCGACAAAGATGTCGTCTTTGGTGCGCTCGAGTTCGCACTGGCGCAGGCTACGAAGAAGCGCTACGAAGGCGAAGTGGACATCCGCGTCTCGATCGACCGCGAAACCGGCGAGTTCGAGACCTTCCGCCGCTGGCACGTGGTGCCTGACGACGCCGGCCTGCAGCTGCCAGACCAGGAAATCCTGCACTTCGAAGCGGTCGAACAGATCCCCGATATCGAAGTGGACGAGTACATCGAAGAGCCGGTGGAATCGGTCGACTTCGGCCGCCGCTTCGCCCAGGACACCAAGCAGGTGGTCCTGCAGCGCGTGCGCGACGCCGAGCGCGAGCAGATCCTGGCCGACTTCCTGGAGCGCGGCGACTCGCTGGTCACCGGCACCATCAAGCGCATGGAACGCGGCGATGCGATCGTCGAATCGGGCAAGATCGAAGCGCGCCTGCCGCGCGACCAGATGATCCCGAAAGAGAACCTGCGTATCGGCGACCGCGTGCGCGCCTACATCCTGCGCGTGGACCGCAACATGCGCGGCCCGCAGGTGATCCTGTCGCGCACCGCGCCGGAATTCATCATGAAGCTGTTCGAACTCGAAGTGCCTGAGATCGAGCAGGGCCTGCTGGAGATCAAATCGGCAGCGCGCGACGCTGGCGTGCGCGCCAAGATCGCCGTGTACACGGCCGACAAGCGCATCGACCCGATCGGCACCTGCGTCGGCATGCGCGGTTCGCGCGTGCAGGCCGTGACCGGTGAACTGGGCGGCGAGCGCGTGGACATCGTGCTGTGGTCCGCGGACCCGGCGCAGTTCGTGATCGGCGCGCTGGCGCCGGCGAACGTCTCGTCGATCATGGTCGACGAAGAGAAGCACGCGATGGACGTGGTGGTGGACGAAGAGAACCTGGCAATCGCGATCGGCCGCTCCGGCCAGAACGTGCGCCTGGCGTCCGAACTGACCGGCTGGAAGATCAACATCATGACGGCCGAGGAATCGGCCGACAAGCTGGCCGCGGAAACCGCGATCGTGCGCGCCCTGTTCATGGCCAAGCTGGACGTGGACCAGGAAGTGGCCGACATCCTGGTGGACGAAGGCTTCTCCAGCCTGGAAGAAATCGCCTACGTGCCGATCTCCGAGATGCTGGAAATCGAAGCGTTCGACGAAGACACCGTGAACGAGCTGCGCACCCGCGCCCGCGACGCGCTGGTGACCGAGGCGATCGCTTCCGAAGAAGGCCTGGAAGGCATGGAAGAAGCGCTGGTCAACCTGGAAGGCATGGACCGCACCACTGCGGGCAAGCTGGGCCTGGCGGGCATCAAGACGCTGGCGCAGTTCGCAGGCCTGGCGTACGACGAGTTCGGCGCCATCCTTGCCCTGTCGACCGAGCGCGCGCGCGAACTGATCGACAATGAATTTAATGATGTGACCGACGACGAGATGAAGATGGTGGACGCGAAGTACGACGAGCGCGCGAAAGCCTTGCAGGAAAAAGCCTGGGCGCAAGCCGAAACGGCCAAGGCTTGATTCACGGTTTGTAGATCATCTGTCGCGACAAAAGTATAGAAAAGAGGACTGAATGGCGAGTAACAACGTAGCCCAATTTGCCACCGAACTGAAGATGCCCGCAGACGTGCTGCTGACGCAGTTGCGTTCGGCCGGCGTCGAAAAGAGTTCGGCGTCAGATCCGTTGTCGAAAGATGATAAGGACAAGCTGCTGAATCACCTGCGCCGCTCGCACGGCGCAACGGAACCAACCGAGAAAAAGAAGATCACGCTCACCCGCAAGGAAACGACCGAGATCAAGCAGGCCGATTCGAGCGGCAAGAGCCGCACGATCCAGGTCGAAGTGCGCAAGAAGCGCACCTTCGTGCAGCGCGACGACCTGCCTGCGACCACCACCGAAGCCGCTCCGGCAGCGCCGGTCGTGGACGCGGCCGAACTCGCGCGCCGCGAAGAAGAAGCGCGCCGCCAGTCCGAGCTGATCGCCCGCCAGGAAGCCGAGCTGCGCGAAAAGCAGGAGCGCCTGGCCAAGCTGGACGCCGAGAAGGAAGCCCAGGCCAAGCAGGCCGCCGAAGACGCGCGCCGCCAGCAGGAAGAAGACGCCAAGCGCGCTGCCGAAGCGATGGCCAGCGCCGCCACCGACGACGCCAAGAAGGCGGTCGCCGACGAAGCCAAGCGCAAGGCCGATGAGGCAGCGAAGGAAGCTGCCGCACGCGCCGAAGCCAACGAAAAAGCACGCAAGGCCGTGGCCGACGAAGTGGCGCAGATCAAGGCCATGATGAGCCAGCCGCGCCGCGTGATGAAGGCGCCTGAACCGGCCCCGGTGGAAGCACCGAAGCCGAAGGCTGCCGAAGGCACGCTGCACAAGCCGGCCGACAAGAAGCCAGCCGTGGGCGGCGCCGACAAGAAGCCGGGCGACAAGAAGTCGATCAAGTCGGCCAATGTCTCCTCGACCTGGTCGGACGACAAGAAGCGCGGCGCGCCTCCGGGATCGAAGACCCGTGGCGCGGCGCCGAGCGGCGGCCGTGACGGCTGGCGTGCCGGTGGCAAGGGCCGCCGCAACTCGCACCACGACGACCGCGAATCGACCTTCCAGGCGCCGACCGAGCCGGTCATCAAGGACGTGCACGTGCCGGAGACGATCACCGTCGCCGAGCTGGCGCACAAGATGTCCGTGAAGGCGTCGGAAGTCATCAAGCAGCTGATGAAGCTGGGCCAGATGTGCACCATCAACCAGGTGCTGGACCAGGAAACCGCGATGATCGTCGTGGAAGAAATGGGCCACAAGGCATTCGCCGCGCAGCTGGACGATCCGGAAGCGCTGCTGGCCGACCAGGGCGAGCACGCCCACGCCGAATCGATGCCGCGTGCGCCGGTCGTGACCGTCATGGGCCACGTCGACCACGGCAAGACCTCGCTGCTGGACTACATCCGCCGCGCCAAAGTGGCGGCAGGCGAAGCGGGCGGCATTACGCAGCACATCGGCGCCTACCACGTCGATACGCCGCGCGGCATGGTCACCTTCCTCGACACCCCGGGCCACGAAGCGTTTACCGCGATGCGTGCCCGTGGCGCGAAAGCGACCGACATCGTCATCCTGGTGGTGGCAGCCGACGACGGCGTAATGCCGCAGACGAAGGAAGCGATCGCCCACGCGAAAGCTGCCGGCGTGCCGCTGGTTGTCGCGATCAACAAGATCGACAAGCAGGGCGCCAACACCGACCGCGTGACGCAGGAACTGGTTGCCGAAGGCGTGGTGCCTGAAGAATACGGTGGCGATTCGCCATTCGTCCCGGTGTCCGCAAAAATGGGTACCGGTATCGACGCGCTGCTGGAGCAGGTGCTGCTGCAGGCCGAAGTCCTGGAACTGAAAGCTCCGGTCGACGCGCCAGCGCGCGGCCTGGTGGTGGAAGGCCGCCTGGACAAGGGCCGCGGCCCGGTCGCGACCATCCTGGTCCAGGCAGGTACGCTCAAGCGCGGCGACGTGATCCTCGCGGGTTCGTCGTTTGGCCGCGTGCGTGCAATGCTCGACGAGAACGGCAAGCCGATCACCGAAGCGGGTCCGTCGATTCCGGTCGAAATCCAGGGCCTGACCGAAGTGCCGGTCGCCGGCGAAGAAGTCATGGTGATGGCGGACGAGCGCAAGGCGCGCGAAATCGGCCTGTTCCGCCAGGGTAAATTCCGCGACGTCAAACTGGCACGCCAGCAGGCCGCGAAACTGGAGAACATGTTCGACCAGATGGCCGAAGGCGAAGTCAAGAACCTGCCGCTCATCGTCAAGACCGACGTGCAAGGTTCGCAGGAAGCGCTGGTTGGCTCGCTGCAGAAGTTGTCGACCTCCGAAGTGCGCGTGCAGATCGTGCACGCGGCGGTGGGCGGCATCTCCGAATCGGACGTCAACCTCGCGGTCGCGTCGAAGGCGGTCATCATCGGCTTCAACGCCCGTGCCGACGGCCAGGCGCGCAAGCTGGCGGAAGCCAACGGCGTGGACATCCGCTACTACAACATCATTTACGACGCGATCGAAGAAGTCAAAGCGGCGCTGTCGGGCATGCTGGCGCCGGAGAAGCGCGAGCACGTCACCGGTACCGTCGAGATCCGCCAGGTCATCCTGGTTTCGAAGGTCGGCGCGGTGGCAGGCTGCCTGGTCACCGACGGCGTCATCAAGCGTACCTCCTCGGTCCGCCTGCTGCGCAACAACATCGTGGTGTGGACTGGCGAGATCGAATCGCTCAAGCGCTTCAAGGACGACGTCAAGGAAGTGCGTGCCGGTTTCGAGTGCGGCCTCTCGCTCAAGAACTACAACGAGATCCAGGTTGGCGACACGCTTGAAGCGTTCGAAATCCAGGAAATCGCACGTACCCTGTAAGATTAGCAGTACCCGTCATCCCCGCGTCAGGCTGGGGACTGTCCCCAGCGGGGACCGTCCCCAGCTTTTCGCGGGGATGACGCTTTCAAGAACACATACTCAACAATGGCAAAACACAGCAAAAACATCCCCCAGCGCGGCATCCGCGTGGCCGACCAGATCCAGCGCGACCTGTCCGAGATCATCATGCTGGAGCTGAAGGATCCGCGCGTCGGCATGATCACGCTGTCGGAAGTCAAGCTGACGCCGGACTACGCGCACGCCAAGGTCTTCTTCACGACGTTCAAGGACGACCCCGAGTCGATCAAGAACACGCTGGCCGGCCTGCAAAAAGCCTCCGGCTTCCTGCGCAACCTGCTGGGCAAGCGCCTGCACATCCACACGCTGCCGCAACTGCATTTCGTGCACGACACCTCGACCTCGCGCGGCCTGGAAATGTCGGCCCTGATCGACCAGGCCAACGCCACCCGCGCCGCCGACTTCGAAAGCGACGAAGCGCCTGCTGAACGCAACGACGACGGCGCGAACGACGAGTGAAGAAAGTACGTGACCTGGTCGACGGCGTCCTGCTGCTCGACAAACCGGTTGGACTGTCGTCCAACGACGCGCTGATCAAAGCCAAGCGCATCCTCAACGCAAAGAAGGCTGGCCACACCGGCACGCTCGACCCGTTCGCCACCGGCCTGCTGCCGCTGTGCTTCGGCGAAGCGACCAAGTTCTCGCAGGACCTGCTGGAAGCGGACAAGACCTACGAGACGCTGGTCCACCTGGGCATCAAGACCAACACCGGCGACACCGAAGGCGAGGCCATCGAGACGCGTCCGGTCGACGTGACGATCGGGCAGATCGAGGCGGTGCTGGAGCGTTTCCGCGGCCCGATCCTGCAAGTGCCGCCGATGTACTCCGCGCTCAAGCGCGACGGCAAGGCCTACTACGAATACGCGCGCGAAGGCATCACGCTGGAGCGCGAAGCGCGCCCGGTGACGATCCACCGCCTCGAGCTGCTCGGCTACGATGCGCCGTTCCTCAAATTGTCCGTCACCTGCAGCAAGGGCACCTACATCCGCGTGCTGGGCGAAGACATCGGCGAAGCGCTCGGTTGCGGCGCACACCTGAACGCCCTGCGCCGCACCGGCGTGGGCGCGCTGACGGCCGACGGCATGATCACGCTCGACGACCTGTCGCAGCACGCGGCGCCGTTGTCGCTGCTCGCGCCGGTCGATGCATTGCTCTCCACCTTCCCGTCGGTCGAACTGAACGACGACCTGGCCAAGCGCTTCCTGCACGGCCAGCGCCTCGCGCTCGGCAAGGAACCGTCGGTAGCCGTGCCTGCGGAGCAGGGCAGGGTACGCGTCTACCATGGCGGCCGCCTGCTCGGCACTGGCGTCCTCGGCGAGTACAGCATCCTCGCCCCCGAGCGCCTCATCTCCACCGCCCCCTGAAAATGGGGACAGACCCCATTTCGAAAATGGGGACAGACCCCATTTCCTCGCCCCTGATTTGGCGGATTCCGTCATAAATGGTGCGATTCCGCCATAGGTGGCGCCAGATGCCGGCCTACCCCGGGAGCGTGGGAAATGGGGTCTGTCCCCATTTTGGGGGGTGTCCCCGATTTGTGATGAAACAACATTATTCGCCTTAAAAACAGGCAACTCTTTGAATATCCACGGCTTTTCTCGATGCTGCGCCGCAGAATGGCGCTGGTCGTGCTATAGTCGTGGGTTTCCGAAATTGGCAGCACCGTACACTTCGTACCATCGACCGCAACAATTCTCACGCTGGATAGACAATGTCAGACACCAAACGCGCGATTCGTAATATCGCAATCATCGCCCACGTTGACCACGGCAAAACGACCCTGGTTGACCAACTGCTGCGCCAGTCGGGCACCTTCCGCGAGAACCAGCAGGTTGACACCCGCGTGATGGACTCGAACGACCTCGAAAAGGAACGCGGCATCACGATTCTGTCGAAGAACTGCGCGGTCGAGTACGAAGGCACCCACATCAACATCGTCGACACCCCAGGCCACGCCGACTTCGGCGGTGAGGTCGAGCGCGTGCTGTCGATGGTCGACTCCGTGCTGCTGCTGGTCGATGCGCAGGAAGGCCCGATGCCACAGACCCGCTTCGTCACCCGCAAGGCGCTGGCGCTGGGCCTGAAGCCGATCGTCGTGGTCAACAAGATCGACCGTCCGGGCGCGCGCGCCGACTGGGCGATCAACCAGACCTTCGAACTGTTCGACAAGCTGGGCGCAACCGACGAGCAGCTGGACTTCCCGATCGTGTACGCGTCGGGCCTGAACGGCTACGCCGGCCTGGACGAAAGCGTCCGTGGCGGCGACATGAAGCCGCTGTTCGAAGCGATCCTGAAGTACGTGCCAGTCCGTGACGACAATCCGGACGGCCCGCTGCAGATGCAAATCACCTCGCTGGACTACTCGTCCTACGTCGGCAAGATCGGCATCGGCCGCATCAACCGTGGCCGCGTCAAGACCGGCCAGGACGTGGTCGTGCTGAACGGCCCTGATTCGACCCCGATCAAGGGCCGCATCAACCAGGTGCTGAACTTCAAGGGCCTCGAGCGCGTGCTGGTCGACCAGGCTGTGGCCGGCGACATCGTGCTGATCAACGGTATCGAAGACATCGGCATCGGTTCGACCGTGTGCGCACCGGAAGCGCCTGAAGCGCTGCCGATGCTGACGGTCGACGAGCCGACCCTGACCATGAACTTCATGGTCAACAGCTCGCCGCTGGCCGGCCGCGAAGGCAAGTTCGTCACCAGCCGCCAGCTGCGCGACCGCCTCGAGCGCGAACTGAAGTCGAACGTGGCGCTGCGCGTCGCGCCGACCGACGACGACACCGTGTTCGAAGTGTCGGGCCGCGGCGAACTGCACCTGACCATCCTGATCGAAAACATGCGCCGCGAAGGCTTCGAGCTGGCCGTATCGCGTCCGCGCGTGGTCTTCAAGATGATCGACGGCGTGCGCCATGAGCCGTACGAGATGCTGTCGGTGGACGTGGAAGAAGCAAACCAGGGCGGCGTGATGGAAGAACTGGGCCGCCGCCGCGGCGACCTGCAGAACATGGAATCGGACGGCAAGGGCCGCGTGCGCCTCGAGTACCGCATTCCTGCGCGTGGCCTGATCGGCTTCCAGGGTGAATTCATGACCCTGACCCGCGGTACCGGCCTGATGTCGCACGTGTTCGACGAATACGCACCGGTCGACAACAGCAAGGGTGAACTGGGCGGCCGCCGCAACGGCGTGCTGATCTCGCAGGACGACGGCGCCGCCGTGGCCTACGCGATCTGGAAGCTGCAGGACCGCGGCCGCATGTTCGTGGTCCACAACGACCCGGTCTACGAAGGCATGATCATCGGCATCCACTCTCGCGACAACGACCTGGTCGTCAACCCGATCAAGGGCAAGCAGCTGACCAACGTGCGTTCGTCGGGTACCGACGAGGCAGTGCGCCTGGTGCCGCCGATCCAGATGTCGCTCGAATACGCGGTCGAATTCATCGACGACGACGAGCTGGTCGAGATCACGCCGAAATCGATCCGCCTGCGCAAGCGCTTCCTGAAAGAGCACGAGCGCAAGAAGGCATCGCGCGAAGCGGTGTAATGACAATCCCGCGCTAGCGGAATTCTCCAGGGGGCGCGCAAGCGCCCCTTTGCATATATGAGCACGAAAAAAGACCTGCCATCCCGCCGCCTCTCTGTCGCACCGATGATGGACTGGACCGACCGCCACTGCCGCGTGTTCCACCGGCAGATCACGCGCCACACCTGGCTGTACACCGAGATGGTGACCACCGGGGCGCTGGTGTACGGCGACGTCGAGCGCCACCTGCGCTTTCACGAAGAAGAGCATCCGGTGGCGCTGCAGCTGGGCGGCAGCGATCCGGCCGACCTGGCCATCTCGGCGAAGAAGGGCGAGCAGTGGGGCTATGACGAGATCAACCTGAACTGCGGCTGCCCGTCCGAGCGCGTGCAGAAGGGCGCGTTCGGCGCCTGCCTGATGGCCGAGCCGAAGCTGGTGGCCGACTGCGTCAAGGCGATGCGCGATGCGGTGTCGATCGACGTCACCGTCAAGCACCGCATCGGCATCGACAAGGTCGAGGAGTACGGTTTCGTGCGCGACTTCGTCGGCACCATCGCAGAAGCGGGCTGCGAGACCTTCATCGTCCACGCCCGCAACGCGATCCTCAAGGGCCTGTCGCCGAAAGAGAACCGCGAGATCCCGCCGCTGCGCTATGAGGTGGCCTACCAGCTCAAGCGCGACTTCCCGCAGCTGGAAATCATCATCAACGGCGGCATCAAGACCAGCGACGAAGTGGCGCTGCACCTCGAGCACGTCGACGGCGTCATGCTGGGCCGCGAGGCCTACCACAACCCCTACGTGATGGCCGACTGGGATGCGCGCTTCTACGGCGACGCCAGCCCCGTCAAGACGCGCGGCGAGATCCTCGAGGCGATGATCCCTTACATCGCGGCGGAACTGGAGCGCCATGCCTCGCATGGCCTCAAGCTCAACTCCATCACCCGCCACATGCTCGGCCTGATGGCTGGCCTTCCGGGCGCGCGCGCGTTCCGCCAGACTCTCTCCGACACGAAGAAGCTCGCTTCCGGCGACCCTGCGCTGCTGCTCGAAGCGGCCGCACACCTGCGCTAGCAATGCCAATGGGGACCGATCCCGCCGGGTCTGTCCCCGCCGGCTTGGCGTGAATATCCACGCCGCCAGACCCCCACCCCATGTTAGCACTGTGACAGTGTGGGGTTAACCCGACATTTTCCTTGCGTATTCAACAAGTTAGGTTGCTGTGGGGTAATCGGTGATTCATACTCTCACCATCCAACGGCACCACAAGCAAAGACAAGCCTGTTTGTTGTTGTGTCGAAACATTCTGGCCGCAGAGCAATATTTTTGCATCCGCAGTCATTTTTTGATTTATCCTGACGGTTATTATCGGGTGGCAAGAATTTGTGCATATGTTTGACCAGCCCGCTTGACTGCGCTTCGCCCCGCACCTGCGGGCGATTTTCGATCAATGAGTGTTTCACTATAAAAGAGACAAAATGAATTTGAATGAGATGAAGGTCCGGACGCGCCTGGCCCTCGGTTTTGCACTCGTGCTGGCGCTGCTGGCAATCGTGACCGTGCTGGGCCTGGTGCGTATGGCGCAGATCCAGGACCGCCTGGACCGTGTGGTGACCGTCAACAGCGTGGTATCGCGCCTGGTGAGCGAGATGCGCGATAACGTCAGCGACCGTGAAACCCGCCTGCGCATCCTGACCCTGCTGTCCGATCCGGCCGACATGGAACCGGAGATGCTCAAGATCCGCGAGCAGACCAACAAGTATGGCGTGGCGATGAAGGCGCTGTCGGACAAGTTCGCCGCCGTCGGCTCCGCGGAAGAGAAGGCCCTGCTGGCCCAGATCCGCGAATTCGAAGCGCAGACCATGCCGGCGATCGCCAAGGCGTCCGAACTGTACCTCGCAGCCAACGCCGAGGAAGCGACCCGCGTGATGATCCGCGAAGTGCGTCCGCCGCAGCGCAAGTGGCTGGCAGCCCTGCAGCAGCTGGCGACGATGGAAGAAAAGCTGAACGCAAAGGTTCAGGCAGAAGCGGAAGACGCCTTCAAGAACGCCCGTAATTTCATGGTCGTGCTGGGCCTGGCCGCCGTGCTGGCCGGTATCCTGGCAGCGTGGGCGATCACCCGCAGCCTGCGCAAGCAGCTGGGCGCCGAGCCTGACTACACCGCCCGCATCGCCGGTTCGATCGCCAACGGCGACCTGTCGATCGTGATCGACACCGAAGATTCGGACAAGGACAGCCTGCTGGTCGAGATGAAGGAAATGCGCGACAGCCTGGTCGACATCGTGGCCCAGGTCCGCAACGGCACCGAGACCATTGGCACCGCATCGCGTGAAATCGCGGCCGGTAACATCGACCTGTCCTCGCGTACCGAAATGCAGGCCAGCGCGCTGGAAAAGACCGCGTCGGCAATGGAAGAACTGACTTCGACCGTCAAGCAGAACGCGGACAACGCACGTGAAGCGAACCAGCTGGCGGCGCAAGCCTCCGACGTGGCGCGCAAGGGCGGCGACGTGGTGTCGCAGGTGGTGGACACCATGGGTTCGATCAACGCATCGGCCAACAAGATCGTCGACATCATCGGCGTCATCGACGGCATTGCGTTCCAGACCAACATCCTGGCGCTGAACGCGGCAGTGGAAGCGGCGCGCGCCGGCGAACAGGGCCGCGGCTTCGCGGTGGTGGCGTCGGAAGTGCGCAACCTGGCGCAGCGCTCGGCCGCTGCGGCAAAAGAGATCAAGACCCTGATCGGCGACTCGGTTGAGAAAGTCGAGCGCGGCAGCAAGCTGGTCGGCCAGGCCGGCGTGACGATGGACGAAGTGGTGTCTTCCGTGAAGCGCGTGACCGACATCATGTCCGAGATCGCCGACGCCTCGCAGGAACAGAGCCGCGGCATCGAGCAGGTCAACATGTCGATCATCGAGATGGACAGCATGACCCAGCAGAACGCCGCGCTGGTGGAAGAAGCCGCCGCCGCAGCCCAGTCGCTGCAGGACCAGGCGGGCGAACTGGCGCGCGTGGTCAGCATCTTTAAGCTGACCGAAGGCGAACGCTTCGCAGCGCCGGCACCAGTGGCCGCAGCGCCGGCCGCGCCGGCGATCGCCGCCCAGCCGGCAGCGCGTCCGGCCCCGAAGGCCGCCGCCAAGCCAGCCCTCAAGCGTCCGGACGCCGCGGCCAAGGCAGCCGGCGCCAAACAGAAGAAAGCCGCCGTTGCACCAGTCAGCGACGAGTGGGAAGAGTTTTAAAAACCCGGGGCGGCATCAGCGCCCTCCTGCATAACGAAGTGAGAACAGTAATAATGAAGAAGATTAGCATCATCGCAGCATGCGCGATCCTGTCCGCAAACGCTTTCGCAGCAGAATCCGCACCACAGTTCGACGCACGCAACTGCAAGGCCGAATACCCGAAATCGGCGCTGCTGAACGAAGAGCAGGGCACCGTCACTGCGTCGTTCCTGGTCTCGGCCGACGGCCGCGTGGAAGACTCCAAGCTGGAGAAGTCGTCCGGCTCGCGCACCCTGGACAAGGCCGCGATCAAGGCAATCAGCAGCTGCAAGTTCAAGCCGGGCACCAAGGACGGCGCACCGACCCAGGCATGGGCGAAGGTCGATTACGCCTGGTCGCTGTAACAAACCGCGGCCGGCTGCGCGAGCGCACCGGCCAACGCACTATCAATTGACTATGTAGTACAACAGGAGACGTTTATGAAAACGCGTTCGATGGGTGTCGCTGCTATTGTTTTCGCTGCTTTCGCTGGATCGGCCATGGCGGCCGACAAGGATGCCAGCTTCGATCCTGCCGTGTGCAAGGCCGACTATCCGAAGGCATCGCTGATGAACGAGGAACAGGGCACGGTCTCGATGTCCTTCCTGGTCGCGGCCGATGGCTCGGTGGTCGAGTCGAAGCTGGAAAAGAGCAGCGGCTTCAAGAACCTGGACAAGGCGGCGCTGAAGGCGCTCTCCGCGTGCAAGTTCAAGCCGGGCATCAAGAACGGCGCGCCGGCGCAAACCTGGACCAAGGTCGATTACGCCTGGAAGCTGGACTGATCCCGCGTTCCGCTTAAACGTTTCTCCCGCGTGGCGGTGTCTTTACGGCGCCGCCACCGCATCCCCTCCGCGCCGCCCCCAGGCGTTGCCCCTCCCTGCTTCCCATCCCGCGCACGATTGACCCGCAGCCTTGTCGCTGTTGAATTATTTTTGTGTAAAATTATTGATTGCCCGTGCTTGGCCCGATGATCGCTACATGAACGCTCCTGATTCCCGCAATTTTTCAGTATTACTGATTGACGACGAAAGCCTGGCCGAAGATTTTGTCAGGCACAGCATCCAGGACTGCGGCATCGCGCTCCACTACCTCAACGACCCGGCGCGCGCCGCTGCCGTCGCATTGGAGGTGCAGGCATCGGTGGTGGTGGCCGATCTGCGCATGCCCGGCATGGACGGATTCGGCGTCACCCAGCTGCTGCGTTCCACGCCGGGCACCGAGCATATTCCCGTGATCCTGCTGTCCTCGCAGGAAGACCCCGATATCAAGTCGCGCGCGTTCGCGAGCGGCGCCAACGACTACCTGGTCAAGTGGCCCGATTCGCGCGAGCTGGTGGCGCGCATCCGCTACCACAGCGCCGCCTACCGGGCGTTGCAGCAGCGCGACGAGGCCTTCAATGCGCTAAGGCGCAGCCAAATCGAGCTGGCGCAGAGCCAGGCCGCGCTGCACCAGTCGCAGAAGATGGAAGCGATCGGCCAGCTTACCGGCGGCGTGGCGCACGATTTCAACAACGTCCTGCAGATCATCGGCGGCAACCTCCAGCTGATCAAGCTGGTGGGCGGGGTCAGCGACAGCGTCCGCGCGCGCATCGATACCGCGCTCTCGGGCGTGGAACGCGGCGCGCGCCTGGCTGCCCACCTGCTCGCGTTCGCGCGCAGGCAGCCGCTGCAATCGGTGGTGGTGGACGCCGGTGAAGTGATCGGCGAGATGCGCGAGATGATGCAGCGCGTGCTGGGCATGCGCATCGACATCACGGCCGACATCGCGCCCGGGCTCTGGCTCACCGCCGTCGACCCGGGCCAGCTGCACAACGTGATCCTGAACCTCTCGATCAATGCGCGCGACGCCATGCCCAAGGGCGGGCGCCTGCTGATCCGCGCGACCAACGTGCCGTCCGGCTCGGCGGCGCTGTCCGAAGTGGGCAACGGCGATCACGTGCTGATCGAAGTGCAGGACGAGGGCGTGGGCATGCCGCCGGAAGTCATGCAGCGCGCGTTCGAACCCTTCTACACCACCAAGCCCACCGGCCAGGGCACCGGCCTGGGCTTGTCGATGGCCTACGGCTTCGTCAAGCAGTCCGGCGGCGAGATCCAGCTGGACAGCCAGCCGGGACGCGGCACCACGGTGCGCATTTTCCTGCCCCGCAGCGATGGCGAACCAGTGCAGCAGGAGCCGCAGGTCAGCTGCCACGGCGCCGACGGCGTGTGCACGATCCTGGTGGTGGAAGACGAAGAGGATGTGCGTACCACCACGGTGGCGCTGCTGTCCGCGCTGGGCTATCGCGTGATGGAAGCGCCCGATGCGGACAGCGCGGCGGCCATGATCGAATCGGGCCTGCAGGTGGACCTGGTGTTCTCCGACGTGGTAATGCCGGGGCGGCTGACCAGCTACGACCTGGGGCAGATCGTCAAGCGCAAGCTGCCGGATGCGCAGATCCTGTTCACCTCAGGTTACGCGGAAGGGGTGCTGGCGCACGAAGGAAAGCTCGATCCGTCGGTCAGCCTGCTGCACAAGCCGTATAACGCCGAAGCCTTGTCGGCGCGGATCCGCCACCTGCTGCGCCGGCGCGCAACGAAAGCGGCGGCGTAAGCCGCTCAGGTCTGTGGCGGACGCACGTAGCGCGCCGAGCCCGGAGGCGGCTCGTTCAGCACCGCCCAGAACACGCCCAGGTCCGCGATCGCGCGCACGAATTCCTTGAAGTCCACCGGCTTGACCACGTAGGCGTTCACGCCCAGCGAATAGCTGCGCAGCAGGTCCTGTTCCTCGCGCGATGAGGTCAGCATCACCACCGGCATGCTGCGCAGCTTCTCCGAGCCGCGCACCTCGCGCAGCACTTCGATGCCGTCCACCTTGGGCAGCTTCAGGTCGAGCAGCATCACGGCCGGGTTGCCGGCGGTGCGGCCCTCCCAGTCTCCGCGTGCCAGGAGGTAGTCGAGCGCCTCGGCGCCGTCGCGCACCACGATTACCTCGTTCGCAAGCTGGCTCTTCTCAAGCGCGATCAGCGTAAGTTCCAGGTCGTTGGGATTGTCCTCGACCAGCAGGATTGGTTTGAGCATTGCTGTCCCTACAGGGGTAATTGTTTTGGAATCGTGAAGCTGAAGGTCGCGCCCCGGTCGGGGGCGCCCACGGCGCGCACCGTGCCGCCGTGCCGCTCGACGATGCGGCGCACATTGGCCAGGCCGATGCCGGTGCCGCCGAAGTCTTCCATCCGGTGCAGGCGCTGGAACACCCCGAACAGCTTGTGCGCGTAGTCCATATTGAAGCCGACGCCGTTGTCGGCGACATGGAAGATGAAATTCGCGCCATCCTGTTCGGACCAGACCCGGATCCGGGCCGGTTCGCGCCGCGCCGTGAACTTGACGGCGTTGGCGAGCAGATTGTACACGGCCAGGTGCAGGAAGGAAGGGTCGGCCTCGACCGCCGGCAGCGGCTCGACCTGCCATTCGATCGCACGTCCCTGCAGGTCGGGGCCCATGCGCTCGATGCAGCCGCGCACCAGTTCGCCCATCTCGATGCGCACCGGCCGCAGCGCCGCGCGGCCCATCTGCGAAAAACTCAGCAGGTCGTCGACCAGCTTGCCGGCCAGGCGGGCGGAATCCTTGATGTTGTTGAGGAAGCGCGCGCGCCGCGCCGGGTCGGCCTGGTCGCCGGTTTCCAGCAGCAGGTCCGAGAAGCCGACAATGTGGCGCAGCGGCGCGCGCAGGTCGTGCGACACCGAGTACGAGAACGCTTCCAGCTCCTTGTTGGCGCGTCCCAGTTCGGTCGCCAGTTCCGCCATCTGCTCGGCGCGTTCCAGCGCGATGCCCAGCAGGGCGGTGCGGAATTCGAGCGCCAGTTCCAGTTCGGCCGGATGCCATGGCGCGCTGGTCGCGCGCACGGTTTCGCGCCAGGTCTCGAAGCTGGTGCGGGGCGACAGCTGGCCGCCGGCGCCTGCCTTGGCATGCGGATTGCCGGCCCATTCGATGGTGCTGATCCGTTCGGGGCGGAACCACAGCAGGTAGTGCTTGTGGATGCGCGAGACCGGCATCGCCAGCACGCCGCTTGCCTGTGCGGTGAATTGCGCGGCCGGCGGATAGACCTCCGACAGCCGGTCGGTATGGAAGATGTCCTGGTGGCCGTTGGCGTCCAGCCATTGCACCAGCTCGCGCACCTGGGCCGCCGACGGCGTGTTGCCGCTGCATGCTTCCCGGTCGCCCATCACGATCGCGACGCCATCGGCGCGCGCGAAGCGCAGCAGCTCCGGGAAGATCCCGCGCATATTGTCGAGGAAGTCTTCGCCCTTGGTCAGGCTGGCCAGCATCGACACCATCGAGCGGCGCACCTCGAGGCGGAACTGCAGGTCCTCGGCCACCTCGCGCGATTCGATGCGCAAGGCCAGCAGCTGGCCGATCTGTTCGCAGGCGGTGCGCTTGTCGAACGGGACGTCGCAGGGTTGCTCGTTGTGGCACGAGATCAGTCCCCACAGCTGGCCCTGGACCATTAGCGACACCGACATCGATGCGTAGGTGCCCATGTTGCGCATGTACTGCAGGTGTACCGGCGAGACCGAGCGCAGTGCCGCGAACGACAGGTCGTTGGCCTTGCCCGTAACCGGGTTCATCGGCGGCACCAGCGGCGACGGCTCGTAGGCCGCATCGCGGATCAGCCGGATATGGTTGCGCGCGTACAGCGCCCGCGCCTGCTGTGGGATGTCGGCGGCGGGGAAGCGGTGCCCCAGGTAGGACGGGTGATGCTCGTCGCGGCATTCGGCCAGCACGTGGCCGTGGCCCTCGGCGTCGAAGCGGTACACCAGCACGCGGCCGAAACCGGTCACGCGCCGCATCTCGGAGGCGGCCACCGTACTCATCGCCTCGATCGAATCCACGTCGTTCAGCTTGAGCATGAAGTCGGCGATGGTCGAATAGAGGTGGCGGAACTGCGCCGGCGGCCGGCCGTGTACCTCCTCGAATTCGAGCAGCACCAGCTGGTCGCAGGCATGCGCGAGCACATCGTAGTGGCGCCCATCCAGCGCGACGGTGCCGGCGTAGCTGGGACGCTCGCGCAGCCGGTCAGGCTCCAGCTCCGGCGCCAGCAGCGTTGCCGCTTCGGCGCCTACCGCATCGGCCAGTGGGCGGTCAAGGACGCCCGCCAGCGGGCGCCCGGCCTGCCGTTCGAAATTGGCGCTGGCCTGCACCACCGCGCCGCCGTGCAGCGCAAGCAGGAAACCATGGGGCTGAATCGCGCCAGGGAAGCTGATCGGCTCCTGGTCGCAGCCGGTCAGTGCTCGGGTAATGTGTTCGCTCAGTGCTTGTGTCACGTTATTTCACCATCGCAAGTTCGGCGCGCTCGCCGCGACGTTGTTCGAACCAGCCGGCCAGGGAATCGAAGCCGGCGGCTGCCGCGTCGCACGCAGCGCTGATTTCCTGCGGTGTGTGGACATGCCCGGCCAGCGCGTGCAGGAATCCGCGCCACCGTTCGCCATTCTGCTCGCCATAGCCTTCCAGCCAGCGCGGTTCCCATCCGTCCAGCGCCTGGTCCAGCCGCTGGCGCAACTGCTTGGTGCCCAGCTGCGCGCCCTCGATCACATAGGCCAGGCCGAAGCGGCTGGCCTCCGATGACAGGTCGGGCGCGAACACGCTGGCGGGCAGGGCGCCGATTTCGCTGCGCGACATCCCCGCGCTGTTCAGGTCTTGTTCGATCCAGGCCAGCTTGCCGGCGCGCGCCGGCGCCTGCAGCTCGTTCGGCCATTCGGCGTCCCAGAGCGCTTGCTCGAATGCGCGCAGCCAGCCATGCATGTCTTCCAGGTAGTGCAGGTAGTCAGTGCGGGTGGCGCCGTCCGACGCGACCGCGAGATGCTGCTCCAGGGCTGCGTGGGAGCGCGCGGTCGCATTGCGCAAGGCGGTAAGTACAGGGGACGTCGTCATTCGGCAGGAGAACGGTAAAACGCAATTCTAGCTTCAAACAGGGCTGCTGTGCGCGTGTTCAGGCGCGTTCCGGCGCGAGCCGCTCGATGACCTGGACCAGCGTTTCGTACGTGACCGGTTTGGTCAGGTGATGGTCGAAGCCGCCTGCCAGCGCAGTGTCGCGGTCTTTCTGCTGGCCGTAGCCGGTCAGTGCGACCAGCGCGGGATGGCCGATGCCGGGCAGGGCGCGCACGGCGCCGGCCAGCTGGTAGCCGCTCATGTCGGGCAAGCCGATGTCGAGGAACGCCAGGTCCGGCCGGAACTCGCGCGCCGCCTGCAGGGCGCTGGCGCCGTCGTTGGCGGTGACGATCTCGTGGCCGGCGTACTCCAGCAGCGACGCCAGCATGTCGGCCGAGTCGCTGTTGTCGTCCACCACCAGGATGCGGCGCTTGTGGAATGCCGGCTGCTGTTGTTCCGGCTGCGCTTGCGCCGGCTCGCACGGCGAGCTCCTGGGAATGCGGATCTCGAAGGTGCTGCCCTTGCCGGCGCCTTCGCTGCGCACGGCCACGGCGCCGCCGTGCAGTTCCACCAGTTTGTGCACCAGCGACAGCCCGATGCCCAGCCCGTCCTGGACCCGTTCATCGGTGTGGCGGCCCTGCTCGAACAGCTTGAAGATTACGTCTGCATCCTTGGGTTCGATCCCGATGCCGTTGTCGGTAACGCAGACGACGGCGTCGCCGCCGTCGTCGTGCACGCCGATCGAGATGGCGCCACCTGCCGGGGTGAACTTGGCTGCGTTGTTCAGCAGGTTGCCGACCGCCTGCGCCAGCCGCACCTCGTCGCCTTCCACGCAGATGTCGTGCGCCGGCATCGACACGGACAGCGTATGGCGGCCGCGCTGGATGGCCGGGTCGGCCGTCTCGATCGCCGCTGCCACTACCTTGTTGAGCAACAGCTTTTCCTTGCGCACCGTGATCTTGCCTTGCGAGATGCGCGACACGTCCAGCAAGTCCTCCACCAGCCGCACCATGTGGTCGGTCTGGCGGATGATCATCTGGCGCGCGTTCTCCTGCGCCGGCGGCGCGTACGGATCGAGGTGGCGCAGCAGCTCCACCGCGCTGCGGATCGGGCCGAGCGGGTTGCGCAGCTCGTGCGCCAGGATGGCCAGGAATTCGTCCTTGCGGCGGTCCACTTCGCGCAGCTCGCGCTCCACGCGGCCCAGGCGCAGCAGGGCGCGCACGTTGGCCAGCAGTTCTTCCGGCTCGATCGGTTCGAACAGGTAGTTGTCGGCGCCGGTATCGAGCGCGCGCACCTTGTCGGTAATGCCGATGTAGGACGCCGAGGTCTGCAGGATCAGGATGTGGCGGGTGGAGGTGTCCTCCTTGAGCTGGCGGCACACCTCGAATCCGTTGATGTCGGGCAGGCGGGTGTCGAGCAGCACCAGCGCGGGCTTCTCGACGGAGGCGCGCTGCAGCGCTTCAAGGCCGCTGGCCGCCTCGATCACGTCGAAGCCCGCGCGCGACAGGATGCGCGTCTTGGCGTAGCGCGCCGCGTCCGTGTCGTCCACGTTGAGGATCAGGTTGTCCTTTGACTTGGTGTTCATGTCAGCCCTTTGATTCCGGCGTTGCCGCGACCAGCCGGTCGATGGCGGCGAGCAGTTCCTCGCGCGCGACCGGCTTGACGAAGTACGCATCCGCACCGAGGGCAAAGCCCTTTTCCTGGTCCGCCACCTCGGACACGATGATGACCGGGACCTCGCGGCGCTGTTCGCTATTTTTGACGCGGGCGAGCCAGCGCCACGAATCCTCGCCATTCAGGTACAAGTCTAGCAGCACTGCAGCCGGGGCGGCAGTTTGCCACATCTGCTCGGCTTCGTACACGCTGCGCGCGAGCACCGCCCGGTACGGGCTGTCGGCGAAATAGCGCTTGTACAGCTGGGCCGTGCCTTTGTCGTCTTCCACCACCAGCACCGGAATGCCGCGCTCGGTGCGCGGCTCCTCGTCCGGCAGCGCGGCCGGCTCGTCGCCGTCGCGGTACTGCTGCGGCAGCAGCGCGGTGAAGGTCGAGCCTGCGCCCAGGCTGCTGACCAGTTCGACCCGTCCGCCCAGCAGGCCGGCCAGCTTGCGGCACAGCGGCAGGCCCAGGCCCGTGCCCTTGACGCGCCGCTGCAGGCGGTTCTCCACCTGGCTGAATTCCTCGAACACGAGCTGCTGGTGCTCGGCCGCGATGCCCACCCCGGTATCGCGCACCGAAAACGCCACCAGTCCGTCGCGGGTGCGGCGGGCGCTGATGCGCACTTCGCCGGCCTCGGTGAACTTGAGCGCGTTCGAGATGAAATTGCGCAGGATCTGCGACAGCTTGGCCTCGTCCGTGTACATCACCAGGCCCGGCTCGACCGGATCGAACACCAGCTCCACGGTGGTGGCCACCAGCAGCGGGCGCAGCATGCCGCGCAGCGCCGAGAACAGGTCGTCCACCTCGAATTCCACGGGGCGGATCTCGATCTTGCCGGCCTCGATCTTGGCCAGGTCGAGCAGGTCGTCCACCAGTTCGCTGAGCGACTCGGCGCCCTTGAGGATGAAGCGGACCTGCTTTTCCTGCTCCGGCGTGAGATCGCCGTCGACCCGCTCCAGCAGCAGGCGCGAGAGCGCCCGGATCGACGAGAGCGGGGTGCGGAACTCGTGGCTCATGTTGGACAGGAAGCGCGACTTCATCTCGTCCGCGCGGCGCAGGTGGTCGGCTTTCTCGTCCAGCTCCGCGTACAGCGCGACCACGCCGCGGTTGGTGTCTTCCAGCTCGCGCGTGAGCTGCATCAGCTCTTCCTGGCGCGTCTTCAGTTCGGCCAGGGTGCCGAGCAGCTCGCGGTTCTGCTGCTGCACCTCGGCCAGCGTGACGTCCACCGGCAGGCTGGCCAGGCGCGAACCGATGTCCCCCAGCAGGCTATTCGTCATGCGCGGCGCATCGGCCGGCAGCAGCTTTTTCAGCGTGATGGTGGTGCCCATGCCCGGCGCGCTCTGGATGTCGAACTGGTCGACCAGGCGGCGCGCGCCGATGATGCCCAGGCCCATGCCGGTGGGCGACTGGTAGCGCCCCGACAGCACAAGGTCCAGGTTGGCGATGCCGCGGCCCTTGTCCTCGATGCGGATCACCAGCAGCTGGGGCGAGGTTTCGCCTTCGATCGAGAATTCGGCGCGGCCGCTGCCGGCGTAGTTGTAGACGTTGCGCGCCAGTTCCGACACGGCCGTCGCCAGGCGCGCCTGGTCCTGCATGCCGAAGCCGCACAGCGAGGCGACCTGGCGCGCGCGCTGGCGCGACGCGACCACGTCCAGTTCGGAGTGGATCGCGAGGGTGAGGATGCGAAAGCTCATTGGTGCTGGCCTTGCCGGTCGCGCACGACCAGCACTGCGACGTCGTCGCGTTTGCGGGAAAAATCGCGGTACAGGACCGCGGCGATCAAAGCCGGATGGCGCGACACCAGGCCGGGGTACTGGTCCAGGTCCCAGCGCGAGGCCAGGCCGTCCGAGTGCATCACGATCATCGCGCCGGGGTTCCACGGCATCGAGAATTGCTGCACCTTGCGCATATTGCTGCCCACGATGCCGTTGTGCGACACCAGCTGCTTGCGTTCACCGGCATTGAACAGGTGCGCCGCGACGTTGCCGACGCCGGCGAAACGCACCTCCTCCTCATGGGTGTCCACCTGCGCCACCGACACGGCGGCGCCGCGCGTCGAGCGCAGCATGCCATGCGCGTGTTCCAGCAGCGTGGACGGGGGCAGGCCCGGTTCGCGCGCGATGGCAGCGGCAGCCGCGCCGGACGCCTGCGCCGCCAGCGGGCCATGGCCCAGCCCATCGGCCACCACGAGGGTGGCCTGGGTCGGCGCGCACGACACGCTCCAGCTGTCGCCGCAGGCCGATTCGCCGGCGATCGGCTGGCACACCACGCCGACCTGGAAACTGTCCTGCGGCGGCGTATCGCCCGCCCACAGGACCATGTACAGCACCGTGCCCTTGCCGGGCGCGGTGTAGATGTCGAACTCGGAGGCCATGCGTTCGATCGCGCCCAGGCCCACGCCATAGCTTCCGGCGGTGGAGGTGCCGTCTGCCATGCTGCCGGCCAGGTCGCGGATGCCCGCCCCGTGGTCGAGCGCGATCACTTCCACGCCTTGCACGCCCGCGCGCGCGGTGGGACGGAGCAGGATTTCGCCGTGGCCGGCGTGCTTGAGGATATTGGTGGCCGATTCGGTCACCAGCAGCGCCAGCTGGCCCGCGGTGATCTCGCCAAAGCCCGCGGCGGCGGCCAGTTCCAGCGCCGCGCGCCGGGTCGATGCCACCTGCGTGCCTTCCGCCAGCGCGAACGCCTGCTGGCGGCAATCCGCACTTAAAACGGTTTCCATTTGCGGATCTTTACAGTAGTGCCGGCGCCGGGCGCCGATTCGATTTCAAATTCGTCGGACAGACGCTTGGCTCCGGACAGACCGAGGCCCATGCCGCCGCCTGTGGTGTAGCCATCCTTGAGCGCGAGCGCGATATCCGGGATGCCCGGACCCTCGTCGATGAACTCCAGCGCCAGTCCGCGCCGCATGCCGTTGGTGACCGCGATCACGCGCGCCTCGCCGCCGCCGCCATAGCGCAGCGTGTTGCGCGCCAGCTCGCTCGACGCGGTGACGATCTTGGTCTGGTCGATCAGCGAGAACCCGGCCGCGACCATCTGTTCGCGCACCAGCTGGCGCAGGCGCACCACGTCCTCGTCCGAGCGCAACGGCATTATTTTCACATCTGCCTCGTTGGCCATGCCGTCCTTATGAGTCCCGTTGCAGCATCTTCATGCCTTGCTCGACGTTGAGCGCCGTCTTCACGCCATGCAGCGTGAGTCCGAGTTCGACCAGGGTGATCGCCACCGCAGGCTGCATCCCGACCAGCACCGTGTGCGCATCCAGGATGCGCGCCATGGCGGCGGTGTTACTGATCATGCGGCCGATGAACGAGTCGACGATGTCCAGCGCCGAGATGTCGATCAGGACACCGCGCGCGCGGTCGCGCACGATGCGGGAGGTGAGGTCATCCTGCAGCGTCATCGCCAGGCGGTCATGCATGTCCACTTGGATCGTGACCAGCAGCAGGTTGCCCATCTTGAGAATGGGGATGCGTTCCATGGAAGCCAACCTTTACGCCAGTTCCTGCGAATACGTCACGTTCGCGCCGACGCGCTTGAGCGCGACGAGGAACGCGTCGGCCAGGCTGGCCTTGGTGATCACATCCTCCAGGTTGACGCCCAGGTGCACGATGGTCTGTGCGATCTGCGGACGGATGCCGGAGATGATGCAGTCGGCGCCCATCAGGCGCGCGGCCGCCACCGTCTTGAGCAGGTGCTGGGCCACCAGGGTGTCCACGGTCGGCACGCCGGTGATGTCGATGATCGCGATCGAGGCGCCGGTCTCGATAATCTTTTGCAGCAGGTTCTCCATGACCACCTGCGTGCGCGCGCTGTCGAGCGTGCCAATCAGCGGCAGGGCCAGCACGTCGCGCCACAGCTGCACCACCGGGGTGGACAGCTCCAGCAGCTCCTGCTGCTGGCGCATGATGACCTGCTCGCGCGACTTGGTGAATTCTTCGATGGTGTACAGGCCGAGCTGGTCGAACAGCGCGCCGACCGACGAAGTCTCGTCGACCAGTTCGCGCGAATCGTCGACCGAATCGCGCAGCAGCGCGAACACCGGCTCCTTCAGCGAGAACACGAAGGTGGCGGTCTCGATCGGGGTGTAGCCCTGGCGCACGCGGGTGGCCGACAGGTCGGCCAGCTGCTGGCGCACTTCGCTCCAGGCCGGGGTGTCGATGTCATAGCTGTTGCCTTTGGCGGCGGCGGCGGCAACCAGCGGCAGGAAGCGCGATGCGACTGCGCGCAGTTCCGTTTCCGCGTTCTTGTCGCGGCGGACCATGCGCGACAGCATGCCGTTCAGCCAGCCGTCCAGCAGGGCGTTTTCATGGGTCTTCAGTACGTTGGCCAGGTGGCCGGTAGTAGTCGTGCTCATTCAGGCTCCGGTGGAAGTTAACCAAATGTAATTATTGAGTGCTAAGCCGGCCGATTTTATGCCATATCGGCCAAGTGCATACACACAATTGGAGGAAATTGCGCCGTGTAAATAATAGAGCGCCGCGATGGGAGGGCGGCATGGCGGAATCGGCCATGAATGGGCCGATTCCGCCACGGCGTGGGCGCCCCGCAGCCGGTGGCGGGGGCGCAGCCGTATCAGGCGTCGAGCAGGGCCTGGAGGGCGTCGAGTTCGTACGGTTTGGGCAGGACGGTGAACTGGCCCGGGTGCGCGTCGGCGAGCGATTCGCCGTAGCCCGAGGTCAGCACCACTTTCACATGCGGGAAGCGGCGCCGCGTTTCCCTGGCCAGTTCGACGCCGTTCATGCCCGGCAGGATGTAGTCGCTGAAGACCACGTCGAACGGGCTGGCTTCGAGGCGGGCGAGCGCTTCCTCGGCTGTGGCCACCGCGTCGCGGTCGTAGCCGAAGGCCGCGAGCACATCGCATACCATCTCGCGCGCGTCGGCATTGTCCTCGACCACCAGCACCCGGCGCGGGCCGGCGGGCCGCGCTGCGGCTGTGCCGGCGGAGGCTTGCGGCGCCGGCGCGGGTACATCCGGCACCGCCGGCGCGCCGGCCGCCTGCGCCGCCGGTGCATGGTCCGCCAGCACCTCGCGCAGCTTGCGCGCCAGCTGCTCGCGGCCGTACGGCTTGCTGAGCAGCTGCACGCCGGGATCGAGGCGTCCGCCCTGGCTGATCACATCCTGGGTATAGCCGGACGTGAACAGCACCCGGATACCGGGCGCCAGCTCGCGCGCCATCTGCGCCAGCTCCGGGCTGCGCGGAACGCCCGGCATCACAACGTCGGTGAACAGCAGGTCCAGCGAGACGCCCGAGCGCAGGATCGCCAGCGCGCTTTCGCCATTGTCGGCCTTGAGCACGCTGTAGCCCAGGTCGGTCAGCATTGCCACCACGGTTGCCTGCACCGCCTTGTCGTCTTCCACCACCAGGATGGTTTCGCTGCCGCCCACCGCGGGGCCGCTGTCGGGCAGCGGCATCTCGGTCTCCGCCGCAAACGAGCGCGGGAAGTACATCCGCACCGTGGTGCCGCAGTCTGGTTCGCTGTCGATATGCAGGTGGCCGCCGCTCTGCTTGACGAAGCCGTACACCATCGACAGGCCAAGGCCGGTGCCCTGGTGTTCGGGCTTGGTCGTGAAGAACGGCTCGATCGCGCGTTCCTTGATGGCCGGGTCCATGCCGCTGCCGTTGTCGGTCACCGCCAGCATCACGTACTCGCCGGCCGCAGCATCGGGGTGTGTGGCCACATATTGCTGGTCCAGCGTCGCGTTGGCGATCTCGATGAACAGGCGGCCGTCTTCCTGCATGGCGTCGGACGCGTTCAGCACCAGGTTGAGCACCGCGTTCTCGAGCAGGTGCGGGTCCACCAGCGCGCGCCACAGCCCATCGCTCACCGTGGAGTGCACCTCGACGCCTTCGCCGATTGCCTGGTGCAGCAGGCCTTCAAAGGTGGCCAGGCTGCGCCCCAGGTCCAGCACGCGGGGGCGCAGCGGCTGGCGCCGTGCGAAAGCGAGCAGTTGCGAGGCCAGCGTGGCGCCGCGCTGCACGGCGTCGACGGCCGCCTGCAGGCGAGCCTGGGCCTGCCGGTTGCCGCCCAGGCAGGACTCCAGCAACTGCAGGTTGCCGCCTACAATCTGCAGCACATTGTTGAAGTCGTGCGCCACTCCGCCGGTCAGCTTGCCGATGGACTCGAGCTTTTGCGATTGCAGTAGCGCTGCGCGGGTTTCTTCCAGTGCCTGCGTGCGTTCGGCCACCAGCGTCTCCAGCGTATTCTGGTAGCGCTTGACTTCGTCCCGCGCGAGCTTGCGCTCCGTGACGTCGTTGCCGTGCACGAAAATGCCGTTCGGCTTGTTATCCGGGCCAAACAGTGGCTGATAGATGAAGTCGAGGTAAGTCGTTTCCAGCGGATCGCCCACCTGGACTTCCATGTCGAAGCCGATGAACGGTTCCCCGGTCTCGTACACCTTGTCCAGCAGTTCGAAGAAACCCTGGCCGCGCAGTTCCGGTAGCGCCCCGCGTACGGTCTTGCCGATCACCTCGCGATGGGCAATCAGGCGGTCGTATGACTCGTTGGTCAATTCGAACACGTGATCCGGGCCGCGCAGCACGGCAATGAAGCCGGGCGCCTGTCCGAACAGCTGCAACAGGTTGTTCTTGTCGGTTTGGAGCTGGCGCGCCAGCATCAGGGCAGAGCGCGTGTCTTCCAACGTACGGGTGCGCTCTTCGACCAGCGCCTCAAGCTCTGCCTGCTTGCGCCGGACTTCTGCCTGGGCCTGCACCTGTTCGGTGACGTCGTTCCCCTGCGAGATGATGCCGATCACGGCGGCGTTGTCGTCAACGATCGGCTGGTATACAAGGTCGAGGAAGCGTTCTTCCGCTGGCGCGCCGCCCTCCGGCTTGACGGTGATTGGAAGGGCGCGGCCGACGTAGGGCACGCCGGACTGGTACACCTGGTCGAGCAGTTCGAAAAAACCCTGTCCTTCCAGTTCGGGCAGTGCCTCGCGCACTGGCTTGCCGATGATGTCCCGGTACTCGGCCAGCCGCGCGTGCGCTGCATTCTGCAACTCGTACACGTGGTGCGGACCGCGGAAGAAGGTGACGAAGCCGGGCGCCTGTTCGAACAGGCGCAGCAGGTCTTCGTAGCGGCTGTCGCCAGCGGGCAGGGTGGTAGTGGCGTCGCGGCTGGCGTGCGAAAGGGGACTGCTCATCGTCGGATCTGTCTGGATGGGGACACGGGCCTGGCGCCGTGCCATTGTTGGAAGGCGGCCAATGTAGCACAGGGGCGCAATTGTTGCATTACAGGTGGAAGACGTCAGCGGAAGCGGTCACTTTAACGAAACGAAACGTGTGTCGGGGTCAGGCGCGCAGCCGTAGACTCAAGGGTTCCCACCCATACAACGGAGGAGCTGCGATGTCCCATGAAAAATTTCAGGAATGTATCGATGCGTGCGATGCCTGCGCGGCGGCATGCGACCACTGTGCGGCAGCCTGCCTGGGCGAAAACGACGTCAAGATGATGGCGCGCTGCATCGCGCTGGACATGGACTGCGCCCAGCTGTGCCGCCTGGCGTCTGCCTGCATGGCGCGCGGCAGTGAGTTTGCCGCAGCCCTGTGCCGCCAGTGCGCCGACGTCTGCGCGGCGTGCGGCGACGAATGCGGTAAGCACCAGATGGACCACTGCCAGGAGTGCGCCGCAGCGTGCCGCCGCTGCGCGGACGCGTGCCGTGCGATGTCCGCCGCTGCCTGATCGACGATTCCGCCGAGCCTGCCCGGCCTTGCCGGGCAGCCGTCCCGAAAACCAGAAGCGGCTGCAGGCTTGCGCTTGTAACCGTCCTATGTGTGGGACGGACCGACGGGTCCGAACCAACTAGCGGATTTCTTCCCTCACCCGATAGGTCGACTGGCGGCTTCCCTAGCCACCATGGGGCAAGCCGAGGTTTTGATTCGCGGGCACGGCCAAGTCGATCAGCTTCGGCTTGGGCAAGTTGAGCTCACCCATCAGTTGAACGAAATCAGCCCGGCTCCGGTTGGCCAGGCGTGCGTTATGACGCTTTTCCCAGCCGATCGTCGACACCGCCTGGCCCTTGTAGTCATGGCCCGGCCACATGAGAGTGTCGTCCGGCAGCGTGAACAGCTTATTGTTGACGCTGTCGTACAGGGCTTCCGCGCTGCCGCTCTGGAAGTCGGTTCGTCCGCAGCCGTCGATGAGTAGTGTATCGCCTGTAAAGACATTGCCGCGCCAGACGTAGCTCATGCTGCCGGCAGTATGGCCCGGCGTATGCAGGACCCGGATCTCTTCGCTTGTCCCGAAGAAGATCGCCTCGCCGTCCTTCAGCTGTATCTCGGCGGGGGCGATCCCGCAACCGCTTGGGACCGCAGCGACCGCGCCAGTCAGCTTGCACAGCCTGCCGGCAGAGGTAACATGATCAGCATGCGCGTGCGTCTCGAGCACGTAACGCAGCGTCAAGCCCAGGCGCTGGAGATGCTGGAGGTCGCGTTCCCAGTGGCGCTCCACCGGGTCAATGATGACCGCTTCCTTTTCGCCCGGCGCGACCAGGAGGTAGGTGAAGGTGGACGATTCAGTATCGAACAGCTGGATAGGACTCAGGTTCATTTTGTTCTCCAAAAAATACCATGTACTGCAATCAAAAGAGCAGGGCCTTGGCGGCCATGCCGAGCGCGACCAAGGCCGAGACCACGGCGAACGCCTTTTGCAAAGCCGGGCCCGCGACCCTTGCTGCAAGCGAACGGCCGCCCAGCATCCCGGCGAGGGCACCTCCCGCAAATGGCGCCGCAGTCGACCAATCAATACCTCCCTGCGCCGCCGAGGTGGCGACCCCCGCCATGGAAATGATGGCAATGACGCCAAGGGATGTCGCGACAGCCGATTTCACCGTCAGGTCGGTGTAGCGTTGCAGGGCCGGCACCATGACGAAGCCCCCGCCGACGCCAAGCAAGCCGGAGAGCAGGCCGGCAAGGGCGCCTGACAGGCCGAGCGCCCGCATGCACGGCAGGGTCCAGATAAAGCGGCCAGTCTGTTCCCCGCGCACGCAGACAAGCTTGGCCGGTCCGCGAGCGGCTGCCGGCCCGGCAGCCTGCCGCCAGGTCCGGAAAGCCACGTAAAGCAGTGTCATGGAGAACAGCAGGCCCAGCCAGCGGCCATCGACCAGGCGCGCTGCCCAAAGGCCGAGCGGCGACAGCAGCATGCCAGCCGCAGCGATCAGCAGGGCGGCCCGGTAGCGCACTTGTCCGTCCCGTAAGCCGAGGATCGCCCCCAAGGCTGCCGCCATCCCTACCGCCAGCAGGCCGATCGGTCCAGCGTCGGCAACGCCGATTCCGGTACCGAACACCAGCAGGGGCACGGCAAGGATGCCGCCTCCGGCCCCGGTCAGTGCCAGAATCAGCCCAACGACGAGACCGAGCAGGGTGGCCGTCAGCATGGCGAACTCCGATGCCGGGGTGCGGTGCGGACAATATCAAGCTGCCTCTCACAGGTTCCCAAGTTGCCCCAGTCGATGTTCATGGTCGTACTCCTTTAGCAGGCAGGCAGAACTGCTGGTACAGGACCTGCATTACTGCCAGCGCTTCGTTGCTGTCGATGCGGTAGAAAATCTGCTTTCCTTCGCGGCGCGTACTGACCAGGTCTTCCTCGCGCAATATGCCGAGCTGCTGGGACAGCGTCGGCTGGGCGATTCCTAGCATGGTCTCCAGCTCGCTGACGCAATATTCACCTTGGGTCAGCTGGCACAACAGCATCAACCGGTCGGGATTGCCCAGTACTTTCAGGAGAGCGCACGCCTGCGCCGCAGCAGCCTGCATGTCTTGCAAGTTGAGTTCTTGTGTGTCCGGCATAGCTACCTCGGTTAATCTACTGGAACACATTATATCGACATACAATATATTTTTCAATATAATGTGTTTTTGACCGACGCCAGGAGAGCACCATGACTATCCGTTACCTCAGCAAGGACTATGCAGTGGGCCCACAACTATTGCCAGCAGATGTCGCCCATTTGAAGGAGAAGGGATTCGCAACATTGGTCTGCAATCGACCCGACGGCGAGGGCAGTGACCAGCCAGCGTTCGAGGAGATCGCCGCCGAAGCGCAAAAGCACGGTATCCAGGCGCTGCATCTCCCGGTCGTACCGGGCAAGATCACGCCTGCTGACCGCGACGCCTTTGCCGCCCTCTATGCAGCTGCGCCCAAGCCCGTGTTTGGATTCTGTCGCACCGGCAATCGCGCCGAGACGCTCTGGGCCGATACGCGGGATCGCGTGCAAGACGATTCAGGGCATTGCGGCACTGGAGGCGGTCGACCGCAAGACTGAGCAGCTGCTCGGGCGGGCTGAACGCGCAGGTTAGTTGTTTGCAAAGCGTTGTTGCGCGGTCGCGTCACCGACAGAAAAGAAGCCGCCATTCATCATAATTTCCTTCCGGAATCTTCTGTTTCCTCTGATAATTTTTCCTTTCCGCTGTGCAAGCAGCTGACCAGAAATTACAAGAGGAACGGATGAAACTTCGGAACAAGATGGCCCTATGCATGGCCATTGTTTTTGTGTTGTTCGCGATCGCATTGGCCGTCGCTATCGCCGGGATGCGCGATGCGACAGCGCGCTTTGGCAACTTTGTGGACCAGGACCAGGCTTTCCTGGCCGAGTCAAACGCGATGTACGCGCAAGGCCTGCAGATGGGGCAAGCGCTGCGCAATGTTGTCCTCGCACCGGATAACGAAACTGGCTACAAGAACCTGGCGGCTGCGCGCAAGGACTTCGATAGCGCCCTGAAATCCGCTCGCGCGCTGGCGCGGGCCGATGCCGCTGCAGGTGCCGCGCTCACCAGGCTGGAAACCCTGCATCAGCAGCGCGCAGCGGTACAGGACCGCATCCTTGGGCTGGTAAAAAGCGATGCCGCATCCAGCGTCGTCATCCTGAATGGCGAGGAAACCCCGGTGTGGCGCGAAATGCGTGGCGAACTGCTGAAGATCCTGAAGCAAAAGAACGCGGCGGCAGAGCAGGTCAAGACCGAACTGTTCACGCGTACCCAGACCATGTTTGCCGCCAGCCTGGCACTTGCCGCCTTCGCCATCGTCGTTGGCGGCGCCGTGGCGTTCTGGCTCACCCGTAGCATCACCCGCCAGCTTGGCGGCGAGCCGGACTATGCCGCGAGCATCGCGGATTCGATCGCGGCCGGTGACCTGACCGTGCAAATTGCCCTTGATGACGAGCGCAACCGGACGAGTCTGATGTACGCCATGCGCCAGATGCAGAACAGCCTGACGACCCTCGTACAAAAGGTTCGCGACGGTACAGACACAATTACGACTGCGTCAGGCGAGATCGCGGCGGGTAACCTGGACCTGTCGGCGCGCACCGAAGAGCAGGCCAGCTCGCTCGAGGAGACGGCGGCTTCAATGGAGGAACTCACCAGCACAGTGCAGCAGAACACCGAGAGCGTCCGACATGCCAACGAACTGGCCACGACGGCGTCGGAAGTCGCGCTGAAGGGCGGTCAGGTGGTGGGGGAGGTAGTCGGCACAATGGGAGCGATCAACGAGGCCGCCAAGCGCATTGCCGACATCATCGGGGTGATCGACGGGATCGCATTCCAAACCAATATCCTGGCGCTGAATGCGGCGGTGGAAGCCGCGCGCGCGGGCGAGCAGGGCCGCGGATTCGCGGTCGTCGCATCCGAGGTCCGCAACCTGGCGCAGCGCAGCGCGGCGGCGGCCAAGGAAATCAAGACGCTGATCGGCGACTCGGTTGGGAAGGTTGATGCCGGTAGCAAGCTTGTCAATGTAGCGGGCGATACCATGACCGAGGTTGTCGCCAGCGTGAAGCGCGTCACCGACATCATGGCCGAGATCACACTCGCCGGACAGGAGCAGAGCGCAGGAATCGCGCAGGTCAACCAGGCCATCGCACAAATGGACCAGGTCACGCAGCAGAATGCGGCGCTCGTCGAAGAAGCCGCCGCGGCGGCCGACTCGATGCAAGTGCAGGCTCAGGAATTGCTGGCGGTTGTCGGCACCTTCAAGCTCGCGCCGGAGCCGGCTGCGCATTCGCTGCGCCTGGACGGCCGGGCTTCGCAAACGACGCGTCTCGCCCTGCCGTCGATGGCGGGGTAATCGGTCGCAGCGGGATCCGCCGGCCACTCGTCAGCGCTTGAACCCTGTGCCAGGCCCTTCGAGCATCCGCAGGCGCTTGTCCAGACCTTCACGGTCGAGTTCACCCATGTGGCGGAGGACCAGGCGCCCATCTTTGCCGTAGAAAAGCGTCGTCGGCATGGCGAACGAACCGGTGCGGCGCCCCACCTCCCGCGCCCGGTCGGACTACCGGCTGTGGCGCGACCTCGGCTATGCGGGAGGAGCGGTGGTGGCCGGCTTCACTGCCGACCTCCTGGGGCTGCATGCGGCTGTATGGCTGGTGGCTGCGCTCACGTTTGGTTCCGGCGTGATTGCGGCACTGCGGATGACCGAAACGTTGAAGCTCGATACGGGGCTGGACGACGGCAAGAACATCGATGAGTATTCGCCGTAATCGCGGCAGGAAACGTGCAAGTCTTCTGAGCACGGCGCCGCTCTGGACGATGCAGGGGGCTGCTATTTTCCAACTGGAGGCGGAAAACAAAAAGCCCAGGTCCGGAGAGCTGGGCTAGTGCTTGAATGTTTTGGGGTGGCTGATGGGACTCGAACCCACGACAACAGGAATCACAATCCTGGACTCTACCAACTGAGCTACAGCCACCACTGAACTACTTATTTCCCGCAATGCTTGCGGGACAGCTAGCTATTATACAAAGGTCTGCGCGAACTGGCAAATAAACTGAAGAGTAATCGTCCACTGCCGGTTTTTACGGCAGTTCGGCTTCTTCCACGGCGCCAGCGTAGCCCAAAAGATTGTCGAACGCTGCACGCAAGGTAGCGGCGCTGGCGCTGGTGTAGCCGGTGAGCGACGCGGCGCCGTCCGGCGCGCGCAGCAGCGACGCCGCCGCCAGCAGGCGCTCCAGCTGGCGTGCGACGGCGTCGCCGGTGTCGATGAGCGCGACCTCACGTCCCGCATGGCGCCGCACGATGTCCTCGATGGCCGACTGCACGAAAGGATAGTGCGTGCAGCCGAGCACCAGCGTGTCCGCGCCCTGGTCCAGCAGCGGCGCCACGTAACGCTCCAGCAGGGAAATCGTTGCCTCCGAACCGAGTTCGCCCAGCTCGATCTGGTCGGCCAGGCCCGTGCAGCCGCGCAGCAGGAATTCGGCGCTGCTGGACGCCGATACCTGTTCCATCAGCAGCCGGAACTTTTCGCCGCACAGGGTGCCGTCGGTCGCCAGCACGCCGACCTTGCCGTTGCGCGAGACCGCGGCCGCCGGCTTGAGGCCGGGTTCGACGCCCACGATGGGCATGTCCGGATAGTGTTCGCGCAGCAGCCGGATCGCGGCCACGGTCGCGGTATTGCACGCCACGACCAGCGCCTTGGCGCCATGCGCCACCAGGAAGCGGGCGATCGCGAGCGACCGCTCGGCCACAACCTGTTCCGGCTTGTCGCCGTAAGGCGCGAAGCCCGAGTCCGCAAAGTACAGGAGGTGCTCGTTCGGCAGCAGCGACCGGATGTGCCGCAGCACGGACAAGCCGCCGACACCGGAATCGAAAATGCCGACCGGTGCGTCGGCGGACGAGGAGGAAGAAATCATGCGGTCATGGTAGCGTCGAACGCTGGCGCACGGCAAGACGTGCGGAATGAGGGCTTTGGTGCGGGGAGGGCCATACTGAGCCGGCGTTGTGCCGGCTCAGTATGGATTCCAGCCTAAGCTGGGATGACGGTGGGGAGGGATCAGGCGGCGGTGGCGGCGGTGGCTTTTAGCGACTCGATCTTGACTTGCCACTCTTTCGGACCGGTGTTGTGGACCGAAGTGCCTTGCGAATCGACGGCTACCGTCACCGGCATGTCGACCACGTCGAACTCGTAGATCGCTTCCATGCCCAGGTCTTCGAAGCCGACCACTTTCGCGGTCTTGATCGCCTTCGACACCAGGTAGGCTGCGCCGCCGACCGCCATCAGGTAGGCCGACTGGTGCTGCTTGATCGATTCGATCGCCGCCGGGCCGCGCTCGGCCTTGCCCACCATCGAGATCAGGCCGGTCTGCGCCAGCATCATCTCGGTGAACTTGTCCATTCGCGTTGCCGTGGTAGGACCTGCCGGGCCGACCGCTTCTTCGCCGACCGGGTCGACCGGGCCGACGTAGTAGATCACGCGGTTGGTAAAGTCGACCGGCAGCTTCTCGCCTTTCGACAGCATGTCCTGGATGCGCTTGTGCGCGGCGTCGCGGCCGGTCAGCATCTTGCCGTTCAGAAGCAGGGTCTGGCCCGGCTTCCACGACGCGACTTCCTCTTTGGTGAGCGTATTCAGGTCGACCCGCTTGGACTTCTCCGTATCCGCGGCCCAGCTGACGTTCGGCCAGGAGGACAGCGCAGGCGGCTCGATGTACGACGGACCGGAGCCATCCAGCACGAAGTGCGCGTGGCGCGTCGCGGCGCAGTTCGGGATCATCGCGACCGGCTTGGATGCGGCGTGGGTCGGGTACATGTTGATCTTCACGTCCAGCACCGTGGTCAGGCCGCCCAGGCCCTGCGCGCCGATGCCCAGCGCATTGATCTTGTCGCACAGCTCGATACGCAGCTCTTCGACCTTGTTCTGCGGGCCGCGCTTCTTGAGCTCATACATGTCGATGTCTTCCATCAGCGACTCTTTCGCCAGCAGCATGGCCTTCTCGGCGCTGCCGCCGATGCCGATGCCCAGCATGCCTGGCGGGCACCATCCGGCGCCCATCAGCGGCACGGTCTTGAGCACCCAGTCGACCAGCGAGTCGGACGGGTTGAGCATCACGAACTTGGTCTTGTTCTCCGAGCCGCCGCCCTTGGCCGCGACCGACACGTCCAGCTTGTCGCCTTCCACCAGCTCCATGTGCACCACGGCCGGGGTGTTGTCCTTGGTGTTCTTGCGCTCGAAGTGCGGGTCCGCCACGATCGACGCGCGCAGCTTGTTGTCTGCGAAGTTGTACGCGCGGCGCACGCCTTCGTTGACCGCATCGGTCACGGTACCGCTGAAGCCTTCGAAGCGCACGCCCATGCCGATCTTGAGGAACACGTTGACCATGCCGGTGTCCTGGCAGATCGGGCGCTTGCCCTCGGCGCACATGCGCGAGTTGGTCAGGATCTGCGCGATCGCATCCTTGGCCGCCGGGCTCTGCTCCGCCTCGTAGGCGCGCGCCAGGTGCTCGATGTAGTCGGCAGGGTGGTAGTAGCTGATGTACTGCAGTGCGGCTGCGACCGATTCGATCAGGTCGTCTTGCTTAATGACGGTCATGTGATTCTCTTGAAAGGACTTAGTGTTTTGGAGGATGCGCGATCTGTGCCTGCGTGAGCGAGGTGATGCGGTCGGTGTACGCAATCGCGATGGCCGACAGCAGGAACACCACGTGGATCATGGTCTGCTGGAACACGACCATCTCCGGATAGGATGCCGCGTTAATAAAGGTCTTGAGCAGGTGGATCGACGAGATGCCGATGATCGCCATCGCCAGCTTGGTCTTGAGGACCGAGGCGTTCACGTGCGACAGCCACTCCGGCTGGTCGCGATGGCCTTCCAGGCCTAGGCGAGAGACAAAGGTCTCGTAGCCGCCCACGATCACCATGATCAACAGGTTCGAGATCATCACCACATCGATCAGGCCCAGCACCACCAGCATGATGGTGGTTTCATTTAGCTTGGTCGGGCGGACGCCGCCATCGACGGTGACCGCATTGAGGATATGTTCCAGCGCCGCCTGGTTGCCCATCGCTGCGCCGACCAGGTCCACCAGCTCGACCCAGAAATGGAAGACGTACACGCACTGCGCCAGGATCAGGCCCAGGTACAGCGGCAGCTGGAGCCAGCGGCTCATGAAGATCAGGTTGGGGAGGGGGCGTAGTTTCGGGGAGTCTACTGGATCGTGCATGAAGGAAGCCGTTTTGAGATTAATCAACCCTACCATTTTACACGCGACCAGCCCCGGCCGCCGACCCCTGTCAACCCGATAACATTGGTAGAATCATCCCTCCTGAAAGGGCGACCTGCTCTGTAAGCGCTTCGTAAGCCACCTGAAGTATGGTTGTCATAATTCGAATCTTTTATCGCAACGAGAACACAACGGAGACAGAGATATGGCCGCCGACACCACGCAGCAAGAAGGATTGATCGAAAACCGCGTGTTCAACCCGCCTGAAGAGTTTGTGCGCAACGCGACGATCTCGGGCATGGACGCCTACCGCAAGCTGTGCGCCGAGGCCGAAGCCGACTACGAAGGCTTCTGGGCCCGACTGGCGCGCGAGCACATCGAATGGCACAAGCCGTTCACCCAGGTGCTGGACGAATCGAACGTCCCGTTCTACAAATGGTTCGCCGACGGCGAGCTGAACGCCTCCTACAACTGCCTGGACCGCCACGTGCTGGCAGGGAAGGGCGACAAGACCGCCCTGATCTTCGAGTCCGACGACGGCAAGGACGTGCGCATCAGCTACCGCGAGCTGCTGTCGCGCGTGTGCCGCATCGCCAACGGCCTGAAGGAGCGCGGCGTCAAGAAGGGCGACCGCGTCATCATCTACATGCCGATGTCGGTGGAAGGCGTGGCCGCCATGCAGGCCTGCGCGCGTATCGGCGCGACGCACTCCGTGGTGTTTGGCGGCTTCTCCGCCAAATCGCTGCAGGAGCGCATCATCGACGCCGGCGCGGTCGCCGTCATCACGGCCGACGAGCAGGTGCGGGGCGGCAAATCGCTGCCCCTCAAATCCATCGTGGACGAAGCGCTGGCGCTGGGCGGCTGCGAGACCATCAAGAACGTCATCGTCTACCGCCGCACCGGCGGCAACGTCGCCTGGACCGAAGGGCGCGACCAGTGGCTGCACGAACTGGCCGACAAGCAGTCGGACACCTGCGAACCTGAATGGGTTGATGCCGAGCATCCGCTGTTCATCCTGTACACCTCCGGCTCCACCGGCACCCCGAAAGGCGTGCAGCACTCGACCGGCGGCTTCCTGCTGTGGTCCGTGCTGACCATGAAGTGGACCTTCGACATCAAGCCCGACGACGTGTTCTGGTGCACCGCCGACATCGGCTGGGTCACCGGCCACGCCTACATCGTGTATGGTCCGCTGGCCGTGGGCGCGACCGAACTCGTGTTCGAAGGCGTGCCGACCTACCCGAATGCCGGCCGCTTCTGGCAGACCATCGACAAGCACAAGGTCACCATCTTCTACACTGCGCCGACCGCGATCCGCTCACTGATCAAGGCGTCCGACGTCGATCCGTCGGTGCATCCGAAGAACTTCAGCCTCGCATCGCTGCGCCTGCTGGGCACCGTGGGCGAGCCGATCAACCCGGAAGCATGGATGTGGTACTACAAGAACGTCGGCCGCGAAAAAGCGCCGATCGTCGACACCTTCTGGCAGACCGAGACCGGCGGCCACATGATCACCCCGCTGCCGGGCGCCACGCCGATGGTGCCGGGTTCGTGCACGCTGCCGCTGCCGGGCATCATGACCGCCATCGTCGACGAAGCGGGCCAGGACGTACCGAACGGGCAGGGCGGCATCCTGGTCGTCAAGCGCCCATGGCCATCCATGATCCGCACCATCTGGAACAACCCGGAGCGCTTCAAGAACAGCTACTTCCCGGCTGAACTGGGCGGCACCATGTACCTGGCCGGCGACGGCGCCGTGCGCAACCGCGAGACGGGCTACTTCACCATCACCGGCCGCATCGATGATGTCCTGAACGTCTCCGGCCACCGCATGGGTACGATGGAAATCGAATCGGCACTGGTCGCGAATCCGCTGGTGGCCGAGGCAGCAGTTGTCGGCAAGCCGGACGACACCACCGGCGAATCCATCTGCGCCTTCGTCGTCCTGAAGGGCGCGCGCCCGACCGGCGAGGATGCCAAGAAGGTCGCCGCCGACCTGCGCAACTGGGTCGCCAAGGAGATCGGCCCGATCGCCAAGCCCAAGGAAATCCGCTTCGGCGACAACCTCCCGAAGACGCGCTCGGGCAAGATCATGCGCCGCCTCCTGCGCGTACTGGCGAAAGGCGAAGAGATCAGCCAGGACATCTCGACGCTGGAAAACCCCGCCATCCTCGAGCAGCTGAAGCAAACCGCGTAAGCAAAGGGACGGGGACTGTCCCCGCAGGCGCCAAGGCGGCAGTACCGTCCCCCGATCTTTGCCCCGCTCCGAGGTAACGACGGTGGTAGCGGCCAGATGGCGTCCCCTTCCCGGGGACGCATACTGCGCTGGCGGAGGCTCCAGAATTTGCCCCTCCACATCAAACCCCTTGGTAAGCCCCAAATCCTTTGCTATAATCTGCGGCTCCCCGCCCAGCCGTATCCGCGTGGGGACTGCAAGATGCAGGAGAGATGGATGAGTGGTTGAAGTCGCACGCCTGGAAAGCGTGTATAGGTTCATAGCCTATCGGGGGTTCGAATCCCCCTCTCTCCGCCAAGAACAAGTAGTGTGATGTCCCAAGGATGTTGATAAACCCGCGAAACTCCCTGTGAGATCGCGGGTTTTTCGTTTCTGGTGATCGAAATCGGTTTTTGACGGTATCGAAACATAACGTCAACAGGGCAGCCCCCGATTCGGCCGCTCGCTATGCGGGCGGCGAAAACTGGTACTATCCCAACTTTTTCAGGGGCCGGTCACCTGGTCCGTATTTACAACCAGGACCCGCCAGCGCCGAACGATCTCAATGCAAAGCGATTTTTTCACTGGCGAAGGTCAGGTACGGCAGCTGCTCCGCAATTTCGACTGGGCTTCCTCTTCCGTCGGGCCGCCGGCCCAATGGGCGCCGGAACTGCATACGATGATGGACCTGATACTGCAGGTTCAATATCCCGCGGTCGTGCTATGGGGCGCCGATCACTCGTACTGGTACAACGACGCCTACATCTACCTGCTGGGCGGGCGCCATCCCGCCGCGCTGGGGCAACCGTTTCGCGAGACATGGCCCGAACTCTGGCCCGAAACAGGCCCCATCATCGAAAACGCAATGGCCGGCATCCCGGCCTATTTCGAAAACGTACCGTTCACCACCTCGCCGGATGGCGTGCCGGAGCAGCGCTACTTCACTTTGTCGTTTTCGCCGGTCAGGGATCGCAGCGGCAGGGTGCTCGGCATGTTCAACGCCGGCTTCGAAACCACTACGCGCGTGGCCGACGAACGCCGCGTCACATTCGAGCTCGCCCTGGCCGACCGCTTCCGCACCCTGTCGACTCCGGACGATATCGTCACCGCCGCCAGCGAGATGCTCGGTCGCCAGCTGGGCGTGTCGCGCGTGCTGTACGCGGAAGTCGACGATGCGAACGGCCGTTTCATCATTCGCCGCGGATGGAATGCGCCCGGCGTAGCAAGCCTGGCTGGCGAAACCCGTATCCTCAACGACTTCGGGCCCGGCATTATCGACCTGCTGCGGCGCGATGAGGCGATGGTGGTCCACGATATCGAACAGCACCCGCTGACGGCGCCGGTGGCGCACAACTACGCCCACATTGGCGTCCGCGCCAACCTGGCTGTGCCGCTGGTGCGCGCCGGGAGGCTGGAAACGGTGCTGACTGTGCATAGCGCCGAACCCCGCACCTGGCACGCCTCCGACGTCGCCCTGGTGCGGGACGTCGCCGAACGCACCTGGCTGGCAGTGGATGCGGCGCGCGCGCAGTCGGCACTGCAAGAAAGCGAAGCCCGGCTGCTGGCGATATTCGAGAGCCTTCCGGTCGGTGTCGGGGTGGCAGACCAGGCTGGCGACATCGTGCTGGGTAATCAGGAAATGCTGCGCTATTTCCCCACGCGTAAGCTTCCGGCGATGGACTCTGCCTGCATGAGCCGATGGCACGCGGTGTATCCGGACGGAAGACCGGTGGAGCCCAACGACAGCCCGGCAATGCGCGCATTGCGGGGAGAGCGCACCGTTCCCGGCATGGAGGCGTTGTACACCCGGGCCGACGGTGTCGACGTCTGGACCCAGGTCGCGGCTGTACCAATCCTCGACGGCGACGGTGCCGTTTCCGGATGTGTCGTGGTGATCACGAATGTCGATGCACTCAAGCGTACCGAAGCCGCGCTGGTTTCATCCGACGAGAAGTACCGCGCGCTGTTCAACGAAATGGAATCCGGCTTCTGCATTCTCGAGGTGCTGTTCGATGCGGCAGGCGTGGTGTCCGACTGCCGATACCTGGAGACAAATCCGGTATTCCAACGCCAGACCGGCATGTCCGACGTGGTTGGAAAGACGGTCCGGGCGCTGCTGCCGGATATTCCCCCTGAATGGTTCGACGTATATGGCAGGGTGGTACGCACAGGCAGGTCGGAACAGTTCGAACGCTATACTCCACCGCTTGGCAAATGGTTCGACGTCAACGTATTCCTGATCGGCGAGCCCGGAGAGAACAAGGTCGCCGTGATCTTCAAGGATACGACGATTCGCAAGAAGGACGAGGAAAACACCCGCCGTTTGGCCGAGGACCTGGACCGGGAAAGCCGGCGCAAGAGCGAATTCCTGGCGGTGTTGGCACATGAGCTGCGCAATCCGCTGGCGCCGATCCGCACGGGCCTGGAAATCATCCGGATGCGGGCGGACAGTCCGGCAACGGTCCTGCACATACACGACATGATCGCGCGCCAGACGAACCACATGATCCACCTGATCGACGACCTGCTGGACATCGCGCGCATCACCACCGGCAAAATCGAGCTCAAGAAAGCGGTGATCGACCTGAACGACAGCGTCGCCAACGCCGTCGAGACCAGCTTGCCCGCGGTCGAGGCGGCGCGGCACGAGCTGCACCTGCGCGTGTACGATGAACCGTTGCACGTGGAGGCGGACGCGGTACGTGTCGGCCAGGTCATCAGCAACCTGCTGACGAATGCAGCGAAGTACACGCCGAAGGGCGGGAAAATTTCGGTCGTGATCGGAAAAGAGGGAAGCGATGCCGTGGTGACGGTGACCGACAACGGCATCGGCATACCAAAAGAAGCACTCGACAACGTATTCAACATGTTCAGCCAGGTCGAGCGTAGCCTGGGCCAGTCGCAAGGCGGCCTTGGCATCGGTTTGGCGCTGGTGCGCCAGCTGGTGACGCTGCACGGCGGATCGGTTATCGCGGCCAGCGAAGGGGAAGGGAAGGGCTGTACCTTCACGGTCCGGCTGCCGCTCGGCACCGCCTCCTTGCGCGAGAGTCCCGGCCCGATGGACGTGGCAGCGCGTTCCGCGGTTGGCACGCATCGGATCCTGATCGTCGACGATAACGTCGATGCGGCCTACAGCCTCGCCGCGCTCCTGAAACTGAACGGCCACGAAATCCTTGTCGCACATGCTGGCGGAGAGGCGATCGTTGCCGCATCCACGTTCAGGCCTGGCGTGGCATTCCTCGACATCGGCCTGCCTGACATTTCAGGCTATGAGCTGGCCCGCTGCCTGCGCGACTTGCCGGGCATGCAGTCGATGACGATCGCGGCACTCACTGGATGGGGATCGGAAGCCGACCGGGCGCGCTCGGAAAAGGCAGGATTCGATGCGCACCTGACCAAGCCGGTGTCTTCGCCGGCGCTCGAAGCGGTACTGCTTAAGGCATCCCCGCCAACAAAATAAACTATTCGGTAAAGTTGAGGCGAGATAGCGTCCCCCAAGAAGGGATGACCCGTGACCAGCGCCTATAACTGTCGAGCCACCATTGCAAGACCCGTCCATTCCGAACTCAAGTCGCGGTAATGTCTCTGTCGAAAGCTAGGTTGAGGCGAGGTGGCGTCCACCCAGCAGGGACGAGCGCGTAACCGGGGCCTGCAACTGATCGAGCCACCACTGCAAGGCGCGGCCATTCCCGGCCTTGCCGCTCTTTCGCCACGCATAACAGGATTGCACGCGATGTTCCGTCCGCTCTACGCGCTTGGCAACGAGTCGTCCGGTATTGATGTAGGGGCCGGCGAGGCAGACGGGCAGGAACCCCGCACCAAGTCCGCGTACCTGCGCATCTACTTTGCTGGCCATCGTCGCGACCGTGAACACATCCTGTCCCGTCAGCAGGCCGACGGAAAGGGACGCGCCACCGTGCTGGATCGAGTCCGCGATTGCGACCGCGCGGTGCTGGCGGATCACCTGGTCGGATAGCGGTTCCGGCATCTTTGCCAGGGGATGATGCGGCGCCACCGCAAACACGAAGTCGACGGCGCCAAGTGCTTCACGATGGAGTCCGGTCTTGGTGTTGTTATCCATGACCACGCCGATCGCGAGGTCTGCCTGGCCTGACACCAGCGCTTCCAGCGTGCCTGCCAAAGTCTCGGAACGCAGCTTCAGCCGCGTGGGCGGGTTCAGCGCAAAGAAGCGCTCGCATAATTCCATCACCGTGACGGAATCGATGATGCTGTCGATGGCAATGGTGAGCTGCGCTTCCCAGCCGGTCGCGACGCGCTGGACCCGGTTGGCGATGGCGTCGATCTCAGCCAGCAGGCCGCCGGCTTCTCGGATCAGTTCGGCGCCAGCTTCGGTGAGTTGCGCTTGCCGCGAGCTGCGGTCAAACAGCAGCACGTCCAGCGCCTCTTCCATTTGCCGCACCCGGTAAGTGAGGGCGCTTGGCACCATGTTGAGCGAACGCGCCGCCGCTGCAAAGCTGCCGGTATCGGCAATCACTTGCAGCATCGAGAGCGCGCCGGGGGTCAACACTTCGCGTGGGGTGAGCATAAACGCCTGTTGAGATCAATTTTTTTGAATGATGCCACCAAACGGGCACGGCGGCAAAGCCGGGCCGCATTGCTGCGGCCCGGCGATGGATCAGGCGGCGCGGCGCGCGTCGATACTCCAGCCGCCGGCGCCCGCTGCAGCCAGGGTCAGCAAGCCGCCGACCACAGCGATGTTCTTAAAGAACATCAGCTCCTGCACCATCTGCTGGTCCACCGGAACCGCCCAGTAGGCATGGAAGAAGAACGAGGCAACCAGCGTGAACAGCGCAAGCGCGAGTGCCGCAAGACGGGTACCGTATCCTGCGAGCAGCGCGACGCCGCCGACGACTTCGACCACGATGGCAGCCGCAGCTGCCAGCTCAGGCAATGGCAGGCCGACCGAGGCGATGTACCCGACAGTACCTTCAAAGCCGCCGATTTTGCTTAACCCGGCAGGGATGAAGAGCAGGGCGAGGAGCACGCGTCCAGCGAGCGAAAGTGGAGTTTGAAGTGGATTGGACATGATGATTCCTTTCTAGATGAATGAATGAGGTCAGGCGGCCAGGTCGAACACGAGCACTTCCGCATCGCGCCCGTTGGTCAGGGTGATGCCGCTTTCGTTTTCGAGCAGTACCGCGTCGCCCGCTTCGATCTGGCGGCCGTTCACCGCCAGTGCCCCGCGGACCAGGTGCACGTAAGCCTTGCGGCGCGGATCGATCGCCAGCTCGGCCTGCTCGGCACCGTCGAACAGCCCCGAATACATCGACGCGTCCGCGTGGATCAGCACCGAGTCGTCCCGTCCGTCGCGCGAAGCAACGAGCCGCAGCTTGCCGCGCTTGTCGGCCGGCGGAATCGTCTTTTGCTCGTAGCCTGGCGCAATGCCGGCCACGTCCGGCAGCAACCAGATCTGCAGGAAGTGCGTTTCCTTTCCCTGCGCATGGTTGAACTCGCTGTGCGTCACGCCCGTACCGGCGCTCATGCGCTGCACGTCGCCCGGCGGAATGCCTTTGACGTTGCCCATGCTGTCACGGTGCGCCAGTTCGCCTGCCAGCACGTAGCTGATGATTTCCATGTCGCGGTGGCCGTGCTGGCCGAACCCGGCGCCGGCGGCGATCCGGTCTTCGTTGATGACACGCAGGTTGCCCCAGCCCATGTGGGCAGGATCGTAGTAGTTCGCGAACGAGAACGAGTGGTAGCTCTTGAGCCAGCCGTGGTCTGCGTAGCCGCGTTCTTGCGATTTTCGAATGGTGAGCATCTGGATCTCCTTGGTTGATGGGATCCATTGTGCGCGCAGTGGCCTTGTCGGAGAGTCACCGCATTTGACGACTTCATTCAAAAAATATGAATGATCGGCGGGTGGCGCAGCACGCTGCAACAGGCACTTGATGTATCGAATGATTGCCTATTTTTGAGTCCCGCATTCGCTGTGAAGATGGTCCGGGCTGTCCCATCCGGTCACGCTCCAGTATCATGGCGGGATGATCCAGAATTCCTCTTTCCCCTTCGTGATCGGCGTGGCCGGCGGCAGCGGCAGCGGCAAGTCCACCGTGACCCAGCAAGTGCTTGCCTCGTTCGGCGCGGAGCTGGTGTCCGTCGTCATGCAGGACGACTATTACGCAGACCAGTCCCATCTCACCCCTGAGGTTCGGCGCAAGACCAACTACGATCACCCCCAGGCATTCGACTGGCCTTTGCTGGTGCAGCACGTGCAAGCGCTGCGCCGCGGCGAGGCGATCGACATGCCCGAGTACGACTTCACCATCGACAACCGCTCCAACAAGACGATCCACGTCAAGCCGGCGCCGGTGATCGTGGTGGAAGGCTTGTTCGCGCTGTACGACCCCGACCTGCGTGAAGCGATGTCGTTGAAGATCTTCGTGGATACGGCGCCCGACGTCCGTTTCATCCGCCGCCTGCAGCGCGATATCACCGAACGCGGCCGCACGGTCGACAGCGTCGTCAATCAGTACCTGGAAACCGTGCGCCCCATGCACAAGCAGTTCATCGAGCCGACCAAGCGCTACGCCGACGTCATTCTCCCGCACGGCGCCAACGGCCCGGCGGTGGACGTGATCACGACCAAAGTGGCGAGCGTGATCGGTCAGTTGAAGCCATAACCAAACCTGTCGAGGCCATCGTCCCGTGCTCCGGGACTGCATGGCGCCGCGGTCGCCCGTCACCGAAACTCCCTGCGACCAGGATTTCTCCGATCACCGTGCTTGCCGGCCATTCTGGCGGAATCGGCCCAGTTATGGCGGATTCCGCCAACTTGAGCCCGGCAATTGGCGGAATCGGCCATGTTTTGGCCGATTCCGCCAAAGCGGACTAATGGGCGCATGTCAAGGGCGTATGGCGATAGCAACAGTTGTTGCCGGGCTGCCTGCAAAAACCGGGGTCTGCGGGTGGCCGGTCTATAATTAATTTTTCCATATATGAACGGAGCCGGCCGGTTACCACCAGCCTCCAGAGAGGGACCAGATGACCACTATGAAAAAGCCAGTAACCCTGGCCGGCGCCAAGCTCACACACTCGTGCCACGCCTGCGCGTTCTTCCACTCCAAGGAAGAGGAGTACGACGTCCTGATGCCCTTCATTAAAGAGGGCTTCGACAACGGCGACCGCGCCTTCCACATCGTGAACCCGGCCTTCCGCGCCGCGCACCTGGAACTGATGGAAAAGGCCGGCATCGATACCGCCGCAGCAGAATCGAGCGGCCAGCTGGAGGTGCGGACCTGGGGCGAAACCTACCTCGTGGACGGACACTTCGACCAGTTCCGCATGATCGACACCCTGCTGAAAATGCTGGCGCGCGAGAACGAGCCCGGCAAGATCTCGCGCAACGTGGCCAGCATGTCGTGGGCATTGGAAGACCGGCCGGGCGTGGACGACATCGTGGAATACGAAGCGCGCCTGAACGCGGCGCTGCCCGAGCAGCATGATCCGGTGGTGTGCACTTACGACCTGTCCCAGTTCGATGCGGACGTGGTGATCGACATCCTGCGCACGCACCCCATGGTCATCATCGGCGGCATCCTGCAGGAGAACCCGTTCTTTGTGCCATCCGAACAGATGGTCGAAGAACTGCAAGCGCGCAAGGCCCGGCACGCGGCCACGCTCAGTGAAGCCGCTTAAGGCGACGCCGACCGACATGCCTGCAGTTGTGACATCCAACGCGGAGGCGGAGCGCCTCCGTCAGACCACGCGCGACCTCGTCGCCCTCACCACCCTTCCTGCGATCTGGGGCACGCTCCCGCCCACCAGTGTGATCGACAGCCTGTGCAGCGTCCTGATGAAAATGCTGGACCTGGACCTGGCCTATGTCCGCTTGCCTGGCCCGGACGAGGCCGGCACGCTCGAGGCGATCCGTACCAGCGACACGGAAGCGGAACCGCATCTGCTTGCGGCCGCGCGGGAGGCACTGGCCGGCAGCCCGGCACAGTACGGCTTGAACGCACCGCTTGCCTTTGCGCTGCCTTCCGGCGAGGAGCTGCACGCGACCGTCGTGCGCTTCGGTATCACCGCAGACATCGGGGCCATCCTCGTGGGTTCCGCCCGCGCCGATTTCCCGACCGAGAACGAACGCCTGCTGCTGGGCGTGGCCGCCAACCAGGCGACTGTCGTCCTGCAGCGCCACGTGGCCGAGCAGGCATTGACCATCAGCGAGCAGCGCTTCCTCGACCTTGCGGACGCGGCGCCCGCGATGCTCTGGGTGACGGAGCCGGACGGCAGGTGCTCCTTCCTTTCGCGCGGCTGGTATGCCTTCACGGGACAGCAAAAGGCCGAGGGCCTCGACTTCGGCTGGATCAACGCGATCCATCCGCAGGAGCGCGACTGGGCGAGGCAGCTGTTCATGGACGCGAACGAGCGCAAGGTGGAGTTCGCACTCGAGCACCGCGTCCTGCACGTGGATGGCACCTACCGCTGGGTGATCGACACGGGCCGACCCCGCTTCCTGCCGAGCGGCGAGTTCCTCGGATTCGTCGGTAACGTCCTGGATATCACGGACCGGCGCGCCGCCGAGCAGGCCCTGGACGAGACGCGCGAGATGCTGTCGGCGGTGTTCGACGCGTTGCCGGTCGGCGTCGGTGTCGTGAACCAGGCCGGCGAGCTGCAGTTGTCGAACCGGGAAATGCACCAGTACCTGCCGACGAATCGCATGCCATCCATGGACGACGAGCGCTATCGCCGCTGGCGCTTCTACCGTGCCGACGGCAGTCTCTACGAGAAGTACGAATTCCCCGGGGCGCGTGCACTGCGCGGTGAACGGGTGGTGCCTGGCATGGAGGCCGTGTACACGAGGGACGATGGCGTCGAGATATGGACGCAGATCGCCGCCGTCCCGCTGAAGGACGCGGAAGGCGCGCCGAAGGGCCAGGTGTCGATCGTCACCAACATCGACGACTTCAAGCGTACCGAAGCCGCACTGCGCGAGGCGGAGGCGAAACAGCGCGCGCTGTTCGATGAAGTGGCCAGGTCCAACAAGAACCTGAGCGAGTTCCTCGCCGTGCTGGCGCATGAACTGCGCAACCCGCTGGCGCCGATCCTGACCGGCCTGGAGATGATGCGCATCCGCGCCGACCATCCCGAAACCATCGTCAAGGTGCGGGGCATCATCGAGCGCCAGGTCCAGCAGTTTTCGCACCTGATCAACGACCTGCTCGATATCGCACGGGTCACAAACGGCAAGGTCGACATCCGCAAGGACGCGGTCGACCTCAAGTCGATCGTGTCCAACGCGGTGGAGACCAGCCTGCCGCTGATCGACAAGGGCCACCACGAATTCACGCTCAAGCTGCACAGCGCGCCGCTGCCGGTGTACGCGGATGCGACCCGCATCGCGCAGGTGGTCGGCAACCTGCTGACCAACGCGGCCAAGTACACGCCGCCGGGCGGAAGCATCAGCCTCACGGTCGAGCAGGACCGCAGCCAGGCCGTGATTTCCGTGTCCGACAACGGCATCGGCATTCCGCAAGAGTCGCTCGAATCCGTGTTCGACATGTTCAGCCAGGTGGGCCGCAACATGAGCCATTCGCAGGGCGGCCTGGGCATCGGATTGTCGCTGGTGCGCCAGCTGGTCGCGCTGCACGACGGGACGGTCGAGGCCATCAGCAAAGGGGAAGGGAAGGGCAGCACCTTCATCGTCCGGCTGCCGATCGACTTCACGAATGCCGAGCTGGTGCAGGGAGCCGGCGCCGCGGACGGCGCGCTGGCCGTGGCGCCGAGGGCGTACCGCATCCTGGTGGCGGACGACAATGTGGACGCGGCGACGACACTGTCGTCGCTGCTGGAGATGTACGGCCACGAACTGCGCATCGCGCACAATGGACAGCAAGCGCTCGAACTTGCCGCGCAGTTCGAGCCGGACGTGGTCTTCCTCGATATCGGCATGCCGGACATGAGCGGATACGAGGTGGCGACGCGCCTGCGCCAGATGCCGGGCGTGGAGCGCAGCGTCATCGCGGCGGTCTCGGGGTGGGGCGCGAAGGAAGACCTGGCGCGCGCGCGCGACGCCGGTTTCAACATGCACTTCACCAAGCCGGTACAGCCTTCGCGGCTGAGCGACTTCCTCAATATGCTGAACTGACCCGCAGGCGCCCCGGCGAAGGCTGGGGCCCATGCGCCCGTGCCGAAGCCGAAGCGCAAGTCCCGGACGTGGTCAGTCGAAGGTAAAGAGCGTGCCAGTCGCGGGAGTCTCGGCGACAGCCGGCTCCTTCTTCTTGCGCGGCGGGAGCGGCGCTGCCCGCGCGGCCATCAGCTCGGGCGGATGATGGCGCAGGAACGAGCGCGCAAGTTCCGGGTCGCGGCATCCCAGCCAGGTATCCCATTCCTCGGGCGGCACGATCACCAGCGCGCGTTTCTCGTCCCCCGGCTTGTGAAAGCGGTTCATGAGCGGATGGTCGTCGGCATTGATGGTGATCTGCGTGAAGGCGGTCGAGATGCTGCCGTCCGGCTCTTTCCAGTTCTTCCACAGCCCCGCCACCGCGAACAAGGCGCCGTCGTGCATGCCAATCTCCCAGCGCACCGGTTTGCCGCTCTCGTAGTTCGGTTCGTAGAACGCCGTCATCGGCACCAGGCATACCTGGCCGCTGCGCCACGCGCCGGCGAACGAGCGCTTTTCGCCAATGGTTTCCGCGCGCGCATTCATGGTGTCCCACACGCGCACGTGCGGTGGTATGTGGCGGCGCGGGACCATGCCGTAGGACGCGAGCTGGCCGATGCGGCGGCCGCCGTCGTCGTGCCGGACGATCGGCGCGTCATAGTCTTTCCAGGTTTCCGACTTCCACACATCGTTCATCTCGATGAGCACGCCCATCACCGTATCGAGCAGTTCCGGGCTGGGAGGACGAAAGTTCACGCACATGGCTTTTCCGTTGCTTGGGACATGCGGGTATCGTAGCACCGCCCGCGCCGGAGGGCGGATGTAGCAGTTCGACAACGAGTTTTGCTACCGTTGGTATTTTCGGGTGAGCGACTGTTGCAGCGGTGAAGCTTTCATGTTTACGGGGAAAGATGCCAGTGGTAGCATCAGCGGTTGCATAAATAACGCAAAGATTTTTTACTCCACTCCTGTCAAGCTGTTGATTTACGCGGGATTTCCGGGAGCAGTCTCCCGAGCCCGCGCAGCGTTTCGGTCCAGCAGGTATTACGGACATAAGAATCCGCGGTCCTCGTTTGAGGCTGCGGATTTTTTTGATGGTCATCGGCTCGCGCCTGTTCCTTCGAGAAGTCCTGGCGCCCCATGTGGGCTGGCGTAAAAAATTCATACGCACTTTTCGGAAGACAGGATCAGATGAAACAAGCAATCACCCCGGCCAGCCGCCGTTCACCAGGCAGTACCGTATTTTCGATGACTCCGGTCGCGGCAGCATGCTCCGCGCTGCTGTTCGCCACCGCCGCGCATGCGCAGGAAGCGGCGCAGGCGGAACCGGTGTCGGTTGTCGTCACCGGCATCCGTGGCAGTATCGAGACCTCGATCGCCGCGAAGAAGAACGCGGAAGGCGTCACGGAAGTCGTCACCGCCGAAGACATCGGCAAGCTGCCGGACGTGAGCATCGCCGAATCGCTGGCGCGCCTGCCTGGCCTGGCAGGCCAGCGCGTGCAGGGCCGCGCGCAGGTGATCGCGATTCGCGGCATGTCGCCCGACTTCGCAGGCACGCTGCTGAACGGCCGCGAGCAGGTCACCACCGGCGACAACCGCGGAGTCGAGTTCGACCAGTTCCCGTCCGAACTGATCCACAGCGCGACCGTCTACAAGACCCCTGACGCGGGCCTGATCGGCCAGGGCCTGTCGGGCACCATCGACATGCGCGTGGTGCGTCCGCTCGACCTGCGCGAGCGCAAAGTCGCGCTGAACGCGCGCGGCGAGTACAACTCCAACGGCAAGCTGAACCAGGATTCGAGCGCCAAGGGCAAGCGCCTGAGCGCGTCCTACATCGACCAGTTCGCCAACAATACGATTGGCGTGGCGGTTGGCTATGCCCACCTCGATTCCCCGGGACAGGCCGAGCAGTACAAGGCCTGGGGCTTCGAGCCGGCCGGCCCGGACAACTTCTGCCAGCAGCACGAATTCGACTGGGGCTGCAGCCCGGCGACCGGCGTGCCCGATGGCGCGGTGTTCCAGCAAGGCTTCGAGATTTCCGCCCGTTCGCGCAACCAGAAGCGCGACGGCGTGATGGGTGTGCTGGAGTTCAAGCCGCACGCCAGGTTCCACAGCACCTTCGACGTGTACTACTCGCAGTTCGACAATGAAGAAACCTCGCGCGGCCTGATGGGCGGCCTGGGCGGCGGCTGGGGTGGCATCCCTGGCGCGGCCTATAGCAACGTCAAGCTGACCCCTGTCGGCAACGGCCAGCTGGTGACCGCAGCCGATATCCGCGCCGAGGGCCTGCTCGTGCGTAACGACCTGAACACCCGCGACGATTCCATGCGCTCGCTCGGCTGGAATACCCGCATCAAGCTGGCGGACAAGTGGAGTGCGATCGCCGACCTGAGCTATTCGAACGCCAAGCGCCAGGAACACGTCATCGAGAGCTATGCAGGCGTGGCCGGCCCGGTCGACCTGTCGATCCAGCTGCCGACGGGCTCGGGCTTCCCGGTCATCACGACGCGCGGCCTGAACTATGCCGACGCCTCCACCGTACGCCTGATGGATCCGGCCGGCTGGGGCCACGATGCCCTGTGGAAGAAGCCGCGCGTGGACGACACCATCAAGGCGCTGCGCCTGGAGGCGCGCCGCGAGTTCGACGGCATGTTCAGCAGCCTCGATGTGGGCGTGAATTTCTCGAAGCGCGAGAAGGCGCGCGAGATGAACGAGTTCACCGCGAACCTGAAGAACGACCGCGCGCCGGTGCTGGTGCCGGCCTCGCTGCTGGTATCGCCCACCCCGCTGTCGTTTGCCGGCATGCCTGGCGGCGTCCTGTCGTATCGCCTGATGGATACCTTGAATGCGCTGTACGACATCGCGCCGACCGCGGAATATGAAATCATCCACCGCAACTATGAAGTGTCGGAAAAGGTCGCCACGGCGTATGCCAAACTGAACCTGGATACCGACATCGGCACCGTGCGCATGTTCGGTAACGCCGGCCTGCAATTCGTTCGTACCGAACAGAGCTCCCACGGTTTCTCGTGGATGGGCACGACGCTGTCGGAAACCACGCGCGGCGCCGAGTACAGCAACATGCTGCCAAGCCTCAACCTGAACTTCGACTTCGGTAATGACCAGTACGTCCGCGTCGGCGCCGCCAGGACGATGGCGCGCGGCCGCATCGACGACATGAAGGCGGGCAACGATGTGTCTGTCGACCCGACCAGCAAGACCTGGAGCGGTTACGGCGGCAATCCGCAGCTGAAGCCATGGCTGGCCAACTCGTTCGACGTCTCCTATGAAAAGTATTTCGGCAAAGGCAGCTACGTCGCCGTGGCCGGGTTCCACAAGAAGCTGCTGAACTACATCTACGAGCGTGAAGCCGAATACGATTTCACGGGCGTGCCAAATCCGAGCGGCATCCAGCCGGCCAGCCCGATCGGCCTGTTCTGGCGTCCGGAAAACGGCCAGGGCGGCAACGTCCGCGGCATCGAGCTCTCGGGCGCGCTGGATGCGGGTTCCGTGGTCAGTGCACTGGCCGGCTTTGGCGTTCAGGCCAGCGCCTCCTACACCGAGTCGAACCTGCGCCCGATGGGGCCGGACCAGCCGACCAAGCTGGCTGGCCTCTCCGGCACCGTTGCGGGCCTGACGGTCTACTACGAGAAGGATGGCTTCTCGGCGCGCGTCGGACAGCGTTACCGTTCGGCGTTCCGCGGCGAGATCAGCGGCCTGCACTACGCGCGCAGCTTCACCGAGATCTCGGCGGAACGCCAGACCGACCTCCAGCTGGGCTATGAGTTCGGCGCCGGCCGCATGAAGGGCCTGTCGATCCTGCTGCAGGTGAACAACCTGACCAACTCGCCGTACGCGACCGTCAACGGTACCGCCAATGGCGTGCTGGCGCCGGAGGCGTACGAGAAGTATGGCCGCCAGTACCTGCTGGGCCTGAACTACAAGCTGTAATGCTGTCCGGGCAGGGGATGGTCCCGGCGACTGTCCCTTGCCTTCCACCACGCAAGCCGGGGGACGTCCGACGGACCGTGTCCCGGCTCCCCAGCCCACGAGTGCGCCCCGATGCCGGCCTGCGGCTTACACTGGACTGCATCTTGTTACCGGAGCCACCGCCTTGAGAGAACGCCGCGCACACACGAGGGCGCTGATGCATGAGCATGCGTTCCTGCTGTCCCCCGACGGGACGGGCCGCACGCCCGTGATCATGCTCGACATCTCGCTGCGCGGCGCCAGTTTCGCGACCCCTGAAGTCATCGAAAGCGGTGCGCTGCGCCGTATCGAATTCGGCCTGCCCGGCAGCCGCACCCGCCACCACATCCTCGTCAAGATCGTCAACCAGAGTACCAGCGGCGTGCCCGGAGGCTTTCGCGTCGGCGCCATGTTCGTCGAAGTCGACCCTGCCACCACCGGCGAGATCACGGATTTCGTGAGCAAGGCGGTGCCCGCGCCCTGACGAGCGGCGCGCGGTCTGTGCGTGAGCAAACAGAACGGTGCCGTGCGATGCGCTACAGTCCAGCTCTGGAAAACAACAATACCGCGGGCTGGGCGGCCGGCACTCGCGGGATTGCAGGGAGGTGGCGTGTCCGAACAGATGATTGGCCTGGCGAGCGTGGATCCGGCGCAGCTGTCCGCACTGTCCCGGCAGGTGCTGCGCCTGCAGGAAGAGGTGATGGGCCGCTGGAAGGCGCTGGTCGCGCAGACGCTGGCCAAGGCCGCCGAACTGCACGAGCCGATCCTTGAAAATACCCTGCCGTCGCTGATGGACAGCCTGGCGCTGCTGCTCACGCCGGCCTATGTCCAGCGCGCCGCCATCGATATTTCGGTAATCGCCATCGCCCACGGCGACGAGCGCGCCCGCCTCACCGGCTATGACACCACCACCCTGATCCATGAGCTGCAGCTGCTGCGCAGCGTGCTGATGGAAACCCTGCACGCGGCCGGCGTTGCCCTCGGCGCGGGCGAGGCCGGCACCATCCACACCGCCATCGACAGCGCCATCCGCGAGAGCGCCAACGCCTTCGCCACCGCGCAGGCGGCGCTGCGCGAACAGTTTGCCGCGGCGCTCGCGCACGACCTGCGCACGCCCCTGTCGAACGCCCACCTCGCCGCGCAACTGATCCAGCGCGCCTCGTCGCTGCAGCAGGCGCAGGGCCTGGCCGCACGCATCCTGCAGAACACCAGCCGTATCGAGGACATGGCCACGCAGATGCTCGACAACCTGCTGGAGTCCGGCGCCGCGGCCATGCCGCTGCGGATCGAGCAGTTCGACATGGCCGCGCTGGTCGCCGAGGTCGCGGAACATACGGCCAGCTTCCACGGCGTGGACCTGCAGGTGCTGCCGGCGAGCGCGCACGGCTACTGGTGCCGCAGCTCGCTCCAGCGTGCCATCGAGAACATGATCAGCAACGCGATCAAGCATGGCGCGCCGAATACGCCGGTGCAGCTGTGGGTGCACCTGACATCGACGCGGGTAAAGGTATCGGTCCACAACGACGGCCCGCCGATCCCGGTGGAGATGATGGAATCGATCTTCCAGCTGTACCTGCGCGCGGAGCAGGCGCGCCGCAAGAGCGTGGGGTGGGGCGTGGGTCTGTCGTTCATCCGCCATGTGGCCGAGGCGCACGGAGGCAGCGTGCATGTATCGAGCACCGTCCGGGATGGCACCACGTTTGCGCTCGACCTCCCGATCGATGCGCGCCCGTTCGCGGGCAAGGTTGTCGCACACGCGTAATCGCGGCCTGCGCCGGGGAGACGGGCTGCGGGCTAGCCGGAGAGCTCCAGCCGGGTCAGCATCTTCCCGGCCAGCTGTTCGCGGCTGAGCGCCGGGCTGAAATAGAAGCCCTGCATCTGGTCGCACTCGTGGTCGCGCAGGAACGACATCTGCTCGGTGGTCTCGACGCCTTCGGCGATCACGGTCAGGTTCAGGTTGTGCCCCAGCGAGATGATCGCCTTTGCGATGACCGTGTCGCGCTCGCCCCAGCCCACTTCGCGCAGGAAGGTGCGGTCGATCTTGATGTAATCGACCGGGAATTTCTGCAGGTAGCTCAGGCTCGAATAGCCGGTGCCGAAATCGTCGATCGAGAGCCGCACGCCCAGCTCCTTGAGCCTCGACAGCTTCTTCACCGCTTCTTCGGGGTCGTCCATCAGCTGGCTTTCGGTCACTTCCAGTTCCAGCGAGCCGGGCGCCAGCTGGTGCTGTGCGAGCAGCGCGGCCAGGCGGTCCACGAACTCCTTTTCGCGCAGCTGGCGCACCGACAGGTTGACCGAGATGGTGAACTCGCGCAGCCCCTTGTCCTGCAACTCGCGCAGGGTCTCGCAGGCCCGCGCCAGCACGAACTCGCCCAGTTGCACGATCTGCCCCGTCTCTTCGGCGACCGGAATGAACTTGCCCGGCAAGATCTCGCCGGCTTCGGGATCGTTCCAGCGCACCAGGGCTTCCGCGCCGACCACCTGGCCCGTCCGCAGGTCCACCTTGGGCTGGTAGCCGACCGACAGCTGCCCCTCGGCGATCGCCTGTGACAGGCGCGCCTTGAGCGACAGGTGCTCGTGCACCGACCGGTTCAGGTCCTCGGAATAGAAGGTGCAGGTATTGCGCCCCGAAGTCTTGGCGTGGTACATGGCGGCATCGGCGGCGCGCATCAGGCGGTCCACGGTGTCGCCGTCGCGCGGGTACAGGCTCACGCCGATGCTCACGCCCGGCAGCACTTCCTTGGAGTCGATCCGGACCGGCGCGCTCACGCTGGCGCGCACGCGCTCCATCATTTCGGCCACGTGCGAGACGCTGGGCTGGCTGGTGATCACCAGCACGAACTCGTCGCCGCCCAGGCGCGCGACCGTATCTTCCTCGCGCACGTTGCGGCGCAGGCGGTTGGCCACTTCCTTCAGCACCACGTCGCCGATCTCGTGGCCGTAGTTATCGTTGATGAACTTGAAGTTGTCGAGGTCGAGGAAGGCGACCGCCAGCAGCGCTTCGTTACGCTGGGCAAACATGATCGACAGCTGTACTTTTTCCTGCAACAGGGCGCGGTTGGCCAGGCCGGTGAGGGGGTCGTGGTTGGCCAGGTGCTGCAGGCGCCGCTCGTACTGGCGCTTGGTGGTCACGTCCTCGATCACGCCGATGTAGTGCGTAACCTTGCCCTCGGCGTTGCGCACCGGGTCCAGGCGCAGGTCGTTCCAGAACACCTCGCCATCCTTGCGCCGGTTGCGCAGCACCACGCGGACGCTTTCGCAGCGCTTGAGGGCGGCGCGGATCTTGTCGCGCTCTTCCTCGTCGCAGCCGGGCATGGCCATGAAGCGCGGATCGCGCCCCTTGATCTCGGCCAGCCTGTAGCCGGTCAGCTGCTCGAACGCCGGGTTGACGTACTCGATGATGTTGTCGCCCCTGTCGCAGCAGGTGATCACGATCGCGTTCACGCTCGAGTACATGGCGCGCTCGCGCACCAGCAGGCGCAGCTCGGTTTCCTTTTGCGCGCTGATGTCCAGGCCGGTGCCGAAGATGCAGGGGATGCTGCCCAGGCTCATCAGCGCGCAATTGAACAGGAAAGGCGTGCGCTTGCCCTTCGAACCGATCAGGTACGCCTCATGGCTGGAGCTGCCGGTGACGAAGGCTTCGCGGATCTTGTTTTCGATGTCCGCGCGCTCCCGTTCGTCGAAGAAGGCGGCCACGTTCACCAGCGGCAGTGCTTCGCCGTCCATCTCCAGCGCTTCTTCCAGGCGGCGGTTCCACAGCAGCAGGTGGCCGCTCTGGTCGATCACATAGAACACGCAGGGCAGGCCCTCGATGATGTCCAGCAGCGGTGCATCCTGGATCAGCTGTTGCGAGGCGGGCGGCTGTTCGCCCTTGGGGATGACGATCACGCTGTACGAGTGCGGATGGTCCGGGTCGAGCACGTGGCGGGCGGCGGTCACGTGGACCGGCATGCTCTTGCCGTCCTTGCGGGTGAGCCAGGCGTCGAGGTCGCAGTCGTGGTCGAACTTGAGGGGAGCGGTGCCGGTGTTCTGGTGCGGTGTGACGATCTGGCCCAGGGGCTGGCAGCGGATTTCATCTGCGCTGAAGCCGGACATCTTTTCGCATGCCTTGTTCCAGCTCTGGATCCTGCCTTCCTCGTCGATCACGAAAACGGCGATCGGAAATGAAAAGGGATTCACATATCCTCCGCAAGGCCGCGGCCGGCTTGCCCCGCGCCGCGCGGCATCTTCCGATTCACTATAGCAGTTCGCCCCATTGCGTGCGCCGCGCTGGCGTGCGTGCCCGGATGCGCGGGCGTAGTATGGTTGTGTTCACGGCGACAACGGAAAAAGCCCTGGCGAACCAGGGCTTGTCCATCGTCCGCTGCGATACGACGCAGCTTAAAGCGACCTATTACTTGGCGGCGCGACGGCGTGCAGCGAAGCCGACCAGGCCCAGGCCTGCCAGCAGCATTGCGTAGGTTTGTGGCTCTGGGATTGGAGCCAGTTGCATTGCCAGGCCGTAGGTGCCGCCGTGCGAGCCGTTGGCGTTACCGGTGACCTTGATCACGTAGTCGCCAGCTGGCAGGGAGGTTGCCCAGTTGGTGGTGTTGTCGCCGTTGAAGGTGTACAGCGAGGTCGAACCCGACCACAGGGTGTACTGCAGGTTGTCGATGTTGCTGACGTTCTGGCCCGACAGCATCACGTTCAGTGGGTTGGCCGAAGAAGCCAGGTCGCCCGCGGTGATCGTGAAGTTGATGGTGTCGGTGAAGGTGCCGATCGTGTCGTGGTCGAACAGGTGGTAGAAGGTGTCCGGAGCGACAGGGATCATGCCAGCATCATGCACGATGTCAGCTGCGAAAGCGGTGTTTGCGCCCAGTGCGAGTACCGCTGCGGCGGCGATGGTCTTCAGTTTCATATGTATCTCCAATTGACAGGTTAGTAACGTTAAATTTAGCTGCGCCGGCTTGACGGAGCACGTCGGCCGAACCTGATGTCCGCGGCCGCCTTTCGGGTCGGTTCGATGCTCGATCGTTTTGTCGTTCATCTCTGTCGGGCTCATCAGTGGGTTAAAGATTAACATTGAGCTTTCGCAAAAGTTGGCATTTTTGCCAATCGTGCTTAAGGTTCGGCTAAGTTTTTTATCAGTTGTGTTAGCCAGCTAACGTTCAAGATTTCCAGTTGGATATTTTTGTGTGTCCTTTAGGAAAAATTGGCCGATTTTGCGTTGTTTTTCGCTGAAATTAGGCTTCCGCCGTGTTCCGGCATGGCGCCGCCCCCCCGATCCAAGCCTGTACACGAGCCCATCATGAATAAGCGTGCAGCCAGCCCCGTTCCGCCGATGACGCCGCAAGAGGTGTCGGTCGATGTTTTGCTTGAAAAATACGCCAAGGGCGACGAGCAGAGCATCGGCGAAGTGCGGCTGCGCGTCGCCCGCGCGCTGGCGGCGCAGGAGGATGCCTCCGTGCGCGATGCGCTGGAGGCGCGCTTCGTCTGGGCGCAGGACAACGGCTTCGTGCCGGCCGGGCGCATCAACTCCGCGGCCGGCCTGGAGAGCAAGGCCACCCTGATCAATTGCTTCGTGCAGCCGGTGGGCGACTCGGTGACCGGCGTCGACGAAAACGGGTTGCCCGGGATTTACACGGCGGTGGCGGAGGCGGCCGAGACCATGCGGCGCGGGGGCGGCGTCGGCTACGACTTTTCCGCCATCCGGCCGTTCGGCAGCAAGGTGCGCGGCACCCAGTCGCGCGCCTCCGGGCCGGTTTCCTATATGGAAGTGTTCGACGCCTCCTGCAAGACGGTCGAGTCGGCAGGGGCCCGGCGCGGTGCCCAGATGGGCGTGCTGCGGATCGACCATCCCGACATCGAGCGCTTCATCGCCGCCAAGGACGGGGGCGGTTTTGCCAACTTCAACCTGTCGGTGGGGGTGCCGGACCGCTTCATGGAGGCGCTGGCGGCCGATGCCGGCTTCGAACTGGTGCACCGCGCCGAACCGGGCGACGAGGACCTGGCCGAGGGCGCCTACCGCCGCGCCGACGGCCTGTGGGTGTACCGCAAGCTGGCGGCGCGCGCGCTGTGGGACCGGATCATGCGCTCCACCTACGACCATGCCGAGCCGGGCGTGCTGTTCATCGACCGCATCAATGCCGAGAACAACCTGTATTACGCCGAAGAACTGCGCGCCACCAATCCCTGCGGCGAACAGCCCCTGCCGGCCTACGGCTGCTGCGACCTGGGCTCGCTCAACCTGGCGGCCTATGTCCTCGACCCGTTCTCGGACAGCGCGCGCTTCGACTTTGCCCGGATGCGCGAGGTGGCCGAGGTCGCCGTGCGCATGCTCGACCTGGTGCTGGACGCGACCGCCTGGCCACTGGCGCAGCAGGAGCGCGAAGCGCGCCAGAAGCGCCGGATAGGACTCGGCTTCCTGGGCTTGGGCAGCGCGCTGGTCATGCTGGGAATCCGCTACGACTCCGACCTGGGCCGCGCAATGGCGGCGCGCATCGCCGGCGAGCTGCGCGACGCCGCCTATATGGCCTCGGTCAGCCTGGCGCAGGAGAAGGGTGCATTCCCACTGTTCGATGCGGCGCGCTACCTGGACGGCAGCTTCGTGCGGCGACTGCCTCCGCCGATCCAGGCTGCCATCGCGCAGCACGGCATCCGCAACTCGCACCTGCTGTCGATCGCACCGACCGGCACCATCTCGCTGGCGTTCGCGGATAACGCGTCGAACGGCATCGAGCCTCCCTACGCATGGGTGTACCAGCGCCGCAAGCGCATGGCCGACGGCACCACCCGCGTGTATGAGGTGGCCGACCACGCCTGGCGCCTGTACCGCCATCTTGGCAACGACGTCTCGGACGAGGCCAGGCTGCCGCCGCAGTTCGTCACCGCGCTGCAGATGAGCGCCCTGGACCACATGCGGATGGTGGAAGCGGTCCAGCCTTTCGTGGACACGGCGATCTCCAAGACCGTCAACGTGGCGGAGGACTATCCCTACGAGGACTTCCAGGGCCTGTATACGGAAGCCTGGCACGCCGGCCTGAAGGGACTGGCCACCTACCGCCCGAACCCGGTCACCGGCAGCGTGCTGAGCGTGCCCGGCCCCGCGCCTGCGCCGCAGGACGAGGACCCGCTGCTGCGGCGCTTCGAGCGGCGTCCGCTGGGCGAGCTGGAATCGGTCACTACCAAGATCGAGTACTCCACCAGCGAAGGCAAGCGCGCGGTCTACCTCACCGTGAGCTTCATCCATGCCGAAGGTTCGCTTGGCGGCGAGGCGCTGACGATCGAGCGGCCGTTCGAGTTTTTCATGCCGGCCAACCAGAACACGGGCGGGCACCAGTGGATCACGTCGGCGATGCGCCTGCTGTCGCTGGTGGCGCGCGCCGGCGGCCCGATCGCCAAGGCGCTGGCCGACCTGCGCGAGGTCGTGTGGGAGAAGGGGCCGGTGCGCTGTGGCTACCTGACGCGCGAGGACGGCACCGAAGTCCCCGTCTACCACGACTCGGAAGTGGCGGCGATCGCCTTTATGCTGCAGCGGATCCTGATCCGGCGCGGCTTCCTCGACCCGTTCGGCAACCAGGTGCCGGCGGTGCGGCTGGCGCGCCAGCTGGCGGAGCGGGGAGCCGCCGCCGAAGCGGCCGGGCAGCCGCATGCCGCCACCAGCGCGGGCGTGGCGCCCGCCGCGGCCGGAGCCCGCTGTCCGGAATGCGGGGCGCGCGCATTGCACAAGGTCGATGGCTGCACCCGCTGCGCCGAGTGCCATTACCTGGGCGGCTGCGGCTAGCGGTTTACCGCATTCAAGCGTGCGCGGGCGATGGTGCGGCGGTCGTAAACTGGACGGCCAGGGCGACGCTCCCGCATACGCCACTTCACCTGCCACCAGGAGACGATCATGCAACATACACTTGCAGCAGTTTTCGATAACCGCACTTCGGCGCAGCAGGCGATGGACGAATTAGTCCGCTGCGGCTTCTCGAGCGAGGACCTGGCGCTCAAGGATTCGTCCACCGGGAGCGAAGACGCGGCCGGCCGGATCGAGACGGGCGACCGTGACGAATCGTTCGGCCAGAGCGTGATGCATTTCTTCAGCGACCTGTTCGGCGCGCACCACGCCGACACCCACGTGTACACCGAGGCGGTCAGCCGCGGCAACACGGTCCTCACCTTCGTCACGGACGACCAGGACAAGGTCGAGCGGGCCGCCGACATCATCGAGGCCTATGGTCCGGTCGACATCGACGAATACGAATCGCAGTGGCGCGCAGGCGGCTGGACCGGCGCGGAAGCGCTGCGCACGCCCGGCTACCAGGGCGCGTCCATGCAGGCCGGCCAGGCCGGCTCCTCCGGCAGCGGCGCCTCCAGCCTGCAGAGCGGGACCTCGGGCATGAGCGGCGCCGGCGCATCCGGCAACCTCTCCGGCGCCTCCACCAGCACCGGCAGCACGGGCTCGTTCGGCACCGGCCGCGATCCGCTGCAGGGATCGTCCGCGCCCGGCAGCACCGTCCAGGGCGCGGACTCGCAGCAGCGCGACACGCGGCAGGGCAGCACCGGCGCGATGCCTGCCAGCAGCGACATCAGGATGGGCGACCGCACCGGCCAGACCGGCGGCGTGCGCGTGTATTCGCGCGTGCAAGGCAGTTCGGTGACGGGGGCCGGCGACGAAACGTATTACCGCAGCCATTACATGAGCCACATGGCCATGCTGGGCGGCAGCTACGAGGACTACGATCCCGCCTACCAATATGGCTCGAGCATGGCGAGCGATCCTGTCTACCGGGGCCGCAGCTGGGACGATGTGGAAACCAGCCTACGTGGCGACTGGGAGTCGAAGAACCCGGGCTCGGCATGGGAGCGCTTCAAGGCCGCGGTGCGCCACGGCTGGGATCGCATGACGGGCGACGAGGACGACGACAGCTCCTACCGCAGCCACTGGTCCAGCAACTATGGCGGACGCGGCTCCTACGAGGACTACGAGCCGGCCTACCGCTACGGCTCGACGATGGCATCGACCACCTACAAGGGCCGCGCATGGGACGAAGTGGAACCTGAACTCAGGAGCAGCTGGGAAACCAGCCACCCGTCGGACGCCTGGGAACGGGTCAAGGCCGGCGTGCGTCACGGCTGGGATCGCATCACGGGGGACGATCACGACAGCGCCTACCGCAGCCACTGGTCCAGCAACTACGCCAACGAAGGCAGCAGCTACGACGAGTACGAACCGGCCTACCGCTACGGCTCGTCGATGGCGACACATACCAAGTACCGCGGGCGCGAATGGGACGATGTGGAAGAGTACCTGCGCAGCGACTGGGAGCAGCGCAATCCCAACTCCGCGTGGGAGCGCATGAAGGCGGCCGTCCGCCACGGCTGGGACCGCATGACTTCGTAAGTGCTGGGTTCGGGGACAGGCCCGCAGGGGCCGTCCCCTCCGGCTAGGCCGCGCGCCAGAAGAGCGAGCGCGGCAGGTGCACCTTTGCGCCAGGATTTTCCAGGAAGCCCGCCAGCACCCGTTCAAAGCGGGACAGGTCGGCGCCATATTCCCGGCTGCGCCGCATGACCTCGCGGTTGCCGAGGTAGCGCAGCGCGAAATAATCGGCCAGCAGTTCCCCCTGCGCCTCCATGTCGTAATCGCACAGGCGCTTGCCTTCCTCGAGCACGTAGTCGTAACGCAGGAACAGCCGCAGCGCGCCGCGCATCAGCACCGGATAGCCCAGCTGGTGCTGCCACACGTGCACCATTTCATGAATGAACCAGTGCATGTCCTTGTCGGTACTGCGGGAGAAGTCCTCGCGGAAGCGGGCCGCGGTGAAGTAGATGTTCCCGTTGGGAGAAATGGCCACGTGCGGATGCTGCAGGCCGAACCACAGGAAACCGCGGCCGTAGATGCGCACGCGCTCGTAGTCGACTGCATCGCGGAACAGCAGGCGCGCCATCTCGACTTCGCCGCGTGTCATCGGGCGCACCGGTGACGCCATCTTTCCTCCTTGAGCCGGGATGGCCCCAGCTTATCGGAGCACGCATTTTTCCGACGCACGAACCGGCGCCGGCGGGAGGTGTCAGAGCGCGGCGCCGGCGGCTTCCAGCGCGTGCTCGCGCAGGAATTCCCCAATCAGTTCGTTGACCGCATCCGCGTGCGTGATCGGGGCCATGTGGCCGCCGGCGACCTGCGCGCTGCGCGCATCGCCCAGCGCCGACGCCAGCTGCGCCGCCACCTCGCGCGTGGAGCGCGGGCTGGCGCTGCCCGACAGCACCAGGGCCGGCATGTCCAGCTGCGCGCAGTCCGCCAGCGTGGCCGGTTCGCCCAGCAGGGCCTGGAAGTCCAGCTTGACCTTGTCGATCTGCGCCGCAAAGCGCGCCTGCTGCGCCTCGGGCAGCGTGTCGAAGGTGCCTGCGCCGTTCCAGTAATCGATGAAGCTGCGCGCCGCGGCGGTGCGCGTCGGCGCCGCTTCGATGCTGGCCACGACGGCGACGATCTCGGTGCGGGCCGGCGAGCCTTGCGGCAGCAGGTGGAATGCCACCGGTTCGAACACGCACAGCGAGCGCACGCGCGGCCCGAGCTCGCGCGCGAGGCGCAGCGCGGTGGCGCCGCCGTACGAGTGGCCGACCAGGTGCAGCGGTTCGTGCGTGTCCACATGCGCCGCGATCGAGGCCATCACGGCATCGACCTCGTGGCCCAGCGTAAAGCTGTCCGGCTCCAGAGGGAACGGCGAACGGCCGTAGCCCAGCAGGTCCACTGCGACAAAGCGGTAGCGGCCCGATTCGCGTGCGACAAGCTTGTTCCACTGCGACTGCGAACTCATGGAACTGTGGAGGAGGACGACAACTGGAAGGGATTCGGCGGGCGCGGCGGTGAGGCTCATTACGTGTGCATCTTGATTCGAAGAGCCGAAGATTATACGGGCGCAGACGTGCGCAGGGAAGGGGGCCGCCCCCTTTCCGCACTACCAGTCGAGCGAGAGCAGCAGCTGCGCCATGCGCGGCCAGCACATGGTGCGCACCTGCTCGCGCGTGCACCACGCGAATGCGTCCGCCTCCGGCGTCGGCTTGCCCGTGTACCGGTGCGGAAAGTGGCTGGTGCAGTGGAGATGATCCAGCGAACACAGCGAGCTGCCCACCTCCACCTTGTACAGGTGCAGCCGCTTGTCGCTGCGGTACGCGAATTCGCCCAGGTCCTGGAACAGCGCGGCATCGAATGCGAGCCCCGTTTCTTCCAGCATTTCGCGGCGCGCCGTTTCCAGCGTGGTCTCGCCCGGGTCCTGGATGCCCTTCGGTATATCCCAGTTGCGGGTGCCGGTCGCGTGGCACAGGAGGATGCGCCGCTGATCGTCGATGATCAATGTGCCGCAAGAAATAACAGGCATGGATTCTCCGTTTTCTACTGATGAATTTCCGTGCGCTCATCGCCAAGACTGAGCGTTTCGCGTAGCGTACAGACCACGAACATGACCTCAAGAACAGGAGAAGCGTATGTTAGCAATGGACTATCGAGGACCGTACCGCATCCGGGCTGCACACAAGCCCGAGCCCATCATAGAGCATCCGAACGACGCGATCGTGCGCGTGGAGCGTGCCTGCATCTGCGGATCCGACCTGCACCTGTACCACGGGCTGGTGCCGGACACGCGGGTCGGCATGACCTTCGGCCACGAGTTTATCGGCGTGGTGCAGGAGATCGGCTCGAGCGTGCAGAACCTGAAGGTGGGCGACCGGGTGCTGGTGCCGTTCAACGTCTTCTGCGGATCCTGCTTCTTCTGCCAGAAGGAACTATACGGCAACTGCCACAACACCAATCCGCAAGCGACCGCGTCCGGCGGCATGTACGGCTACTCGCACACGGGCGGCGGCTACGACGGCGGCCAGGCCGAGTACGTGCGCGTGCCGATGGCCGACGTCGGTCCGACGATCATCCCGGCCGACCTGCACGAGGACGATGCGGTGCTGCTGACCGATGCCTACCCGACCGGCTACCAGGCGGCGGAAATGGGCGACATCAAGCAGGGCGACACGGTCGTGGTGTTCGGCGCCGGCCCGGTGGGCCTGTTCGCGGCCAAGTGCGCGTGGTTCTTCGGCGCCGGCCGCGTAATTGTGGTGGACCACATCGACTACCGCCTGGAGTTCGCCAGGCACTTCGCCCACTGCGAGATCGTGAACTTCAAGGACGTGCGCGACATGGCCGAGCACATCAAGAAGATGACAGACTGGCTGGGCGCCGATGTATGCATCGACGCGGTCGGATGCGAAGCGTCCGGCAATGCCATGCAGAGCCTGACCGGGCGCTACCTGATGATGCAGGCAGGCGCGGCGACCGCGCTGCACTGGGCCATCAACTCCGTGCGCAAGGGCGGCAATGTGTCGATCGTGGGCGTGTACGGCCCCACCTTCAACGCGGTGCCGATCGGCAGCGCGCTGAACAAGGGCCTGACCCTGCGCATGAACCAGGCCAGCGTCAAGCGCCACCTGCCGCGCCTGATCGAGCACATCCAGGCCGGCCATATCGATCCGAAGCAGGTCATCACCCACCGCGTGCCGCTGGAAGAAGTCTCGGATGCGTACCACATCTTCTCGGCCAAGCTGGACAACTGCATCAAGCCGGTGCTGATCCCGCCGGGCTCGTCCGCACGTCATTGATTGGGAGCACAGCATGCATACTCATACGCAGACTTACAACGACGCGCCCCGCTTTACCACCGAGGGCAACGACTCGATGCGCGAGTTCGAAGGCGCAGGCCACGACCACCACTCGCACGGCGAGGCGCAGAAGCATCGCAACAGGGACATGTCGCATATTCCGGGCTGGGGTTCGGACCTCGACCGTGCCAACCGCCCTGCAGTGCCGATGGAGCACAACCCGCCGCGGCTGGAGAATGTGCACTGGAACCAGCCGGAGCAGCAGCCGCTGCGCATCAAGGTGTTCCACTCGACCGAACGGCCCGGCATCACCCCCGTGTTCGGCACCAGCACGCCGCCGCGCGGGCTGTCGGGCAAGATGCGCGAAGCCGCCTACAAGCTGTCGGAGAACGACGTGCGGCATTGGCAGATGCTGCTGCTGGCCGACCGCGTGGACGTGGTGGAAGGCATCGGCGACGACCTCATGCAGGGACACATTCCCAACTTCCTCGGCGAGATGGGCATCAAGGCCGAGATCAAGCATAACCCGCAAGGGCTTGCCATGAAGGTGGGCGTGGCCGCCGCGATTGGCGCGATCGGCTATTACCTGTTCAGCCGCCGCAATAGCGCGCACTGAGCGAGGGGACTGTCCGCTGATCGCCATGCGGCAGAGCCGTGTCCAGGTCTTCGGCATGCACCCTCATATGCATGCATAAACCAGGGAAAGGTGCTGCCATCCTGACGCGAAAGGACAGTCCCCAACGCCGCCTCTTATGCATATTCGAAATCAGGCGCAGCCTGTACCTGCGCCCGTTCTAGCGTTTTTCACATCAGGTTGGCGTTTCTGCATCCTGTCCTCCAAATCCCGCATTTTGTCGCAATCCGCATGCATCCGGTCCGCGTGATGGGTACAGTTTCATCATTCGCCATGCAACACAAAACAGACATGGCGATATCTTCTCCAATCACTTTGACAGGAAAAAATATCATGCGCCATATCGCTATCGTCGTTGCAGCTGCCCTGGTTTCCACCTCCGCTTTCGCAGCAGGTGTCCCTTCCACCATCGAGCAGCAGAACGCTGCCATCTCGTCGGTCCGCGTGCAAGGCGGCCAGCCAAGCGCCGTGCACCGCTACAAAGTGAGCCCACGTGAATTCGCCACCCAGTTCAACGGCAGCTACAAGCTGACCAACGGCTCGGAGATCGAACTGTCGAGCCGCAACGCACGCTACTACGCGTCGATGGACGGCACCGAAGTGGAACTGCTGTCGGTCACCCCGAACACCTTCGTCAGCGTCGACTCCAAGCTGGCAGTGAGCTTCGACAAGGACGCGACCCGCGGCGACGACATCTCGGTCCGCATGGCGCGCTAACCAGTACCCAGGTGAGGCGCGCGCAGGCTAAGACCCTGCGCGCGCAAGCCTGAATACCGGCCGTATATCCCCCACGACCGTGCCGCGCCAGTTCCGCAGCGGCGGCTGCCTGTAGCGCTCGACCGCAGCGGCACGTTCTTCATTCATCAGTCCAAGTTGATCCAGTACGCTCATCGTCACTGCCTGTAGCGACCTCGGAGCGCCGTCCGATATCTTGATCGCGATGCCCAGCCCGGCGGAAGTCACGCCGACTGCCTGCACCGCATCGGCGCCCACCTTCGTCACCCAGTCCCCTTTCGACACGCTCATGTAGACCAGGTCGGACCTGCCTTCGCCCGACACCAGTTCCGGATGCATCGTCATGGCCTCGCGCAGCGTGCCCATGGCCGCACCCCATTGCGGATCGCTGGCGCCTTGCGCCAGCCGCGCGTACAGGTGCGCGAGTCGCGACAGCGGGAACGCGTAATTCGGCGCCGAGCAGCCGTCGATGCCGCGCGCCAGCATGTCGCCATCCATGCCGAGCGTTTCGCCCAGGCGCAGGCGCACTTCGCGCTGCAGCGGATGGTCCGGATCGACGTAGGTCTCGGTCGGCGCGCCATGCAGCGTGCACCAGGCCAGGAAGCCGCTGTGCTTGCCCGAGCAGTTGTGCTGGAGCGGCGTCCAGGTGCGGTCGCCGGGCACGCGCAGGTTCAGGGTTTCATAAAAGGTCGGCTGGTGGCAGCCGCATTGCAGGTGGCTCTCGTCCAGGCCGATGCGGTCGAGGATGCCGCGCACCGTGTCGACGTGCTGCTCTTCGCCCGAATGGCTGGCGCACATCACGGCCACTTCGCGCAGCGACAGGCCAAGCCGGGCCGGGCCGTCGTCGAGCATGAAGGGCAGGGCCTGGAAAGGCTTGAGCGCGGAGCGCGTGAACGTGGGGAACTCGGGGTCGCCCGCATACCAGAGCAGCTTGCCGCTGGTGTCCACCACCGCAACCGAACCGAAGTGAATGTTTTCGACGTGACCGCCGCGCGTTGTTTCGACGAGTGGTACCAACTTCATTGCATGCTCCCGACAGATTCCGGGATCATCATATCGCCGGGCAAGCAAACGGGGCGCACGGGGACTGTCCCTGCAAGGGACTGTCCCCAGCTTTTTTAGCTGGAACCGCCAGGACAGCCGGATCGGCGGCTCACATGGGCGGGCCGAACTTGCCGGCCTGGTAGTCGTCGATGGCCTGGACGATCTCCTCGCGCGTATTCATGACAAACGGGCCGTGCGCCACGACCGGCTCGCCCAGCGGCGCGGCGTGCCCCACCAGCACCAGCGCGCGGTCCACCGCGGACAGGTGGAGCGTGTCGCCGTCTTCCAGCTCGACCAGGTTGTATTGCGGCGCCAGCTGTCCCGCGATCGAGACCGTCCCGCGCACCACATACAGGAACACGCTGCGCCCCTCCAGGCCGTGGAACCACGCCGATCCGGCAGGCTCGAACTCCACCACCGCCATGAACATGTCCAGCAGCGGATGCACCGGCCCGCGGTGTCCCTCCCATTCGCCGGCGATCAGCCTGACAGTCGCGCCGGCCGCCGGGTGCGCTGGAATCTCGCCGCCCTGCAGGCCCACGTAGGCCGGCGCGGTCATCTTCAGGCGCGCGGGCAGGTTGACCCACAACTGCAGGATTTCGAGCGCGCCGCCGTGCTCCAGGAATTCGGGCGGCGAGATCTCGGCGTGGATGATCCCGCGCCCGGCCGTCATCCACTGGACCCCGCCCGCGCCGATCACGCTGGCGTGCCCGGCGCTGTCCTTGTGCATCAGCGAGCCTTCGAGGATGAAGGTGACGGTCTCGAAACCGCGGTGCGGGTGCGGCCCGAACGGCAGACCGCGGTTGCTCGGAGGGTAAGTCTGCGGGCCATGGTGGTTCAGGAACAGGAAAGGATCGAGCTGCGCGATCTGCGGCCCGGGCAGGGGCCGGCGCGTGCCGAGGTCGCCGATATCGTCGCGGTAGGCAGCATGCAGCCGCCGGATGGTCCTGTCGCTCATGTGTGATCTCCCTGTCATCGCCACGATACCCGATGCCGCCGGCGCGGGCCACACGCATGGGCTGCTGGAAACTAGTCTAACGGCAATTTCCGTTGATCAAATAACATCGAAAACCGGGTCGCACCGTTGACTTTGCGGGTAATGCACGTGTAGGCGCTCGCCTTGTCGGGTCTGTCGAATTTGTCTAACTAAGTCGTAGGTCTACGCCTACGCATGGTTACACACCAGTTATCGAAAGCGCCGATTCCCTTGGCGCAGCCATCCTGAATTTTCATTCTGTTATTTTTGTTTGTGTACTGCTAGTTACAAATTCCTGAGAAGAAATGGATTGTCAGAAATACCTCGAAAAACCCTCTGATAGCATCGTTGCTGGTGTCCCCGAAACGGTGACATGAGCGTTTCTTCAACGAATATTTCCCATGCATAGTCTCGACCTGAACAAGCCCGACGGGCGCAAACTGACGTTGTACAGCAACCGCCCCATCGAGGGCACGATCGTTGCGCCCAGTCCGTTTGCGGAGCCGCAAGGCGCGAATCCGCACCTGCGCTGGCACCCCATGCGCGGCGAGTGGGTCGCCTATGCGGCCTACCGCCAGAACCGCACCTTCCAGCCGCCGCCTGAGTACAACCCGCTGGCGCCGATGGTCGATCCGGCCAACCCGACCGAGCTGCCGCCGGGCGACTATGAAGTGGCGGTGTTCGAGAACCGCTTCCCGACGCTGACGCTCGAATCGCACAGCCCGCCCACGCTGGACGTGCCCACCGCGGCCGGGGAGGGCATCTGCGAAGTCGTGGTGTTTACCCAGGATCCGCTGGCGTCGCTGGCCGGCCTGCCGCTGTCGCGCATCGAGCTGCTGCTGCAGGTGTGGGGCGACCGTACCGCGCGCGCCGCGCGCAATCCGCAGATCCGCTACGTGCTGCCGTTCGAGAACCGCGGCGCGGAAGTCGGCGTCACGCTGCACCATCCGCACGGCCAGCTGTACGCCTATCCGTTCGTCCCGCCGGTGCCGGCGCGCATGCTGGAGCAGGAGGCCGCGCACTTCGCCAGCCACCGCCAGAACCTGCTGTGCCAGATGGTGCAGGCCGAGATCGCCAACGGCGAGCGGCTGCTGTACCGCGGCGAGCACGCGGTCGCCTTCGTCCCGCCATGCGCGCGCTATCCGTACGAGGTGTGGGTGACTCCGATCGCGCCGACCCCCGATTTCAATGCGCTCACGCCCGAGGCCCGGGCCGACCTGGCGCGCGCGCTCAAGACCGTGCTGCTGAAGTACGAAGGCCTGTGGCAGCGCCCGTTCCCCTACCTGATGACGTGGTACCAAGCGCCCCTGGACGGCCGCGCGCATCCCGAGACGCAGCTGCACGCGACCTTCTCGCCGCCATACCGATCGCGCGACCGCCTCAAGTACCTGGCCGGGACCGAGCTGGGCGCGGGCATGTTCGCGATGGACGTGCTGCCGGAAGCCACCGCTGCGCAGCTGCGCGAAGTCCATGTGGTGCTGGAGGAATCATGATTTCGCCGGAAACCTTCTTCGACGGCGCACCAGCCGTCAACGCGTCCGCGCCCGGCCGGGTCAACATGCTGGGCGAGCACACCGACTATAACGACGGCTTCATGCTGCCGGTGGCGACGCCGCAGCGCACCCTGGCCGCGGTCAAGCCGAGCGGCGACGACCACTTCCATTTCTATTCGAGCACTCTGGACGAGAGCGTCTCCTTCGGCCGCAAGTTCCATGCGCCGCAAGGCTTCGGCAGCTATATCGAAGGCTGCGTGCGGCTGATGGAGGAACACGGCGTGGACGTGCCGCCGCTGCGCGTGTATGTCAGCACCAACCTGCCGGTGGGCGCCGGCATGTCCAGCAGCGCCGCGCTGGAAGTGGCGGTGCTGCGCGCGATCCGCGAGCTGACCGGCGCCAACGTCGACGACGTGCTGCTGGCGCGCATGGCGCAGCAGGCCGAGATCCGCTTCGCCCACGTCAACTGCGGCATCATGGACCAGATGGCCTCCAGCATCGCCGACGAGGAGCACCTGCTGTTCATCGACGCGCGCACACTGGAACACCACCTGCTGCCGATGCCCGAAGGCGCCGAGCTGATCGTGATGGACAGCGGCGTGCCGCGCAAGCTCGCCGCCAGCAAGTACAACGAGCGCCGCGCCGAATGCAACGAGGCGGCGCGCATGCTCGGCGTGCAGGCGCTGCGCGACGTCACCGACCCCGATTCCGTCGAACGCCTGCCCACGCCGCTGCGCGAGCGCGCGCGCCACGTGGTGCGCGAAAACATGCGCGTGCTGGAAGCTGCGCGCGGGGTGTCGGCCGCACGCTTCGGCGAGCTGATGAACGCATCGCACGCCAGCCTGCGCGACGACTACGAAGTCTCGATCGAAGAGCTCGACGTGCTGTGCGCGCGCCTGCGCGAGCAGCCCGGCGTATATGGCGCACGGCTGACCGGCGCCGGATTTGGCGGGGCCGTCGTGGCCCTGTGCGAAAAGGGCAGGGCGCAGTCGGCGGCGCGCGAAGCGCTATTCCGCTACAACACCGCGCACCGCCAGGGCCGCATCCTGATCCCGGAAATGGCGGCAAACAATGGGGAAAGCACATGAGCAAGTTTGGTTATCCACGCCCGCAGCTGGTGCGCGACAATTGGCTGAGCCTTGACGGCAAATGGCGCTTTACCTTCGACCAGGGTGGCGTGTGCAAGGTGCCGGGCGACCAGCTGACCTGGACCCATGAGATCGAGGTGCCGTTCTGCCCCGAGTCGAAGATGTCCGGGATCGAGGATACGGGTTTCCACCCGCACTGCTGGTACGAACGCGAGTTCGAGCTGATGCCGCACGACGGCCGCACGCTGCTGCACTTCGGCGCGGTGGACTACTTCGCGCGGGTCTGGGTCAACGGCCAGCTGGTGGGCGAGCACGAGGGCGGGCACACTTCATTTACGATCGACATCTCGTGCGCGCTGGACGGCGCCGGCACGCAGACCGTGACCGTCTTCGTGGCCGACGATCCGCATGACCTGGCCAAGCCGCGCGGCAAGCAGGACTGGCTGCTCGAACCCCATTCGATCTGGTACCCGCGCACCACCGGCATCTGGCAGAGCGTGTGGGTGGAGCAGGTCTCCAACACCTATATCCAGACGCTGCGCTGGACCCCGATCTTCGAGACCTTCGAGATCGGCTGCGAGATCGTGGCGCCGGGCGACATCAAGGACGACCTGTTTGTGGAAGTGAAGATCTGGCACGGCAAGGAGCTGCTGTCGGACGACTATTACAAGCTGCTGAACAACGAGGCCAACCGCAAGATTGCGCTGTCCGACCCGGGCATCGACGATTCGCGCAACGAGCTGCTGTGGAGCCCGGAGCGGCCGACGCTGCTGGACGCGGAAGTCACGCTGCGCCACGGCGACAAGGTGCTCGACACCGTGCGCAGCTACACCGCGCTGCGCTCGATCTCGGTCAACCGCGACCGCATCATGCTCAACGGCCGTCCCTACCACTTGCGGCTGGTGCTGGACCAGGGCTACTGGCCGGACAGCTTCATGACCGCGCCCAACGACCACGCCTACAAGCACGACGTCGAGCTGGCCAAGGAGATGGGCTTCAACGGCGTGCGCAAGCACCAGAAGATCGAGTCGCCGCGCTATCTGTACTGGGCCGACAAGCTCGGACTGCTGGTGTGGGAAGAGATGCCGTCGTCATACCGCTTCACGCAGCGCGCGATCACGCGCATGGTGCGCGAATGGACCGAGGCCATTGAGCGCGACTACAGCCACCCGTGCGTGATCGTGCTGGTCGCCTTCAACGAGTCGTGGGGCGTGCCGAACCTGACGCTGACCCAGGCGCATCGCAACGCGGTCGAAGCCCTGTACCACCTGACCAAGACGCTGGATTCGACGCGCCCGGTGATCGGCAATGACGGCTGGGAAGCCTCGGCCACCGACATCCTCGGCATCCACGACTACGAGGGCGACCCGGAGCGGCTGCGCCAGCGCTACGAAACGTCCGAACACCGGGTGCTGTTCGACCAGCGCCGTCCGGGCGGGCGCATCCTGACGCTGGACGGTTTCCCGCACCGCGGCCAGCCGATCGTCCTGACCGAATTTGGCGGCGTCGCCTGCGACCTCGACGCGCCGCCCGACCAGCACACCTGGGGCTACTCGCGCACCCATACCGCCGAGAGCTTCCTGGAGCTGTACCGCCGCATGCTCGCCGTGGTCAACAACACCGCGATGTTTGCAGGCTTCTGCTACACCCAGTTTGCGGACACCTTCCAGGAGGCGAACGGCCTGCTCAAGGCGGACCGTAGCCCGAAGGTGCCACTGGAAATGATCAAGGCGGCGACACGCAACGCGCCGCCGGAGGGAGTGTTTAGACAAGAGTAAACAGCATCAACTACTTATAACTGTGAAGGCCCCCGGGGGCCACAATGAGGAAGAGATATGCCTACGATTATCGTGTTTTGCCACCTGCGCTGGGACTTCGTGTACCAGCGTCCCCAGCACCTCCTGAGCCGACTGGCGCAACACTACAACGTGCTTGTGGTCGAAGAGCCCATCTATCACGAGGGCGAGAGCTTCCTGAAGAAGCACAGTCCCGAGCCGAACATCACGATCTGCCAGCCGCATACGCAGGTGGCCGCGCATGGCTTCCACGACGACCAGATTCCCGTGCTGCGCCCGCTGCTGGCCGAACTGGTCCCGGACGACCACGACCCGATCGCCTGGTTCTACACCCCGATGGCGCTGCCGCTGCTGCCGGAACTTCACGCCGGCCTGGTGGTCTATGACTGCATGGACGAACTGGCCGCCTTCAAGAATTCGCCGAAGCAGCTGCTGCAGCGCGAAAGCGCACTGCTCAAAGTCGCCGACCTGGTGTTCACCGGCGGGCCGAGCCTGTACGAAGCGAAAAAGGAACGCCACGCCAACGCGCATTGCTTCCCGAGCAGCGTTGACGTTGCGCACTTTGAGAAGTCGCTCGACCGGTCGCTGCAGCACGAAGGCCAGCAGCACCTGCCGCATCCGCGCCTGGGCTTCTACGGCGTGATCGACGAGCGCTTCGATCCCGAGATCATCGCGGCAATGGCCGACGCGCATCCCGAATGGCAGATCGTGCTGGTCGGCCCGGTGGTCAAGATCGACCCGGCCAGCCTGCCGCAGCGCCCGAACGTCCACTACCTTGGCCAGCAGCCGTACTCGGCGCTGCCGGAGCTGCTGGCGGGCTGGGACGTGTGCCTGATGCCGTTTGCGCTCAACGAGTCGACCAAATTCATCAGCCCGACCAAGGTGCTGGAATACATGGCCGCCCAGCGCCCGATCGTCTCGACCCCGATTACCGACGTGGTCCGCCCCTATGGCGACATCGTCGCGATCGCGCACAGCCCGGCCGAATTTACCGCCGCCTGCGAGCGCGCGCTCGCCATGTCCCCGGCCGACAAGGAAAAGATGGCCGCGCGCATGCGCGAAATCGTTTCCGCAACCTCGTGGAACAAGACCGCACAACGAATGGTAGAACTGATGAAAAACACCACCCCGGCGCGCCAGCCAGCGCGCTTTACCACGCCCGCCGTCGCGGCGGAAGCGACCCTCGGCGGCAGCACCGCCAAAGTCAACCCGCTGCGTACCGCGTCGGCGCAGACGGCCCAACCGGTGCAGACCGCCATCATCGGCGCCGGCCCAACCGGCCTGTCGGCCGCCTACCACCTGGGCGAGAGCAGCGTGCTGATCGAACGTAACGCGACCGTCGGCGGCTGGTGCCGCTCGATCCGCGACAACGGCTTCACGTTCGACTACGCCGGCCACATCATGTTCTCGAACGACCCGTACGTGCTCAAGATGTACGACATCCTGCTGGGCAAGAACCTGCACTGGCAGAACCGTGAGGCGTGGGTGTATTCCAAGGACGTCTACACGCGCTACCCGTTCCAGGGCGCCTTGTACGGCCTGCCACCGAAGGTCATCACCGAATGCATCATGGGCGCGATCGAAGCGCGCTACGGCAGCGCCAGTGCGCCAGCGGCGCCGGCCAAGCCGGTCGAAGACTGCTGCGCCGACGGCACCGTGGAAATCGCCTCGGGCACGACCGCCACGCTGCCAGCTGCGAAAAAGCGCGAGCCGGCCAACTTCGAGGAATTCATCTACAAGGTCTGGGGCGCCGGCATCGCCAAGCACTTCGCGATCCCGTACAACCGCAAGCTGTGGAGCGTGCCGCTCACTGAAATGGAAACGTCCTGGCTGGGCGGGCGCGTGCCGCTGCCGAACCTGGAAGAGATCATTGAAGGCGCGCTCGAACCGGTCGGCAAGCCGATGGGTCCGAACGCACGCTTCGGCTATCCGCTGGAGGGTGGCTTCCAGGCGCTGATGGAAGGCTTCCTGCCGCACCTGAAGGGCAAGCTGCAGCTGGGCGTGGAAGTGGCGCAGGTGCTGCCGCGCGACCACATGATCGTCCTTGACGACGGTAGCCGGTACCGCTACGACAACCTGATCAGCACCATGCCGCTGCCGGAGCTGATCAAGCTGATCGGCGCCGAGGCGCCGGAGGAAGTGCGCGAAGCCGCGCGCGGCCTCAAGCACATCTCGGTCAAGTGCGTGAACCTTGGCGTCGCGCGCGAAAATATCACCGACAAGCACTGGGTGTACTACCCGGAAGAGACCATCTTCCACCGCATCTTCGTGCAGGGCAACGCCAGCCCGAAATGCAATCCGCCGGGCGGCTTTGGCCTGACCTGCGAGATCACCTACTCGCCGACGTACAAGCCGCTGCCGTGCGACGGGCAGGAGCTGATCGACCGCTGCATCGAGGACTGCAAGAAGGTCACCATGCTGCGCGAGGACGACAAGATCATCGCTGCGAACATCGTCGACATGCCGTACGCATACGTGGTGTACGACCACCAGCGTGCGCACAACGTGAAGACCATCCGCGACTGGCTGGCGCGCTACGACATCCTGCTGTCCGGCCGCTACAGCGAGTGGGAGTACTACAACTCCGACCACGCCTTTGTCGCGGGCAAGAAGGCAGCGGAAGACGTGCTGCGCCTGCGCGAAGCGGCTCGCGCCTCCGCGGCCGAGTAAGGCAGCACTGGGACCGTCCTTCCGGACGGCTCCGGCTTCCTTGCACGCGCATTCGAAAAAAGTGGGGACGTTCCTTCCGGGACCGTCCCCATTTATTTTGGGGGCGCAATATCCTGGCCACCCGAACAGCAAAAGCGTTTCCGCGACCAGGGGTATGCGGCGCGCCGCTGATCATGCAGGAAAAAGGAGGGGGTATAGGCAGGGCCAAGCCGGTGCACGAAAAAGGCAGGGGGTATGTCGCACCTGCCGCTGCCGCTTGACGGCGCGAACCGCGCGGCAGGACCGGGTCGGCGTGCTCTGCCTGTTGCGCGTTCGCGATGTATTCGGCAGCCGGCGCGGCTGCCTGGCGGACGGCTATCGCTGCTGGATCATGTTGTTCGACACGTGCACCCGGTCGCCGCTCTTGAACGTGGGCGCCGCTTCCTGCACGATCGATACCATGCTGCCATCGTCCATGCGCACGGTGACGCGGTGCACCTGGTCGCTGCCCGTCGCGGTGCGCGAGCTGCCGGCCTGCCCGGACGAGGACGATCCCATCGTCGCCGATTCGCGCGACATCGGCTCGATGCTGACAACGACCGCGTTGGGCGCCATCGCCATGTCCTGTCCCGTGCCGCCCGGCGCTGCCGTGCCGGCCTGCATGCCGCTGGCTCCCTGATCGGAGGAGGACTGGGTCGTGGAGGTGCTGGCCGTGGTGCTGCTCCGGCCCATGGTATCGGTGCCGGCCTGGTCCTTTTTCATGTGTTCGCATCCCGCCAGCGCCACCAGTGCGAGCGCCAATGGAAGCGCCCGGATTTGTGCAATCTTCATCTTGTTCTCCTGTCGTTAGTGACCCGTCTGGTGTTATACCTCCACCTGCCTGAGACTGGCGCGCGATGGGCGGGTTCCCGGATGGCGTGCGTGCCTTGTGCCAGATCAGCTCAACTGCACGCTTCTTCGCCCTTCGCGCTGCGTTTGAGCGCTATCAATAATTTCCCTGATGAATTGGCGAATAATGCTTCGTCGCTTAAGGAGGGTAAGAATGCTTAGCTGCAATACCATCATTGAAGATTTCATTGCCGCAAACCATTGGGAAGGGGAGGGAGAGAGGCACCGTTACGCCATGCGCCAGGTCCTGCACGCCCTGGTGCGCCAGGCCAAGAGCGAGCAGCTGGCCGAGATCCGCAAGAATGCGGAACGTGCGCTGCGCACCAACGGCAACTACGTGCGCGCGTCGCGCATCCGCCAGCTGCGGCGCGACGCCGGCGTCCACGCGCGTGCGCAGCTGGCCCAGCAGGAACTGCAGTTTGGCAGCCACTCGGACTGCGACTGCGACAGCCTTCCTTAAGCGCGCCGTCCGCGCATCAAGATGCAGCAGACGGCGGCGCAGGTGAGCGCCGCCGTCACATCGACCACCCAATCCATCAGTGCTCCGCGCCGGTAGGGCAGCAGGGTCTGGATGGCTTCGTCGAGCGCTCCCATGGCCGCCACGGTCAGGACCGCCTTGACCGCGCGCGCGGGCAGGCTTCCGTTCGCGCCCGTCAGCAGCAGGTAGGTGATGGTGGCGTAGGCCACCGAATGGAGCACGATGCCCGGCGCCACGTTGCCCATCTCGGCGCGTGCGCCGGGAATGGCGCCGCCCATGATGATCACGGCATAGGCAAGCCAGGCGCCGGCGTAGCGGAGGGTCTTGTAGTCAGGGGAAAACAGCCAGGCTCGAAGCAGGGACATCATGGGAATCGTCGGGTTTACGGAACCCGAACGATACCATGGGCAGGCTCAGATGGTCAGGGCGCAACGGCCGTTGGCGTAGCGCGCATCGAAGCACGCGTGGCAGTGCTCGCAGAACAGGTGGGCCAGGCGCACGGTCTCCTGGCGCAGGATGAGCTTGAGGTGCTGGCCGGCGCAGTGCGGGCAGGTTTCGCGCACGGTGCCGAACGACAGGAGCGGCAGCGACAGTGCCTGCGGCCGGTCGAATACGTCCGCCGGATCCAGCTCGCGCAGGAATAAGTGTTGCATGCCTTCATTCGCCCGGCGCTGCGGGTGGCTGGCGGCGTCCAGGTCCATTCTCGCGACATTCTGTTTTTCCATTTGTGGATACTCCTTCAATGGCCGAACGATCATCGTAAGCCTATCGCGCCCGGCATTCAAGCACGCGCGGCGGCACCAGGGATAAAAAAAAATGCCCGCTGCTTGGAGCGGGCAAAACCCAAGATCGGGCCAAGAGTCACTGCGTGCTACTGGGGAATTCGGGGGGAGCGGCGATCGGCCTTGACCGGACCGCCTGGCCGCCGCCGCGCAGATCGGTTGCGCGTACCGCGGATGAAAACCAGTATAGGGAGTGGATGTGACAGGGGTATGACGTACGTCAAACGTCTGCGGGTCGCGCGCGGAACTCGGCCGGCAGGCCCGCCGCGCCGTACTGCGCTTGCCTGCCGGCGGCCAGCGCCGGATAAAAAAAAGCCCGCTACGTGAGCGGGCTTAAAACTATTTCTTGGAGGAGAATAGTGGAGACAGGTGAGATTATGCTGTTTGCAATCATATTCGTCCAATGGATGTTTCCGATGACTGTCATAAACATTGGATATATCACCGCCCGGCCGGCGCGTACGGTTATTCCCGGACCGGCACCACGTAGTTGAGGCCAAGCCGGCCGCCGTCCACGGCCACCGTCTCGCCGGTCATGTACGAGGCATCGTCGCTGGCCAGGAACGCCACCACCGACGCCACTTCCTCCGGCTCGCCGCAGCGGCCGAGCGGGGTGCGCGACAGGATGGTATGCCGCGCTTCCGGGCTGCCCATCACGGCCTTCTTGGCCAGTTCGGTGAGGATGGTGCCAGGCGCCACGCCGTTGACGCGGATGCCGTGCGCGGCCAGCGCGATCGACGCCACGCGGGTCAGCTGGTTCACGCCGCCCTTGGACACCACGTAGGGCACCTGGTTGGGGATCGCCAGCGTCGCGTTCACGCTCGACATGTTGATGATCGAGCCCGAGCCCTGCTTCGCCATGTGGCGCGCCGCCGCCTGGCTGCACAGGAACATGGATTTCAGGTTCACACCGAGCACGCGGTCGAAGTCTTCTTCGGCCAGGTCGAGGAAGTCCGCGGCGTGCGTCACGCCGGCGTTGTTGACCAGGATGTCGATGCGGCCGAATTCGCGCACGGTCTGTTCGACCAGCGCATCCACGTCCGCCTTCTTGCTCACGTCCGCTGCGCAGAAGCGCGCCTTCTCGCCCAGCGATGCAGCGACCTCTGCGCCTTCGGGCTTGACGTCGGCGAGCATCACGCTCGCGCCTTCCGCCAGCAGGCGTTGCGCGCACGCGAGGCCGATGCCCTGCGTCGCGCCGGTGACGATCGCTACCTTGTTTGCTAATTTCATGCTCTGTCTTTCGTTGTGGTTCACCATGGCGATTTTAACCAGAGCAGCCCGCGGCGGGGCAAAATCAGATCATGACCGGCTGGTCGGGCAGTTCGTTGACGTCCGGCCCGCGGCTGCCGTCGGCAGGAAAGTGCTGGCGCAGCAGCGCGTTGACCTGTGCAATGGCAGCCAGCGTGCTGCGGCCGTAGTCGCCCTGGCGGAAGCCCTGCGTCATGGTGTCGCAGATGGCCTGCCATTGCGCATGTTCGACCTTGCGGTTGATCGCGCGGTCGGCCACGATCTCTACCTTGCGGTCGGCCAGGTTCACGTACACCAGCACGCCGCAGTTGTCCTCGGTGTCCCAGATGCCGTGTTCGGCGAACAGGTCGAGCGCGCGCTCGCGGTCCGTGACGCCGTCCCAGATCAATTCGCCGGGCAGCGCCGCTTCCACGATCAGGCGCACTTCGCCGCGATGCGTAGCTTCGCCTTCCGCGATCGCGGCCGTGATCAGGTCGAGCACGTTTTGCGGGAACAGCTTTTCGCCCGGGCCGATGCCCGATTGCAGATGCCGCAAGCGGCGCGCCAGCTTGTCCTTGAACCCAGCCATGTCACCAGTCTCCCGAGGCGCCGCCGCCGTCAAATGTACCTCCGCCGCCCGAGAAGCCTCCGCCGCCGCCCGAGAAGCCGCCTCCGCCGCCAAGCCCGCCGAATCCTCCATGGTGGCCGCGGCTGGTCATCGCGCCGATCGCATTGCCGAGGATGAAGCCGGTGGCGCCGGAGCTCCAGCCGCCACGGCGCACGCGCCCGCGCCGTCCGCCGCGCGAGCGCAGGATCGACATCGCGATCAGCACGCCGAACAGGATGAAGGGCCACGACGGGCCGCCGTCGCTCTCCACCGCCGCGCGTTCGGCTTCGCGGGCGGGGGCGGGCAGCTGTTCCTGGCGCAGCAGCGCCGCGATCGCGGACACGCCCGCGACCATGCCGTCGTAGTACTGGCTCTGGCGGAAATGGGGCGCGATCACGTCTTGCAGGATGCGCTTGGACTGGGCGTCGGTCAGCACGCCTTGCACGCCGCGGCCGGCCTCGATGCGCAGCCGGCGCAGGCTGCTCGGATTATCCTTGGCGACCATCAGCAGGACGCCGTCGTCGATGCCCTTGCGGCCCAGCTTCCATGCCTCGACCACGCGGATGCTGTACTGCTCGATCGCTTCCGGCTCGGTCTTGGAGACGGTCAGGATCACGATCTGGTTGCCGGTCTGCTTTTCATAGTCGGCCAGCACCGTTTCCAGCTGCGTGCGCTGGGCGGGCGTGAGCATCGACGCGTTGTCGTTCACGCGGCCCTTCAGTTCGGGCACCGGGACCAGCTGCTGTGCGGATGCCGCGCCCATCCAGAGCGCGAACACCGCCAGCAGCAGCACACGCAGCATCGGCATCGCTTACTTCTTCTCGCCGCCGAAATCGACGGTCGGCGCGGTCGAAATCGCCTTTTCGTTCTCCACCGTGAACGAAGGGCGCACGTCGTAGCCGAAGATCATGGCGGTCAGGTTGGTCGGGAATTTGCGGACCGAGACGTTGTAGTCCTGGACCGCCGCGATGTAGCGCGCACGCGCCACGGTGATGCGGTTCTCGGTGCCCTCCAGCTGCGACTGCAGGTCGCGGAAGCTGGTGTCCGCTTTCAGGTCCGGATAGCGCTCGGAGACCGCCATCAGTCGCGACAGGGCGCTCGACAGCTCGCCCTGCACCTGCTGGAACTGCTGGAACGCCTGCGGGTTGTTGAGCACTTCCGGCGTGATCTGGAAGCTGGTTGCCTTGGCACGCGCGGCGGTCACCGCCTCCAGCGTTTCGCGCTCGTGCGAAGCGTAGCCCTTCACCGTGTTCACGAGGTTGGGAATCAGGTCAGCGCGGCGCTGGTACTGGTTGACCACTTCGCCCCACGCGGCTTTGACACCCTCATCCTTTTCCTGGAAGGTGTTGTAGCCGCAGCCCGACAGCAGCGAGCCGAACAGGGACAGGGCGAGCATCAGGCGAATCCAGCGGGCGTATACCGAATTGGTCATGGCGGTTCCATCAGAAAGTTGTCTTGATATCAAAATATACCTCAAATCGACCGGTGCATGCGCTTCGCGATCCCGGCGCGGGCCGGGTGCGCACGCCCCATGGATTCCGGCCCGCGCTGGGACGACGGGGCAGCTCTTGTTACAATGGCAGGTTCTTAACCAGGGAGGGCGCAGCCGTGAATTTCATCAACAAGCTATCCGCGGCATGGACCGCCAACCGCTCGCTGCTGTGCGTCGGCCTCGATCCGGACCTGGCCAAAATGCCGGCGGGGCTGCAGGATGCGCACGGCATCGTCACGTTCTGCAAGGCGATCGTGGACGCGACCGCGGACGTGGCCTGCGCGTTCAAGCCGCAGGTGGCCTACTTCGCCGCGCTGGGCGCCGAGCACCAGCTGGAGCAGGTCTGCGACTACATCCGCACCAAATATCCGTCGATCCCGCTGGTGCTGGACGCCAAGCGCGGTGACATCGGCGCCACCGCGCACCAGTATGCGCGCGAAGCATTCGACCGCTATGGCGCGGACGCGGTCACCGTCAACCCTTACATGGGCTTCGATTCGGTCGAGCCTTACCTGGAGTGGCCGGACCGCGGCGTGATCGTCCTGTGCCGCACGTCCAACCCGGGCGGCTCCGACCTGCAGTTCCTGGACGTGGGCGGCAAGCCGCTGTACCAGCATGTCGCTCAGCTGGTGGCGCAGAAGTGGAACCGGAACGGGCAGTGCGCGCTGGTGGTGGGCGCCACCTTCCCGGAAGAGCTGCGCCAGGTGCGCGCGATCGTCGGCGACATGCCGCTGCTGGTGCCCGGTGTGGGCGCGCAGGGTGGGGATGTGCAGGCCACCGTCACCGCCGGCAAGACCGCCGACGGCACGGGCATGATGATCAATTCGTCGCGCGCGATCCTGTACGCGTTGCCGAACCACGGCGAGGACTTTGCTGCGGCCGCGCGCCGCGTCGCGATCCAGACCCGCGACGAAATCAACCGCTACCGCTAGGCCGGGGACGGTCCCTGCGGGGACCGCTCCCTTTGATCAGTAGCGCTGGGGCGCGATGTGCTCGGCGTAGTCATAGAGCGCGCCGAGAATGTGCTCTGCGCGTTCGTCCGCCTCTTCCGACAGTGCATCGATCTCGCCGAACAGCTGCTCGACCGTGCGCGCACCCGCTTCGCCGTCGAACAGGCGGTTTGCGCGGTGCTGCTCCCAATGGATCTGCTCCGCTTCCGACAGCGTATGCGGGAAGTTGCGCGCGCGGTAGCGGAACAGCAGTTCGTGCAGGCGCGGATCGTCGAACGCCGGGCTGGCGGTGGCCAGCTGCTCCGGTTTCTCGCTGCGCAGCGCATCGAGCTTGCGCCGGTCGCCGTTGCCGATAAAGCCGCCGTACAGGTCCTCGTCCACGTCGACCGGACCGCCGGCCGCTTCGCGCTTGAATACCTGCGCCCACACCGCGGACATGTCCGGTCCCGCCGCGATCAGCGCCGCATGCGACCGGCCCTGCTCGATGTCGATGCCCCAGCGCTGGGCCATCTCGGCGCTCAGCGTCTTGAGGTTCGCCACCAGCATCGGCGACTTGTTCAGGTGGATGCTCTTCACCGGCAGGCGCGTCACGCCTTCCGGCAGCGCGTCGCTGCGCGTGAACATGCGCAGGCGGATGGTCTCCGCGTCCAGCCCGAACAGTTCGGACGGGTCGTGGCTGCAGTCCCACACGATGACTTCGTTCTTGTTGGTAGGATGCGCGGCCAGCGGCCACACCAGGCCGATGCATCCGCGCTCGGCCGGGAACATGCCCGAGACGTGCAGGAAGGGCTGGCGCAGCTCCGGCGCCAGATGCATGCCGACCTCCTGCGCCGCGCGGTCCTTCTTGTGCAGGGCGAAGCAGAAGTCGAACAGGCGCGGCTGCTTCGAGCGGATCAGGCGCGCCAGCGCGATGGTCGCGCGCACGTCCGAGAGCGCATCATGCGCCGCTTCGTGGACCAGGCCATTCGCGCGCGCCAGGTCTTCCAGCTTGAAGCTGGGGCGTCCGTCCTCCTTGCGCGGCCATTCGAGTCCTTCCGGGCGCAGCGCGTACGTCATGCGCACCACGTCCAGCAGGTCCCAGCGCCCGCAGCCGTTCTGCCACTCGCGCGCGTACGGGTCGATCAGGTTGCGCCAGAACAGGAAGCGCGTCACCTCGTCGTCGAAGCGGATGGTGTTGTAGCCGACGCCAATGGTGCCCGGCTCGCTGAACGCCTGCTGGACCGTCGCGGCGAACCGGTGTTCCGGCACGCCCAGCTCCAGGCACTGCTGCGGCGTGATCCCGGTGATCAGGCACGACACCGGGTCGGGCAGGAAGTCCGGCGCCGGCTGGCAGTACAGCATGATCGGTTCGCCGATCTCGTTCAGTTCCGCGTCGGTGCGGATTGCCGCGAACTGCGCAGGGCGGTCACGGCGCGGGGTCGCGCCGAAGGTTTCGTAGTCGTGCCAGAGGAAGGTATGGGTCATGGTCTGTCAATCATAGCGAGACGCGGTTGCGCCCCGCTTCTTTGGCGCGGTACAGGGCGGCGTCGGCACATTTGACCAGCGCGCGCTCGTCCTGTTCCGCGGCCAGGCTGGCCACGCCGAAGGAGGCGGTCAGCTGCGGCATCGGAATGTCGGGGGTGTCGAAGACGACCGCGCCGCGCATGCGCTGGCACAGGCGCTCGGCCACGATCAGCGCGACATGTTCGGGCGTGTTCGGCAGCAGCACCATGAGCTCTTCGCCGCCATAGCGTACCGCGAAGTCGGAGGGGCGCAGCGCGGCCGAGACGGTGCGTGCAGCGAGGCGCAGGGCGTCGTCCCCGGCCTGGTGGCCGTGGGTGTCGTTGAAGCGCTTGAAGTGGTCGATGTCGATCATCACCAGCGACAGCGGGGTGTTGCCGGCGTGCGCACTGGCGACGAGGCCCGGCAGCACGTCGTTCAGCCAGGCCCGGTTGTACAGGCCGGTGAGGGCGTCGTTCATCGAGAGCTGGCGGTAGAATTCGCCGAGCTTTTCGCGCCGGCGCAGGGTGGCGTTGACGGCGCGGATGCGGAACGAGAGCAGGCGCAGCAGGTTGCGCGCGACGCCGTTGGAGCTGTCGATCAGGCGCCACACCAGTTCGGGCTCGATCGCCAGCAGTTCGGTGTCGTCCACCGCGCCGATGGCGGACAGGTTGGCCGCCTCGTCGAGCACGGACTGCTCGCCGACGCTTTCGCCGGGGTAGATCTGGCCGGCCGCGGAGTCGGACAGGCCGCGCTGGTCGCCCTCGACCGACAGGCAGCCGGACAGCACGATGTACAGTCGCGGGCGGTGCGCGTCTTCGAGCCGCGCGCCTTTGCGCAGCCGGACCACGGCGCATTCGGCGATGGCCGCCGCGATCTGCTCGTGATTGGTGTCGCAAAACAGCTGGAGCTGGCCCACCGTGTAGCGCGATGCACCGAAGGTGCCGATTCTCTCCATTGCGTTTCTCGGATTCTGTACCGCGTCATCATACAATAGTGAGCAGCAACTTTTCTATCCGCCATGACATATATTGACGCCATCGGGCAGCATCACAACACCGCGCCGGACGCGCGCATCGTCTCGCTGGTGCCGTCGGTGACCGAGCTGCTGTGCGACCTCGGCCTGGCGCCGCAACTGGTGGGCCGCACCGGCTTTTGCATCCATCCCGCCGAAGCGGTGGCGGCGATTCCGAAGGTGGGCGGCACCAAGGACGTCAACCTGGACAAGCTGCGCCGGATCGCGCCGACGCACGTGGTGGTTAACGTCGACGAGAACGAAAAGCCGACCGTCGACGAGATCGCGCGCTTCGTGCCCCATATCGTGGTGACCCATCCGAATGCGCCGCGCGACAACCTGGCGCTGTACCGCCTGCTGGGCGACATTTTTGCGCGCGAGGACGAGGCGGAAGCGCTGTGCGCGGCCTTCGAGCGGGAATATGCGCTGCTGCAGGCCGCTCCGCGGCGCCCCAACCGCGTCCTGTACTGCATCTGGAAGGATCCGTGGATGGCGGTGTCGCAGGACACCTACATTGCCGCGATGCTGGCGGAGATCGGCTGGACCGTGCCGCAACTGGGCGAGGCGCGCTACCCGCGCTTCGAGTGGAGCGACGCGCTGGTGCGCTCGCTGGACCAGGTGCTGCTGTCGACCGAACCGTACCGCTTTACCGAGGAGCACGCGGACGCGCTCGAACGGCAGCTCGGCAAGCCGGTCCGGCTGGTGGATGGCGAAATGCTGTCGTGGTACGGGAGCAGGGCGGTGCGCGGACTGCGCTACCTGAGGGAATTGGCCGAGGGCTGACGCCGCGGGCCCTGGTGTTGGCGCGTTCATCCCCGCGCCATGCGGGGATGAAACCGTCAGTCCGGAGCGGCTTTTCCGTCCGGGCTTAATCTTCGACTATCTCGGCAGCGCTGCTGCCGTCCGCCGCCATGTGCTTCATGGACGGGTGTTTCTTGTCCTTGTCGTGCAGGCGGCCGATCGCGCTGTCCAGCGCCCGCTTCAGCTTGTCGGCGGCGCCGTTCACCGCCTGGTGCAGGGTGGCCGAATGGTCCGATACCACCACTGGTGCATAGCCCGTCACGCGCGCCTCCATCATGCAGCGGTTCGCGCCGTCGGCCGACTTCTCGCGCACGTTGTCGCTCAGGTGCACTTCCACCGTCGTGATCTGCTCGCCGAAGCGCCCGATAGCGGCATTCACCACCTGGGTCACGTGCTCGTCCAGGCCCTGGTGCCGGTCGATCGTGTGGTCGGTGTTCACATTGATTTGCATTCTTGCTCCCGCTTGTATTGAGACGATTTGATCATACACGGCATCGATCTATTTCTCAGCGGAAATGAAAGTCATCTGGCAACCGGTTGAGCCCTAATCGGGCTTGCCGTGGTGCGGGAAACGGTCCATTCGCGACAGCACCGGGAACTTCCACGCCCACAGCACGGTGACGCCCAGCGTCAGCACCCCGCCCAGCACGATCGCGCGCACCAGCCCGAGCCAGCCGGCCATGATCCCCGATTCGAATTCTCCCAGCTCGTTGGATGCGCCGATGAAGACGGCGTTGACCGCGCTGACGCGGCCGCGGATCTCGTCCGGCGTCTCGAACTGCACCAGCAGGTGGCGGATGTAGACGCTGACCATGTCGCCCAACCCCAGCAGGAACAGGCAGGCCAGCGCCACGTGGAAGCTGTCCGTCACGCCCAGGCCGACCGTGGCCAGTCCGAACGCGCCGACGCCGCCGAACATCCACACACCCACGTGGCGGCGGATCGGATAGAACGCCAGCGCGATCGAGCAGATTGCCGCGCCGATGCCGGGCGCCGAGCGCAGCATGCCGAGCGCCTCCGGGCCCGCGTGCAGCACATCGCGCGCATAGGCCGGCAGCAGCGCGGTGGCGCCGCCGAACAGCACTGCGAACAGGTCCAGCGAAATGGCGCCCAGCATGATCGGACGCGAACGCACGAAGCGCATGCCTTCGAACAGCGTATGGAAGCTGAACGGTTCGCTGCTCTTCGCCTGCGGCGCCGCGCGTGTCATCAGCATGGCGGCGGTCGAGATGAGCAGCAGGGAGGAGGAAACGATATAGACCGCTTTGGCGCCCGCGATGTACAGCAATCCGCCCAGCGTCGGCCCCAGGATCACGGCGACGTGGAAGGCGGAGGACGACAGCGCCACCGCCTGGCTGAAGTCCTGGATCGGCACCAGGTTGCGCAGCACGGCCTGCGAGGCGGGCATCATGAACGCGCGCGCCGATCCGAACAGCACCAGGATCGCGAACACCGGCCACACCACCGTGCTGCCGGACAGCGTGAACGTGAGCAGGAGCAGCCCGACCAGCATCTGCACCGCCAGGCAGGCGGCAATGATGTTGCGGCGGTTGAAGGTATCGGCCGCGTGGCCCGCGAACAGGATCAGCACCAGGAACGGCGCGAACTGCGCGAGCCCGATCAGGCCCAGGTGGAACAGGTTGCCGGTGATTTCATACACCTGCCAGCCGATCGCCACGCTCTGCATCTGCACCGCCAGGGTGCCGAGGATGCGCGCGGAAAGGTAGAGCGAGTAATTGCGGTTGCGGAGAACCCCGAAACCGCCTGACGGCGAAGTGATCGACATGGTGTGCGTGGGAAGGGGACTGTCACTGCCCGCTCAGCGGCTGCGGGACAGTCCCCCGCCTGTCAGGCCCTTTACTTCTTGATGAAGCGGACCGCGAACTTGTCATCCGGCGTGCCCTTCATCTCGAAGAAGGGCTGTTCGCGCGGATCGCTCGGCACATGCAGGTAGTCCGAACGCGCATCGACCGAGAATCCCGCGCGCGTGACTTCCTCGATCACGGCCGCTTCCTCGATGCGGTGCAGCGTCTTGGTCGCGCCGATGCCCGCGCCAGCCTTGGCCGCGTTGTCGATGATGACCAGTTTGCCGCCCGGCTTGAGCGCGTTGAACAGCGCCTTGTTCATGGCGGCGCGGTCGGCCGGGGTGTTGACGATGTCGTGGTACGACATGTTGATGACGATGAGGTCGAGCGGCGGCGTGCCCGCCGGGACCGGATTGTCGAACGGCGCGACCACCGGCTTGAGGTTGGCCTGCGGGTTTGCCGCAAGGCGCTGTTTCAGCTTTTCCGATTCCTTGCCGGTCTGCGCATATACGGTGCCGCTTTCACCTACGGCGAGCGCCAGCAGCTGCGAAGTGGAACCGGCGCCAGCTGCCACGTCCAGCACCTTCATGCCCGGCTTGACCTGGGTGAACGCGAGGAACTCGGCTGGCTTGCGCCTGGCGTCATCTTTGCGGTCGCCTTCGCGCGCCTTGTGCTCGATGGCGCCCTGGAACGCGCTGAATTGCGCGCTTGCGGGAGGCAGGATGCAGGCCGCCATTAACGCTGCGGCGATGAAGTGGACGAACCGGTTTGGCTTTTGCATGTCGTAAGACCCTTTCATAACTGCTCGGATTGAACGAACCGTCACTACCCGGCCTTGGCCGGGATGACGGGGGAGTGCATGACCTGCCGACGGCTCAGGGCTGCGCCAGGTCGGCCTCCGACGTGAACGCGTCGGAGTAGAACTCGTCGGCCGGCAGTCCGCACTGCGCGATGAAGTCGCGTCGCGCCGAGTCGACCATCACCGGCGCGCCGCAGGCATAGACCTGGTAGCCGGACAGGTCCGGCAGGTCCTGCATCACGGCCTGGTGGACGAAACCTGCGCGGCCCGTCCAGCCGTCTTCCGGCAGCGCGTCCGAGACCACAGGAATGTACTTGAAATTCGGGATGGTGCGCGCCCATTCCTCCGCCAGCGCGTGCATGTACAGGTCCTGCGGACGGCGCCCGCCCCAATAGAAGTGCACCGGGCGCTCCGACTTCAGGTGCGCCATGTGCTCGACCAGCGCCTTGATCGGCGCGAAGCCGGTGCCCGACGCCAGCATCACGATCGGCTTGTCCGACTCTTCGCGCAGGAAGAAGCTGCCGTGCGGTCCTTCGAAGCGCAGGATGTCGCGCACCTTCATCGTGCCGAACACCTGCTCCGTGAACACCCCGCCCGGCATGTGGCGGATGTGCAGCTCCAGCGGCGACTCCAGCGAGGACGGCGCGCTGGCCATGCTGTAGCTGCGGCGCTTGCCGTCGCGCAGGAGGAACTCGACGTACTGGCCGGCGCGGTAGGCCAACGCCTCGCTGGCCGGCAGCTGCAGCTTGACGATCATGACATCCGGCGCGGCGCGGTCCATCGAGATGACGCGCGAGGGCATCTTGCGCACCGGGTACTCGCTGGAACCGGTGACTTCGCGCGCGGCGATGGTCAGCGCGGTTTGCGGCAGCGCGCAGCAGAACAGGGCGAAGCCCTCGGCCTTCTCCTCGTCCGACAGCGCGCGCTTCTGGTAGGGTTTGTGCTGCACTGTGCCTTCGACGATTTTTCCCTTGCACGAACCGCAGGCGCCGTTCTTGCAGCCGTACGGCAGGCCCACGCCGGTGCGGATGGCCGCGGCCAGGACGGTTTCGTCTTCCTCGCAGCTGAACTGGTGGCCGCTTGGCTGGACAGTGATCTCGAAAGTCATACAATCCTCAAAATGAACAACATAAAAACGGGGCGCCCGCGCCTCCTGGTCATCGGATGCGGCGACGTGGGCATGCGCCTGCTGCCGCTGGTGCGCGACCGGTTTCGCGTGTTTGCGCTGACCAGCCGGCCGGAACGCCGCGCCGAGCTGCGCGCGGCAGGCGCGATTCCGGTCGTGGCGGACCTCGACCGCCCGGGCACGCTCAAGCGCCTCAAGGGGCTGGCGCGCTACATCGTGCACCTGGCGCCGCCACAGGCGGACGGCATGCTCGACCGCCGCACGCGCAACGTGACCGCCATTCTACCCGAGGGGGCAGTTGTCGTTTACATCAGCACCACCGGCGTGTATGGGGACTGCATGGGGGCGCGTATCGACGAAACGCGGCCGCCCGCGCCGCACAATGCGCGCGCCTGGCGCCGGGTGGATGCGGAGCGCACGCTGCGCCAGGCGGTGCTGGCGCGCCACGGGCGGCTGGCGATACTGCGCGCGCCGGGGATCTATGCGCGCGAGCGGCTGCCGCTCGAGCGGCTGGAAGAGGGGACGCCGGCGCTGGCGCCGGCCGACGACGTGTACACCAACCATATCCACGCGGACGACCTGGCGCGCATCGCCGCGCTGGCGCTGTTCCGCGGCCTGCCGGGCCGGGTCTACAACGCGGTGGACGATACGGAGATGAAGATGGGCGAGTACTTCGATGCGGTGGCCGACGCGTTCGGGCTGGCGCGTCCGCCCCGGCTGTCGCGCGCCGAACTGGCGGCACAATCGACGCCGCTGCGGCTGTCCTTCATGTCCGAATCGCGGCGGATCGGCAATGGGCGGCTTCGCACGGAACTTGGGGTGCGCTTGCGCTATCGGACGGTGCAGGCGGCGCTGGCGGCATTCCGGGAAGACGGCTGCCGGCCGGACGACGGCCGGGACCCATCCTGAGCGAGCGCACCATCGCGCATGCGCAATGCCACGCGGGCATGGGTCCGGGCTAGCGCCGGGACGACGGTGTCAGAGGGTAGGGCGGGCCAGGGAAAGGGCGCCGCTCGCGCTGGCGGACATCTGCGAAGGCGGCACCATCGACCACGCGCTGGCAGGCTGCTTGGGCGGCACCATCGACCACGCCGTGGCAGGCTGCTTGGGCGGCACCATCGACCATGCGGTGGCGATCTGCTTGGGCGGCACCATCGACCAGGCCGCGACGGCCTGGGCAGGCGGCACCATCGACCATGCGTTCACGTCCTGGCGCGGCCCGTTGATCTGGCTGGCCGCATGCGCGAACGAGTCCTTGCCGAAGTTTTCCTCGTACAGTTCCTTCATGCGGTCGCCGGCGCGCTCGTGCAGCGCCTCGTCCTCTTCGCCGCGCAGGCCGACATACGGGAAGTGGTGCAGGTAGTGGCCAAACACCGCATCGCAGTCCTGCATGTACTTCATGGTATCGAGGATGTGGTAGTGCCAGAAGATGTCGACATCGAACAGCGGCGCGCTCTGCTCGTGCGGGTACTTCTTCATCAGGTAGAGGAAGCGCCGGTACTCGAACTCGACCGCGTCGGCCTTCTCGCGCGACCATCCCTCGCCGGACTGCGCGTGCATGAGCTTGACCTTGATCGGATCCAGGTCGAGGGCTGCGATGGCTGCGAAATCGTCGTGGGTGGTTTCCATGGGGTTCCTCCGGTCGTAAGAGTTTGGCAAGGCGCCGGATCAAAGTCTGCTATAAAAGCCACGGTGGATGTTGATTTACGTCAACATTTTTCGCGAGCAATTAATAACTTTTAGACACATAATTCAGGGTTTGGCTGCGCGGCGTTCAGCGGCCTGTCGGACCGGGCCAGTGCGACCGAGACCGAGATCAGGGTTCCCGCGCCCGGCTCGCTGCGCACCACGAACGTGCCGCCGAGAATCTTGACGCGCTCCTCGATACCGACCAGCCCGAACGAGTTCGCCTTGTCGCGCCCGCCAGGCGGCATGCCAATGCCGTTGTCGGCCACGGTCATCGACAGCACGCCGTCGCGGCACTTTAATTCCACCTGGACATGGGTGGCGCGCGCATGGCGCCGCACATTGCTGAGCGACTCCTGCAGGATGCGGAAGAACGCGGTGGCGCAATGGTCGTCCACAGCGACGTCGTGGTTGCCGTCGACCAGCTCGCAGGCGATGCCGGTATGGCGCCGGAAGTCCGCGATCAGCCATTCGACGGCCGCCGACAACCCCAGGTCCAGCACGTTCGGGCGCAGGTCGTTGATGATCTGGCGTACCGACTTGATGGTGGCGTCGATCTGCTCCATGGTTTCGCGTGCGCGCGCGTGCAGGCGCGGATGGCGCGTGGCCGTGCGCGAGCACAGCACGTCCGCCTCGATGCGCAGCGCCAGCAGGTTCTGTCCGAGGTCGTCATGGATCTCGCGGGCGATGCGCTTGCGTTCTTCTTCCTTGATGTGGTCCGCATGCGCGGCCAGGCCGCGCAGTTTGCGGTGCGAGACCTCGAGCCGGTCCTGGCTTTCGCGCAGTTCGCGCGTCATCAGGTTCGCCAGGTGCAGCGCGCGCCGGCGCGAGGTGGCCATGGTCTGGAACAGCGCCGACAGCAGCATCGTCACCACGAACCCGGCCGCGGCGGCCATCCACGGCAGGCTGGCGTCGAAACGGGTGTAGGCGTCCTGCTTGCGGGTGCTGAAGCTGGCGACCCAGGTGCGGCCCGCGAACGGGATTTCGACCTGGGTGACGAAGGTGTGATGGTCCGCTCGCGGCATGGGCGGCGCGGGATTGGCCCTGGTCGACGCGCTGTCGTACAGCAGGATCCCTGCTTTGCTGTCCGACATGGACAGACGCACGTCGTCCGCGCCCATCTCGTCGAGCACGTTCTGCACCAGGTTGCGCATCGAGAAGCCGATGCCGATCGAGCCGACATAGGCCGCGCGCCGCTCCGCCACCGTATTGGTGGGCATGCCGACACGGTAAATCGGCAGGCGCAAGGCCATGCCCATGTTGAGATGGTCGTTCATGATCGGCAGCGGAAGCCCGGAGCTGGCCATGCCGCCGGTATCGCGCGCGCGGTCGAGGCCACCCCAGACATCGTGCGCGCCCACATCGCGGCCGTAGCGCCCGCGCCACACTTCCACCGGATCGATCAGCACGATCAACTCCGGATCCGCGCGTCCGTTGTAGGTCAACTCGGGGAAAGCGGGGTAGCCATCGGGGCCGTCGACGGGCAGCGAGTGCATCTCGGCCAGGAATGCAGGCATCTGGGCCGCCGGCACGCGGCGCGCGTAATTCACGGCGACGATGCCGGGGAAATGGTATGGCAGTTCGAGGCCGTCGACGTAGCGGTGGAACTGCTCGCGGGTCGGATTGCCGAGGGTCCGCATCATGCTGGCGCTGCCGCGCAGGACATCGATATAACTCTTCAGGCGCGTCCTGATCATGTACTGGGCGTTGCGCGCCAGGTGCTCGAAGCGTTCGCGGTTGTCCGCCTCGATCCAGCTGGCCGTCACCCAGTGCAGCAGGTAGCCCACCACCGCCGAGAGTACTGCTCCGGCCAGCAGGGCGGAGAGAGTCTTCTTTTTGTCCACGAGTCACCGGTACAGAAACAGATGGAACTCAACTGTAACCACAAATTGACTAATGTCAAGAAACGTGAAGTCGGGCTCCGGTCTTAAGGGCAGGATGCTGCATTAACTGAACGGCATGCGGCTGCCGGCCGGCCACTTTTCCACCAGCCGTGCGGGGTGGTCACTTGTGGCGGAATTCGCCATAAATGGGCCGTTTCCGCCATCCCCGACTGTAGGAATAGCACAGGGTGGGTCCTCCCAACTCCGAATATTTTTGTCTCTTCGATCGTTTTTCGTCGCTTTCGTACTCTTTCACCGATCTGGGCCTGTTAACTGAACTGTTTTTGCCGCAGGCCGTCAAACCAAAGTACGAAACAGACATCGCGCACATGCGTTTGCGACAAAAATCGCGTGCCCGCGCGATCGAAACAGACACTGCTCCGAACGTTCCAGACATTTCTGCACCCTCAAACCGACACGACTTGGAGACTTTGCGATGAAAACCAGAACCGTCATCACGATCCCGATTCCTGTACCAGATAAAGCGTTCAATGCACTGTGCGACTACATGGACGGAGTACGCTGCAAACGCGACATCGCGTTCGTTGCGGGCGACGCGATCCTGGCATATATCGCCAACGGACGTGCGCGTGCCGCCGAAGCGCCGGGCAAGGCGCCGCAAGGATTTCAATGGAAGGACGTTTTTCTACCCGACGGCACGCGCCTGAAAACCCGTGTCCGGCGCAGGACCTACTACGCCGCCGTGCAAGGCGACCGGATCCAGTGCGAGGGTAAGGAAATGTCGCCGCATGTGTTTGCAAACGCGTTCGGCGTCGAGGGACGGAACGCCTGGCGGCACGTGTGGGTGCATCTTCCGTATGACACGAGCTGGAAGATTGCCTCCTCGCTCAGGCAGCGAAACGGGTGGTGAGGAAAACGTCTCTTCGAGCGCGATTTGTGTCGCTTGGACTGCGGCTAAATGTCGCGTTTGGTCTGTCAAGATTCGCGATTGAACGCGAAGCCCCGGAAAATTTGTCTGTTTCGATCGCGAGCGATGTCGCTTTTTGTCCATGAGATTGTGCAACCGATCCGTTTTCAAGGTAAACAGACACGGATTTAGCCCAAAAAATGCAAAAGCGACGGAAAACGATAGAGCAGACAATTTTTCTCGGAATTGGGAGGACCCACCCTGTGCTATTCCTACCGCTGGGGCGGGGGCTCCGCTGATATGTTTGCTATTTGTGCCTGCTGAACTGTTGAAAGCGATAAGTCGAGTGCCGCTCTGGCGTTGGGATGACGCAAAGGAAGCGGCCATGAAAAATGCCGTTCAGTGCTAACTGAACGGCATTACCGCCGCAGCGGGATTTTTTATGGACGCTTACTTCTGCCAGCTGTCTTTCAGCGTGACGATCCGGTTGAAGACCGGCTTGCCGGGCTTCGAATCGACGCGGTCGGCGACGAAGTAGCCGTGGCGCTCGAACTGGAAGCGGTCTTCCGGCTGGGCGGCGGCGATGCCCGGCTCCAGGTAGGCCTGGACGACTTCCTTGGCCTGCGGGTTGAGGAATTCGCGGAAGTCCTTGCCGCCGGAATCGGGCATCGGGTCGGTGAACAGGCGGTCGTACAGGCGCACTTCGGTGGCCAGCGCGTGCTCGGCCGACACCCAGTGGATGTTGCCCTTGACCTTGTAGTTGTTCGCGCCTTCCGTGCCGGACTTCGAATCCTCGAAGTACTTGCAGTGGACCGCGGTCACGTTGCCCTGTTCATCCTTGTCGAAGCCGGTGCACTCGACCACATAGCCGTAGCGCAGGCGCACGCGCGAACCCGGCGCATCGCCGACCGGCGGGGTGAGGCGGAAGTAGCCCTTGACCGGCGTCTCCATGAAGTCTTCCTGCTCGATCCACAGCGTTTTGGTGAGCGGGAAAGTGCGCTCGCCCATCTCCGGATGGTGCGGGTGGACCGGCGAAGAGCACTCGACCGACTGGCCTTCCGGGAAGTTGTCGATGACGAGCTTGAGCGGGCGCAGCACCGCGATCGCGCGCGGCGCTTTCGGGTCCAGGTCCTCGCGCACGCAGCCTTCCAGCACGCCGAAGTCGATCCAGCCGTCCGACTTGGTCACGCCGGTGCGCTGCGCCATCATCTGGATCGCTTCCGGCGTAAAGCCGCGGCGGCGCATGCCCACCAGCGTCGGCAGGCGGGGATCGTCCCAGCCGTCCACGATGCCTTCCTCGACCATCGCGCGCAGCTTGCGCTTTGAGGTGACGATGTAGGTCAGGTTCAGGCGCGCGAATTCGTACTGGCGCGGCACCGGCTTGCGGAAGAAGCCGCCCTCGGCCAGCGTGTCGACCAGCCAGTCGTACAGCGGGCGGTGGTCCTGGAACTCCAGCGTGCAGATCGAATGGGTGATGTTTTCCAGCGCGTCCGAGATCGGGTGCGTGTAGTCGTACATCGGGTAGATGCACCACTTGTCGCCGGTGCGGTGGTGGTGCGCATGGCGGATGCGGTACAGCGCCGGATCGCGGTTGGTCATGATCGGCGAGGACATCGCGTCTTCGCTCATCTTGGCGCGCAGGATGTGCTCACCGTCCTTGTACTTCCCGGCGCGCATGTCGCGGAACATCTGCAGCGATTCGGCGGCAGGGCGGTTGCGGTACGGCGAGTTGGTGCCCGGCGTGCCGAAATTGCCGCGGTTGGCGGCCATCTCTTCGGCGCTCTGGCTGTCGACGTAGGCGTAGCCTTTTTCGATCAGGTACTCGGCCATCTGGTACAGCTGCTCGAAGTAGTCGGACGCGTAGTACAGGTGCTCGCCCCAAGAAAAGCCCAGCCACTTCACGCTGTCGATGATCGAATCGACGTATTCCTGCTCTTCCTTCTCCGGATTGGTGTCGTCGAAACGCAGGTGCGTGCGGCCGGCGTAATCCTTGGCCAGGCCGAAGTTCACGCAGATCGACTTGGCGTGGCCGATGTGCAGGTAGCCGTTCGGCTCCGGCGGGAAGCGGGTGATCACGTCCGGCAGCCCGTCGCGGCGATGCTTGCCTGCGGCGAGGTCCTGCTCGATGATCGTGCGCAAAAAGTTGGGCGCCGGCGCCACAGGCGCCGGATTATTCTTATCGTTGCTCATGGAAGCGTGCGGGGAAAAGTGGGATATCCCGTCCATTTTACCCTATTGCAGCCCGAGCAAATCAGCGCGCGGGAATCCCCACTCGGGAACGCCTTGCGGGCAGGGCTGCCCGCTGAAATCGCGGTGGCGGATGGTGGAAAAATTCCCGTCCGGGCCGCTGCCGTAGCGCAGGTCCCAGCCGCCTTCCGCGTCCAGCGCCGGCGAACGCACGAAGCGCAGCCAGGCGCGCATGTGGCATGCGTTGTGGTACATCGCGCGCAGCGCCGGCAGGCTGGCCTCGCGGGTGAGCTGGACGAGGACAGCGCCGCTTGCGCCATCGGCGGGCGTGCCGCCGCCCATGGCGAGCATGGCGGCGGGACACTGCGACGGGGCGAGCAGGGCGGGATCGAGGCTGGCCACGCCGCGGCGCACGGTAAAGGTGCCGGCGCCTTCGTTCGCCTGCACTGACACGAAATTCCAGCACAGCGGATTGGACGGGAAGGAGGTCATCGCCACGTCGAGCACGCGCTGGTCCGGCTGCGCGCGGAGCAGGGCCTGGGTGACCATGCTGCGGCCGTGGGACGAGGCGGCCCCCTGCAGCGCGACGAATCCCAGCATCAGCGCAAACACGCCGGCCAGCGCGCCCCGGCCGGCCGGACCCGAACGGTGCTGCGCGATGGCTGCGCCCGCGCCCAGCGCGGCCAACACCGCCAGCGAGGCGGGCAGCAGGAAGCCGCGCACGGTGAAGAACAGGAGCGCGAGGCAGGGTAGCGCAAGCAGCATCGCGCGCAGCATGCGCCGCCGCACCATCATCGCCAGCGGCACGCCGAAGGCGACCCAGAACACCGGCTCGATGATGTACACCATGTCGCCATAACGCCATTCCGCATCGAGCGGGTAGAACGGGTGGATGCCGTACGAATTGAGGAAGTCCATCAGCAGGTGCAGGCCGAAGCCGGTCGTCACTGCCGCCACAAAACCGCGGCCGGCGGCGCCGCTGGCACGCACCAGGTGGCGCGCATTGGGCCAGGCAAGCAGCGTGGCCAGCATCAGCACGAGCGCTTGCGGGATCGCGTACAGGATCGTGTGCGTGTGGCCGCGGTGGTGCAACAGGTAGCCGAGCGGCGCGGGCAGCATCTGGGTGAGCACCAGGTCCAGGTCGGGAAAGGTGTTCGCAGCGGCGCAGGAAAACAGCAGCAGGCGGCGGCGCGTGCCGTGGCCGTGCGGGTCCGCCTCGCGCGGGAGCAGGCGGTGAATGAGTTCTCCCGCGGCGAGGCCGGCGGCCAGGTGGCTCAAGTTATCCATCAGCAAATTCTACCCGCTGGGTAACCGTCGCCCAGTTTCGATACTTTGCGTGTTTCACAGGAGCCCCTGTGATACTTTTTGAATATAACAGCATTCCTGGTGGTATGGGGCTCCCCGGAAGCCGTCCGCGAGGCGCGGTATCATGTAGGATTATTGTCAATTTGAACTTCCCGTTCCGAGGAGCTGTCCGTGCCTACCTTCCCGCTGAAATCCACCGTCACCCTTGCCGTCGCCCTCGCACTGTCAGCTGCATTTGCACCCCACGCTGCGGCGATCGAGCCAAGCGGCCCGCCGGCCGCCGTCAAGGGCTGGCGCGCGGTTACCGTCGCCAAGGGCGTGGACCGGCCGTGGGGCATGGCCTGGCTGCCGGACGGCCGCGCGCTGGTCACCAGCAAGCACGGCAAGCTGTTCGTCGTGAACGGCAACCGCTTCGACGAAGTGCCGCTGGAAGGCCTGCCGGAAGTGTTCACGAGCGGCCAGGGCGGACTGCTCGACGTCTCCGTGCACCCGGGCGACAAGGACAATCCGCGCATCTACATGACGCTGGCCACCGGCACCTCGTCCGCCAACCGCACCACGCTGGTGCGCGGCACCTTCGACGGCAAGCGCGTGCACGGCATCGAGACCCTGTTCCAGGCCCGTCCGGACAAGAGCGGCGGCGCCCACTTCGGCTCGCGCCTGGCGTGGCTGCCCGACGGCACGCTCCTGATGAGCATCGGCGACGGCGGCAATCCGCCCACCCGCATCGGCGACCGCCTCGCGCGCGAACAGGCCCAGAACCTGGCCACGCACCAGGGTTCGATCCTGCGCCTGACTGCCGACGGCAAGGCCGCGCCGGGCAACCCGCTGGCCAAGCGTCCGGGCGCGCTGCCCGAGATCTGGTCGATGGGCCACCGCAACGTGCAGGGCCTGGCGGTCGACAAGGCCACCGGCCAGGTGTGGGCGACCGAGCACGGCCCGCGCGGCGGAGACGAGCTGAATTTGGTGGTGGCAGGCCAGAACTATGGCTGGCCGCTGCAGAGCTACGGCGCCGACTACGTGACCGCCGAGCCGGTGGGGCAGCGGGAAGTACCGGGCATGGTCGGGCCGAAGGTCGCGTACGTCCCGTCGCCGGCGCTGTCGGGGCTCACGGTGTACAGCGGCAGCCAGTTCCCGCAATGGCGCGGCAGCGTCTTCAGCGGCGCGATGGTGGGCATGGACATTCGCCGCATCGCGGTGGACAAGAACGGCAACGCGGTGCGCCAGGAGCGCCTGGAAATCGGCGCCCGCGTGCGCGACGTCAAGCAGGGGCCGGACGGGCACCTGTATGCGCTCACCGACGAGGCGGAAGGGCGCCTGCTGCGCATCGTGCGCGAATAACCGTCGTCGCCCCGCCGCCCGCAAAGGCGTGCCAACTCCGGTAGTCCGGCATGGATCCCGGCCCGCGCCGGGATGACCGCGGCGTTTGCGCTGCGATAACGGCCGGCGGGCGCGAAACGATGGCAGAGTGGCAGCGTTGGGGCCATCTGTAGGATAATCTCTCTTTTAACGGTTTTGCCGGGAGCTATCCTCGTGGAAAATTTGTACCATGTGCTCGGCGTGGCCCCCAATGCCAGCGACGACGAGATCCGCAAGGTCTACCGCTCGCTTGCCATGCGCTACCACCCCGACCGCAACCAGGAGCCGGGCGCTGCCGCCCGCTTCCAGGCGATCGCCAAGGCATACGAAGTGCTGTCCGATCCCGCCAGGCGCGAGGAATACAACCAGACCCTGACACACCGGATCGTGATCGATCCGCAGGCCGAGGCTTATGGCCTGTGGCGTTCCGTGTTCAGCGTGAATGGCGTGGCCATCCCGGCCGAATAAATCACCGAGGAACAGAGTGATGAGAAGAGTACACCCCGAATTCGCCTACCAGTCGCGTGAACTGGACGGCCAGATCGAAGGCATCCTGGGCGACCCGCCCAACAAGAAGAACTACGACATGATGGTGCAGGCGCTGGTCTCCGAATACGCGGGCGGCGGCGGCATCGAGGACGTCAACATGATGGCGTTCGCACTGGTCGACCATATCCGCTTCACCAACCCGAAAGGGCTGATGGCCGAGACGCGCAACTACGACAGCGGCAAGCCCGAAGCCGTGTTCGCGATGGCCGAATGCGACGGCGAGGAAGCGTGCAAGATGTACGCCGAAATGACCGCCAACTATCCCGAGATGGCGCGCCAGGCGATCATCACCGCATTCCTGTACAAGAACCCGCGCCAGTGGGACGAGGACGACCAGTCGCTCGACCAGCTCGCGCGCAACGACGAGGGCGAGGACGACGAGGCCGAAGACCAGATGGTCAGCGACGACTTCGCGCAGATGTTCGACCAGGAGGGCGACGATCAATGAGCGAGAAATCCAACCTGCCTGCGATCTCCAAGCAGGTCACGGAACTGGTGCTGGCCGGCTCCCTGAGCCACGCCGAGGAAGCGTTCACGCAGGCCGCCGAGGAGCATGGCGACTATGCGGTTGCCGAAGTGCTGTCCTCGATTCCGCCGCAGGTCACCGCGCTGCACCTGGCAGGCTTTGACGGCGGCAAGACCTCGCTCGCGACGCTGCTGGTGCCACCCAAGGCGTGGGCCGAGAGCTTGGCCTTCATCGCCGCCACCTGGCCGGACGACCTGATCGAGGACGACCCCGAGCGCATCGCCGAATCGCTGTTCGCGCACGTGCACGGCGTGGTCTACGCCACCGACGACGAAGAGCGCCGCCGCGAGCTGCTGGCCGAAGCTTCCGCCACCGACTACGGCGCGACCATCTTCGCGATCCTGTTCTCGATGGCGCCGCGCGAGATCCTCGAAGTGGCGGCCGAAGTGATCCAGAAGGGCCCCTACATCACCGGCCAGACCTCGTCCGACAACGACGTGGTGCCGCTCGCGATCGACCTGGTGAAGGCGAGCGAGGATGGCTGGGACCGCGCCCTGTTCGAGCTGTTCCCGGACTTCCGCCACAGCGCCGACCTGGCCGACGCCGAATTCTCCGACGATCCGGACGAGGAACCGAAGTTCCTGCAGCGTTCCACCAAGGAGCTGCTGTACCGCCTGCGCAAGCAAGTGCCGTCCACGCGCGCCACGCCCAAGCGCGGCAGCCGCCGCAGCCTCGGCACCGACATCTTCTCCTGAAAGGCGCACGGACACTGATGCTGCCAGCACTCGTAGTAGAGCGCCTGCCGCGCCTGGTGGGCGCGATCCGCCGCCTCGCGACCCGCCCGCTGGAGGAGGACGAAGACATCATCCTCGCCGACGAACTTGCGGGCGTGACGGCGATGGTGGCCGAAAAATTCACCAACGACCGTACCGCCGAAGGCATCCAGCGCGCGATGTACCTGACCACGGGCTGCGTCTCGCTCGGACTGGAGGACATCCTCAGCACCGACAGCGACGACGCCGCGCTGGACTTCCTGATCGAGCATGGCGCCGAGCAGGCGTTCAAGCGCGGCTACGGCATGATCAAGGAACTGGCCGCGCTGCCGGAGGACACGCTGGTCGGCGAGTACGACCAGGACACCGTGTACGCGCAGCGGCGGCTGAAGGAAGTGTTCTTCGACATCTGCTACGCGGACCCGTCGCAGAACTGGAACGGGCCGGACAAATACCAGACCCAGCTCACGCACCGCAAGGAAGTGCAGGCGATCGTGCGCGCGGCCGCGTGGCTGCGTCGGCACCATTACGAAGGCCCGATCAGCGACCCTGACCTGAACGCGGAAGGCGTGATCGCGCTGGCGATCATCTTCGCCATCGAGAACACGGGCCGCATCACCGCGCGCACCGGTCAGAAGGAATTCGAGCGCCTGGTGGCCTCGGTCCGCAAGAACAAGCCCGACTACGAAGAAGGCTGGGCCAAGCTGCTCGCGCAACTGCCGGCGCAGCACCAGGGCATCATTGCCGACCGCATCGCCAACTACCGCGAGACCTGCACCGTCATCCAGAAGATGCGCGGCCGCACCGCCCTCAAGACGCTGTTTACCGAGTTGGAGAGCTACGCCGGCTCCGAACTCGAAGCCGACTACTAGCGAGGAATGGGGACGGTTCCCTACCGGGACAGTCCCCGCGAGCGCGCCTCACGGGCAGGCATACGCGTGCGCCCCGGCCCCTACCACGGCGCAAGCCACAAGCGACACAATCGAGAGCATCTGCAGCGGCTGCAGCCGGTCTCCCAAGGCCGTGAGTCCCGGATCGCCAAGCGCGCGATACGCGCCAACGCGCAGCTTCGAGAACTGCTCCTGCTGGAACGTATTAAAGCCACCGTCATCGCCTGAGCGGTAATCCGCAAGTTCATCCTCGCGCTTCTGCAGCTTCGCCACGGTCGCGACGAACTCCTGCCACAGCACGAAAAAGTAAGCGTTGACCGCGAGTGCGGCCGCGACGCATGCCCCGATAACAATCCACGCCTGCGTACAAGAGATCATCGGTTCTACATTTGGCGGAAGAGGGAGGTGTAGAGGGGGCCGACCCGCAGCTTTTCCGGCCGCGTGCGCAGGGTGAGCGTGAGCTTGCCCGCTTCGTCGCGCGTCGAGCTGGCGACGCAGTGCGAGTTGACGATGGTGCCGCGATGGACCTGCCAGAACACGTCCGGGTCCAGCTGCGGCATCAGCTCCTTGAGGCTCACGCGTATCAGCGCCTCCGCGTCGGCCGTCACCACGTTGACGTACTTGTCGACGGCTTCAAAATACACCACGTCCGCCACCGGGATCATGCGCACCTGGTTGCCCACCGCAGCGCGGATGATCGCCAGGCGCTGCGCCGGCTGCGCCGGCATCATTGCCCGCAGCTGCGCCAGCAGGCCGTCCATGTCCGGGCCGCGTGACGAGATCCGCTGCTGCAGCCGCGCCACCGTCTTCGACAGCCGCTCGTCGCTTACGGGCTTGAGGATGTAATCGGCCGCGTCGCCTTCGATCGCGGCGATGGCGTATTCGTCGTAGGCGGTCACGAACACCACCAGCGGGAATGGCTCGCCCTCCGGCCACTGTTCCGCCAGGTCTTCCGCAGCTTCGAGCCCCGTCTTGCCCGGCATTTTGATGTCGAGGAACAGCACCTGCGGCCGCAGCTCCAGCCCTTTGGCGAGCGCTTCGAGCCCATTGGGGCACACGGCAGCGATTTCCAGTTCGGGCCACAGCCGTTTCAGGCTTTGCTGCAAGGTGGCGGCGAGGATTGGTTCGTCTTCTGCGATGAGTGCTCGGATCGTCATGGCGTCACAGGGATCAGGATGGTTGCGATGGCCCCGGCAGGTTGCGCCGGCAGCAGCGACAGGGAGGCTTCCGGCCCGTACACGGCCTGCAGCCGTGCACGCGTATTGGCAATGCCCACATTGGTACCCGGTTTGCCGGATGGTGCGTCCGGGCCGCGCCCGTCGTCGGTGACGGTCAGCGCGATCGCCCCGTCGCGCTGCTCCGCGCTCACGGTGACATGGCCGCCTTCCACCTTCGGCTCCAGCCCGTGGGCGATCGCGTTCTCCACCAGCGGCTGCAGCAGCATCGGCGGCAGGGGCGTCGCGCGCAGATCGGGCGGCAGCTCCAGCGAGTACTTCAGGCGCTCGCCCATGCGCACGGCCATCAGGCCGAGGTAGGCGTCGAGCAGCGCGAATTCCTGCGCCAGCGTGGTCTGCTGCGAGCGCGACGAGCCGAGCGTGGCGCGCAGGTACTGGATCAGCTGGTCGAGCATCTGCTGGGCGCGCGGCGGGTCGATGGCGATCAGGCCCTGCACATTCGCCAGCGTATTGAACAGCATGTGCGGCTCGAGCTGTGCCTGCAGCGCCCGCAACTGCGCCTCGACAGCCTGGCGCTCCACGCCCTCGGCGCGGGCGCGTTCGTGCGCCGCCTGGGTTTCGGCACGCACCATGCGCTCGCGGCCGATGAAGATGACCAGCGCAGCGCCGGAGGCGATGAACGTAAACATCAGGTCCCTGAACCAGCCGCTGGACCACATCACGGGCGTGTTGCCCTCGAATTCAAGCCCGAGTACCAGCGTGCCCAGGTAGGAACCTGCGACCTGTCCGATCGGGATCAGGACCATCAGCGACGGCAGGAAGATCTTCCAGTTGATCCTCTCCCGGTGGCCCCAGACCGCAAGGCGCATGCCATCGATCAGGACGAAGATGGAGCTGCCGATGCAGATCGAGTACAGCAGCACGACAGGGAAGCGCTGCAGGTTGCCGGCGATGGAAGTGATGACGACCGCACACGCGACATTGACCACGGTGACGTACAGGGCGTCGATGAAAAAACGGCGGAAGGGGAATGGTTTCATGGCGCTAGTGTGCAGTGCCGGGAACCGGGAACGCCAGCGCGGTGCGACAAACCCGCGCTGGCATGGAGTAAAACGATGTTGGGCTAGAGTACACCGCGTTCGCGCAGGCTGGCGATATCGTCGGCGGAGCGTCCCAGGATCTCGCGCAGCACCTCGTCGGTGTGCTCGCCCAGCAGCGGGGGAGGACGGTCGCTCTCGGCTGGCGTCGCGGACAGCTTCATCGGGCTGCGCACCAGCTTGACCTTGCCGGCGGCCGGATGCGGCATCTCGATCGCCACGGCGCGCGCCTTGACCTGCGGGTTCTCGAACACGTCGTGCAGGTCGTTGATCGGCCCGCACGGCACGCCCACGGCTTCCAGCAGGTCGATCCACTCGTCGCGCGTCCTGGTCAGCACCATGTCGGCGAGGATCGGCACCAGCACGTCGCGGTTCTTCACGCGCAGCGGATTGGTGGCGAAGCGCTCGTCCAAGCCCAGTTCCGGCCGGCCGCCCGCTTCCACGAACTTCTGGTACTGCCCATCGTTGCCGGTCGCGACGATGATGTGGCCGTCCTTGCAGGCGAAGGTCTGGTACGGCACGATGTTCGCGTGCGCGTTGCCCCAGCGCTTGGGCGGCTTGCCGCTGTTGAGGTAATTGCTGCCCATATTGGCCAGCATCGCCACCTGGGTATCGAGCAGCGCCATGTCGATGTGCTGGCCCTCGCCGGTGCGGTCGCGGTGCGTCAGCGCGGCCAGGATCGCCACCGTCGCGTACATGCCCGTCATCAGGTCCGTGATCGCCACGCCGGCCTTTTGCGGGCCGCCGCCGGGCAGGTCGTCGCGCTCGCCGGTGATCGACATCAGCCCGCCCATGCCCTGGATCAGGAAATCGTAGCCCGCGCGGTGCGCGTAAGGCCCGTCCTGGCCGAATCCGGTCACCGAGCAGTACACCAGGTCCGGCTTGATCGCGCGCAGCGCATCGTAGTCCAGCCCGTAGCGCTTCAGATGCCCGACCTTGAAGTTCTCCAGCACCACGTCGCAGTGCAGCACCAGCTCGCGCAGCAGCGCCTGGCCCTCGCTGCTGGCGATATCGACCGTCACCGAGCGCTTGCCGCGGTTCGCGCACAGGTAGTAGGCGGCTTCCCGCGTATCGTTGCCGTGCTCGTCCTTCGCATAGGGCGGCCCCCAGGCGCGCGTATCGTCGCCGGTGCCGGGGCGCTCGATCTTGATCACGTCCGCGCCCAGGTCGGCCAGGTTCTGCGAGCACCACGGGCCGGCCAGCACGCGCGACAGGTCGAGGACACGGATATGGCCAAGCGCCTTGCGCAGGCCGGGAGTCTGGTCGGTCATGATGCCTAGAAATGATGTGGACGCAAGATTATAGCTGGCGACAAAAAATGCTTGAAACCTGTACAACTGTCTCTACCTGAGATGAGTACAGACAAAGGAGGACGCACATGAATACCACCTGGATCCTGGCAGCCGACGGCGCGCGCGCCCGCATCTTCGCCATGGAAGGCGACAAGGTGCAGGAACTGGAAGACCTGACCAACCCGCACGGCCGCGACGCCAAGCGCGACATCAACACCGACCGCGACGGGCGCTGGCATGGCGGCGGCACCGCGGCCCACAACCTGTCCGGCCACAACTACGAACCGGACGTGGATCCGCTCAAGCACGAGGAAGAAAAATTCGCCAAGGAAATCGGCGAATACCTCGACCGCGCCTCGATGGAGCACCGCTTCGACGACCTGTGCGTGATTGCCCCGCCGGAATTCATGGGCCGCCTGCGCGAGAAGATGGGCGAGAACGCGAAAAAGTGCATCAAAGAAGAACTGGTCAAGGACATCTCCTGGTTCTCCGATGCTGCCGTCGAAGCCTATGTCAAGCAACACATGCATTGACACCAAGCACGTAAACTGCAACCATACGGGAATGACCACACATCCATTGCATACCGAACGACAAAACTGGTGGCGCCGCTGACAGCGCGCGGCCTACGTTCGACTAGCAACAGATGTCCAGAATAACGCCGCCTCACCAGGTGGCGTTTTCATTTTATGCGCGGCGGGTGAGGGGCAAACAGGAGCCCACATGACTGCCAGCACCACCCAGCAAATCATCCTCACCGGCGACCGCCCGACCGGCCCGCTGCACCTTGGCCACTTCGTCGGCAGTCTGCGCAACCGCGTCGCCTACCAGCACGACTATCGCCAGTACATCATGTTGGCCGACGCCCAGGCGCTGACCGACAACATGGAAGACACCGGCAAGGTGCACCGCAACGTCGTCGAAGTCGCGCTCGACTACCTGGCTGTGGGCATCGACCCGGCCAAGAGCACCATCTTCATCCAGTCGCAGGTGCCGGAACTGGCCGAGCTGACCTTCTACTACCTCAATCTCGTCACCGTCGCGCGCCTCGAGCGCAACCCGACCGTGAAGGAAGAGATCCGCCTGCGCGGCTTCGAGCGCGACATCCCGGCCGGCTTCCTGACCTACCCGGCGAGCCAGGCGGCCGACATCACCGCCTTCAAGGCGCACGTGGTGCCGGTGGGCGAAGACCAGATCCCGATGATCGAACAGGCCAACGAAATCGTGCGCCGCTTCAACCGCCTGGCCGGCCGCGACATCCTCGTCGAATGCAAGGCGCTGGTGCCGGAGATCGGCCGCCTGCCGGGCACCGACGGCAAAGCCAAGATGAGCAAATCGCTCGGCAACACCATCAACCTGGGCGCCAGCGAAGCGGAAATCCGCGCTGCCGTGAAGATGGTCTACACCGACCCGCTGCACCTGCGCGTGGAAGACCCGGGGCACCTCGAAGGCAACGTCGCCTTCCTGTACCTGGACGCATTCGACCCGGACAAGGCCGCGCTGGCCGAGATGAAAGCCCACTACGTGCGTGGCGGCCTGGGCGACAGCGTCGTGAAGAAGCGCCTGGACCTCGTCCTGCAGGAGCTGCTGGCCCCGATCCGCGCGCGCCGCGAAGAGTTCGCCAAGGACCGCGGCCAGGTCATGCAGATGCTCAAAGAGGGCACCATGGTCGCGCGCGAGACGGCTGCGAAGACGCTGGACGAAGTGCGCGCCGCGCTCGGCCTCTCGTACTTCTGACGCTGCGGCGTTGGGCGCACACAACGCGGTGCCAGACCCCGGTCGCACAACCTGCGACCTTGCCTGCGCACGATTGAACCGGTAGCGCGTCCAGCTACCGATACCTCCGATTTTCTGCTCCCCATCTGCGCTACATCAAGCCCGGGGTCAGGCCTGCATTCCCCTGGGGGTCAGGCACCAGGGGGAGGGCGTGCCTGACCCCCGGTTTGAGCCAGATCAACGTTTTTCGCTGTGGAGCTTTTGCAGGAGCTTGAACGCTTCGTGCTCCAGCGTCGCCTCCGCATCCGCCAGCTCTTTGCTCGCCAGGACGTAGGCGGCCCGCTTGCGTTCCTTCTTTTCTTCCTTTGGCACCGCTGCCTGCGCGCCGGGCATGACAATTTGCGGTCCGCTGTTGTACTTCCTGTAGATGACCTGCTTGCCGTAGGGCGTGGTGTAGAAGCGCGTCATTTCGAGCGCGGTGTCGGCGGAGATGACCAAGGCCATCGGCAGCGCCAGGCGGCGGTGGATTTCGGCAGGCGGGGTTTTGTCGAGCTTGGCAAACGCTGCCTTGCGCTGCGCTTCGGTCGGGAAGCGGCTGCGGTAGGCCACGCGCCGCATGACGTTTTCAACCTGCATGACGCTGAGCAGGTCCTGCACGGCTTTTACGTGCGCGGCAGTGGGCGCCGTGGATTGGGCCGGCCGCGGCTTCGTGGTGGCAATTGCCGGGTGCGCGAAGGCGATGGAGAGCGCCAGGACAGCTTGCACGACTGATTTCATGAGGTTCCTTTGCTTGATGAGATGGGGAATTCAGGCCGGAGCCAGTGTACGAGAAGTGTTGCTCAATTTGCAAGTTGCGTATGCATGCGGCGGGGAGGTGGCGCAAACCGCGGCTGGGGCAAGTAGCGCGGGACGATACCTGCGGACGCGGGACGCCATACTGTGACGGCAGCTGTCGCCAACCAGGGCCGGCGGTGGCAGACTGGCGCCATTCTGAATGGAGGTGGTCATGAGCAAAGGTTTGCGCTTGTCGGAAAAATGGTTCCAGCGCGGGCTGTGGCTGGTTGCCGTGGTGTTCGCGTTCTTCCTCATCGGCCTCGGCGGCAAGATCGTGGAGAACCTGCGCTTCGTGGAGCCGGTCATCCTCACCGAGCAGTTCATCGATCCGATGCAGGGTCCCGCGGTGCGCAAGATGCTGGCCGAACAGGAGCGGCGGCTGGAACTGGCCGTCGAGCAGGCGGACCAGGCGGCGCTCAAGCTGAACGTCGCTTCCAACAACTACCGGGTGGCGCGCGAGACGTTCGGCAACTGGCTGAAGACGCGCCAGGCGACGGCACGCCCCGACCAGGACGCGGAGCTGATCGCGCGCACGCGCGAACTCGATGCACTCAAGGCGGCCGAACGCATCGCGCAGCGCGCCCTCGAGACGCAGGAGCAGGCCCGCCTCGACGCGCAGCAGGCCCACGCCAAGGCGGTGGAGCGCTGGAATACGCTGGAGTTCGAGGCGGTCAAGAAGGAGGAGGCGGCGCGCACCGCGGCCGAGTTCCGCATCTTTATGTATCGACTGGCGTTGACCCTTCCGCTGCTGGTGGCGGCCGGATGGCTGTTCGCGCACAAGCGCAAAGGCACGTACTGGCCGTTCGTGTGGGGATTCATCTTCTTTGCGCTGTTCGCGTTCTTCGTGGAGCTGGTGCCGTACCTGCCCAGCTATGGCGGCTACGTGCGCTATACGGTGGGGATCATCCTGACCTTTGTGGTGGGACGCTACGCGATCCTTGCGCTGCAGCGCTACCTGGCGCGCCAGAAGGCGGTGGAGGAGCTGCCGGACGAGCAGCGGCGCGGGACGATGCAATACGATGTGGTGATGGCGCGGCTGGCCAAGTCGGTGTGCCCGGGCTGCGAGCGGCAGCTCGACCTCAAGGATCCGGCGCTGGATTTTTGTCCGCACTGCGGGATCAATCTGTTCGACCACTGCGGGAAGTGCAATACGCGCAAGGGGGCGTTTGCGAGGTTCTGTTTTGCTTGCGGGACGCCGGGGAAGGCGGTGGCGCGGGCGGGATGAGCTGAGTGCGGAAGGGGACTGGCGACAGTCCCCTTGGTGCGTGCTCGAGATCGGGGGACTGTCCCCGTGCGGGGACCGTCCCCTGAAAAACGTTAGTCGCGCAGGTCGGCGGGCACCTTGCCGCCGTTGGCAGCCAGGCGGTTCATGACCTGGCGGTGCAGCCAGATGTTCATGCTCGCCGAGTCGTTCATGTCGCCCTTGTAGTCGAGCTCCTGCGCCAGTTCCTTGCGCGCTGCCAGGCTGTGGTCGATGTCGAGCAGCTTGAGCAGGTCGACGATCGAGGTCCGCCAGTTCAGCGGTTCACCGGCGCTTTGCGCCTTCTGGTTGAGGATCGCTTCCACGTCCACCTGCTGCATCGGTGCGGCAGGAGGCGGCGCTGCCGGACGTGCCGCCGGCTGGGTGCCGGCTCCGGCGCCTGCCTGCTGCGAGCCGCCCGATGCGGTCTGGCTCGAGCCGACCTGGGTGCGCGCCTGCGCCTGGGGTTCGTCCTTCTTCAGGCCCGGGAAGATTTTGCCGAAAATATTGCTCAGAATGCCCATAGTGCTCTCCTTTTATTGACGGCGCATGCCTTGCGCCATGTGGCCCAGCGCAATCGCGAGGGCGGCTCCGCCCAGCGCTTTGACGAGGGTGGGGTTTTTTGCGTAGAACTGGCCCATCCGGTCCATGATGCTGGGATCTTCCTGCTCGGCACGCTCGGCGACCTGCTTGACATCGTCGGGCGACAGCCGTTCCGCTTCTTCAGGGGTGATCTGCGGCGCCTGCTGGGTTCCGGCGCCGCGGTTTTTCAGCAGGTTGCCCAGGCCGCCGCCGAGGGAGGCGAGCACGCCCGGTCCCAGGGTCGACAGCATCTGGTTGAGCATGCCGGCGCGCTGGTTCGGATCGCTGTTGCCGAACAGCTGGGACACCATCTGCGGGAAGGGCGGGGTCTGGTCGGAGCGGAAGGCCTGGGCGACGCCGTTGCCGAGTTCGCTTTGCGGCGCGGTGTCCGCGATGCGGTCGAAGTCGTACTCGGCCTGTTCGGGCGGCACCTTGTTGGCCGCGCCCATGTACTGCTGCAATAAATTGCTTAGATCGAAAGCCATGTTACCTCCGTGATTCATACTTCAGTCGAACCTGCAGGGTAGGCTGCGAACTCGACGCCATCTGTACGCCAAACCACCTCCGGCCACCATCGGCTATGCTTGAGTTTTCGAAAGGTTTTCGTTGAGATATTTGTCGATCCTCGCGTTTGCCGCATTGGCCGCCTATTTGCAGGCGCCGCTGGCGCTGGCCGGCGTGTATGCCGCCGCCAGCCTGCTCACGTTTGCGATGTACGCGCTCGACAAGCGCGCGGCAATCCAGCGCACCCGCCGCACGCCGGAGCGCACGCTGCTGGCCGCGGGCCTGGCGTGCGGCTGGCCGGGCGCCGCGCTGGCCCAGCAATGGCTGCGCCACAAGTCGTCGAAGGCCTCGTTCCTGGCGTGGTTCTGGCTGACCGTGCTGCTCAACGCCGGCCTGCTTCTGCTGCTGGTCCGCGGCGCGGATTGGTTATGATGGAAGCTCCTTAACCATCGGATATTCGCCCATGTGGCCCTATCCTCGCGTCCTTGCACACCGGGGCGGCGGCAAGCTCGCCCCCGAGAACACGATGGCCGGCTTTGCGTCCGGCTTCGCGCTCGGCTTTGCGGGCGTGGAGTTCGACGTGATGCTGGCGCGCGACAAGGTCCCGGTAGTGATGCACGATCCCTATCTCGGCCGCACGGTGAACGGGGCCGGCCACGTCTACGACTACGATGCCCACGAACTGGCGCGCATGGACGCCGGCAGCTGGTTCAGCCGCGCCTACGCGGGCGAGAGGGTGCCGCTGTTCGACGAGGTGGTCTCGTTCTGCAGGCGCCATGCGATCTGGATGAACATCGAGATCAAGCCCGCGCCCGGCCACGAAGAGGAAACCGGCAGGGTGGTGGCCGAAACGACGCGCAGCGTGTTTGCGGAGGAGATCGCGCAGCGCGGCGCCGGCGCGATCCCGCTGTTTTCCTCCTTCAGCGAGACCGCGCTCGATGCGGCGATGGTTGCGGCCCCGGACATCCCGCGCGCGATCCTGTTCAAGGCAGTGCCCCCGGACTGGGAGCTGGTGGCCGACCGCATCGGCGCGGTCGCCATCCACTGCAACCACAACTACCTCACCCCGGAGGCGGCGCAGGCGATCAAGGCGGCGGGCTATGGCCTGCTTTGCTATACCGTCAACAATCCGGCCCGCGCCCGCCTGCTCGCCGGATGGGGCGTGGACGCCCTGTGCACCGACCGCCTCGACCTGATTCCGCCCGCCTTCCTGACCGCGTAAGCCCCGGTCATTACACGCCTTCTATCAGCTATAATCGTTTTTTTAAAGCATCCTGCCCTGACTCCGCCCATCCGACATGAAATCATCTGAAATCCGCGAAAAGTTCCTCAAGTTCTTCGAATCGAAGGGCCACACGGTCGTCCGTTCCAGCCCGCTCGTGCCGGGCAACGATCCGACCATGCTGCTGACGAACAGCGGCATGGTGCAGTTCAAGGATGTGTTCCTGGGCCTGGATTCGCGTCCGTACAAGCGCGCCACCACCGTGCAGCGCTGCGTGCGCGCCGGCGGCAAGCACAACGACCTGGAAAACGTCGGCTACACCGCGCGCCACCACACTTTCTTCGAGATGCTGGGTAACTTCAGCTTCGGCGACTACTTCAAGCGCGACGCGATCCAGTTCGCGTGGGAGCTCTTGACCACCGTGTACATGCTGCCGGCCGAGAAGCTGACCGTGACCGTGTACATGGAAGACGACGAAGCCTACGACATCTGGGCCAACGAGATCGGCGTGCCGAAAGAGCGCATCATCCGCATCGGCGACAACAAGGGCGCGCGCTACGCATCGGACAACTTCTGGCAGATGGCGGACACCGGCCCGTGCGGCCCGTGCTCGGAGATCTTCTACGACCACGGCCCGGAAATCTGGGGCGGCCCTCCGGGCTCGGACCAGGAAGACGGCGACCGCTTCATCGAGATCTGGAACCTGGTGTTCATGCAGTTCAACCGCGATGAACAGGGCAACATGACGCGCCTGCCGAAGCAGTCGGTGGACACCGGCATGGGCATGGAGCGCCTGGCCGCCGTGCTGCAGCACGTGCACTCGAACTACGAGATCGACCTGTTCCAGAACCTGATCAAGGCCGCCGCGCGCGAAACCGGCGCGACCGACCTGGAAGCGAAAGCGCTGCGCGTGATCGCGGACCACATCCGCGCCGCCAGCTTCATGATCGTCGACGGCATCATCCCGGCGCCGGAAGGCCACGGCTACGTCCTGCGCCGCATCATCCGCCGCGCGCTGCGCTACGGCCACAAGCTGGGCCAGACCAAGCCGTTCTTCTACAAGCTGGTGGAAGACCTGGACAAGGAAATGGGTTCGGCCTACCCGGAGCTGACCGAGGCGAAGGAGCGCGTGGCGCAGACCCTCAAGGCCGAGGAAGAACGCTTCGGCGAGACGCTGGAAAACGGCATGAAGATCCTGGAAGCGCAGCTGGCCAAGGATCCGAAGCACCTGGACGGCGCGACCGCCTTCACGCTGTACGACACCTACGGCTTCCCTCTCGACCTGACCGCCGACATCTGCCGCGAACGCGATGTGGTGCTGGACGAAGCCGGCTTTGCCGCCGCGATGGAACAGCAGAAGAAGACCGCGCGCGCCGCCGGCAAGTTCAAGATGGCCGCCAACGTCGAGTACTCGGGCGAGAAAACCCGCTTCATCGGCTACGAAGCGCTGGCGCATGACTCGAAAGTCATCGCGCTGTACGCGGACGGCGCACCGGTCGAGCAGCTGGAAGCCGGCCAGTCCGGCATCGTCGTGCTGGACACCACTCCGTTCTACGCGGAGTCGGGCGGCCAGGTCGGCGACCAGGGCATCATCGGCGGCGACGCCAGCCTGTTCGAAGTCGAGGACACGCTCAAGATCCAGGCCGACGTGTTCGGCCACCACGGCTCGCTCAAGACCGGCACCCTGAAAGTGGGCGACATGGTCGGCGCCAAGGTCGACGAGTCGCGCCGCGCGCGCACCATCCGCAACCACTCGGCCACGCACCTGATGCACAAGGCGCTGCGCGAAGTACTGGGCGGCCACGTGGCGCAGAAAGGCTCGCTGGTCGACGCGGACAAGACGCGCTTCGACTTCAGCCACAACGCGCCGCTGACCTCGGAACAGATCGCGCAGATCGAAGCGATCGTGAACAAGGAAATCCTCGAGAACCACGCCACCCAGGCGCAGCTGATGTCGTTCGACGACGCGGTCAAGCACGGCGCGATGGCGCTGTTCGGCGAGAAGTACGGCGATGAAGTGCGCGTGCTGGACATCGGCTCGTCGAAAGAGCTGTGCGGCGGCACCCACGTCGGCCGCACCGGCGACATCGGCCTGTTCAAGATCGTGGCCGAAGGCGGCGTCGCAGCGGGCATCCGCCGCGTCGAAGCCGTCACGGGCGAGAACGCGCTGGCACTGGTACAGTCGCTGAACCGCCGCCTGGTGGAAGCGGCGGGCGCGCTCAAGACCAATCCGGACGAACTGACCTCGCGCATCCAGCAGGTGCAGGACTACGTCAAGGCGCTGGAGAAGGAAGTCGCGGCGCTCAAGTCCAAGCTGGCAGCAGGGCAGGGCGATGAGCTGGTCAACAAGGCCGTCGACGTCAAGGGCGTCAAGGTGCTGGCGGCAACGCTGGAAGGCGCCGACGTGGCGCGCCTGCGCGAGACCATGGACAAGCTGAAGGACAAGCTGAAGACCGCCGCCATCGTGCTGGCCAGCGTGGCCGACGGCAAAGTGAGCCTGATCGCCGGCGTCACCGCGGACACCACGTCCAAGGTCAAGGCGGGCGAGCTGGTGAACTTTGTCGCGCAGCAGGTTGGCGGCAAGGGCGGCGGCCGTCCCGACATGGCGCAAGCCGGCGGCACCGACCCGTCCGGCCTGCCGGCAGCGCTGGAAGCCGTCACCGCCTGGGTCACCGACCGCGTGTAATACGGTAGGGGACTGTCCCTGCCCGCTCGGCGGCGCAGGGACAGTCCCCACCCACGTTTCACGTTGTGGCATCGCAACACCGCTTGCATTTTCATGGTGCAGTGCGTCAAACTCCGCGTTTTGGAGTATATTCACTCCCAACGGCACTTCCCTCCGACCCTGCAGGCAATGCGATGAGCACCGCTATCGATATCGACATCATGGACTTTCAACGAGAACTGGACGCGCGCGGCCTGAACTGCCCGCTGCCGATCCTGAAAGCGAAGAAGGCACTCGCGGAGATGCAGACCGGCGAAGTGCTCAAGATCGTGGCAACCGACTCCGGTTCCGTGCGCGACTTCCAGGCCTTCGCCAAGCAGACCGGCAACGCGCTGCTGCACCACTCGCAAAACGGCCTCGAATTTACCTTCCTCATGCGCCGCAAGTAATCTCACGCTGTGCGCTGATGGCGCCGCACTGAAGCCCACGGCCTGGGCAAATCGCGGCGCTCATCCTGTCCCTCTCCCTGCAGTTCCTGAACCTGTCGCGCGCAACGCGGTGCGGAAGTTTTCCTATGTCAAATTTGCCTGCTCTGGCAAAATAGACAATTCCAGCCGCTTATCACTCGTTCAAAATCGGGTCTTTTCATGCGCACGCCCCTTCGCTTTCATCTTCCGCAGCGGCTAACCTTGCTTGCAGCATCGCTGTCGCTGATTGGGGCATGCTCCATTCTGCCACTGGCCGTCGACACCAGCGCCATCGCGCCGCAGCTCCACGGATTCGGCGACACCACGCTGGTCCCTTCCCAAGGGAACGAAGCGGCGCGACGCCTGTTCGCCCAGGGGATGGCGCAAGCGTACGGCTTCAACCGCCCCGAGGCCGTGCGCGCATTTAAGGCCGCGCTGGCCCGGGATCCGGACTGCGCAATGTGCGCATGGGGTGTGGCGGTGCAGCTGGGGCCGAATATCAACAACCCGAGCCGCGGCGACCTGGCTGAGGCATCCAGGTATGCCGATTACGCGCTCAAGCACAGCCGGGGTGCCTCTGCGCGCGACCTGGCGCTGATCGAGTCGCTGGCGGTGCGCTACGGTCGCAGCGAAGCCGGAAAAAGGCTGGCGTTGCCGTACGAGGGAATCTGCCGCTCGCCGGGAAGCACCTCGGAACCGGCGGATCCGCGCGACCTGGCCTATGCCGGCTACATGCTGCAGCTGGTCGAGCGTTTTCCGGCCGACCCCGACGTGCTCGTGCACTACGCCGAGGCGGAAATGGTCGCCACCCGGGGCGGCTGGTGGGACGATAAGTCCGGCAAGCCCTACGGACGCATCGGCGACCTGGCCAGCCGGATCGAAACCGCGCTAGCCGCTAACCCAGGGCACGTGGGACTGAACCACTACATGATCCATGCGGTGGACTCCGCCAAGGTCGCTGTGCGCGCGGAGGCTGCGGCCGACCGTCTTGGCATGCTGGCGCCCAAATCGCCACACCTGCTGCATATGCCCTCGCATACCTACGCCCATTTGGGCCGCTACGCCGACGCTACCCGTGTAAACCAGCTGGCGGTCGCGGCTGACGAAGCGATGGTGCTGGAGCTGAAGAAGCAGGGTTTCAAGGACACCATGGACTGGCGCGGCCACAACACGCATTTCCAGTGGTATGCGTCGTTGATGGAAGGGCGCGGCGAGCTGGCGCTGGCTTCCGCCCGGGCCGCTGCGGCGCGCTCGACATGGAAAAGTGAACCCAGCGAATATACCCATAGCCTTCCCATGCTCACCCTGCTGCAATTGCAGCGCTGGGATGACCTGCTGAAGGAACCGATGCCGGCCGGCGACCTGGGCGTTGCTGCACTGCTTGGGAACATGTCGCGCGGGATCGCCATGGCGCGCACCGGCCAGCTGGACGCGGCACGGGCCGCGCTGGGGGTGGTGACGCAAAAAGCGGGCGAGCTGTCGAAGAAACATACGGGAAAGGGCCGCGGCGCAAAGATCGTGCGCAGCCTTGCCGCCACTGCCGAGGCGCAGCTGGGCGCGGAGATCGCATTTGCCGGGCGGCGCACGGATGAGGCCCTGGCGCTGCAGGAGAAGGCGGTGGACGCTGCTGTCGAGGTGGATGGCGCCGAACCGCCGATGCTCGCCAGCGGGCCGCGCCAGCGGCTGGGCGGGATGCAATTGAAGGCGCAGCGTTTCGCCGCGGCGGAACAGACTTTCCGCGAGGCCCTGGCGCTGCACCCGGCAAGCGGCTGGGCGCTGACCGGGCTGGAAAAGGCGCTGGCGGGGCAGGGCAGGACGGCCGAGGCGAAAGCCGTGCTGGGCGCGATCGCAAGCAGCTGGCCGCTGGCAGACAAGGACGCACGCGCCGCGCTGTAAGCAAAAGGGGATTTAGGCCAAGTCCCCCTGACGAAAAATCGTACGATCGTGCTAAAATTTAGCGGCAAGATGCTTTTTCTCTTATAATCTACGCCACTTTTCAATTCCGTCCATCATCCAATTTCCCAAAGGTTAAACCATGAAAGTCCTGGTACCCGTCAAACGCGTGGTCGACTATAACGTCAAGGTGCGCGTGAAATCCGACGGCAGCGGCGTCGATGTCGCCAACGTCAAAATGTCGATGAACCCGTTCGACGAAATCGCGCTGGAAGAGGCGATGCGCCTGAAGGAAGCGGGCAAGGTCACGGAAGTGGTGGCGGTATCGGTCGGCGTGGCCCAGTGCCAGGAAACCCTGCGCACCGGCATGGCGATCGGCGCGGACCGCGGCATCCTGGTCGAGACCAGCGTCGAGACCGAGCCGCTGGCAGTGGCCAAGGTGCTCAAGGCGCTGGCCGACAAGGAGCAGCCGCAGCTGATCATCCTCGGCAAGCAGGCCATCGACGACGACTCCAACCAGACCGGCCAGATGCTGGCGGCCCTGCTGGGCTGGCCGCAGGCGACCTTCGCCTCGAAGGTCGTGCTGGAAGACGGAAAAGTCACCGTCACGCGTGAAGTGGACGGCGGCCTGGAAACCCTGGCGCTGACCCTGCCGGCAATCGTCACCACCGACCTGCGCCTGAACGAGCCGCGCTACGTCACGCTGCCGAACATCATGAAGGCCAAGAAGAAGCCACTGGAAACCGTCAAGCCGGAAGACCTGGGCGTCGATGTGACCCCGCGCCTGAAGACCCTGAAGGTCGCGGAGCCGGCCAAGCGCTCGGCAGGCATCAAGGTGCCGGACGTCGCCACGCTGGTCGCCAAGCTCAAGACCGAAGCCAAAGTCATCTAATCCAGGATAAACCATCATGACCGCATTAGTTATTGCAGAACACGACAACGCTTCGCTCAAGGGAAGCACCCACCACACCGTCACCGCGGCCGCACAATGCGGCGGCGACGTGCACGTGCTGGTCGCCGGCTCGAACGCAGCGGCTGCCGCTGCCGAAGCCGCGCAGATCGCCGGCGTGTCGAAGGTGATCGTGGCCGACGCGCCGCACTTCGCCGAAGGCCTGGCCGAGAACGTCGCCGAGCAGGTGCTGGCGCTGGCCGGCGGCTACTCGCACATCCTGGCTCCGGCCACCGCCTACGGCAAGAACATCCTGCCGCGCGTAGCCGCCAAGCTGGACGTCGCGCAGATCTCCGAAATCACCAAGGTCGATTCGCCGGACACGTTCGAGCGCCCGATCTACGCCGGTAACGCGATCGCGACCGTGCAGTCGTCGGACAGCGTCAAAGTCATCACCGTGCGTACCACCGGCTTCGATTCGGCGCCTTCGACCGGCGGTTCGGCTGCAACCGAGACCGTGGCTGCCGTCGCCGATTCGGGCAAGTCCTCGTTTGTCGGCCGCGAAGTGGCCAAGTCGGACCGTCCGGAGCTGACCGCAGCCAAGGTCATCGTTTCCGGCGGCCGTGGCATCGGCTCGGCGGAAAACTTCAAGGTCCTGGAACCGCTGGCGGACAAGCTGGGCGCGGCCATGGGCGCATCGCGCGCCGCGGTCGACGCGGGCTTCGTGCCGAACGACTGGCAGGTCGGCCAGACCGGCAAGATCGTCGCGCCGAACCTGTACATCGCCGTCGGCATCTCCGGCGCGATCCAGCACCTGGCCGGCATGAAGGACTCCAAGACCATCGTCGCGATCAACAAGGATCCTGAGGCGCCGATCTTCTCGGTGGCCGACTACGGCATCGTGGGCGACCTGTTTGAGATCGTCCCGGAGCTGGTCAAAGCCCTGTAATAGTAAAAGTCAAAGCACCCCCGCCATTCCCGCACGGTTGGGGACTGTCCCTACTGGACCGTCCCCGGACTTTGCGGGAATGCCGCATTGAGGAGACCCGAAAAAATGACGTACCAAGCCCCCCTGAAGGACATGATGTTCGTGCTGAACGAACTGGCTGGCCTGTCCACCATCAACCAGCTGCCCGGCTGCGAAGACGCCACCGTCGACACCGTCGAAGCGGTTCTGGAAGAGAACGCGAAGTTCTGCGCCAACGTGGTCGCCCCGCTGAACCACGCCGCCGACAAGGAGCCGAGCTTCTGGAAGGACGGGAACGTCTATACCTCGAAAGGCTTCAAGGAAGCGTTCAAGGGCTTCGTCGAAGCCGGCTGGCAGGGCGTGCAGCACCCGGTCGAATTCGGCGGCCAGGGCCTGCCGAAGCTGGTGCACACCCCTTGCACCGAAATGGTCAACGCCGCCAACCTGTCGTTCGCGCTGGTCGCGCTGCTGACCGACGGCGCCATCGAAGCGCTGCTGACCGCCGGCTCGGACGAGCAGAAGGCCACCTACCTCGAGCCGCTCATCACCGGCAAGTGGACCGGCACCATGAACCTGACCGAGCCGCAGGCCGGCTCCGACCTGGCCGCCGTGCGCACCCGCGCCGAGCCGCAGGGCGATGGCACCTACAAGATTTTCGGCACCAAGATCTTCATCACCTACGGTGAGCACGACATGGCCGAGAACATCATCCACCTGGTGCTGGCGCGCACGCCGGATGCGCCTCCGGGCGTGAAGGGCATCTCGCTGTTCATCGTGCCGAAGTTCCTGGTAAACGCGGACGGCTCGCTGGGCGCGCGCAACGACGCGCACTGCGTCTCGATCGAGCATAAGCTGGGCATCAAGGCCAGCCCGACCGCCGTGCTGCAGTTCGGCGACCACGGCGGCGCGATCGGCACCCTGGTGGGCGAAGAGAACCGAGGCCTGGAGTACATGTTCATCATGATGAACGCGGCCCGCTTCGGCGTCGGCATGCAGGGCATCGGCCTGGCCGAGCGTTCGTACCAGCAGGCGGTGGCCTTCGCCAAGGACCGCATCCAGTCGCGCGACCTGGCCGGTTCCGCAGGTCCGGTGTCGATCATCCACCACCCTGACGTGCGCCGCATGCTCATGTCGATGCGCTCGCAGGTCGAGGCGGCGCGCGCGCTGGCCTACGTCGGCGCGGGCATCAGCGACATCGCCCACAGCCATCCGGACGAAGCGACCCGCAAGGCCAACCTGGCCGTGTACGAGTACCTGGTCCCGGTGATCAAGGGCTGGTCCACTGAGATGAGCGAGAACGTCACCCGCGATGGCGTGCAGGTGCACGGCGGCATGGGCTTCATCGAAGAGACGGGCGCGGCGCAGCACTACCGCGATTCGAAGATCCTCTCAATCTACGAAGGCACCACCGCGATCCAGGCCAACGACCTGGTCGGCCGCAAGACCGTGCGCGACGGCGGCGCCACCGCCAAGGCCATCCTGGCGCAGGTGCGCGCGACCGAAGCGCAGCTGTCGGACGCGCAGGGCGCCGACCTGAAGGCGATCCACGCGCAGCTGTCGCAAGGCAGCGCCGCGCTGGAGGCGGTGGTGGACTTCGTGGTCGCCAACGTCAAGTCGGACATCAAGGCGGTGTTCTCGGGCAGCGTGCTGTACCTGAAGCTGGCCGGCATCGTGCTGGGCGGCTGGCAGATGGCGCGCGCCGCGCTGATCGCGCAGCAGAAGCTGGATGCGGGCGAAGGCGATGCATCGTTCTACAAGGCCAAGATCGCCACCGCGCGCTTCTTCGCGGACCACTTCCTGTCGCAGGCGTCCGGCCTGCGCAGCGCCATCGTCGACGGCAGCGCGGGCGTGCTGGCCCTGTCCGAAGACCAGTTCTGATCCGCGCGACCCCAACAAAAAAGGCAGCCTTCCGGCTGCTTTTTTTTCGTCCGGACGATGTTCAGCCGAACGGATCGTAGTCCACGCCGTTCTGGGTGACGCCCACCAGGTTGACCTTGTTCTCGTTCGATTCGCTGAACCCTGCCAGCACATCGGCGATCGTGGTCTGGCCGCGGTCCAGCACACCGGTCCAGAATTCGATGCCCGCAGCTTCGCCCGGACGGTTCAGGATGTTCTGGTACAGCCGCGAGACGATTTCCAGGTTGCTCGGCGCCGCGCCGTACACGTCCTTGAATTCATTCGACTGCACGAAGCCCTGCGCCACCGCGATCAGCGAGGTGCCGCGATCCATCATGGCCATCCAGAAGCCCAGGCCCGGCGTGTCCGGCGTGCGGTCGAACGCAGCCTGGTAGATGCGGTAGGCCTGGCCACCGATGCCGTCGATGTCCAGCGCCACCGCGCGGTCGCCGAACACCAGGCGCTCCACACCGGTTAGCGTGTCGGTGCCGAGCGCGCCGTTGACGGTGAAGCCGCCAGCGCTTTTCGTGACGCTGTAGTCCGCCCGGTTGCCCGTGTAGACCACCTTGTCGGTGCCGGCGCCCCCATCGATGGCGTCGTTGCCCTTGCCGCTGTGGATCGTCTCCGCCGCACTGCCGCCCGCGATACGTTCGCCAGCGTCACCGGCGTGGTACACGCCGGAGCCGGGGACGCGGTTCGGGAAGGCGTTCATCAGCACGCTGTAGCCGCCGTTAATCGAGGACTCCACCAGGTCCATCTTGCCATCGCCGTTCACGTCCACTGCCAGGATGTGGCTGTAGCCGCCGCTTTCCCAGCCTGGCGTGAAATTGCCGTGGCCGTCGTTCATGAAGACTTTGGATGTCGCCGAGGCGGTGCCGTCGGCAACGATGTCCTGGAAGCCGTCGCCATTCAGGTCGACGGCCGTGGCCGACAGGTACCAGTTGGCTGAACTGGAGTTGATTTCCATGCTCTGCGGCAGGCGCGTCGCCGTCTCATCGCGGAACACGCCGTTCCCCTCGTTGACCAGCAGCTGCAGGTAAGGCACCTTGTAGAACTCGGCGTGCGAGCCGCCGTTGGTGGCCGAGACGACCAGGTCCGGCAGGTTGTCGCCGTTCAGGTCGATGGTCTCGATGCCGATCACCACCTGGCGGTCCAGGCCCGTTGCCGGCAGCGCGATCGGGGTGGCGCTGGCAAAGCTGCCCTTGCCGTCGTTGAGCACGACCAGGCTCGGGCCGCCGTTCGCGTCCCAGGTGCCCAGCACGATGTCGTCATAGCCGTCGTTGTTCAGGTCGCGCAGCATCGACCACGTGTAGCCGGCGGCATAGCCGGCAGGGCGCAGCGATGCCGGCAGCAGCGACGGGCTGTTGACGAAGTGTCCGGTGCCGTCGTTGATCATCAACAGGTTGCCGCCACCGCTTCCGGTGTTCAGCGCATTGACCAGCAGGTCAGGGAAGCCGTCGCGGTTGACGTCGCCGATCGAGGTGCCGTGGCTTTGCAGCAGCGCCTGCGGCAGCGATGCGGTGGCGTTTTCCAGCAGGCCCGTGGCCGGGTTCGACAGGTACAGCGAGTTCTGGCCGCCTGGGAATGGCGGCGCGTCATAGCCGAAGTCAGGGTTGAAGATGTCGGCCACGCCATCCTTGTTGAAGTCGGCCGTGAAGATACGCGGTACGTAATTCACCTTCGGGATCACGCCACCTGCGAATACCGACGCAGTCTGGTCGGTGAAGCCGCCTGCACCGTCGCCGAGCAGCACCTGCAGCGGCTCGGCGGTCAGGCCCAAGTCCGGGTTGGCGCGCACGACCAGGATGTCGGTCTTGCCGTCGCGGTTGAAGTCGCCGCTGCGCATCTGCTGCACCTTGTTCATATCGAAGGAGGGCAGGGCAGTGCGCGCGCGCAGGAAGCCGTCGCTGTAGTCGTACATGTCGCGGCTGACAACCGTGTTGTCCGACTGCGGGCCATTGAAGACGATGCGCGAAATGCCGGTCAGCGTGGTGGTGCCCTTGTCGCCGGCCGCCGTGTTCTTGACCAGGGTGAAGGTGTCGCTCGCCATGTCGTACGTGATCGTCACTTCGCTCGACTTGACGTTGTACAGGTTGACCGTGTCGGCGCCGCCGCCGCCGATGAGCGTATCGCTGCCCCAGCTGAGCCAGAAGTCTTCGTTGGCCGCGCTGCCGGTGATGCGGTCGCTGTGGCCGGAGTCCTGCAGCACGCGGATGTTCTGCAGCGTGTCGACGCTGCCATAGCCGTCCTGCGCGATGCCGGTCACGAGGTCGATCACGACGCCCGACGGCGAGCCCCAATATGCGGCGGTGGCGTAGTCGCCCTGGCCGATGATGTTGTCGTTGCCGGCGCCGCCGACCGCGTTGCCGATGGCGATCCGGATCGTGTCCGCGCCGCCGCCGCCAAAGATGTTCGACCCTGGCGACAGGCCAAGGGCCGTCTGGTCAAGGTCGTCGTTGCCCTCGGTGCCGTGGTAGTCCATAGGTGTGGGTCATTCTGAGTGGTTAACCCGTCCATTGTGTTGATCGGGGATTCCCATGTCAAAGGGAAACTATCAATTATCAATCGGGCATCACCGTTCTGCAACAACCGCGCGGGGCGCAAGAATGTGTCCCGACTGTCTTGAGGTGCATCGTTTGCCTGGGGCACCGTACTATAATCAGCCGAACTGAGCCGTTTTCCCATCGTTGCAGTGTGAAAGGATTTGCCGTGTCCTCACCCCGTCCGGATCTCAAGCCAGCCGCGATCGCGCTGGCGATGCTGCTCTCCGCCTGCGGCGGCGGCGGTGGCGGAAGCGCTGCGCCGGCCCCCGCACCGGCGCCTGCGCCGCCGCCGGTCGCCTCGTGCCCGATGCAGGTGGTTGCCGATGCCACGGTCCCGGCCGGCAAGACGGCCAGCGTCAGCGTGCTCGGCTGCGGCGGCATGTTCGCGGAAGTCGTCTGGACCCAGGTCAGTGGCCCGTCCGCCGAGATGGTCGCCACCCGCAACCCGACCATCGCGCTGGAAGCGAGCGCGCCGGGCGTGATCCGCATGCGCGCCGACGCGCGCTACATCGACGGACGCACCGATTCGGCCACGGCCGACATCACGGTCACCGACGCTCCCGCCGCCAGCTATGTGACGGTCCGCGCGGACCACGCGGTGCGCGGCGGGACCGACACCTCGGTGCGTGCCTGGCCGGTCCTGCGCAACGGCGAGACCGCCGCCAGCGTGACCTGGACGCAGGTGTCCGGACCCAATGTCGTGCTCGATACCAGCACGGCCAACGTCCTGATGTTCCGCGCGCCCGTCGTCGGCGCCGACACAGCGCTCAAGTTCCGCGCCACCCTGGCCACCAGCAGCGGGGCCCAGGATGCCGACGACGTGACGATCAACGTCGAAGCCGCGCCCACAAAGCCGAACAACCCGATCTTCGAGAACGCCGCGCGCGTGTATCCGTACCGGTCCACGGGCGCCTACGCCAGCGTGCTGCAAGGCTGCGCCTACAGCGCCGCGCTGTACTACACCAGCGATTCGCAGAACAACCTGTGCCCCATCTCCAAGCTGCCGCTGCTGCAGTCCGAAGCAGGGGCGGGCGGCGTGCCCACCGTGGCGCAGATCATGAGCCGCGTGCTGGTCTCGCACGACTACCTGGGCGCCAACTTCGAGCAGTTCCTGCTGACCCAGGACCCGCACGACGACTTCAAGCGGCTGTTCGCGGGCACCACCGCCATCGTGATCGGCTCGCACGTGCGTCCGAGCATGTACACGGCTGCCACCGGCGCGATCTACCTGGATGCCAACAACCTGTGGCTGACGCCTGCCCAGCGCGACATCGTGACCGAAGTGCCGGACTACCGCCTCGCCTACGACGACCTGCTCAGTTTCAGCTCCCTCGGCCGTCCGGTGAAGAACAATGCGGCGGGGCGCGGCAGTTTCCCGATCGCCGAACGCCAGACGCGTCCGGTCGGCGAACTGGTGCACTGGCTGGGCCGCCTGCTGTACCACGAGCTGGGACATGCCTCCGACTTCGTTCCGCCCGCCAACCGCAACCTGAACAGCGGCCAGTCCGTGTGGGGCAACGTGGCGCCGCGCGTCAACTCGACGCTGCCGTCCGACCGCCTCGCGCAGCAGTTCCCGCTGACCTCGAGCCAGATGTTCGGGCTGGCCCAGGTGATGTTCTGGGGCGCCACGCCGACCGACACCCAGCGCGGCTATACCGCGGCGCAGGTCGGCGCGTTCCTCTCAGCGGACCGCGCGAACGACGAGTATTCGTACTCGCGCGCCGGGAACAACAACTCGCGCGAAGACCTGGCGATGCTGTTCGAGGAGTTCATGATGAGCTACCGCCACGGCGTGCAATACGATATCGCGTACTCCGACCCGGTTCCGGACGGCGCCACCGCCGACCAGGTGATCGTGCGCTGGGGCCAGCGCGGCAGGATCGGCGAAGCGGCCATCCGTCCGCGCGTCAAGCTGGTGCTGCAGCACATCGCCCCGTGGATCGATCCGGCCGCCGTCGATGCGTTGCCGGCCCCGATCATGATGCGCGCAGGGGAGAGCTGGGCCAGCAACCTGCAGCTTGGCGTTCCGCCCAATTCCGGCCAGTCGGCCCGCATGATGGAGACGCGCGAGCAGCGCACTTCCCGCATGCGCGACGACCTGAACAAGCCGCGCCACTGATCCGCCACGCCGCGCAGGAACGCCGGGGACTGTTCTCCAGGGACCGTCCCCGGTTTTTTTCGTGCAAAACATGGCGGAATCGGCCATGAAATGACCGATTCCGCCACCCGGCAACCGGCGCCCGGCGTCCTCCCATAAAAAAATGGCGGAATCGGCCATATCTTGACCGATTCCGCCATCCTTCCGCCCAGGCCGGGCGTGCAGCTTTACCCGTACGGAACGAAATCCACGCCGTTCTGCGTCACGCCCACCAGGTCGACCGTATTCCCCTGCGATTCGGCCAGGCCCTGCACGAGGCTGCCCAGCGTCATGCGCCCCGCATCCAGCTCCCCGGCCCAGAACGCGATGCCGGCCGTATCGGCCGCGCTGTTGAACACATGCGTGTACAGGCGCGTGACGATCTGCGTACTGGTCGCCGAAGCGCCATACAGCGCGTCGAATTCCGCCGAATCGACGAAGCCCTGCGCCACCGCCGTCAGCGAGACGCCGTTGTCCAGCATCTTGAGCCAGAAGCCCATGCCCCCGAGATCGGGATCGCGGTCGAACACGGCCTGGTACATGCGGTAAGCCCGGCCGGCCGCGCCGTCCAGGTCGAAGGCGATGCTGCGGTCGGCAAACATCAGGCGCTCGACGTTGGTCAGCGTGTCGCTGCCCTCGGCGCCCGCAACCAGCAGGCCGGTTTCGCCGCGGGTCACCGTGTAGCCGGCCCGGTTGCCGGCGTAGGCCACGGTGTCGATGCTGTCGCCGCCATTGATCATGTCGTTGCCGGCGCCGCTGAAGACGACGTCGCTGCCCTTGCCGCCAGCGAACACTATGTCGCCCGCGACGCTGGTGCCGCTGAGGGACGCGGTACTGAAGTCGTTGTAGAACTGGATGCTGGAGATCCCGCTCAGGGTGACGGTGCCGTTGTCGCCTGCCACGGTGTGCTTGGTGATGGTCACCGTGCCGGTCGCGAGATGGAAGGAGGTCGTCGCCTCCGAGGAGCGCATATTCAGGAATACCGTGTCGTTGCCGCCGCCGCCGATGACCGTGTCATTGCCGGCGCTGAGCCAGAACTGCTCGTCGCGCGTGCTGCCGGTGATGAGGTCGCCGTGCCCCGAATCCATCACCGAGCGGATGCCTTGCAGCGTATCGACCGTGCCGAAGCCATCCTGCACCGTGCCCGCGGCCAGGTCCGCGACGATGCCCGCCGGAGAATTCCAGTAGGCCGCGCTCGCGATGCCGCCGCCGGTGACGGCGGGGTCGTCCAGGCTCACGATCGTGTCGTTGCCCGCTTCGCCAATGGCAGTCGAGCGATTGACCCGGATGGTGTCGTTGCCCGCGCCGCCCCACAGCCTGACATCGATGTGGATGCCGGGAGGAGCGAGCCGTTCCAGCAGGTCGTCGCCTGCGGTGCCGTAGATGTCCATGTGGTTCCTTCGTGAAGAAGCGAGTTCAGCCGTATGCGCCGCCAGTGTAGAGCAGGTCAAACAGGCGGGCCAGCGTGGCGATGGCAAGCGTGCCGGCGGTCAGCATCATGGTCACCAGAACCACGGCCAGGAACCAGCGCGATTCCGTCTGCTTGCCCGAGCCGGCGTTGTACTGGGCATCGAACTGCTCGTCCGGCTTGAGGCCGATCACGAAGCCTTCGATGAAACCGGCGATATAGGACACCAGCAGCGGCAGGATCTTGAAGAACCAGTCCGTCTCCGGCGCCATGCCGTAGATGATGCCGCACAGGGGCACGCTCATCAGGTGGAGCAGGCCCAGCTTGTCCGGGCCGGGACGCAGGTAGAAGCGGTGGGCGCCGAAGCCGCCGAGCAGCAGGGCGAGGGCGGTGGCGAGGGTTTTGTTTTTGTGAGCGGGCATCGTCGTGCTGTTGAGATCGGGAAACGATGGAGTATCCGCTAAAACGCGCGTTTCCGCAGCATTTACAGGGGGACTGTCCCCATCGGGGACCGTCCCCTGATCTTTAAGCTGATCAGAGGATTCCCCCATCGGGGACCGTCCCTGATCTTTAAGCTGAACAGAGGATTCCCCCATCGGGGACCGTCCCTGATCTTAGAGCTGATCAGAGGATTCCGATGTGCTGGCAAAAGATCACGGGACAGTCCCCTGCGGGGACAGCCCCGGCTTGCGGCAGCGGACAGGGTGCGCGATAATGCTCAATTGACCCGAAGGCGCGACTGTTGTACGCATTGCTTGCTGCTGTGCGGCCAATCGCGTTATAATAGTCGGCTTTTTCCGCTTCGCTAACTTTTTGGAATTATTATGGTCGTTATTCGTCTGGCACGTGGAGGCGCAAAGAAGCGCCCATTCTTCAACATCGTCGCAACCGACTCGCGCAACCGTCGCGATGGTCGCTTCATCGAGCGCATCGGCTTCTACAACCCGATGGCTTCCGGTGCTGAAGCTCCGCTGCGTATCGCTGCAGACCGTCTGGCTCACTGGCAAGGCGTTGGCGCACAACTGTCGCCGACCGTCGCTCGCCTGGTAGCCCAGCAAAAGCCTGCTGCTTAATTTCAGCAAGGCGTAAGCTTGACCGATAAGGCATCAACCGGGGAGATCCCTGGCGACCTGGTACAGGTTGGTTTCGTGTCTGGCGCATTCGGCGTGACCGGGGGAATCCGGGTCAGGCCGTTTTCGGACGACGCGGATGCCTTGTTGAGCGTGAAGGACTGGTGGCTGGACAAGCCGTCGCTTCACAGCGTGACCGCACGATCCGCCAAGCCGCATGGCGGCGATATCGTCACGACGCTGGTCGGCCTGTCCGACCGCAACGTGGCCGAGTCGCTCAAGGGCGCGGGCGTGTTTGTCTCGCGCAGCAAATTCCCGGCATTGCCGGAGGATGAGTATTACTGGTCCGACCTGATCGGACTGAATGCCGTCAACCTGCAGGGCGAACAGCTCGGCCGGGTGCACGACATGATGCATAACGGTGCGCAGTCCATCCTGCGGGTCCAACCGGTCGAACAAGGCGCTGAAGAGCGCCTGATCCCGTTTGTGGACCAGTTCGTCAAGACCGTCGATATCGCGGGCAAGACGATCACGGTGGACTGGGGACTCGATTATTAACGCGAACGCGTAAGCCCGATGCAATTTGACGTCGTGAGCTTGTTCCCGGAGATGTTCGCCGCGTTGACGCAGTCGGGCGTGACCCGCCGTGCGTTCGAGCAGCAGCGCTGGGGGCTGTCGATCTGGAATCCGCGCGATTTCACCACCGACCGCCACCGCACCGTGGACGACCGCCCGTATGGCGGCGGACCGGGCATGGTGATGCTGGCGAAACCGCTGGAAGCGACCATCGCCGCAGCCAAGCAACGCCAGGTCGACATGGGATTGCCATCGCCGCGCGTGGTGTTCATGTCCCCGCAAGGCAAGCCGCTGACGCACGAACGCGTGATGCAGCTGAAGGAAGAGCCGGGCCTGGTGGTGCTGTGCGGCCGCTACGAAGCGGTGGACCAGCGCCTGCTGGACCGGGTGGTGGACGAAGAGATCAGCCTCGGCGACTTCGTGCTGTCGGGCGGCGAACTGCCCGCGATGGCGCTGATGGACGCGGTGGTGCGCCAGCTGCCTGGCGTGCTGGGCGACGAGGCCTCCGCGGTCGAAGACAGCTTTGTCAACGGCCTGCTCGATGCGCCGCATTACACGCGGCCGGAAGTGTACGAAGGCGTGGAAGTGCCGCCGGTCCTGATGGGCGGGAACCACGCAGAGATTGAAAAATGGCGCCGCCAGAAAATGCTGGAGGCGACCGCGAAGAAACGACCTGATTTGCTGGTGAAGGCGCGCGAAGCGGGCTTGCTCGGCAAGAAGGACGAACAGTTTTTGGCGAGCCTCGCGGCGAGCCAGGAAACCAAGCAGTAAATGTATCACCCCATCCTCTACCGGGCAGCCGAAAAAGGTATATCGGAAGATTTGTAAAGCCTTTTTCGGCGGAGAGCGCCGGCATGATGGCAAATGGAGCTAAAAAATGGATCTGATCCAACAACTTGAGCAAGAAGAAATTGCTCGCCTGGGCAAGTCGATTCCTGACTTCGCACCTGGCGACACCGTGATCGTCAACGTCAACGTCGTCGAAGGCACCCGTAAGCGTGCACAGGCGTACGAAGGCGTCGTCATCGCCCGCCGTAACCGTGGCCTGAACTCGAACTTCATCGTTCGTAAGATCTCGTCCGGCGAAGGCGTCGAGCGTACGTTCCAGCTGTACTCCCCGCTGATCGCTTCGATCGAAGTGAAGCGTCGCGGTGACGTACGTCGTGCAAAGCTGTACTACCTGCGCGAGCGTTCGGGCAAATCGGCACGCATCAAAGAGAAGCTGCCAAACCGCCGCGCTGCTGCTACCGCCGAGTAATTCCGGCAGTAGTTGCGTGGAGAAGGGGCGCCCATTGTGGTGCCCCTTTTTTTCATTACCAGTCAAGGCGTATCCGTGGCCAAACCCCTGTTCGATCCGCAGCAGCTACCGGTGGACGGCATCGCCGGCGAGCCGGCCGTGCCGGCCGGACGGCTGACCGCTGCATGGCTGCGCGCACGCCTGGCCGATCCGCCGCGCTGGCAGCCGGAGCCGCAGCTGGAGTTTTCCGCCCGGCCCGTGCCGACGCCCGCATCGGTGCTGGTGCCGCTGGTCGAGCGCGCGGACGGCATCACCGTGCTGCTCACCAGGCGCACCGCGCACCTGACCGACCATCCCGGACAGATCAGCTTCCCGGGCGGACGCGCCGAAGCGTTCGACGACTCGCCGGTGGAGACCGCCCTGCGCGAGACGGAAGAGGAGATCGGGCTGCACCGCCGGCACATCGAAGTGATCGGCGTCCTGCCCGACTACCTGACCGCCACGGGCTACTGCGTCACGCCCGTCGTCGCGCTGGTGACGCCGCCGTTCGAGGTGACGCCCGATGAGGACGAAGTGGCGGAGATCTTCGAAGTGCCGCTGTCCTTCCTGATGGATGGCGCCAACCACCAGCGCATGTCGTTCCCCTTGCCCGAAGGCGGTTCGCGCAGCTTCTACGCGATCCCGTTCGGGCCATATTTCACGTGGGGCGCGACTGCCGGCATGCTGCGCAACCTGTTCCACCTCCTGCGCGCCTGATGCTGCCCGGGGCCCCGGATGGAGATGGCGGCACTAAGCATTCTAAAAAGGGCGTAAGTTTGCTATCGTAGCGTCTACGTTTCAACAAGGATATTGAATGACTTTTCTCTCGATTCTGTGCGCGCTCCTGATCGAGCAGTTGAAGCCCCTGCGGGCCGACAACGCCATCTATGCCGAGATCAAGCGCCTGGCGACGCGCATGGAAGCGTGGTTCAACGCCGGAGACCCGCTGTATGGCCGCATGGCGTGGTTCGCCATGATGGCGGTGCTGGTGCTGCCGATCGGGATCATCTACGCCGTCATGATCCACTACGACCTGATCTTCGCGGCCTTCGCGTGGAACGTGCTGGTGGTCTACCTGACGCTGGGCTTCCGCCACTACAGCCACTATTTCACCTCGATCCAGATTGCGCTCAACGCCGGCGATGAGAACACCGCGCGCTCGCTGCTCGCGGAATGGACCAAAACCGACACGGTCGGCATGGAAACCAGCGAGATCGCGCGCATCGCCGTGGAGAAGGCCCTGATTACCACGCACCGCAACGTGTTCGGCGTGTTCTTCTGGTTCCTGATGCCGCTCGGGCCTGCCGCGGCCGTGCTGTACCGTGTGTCGGAATACCTGGCGCGCGCCTGGAACGAACCGGAACACATGCGCAACGAGGCGTTCGGCCAGTTCGCGGCCAAGGCCTTCTACTGGCTGGACTGGATCCCGGTGCGCCTGACCGCGGTGGCGTTTGCCGTCGTGGGCAACTTCGAGGACGCGATCTACGCTTGGCGTAACTTCGCACGCCGCTGGTCGAGCGAATCGGTCGGCATCCTGATGGCGTCCGGCGGCGGCGCCATGGGCGTGCGCCTGGGCACGCCCAACGAGAACGCGGCGCGTCCGCTGCCGGCCGACGCCGCCACCGTGGACATCTCCGAAGCCGACACCGACGTGCTGCCGGGCGAGGAGCCGAACGTGCGTTCGCTGCAAAGCACGGTGGGCCTGGTGTGGCGCGCCTTGCTGCTGTGGATGATGCTCCTGCTGCTGCTGTCCGGCGCTGCCTGGTTCGGCGCATAATCCTGCCTTCCACTACCGTCATCCCAGTGCCGGGATGACGGCAGTGCAGCTTTTTATCGGTGCTCAACTCTTCTATAAGATATAATACCCGCACCCCTTTCCCGTTCCTCTGCATTGTCCTTTTATGGCCGAGCAAGCCGACATCAAGAAAGAACCCGCCAACGAGTTCTTCATTCTTGGCCTTACCAGCAATGGCAGGCAGTTCCGCCCGAGCGACTGGGCCGAGCGCCTGTGCGGCGTGATGTCCTGCTTCCAGCCGGAAGGGGCGAAGGGCGGCCGCAATTCCCACCTCAAGTATTCCGCCTACGTGCGCCCAACCGTGCTGAACGGCACCAAGGCCGTCGTCGTCAACGCGGCGCTGCGCGACGTCGAGCCGCTCGCCTACCACTTTGTCGTCAACTTCGCCAAGGACAACGACCTGCAAGTGGTGGACGCCTGCCTGCTGCCCCTGCCGGGTGAGGCAAATCCCTGACACATCCCGCTTCAATTTGTTGATTCACGGCATCATGACGGTTATGCTGGCAATATGCATGGCCTCACGAATAACAAGAAACAGGATGTCGCATGATCAAAACCAGGCAACACAGCTTTTCCTTTGAGGGCAAGGTCGCCCTCGTCACAGGCGGGTCGGCCGGGATCGGCCGCGCCACTGCGCTCGCCTTCGGCGCCGCCGGGGCGGTGGTGGTGATCGCCGATACCAATGTCGATGGCGGCCACGCCAGCGCGGCAATGATCGTCGAGCAGGGCGGCAAGGCGCTGTTCGTCCGCTCGGACGTGACCCGTGCACAGGACGTCGAAGCGCTGGTCGACAAGGCGGTGTCCACCTACGGGCGGCTGGATTTTGCGTTCAACAATGCCGGGATCGAGGACGAGCCCGGCGCGCTGTCCGAGTCGGACGAAGAAGCGTTCGACCGCATCATGACGCTCAACGTAAAAGGGACCTGGCTGTGCATGAAGTACCAGTTGCGCCAGATGCTGCGCCAGGAGGGCGGCGGGGCGATCGTCAATTCCGCGTCGGCCATGGCGCTGGTGGGCGCACCGGGGCAGGCCCTGGTCGCGGCCAGCAAGCATGCGGTGGTTGGCATGACGCGCAGCGCCGCGCTCGAGTACGCCGGGGCGGGCATCCGCATCAACAGCGTGTGCCCGGGCACGGTGCGCACGCCATCGATGGCGCGCGCGCTCGAACGCGATCCGCAGCGCGCGCAGGAACTGCTGAAGCGGCACCCGGCGGGACGCTTCGCGGAGACGCGGGATGTGGCGAATGCGGTGCTGTGGCTGTGTTCGGAGCATGCCTCGTTCGTGACGGGGCACCAGCTGGCGATCGATGGCGGGCTGACCGCCATCTGATCAAGTCGTCCCCGCGTTCGCGGGGACGGCGGTTCAGGCGCTGAAGTGGTGGGCGCGATGCGGGCGGCACAGCCGCGGCAGGCGTCCGGCGCGCAGGTCGCGCACGCCGCGGCATACCGCCAGCGCCACGTTTTCCACCTGTTCGGCGAAGCCTACGGTGTCGGCGCACACCGTTTCCGCCGCCAGCGCCGGCTCGTAGTAGCCGGCATGCCGGTCCAGTTGCGCAAAGCTGCTGCTGTCCACCAATCCCATCCTGTCGAGCCGCCCGGCCAGCGCACGGCGCGTGCCTTCCGCCAGCAGGGTATTGCCGCACACGGCGATGCCGTACACGCGGTCGGCCAGGTAGTCGGGGAAGCGTGACAGGCCGGCGCTGCAGTCGAGCCGGTCGATCGCCTGCGCCAGCGTGCCGCCCGGTTCCAGTCCGGAGGCCGGGGTGCAGATCAGCACTCCATGCGCCGACACCCAGCTGCGCACCAGCGCCGCCGTGGACTCTGGCGTGCTGCCGAGCCGCAGGACCGTCGCCTGCACGCCCTCGCGGCGCAACAGGTCGCGTGCCAGCGCCGCCATCCCGCGCCCTTCGTCGCCGCAGGCACAGTCGATCACCAGTACGCGCGGACCGGTGCCGCGTTCGCGCTGGCGGAGCGCCTGGGCGCCATAGCGTGGTTCGACAAATGGGAAATAATCTGGGCAGGCTTGCGGCTGTACTGGACGTTCACTTGCGGCTGGCATCGTTTCCTCCTGTTGGGTGAAACGATTATGTTTGGTAATTTCCCGCCGGGATGTTCGTTACCTAACACAAAGTAAAAAGGCCGGGGACCTTGCGGTTCCCGGCCTTTTCGCGCGTCAGCGCGGCGGCTTATTCAGCGCCGGCGGCAGGTGCGGCAGCACCGGCTGGACGCTTGGCATGGAGGATCCAGTAGCGTGCCAGGTCGTTCAGGTTCTGGTCGCCCTTGACCGACTCGAATGCCTTGATCGCTTCATCCTTGCGGCCTGCCTTCAGGTAGGCGATGCCCAGGCGCAGCTTGGCGTCTTCCTGGCGGCGGGTGCCCTTGGCGATACCCTTCTGGATCAGGTCGATACCCTTGTCGAACTGGCCCATGGTGACATAGGCGTAGCCCAGGTTGACCAGGCCGATACCGTCCTTGTTCTTGTGCGCGCCGGCTTCGCCCGAAGCGATGTTCTTGGCGTCGTCGGCGGCGCCCTTGTTGGCGCGGTCGCGCAGCTTCTTGTGGTTGGCTGCCTGCGGGCCGGTGCCCAGGATGCCGGCTTTGAAGCCTGCGTCCACCACGGTCTTCGCTTCGGTCGGGATGCCGGCGGCCAGGTCAAGCTCGGCCAGTTCCACGTACTCGTCCGAGCCCATGGTTGCCGATACGCTGTTCAGCAGGCGGTACAGGTCGGCCTGCAGGCGCAGGTCGTACGACTGGCGCGATTGCAGGCGGCCCAGCAGGTCGGCCCACAGCTCGTCGGACGGGTAGTGCGTGACCAGCAACTCCAGGCCCTTTACGTAGGACGCGTTGTCCTTGACCTTGTTCGCCGAGCTGGCGTACAGGCGCAGGTCTTCTTCCGACGGAACCTTGCCCGCCTTGGCCATTGCGTCCAGGTCTTCGCCCATCATCTTGACCGTGGTGGCGTAGTCGCCGCTCAGGTAGTGCGCGCGGATCAGTGCGGTGCGCACGACTTCCGGCTTGCCGGTCTCGGTGCCGAAGCGCTGGTAGGTCGCGATGGCTTTCGGATAGTCCTTGCCGTTGAAGTAGTAGTTGCCCAGCGCCTGCAGGAAGGTTTCCTGCTCTTTCTTGTCCAGGCGGCCGGACGCGGTCACGCGCTCGAGGGCGGCGATCGCTTCGGCGTCGTTGCCGGTCGAGGAGGCGTGCGCCAGCTTCATGCGGTCGATCACGTACGTCTCGTACGGGTTCTTGTTCGGGAAAGCGTCGGCCTGGTCGATCAGCTTCTTGATTTCGGCGTAGTTCTTGGCCGTCATCAGGGGCTGCACCACTTTCGGGTCCAGCAGCTTGTGCAGTTCCGGACGGACCGCGTCTTTCGGCGCTTCAGCTTTTGCGTCGGCTGGCTTGTCCTGCGCATGCACGGCTGGGACGGCGGAAAGGCCGATAGCGGCCAGCAGCAGGCTGATACGGGCGAGACGGAAATTGGACATTGTGAAGATCCTTAAGTTATACGAAGACGACCGTCCGCTCCTGCTGCCTGGCAGTGGGCGCGGACACCCCTGATATTCGGGAAACGCGATATTGTCACACAAACCCGGCAGTAAGTTGCCGATTTTGTGTCCATTTGTGAGTATGCACGGCTCAGAAACCGGGCACCGGAACCTTGCCTTTGGCCTCCAGTTCGCCGGACAGCCAGGCATTCACCGCGTCCAGTGCGGGCGCGGCATAGCCGTAGGTCATCAGGGCCGGGGCGTCGAAGTCGAGCGCCTGGTACGGGTTCCACAGGCACAGGTGCAGGTCCGGCTTCCAGGTGGCGCGGGCGCGCTCGCCATAGCGCAGGCGCGAGGTGGAGGCCAGCATGGTGAAGCTGCCGTCGCGCGGCAGCGAGGACCAGTCGAACGACTCGGCGTCCGCATAGGTGACCAGTTCCACCGGGTACAGGCGGCCCAGCGATTCGGCGATGCGCGCGGCCGGCACTGCCGCTTCCGAGACGCCATCGCTGGCCGCATCCTGGCGCGCCACCAGGCGCACCCTGGCGCCGGCCGGCGGACGGGCCGCGCGGCCGCGCAGCGTGAGGGCACGGCGCCAGCCTTCCTTCATCGTTTCGCGGTCGGCGCTGTCGGTCATGTAGGGCGGCGCGCCGCACGGGTAGCGCTGCGCCAGCTGGGACATGCGCGCGATGCTGGCGTTGACCTCTTCGCTGTCGAGGGTGCCGTTGTCGATCGCAGCGGCGATCGCATCCAGCGTCTCGTTCTGGGTTTCAGGGGTGCCGAGCGCCATCACCATGTCGGCGCCGGCCTGCAGGGCGCGCACCGCGGCATTGCCCACGCCGTAGTGGGAGGCGATCGCCAGCATGTCCATGCCGTCGGTGATGATCGCGCCGCGGAAGCCGAATTCCTCGCGCAGCAGCCCATGCAGGATGCGGCGCGACATGGTGGCCGGATGGTCGGGGTCCACCTGCGGGTAGATGATGTGGGCGGTCATCATGGCGGCCGCCGTGGGCGCCGCGGCGCGGAACGGCGCCAGCTCGAACTTGCGCAGCTCGTCGAGCGGCTTGTCCACGGTGGGCAGCGCGCGGTGCGAGTCGACGCTGGTGTCGCCGTGGCCGGGGAAGTGCTTGACGCAGCAGGCCACGCCTTCGGCCTCGCTGCCTTCCATCCACGCCAGCGCGAGCTTCGATGCCTGCTCCGGATCGGCGCCGAAGGAGCGCTCGGCGATGACCGGGTTGTGCGGGTTGTTGTTCAGGTCCAGCACCGGAGCGAAGTTCCAGTTGAAGCCGAGCGAACGCACCGCCCGTGCAACCGCCGCGCCGGTGCGGCGGGCCAGCGATTCGTCGCCCACCGCGCCCAGCGCCATCGCAGCCGGCGGCGGGGGAACCCAGGTGGCGCGCACCACGGCGCCGCCTTCCTGGTCCAGCGCGATCAGGGCGTTCGGGCCCATCACTTCGCGCAGCTGCGCGGTCAGGCGCGACAGCTGCTCCGGGTCCTTCATGTTCTGCCGGAACAGGCATACGGCGCGCACGGCGTTATCGCGCAGGAAGGCGGCCGTGGCCTCGTCAAGCTCGGTGCCGGGGAAGCGGATCATGATCAGCTGCCCGGCCAGGATGCGGGATGGAGTCATCGGTACTGGGGAATTAATTGGTCTTGGTGACTTTGGACAGGTGGCGCGGGCGGTCCGGGTCCATGCCGCGCGCTTCGGCCAGCTTGGCGGCCATCACATAGAAGGCCTGGATCGCGACGATCGGGTCGAGGTCGGGCGTGGAGGCCACCGGCAGCGTCAGGTCGCGCCCGGCGATGTCGGCGGGCGCCGCCAGCAGCACGCGGGCGCCGCGTTCGCGCATGAAGCCGGCCAGTTCGACCAGGCCGGCCTGGGCCGGGCCGCGGGTGGCGAAGATCAGCAGCGGGTAGCCTTCCTCGATCAGGGCCATCGGGCCGTGCTTGATTTCCGCGCCGCTGAAGGCCTCGGCCTGCAGGGCGGAAGTCTCCTTGAACTTCAGGCCCGCTTCCAGCGCGACCGGGAAGCTGATGCCGCGGCCGACCACCATGATGTTGCGGGCCGGCGTGAGCACGTCCAGCGCCGCCGACCAGTCCGCGCCGGCCGCAACGCGCAGCGCGTCCGGCAGGGCGGCCAGGCCGTCCTTGAGTTCCGCGTCGTCCTGCCAGTTGGCGACCAGGCGCGCGCCCGCCACCAGGCTGGCGATGAAGCTCTTGGTCGCGGCCACGCTCTGTTCCTTGCCGGCGTGGAGCGGCATGGTCCACTCGGCGGCCTGCGCCAGCGGCGAGGTGGTGTCGTTGACCAGCGCCACCGTGGTGGCGCCGCCCTCGCGGAAGTAGCGGGTCGGCTCGACCACGTCCGGGCTCTGGCCCGATTGCGAGATCGCGATGGTGAGCGTGTTGCGCGTGACCAGCGGCGCCTTGTGCAGCGTGACGAGCGACATCGGCAGCGAGGCGACGATGCGGCCCATGCGCGCCATGGTCAGGTAGGCGCAATAGCTCGACGCGTGGTCCGAGCTGCCGCGCGCGATCGTCAGCGCGGTGTCGATACTGGTGGAACGCAGCACGCGTCCAAGTTCCGCGTAGCGGTCGCCGTCCTGGGCCAGCTGGCCAGCCACACAATCGGCGGCAGAAAGCGCCTCCTTAAGCATCATTGAGGTCACACGGCACTCCTTCGATAAAGACAGATTTGATTTGCAGGTCGCGACCCAGCACGACCACGTCGGCACGGGCGCCGGAAGCGAGGCGGCCGATGCCGGCCTCGCCGAGATAGTCGGCCGCATAGGTGGAGACCCGGCGCGACGCGTCGGCCAGGTCCAGGCCGATGCCGACCAGGTTGCGCAGCGCCTGGTCCATGGTCAGCGTGCTGCCGGCCAGGGTGCCGTCGGGCAGGCGCACCCCGCCCATGCACTTGTGGACCACCTGGCGGCCCAGCATGTAGTCGCCGTCCGGCATGCCGGTCGCGGCGGTGGAATCGGTGACGCAGTACAGGTGCGGGATCGCGCGCAGCGCCGCCTTGATCGCGCCCGGATGCACGTGCAGCAGGTCGGGGATCACCTCGGCGAACTGCGCGTGGGCCAGTGCGGCGCCGACCATGCCGGGCTCGCGGTGGTGCAGGGCGCTCATGGCATTGAACAGGTGCGTGAAGCCGGCCGCGCCGTGCTCCAGTGCGGCCACGCCGTCCTCGTAGCTGCCGGTGGTATGGCCGATCTGCACGCGGATGCCGGCGGCGGCGATGGCCTTTACCAGTTCCAGGTGCCCGGGCATTTCGGGCGCCACCGTGATCAGCCGCAGCGGTGCGTGGCGGTCCAGCTCCATCACTTCGGCCATCGTCGCTTCGCGCGCGAATGCCGGTTGCGCTCCGAGCTTGCCGGGATTGATGTACGGCCCTTCGAGGTGCACGCCGAGGATGCGCGCGGCGCCCGGGCGCGGCGCCTTCATGGCTGCGCCCACGGCGTCCAGCGCGGAGACGATGTCCTGCGGCGGCGCGGTCATGGTGGTGGCCAGCAGGCTGGTCGTGCCGTGCTTCGCGTGCATCGCCGCGACCACGTCCGGGGCGTCGGCGCCCTGCATGATGTCGCGTCCGCCTGCGCCGTGCACGTGCAGGTCGACGAAGCCGGGAATCACGTAATCGAGGCCGTTCGACTGCGGATCGGCGGACTGGCCTTCGATGCGCTCGATCACGCCGTCGCAGTGCAGGGCGCCGGCGATCCAGCCGTCGGGGGTGAGGATATTGCCTTGGATGGTTTGCTTCATCGACGCGACTCCGCCACGAATTCGTAATAATCGCTGCGGCAGTACGAGTGGGTCAGTTCCACTGGCGCGCCGCTTTCCAGGTAGCTCACGCGCGTAATGTGCAGCATGGCGGCGCCGGGTTCCAGGCCCGCGAGGCGCGCCTGTTCCTCGGTCGCGTTGACCGCCTTGATGTGCTGCAGCGCGCGCACCGGCACCGAGCCGCGCGCTTCCAGGTAGCCGTACAGCGAATCGTCCACCGCGCGCGGGTCGGGCATGTGCGCCGACGGGATCACGCTGTATTCGATCGCCATCACCACATTGTCGGCGGTGCGCAGGCGCTTCAGGCGTGCCACCGGCGTGTTGGGCGACAGGCCCAGCGCCAGCAGCTCGGACGGCTGGGCCACGCCGCTGGAGCGCTCCAGCCAGCGCGAGCCGGCCGAAAAGCCGCGCAGGCTGAGTTCTTCGGAAAAGCCCGACAGGCGCGAGAGCGGCTGTTCCAGCTTGGGCGTGATGTAGGTGCCGGAACCGTGGCGGCGCGTCAGCATGCCGCGGTCGCACAGTACATCGATGGCCTTGCGCGCGGTGACGCGCGAGATCGACAGCATCTCGCACAGCGTCCGCTCGGACGGCAGCGCTTCGTTCGGGCGCCACTCGCCGGCCGCGATGCCTTCCGCGATACGGTTGGCAAGCTGCACATACAGCGGCGTGACGCTGCCGGTGTCGGGCTTGAAACTGGTCAGGGCTTCCATCAGCATTCCTCCATGGCCTGGCGCACCAGGCACAGCGCGCCAAAGGCGGAATCGCCCTGCGGCGCGCGGGCGCGCGCGGCGAAAGCGGGCGACAGGTATGGCCGCAGCGCCTCGCCAAGGCCGCCGCACAGGGCCAGCGGCAGCGCGGCCGACGGATCCAGCGCGTGCGCCATGCGTTCCACCTCGCGGCCGGCGTCGCGCAGCATGGCGTGCGCCACGTCGTCGCTGGCGCCGTGCGCGATCACGATCGGCGCCAGGCGTGCGTAGGCGGTCTGGTTGGCTGCGGCGAGCCAGGCGAACAGGCCGTCGCGGCCGCCGCCGCATGCTTCAATCAGTTCGCTGGCAAATGCGGACGCCGGCTGGCGGCAGTCCAATACCTGCTCGATGTGTCCGACCGCCTTGAGGCCGAGCCAGCAGCCGCCCGCTTCGTCGCCGGCGGGGAATCCCCAGCCGCCGACCTCGCGCCGCTCGCCGGTCGGCAGCAGGACTTCGCCCACGCTGCCGGTGCCGACCGCCACGATCGCGCCCGGCTTGCCGCCATGGGCGCCGAGCAGGGTGGTGAAGGCATCGGTTTCGAGCAGGAGGCGGGCAAAGCCAGGATTGGCTGCGGTGAAGGCTTCGGCCTGCTGTTTGTTGTGCACGCCGGCCAGGCCTGCGCCGACTGCGATGGCCGCGTTGTCCGGGCGTTGCACATTGGCTGCGGCGAACGCCGCGTCGATGGCCGAATTGACAGCGGCCCAGGCGCTGGCGATACCGAGCGACAGGCCGGAAGGTCCCGCCGTGCCCAGCGCGAGTTCGGCGCCGTCGGGGCGCGCCAGCCGCACGCGCGTGCCGGTGCCGCCGCCATCGGCGCCAATGAGGTACTCAATCATGGATGAAGTGGTCCGCTACAGGAAGTGCTCCCGACTATAGGTGGACCGGACCAGATTGTCAACAGGTATGAGGGTGGTATTGCGCGACCAATAAGCCGGGGACGGCCCGACATGCGCGACCGTCCCCTTCTTGTTACTTCCCGGCGACCGCCCTGGCGCGGCTGTTGACGTTGGCCGTGCCCGGCCCGTTCACGGCGATATCGGAGTTGGTCGCTTCGAGGCCGCGCGCCTGCAGGCTGCCGGAGCCGTTGATGCGGGCCGTGATGCTGTCGACGCGGCCGTCCAGCGTGGCGCCGCCTGGCCCGTTCATGTTCAGCACCACGCGCTTGGCCGAGGCCAGCGTGGCGGACATGCCGCCCGAGCCGCGCAGGGTCGCGTCCAGCGTCTTGCTGACCGTGCCCAGTTCCACCGAGCCCGGACCGCTCACGTACACGGTGCCCGATTCGATCGCAAGCTGGCGGCCTTCGAAATCGCCCGAACCATCCACGTCGACCTTGAGCGCAGCGATGCTGCCTTCCAGTTCGACGCCGCCGGGGCCGCCCACCTGCACCAGAGCCGACGGCGCGGCCAGCCCGGACACGGTCAGGTCGCCCGAGCCGGTCACGCGCGCATCGAATTTGGTGATGCGTCCGCCCAGGCAGCCGTCGCCCGGTCCGCGCAGCGCCACTTCGGCCGATTCGACCGCCAGGCCGCAGGCTTCGAGGTCGCCCGAGCCGCTGACCTGGGTACGGATCTCGCGGCTGCTGCCTTCCAGGCGCGCGCTGCCTGGACCGCGGACCTGGGTGCCGATGCGCGACAGGCGCAGGCGAGTCGCCGACAGGTCGCCCGAGCCGCTCATGTCGAGCGAGACTTCACCGGTCAGGCCGGCGACTTCGACGTCGCCCGGCCCGCTCATGCGCATATTGGCGTTCACTGCCTGCATGCGGCTCAGGTCCAGGTCGCCCGATCCGGTGCTGCGCACGTCCAGGTCGCGCACGGCGCCCGTCACGCGCACGTCGCCGGGGCCGTCGGCGTGGACGCTGAACGCCTCACCCGCGACCTGGTCCAGTTCCACGTCGCCGCTGCCGGAGACTTTCAGGCTGCGCACCACCGGCGCCGACACCGTCACGACGGCATTCGTGCTGCGCACGGAAAAGCCGAAGTGAAAGCCGGCGCGGCGCTTCTCGCGCACGATCAGCGTGTCGCCGACCACCACCGTCTCGAGTTCATGCAGCCTGTCCTTCTCGCCCGTCACCTCGACGCCATGCGGACCCTGCGCGCGGATGATGACGCGGAACGGACCTGCGGACTCGATCGATTTGAACGGCTGGACCTGGCGCTTCTCGGTGACCGCGTTCTTCGGCAGTTCGTCGGCCTGGCTGGGGAGGGCGGAAATCGTACCGCATGCGACAAGGGCGGCGAGCGCGGCGAGTTTGAGAGTCGTGTTCATGTCGTTTTATAGTGAGGTTGAGGATGCGCCATAGCGTATAACTGCCGGGTTCGCGCCGCCTTGCCAAAACGACGGATTGGCAAAAAAGCACCCCAAGCTGCGTTTAGGGGCGACGAACGACAAAAAGGGGGCTGTTGCCCCCTTCGCATGCTGCTCTGGTACGACGCCGCTTACTTGGTCATTTCCAGCTGCTGGGACAGCGTGGTCTTGTGGTTGCGGACGGCTTCGATGGCTTCGGCGCGCACGGCTTCGCGGGTGCGCACGGTGGCCGCCTGCAGTACCGGCAGGTTGAGCTTGGCCGCATTGGCGGTGGCGCTGGAGGCCGCGGCTGCGGTCACTGCGGCGTTGGCGCCCGCGGTGGCAGGAGCATCGGCTGCAAACGCGCTGCCGGCGACGATGAGGGTAGCTGCTGCGATCAGGTAACGTGCGGTCATGATGGTTCCCCTTCTTTGGTTGGATGTGTACTGGACTGCAATGAACACAGTGTAGGCGTTGCGCCGTCCGCAAAAAAGACGAATAATCGCAATGGGTAATTGCTGATTTTGGAATAATCGAGGCCTTATGGATCGCCTGCAGTCAATGCGCGTGTTCGCGAAAGTGGTGGAGCAGGGCAGTTTTGCCCGGGCGGCGGACGCCCTGGACGTCTCGAACGCCGTGGTCACGCGCAGCGTGGCCGACCTGGAGGCGCACCTCGGCACGCGCCTGCTGAACCGCACCACGCGCAAGCTGTCCCTCACCGAGACCGGGCAGAAGTACCTGGAGCGCGTGCAGCAGATCCTGGCCGACATCGACGACGCCGATGCACTGGCCCAGTCCAGCGCGGCGCGCCCGAGCGGCACCCTGCGCATCTACAGCCACCCCGGCTTCGGCCAGTCGCAACTGGCCATGTTGCTGCCGAAGTACGCGCAGGCGCATCCGGAGGTGGTGCTGGACGTGACTCTCTCCGACGAAGCCAGCGACCTGGTGGAGGGACGCTACGACGTCGGCATCTTCATCGGGCTGCAGAAGTTTGACGCCAGCATGATCGCGCGCCAGCTGGCCCTGTCCACGGTGGTGCTGGTGGCGTCCCCGGAATACGTCGCGCGGCGCGGCATGCCATCGGAGCCGTCGCAGATCAGCGACCACGACTGCCTGAACTTTTCCTACGAGCTGTTGCGCCACTCCTGGCCGGTGCACTGGAAGAACAAGCTGCTGAACGTGCCGATCAGGAGCAGGATGACATCGAATAACGGCGCGGTGCTGCGCCAGGCGGCGCTGGCCGGAATGGGCATCATGATCCGCCCCTCGTTCACGCTGGAGGATGACCTGACCAGCGGCCGGCTGGTGCAGCTGCTGCGCGAGCACCACCTGGGCAAGCTGGAAGTGACGCTGGTGTACCCGAGCCGCCGCCTGCTGCCGGCCAAGGTGCGCAGCTTCGTCGATTTCATGTCCGCCCTGTTCCCGCACCCGGACGCCGACCCGTGGCTGTCCGACGCATTTGCGGCGCGGGAGCGGCCCGGCGGTGGCTAAAGGACGCCGCGCGGTGTCATAATGGACGAGGCCCCGCAGCCAAACAGGAGGACGCACGCATGATCAGGTACATGGGAACGCACACGAACGCCGACGGCGCGACCGTGTACGCCTTTCTCGTGAATGGCGTAGCGCGCGAACTCACCGAGGACGCCTTGACGCGGGTGCCGGGCTATTTCGAATCGCTGCCCGCGCCGCTGCAGGCGCAGGTCGAGGCGCGCCGCCGCGCCGGGAAGCCCGGCTGGTGATGCGCACCATCCGCCTGCTCGCCGCCTGCATCGCCTGTGCCGGGGTCCTCCCGCAGGCAATGGCCGCGCCATCGACCTTCGGCCCCGTGGTCGGCAGCGCGCTGCTGTGCCGCGACGACATCGACAACGCCTACTTCCATCGCTACTTCACGCTGGCCTTCGGGCCGTCGTACAAGCGCGAGGGCGGGGCGTACTGGTTCCGCGCCGACGCCACCCTGTGGGGTTCGCCGGTGCGCGAGGTGCTGGTCAGCGACGGCAGCGGCGACCTGGCTTTCATCGCCGCCGTCGCGGACGCCACGCCGGACGAACTGGACACGGCCATCCGCAAGAGCGCCGGCGTCAGGCACCGCAAGATGGACGCGTCGCGCCATGCCGTGCTGGAGTCCGCGCCCGGCAGCCGCATCGTCTACTTCCAGGCCCGATCCAAGATCTACTGCGCCAAATCGCGGCCGCCACTCCCCGGACACTGAGGCATGTACAAGCAATACTTCAAGCTGGCGCACGCGCCGTTCTCGATCGCGCCCGATCCGCGCTACCTGTTCATGAGCGAACGCCACCGCGAGGCGCTGGCCCACCTGCTGTATGGCGTGGGCAGCGGTGGCGGATTTGTCCTGCTGACGGGCGAGATCGGCGCGGGCAAGACCACCGTGTGCCGCTGCTTCGTCGAGCAGGTGCCTGCGCATTGCAGGCTGGCCTACGTGTTCAATCCGAAGCTGACGGTCGAGGAACTGCTGGAGGCAGTGTGCGACGAGTTCCGCATCGCGGCGCCGGCCGGCGGCAGCATCAAGACGTACGTCGATGCGATCAACGCCTATCTGCTGGAGTGCCACGCGGCGGGCCTGAACAACGTGCTGGTGATCGATGAGGCGCAGAACCTGTCGGCCGGCGTGCTGGAACAACTGCGCCTCCTGACCAACCTGGAGACCAACGAACGCAAGCTCCTGCAGATCATCCTGATCGGGCAGCCGGAGCTGCGCGACATGCTGGCGCGCCCGGAGCTCGAGCAGCTGGCGCAGCGCGTGATCGCGCGCTATCACCTCGGACCGCTCACGCAGGCGGAGACGGCGCAGTACGTGCAGCACAGGATGGCCGTGGCAGGGTTCGCGGGGCCGGTCCCGTTCCCGCCCGGCGTGCTGGCGCTGGCGCACCGGCTGACGGGCGGCGTGCCGCGCCGGATCAACCTGCTGTGCGACCGCGCGCTGCTCGGCGCGTACGTCGAGAACAGTGCCCAGGTAACGCCGGGCATCCTGCGCCGCGCCGCGCGTGAGGTGTTCGCGCATCCGGGCGATGCAGGCTTGCCGCGCAGGTTGCGCTGGCCGCTTGCTGCCGCTGCGGCGCTGTCGGTGGCGGCCCTGGGCGCGGCGGCGGCATGGAACGTCATCCCGGCCGCTCCCCGGGAGGCGGTTGCGGCGCCCGCAGCCGTGCGCACGGCTGCACCGCCGCCCGCCAGTCTTGCGCAGGCCAGCCACGACGGCATGGACGCCGCCTTGCGCGAACTCGTGCAGGTGTGGGGAACGCCGCTGCCCGCCGGCGAGGAGGGCTGCGGCGCGGCGGCAGGGCACGGCCTGCGCTGCTACCAGGGCAAGGGCGGCCTGTTCGAACTCGGGACGCTCGACCGGCCCGCCGTCGTCACGCTGCGCGAAGGACAGGGTACGCGGCATGCGGTGCTGGTCTCGCTCAATGCGGCGCGGGCCACGCTGCTGATGGGCGGACGGCGCCACACCGTCCCCACCGGCGAGCTGGCGACGCGCATGGATGGCCGGTTCACGACGCTGTGGCGCTACGCCGCCCCTTACCGCGAGCACCTCAGGCCCGGCGACCGCGGCGAGGATGTCGACCAGCTTGCCACCCAGTTGGGCGTGGCGGCAGGACGCCATGCCGGCCAGCCGTTCGATGCGCCGCTGCAGGAGGCCGTGCGCGCCTTCCAGCAGCGGCAGCAGCTGGCCGCCGACGGGCTGGCGGGCCCGCGTACTTTCATGCGGCTCAATCAATTGGGTGGAGTGGGCGAACCGCGCCTCGCCTCCGCCGGGAACGGAAAGTAATGTCCTATATCCTCGAAGCGCTGAAGAAAGCGCAAGCCGAACGCCAGCTGGGCAGCACGCCCGGCATCCATGATGCCGCCGGCCCGGCGCCCGCCGCCGCCGCACCGGTGCGCAACCCAAGGCTGTGGATCGCGCTGGGCGCCGCCTTGCTGCTTGCCGGCGGGGCTGCAGCGTTCCTGCGTTCGCTCGGCGGGCAGGAGCCGGCCCAGCCAGTGGCGCTGGCCGCAGCGCCTGTGGTTCCTCCAATGCCGCCTGCGCCGGCCGCGGTGCCGCTCGCGCCGGGAACCGCCCCGGCTCCGAAGCCGGTCGCGCCGCCGCCCGAGCGGGCACCGGTGCTGGCGCAAGCATCCCCGGTTCAGCCGGCGCCCCAGCCCCAGGCCCCACAGGTCCAGGCGCCGCAGCCGGAAGCCAGCGCCGACGACGCGCTGCCCACGCTCGCCATGCTGCCGTCCTCGATATCCGCGGGCATTCCGCGCGTGACGCTGGGCGGATATATCTACTCGGCGGTGCCGTCCGAACGCCTGCTGCTGGTGGATAAGGACCTGCGCCGGGAAGGGGAGGAAGTGGCGCCGGGGCTGGTACTGGAAAAGCTGCTGCCGGCCGCCGCCGTGATGAACTACCGGGGAACGCGCTTCCGCATGCCGTACTAGCTGTCGTCACGGGACGGCTGCGCAGATTTTTTTCGCGCGAACCCTAAAGTCGGGCTAAAACCGGCCGTTACCTGAGGTGATAAGGCTAACTGGGAGGACATCATGGATGTCGGAGGAATTGCAAAGCTCGCAACGAGCATCGCCGAAACTGGCAACAAGCAGGAAGTAGCGATCGCGGTGCAGAAACGCGCGCAGCAGATCCAGTCGGAAGCGGCAACCCAGATGATCGAGGCGATCAAGTCGACCCCGTCGGTCAACCTGCCTTCGCACCTGGGGAACAAGGTCAATACCACCGCCTGAGCGGACCGCAGCAAATAAAAAACCGGCCACCAGGCCGGTTTTTTTATTGCCGAAGCAACCAGGGTCAGTTGAGGAAGGCCCGCAGGATGCGTTCCTCGCCCGTCTTGTCGGCGTGCAGGTCGTTCGCTTCGCGCGTTCGGGCGATCATCTGGGCGAGCTGCGCGTCCTCGAACCTGGCCAGCTCCTCGGTCGCCGCGCTCAGCGCCAGTGCCAGCTTGGCGCGGGCCGTCTGGTACACGGGTCCCGTGTACTTGTCCGTATTCTTGAGCAGCTCTTCGGCATTCTCGATCACGAGGCGCAGGTCGCCGATCAGGCGCTGCTGCGTGACTTGCTGTGGGTCCTGGCGTTCCATGGTGGCACCTCAAACCGGATTGATCATGTATTCACGTTACGACATGTCACTTTTGCCGGTTTGTCCATACTCAAGCGAGCCCTGCTATTACTGCAGAGCAGCCTCGGCTATGGAGCCTCCACCCTGATGCGCACGTCGCCCAGCTGGACAACCTGCCCGGCGCGGATCTTGGCGGTCTTGCGCAGCTCGCGCTTGCCGTCGACCTTGACCTCGCCGCTCGCGACGATGTTCTTGCCGGCGCCGCCGCTGTCGCATAGTCCCGACAGTTTCAGCAGCTGGTTCAGCTCGACGAATTCGCCGCGCAGTTCAAATGTGACTTGTTGCATTTATTTTATTCCTGAGCTTGGGTGATGAATGTACGATACCTAACAGTGTACAGGTAGCGCCCGTGGCTCAGGGCGGCCGTCAGCTCCGCACTGCGGGATGGGTCATGTCCGACGGCACTACCCAGGCGTCGAACTCGTCCGCCGTCACATAGCCGAGCGCCAGCGCGGCCTCTTTCAGCGTCGTCCCCTCCTGCTGTGCCTTCTTGGCGATCTGCGCCGCGCGGTCGTAGCCGATATGCGGCGCGAGCGCCGTCACCAGCATCAGCGACTTCTGCATCAGTTCGCCGATGCGCGCACGGTTCGGCTCGATGCCGCGGGCGCAGTGCTTGTCGAACGAGCGCATCCCGTCGGCCAGCAGCCGTGCGCTCTGCATGAAGTTATGGATGATCACCGGCTTGTACACATTCAGCTCGAAGTTGCCCGATGCGCCCGCCATCGTGATGGCCACGTCGTTGCCGAACACCTGGCAGCACAGCATGGTCAGCGCTTCGGCCTGGGTCGGGTTGACCTTGCCCGGCATGATCGAGCTGCCCGGTTCGTTTTCCGGGATGGTGATCTCGCCCAGGCCGGAGCGCGGGCCGGATGCCATCCAGCGGATGTCGTTGGCGATCTTGGTCAGGGCGGTGGCCAGCGTCTTTAGCGCGCCGTGCGCTGCCACCATGGCGTCGTGCCCGGCAAGCGCCATGAATTTGTTGGGCGCGGTGCGGAAGCTCTGGCCGGTGGCCGCCGCCAGTTCGGCCGCGATGCGCTGCGCGAAGTCGGGATGCGCGTTCAATCCCGTGCCCACTGCCGTGCCGCCCGCCGCCAGGTTCAGCAAGCCCGGCAGCGCCGCGCGCACGGCCTGTTCCGCGAACTCAAGCTGCGCCACGTAGCCGGAAAACTCCTGTCCGAGCGTCAGCGGCGTCGCATCCTGCAGATGGGTGCGCCCGATCTTGACGATGGACGTGAAGTCGCGCGCCTTGCGCTCCAGCGTCCCGCGCAGTTGCGCCAGCGCCGGCAGTACATCGTTCGCAACCGCCTGGGCGGCCGCCACGTGCATCGCGGTGGGGAACATGTCGTTGGACGACTGGCCCATGTTCACGTCGTCGTTCGGATGCAGCAGGCGGGCTTCGCCGCGCTCGCCGCCCAGCAGTTCGGAGGCGCGGTTGGCCAGCACCTCGTTCATGTTCATGTTCGACTGGGTCCCGGACCCGGTCTGCCATACCGACAGCGGAAACTCGTCACCGTGCCGGCCGGTCAATACCTCGTCGGCTGCGCGCACGATGGCGTCGGCCTTCTGTGGATCGAGCAGGCCGAGGTCGCGGTTGACCACCGCCGCGGCGCGCTTGACATGGGCCAGGGCCGCGATGAGCGACTCGGGCATGCGCTCGGAGGAAATCGCGAAATGGCCCAGCGAGCGCTGCGTCTGCGCGCCCCACAGGCGCTGCGCCGGCACGTCGATCGGCCCGAAACTGTCCTTCTCGCTCCTGAACTCCATCATGCGGCTCCTGCTCGTCGGTGTGTTGCTAAAGAGTTTAGCCGAAAGCGCGTTAACGATGCACAGCCCAAAAATCTCGCGGTGCGCCTGCAATGCTTGCTAAAATGTTTCCCATATGCACCATTCACGCCTGCTACCCATCCTGACAGCGCTGGCGCTGTCCGCGCCTTGCACGCTGAACGCCGCCGAGCTGGGCGAACCCGTGGTCAAGTCGCACGTCGGCCAGCAGCTGGTGGCGGACATCGAGCTGCTGCCGGACGAGGGCGGGGCGGTGCGCGCCTATATCGCCCACGATGACGTCTACCGCGGGGCCAACATTGCCCGCTCGCCCGTGATCGACACGCTGCACATGTCGGTGATGCGGCGCGACGGCCGGCAATTCCTGCACATCACCTCGATCAAGCCGGTCGAGGCTGCATACCTGCACCTGTTCCTCGACCTGGCCGAAAACGGCAAGCTGTCGATCCGTCCGGCGACGCTGTGGCTGCAACCGGTACCGCCGGCTCCCGTGCGGGTGGCCGCGCCAGCGCCGGCACCGGTGCCAGCGCCGCAAGCGCAGCGCAAGCCGGAACCCGTGCCGGCGAAGGCGCCGCCGCCGCGCCCGCGTCCGCCCGACCTGGCTTGCCAGGCGCTCGACTATACGAACGCCCAGTTGTCGGCCCAGATCGTCGACCTGGAGGAAAAGGTGAAGGCGCTGCAGTATGCCATCGACATGCAGGGAACCCGGCCTGTGGCCCGGCCGGTTCAGCCGCGCAAGCCAGCCGCAGCAAGACCGGCTCGGGAAGAGGCCGGCGGCACCCCCGTGTGGGCCGCGCTGGCCGGCGGCGGCATGCTGGCGCTGGGCGGTGGCGGATGGTGGTGGCGGCGCTCCCGGCGACGCCGTGCCGGGTCAGAGGCTGTGGATTCGCGTGAGACTTGATCTGGGTTTAGTTCCGCGCACGAACTTTTGCCGGCTTCCACGCGCCATCCGGAAATTGCGCTATACTTGATTCATCGGTCTTAACCAGACCGCTAACGGTACAGAGGACCTGCCGCAGTCACCAAAGATGGCGTGGCGCGACACCAGGTCGACGTTGAAGAAACGCCTGTTTCCGGAAGCAGTCCGTAGCCTGCAGTGTGCGAAGGACGCCGGAGAAGCAACCGGCAAGAGGCGACGCCCGGAGATACCTGGCGATCGCCTTCCGAATTCAGAAAAAGCGCCTTCGGGCGCTTTTTTCATTCCTGCGTATTCATACGAATAGCGATAGCGCTTGGCAACAGTCTCCGGTAAAGTCAGGTCATCAATACAGAGGGGACGGCAATGCGCAAACCGATGTTGGCAGGTGTGCTGGCCGCGCTGATGAGCGCGTCGTGCGGCGGTGGCGGCCCCACCGAACAGGATATCCATCGTTCGCTGGAGGACACCTTGCGCTCGGTGGCCGGCGACTGGGTCGGAACGACCAGCGCCCCGAACGTCATCCGCATCGATTTCAAGCTGCAGGAAGGCAGCAACGGCCAACTGACCGGCACGGGGACCATGAAGGAGGAGGGCGCCGCTGCCGCTGTTCCGGTCACGGTTACGGGGACCTTTCAGCGTCCGGTCCTGAGCCTGGCGTTCGACGGCATGGTGGTCGAATCGCGCCAGGTCAAGGGGACGGCACAGGGCAGCTACACGACCGTGGGCGGCATCGCGACCACGCTGGCGCTGGCCGCGCCGGGTTACACCCGCGAGTTGCCCATCCTGCTGCAGGAAAAGTGATCTGAACAGGGGGTGGTAAACGTCAAAGAGCGCCACCTGGGCGCTCTTTTTGTCGGGAACTAGCCGCTCAGTGGGCAGCCATGGTGGCCGCCAGGCGTGCATGCCAGGGTTCCGTCACTTCGCGGACGGCGCGGTCGTTCGCCATGATCTGCTTGAGCAGGGCAACCTTGCGGGCGCGCAGTTCGCCGGTCAGCGCAAGGGCACCTGCCTCGGCAGCACCGGCCTGGGTCTTGCACTGGCCTTCCAGCAGGGCCAGGCGGTCCCAGTCCCCGGCTTGCGCCGCGACCGCCATCTGGGCGGTGATGCCTGCGATTTTTTCGTACATCGAGAGGATGTCCTGGGAGGTCATGCTGTCACCTGCTGAAAAAGTGTGCGGATTACCGCGTGTCCTTCATTTACGGCGCCCATTTAGGGAACTTTAGGGTTCCGAGAACATTTTTTTTGATATTTTTAGCGGGCCCCGTCAATACGCATCCTGTCATGCGATTTCGGCATTGCATTCTGGCATTTTGCAGTTCGTCGCAATTTGGCGGCGCACGGCAGGCGGCAGGGGTAGAGTGCACCATGCCGGTACTGCGCGACCCGCTGGTGTCGGGCTGCCGGGATAACCAAACCAAGTAAAAGGGGACCCATCGAATGCAAGCACCCATCAAGACCGCCCTCTGCGCTGCCCTGTGCGGCGCGTTCCTTTCGCTGCCACTCCAGGCGGCCGGCCAGGCAGCCGTGCAGGCGCCGGCCCCGGCGCCCGAGCAGGCCACCCGCTATCCGATGCCTGCGCCCGGCGACGACTTCTACGCGTTCGCCAACCACGAGTGGCTGCAGCACACCGAGATCCCGGCCGACAAGAGTGCCTGGGGCGCGGGCGGCCAGCTGGCCGAAGAAACCAATAACCGCATCCGCCAGATGATCGAAGGCCTGGTGGCCGACAAGAACGCCAAGGGCGAAGCGCGCAAGGTCGCGGACTTCTACGCCACCTTCATGGACGAAGCGGCGATCGAAGCCAAGGGGCTCGAGCCGATCAAGCCGGTCCTGGCGAAGATCGACGCGATCCGCGACCGCAAGGGCCTGACGCAGGCGCTGGGCCAGTCGCTGCGCGCCGACGTGGACCCGCTGAACGCCACCAACTTCTACACCGAGAACCTGTTCGGCATCTGGATCGCCCAGGGCCTGACCGAGCCGACCCGGTATACCCCGTACATCCTGCAGGGCGGCCTCGGCATGCCTGACCGCGCCTACTATGTGGACACCAGCGAGCGCATGGCGGGCCTGCGCGCCAAGTACCAGGAACACATCGCCGCCATGCTCACGCTGGCCGGCTACGACAATGCGGCTGCGCGCGCCGCCAGGGTGATGGAGCTGGAGCGCAAGCTGGCCGAATCGCACGCCACGCGCGAGGATTCCGCCAACATCCAGAAGTCCAACAACCCGTGGACGCTGAAGGACTTCGCCGCCAAGGCGCCCGGCATGGACTGGAACGCGCTGTTCAAGGCGGCGCGCCTGTCGGGCCAGAAGAAGTTCATCGTATGGCATCCGGGTGCGATGACCGGCGCGGCCAGACTGGTCGGCTCCGAAGACCTCTCCACCTGGAAGGACTGGCTGGCCTTCCACCAGCTGAACCATTTTGCCTCCACGCTGCCGAAAGCGATGTCGGACCAGAAGTTCGAATTCACCGGCCGTGCCCTGCGCGGCACGCCGCAGCAGTCGGTGCGCTGGAAGCGCGGCCTGTCCGCCACCAACGCGGCCCTCGACGAAGCGGTGGGCCACCTGTACGTGGACCGCTACTTCCCCGCCGAGAATAAGGCGCGCATCCAGCAGATGGTGAAAAACATTGTCGCCGCCTTCGACAAGCGCGTCGACAAGCTGGACTGGATGGCGCCTGCCACCCGCGCCGAAGCCAAGGCCAAGCTCAAGACCCTGTACGTGGGCGTGGGCTACCCGGACAAGTGGAAGTCGTACGCGGGCCTGACGGTCAAGCCGGGCGACGCGCTGGGCAATGCGATGCGCGCCGAGGAATTCCATTACGCGCAGGAGCTGTCCAAGCTCGGCAGGAAGGTCGATCCGAAGGAATGGGCAATGCCGCCGCACCTGGTCAACGCGATCAACATGCCGATGCAGAACGCGCTGAACTTCCCGGCCGCCATCCTGCAGCCGCCGTTCTTCGATCCGAAAGCGTCGGATGCGCACAATTACGGCGCGATTGGCGCGGTCATCGGCCACGAGATCAGCCATAGCTTCGACGACATGGGCGCCCAGTTCGACTCCAGGGGCCGCCTGCGCGACTGGTGGACCAAGGATGACGCGGAGCACTTCAAGAGCGCATCGCAGGCGCTGGTCAAGCAGTACGACGCCTACAAGGCCTTCGATGACCTGGCGCTCAACGGCCAGCTGACCTTGTCCGAAAACCTGGCCGACCTGGCAGGTCTTGCCGCATCGCACGACGCGTTCCGCGCCACGCTGCCGTCCGGCGCGTCGGTCGAGGATGCCGACCGCGAGTTCTTCCGCGGCTTTGCGCAGACCTGGCGTACCAAGACGCGCGAACAGGCGCTGCGCGCCCAGATCGTCACCGATGGTCATGCGCCGGGTCCATGGCGCACCTATACCGTGCGCAACCTCGACGCGTGGTACAAGGCCTTCGACGTGAAGCCGGGCCAGAAGCTGTACCTGGCGCCGGAACAGCGCGTCCGGGTCTGGTAACGCGGCAGGCCATGTACTCTTAACGTTAGCTCGCGTACAGAGCGGGGGGAGTGCATGGCCTAAAGTTGCCCTGAAGGCGTGCAATTGGGCACGTCCCTGATCGTTCACAGAGAGGTAATCATCATGAATGAGAACAAGGTAAAGGGCGCCGCGAAAGATATCGGCGGCAAGATTCAGGAAGAAGTCGGCAAAGCAGTTGGTTCCAGCGAGCAGCAGGCCAAGGGCCTTTCCAAGCAGGTAGAAGGCAAGACGCAGGAAAAACTGGGCGAGGCCCAGGATGCGCTGCGTAACCGCGGCAAGAACCGCTAAGTAAGCAACGGGGGCAGTCCGAACGGGCTGCCCCTTTTTTTCGCCGTCATCCCGGCGACGCTACTTGGTGCTCGAGTGCTGCACCGTAAATCCGATCAGTCGCGTCACCACCGCAGTCAGGTACATAATTCCCACCAGCATCTCCACGCTCGCCACGGCGCGCGCATACGAGGTCAGCGGAATCACATCCCCAATCCCCGTCGAGGAAAGCAGCGCAAAGCTCAGGTAGTTCAGCTCCGTCCATGTGCGCGGGCTCGACACATTCACGGCCGCTGCAAACGAACCCGGACTGATCGCCTCGATCATCACGAACAGGTGCGTGAAGCCCCAGGCCAGCAGCGTGAACGTGGCGCCCGCCGCGAACAGCTCGTCGGTGGTCGCCTCGCGGTCTTCCATCATGTACGCGATCAGGCTGCCCGCGGCATAGAAGTAGAACAGCGCTTCCATCACCGACTGGAACGGCAGCAGGTAATACATGTTGAAGAAGATCTGCAGTCCCAGCAGCACGATCACCGGCAGCGCGATGCTGGCGCTGACCCAGGCGTGGCCCGGCGTGCGGCGCACCATGCGCGTGGCGAACACCAGCACGATGATCCCGATGACGTTGAACGCCGTCTTTCCGCCAGCGGTGTCTTCGAGGAAGGGATAGACCAGCATGCCGAGCAGCTGGACCAGCATCAGGACAGCGGAAGGGTGGCGTTGCATCAGGCGGAAGGATTTCATTGGCGGCGCACGATGTTCGGGATGTGCGCATTATGTCATCAGCCATGAAAAAACGGGACCACGCAGGTCCCGTTTGAATTCGTCATCGTGCCCGGCCTTTGCCGGGACGACGGCTTACTTTGCGTCGATCAGGTGCTTGCGGAAGAACGCATCGATCAGGCCGTACACATGCCGCTGGCCGGCGCGCGCGGAAATGCCGTGCTTGGCGCCCGGATAGGTCATCAGGTCGAACTGCACGCCGCGGTTCACCAGCTCGTCGATCAGCTTGGTGGTATTGGTGAACAGGACGTTGTCGTCCGCCATGCCATGTACCAGCAGCAGCGGCGACTTCAGGCCGTCCAGGTGGGCGAACACGCCGCTTTGCGCGTACGCCTGCGGCACGTCCTTCGGGGTGCCGCCAACGAACTGCTCGGTGTAGTGGGTGTCGTACAGCGCCCAGTCGGTCACCGGTGCAACCGAAACCGCCGCGGCAATCTTGTCCGAGGCCGCCGCTGCCATGCGCAGGGTCATGAAGCCGCCGTAGCTCCAGCCGAACACGCCCACGCGCTTGGCATCGACGAAGCTTTGCTGCCCCAGCCAGTCGATGCCGGCCAGCTGGTCTTCCACCTCGTGCTTGCCGAGCTGGCCGTAGATCGCGTCCTGGAACACGCGCTCGCGGCGTGCCGAACCGCGGTTATCGATGCGGAACGCCACGTAGCCCTGCTGCGCCATGTACTGGTCGAAGTTGTTGCCCCACTTGCGCTGGACGAACTGCGAATGCGGGCCGCCGTACATGCGCACAAACACCGGATAGCGCTTGGCCGGGTCGAAGTTGGCCGGCTTGATCATCGCATAGTGCAGGGTCTGGCCGTCCTTCGCCTTGATGGTGCCGTATTCGGTCGGCAGGTGGTCTGCCTTGTACTTGAAGTAAGGGTGGGACGCATTGAGCTCGTTACGCTCGACCCACTGCACCAGCGTGCCGTCGGCCTTGTGGATCGACGTCTGCGGCGGGGTGTCCGGATGCGAATAGGTGTCCACGAACACCTGGCCGTTGCGCGAGAACGAAGACTCGTGCCAGCCGTCGGCGCGGGTCAGGCGCACCGGCTTGTCGGCATTGCGGCCGTCCAGCGACAGCGCGTAGGTCTGCTTGTCGGTGACCGCGTCGCGGTTCGACGCCACGTACACGCGGCCGGCCTTCTCGTCGACTGCCAGCACGTCGTCCACGTACCAGGCGCCGCTGGAGATCGGGTGCTGCAGCTTGCCGTCCATGTCGTACAGGTACAGGTGCTTGTAGCCGCTGCGCTCGGAGGCCCAGATGAAGCCCGGGCGGGACTTCAGGAAGCGCAGGTCGTTGTGGATCTCGACCCAGGTCTTCGAGGTTTCGGTCAGCAGGGTTTTCTGCGCCAGCGTGGCCACGTCGACCAGCACCAGGTCCAGCTTCTTCTGGTCGCGCGACTGCACCTGGTAGGCCAGCTTCTTGCTGTCCGCGCTCCAGTCGGCGCGCACCAGGTAGATGTCGCGGTTCGGGCCCAGGTCGATCTTGCGCGTCTGGCCGGTTTCCGGCGATACGATCATCAGGTCCACCAGCACGTTCGGGTCGCCGGCGGAAGGGTAGCGCTGCTCGATCACGTCGGTGCGGTCGGCGAAGATCTCGAAGCGGCGCACGACCGGCACCGGCGCCTCGTCGTAGCGCTTGTAGGCGATGGCCGAATCGTCCGGCGCCCAGTAGTAGCCGGTGTCCTGGTCCATCTCTTCCTGCGCGATGAACTCGGCCTCGCCGTTGTGGATGGTGCCCGCGCCGTCGGTGGTGAGCTGGCGCTCGGCGCCGGTCTTCAGGTCGATCACGTACAGGTTCTGCTTGCGCACGAACGAGACGTAACGGCCCTTGGGCGAAATCTTCGGGTCGATCACGGCGCCCGATGCCACCTTGCGCGCGGCGTCCGGCCTGGCCACGTCGACCAGGAACAGGTCGCCCGCGATCGGCACCAGCATCTGGCGGCCGTCCGGCGACCAGCTGTACGACAGGATGCCCGACAGGCTGGCGGTGCGGTTACGCTCGCGGATCGCCTTTTCCTCGTCCGACAGGGTTTCCTTTGGCACCAGCACCTTGGAATCGACCAGGCGGCGGGTGCTCTTGTCCTTCAGGTTGTATTCCCACAAATCCAGCTGGTACTGGTTGTCGGCGCGGCCGCGCAGGAACGTGACGCGGGCGCCATCGGGCGACACTTTAAGCATGCGCACGCCGGGACCGGCAAGCGCTGGGTCGCCGTGGATGCGGTCAAGCGTCAGGCGCTCCGCGGAGGCGGGCGCTGCAAACGCCAGGGCGGCGATGAGGGGAAGGATAAAACGCATGGAAGATTCTCGCGGCAAGGGTTAATCCGAACAACCGCGAGACAATACCAGAGTCGGCCTTACTGCGCAGTAAATACCCGGGGGCGCCCCAGGTCAGCCCACGCCAGGCGACAGCCCCGCACCGGCAGCCACCGCCGCTGCACGCCGGTGGGCAAGGCGCGCCAGCACCCAGGTCAGCAGCACCGCCGCGATGGTCAGGCCCACCGTCAGCGCGATCCAGAAACCGTGCACGCCCATCGCTTCGGCCGGTGCGAACGGCATCCATTCCGGCGCGAGCCCCAGCCAGACCCCGAGCGGCAGCGCCACCACCCAGAACGCCAGCAGCTGGATCATCATCGGCTCGCGCGTGACCTTGTAGCCGCGGATCGCCGAGGAGGCGGCCACCTGTGTCGCATCCGACAGCTGGAACACGGCGGCGAACAACAGCAGTTCCACGCACAGGGCCTGAACGCCCGCGTCGATGGTGTAGGCGCGCGCGATCTCCCAGCGGAATACCGCGATGAACAGCGCCGACACCAGCGCGAAGCCGATCGACATCCCCACGCCCAGCCACGACACGAAGCGCGCGCGCACCGGATCGCCTTCGCCCAGCGCCTGGCCGACGCGGGTGATCATGGCGATCCCGAAGGTCATGGGCACCATGAACACGAGCGAGGAAAAGTTCAGCGCGATCTGGTGCGCCGACAGCGCCACTTCGCCAAAGCGCGCGATCAGCAGGCCGACGATGCCGAAGGCGCTCACCTCTGCGAAATAGGTGATCCCGATCGGCAGGCCAAGGCGCAGCATGGGCGCGATCTCCACCCACGACGGCCACTCCCAGTGCGTGAAAGGGTAGGTCAGGCGGTAGGCGCGGCCGATGCGGATCCAGGCGATCATCGCCAGCGTCATCAGCCACATGCCGAGGGCGGTCGAGATGGCGCAGCCGATCGCACCCAGGCGCGGTGCGCCCAGGTTGCCGAAAACGAGCACCCAGTTCAATGCGGCGTTGAAGGCCAGCCCGCCCAGCGCGATCACCATCAGCGGCTTGGTCTGGTTGATGCTGGCGCTGTAGCCGTACAGCGCGCGGTACATGCCCAATGCCGGCATGCCCAGGCTGGTGATCAGGACGAACGCGGTGGCGCGGTCATGCACTTCCTGCGATACCTGCAGGTGGTCGAACACGAGGGTGCCGAGCCACATGCCGAGCACGGCGGCCAGGCCGATGCCCAGGCCTTTCCACATGCCCTGGCGTACCAGGTGCGGCACGCGCCCGAGGTTCTGCGCGCCCATCTCGTGCGCGACCAGCGTGTTCATCGAAATCATGGCGCCCACGACGGTGACCACCACGATCATCCACACCGACGCGCCCAGCGACACGGAGGCCAGCTCGGTGGCGCTCACGTGGCCGGTCATCGCGACGTCCAGTACCCCAAGCCCGACGGTGGCGATCTGTCCGATCAGGATCGGCCAGGCGAGGTGCCAGAGTTCGCGGACTTCGCGGGCGATGGAGTAGGGGGGATGATTCATGGCGCGTGCATGCAAAAGCGGCAATTCTACCGTGGGGGGAGGGGTATGTGCCGCCGCGTCATCTTGCGGGGCATACCCCCCCGGTATCACCTGCCACGGGCGGCGTGTCGCAGATACTGGGGGGGAGTATGCAATTGCTCGTGCGGGCGATCGCCGGACCGGCTCTAGCGGCGCTTGCGGCGTTCCTGCGGGCCGGTCAGCACGCTGTCGGCGCGGGTGCAGCCGAACGGGCGTTCCAGCACGTTGCGCGCGAGATGGGTCGGCACACCTGCGATGGTGAGGAAACGCATCGCGGTGTGCGTATCGAACGCGCGCTTGGTCTTGAGCGCCATGTCGATCTTCTCGGCCGTCGCGAAATCCTTTCGGCGGTCACACGAGTCCATCTGTCCTCCGGGTTGCCGTTCGGCTGTTCCTGCAGCCGCGCCGGAACGTATTGCATTTTGTATCAAAGCAGCGTGGATTGGCGCATGATCCGGACACCTGCCGGAAGCGTTTCCAGTGGCCAATCCGGCTCCACAGCGAGGGCGGCCGATAAGCGGTACAGTGATGGTATTCAGATAGGAGCGACCATGGCCAGCATGCCTTCCCTGTTCATCTCGCACGGTGCGCCTACGCTCGCGATCAGCGACAGCCCCGCCCGCCATTTCCTCGCGGAGCTGGGCGCGCGCCTGCCGCGCCCCTCCGCGATCCTGGTGGCCTCCGCCCACTGGGAAACCAATGGGCAGCCGTCCGTGAGCTTGGCGGAACGGCCCGCGACCATCCACGATTTCGGCGGCTTCCCGCCGGCGCTGTACGAGATGCGTTACCCGGCGCCGGGCGCGCCGGACATGGCGCAAGCCGCGGCAGCGCTGCTGGAGCAGGCCGGCTTCAGCGCCGGGCGCAGCGCGACGCGAGGTCTCGACCATGGCGCCTGGGTGCCGCTGACGCTGATGTATCCCTCTGCGGACATCCCTGTAGCGCAGCTGTCCGTGGTGCGCGGCGCGACTCCGGCCGATCATGAGCGCATGGGCCGCGCGCTGGCGCCGCTGCGCGACCAGGGCGTGCTGGTGGTCGGTTCAGGTTCGCTCACCCACAACCTGTATGAATTCCGCGGCCAGCCGATCGACTCCGCGCCGCCCGACTGGGTGCGCGCGTTCGGCGACTGGATGAAGCGCGCGCTCGAGGGCGGCGACCTGGAGGCGCTGCGCCAGTACCGCGCGGAGGCGCCGCATGCGGTCCGCAACCATCCGACCGAGGAGCACCTGCTGCCCTTGTTCGTGGCGCTGGGCGCTGGCGCAGGGGCCCGGGCGCGGCAGCTGCACGCCAGCCACGAGTACGGCGTGTTGGCGATGGACGTGTACGCGTTCGGCGGCGCGGAAGCGTGAGCCCGCCCGCGCAGGGCCGGTATATGCTTGGGCTTTCGATACAACCTTGGAGGAGCAGCGATGAACAAGAATAAAACCGTACGTGTATCCGGCGGCAGCCAGGCCGACCTGGGCAAACTGATCCTGCGCGTGACGCTGGGTGGGCTGATCCTCCTGCACGGCATCGCCAAGCTGAAAAATGGCGTCGGCTTCATCGAAGGCATGCTGGCGTCGCGCGGGCTGCCGACGGCGATCGCCTATCTGGTCTACGTCGGCGAGGTACTCGCCCCGGTCCTGTTGATCATCGGCCTGTGGGCGCGCGCCGCCGCCTTTGTCGTGCTGGGCAATATGCTGGTCGCGGTGGCGCTGGTGCACATGCGCGACCTGTCCCGGCTCAACGACACCGGCGGCTGGGCGATCGAATTGCAGGCCATGTTTATCGCCGCGGCCCTTGCCGTGATGCTGCTGGGGGCGGGACGCTTCAGCGCGGGCGGGGCAGGGGGGAAGTGGAACTGAGGATTGGCCGTAGGACTTTGTTACACGTTTCACAAGTCATTAGCTCACCAGTGTCGGCAAACTGGCAGAATGAACGTACTAGACAAGAAAGGACCGATCATGTTCCCACGCTCGCTCAAGGCTGTACTGGTTGCCGCGCTGTGCCTACCCGCCGTCCAGGCGGCAGCGGCTGAAATCACGTTGTATGAGCACGATAATTTCAACGGACGCGAGCTGACCCTGCGGGAAGCCACGCCGGACCTGAATCGCTTCAACTTCAATGACCGCACCTCGTCAATCATCGTCCGCTCGGGTGCGTGGGAAGTGTGCATGGACGCCGGCTTCCGTGGCGGCTGCCGCGTGTTCGAGCCGGGCCAGTACCGCCGCATGGACGGCATGAACGACCGCATTTCCTCGGTGCGCCGGGTCGGCCGTGACCGCGACGACGGGCCGCGTGGCGGGCGGCGCGACCGCGACTCGGTGCTGCAGCTGTACGCCACGACCGACCTGCGCGGACGCGGCGAAAGCGTGGGCCGCGACACGCCGGACTTTACCTACATCGGCTTCAACGACCGTACCTACGGGATCCGCGTGTTGCGCGGCACCTGGGAGCTGTGCAGCGACGCGAATTTCCGCGGCGTCTGCCGGACCTACGGGCCGGGCGTCCACAATGACCTTGGACGCGGACTCGCGGGCCGGGTGTCGTCGGCACGCCGCGTGGACCGTTTCGACCGCAATGACCGCTATGGCGACGAGCCTGCGTACGGCGGGCCCGGTGCGGGCTCAGGACGCCCGGCGGTGGAACTGTTCACGGGGGCAGGCTTCAGCGGCTCGGCAATCGCGCTGAACCGCGATGTGCATTCGATGTCGGAGTTCGGGTTCAATGACCGCGCCAGCTCGATCGTGATCAGCGAAGGCGAATGGCAGTTCTGCGAGCACGAAGGTATGGGCGGCCAGTGCCTCGTGCTGGGACCGGGGCGCTACGACAGGCTGGGCGATCTGGACCGCGCCATCACGTCCGTGCGCCGCCTGCGCTGACGGTTCGTAGCGCCGGGGCGGCCAAGCGCTATCGCCCGTCAGGAAAAATAGGGGACGGTCCCGTTGCGGGACGGTCCCCTTTTTTTTGCGGTCAGCGGTTGCCGAACTCGCGCGCCGGGACGGTTTGCAGGTAGGCGTGCAGGGCGCGCATGTCGGTGTCCGTCATCCGCGCCAGCGATTCGAACGGCATCACCGGGCTGATGGCCGTGCCATCCGGGCGCTTGCGGGTGCGCAGCATGGCCACGAACGCGTCTGCATTTTCATAGCGCTTCATCGCACTGCCCTTGCCGGGCGTGAGGTTTGCCGCGGCCGGCCAGTCCGGCGGACCGCCGGGGATGGCGCCGCCGCTCAGGCCCGCGCCGTGGCAGCCGATGCAGGCATTCGCCACGTACGCCCCATGCTGCACCGACACCGCGACCGGCACGGGCTGCGAAGGCGGCAGGCTGTGGTCGATCTTCTCGGCCGCATCCTCGATCGCGCCGAATCCGTACAGCGCCTTGACCGGCAGCGGCAGTTCGATCCTTCCGCGCTGGCCGTCGACTGGCGGAAGCTGGCGCACGTAGCTGATCAGCGAGCCCACATCTTCGTCCGTGAGCCGGTTGTAGTCTTCACTCGGCATGATGACCACCGGCTTGCCGCTCGGCTTGACGCCGTGGCGCAGCGTGCGCACCCAGTCCACCACGGAATAGGATGAGGTGGCGCTGTTGGCGCCCCCGGTCAGGTTGGGCGCTACCACCAGCATGCCGCCGTCCTGCAGCACCAGCTTGCCGGCGGCATTGTCGCCATGGCATTCGGCACAGCCGCGCGTACTGAACAGGTAACGGCCCTGTTCGATATGCGCCGCATCCGTGTACAGCGGAACGGGCTTGACCGCCACGTCCAGCGTGCGCTCCATCTTGCGCTCACCCAGCACCTTGCCCGTCACCGCGGCAGCCGCCCCGGCGAGTACCACCACACCGACTACTATTGCCCCGCGTTTTATCCATTTGTCCATTGCGCAATCCCCTTGTGAAAAAGGTAACTGATTACATATCGGAATCTAGCACTCTCTTGTGCTGTGTGCACAAAAAAATGGAGTAGGATTGAAAAAACCAACACTTGGGTGACGCTCGTGGAATATAAGGATTACTACTCGACGCTTGGCGTCGAAAAGAACGCCTCTCCCGAGGACATCAAGAAGGCCTACCGCAAGCTGGTCCGGAAGTACCATCCCGACGTCAGCAAGGAAAAAGATGCCGATGCCAGGACCAAGGAACTGAACGAAGCCTACGACGTCCTGGGCGACCCCGAAAAGCGCGCCGCCTACGACGAGCTGGGCCAGGCGCCGCGCCAGGGCGAAGGTTTCCGTCCGCCGCCCAACTGGGGCTACGACTTCGATTTCGGCCAGGATGGCGGGGGAGAAGACCTTTTCGCGGACCTGTTCGCCAACATCGGCCGCGGGCGCGGCGCACGCGGCGGCGGACGCGGCTTCCAGATGCGGGGCGAGGACCTGCATGCATCGATCTCGATCGGCATCCGCGAAGCCTATACCGGCGCCAGCCACACGATCAGCCTGCGCGTGCCGAAGCACGAGAACGGGCGCATCACGATGGAGGACCGCAAGCTCACGGTGGCGATCCCGCCCGGCGTGACTCCCGGGCAGCAGCTGAGGCTGGCGGGTCAGGGCCAGCCGGGCAGCGGCGGCCCGGGCGACCTGTACCTGGAGATCCGCTTCAGCGAGGACAAGCGCTTCCACGTCGAGGGCAAGGACGTCTACCAGACGGTGCCGGTCGCGCCGTGGGAAGCGGCGCTGGGTGGCGACATCGAGGTCGAAACGCCGTCGGGCAGCGTGAGCGTGAATGTGCCGGCCAATTCGCAGACCGGACGCAAGCTGCGCCTGAAAGGGCGCGGCCTGCCGGGCGGCGTTCCGGGCAACCTGTACCTGGTGCTCGAAGTCGTGCTGCCACCGTCGAACATGCCCAAGGCGCGCGAACTGTACGAAGCAATGGCGCGCGGACTGGCAACCTTCAACCCGAGGAAGTAGGGGGGACAGCGGAAGATGGAACAAGGCAAAGCAGTCCAGGGCGTGCCGCTCGACGAGATCATGCTCGGGCTGGACGAGTTTGCGCACGCCTGCGCTGTGGAACCGGAATGGGTGGTGCGCCATGTGGAAGCCGGCGTACTGGGTGAGCAGGCCGAGGTGCACATCACGCAGTGGCGCTTCGGCAGCTCTGCGCTGCGGCGCGCGCGCAGCATCATCGAGATCGAGCGCAGGTTCGAGGCGGGCGAAGAACTGGCCGGACTGGTCGACGATTTGCTGCTGGAAGTGCGCCGCCTGCGCGCGCGCCTGCGTGCACTTGGCCTGGAGTAAGGAACGCCACAGCCGTGCAATGCTCCCTACAATCGTGGTCAACAGTGAACCACACAGGGAGACTCGAATGGAACCGAACAACCAGAGCCAGCGGCTGTCCGGCCGGCGCATTGCGGTCCTGATGACGGATGGCGTCGAGCAGGTGGAGTACACCAGGCCGCGCGAATTCCTCGAACAGCACGGCGCCAGCGTGACACTCATTTCGCCCAAGGACGCCGGCCAGGAGATCCAGGGCTTCAACCATCTGGACCACGGCGACAAGTTCAAGGTTGACCTCAACGTCAAGCAGGCGAATGAAGGCGATTACGATGCCTTGCTACTGCCGGGCGGCGTTGCCAATCCCGACCAGCTGCGCCAGTCGGCCGAGTCGATTGCCTTCATCAAGGCGTTCGCTGACGAGCAAAAGCTCATTGCCGCGATCTGCCACGGGCCATGGCCGCTGATCGATGCGGGCGTTGCGCGCTCCAGGCATTTGACCAGCTGGCCGACCCTGCGCTGCGACCTGGTCAACGCGGGCGCCGAATGGAGCGACGAAGAAGTCGTGATCGACGGCCGCCTGATCACGAGCCGCAAGCCGGACGACATCCCGGCCTTCAACAAGGCGATCCTCGAAGCGCTCGCCGTCGACCCCCAGGCCGCCGACACCGGCCCCTCGTCCTGAGCCGTGGTCCCAGCGGAGGCTGGGACCCACTGAGCTTCGATGCGGCGACTTCACCGGGAACCCCGCGCTGAATGACGGCATCAGGCTGACGTAGCGTTCTGGCGACGCCGGCCTCCCTCCGGCCCAAACTGTCCCTCGCTTCGCTGCAAGTCCTTCCCGAACCCCGCTTCGCCGGGCGCCCTGGGCCGTTTGCGCCGCGCGTCGTCCGGCGAGGGACTCATGATCAGCTCACTGCGCGTCTGGCCGGGTGGCCGCGCGAGCACATTGCGCGCCAGCGCATCGGGAATCCCCGACAGCTCGACGAAGCGCTGCGCGGTGTGCTCGTCAAACGCACGGCGGGTCTTGAGCGCCATTTCGATCTTCTCCGCTGTTGCCCAGTCCTGGCGGCGGTCCCCTGGATGCATGCCTGTCCCTCTCTCCCCGGTGGGACGCCGCCGGTCGTGTGGCCGGCTTGTCCCGTATGGATACTGTATCCCCGGCGCGCCAGCAACACATGAGCTGAAAAGAGTATTTGTTACAGTACAAATGTCCCGTCCGGTAGGCGGACCGATCCGGCGCAGGGGGACGGTTCCGCAGCCAAAAAAAACCGCTGCCTGGGCAGCGGCTTTCGATGTGGGGCGGGGCTTCAGTGCGTGATCGTCCCGCGCCACGCGCCGGTTTCGTGGCCGCGCGATTCGAGCATCTCCTTGAAGCGCTTGAGGTCGCTGCGCACCTGCATGCGCATCGCACCCACCAGATCGCCAGCCTTCTCGGCCAGGGTTTCGGGCTCGTAGTCCATCTGCAGCGTTACGCGGCAGGTGTCGTCGGAGACGCGGTGGAAGGTCGCCACGCCAGCGTTGTACGGCCCGCTCATGCTGCGCCAGGCGATACGCTGGTCGGGAATCTGTTCCGTGATCTCGACATCCCATTCCTTTTCCTTGCCCGCCACGTCGGCGCGCCAATGCAGGTGCTTGTCGTCGCGCTGGCGCACTTCATGCACGTTGTCCATGAAGCGAGGGAACTCCTCGAACTGGGTCCACTGGTTGTAGGCCGTGCTGACTGGCACCTTGACGTCGATCGCCTCGATGACCGACGAACCAGCGCCCGAGGCGCGGTTTTTCTTGAGTTGCTTGGACAGCACCATGCCGCCCACGGCCAGGGCGGCCACGGTGAGTACTCGGTTTAGCATCATTTGGAATTCCTTTCACTTAATAACGCAAAGCCGCGCGCGTATCGCGCAGTAGCCTGCCCAATTTACATGAGTTCCGCCCCAAGCCTGTGTACGTAACTCCGAGGAAAAAGAACAGAACGTTGCGTTCCCCGAATCGCCATGAAGGCATTGCAGGGAACGTTGCCGTTATCCTTGGAGCGCGCTTCGGCAAATTACCAATTTGGCGGCGGATTGACGAGAAAGTCGCCTGCATCCAGCGTTGAAGGCTTGCCGACCAGCGTCGCGAACAGGATCTTTTCCCCTGCGCCGTTTCCGTCGGCATCGTAAAACAGGTTTCCGGTGTTGGTGTCGTATAGGATCCGATGCGACGACGTGCTTGCGATACCGCCGGCGTTAGCGGCAAAATTGCTCGCAGCCAGCGTTCCGCCCGCACCCGAAGACACGGCAAAAATGCTGGTCATCAAACCGATGTAGTCGTTATCTGAGCCACTGTCGCCAAAGTCGATAATCGTATCGACGTTGGTCAAGGCATCAAGTGCACTATCGAACAGGAACAAATCCGCTGCCGCGCCGCCGCTAAGCTGGTCGTTGCCCGCTCCCCCACGCAACTCATCGTTTCCGTTCTGTCCGAACAACCAGTCGTTACCGGCGCCGGCGATAACGATATCGGTTCCGGATGCGCTATTCATCGCATAGATCACATCATCGACGGCACCTCCGCTGAGCGTTTGAGGATCGTTGTTGCCAGTGATGATGTTGAATTGCTCCTGATACGATGATGATCCATCGGATAAGGTCACGTTCAAGGTGTACACCTGCCCTGTCTGGAGCGTGCCAATCAGGTCGGCACCGCTCAAGCTGAGGCCGTTGGTCGCAGGCATCGAGTAGGTGTAGCCGCTTCCGTTGCCACCGCTGCCGACGAAGTGCGCAATCGGAGAGCCTGGGAGGTTATTGCCTGGTGAAAGATTGTTGACGACGATCGCGAGGCCGAGCGGCGTGTCTGGAGCTCCCGTAATGGTGATCGCGACGTCCTGAGTCACCGTTCCGCCATTACCATCGTCGATTGTGACCCGATAGTTCTCGGTCACGGTTTGGCCAGCCGCCAGATACTGCGCTGCCGAGTTGTTGAGGTTGTAGGTCCAGCCTACAGTTCCCGACGCGGCACCAGGCGATTCCGACACCGTTCCCAGCGAAAGAGTGCCTAGCGATGTTGCGTTCGACAGTGCCACAACAGTCGCAGTGTGGCTATCCGTAAGGTCGACGTCAGTGAAATTGATCGTGCCGGTTGCCGACAGCGTGCCGTCCTCGGTTACTGCGCCAGTATTCGTTGCCGAGGTCACAGTAGGCGCATCGTTGGTGCCTGTAACCGTCACCGTGACGACCTGTGATGCTGTGGACCCAGTCGCATCTTTCACGGCAACGGTAAAGCTCTCCACGACACTTTGTCCCGCAGCGAGATACTGAGCCGCGGAGTTGGTCAGGGTGTAATGCCAAGCAATGGATCCGTTAGCTGTCGTGGCCGATTCACTGACCGGATCGAGCGCGAATACGCCGAGCGCCGTGCTGTTCGACGAGGTGAATGAAGCGGTATGTGTGTCGGTCAAGTCAGCATCGGTAAAGGTGAGGGTGCCGCCCACCGGTGCCACGCCGTCCTCGGCCGCAGTCCCGGATTGTGGTCCGGAGGTCATGCTGACCACGTCGTTCGCGCCGCTGATTGTCACGACGACATCGGTGGTTTGTGTTGAACCGTGTCCGTCGTCTACCGCGACCGTATAGGTTTCCGTCACCGTCTGTCCGGCTGCCAGTTTTTGCGCGGCGGTGTTGTCGATCGAATAGGTCCAGCTGATGCTTCCGGCCTCCGTTGACGCACTCTCTACAACTGCTCCGAGAGCGAAGGTCCCCAGAGGAGCCGAGCTGGATGAGGTAAATGAACGCGTGTGAGTGTCGCTCAGGTCCAGATCGCTGAATTCAACTGTGCCGTATGCCGATGCCGTGCCGTCCTCAGCGACCGCGCCGCTTTGGGCAGTCGAGGTGATCACGACCGCATCGTTGGTGCCGGTGATCGAGATCGTGATGTCCTTGGTGGCGGTTGAGGTGCCATCCGTGATGGAGACAGTGTAGGTCTGGGTGACGGTGACTCCGGCGGCGATCGCCTGGGCTGCCGTGTTATTGAGCTCATACGTCCAGTCCAGCGTTCCGTCGGCACTGTTCGCGCTGTCGGCTGGATTTGCGAGCGTCAGCGTTCCCAGTGCATTCGCTGGCGACGCAGTGATGGTGGCGGTATGCGTATCGGTCAGGTCCGCATCGCTGAAGTTGATCGTGCCTTCGGCCGTCTGGACGCCGTCTTCGACCACGGCACCGGCCTGCACTTCGCTCGAGATGACGACTTCGTCGTTAACGCCCGTGATGGTGATGGTCACGTCCTTGGTCGAAGTCGATCCATGGCCGTCACTGATCGTAACGGTGTAGATCTCAGTGATGACCTGACCGGCTGCCAGTCCCTGTGCCTTTTCGGCGTCGATGTCATACGTCCAGCCGAGCGTTCCGGCTGCGCTGGTGTCCGTGTCGGCAGGATCGCCAAGATCGAAGGTGCCGTACGGCGTGGAGGTGTTCGCCGTGAACGATGCGGTGTGCGTATCGGTCAGGTCGGCATCGGTGAAATTGATGGTCCCGGAGGCCGAAGCGGTGCCGCCTTCGACCACAGCGCCAGCCTGCACTTCGCCCGAGATGACGACGTCGTCGTTTGCGCCAGTGATGGTGATTGTCACGTCCTTGGTCGAAGTTGATCCATGGCCGTCACCGATCGTAACGGTGTAGATCTCGGTGATGACCTGACCGGCTGCCAGTCCCTGGGCCTTTTCGGCGTCAATGTCATAAGTCCAGCCGAGCGTTCCGGCTGCGCTGGTGTCGGTGTCGGCAGGATCGCCGAGATCGAAGGTGCCATACGGCGTGGAGGTGTTGGCCGTAAACGTTGCGGTGTGCGTATCGGTCAGGTCGGCATCCGTGAAATCAATCGTCCCGGAGGCCGAAGCGTTGCCGTCTTCGGCCACAGCGCCAGCCTGCGCTTCGCCGGAGATGATGACGTCGTCATTGGTTCCAGTGATCGTGATCGTCACGTCCTGGGTGGTGGTCGATCCGTTGCCGTCATCGACTTCCACCGTATAGGTTTCAGTGACGAATTCGTCCACGCCCAGGTACTGGGCTGCCGCGTCGTCGATCGTGTAGGTCCAGCCGACCGAGCCGCCAACGGTGTTGGCAGCTTCAGTCACGTCGCCCAGTGCGAACGTGCCGAGGGCTGTCGTGTTCGCCGCTGCCGCGACGAAGCTGACCGAATGCGAGTCGGTAAGGTCGGCGTCGTCGAATGTAATGGTGCCGTTGGCTTCCGCGGTAGTGTCTTCAGTGACCTCGCCAGCCTGAGCTGCGGAGGTGATGAGGACGTCGTCATTGGTTCCAGTGATCGTGATCGTCACGTCCTGGGTGGTGGTCGATCCGTTGCCATCATCGACTTCCACCGTATAGGTTTCAGTGACGAACTCGTCAACGCCCAGGTATTGGGCTGCCGCGTCGTCGATGGTGTAGGTCCAGCCGACCGAGCCGCCAACCGTGTTGGCAGCTTCGGTCACATCGCCCAGTGCGAACGTGCCGATGGCAGTCGTGTTCGTCGCTGCCGCGACGAAGCTGACCGAATGCGAGTCGGTCAGGTCGGCGTCGTCGAATGTAATGGTGCCGTTGGCTTCCGCGATAGTGTCTTCGGTGACGCTGCCGGCTTGCACGTCCGAGGTGATGAGGACGTCGTCATTGGTGCCGGTGATCGTGATCGTCACGTCCTGGGTGGTGGTCGATCCGTTGCCGTCATCGACTTCCACCGTATAGGTTTCAGTGACGAATTCGTCCACGCCCAGGTATTGGGCTGCCGCGTCGTCGATCGTGTAGGTCCAGCCGACCGAGCCGCCAACCGTGTTGGCAGCTTCGGTCACGTCGCCCAGTGCGAACGTGCCGAGGGCTGTCGTATTTGCCGCAGCCGCGATGAAGCTGACCGAATGCGAGTCGGTCAGGTCGGCATCGTCGAATGTAATGGTGCCATTGGCTTCCGCGATAGTGTCTTCGGTGACGCCGCCGGCTTGCACGTCCGAGGTGATGAGGACGTCGTCATTGGTGCCGGTGATCGTGATCGTCACGTCCTGGGTGGTGGTGGATCCGTTGCCGTCATCGACTTCCACCGTATAGGTTTCAGTGACGAATTCGTCCACGCCCAGGTACTGGGCTGCCGCGTCGTCGATCGTGTAGGTCCAGCCGACCGAGCCGCCAACGGTGTTGGCAGCTTCAGTCACGTCGCCCAGTGCGAACGTGCCGAGGGCTGTCGTGTTCGCCGCTGCCGCGACGAAGCTGACTGAATGCGAGTCGGTCAGGTCGGCATCGTCGAATGTAATGGTGCCGTTGGCTTCCGCGATAGTGTCTTCGGTGACACCGCCGGCTTGCACGTCCGAGGTGATGAGGACGTCGTCATTGGTGCCGGTGATCGTGATCGTCACGTCCTGGGTGGTGGTGGATCCGTTGCCGTCATCGACTTCCACCGTATAGGTTTCAGTGACGAATTCGTCCACGCCCAGGTACTGGGCTGCCGCGTCGTCGATCGTGTAGGTCCAGCCGACCGTGCCGCCAACCGTGTTGGTAGCTTCAGTCACGTCGCCAAGTGCGAACGTGCCGAGGGCTGTCGTATTTGCCGCAGCCGCGACGAAGCTGACGGAATGCGAGTCGGTCAGGTCCGCGTCATCGAATGTAATGGTGCCGTTGGCTTCCGCGGTAGTGTCTTCGGTGACGCCGCCGGCTTGCACGTCCGAGGTGATGAGGACGTCGTCATTGGTGCCGGTGATCGTGATCGTCACGTCCTGGGTGGTGGTGGATCCGTTGCCGTCATCGACTTCCACCGTATAGGTTTCAGTGACGAATTCGTCCACGCCCAGGTACTGGGCTGCCGCGTCGTCGATCGTGTAGGTCCAGCCGACCGAGCCGCCAACGGTGTTGGCAGCTTCAGTCACGTCGCCCAGTGCGAACGTGCCGAGGGCTGTCGTGTTCGCCGCTGCCGCGACGAAGCTGACCGAATGCGAGTCGGTCAGGTCGGCATCGTCGAATGTAATTGTGCCGTTGGCTTCAGCGGTGGTGTCTTCGGTGACGCCGCCGGCTTGCACGTCCGAGGTGATGAGGACGTCGTCATTGGTTCCAGTGATCGTGATCGTCACGTCCTGGGTGATGGTGGATCCGTTGCCGTCATCAACTTCCACCGTATAGGTTTCAGTGACGAATTCGTCCACGCCCAGGTATTGGGCTGCCGCGTCGTCGATGGTGTAGGTCCAGCCGACCGAGCCGCCAACCGTGTTGGCAGCTTCAGTCACGTCGCCCAGTGCGAACGTGCCGAGGGCTGTCGTGTTTGTCGCTGCCGCGATGAAGCTGACTGAATGCAAGTCGGTCAGGTCGGCATCGTCGAATGTAATGGTGCCGTTGGCTTCCGCGATAGTGTCTTCGGTGACACCGCCGGCTTGCACGTCCGAGGTGATGAGGACGTCGTCATTGGTGCCGGTGATCGTGATCGTCACGTCCTGGGTGGTGGTGGATCCGTTGCCGTCATCAACTTCCACCGTATAGGTTTCGGTGACGAATTCGTCCACGCCCAGGTACTGGGCTGCCGCGTCGTCGATCGTGTAGGTCCAGCCGACCGTGCCGCCAACCGTGTTGGTAGCTTCAGTCACGTCGCCAAGTGCGAACGTGCCGAGGGCTGTCGTATTTGCCGCAGCCGCGACGAAGCTGACGGAATGCGAGTCGGTCAGGTCCGCGTCATCGAATGTAATGGTCCCGGTAGCTGCGGCCGGTGCCGTGTCTTCGGTGACTGCGCCTGACTGCGCACCCGAGGTGACCGTTACCACATCATTGGTGCCGGTGATCGTGATCGTCACGTCCTGGGTGGTGGTGGATCCGTTGCCGTCATCGACTTCCACCGTATAGGTTTCAGTGACGAATTCGTCCACGCCCAGGTACTGGGCTGCCGCGTCGTCGTTCGTGTAGGTCCAGCCGACTGTGCCGCCGACCGTGTTGGCAGCTTCAGTCACGTCACCAAGTGCGAACGTGCCGAGGGCAGTCGTATTTGCCGCTGCCGCGACGAAGCTGACCGAATGCAAGTCGGTCAGATCGGCATCGTCGAATGTAATGGTGCCGTTGGCTTCCGCGATAGTGTCTTCGGTGACATCGCCGGCTTGCACGTCCGAGGTGATGAGGACGTCGTCATTGGTGCCGGTGATCGTGATCGTCACGTCTTGGGTGGTGGTCGATCCGTTGCCGTCATCAACTTCCACCGTATAGGTTTCAGTGACGAACTCGTCAACGCCCAGGTATTGGGCTGCCGCGTCGTCGATGGTGTAGGTCCAGCCGACCGAGCCGCCAACTGTGTTGGCAGCTTCGGTTACGTCGCCCAGTGCGAACGTGCCGAGGGCTGTCGTATTTGCCGCAGCCGCGACGAACCTGACCGAATGCGAGTCGGTTAGATCGGCATCATCAAAAGTAATGGTGCCGTTGGCTTCGGCGGTAGTGTCTTCGGTGACACCGCCGGCTTGCACGTCCGAGGTGATGAGGACGTCGTCATTGGTGCCGGTGATCGTGATCGTAACGTCCTGAGTGGTGGTCGATCCGTTGCCGTCATCGACTTCCACCGTATAGGTTTCAGTGGCGAATTCGTCCACGCCCAGGTACTGGGCTGCCGCGTCGTCGATGGTGTAGGTCCAGCCTACCGAGCCGCCGACCGTGTTGGCAGCTTCAGTCACGTCGCCCAGTGCGAACGTGCCGAGGGCAGTCGTGTTTGTCGCTGCCGCGACGAAGCTGACCGAATGCAAGTCGGTCAGGTCCGCGTCATCGAATGTGATGGTGCCGTTGGCTTCAGCTGTGGTGTCTTCAGTGACTGCGCCTGACTGCGCGCTCGAGGTGACCGTTACCACATCATTTGTGCCGGTGATCGTGATCGTCACGTCCTGGGTGGTGATCGATCCGTTGCCGTCATCGACCTGGACGGTGAAAACTTCTGTCACCGACTCGTCGGCTCCCAAGTATTGGGCCGCGTCGCTGTCCAGCGTGTAAGTCCAAACCACCGAGCCGTTGGCTGCACCAGCTGCCTCGTTCACCGCAGCGAGGGAAAAGCTGCCAAGATTTGTGCTTCTCGTTGAGCTGAACGATACGGTGTGGCTATCTGCGAGATCGATATCGTTGAAGGTAATCGTGCCGCTGGCGGTGCCGGTGGTGTCCTCCACGACTGCCCCGGTCTGGGTGGCGCTGGTGATGGTCACGCCGTCATTCGAACCGGTGATCGTGATCGTCACGGTTGCGGTGCTGCTGTCCCCATCCGCATCCCACACGGTATATGTAAAAGTATCGGTGGCGCTCTGGCCGCTTGACAGGTATTGATGGTGGCTGGCATCGGGAACGTAGCTGAAGTACCAGGAGGAGGGCACGTTCGCATTCGGCTTCATCAGCGTCGCGACGCCGTGTGCCGGTCCGGAAGCGAGGGCGACCGATTTCACCAGGTCGGGCACCATGTCGTTGGCCAGCACGTTGATCGTGGTGGCCGCGCCTTCTTCGGTCCCCGCCGCGATGTCGTTGGTGGCCGTCACCAGCTGGTCTGCAGGATCGAGCTCTACGCCATCAACAAAGACGCGCAGCAGTTCGTTCATCTGGATCGTCAGCGTCGATGTGCCAAACGTGAACACAAAGTCGCTCTTGGTGCTGTTCGAGACTTCTCCGGTGTTGCTATTGCGGACCGCAGCCAGATGGGCCAGGTAGTTGGCGATCTGGGTTTGATTGCTCGCATTGAGCCATTGTTCCAGCGTAAAGCGCAGCATCAGCGTATCGATGCCTGATCCGCCAGTGTAGATGTCCTTCGTTTGCGCCGTACCTGTCGCGACGTCGTAGATCAAGGTGTCGTTGCCGGAGCCGCCGTTGAGGGTATCGCTACCTGCGCCTCCGTTGAGTGTGTCACTTCCGGAGCCGCCGATCAGGATGTCGTTGCTCGTCGTGCCCGTCAGGATCTGTGCGCCGCTTGTCGTCATGATTGTTCCCTTCAACGTAACTGTTTCCGTTCGCACGGAATTGATGTTGGGTTACTTTAGTTTGACGACGCTTGGTAGGCATGAGACGTAGGGATGATTCTGGGAGTACGAATGTACTAGTTCCCTGCGGCGACAAATGAACGCAACATCGAGGCCGGGGTGCAGCCAAGTCCTATCGAACGATATGCAAGTGCATATTATATTTTCTGGTATAATGTGAGTACGTTCTAATTTCGTTCACCTCACCGATGATTGAATCCGCCAACATTGATCTCGCTGCCATGCGTGCCGCTGCTTCGCAAGCCGGTGGCCTGCTGAAAGCGCTCGCAAATCCCGACCGTCTCTTGCTGTTGTGCCAGCTTACGCAGGGGCCGATGTGCGTCAGTGACTTGGAAACCACCGTAGGGATCCAACAGCCAACCTTGTCGCAGCAGCTCGGCGTTCTGCGGGACGAAGCGCTGGTGACCACCCGGCGGGAAGGCAAGCAGATTTACTACAGCATCGCGAGTAACGAGGCGATGGCTGTAATGCAGGTGCTGTACCAGCTTTATTGTGTTCAACCCGAAGGAGCTACATCATGACGATCGACTGGGCGGGCTTTACGCCATGGGCCTCACTGGCTGGTGGGGCCATCATCGGGCTGGCAGCAGCCATGTTCGTTTTGTTCAACGGCAGGATCGCCGGTATCAGCGGCATTCTCGGAGGGCTTCTCCAGCGGCCAAAAGGTGACTCTGCGTGGCGCGTCGCCTTCCTTCTCGGCCTGGTGGCGTCGCCATTGGTGTACGTGTTCTTTGCACCGCTTCCCGCGGTGCAGGTTGACGCCGGGGTGGGTACGCTGATCGTGGCAGGCTTACTAGTCGGTATCGGCACGCGGTATGGGTCGGGTTGCACCAGCGGCCACGGCGTCTGCGGGCTGTCCAGGCTGTCCCCGCGCTCGCTGGTGGCGACGGCTGCATTCATGGGGGCCGGTTTCGTTACCGTGTTTATCGTCCGCCATCTCATTGGTTAAGGAGCACATCATGCACATCTTCCTCGCGCTCGTCGCCGGCCTGGTATTTGGCATCGGCCTGATCATCTCCGGCATGACGGATCCCGCCAAGGTAATCGGCTTCCTCGACCTGGCCGGGCAATGGAATCCATCCCTTGGCTTTGTCATGGCTGGTGCAATACTTGTAGGCGTCATCGCGTTCCAGTTTGCGTCGAAGCGCGACAAATCGCTTCTCGGCGACGTCATGCGCCTTCCGACCGCGACGCAGATCGACCGGCGACTTGTGCTGGGCGGCCTGGCCTTCGGCGCTGGCTGGGGGCTGGCCGGCTATTGTCCTGGCCCTGCATTGGCATCGCTGGTGTCCGGTGGCGCCAAGCCGCTGATCTTTGTCGCAGCGATGGTCACCGGCATGGCGATTTTCGAGATGATGGAGCGCATGACGGCGCGTCATGCGTCCGCCGCCTGAGAAACGACTCGCTCACAGGAGAGAACGATGAACATCAATCCTATCCAGTTGTTTGATACCGAATCCTCGACTTTCACCTACATCCTCGTCGGTGAGGACGACAAGTCGGCGGTCATTATCGATGCCGTTGACCATCACTGGGAGCGCGACCTCGCGCATCTGAAGCGGCTGGGACTCGAACTTGCCTACGTGCTCGAAACCCATGCCCACGCCGACCATGTGACAGCGGCCGGCAAGTTGCGCGAAGTAACTGGCGCGAAAGCGGCCGTGCCTGCGGGCTGCGGCATCGCTCCGGCCGAGGTGCAACTGAACGACGGCGACATCATTCGCTTTGGGAAGGACGAACAGATCAAGGTGATCCACACGCCGGGCCACACTGCGGGCAGCGTCAGCTATCTGTGGCGCGGCAATGTGTTCACGGGCGATACCCTGCTGATCGATGGCTGCGGAAGGACCGATTTCCAGAGCGGCAGCTCGGCGGCGCTGTATGACAGCGTGGTCGGCAAGCTGTTCAAGCTGCCCGATACGACGCGGGTGTGGCCGGGGCATGACTATAAAGGGCAATCCGTGTCGACCATTGGATGGGAGAAGGAGCACAACTCCCGTCTTGCCCACCGCAGCAAGGAGGACTTTGCAACGCTGATGGCATCCCTGAACTTGCCGAAACCGAGGATGATCGACATTGCAGTGCCTGCGAACCAGAACCTGGGGGTACGGCCGGAAGAACGCCACTAAGAACGATGGCGGAAAATGAAAACGCCGTCACATGGACGGCGCTTTTAACATCGATGAATATTGGTGGAGGCGGCGGGAATTGAACCCGCGTCCGCAAGCACTCTACAGACAGTTCTACATACTTAGCACTGCCATTTAATTTAATCTTGACAACGCGGACGTGCACGCTTTGGCAAGACGAGTCACCTTAGATTTAACACTTGACCAAGTGACCCGGCCAAGTGCGATTCCCTGTAAATGACCCTTCATGCTGTTGCCAGCCCACCCCAGGGACGAGGTGGTGAAGGGCTAGCGGCCGTTAGGCTGCTTGTGCGTACGAGTTATCGTTTGCAGTTATTGATTTCTGGGTGTATTTACGAGGTAACCAGGCCTCGGTATGCCCTGCGCTGCTTTGCAACCCACGTCGAAACCAGGTCGCCCCCAAGCAGAACTTACATTGTACTCCAATCGCCAGATTACTGCTGTTGCTGGCGGTTGGCGATGTGATTGCCCAGCATCGCGCCGCCGATCACGCCGGCGACCGTCGCAGCCTTGCGGCCGTTGCCGTCGCCGATCTGGTTGCCGGCCAGGCCGCCAACTACGGCGCCGAGGCCCATTGCCATATAGTTAGGCTGTTTGGCGACCGGAGCGGGAGCCGGGGCAGGCGCATAGGTGCGCTGCGGCGCCTGCACGTAGCGGTCGCGGTACACCACCTTTTCTACCGTGCGGGTCCTCGGCTTCGGCTGCGCCTTCGGCGCCGGCTCAGCCTTTGCGACGGCCGGAACGTAAGTCACCGGTGCGGTCGCGCCAGGAGGCTGGTACTGGATCGCAGCGGGTGGCGCTGCGACCGGCTGGAACTGTGCCTGCGCAAGCGCTGGCTGGAATTGGGCCTGGGCCGGCAGCGCGGCCATTGGCTGCATTCCTGGCGCGGCGGCAGCAACCATCGCGGACGGCGGCACGGCGCTCGGCGCCGGGATCGCGTTCGACGACGGGATCATGCCGGTAATCGCGGCGGTGCCCACAAGGCTGACCAGGATGACCGATACGGCTGCGGTGGCCATCAGTGGGTGAATGCGGCTAGCGGTTTTGATCGTTTCCATTTTTCTCTCCATGAGTGTTTGTGCTGCATGGGTAGATTAACGATGAACCGCTGAAACAGGTAGGCACAAGCCTGTTTCAAACGTAAGCATGTGTTAGCACGGCAATGGACGACGTCCTTGCATGCTCAGTATGGATCCCAGCTCTCGCTGGGATGACGGCGGGTGCCTCTATGGATAGAAGCTCAGGCGGCGAGGGCGCCGGCGGTGGAGAGCAGGAGGTCGAGCAGGGCCGATGGGGTGTCGAGCAGGACGTCGGCGCCCCAGGTGGCGGGATCGACGGCGCCGCAGTAGCCCCAGGTGCAGGCAACGGTCAGCATGCCCGCCGCGCGGCCGGCTTCAACGTCGCGCTGGTCGTCACCGACGTACCAGCACAGCTCCGGCGCGATCCCAAGGCGGCGCGCGCCTTCCAGCAACGGTCCCGGATGCGGCTTCGGTTGCGGCATGGTGTCGCCCGAGATGACGCAACCTGCGTGATCCAGGCCAATCATCCCCACCAGCGGGTCGGTAAAGCGGGACGGCTTGTTGGTGACGATGCCCCATGCCATGCCGCCATCGACAATCCCTTTCAGCAGCTCTGGAATGCCATCGAACAGCGTGCTGTGGACTGCCATCGCATTCTGGTAGTTGTCGAACCACTCCAGGCGCAGTGCCTCGTAGCCTTCGTCGGCCGGCGTCAGGCCGAAGGCCGCGCCGATCATGCCGCGCGCGCCGGCCGATGCGGTCGGGCGCAGGATGGCGTACGGCGTCGGTTCCAGCCCGCGCGTGGTGCGCAACAGGTTGACGGCAGCAGCCAGGTCCGGTGCGGTATCGGCCAAGGTGCCGTCCAGGTCGAACAGGATGGCGCGCGGCGCCGGGAATGGTGGACGGATCATGGCAAAAACAGGAGCAGTAGGTATCAGAGTGGACGCGTGCAGGCGACCATGTAGTTCACGTCGGTGTCGTCGTTGAGCGAGTACATGCGCGTGAGCGGGTTGTAGCCCAGGCCCTTGAAGCCTTCGACCTGCAGCCCGGCGTTGCGGATGAACTGCGACAGTTCGGCCGGCGTGATGAACTTGGCGTAGTCGTGCGTGCCCTTGGGCAGCATGCGCAGCATGTATTCGGCGCCGATGACGGCAAACAGCCACGCTTTAGGGTTGCGGTTCAGGGTCGAGAAGAACACGTGGCCACCCGGCTTGACCAGCATCGACGCGGCGCGCACGATCGACGCGGGGTCTGGCACGTGTTCCAGCATTTCCATGCAGGTCACGACATCGAACTTGCCCGGCTCCAGTGCGGCCATGTCCTCGGCCGAGATGTGCTTGTAGCGCATCTCGATGCCCGATTCCAGCGAGTGCAGGTCGGCGACCTTGAGCGCTTTTTTGGACAGGTCGATGCCGGTGACGCGGGCGCCTTTTTTGGCCATCGATTCGGACAGGATGCCGCCGCCGCAGCCGATGTCGATGACATCCTTGCCGTGCAGGGGCGCGCGCGCGTTGATCCATTCAAGGCGCAAGGGATTGATGTCGTGCAGCGGGCGAAACTCGGACGTGGGGTCCCACCAGTGATGGGCCAGTTCGCTGAATTTCTCGATTTCGTGCGGGTCTGCGTTCATGGGAGCGATGATAGCGGAAAACTTGTTGAGCAAGGCGCGCAGATAAGAAAAAACCCCGCCGGAGCGGGGTTTTCTTAACCTGACGCCGGAGCGTTATTTATTTGGTCACTTCGCGCGTGCCGACCACTTCGATTTCAACGCGGCGGTTCTTGGCGCGGCCGGCGCGGGTCTTGTTGTCGGCCACAGGCTGCTTCTCGCCCTTGCCTTCGACATAGACGCGGTCAGCGGCGATGCCTTTCGAGACCAGGTACTTCTTGACCGATTCAGCGCGGCGGATGGCCAGCTTTTCGTTGTACTGGTCGGTGCCGATCGAATCGGTGTGGCCTTCGGCGATGATCACCTCGACGTTCACGCCCTGGATGTTGGCAGCCAGTTCGTCCAGAGCCTGCTTGCCTTCCGGCTTGAGCACGGCCTTGTCGAAGTCGAAGAACGCATCGGCGCTGTAGCTGACTTTTTCCGAAGTCGGCACTGGCGCGGCCGGGGCCGGCTCAGGCGTTGGCTCCGGAGCCGGTGGTGGCGGCGGAGGAGGTGGCGGAGGCGCCACGCACTTGCCGTCGACCAGCTTTTCAGGCTCGACGCAGATCGGCAGGTCGCAGCCTGGCACCGCATCGGCCGGGGTCCAGTAGCCGGTGCGCCAGCACAGGCCGAACGGATTGCGGACGATGACGCCGCGTGCATCCTGCACGTAGGCGCTGTGCGGCGTGCTGGCCATGACATCGGTGGTCAGGGGCGCGAATGGCGGCGCGGTCGGCGTTTGCGCCGCTGCGCTGCCCGCCATCGCCGCTGCAGCGGCGAATACGAGCGCGAAGATCTTGTTCATGTTATGGGTTCCTTTTCGGTGAATGTCACAGCTCCGGCTGCCTATCGGCATGCACGCGTCTTGTGAAACGTACAATTAGCTTTTCGTCATTTTGCCACATTGGCATCATCGACATGTAGAGCGCCAGATCAATCGAAACTGAATCATATAGGCTACGTTGTTTTTGTGCAACATAGTTAAATGGCATGCATTTGCGTTATCGAATCGATCAGTTTTTGTTGATCCTGCTCTCTGTCGGCGGGCAAGGTTTTACGCAGCGGCACCCTGCGACATGCTAGAATCGAACGGTTGTCCCGCACGTATAACTACAGCCTGAGAGCACGCCCTGCCAATGGATCAATTCGCAAAAGAAACAATCCCGATTTCCCTCGAAGAAGAGATGCGCAAGAGCTACCTCGATTACGCAATGAGCGTGATCGTGGGCCGTGCGCTGCCGGATGTGCGCGATGGCTTGAAGCCGGTGCACCGCCGCGTCCTGTTCGGCATGCATGAGATGAACAACGTCTACAACCGCCCGTACGTGAAGTGCGCGCGTGTTGTCGGTGACGTCATGGGTAAGTTCCACCCGCACGGCGACGCGTCGATCTACGACACGCTGGTGCGCATGGCGCAGGACTTCTCCCTGCGCTACACGCTGGTGGACGGGCAGGGCAACTTCGGCTCGATCGACGGCGACAACGCGGCGGCAATGCGTTACACCGAGTGCCGCCTGGACAAGATCGCGAACGAGCTGCTGGCCGATATCGACAAGGACACCGTCGACTTCCAGCCGAACTACGACGGCAAGGAAAAGGAACCGACCGTCCTGCCGACCCGCATCCCGAACCTGCTGATCAACGGCTCGGCCGGTATCGCGGTCGGCATGGCGACCAACATCCCGCCGCACAACATCACGGAAGTGATCAACGGCGCGCTGCACGTGCTGGCCAACCCGGACTGCACCATCGACGAGCTGATCGAACTGATCCCGGCGCCGGACTTCCCGACCGGCGGCACGATCTATGGCGTATCCGGCGTACGCGACGGCTACCGCACCGGCCGCGGCCGCGTGGTGATGCGCGCCAAGACCCACTTCGAGGAATTCGGCAAGGAAGGCGGCCGCACCGCGATCATCGTGGACGAGCTGCCGTACCAGGTCAACAAGAAGTCGCTGCTCGAGCGTATCGCCGAGAACGTGCGCGACAAGAAGCTGGAAGGCATTTCCGACATCCGCGACGAGTCCGACAAGTCGGGCATGCGCGTGGTGATCGAGCTCAAGCGCGGCGAAGTGCCTGAGGTGGTGCTGAACAACCTGTACAAGCAAACCCAGTTGCAGGACACCTTCGGCATGAACATGGTCGCGCTGGTCAACGGCCAGCCGAAGCTGCTGAACCTGAAGCAGATGCTGGTCGAGTTCCTGTCGCACCGCCGCGAAGTGGTCACCCGCCGCACCGTGTTCGACCTGCGCAAGGCGCGCGAACGCGGCCACGTGCTGGAAGGCCTGGCGGTGGCGCTGGCCAACATCGACGAGTTCATCGCGATCATCAAGGCGGCGCCGACGCCGCCGGTCGCCAAGACCGAGCTGATGAACCGCGCCTGGGATTCGTCGCTGGTGCGCGAAATGCTGGCCCGCACGGGCGAGGGCGACACCATCGGCGGCATCGATGCGTTCCGTCCGGAGAGCCTGCCGAAGCATTACGGCATGCAGGCCGACGGCCTGTACAAGCTGTCCGACGACCAGGCGCAGGAAATCCTGCAGATGCGCCTGCAGCGCCTGACCGGCCTGGAACAGGACAAGATCGTCAGCGAGTACAAGGACGTGATGGCGCTGATCGCCGACCTGCTGGACATCCTGTCCAAGCCGGCCCGCGTGACCGCGATCATCAACGACGAACTGAATGCCGCGATCACCGAATACGGCATCAAGGACGAGCGCCGCTCGACCATCGAGCAGAACGCGACCGACCTGGGCACCGAGGACCTGATCACGCCGCAGGACATGGTGGTCACGCTGTCCCACACCGGCTACATGAAGTCGCAGCCGATCTCCGAGTACCGCGCGCAAAAGCGCGGCGGACGCGGCAAGCAGGCCATGGCGACCAAAGAGGAAGACTGGATCGACCAGCTGTTCATCGCCAACACGCACGACTACATCCTGTGCTTCTCGAACCGCGGCCGCATGTACTGGCTGAAGGTATGGGAAGTGCCGCAGGGCTCGCGCAACTCGCGCGGCAAGCCGATCGTCAACATGTTCCCGCTGCAGGACAACGAGAAGATCACCGTGGTGCTGCCGCTGTCGGGCGAAAACCGCAGCTTCCCGGAAGATCACTACGTGTTCATGGCGACCAGCCTGGGTACCGTGAAGAAGACGCCGCTGCGCGACTTCTCCAACCCGCGCAAGGCCGGCATCATCGCGGTCGACCTGGACGAGGGCGACTTCCTGATCGGCGCTGCGCTGACCGATGGCGCGCATGACGTGATGCTGTTCTCGGACGCCGGCAAGGCCGTGCGCTTCGACGAGAACGACGTGCGTCCGATGGGCCGTACCGCGCGCGGCGTGCGCGGCATGAACCTGGAAGAAGGCCAGAACGTGATCGCGCTGCTGGTGGCGGAAAACGAGCAGCAGTCGGTGCTCACCGCAACCGAGAACGGCTTCGGCAAGCGTACTCCGATCACCGAGTACACCCGCCACGGCCGCGGCACCAAGGGCATGATCGCGATCCAGACCTCCGAGCGTAACGGCAAGGTGGTGGCGGCAACCCTGGTCACGCCAAGCGACGAGATCATGCTGATCACGACCGGCGGCGTGCTGATCCGCACCCGCGTTTCCGAGATCCGCGAGATGGGCCGCGCGACCCAGGGCGTGACCCTGATCGCGGTGGAAGACGGCACCAAGCTGTCCGGCCTGCAGCGCGTGGTCGAGTCGGACGTGGAAGACGTGACGGAACTGCCGGCCTCCCTGCAGGTCGAAGAGCCTGAGTCGCGCGCTCCCTCCGTCGGCAATCCGCCCGCGGACGAGTAAACCTGTTCCTGTCATCCGGCCCCAGGCCGGGTGACGGACGCACATCGAGATAAAACATGAAGAAGCTTGCAGCAGCAGTACTCACCGCGCTGGCCTTTGCCAGCCCACTGGCGATGGCGAATGCGCCCGCTGCGGCGCCGTCGGCCGTGGACCAGCGCACCGCCGCGGCGGTCAAGGACATGCTCGAAGGCATGAAGTACCGCGACACGATGAAGGCGCTGATGACGGAACTGACCGCGCAGCTGCCACAGTTGATGCAGCAATCCGTCGAGCAGGAGCTCGACCGCCAGAACCTGTCCGATGCGCAGCGCAAGGAAGTCATGGCGCTGATCCAGCAAAAGATGCCCGAGCTGGTGGCGACGGTGCGCCAGTCGCTCGAGGATCCCAAGCTGATCGACGAGATCATGGACCGGATGCCTGCGCTCTACGCACGCTATTTCACGACCGCCGAAATCGTCGAGCTGGCGCGCTTCTACAAGACGCCGCTGGGCGCAAAGACCATGCAGGTGCTGCCGCAGCTGACGGCCGAATCGATGCAGATCGGCCAGCAGGTGGTGGCGCCGCGCGTGCAGGCATTGCAGCAGCGTGTCATGCACATCATGCAGGGTGGCGCCACGCCGGCCAAATAAGGAGCGCGTCCCACAGTGACTCACGTCTTCAATTTCTCGGCAGGGCCGGCAGTCCTGCCAAAGGAAGTGCTGGAACAGGCTGCCGCCGAGATGCTGGACTGGCATGGCAGCGGCATGTCGGTCATGGAGATGAGTCACCGCGGGCCCGAGTTCATGTCCATCATCGAGCAGGCCGAACGCGACTTGCGTGAGCTGCTCGATGTCCCGCCCAATTACCGCGTGCTGTTCCTGCAGGGCGGTGGCCTGGGCGAAAACGCCATCGTCCCGATGAACCTGGTGGGCCGCAAGCCGCAGCCCGCCACCATCGACTTCGTGCACAGCGGTTCCTGGTCCGGCAAGTCGATCGCCGAAGCGCGCCGCTACGCCAACGTCAATGTCGCCGCGGCGCCGTCAGGCGGAGCGTTCACGCATATCCCGCCGCAGGAAAGCTGGCAGCTCACCCCGGACGCCGCGTACCTGCACATCTGCACCAACGAGACCATCGACGGCGTCGAATTCAATTTTGTGCCGACGGTGCAGGGCGATACGCCCATCGTGGCGGATATGTCCTCGCACATCCTGTCGCGCCGGGTCGACGTGTCGAAATACGGCGTCATTTACGCGGGCGCGCAAAAAAACATCGGCCCGGCCGGCCTGACCATCGTGCTGGTGCGCGAAGACCTGATCGGCCACGCGCTGCCCATTTGCCCGTCGATCTTCGACTGGAAGCTGGTGTCGGACGCGAACTCCATGTTCAACACGCCGCCCACCTACTCGATCTACATCGCGGGCCTGACCTTCCAGTGGCTGAAGAAGCAGGGCGGGGTGGCCGCGCTCGAGAAGCGTAATATAGAGAAGGCGACGCTGCTGTACGAGGCGCTGGACGCAGACGGCTTCTACCAGAACCGGGTCGAGCGGAGCTGCCGCTCGCGCATGAACGTGCCGTTCTTCCTGCGCGACGAGTCGCTGAACGAACAATTCCTGGCCGGCGCGAAGGCGCGCGGGCTGTTGCAGCTGAAGGGCCACAAGTCCGTCGGCGGCATGCGGGCATCGCTGTACAACGCGATGCCGGTCGAGGGCGTCCGCGCGCTGGTCGACTACCTGAACGAATTCGCCGGCCGCTAAGGGCGCCAGCCCTGGCCGGTAGCGGCCCCTTGCTAGGGCCCCATTGCTGACTACGCGAACAATGACCGACAAACTTACGCCACTCCGCGAGCAGATCGACGCCATCGACGCGCAGATCCTCGACCTGCTCGGCCGCCGCGCCCGGCTCGCCCAGGAAGTCGGCCATGTGAAGGCCGAGACCAACGCCCCGGTATTCCGTCCCGAGCGCGAGGCCCAGGTGCTGCGCGCCGTCGCCGACCGCAATCCCGGCCCGCTTGGCGCGCATGAAGTCCAGACCATCTTCCGCGAGATCATGTCCGCCTGCCGCGCGCTGGAAAAGCGCGTCACGGTAGCCTATCTCGGCCCGTCCGGCACGTTCAGCGAGCAGGCGGTCTACCAGCAGTTCGGCAGCGCCATCGAAACGCTGCCTTGCGTGTCCATCGACGAAGTGTTCCGCGCCACCGAAGCGGGCACCGCCGATTTCGGCGTGGTCCCGGTCGAGAATTCGTCCGAAGGCGCCATCAACCGCACGCTCGACCTGATGCTCGCGACCACCACCGTGATCAGCGGCGAAGTCTCGATCCCCGTGCACCACAGCCTGATGACCAAAACCGGCAGCATGGACGGCGTGACCGTCATCTGCGCGCATTCGCAGGCGCTGGCGCAGTGCCAGGCCTGGCTCAACCTGCACTTCCCGGGCATCGAGCGGCGCGCGGTCGCGTCGAACGCGGAAGCGGCGATCCTGGCCAGCAATGACGCCACTGTCGCGGCCATCGCCAGCGAGATGGCGGGCGAGCAGTACCGCCTCGGCGTGGTCCAGGCGCACATCCAGGACGACCCGCACAATCGCACGCGCTTTGCCGTGATCGGGCGCCTGCACACCAGTCCGTCCGGCCACGACCAGACCTCGCTGGTGCTGGCAGCGCCGAACAAGGCCGGCGCCATGTACCACCTGCTCGCGCCGCTGGCGAAGCACGGCGTGTCGATGACGCGCTTCGAGTCGCGCCCGGCGCGCATGGGCACGTGGGAATACTATTTCTATGTCGATCTCGAAGGCCACCGGCAGGATGCCGCAGTGGCCGCCGCGCTCGGGGAACTGCAAGCGGAAGCGCCGTTCTTCAAGGTGCTCGGCTCCTATCCCGTCAGTCTCTGATTCACACTACAGGAAACTTTCAAATGTCCCACCAGTACGGTCCAGATTACGTCCGCGCCCTCGCACCCTACCAGGCCGGCAAGCCGATTGCCGAAGTGGCGCGCGAGTTCGGCCTCGACGAGGCGAACATCGTCAAGCTTGCATCCAACGAGAACCCGTTCGGCATGCCGGAATCGAGCCAGCGTGCCATGGCCAAAGCTGCCGCAGACCTGGGCCGCTATCCGGACGCCAATGCGTTCGAACTGAAGCAGGTGCTGTCCAAGCGCTACGACGTGCCGTCCGACTGGATCACGCTGGGCAACGGCAGCAACGACATCCTCGAGATCGCGGCCAAGGCGTTCGTGCAGAAGGGCGAGTCGATCGTCTACTCGCAGTATTCGTTTGCCGTGTACGCGCTGGCCACGCAGGGCATCGGCGCGCGCGCGATCGTGACGCCGGCGGTCGACTACGGTCATGACCTCGATGCGATGGCCGAGGCGATCGAAGCCGATACGCGCCTGGTGTTCATCGCCAATCCGAACAACCCGACCGGCACCTTCCTGTCGGCCGACAAGATCGAGGCCTTCCTGGAAAAGGTGCCGCCGCATGTGATCGTGGTGCTGGACGAGGCGTACAACGAGTTCCTCTCCGCCGAAAACCAGTACGAATCCACCGCGTGGGTACGCAAGTATCCGAACCTGATCGTCTCGCGCACGCTGTCCAAGGCGTACGGCCTGGCGGGACTGCGCGTCGGCTTCGCGATCGCGCAGCCGGTGCCGACCGACCTGATGAACCGCGTGCGCCAGCCGTTCAACGTCAACTCGCTGGCGCAGGCTGCCGCCATCGCCGCGCTCGACGACAGGGAATTCCTGGAGAAGAGCGCAAAGAATAACGCCGAAGGCTACCGGCGCTTCGTGCAGGCGTTCGAGGAACTGGGCCTGCAGTACGTGCCGTCATACGGCAACTTCGTGCTGGTGAAGGTCGGCGACGATGACCAGGCGGGCGCGCGCGTCAACCTGGCGCTGCTCAAACAGGGCGTGATCGTGCGTCCGGTGGGGAACTATGGGCTGCCGCAGTGGCTGCGCGTGTCGATCGGACTGCCGCACGAAAACGAGCGCTTCATCGAGGCGCTCAGGAAGGCGCTGGGCTGAGGTGCTGCGCAAGGTCGTCATCGTTGGCGTTGGGCTGATCGGCGGCTCGTTCGCGCTGGCGCTCAAGGCCGCGAATGCGGCCCAGCGGATCGTCGGCGTGGGACGCCATCCTGAAGCGACGGCGCGCGCGCTCGAACTTGGCATTGTCGATGAAGTGGCGTCCTCGATGCAGGACGCCATGCGCGACGCGGACCTGGTGCTGATTGCGGCGCCTGTGGCGCAGACAGCCAGCATCCTGGCGTCGCTGCTGCCGTACCTGGAGGCGAATACGGTCGTCACCGACGCCGGCAGTACCAAGTCCGACGTGGTTGCCGCCGCGCGGGCGGTGCTGGGCGAGCGGATCGGCCAGTTCGTGCCCGGCCATCCGATCGCGGGACGCGAAAGCAACGGGCCCGATGCGGCTGTGGCGGACCTGTACGACGGCAAGAAGGTGGTGCTCACGCCGCTGCCCGGGAATGCAAAGGCCAGCATCGACCGCGTGTCCCATGCGTGGCGCAGCTGCGGCGCGGTCCTGCATATGCTCAGTCCCGAAGAGCACGACAAGGTGTTCGCTGCGGTGAGCCATCTGCCGCACCTGCTGGCGTATGCGCTGGTGGACGACATCGCCAACAAGCCGCACGCCGGGCTGCTGTTCCAGTACGCGGCCAGCGGCTTTCGCGACTTCACCCGCATTGCCGGATCGTCGCCGGAGATGTGGCGCGACATCTCGCTTGCGAACCGCGAGGCGCTGCTCGGCGAGCTGGATGCGTATCTGGCACAATTGACCGCCATGCGGCAGATGCTTGCGGCGCAGGATGCGCGCGGTCTTGAGGGCATCTACAGCAACGCACAGCGCGCGCGCGAGCGCTGGATTACGACTATCGAAGCCGGGGACCGTCCCCGCCAGGACACCGTCCCCGACACCGAGAACACCATGACCGACCGCCCGCACCACCTCGACCTCGCGCCAGTCCACCGGGTACAGGGAGACGTGCGACTGCCAGGCTCCAAGTCGATCTCCAACCGCACACTGCTGCTGGCCGCGCTCTCGCAAGGCAGCACGCGCATCCTGGACCTGCTCGAATCGGACGACACCCACGTGATGCTGGAAGCGCTGCGCGCCCTCGGCATCGGCTGGGAGCGCGTGGACGAACGCACGCACCTGGTGCACGGCGCCGGCGGCGTGCTGCCGAATGGATCCGCCGACCTGTTCATGGGGAACGCAGGCACCGCGATCCGCCCGCTGACTGCGGCGCTGGCGGTGATCGGCGGCGACTTCACGCTGCGCGGCGTGCCGCGCATGCACGAGCGGCCGATCGGCGACCTGGTCGATGCGCTGAATGCCATCGGCGCCAATATCGAATATACGGGCCAGCCCGGCTATCCGCCGCTGCACATCGGGCGCGGCCAGTTCGCCGATGCGCCGATCCAGGTGCGCGGCAACGTGTCGAGCCAGTTCCTCACTGCGCTGCTGATGGCCGCTCCGCTGATGGCGGGCGAACGCGACGTGCGCATCGAAGTGGTGGGAGAGCTGATCTCCAAGCCGTACATCGAGATCACCCTGAACCTGATGCGCCGCTTCGGCGTGTCGGTCGCGCAGGAAGGCTGGCAGAGCTTCACCGTGCGCCAGGGCGCGCACTACGCGTCGCCGGGCACGATCCACGTCGAAGGCGACGCATCGAGCGCGTCCTACTTCCTGGCCGCCGGCGCCATTGCGGGCGGCCCGGTGCGGGTCCAGGGCGTGGGAAGCGAATCGATCCAGGGCGACGTGCGCTTTGCCGAAGCGCTGGAAGCGATGGGCGCCACCATCACCCGCGGCGACGACTGGATCGAAGCGCGTTCGAACGGGCCGCTCAAGGCCATCGACATGGACTTCAACCACATACCCGATGCGGCGATGACGATCGCGGTGGCCGCGCTGTACGCGGACGGCACCACCACACTGCGCAATATCGCCAGCTGGCGGGTCAAGGAAACCGACCGCATCGCCGCAATGGCGACCGAGCTGCGCAAGCTGGGCGCCACGGTGGAAGAGGGCGCGGACTACCTGCGCGTGACGCCGCCGCAGCGCATCCTGCCCGCCACCATCGACACCTATGACGACCACAGGATGGCGATGTGCTTCTCGCTGGCGACGCTGGACGGCGCACTGCGCCAGGGCGCGCCGCAGCGCATCAACGATCCGGGCTGTGTCGCAAAAACTTTCCCTGACTACTTCGCTGCATTTGCTAGCATTGCGGTATAGCGCCAAGGGGGACTGTCCCCGCAGGGGACCGTCCCCGGATCTTCAGCATGCAGTACCACTGGGCCAGCTAAAGATCAGGGAACAGTCCCCGTGCGGGGACAGTCCCCGGCTCATGAATTGAAAGAATAACAATGCCAAATTCCCATATCCCGGTCATCACGATCGATGGCCCGACCGCTTCCGGCAAGGGCACCGTCGCCCACCTGGTAGCCGAGCGCCTGGGCTTCCACATGCTCGATTCCGGCTCGCTGTACCGCCTGACCGCGCTGCAGGCGCTGCGCCGCGCGGTGCCGCTCGAGGACGAGCATGGCATCGCCAAGCTGGCCGAACACCTGCAGGTGACATTCACCGGCGGCGAGATCCTGCTCGGCCACGAAAACGTCGCCCACGCCATCCGCGCCGAAGAAGTTGGCAACATGGCATCGAAGATCGCCGCGCTGCCGACCGTGCGCCAGGCCCTGTTCGCCCTGCAGCTGGGCTTTCGCAAGGCGCCCGGACTGGTGGCGGACGGGCGCGACATGGGCACCGTGATCTTCCCCAATGCCCAGCTCAAGATTTTCCTGACCGCTAGCACTCAGGCAAGAGCCGAACGCCGCTATAAGCAATTGATTGGCAAAGGGTTTTCTGCTAATATGAACGACCTGCTTGCCGATTTGCAGGCCCGGGACGAGCGCGACATGAACCGCGCGGTCGCCCCGCTGGCGCCGGCGGCAGATGCCCACATCATCGATTCATCGAACATGGTCGCCCTCGAGGCGGTCGACGAAGTGCTGAAGCTGTGGGCGCAAGTGCGTCACAAGTCTTAACGCGCCAGGCCGCAAGGCCTGACGTTTTTTGGTGCCCGTACCGCCTTCGCAAAGGGCAGTGCGGGGTGTGTTTAACCTCTCCCAGTTGAAGCCGCGTTGTGCGGGCCTTGCTGGCTAACCTTTAAATGATTATGTCTACTGTAACCAACCAAGCTTCCGGTATGGAATCCTTTGCCGCGATGTTCGAAGAGTCCCTGCAGCGTCAGGACATGCGTTCGGGCGAAGTGATCTCGGCTGAAGTCGTTCGTCTCGACCACAACTTCGTGATCGTCAACGCCGGCCTGAAATCCGAAGCTTTCATCCCTGTTGAAGAATTCAAGAATGACCAAGGTGAACTCGAAGTCCAGGTAGGCGACTTCGTCTCCGTGGCCATCGAATCGCTGGAAAACGGTTTCGGCGATACCATCCTGTCGCGCGACAAGGCTAAGCGCCTGGCATCGTGGCTGGCACTGGAAAAAGCAATGGAATCGGGCGAGATCGTCACCGGTACCGTCAATGGCAAAGTCAAAGGCGGCCTGACCGTCCTGACCAACGGCATCCGCGCGTTCCTGCCGGGTTCGCTGGTTGACACCCGTCCAGTCAAGGACACCACCCCGTTCGAAGGCAAGACCCTCGAATTCAAGGTTATCAAGCTGGACCGCAAGCGTAACAACGTCGTTCTGTCCCGCCGCGCCGTCATCGAAGCATCGATGGGCGAAGAGCGCCAGAAGCTGATGGAAACGCTGAAAGAAGGCACGGTTGTGACCGGCGTCGTGAAGAACATCACCGACTACGGCGCGTTCGTGGACCTGGGCGGCATCGACGGCCTGCTGCACATCACCGACCTGGCATGGCGTCGTGTGCGTCACCCATCCGAAGTCCTGACCGTTGGCCAGGAAATCACCGCCAAGGTCCTGAAGTACGATCAGGAAAAGAACCGCGTTTCGCTGGGCGTGAAGCAGCTGGGCGACGACCCATGGACCGGTCTGTCCCGTCGCTACCCACAGGGCACCCGTCTGTTCGGCAAGGTCACCAACCTGACCGACTACGGCGCGTTCGTGGAAGTGGAACAGGGCATCGAAGGTCTGGTTCACGTGTCGGAAATGGACTGGACCAACAAGAACGTGGCTCCAAACAAGGTTGTCCAGCTGGGCGACGAAGTGGAAGTCATGGTCCTGGAGATCGACGAAGAGCGTCGCCGTATTTCGCTGGGCATGAAGCAGTGCAAGGCGAATCCATGGGACGAGTTCGGCATGACCCACAAGAAGGGCGACAAGGTCAAGGGCGCAATCAAGTCGATCACCGACTTCGGCGTGTTCATCGGCCTGCCAGGCAACATCGATGGCCTGGTGCACCTGTCCGACCTGTCCTGGACCGAGTCCGGCGAAGAAGCCGTGCGCAAGTTCAAGAAGGGCGACGAGCTGGAAGCAGTCGTGCTGGCAATCGACGTTGAGCGTGAGCGTGTCTCGCTGGGCGTCAAGCAGCTCGAAGGCGACCCGTTCAACAACTTCGCTGCAATGAACGACAAGGGTTCGCTGGTCAACGGCACCGTCAAGTCGGTCGAGCCGAAGGGTGTTGTGGTTCAGCTGTCCGACGAAGTCGAAGGCTACCTGCGCGCTTCCGAAATCTCCCGCGACCGCGTGGAAGATGCCGGTACGCACTTCAAGGTTGGCGACGCTGTCGAAGCAATGGTCATCAACATCGACCGCAAAGCGCGTTCGATCCAGCTGTCGATCAAAGCCAAGGACAACGCTGACACCGCTGAAGCGATGCAGAAGATGTCGGCTGCTGACGCAAACGCTGCATCGGGCACCACCAGCCTGGGCGCGCTGCTCAAAGCCAAGTTCGACAACAAGCAGTAATCTGTCGGAACCGACCAGATGACCAAGTCCGAGCTGATCAACCGCCTGGCTGAGCGTTATTCTCAGCTGGTGGCGAAGGATGCGGAATATGCGGTCAAGACCATCCTCGATGCGATGACCAATGCCCTGGCATCCGGGCAACGCATCGAGATCCGTGGTTTTGGCAGCTTTGCCCTCAACAGCCGCCCGCCGCGGATCGGACGCAATCCGAAGTCCGGCGACAAGGTGATGGTGCCCGAAAAGCGGGTGCCCCACTTCAAGCCGGGCAAGCAACTGCGCGAGCGGGTTGATGCGATGGTCGGGCAACCGATCATCGAAGACTGAAGTCAGTGGTCAGAGAACGGCGCCTTTCGGCGCCGTTTTTTTTAGCGGGCTTTCCCCGTGATTGGCCAGGGCGGCAGTACCGTCCCCGCCAGTCCCCTTTATGAATATGCGTACTTATGCCAAACTGCACACTTTGGCACACCCGGCGACCCCGAACCGATGAAATTCATCTCCACCATCCTAGGCGTCATCCTCTTCGTCCTGTTCTTCGGCTTCGCCCTCAAGAACACGCACGAGGTCGACCTGAACTTCTTCCTCAACTATGAGCTGCGCGGCCCGCTGGTGCTGATGCTGCTGGTGGCCTTCATTTCCGGCGCTGCGCTCGGCATCCTGGCCGTGACCCCGACCGTGTTCCGCCACCGCCGCGAGCGCCGCAGCCACACCCGGACCATCGAGGAACTGCAAAGCAGCGTGCGCAAGGGCGCAGTGCAACCGCAACCGGATGGCGCCGGCGCCATCGTCCAACAATAAGAACCCGGCACACACATGGATTATGAACTCTGGTGGCTGCTTGGCATCCCCGTCTTCTTCGGCCTCGGCTGGATCGCGGCGCGGGTCGACATCAAGCACCTCATCTCCGAATCGCGCACGCTTCCGCGCGGCTACTTCAAGGGCCTGAACTTCCTGCTCAACGACCAGCCGGACAAGGCGATCGACGCCTTCATCGAGATCGTCAAGCACGATCCGGAGACGGCCGACATGCACTTCGCGCTGGGTAACCTGTTCCGCCGCCGCGGCGAGATCGAGCGCGCCATCCGCGTGCACCAGAACCTGCTGTCGCGCCCGGACCTGCCGCAGGAGCAGCAGGCGCACGCGCAGTACGAACTGGGCATGGACTACCTCAAGGCCGGCCTGCTGGACCGCGCCGAAGAGACCTTCAACAAGCTGCTCGACACCCAGTACGGCGCCCAGGCGCGCCGCGCGCTGCTGGAGATCTTCCAGCGCGAGAAGGAGTGGGAGCGCGCGATCGAATCCGCGCGGGGCCTGCAGGAATCCGGCGCCGGCGCGCGCCAGAAGGAGATCGCGCAGTTCTACTGCGAGCTGGCGCAGGACGCGCTGGTGAAGATGAATTCCGACGAAGCGATGGCGCTGCTGGACAAGGCCGTGCAGGCCGACCGCAACAACGTGCGCGCCACCATCCTGATCGGCGACGCGCAGCTGGCCAAGGGCGACATCGAAGGCGCGCTGGTGACCTGGCGCCGCGTCGAACAGCAATCGGTGCCGCACGTCGCGCTGGTCGCGCAGCGCCTGATGGACGGCTACCGCGCCGTCGGCCGCCCGCAGGAAGGCGTCAACCTGCTGCGCTCCTACCTCGCGGAGGCATCCTCGTTCGACCTGGTCGAAGTCGTGTTCAAGGCCGTGATCGAGCTCGATGGCGTCGAAGCGGCGCGCGCGCTGGTCAGCGAAGAGCTGCGCCGCAACCCGACCCTGCTCGGCCTCGACAAGCTGCTGGAAGCGCGTTTGATGGACGCGCCCGCGCACATCTGGGAAGAGCTCTCGACGGTGAAAAACCTCGTGCACGGCTACACCCAGAAGATGTCGCGCTACCAGTGCAGCCACTGCGGCTTCAAGGCGCGCCAGTACTACTGGCAGTGCCCGGGCTGCAGCCGCTGGGAGACCTACCCGCCGCGCCGCACCGAAGAACTCAACGTCATGAACTGACCCCGTCGGCCCCGCGCAGGCGGGGACCGAACGGAGTCATAAAAAGCGTTAGCGTCGTCCCTGCGCAGGCAGGGACCCATACTGAGCAAAATAATAGATAGCGTCATCCCCGCTGAACGCGGGGACCCATACGAGCCCGCAAAGAGCCAACCCGATGACCAACACCATCCCAAGCCGCCTGCTGCCCCCCGAATCCCATAAATCCATCGCCGCCCCCGACCTGAGCGCCGTGCGCATCCTGGTCGTGGGCGACGTCATGCTCGACCGCTACTGGTTCGGCGACGTCAGCCGCATCTCGCCGGAAGCGCCGGTGCCGGTGGTGCGCATCGAAAAGCGCGAAGCGCGCCTGGGCGGCGCCGCCAACGTCGCGCGAAACGCCGCCGCGCTGGGCGCGAACTGCGGCCTGCTCGGCGTGATCGGCAAGGACGAAGCCGGCAACGAAGTCGAAAGCCTGCTGGCCGACTCGCACATCGACAGCTACCTGAAGCACGACGACGCCATCTCCACCATCGTCAAGCTGCGCGTCATCGGCCGCCAGCAGCAGATGGTGCGCATCGACTTCGAAGAGCCGCCGAGCGACACCACGCTGCGCGACAAACTGGCGCAGTTCAACGCGCTGCTGCCCGCCTTCGACGTGATCGTCCTGTCCGACTACGACAAGGGCGCGCTGGTCAACGTCGCGCACATGGTCGAAGCCGCGCGCGCGGCCGGCAAGATCGTCATGGTCGACCCCAAGGGCGACGACTTCACTCCGTACGCCGGCGCCACCATCATCACCCCGAACAAATCCGAGATGCGCCGCATCGTCGGCAGCTGGAAGACCGAAGACCAGCTCACCGAGAAAGCGCAGGCCCTGCGCGAGCAGCTGCGCCTGGACGCGCTGCTGCTGACCCGCTCGGAGGAGGGCATGAGCCTGTACACCGCCGGCGAAGTCCTGCACATGCACGCCGACGCGCGCGAAGTGTTCGACGTATCCGGCGCGGGCGACACCGTCATCGCCACCATGGCTGCCATGCTTGGCGCCGGCCTGCCGATGGCCGACGCGCTCGTCATGGCCAACCGCGCCGGCGGCATCGTCGTCGGCAAGCTCGGCACCGCCACCGTCACCCGCGACGAGCTGTTCCCCTCGTAAGCTCCTCCGCAGGTATCAAACGCCGATACCGGGGTCAGGCACGGCTCCCATGCTGTCCTGACCCCGGTATCGTTTCGGGCCACGAATTTCCGCAGCTCAGCGATTCGCGCGCGGTTCCGATACCGGCGTCGGAGTACTGCCGACAAATCCGTTCGGCCGTTTCCTAAAACGGTGCCTGACCCCCAGGTAGCGGCTGGCAATACCGGCGCGCATCCGTTCGGATGGAGGGGCAGGGCGTGCTACTGCTGCCGGAATTTTCCTGTTTTTTGTGTCGGAAGCGGACTCAAAAGGTGCCTGACCCCCGGTAGAGGAAGACGCTACTTCGGGGCTTTTTGCGGCGATGCGTGCGCCTCGTTGATACTGACCCCCGGTAGAGGAAGACGCTACTTCGGGGCTTTTTGCGGCGATGCGTGCGCCTCGTTGATACTGGAATCGGGGGCGGGAACTCGTTGCGAGGGGGAAGGTAGCGGGGGACGATACCGTTGCAGGGGCGGGTGCGGAGGCGCGGTCAACGCGATGCCGCGTCGTGCGTTGTAGCGCTGGGGCGGCAGCCGCCGCTCTTCGACTTCATTTGTGACGGAGAAATCTATGATCAGGAAAATGATGGTGGGCGTCGCGCTGGTGATGGCAAGCATGGGGATGGCGTTCGCGCAGGTCGATGTGAACAAGGCGGATGCGGCCTCGCTCGATGGGGTGAAGGGCCTGGGGCCGGCAAAGACGAAGGCGATCCTGGAGGAGCGCACCAAGAACGGCGACTTCAAGGATTGGGCGGACCTGCAGCAGCGCGTCAAGGGCATCGGCGACAAGGCGGCGATGCGCCTGTCGTCGGCCGGGCTGGTCGTCAACGGCAAGCCGATGGCCGGTGCGCCAGCCGCGGAAATGAAGGGCCAGCCGGAGTCGAAACCCGCCAAGAAGTGAGCACGCAGGGCGTGTCCATACACCGCGCCCCGTGCGCGGTTTTTTTACGCCGGCGTGCGGGACGCGCCTTGGCGCGCGCAGCGCGGCATGCGATGATAAGTGGATCTTTCTACGAGGAACCCAACATGCGCCGTTCGCTTCGCCCGTCCCACGTTTCCGTTGCCCTTGCCCTTGCCCTGGCTGCCGCCAGCTGCGCCGCCGTCGCTGCGCCTGCCACGCCTGCCGCGCCCAATATGGCCAAGCGCCAGCCGGCGATCGAGAAGGTGCTGGCCGAGGTGTCGGCCAAGCGTATCGAAGGCTATGTGCGCAAGCTGGCCAGCTTCGGCACGCGCCACACGATGTCGGAGACGGAGTCGGAGACGCGCGGCATCGGTGCGGCGCGCCGCTGGATCAAGGCGGAGCTGGAGCGCTGCGGCGCCGCCGCGGGCAACCGCCTGCAGGTGGCGTTCGACAGCCACGTGGCGCCTGTCTCCGCGCGCATTTCGCGCCCGACCGAAATCGTGAACGTGGTGGCGACGCTGCCCGGCGCACAGCCTGCCTCGAAGGACCGTATCTATGTGGTGAGCGGCCACTATGACTCGCGCAATACCGATGTGATGGATGCGGCAGGCGATGCGCCCGGCGCCAACGACGATGCGTCCGGCACGGCAGCGGTCATGGAGCTGGCCTGCGTGATGGCGAAGCACCAGTTCGATGCGACGCTGGTGTTCATCGCGGTGGCGGCGGAAGAGCAGGGCCTGATCGGCGCGCGCCACTGGGCCACCCAGGCCTACGAGAAGAAGCTCGATATCGCCGGCATGTTCACCAACGATATCATCGGCAGCTCGCGCGCGGACGATGGCCGCGTCGACGACAAGCAGGTGCGCCTGTTCGCACAGGGCATCCCGGCGGTGAAGGAGATGACCGATCCGGTCCGCGGCCTGGTCGCGACCGGCGGCGAGAACGATTCGCTGCCGCGCCAGCTGGCGCGCCATACCAAGGAGATGGGCGAGCGCTACAACCCCGGCTTCAAGGTGACGATCGTGAACCGCGCGGACCGCTACCTGCGCGGCGGCGACCACATGCCGTTCCTGGAGAAGGGCTACGCGGCGCTGCGCTTCTCCGAGCCGAACGAGGACTTCGACCACCAGCACCAGAACGTGCGCACCGAGAACGGCAAGGTGATCGGCGACCTGCCCGAGTACAACGACTACAACTACATCGCCAAGGTGGCGCGCGTGAATGCGGCGGCGCTGGCCTCGCTCGCGCTGGCGCCGGCCGCGCCGAAGAACGTGCAGGTGCGCACCCGCCAGCTGGAAAACGATACGGTGCTGCTGTGGGAGCCGAACAAGGAGCCGGACCTTGCCGGCTACCGCATCGTCTGGCGCGAAACCAGCGCCGCCCAGTGGGAAGGCAGCCAGTGGGTCGGCAATGTGACCGAAGCGCGCGTCAAGCTCTCCAAGGACAACTACTTCTTCGGCGTGCAGGCCGTCGACAAGGACGGCAACGTCAGCGTCGCCACCTATCCCGTCCCGCTCCGCTAAATCAACCGGGCGGTCCCCACCGGCAGCCGCTTCTGGCGGAATCCGCCATAAATAGGGCGATTCCGCCACGCCGCCTGAAAATTGGCGGAATCGGCCCAAACATGGCCGATTCCGCCAACAGGGAGCCCCGCACGCGTACGCCGGGAAGGGTTTAGAATGAACGTTTTCGCACACCCCCCACACGAACACATGGCTTACAAGACCATCGAGGACACCATCGGGAATACGCCGCTGGTGCGCCTGATGCGCATTCCGGGCGCCGACGCGGCCGCGCGCAACAACATCATCCTGGCCAAGATGGAAGGCGACAATCCGGCCGGGTCGGTCAAGGACCGCGCTGCGATCTCGATGCTGCGCCGCGCGGAGGAGCGCGGCGAGATCCGCCCCGGCGATACGCTGATCGAGGCGACCTCCGGCAACACCGGCATCGCGCTGGCGATGGCTGCGGCGGTCCGCGGCTACAAGATGGTGCTGCTGATGCCCGATAACCTGACCGTGGAGCGCCGCCAGAGCATGGCCGCCTACGGCGCGCAGATCATCCTGACCCCGAAGACCGGCGGCATGGAGTACGCGCGCGACATGGCCGAGCAGATGCAGCGCGACGGCAAGGGCAAGATCCTCGACCAGTTCGCGAACCCGGACAATCCGATGGCGCACTACGAGGGCACCGGCCCGGAGATCTGGCGCGATACGGAAGGCCGCATCACGCACTTCGTCAGCGCGATGGGCACGACCGGCACCATCATGGGCGTATCGAAGTACCTGAAGGAGCAGAACCCGGAGGTCCGCATCGTCGGCGCGCAGCCGGAAGAGGGCTCGCAGATCCCGGGCATCCGCAAGTGGCCGGAAGCGTACCTGCCGAAGATCTTCGACCGTTCGCGCGTGGACCAGGTGGAAAGCGTGAGCCAGGCGGCGGCCGAGAACATGGCGCGCCAGCTGGCGCGCGAGGAAGGCATCTTCTGCGGCATTTCGGCCGCGGGCGCCTGCGAGATCGCGCTGCGCGTGTCGCAGACGGTGGAGAATGCGACGATCGTGTTCGTGGTGTGCGACCGCGGCGACCGCTACCTGTCCACCGGCGTGTTCCCCGCCTGACCGGCGCCGCTGCAAACAAAAGCGCTCCCGCAAGGGGAGCGCCATCCGGATCCGATCCGGTCCCGCCATGAAAAACGCTCCCGCGAGGGGAGCGCTGTCCGGGCTGATTACTTCTGCTCGGTCTTGGCCTGGTCGCCAGTGTCCTTTGGCTTGAATTGCTTGTCGCTGATGCGGAACTTGTTGCGGCGGTCGCCCATCAGGTAGCGCAGGTCGCGGATCGACAGGTCCGACACTTCGTGCATGCGGATCAGCAGCGATGCGCCGACCGGCAGGCGGTGGTGGCGGATCTTCGAGATCACGGGCGGAGCCACTTCCAGCGCGCGCGACAGGGCAGCGTCGTTTTTCAGGCGCAGGTTCTCGATCAGCGTGTCCAGCAGACGGTTCGGATTGTATTGCAACAGGTCATCGCCTTCCGAATCGTTGTTCATATCAATGCCGACTTGGTTCGTCATGTCATTTCCTTTGTCAGTTGTCTTGCTTAAGTCAAATACACGGAGCATCAGCTTTGATGCAGGACCTTCTTGTACTGGCTTTCAGGCGATGGGGTTTTCCGGGTGATTTTCTTTTTAAAATATATACTCAATTGTACAAGCTTTTTCCGGCCGGATACCTGAAAGCAACACCGCATGGATAGCGTGTGAAACATTGTTGTCTAGCCGCAACATAGCCTCGATGCAATTCTCTCACAAAACCACTGAATAAATCGTTGTTTTTTAAGAAAACATTTGCATAACAATACTGCATTAATGCTTGCAGCGGGTATAACGTGTTATGCCTTTCGGAAACTTTTCAGGGGGTATGCGTTCAATTTCCCAGAGCAAAATGACCACGTACTGTAGGGGTATCACACCGCAAAATGATGGCTTGTGGGAAACGTCGTTACATACCCTTACAAAATCGTCGCCGACACCATGGCCAATAAGCAAACGATGTTAGCAGAGATGCCATCTTTGCATACTCCGGCCGATTCCGGCGTACAGGTGCGCAAGCGCGTAGCCGCCTTGCGCCATGCGTCTTTGGAAGGGGAATTCGCCGCGACGGCCCGGAAAGCCGGGCATCGCGGCGAGAGGCAAGGCTAGGCGCCGCGCGCCAGTTTGACCGCACGCCCGAGGTTAATCACGGACATGGCGTAGAAGAAGCTTCGGTTGTACTGCGTGATGGCGAAGAAGTTGTTCGACCCGAGCCAGTATTCGGTCGGTTCGAAACCGTTCTGCAGGTCGACCAGGCCGAACTTTTCGCCCGCAGGGAGCGGGGCCTGGGTGGTGATTCCGGCCTGCGCGAGTTCTTCCTGCGTGTTCGATGCCGACAGCCCCGCATTGATGAACTTTTCCCAACCGCCTTCCGCGCGGACCCTTGCCGGATAGGCAAGCTCGCCCGGCTGGTCGCGGCGCCAGCCATGTTCGACCAGGAAGTTGGCCACGCTGCCAATGGCGTCGGCGGCGGAATCGCGCACGTCGACCGCGCCGTCGCGGTCGAAGTCCACGCCGAGCTTCAGGATATTCCCAGGCATGAACTGCGGCATGCCGATCGCGCCCGCGAACGAGCCTTGCAGCGAGAACGGATCGGTATTGAATTTCCGGGCGAGCAGCAGCGTGTTTTCCAGCTCGCTGCGGAAGAAGGCCATGCGCGCTTCGCGGTTCGGCGTCTCCGGATACGCGAACGCCAGCGTCGCCAGCACGTCCATGACGCGGAAGCGGCCGGTGTCGCGGCCATAGATGGTCTCCACGCCGATGATGCCGACGATGATCTCGGCCGGGACCCCGTACTCGCTTTCGGCGCGCGCCAGCAGGTCTGCATTCGCATTCCAGAAGCGCACCCCCGCATTGATGCGGATCGGCTCGACGAAGCGGCTCTGGTACACCTGCCAGTTTTTCGGTTTACCGGCGGGCATGGGCTTGACCAGCTGGACTGCGGACTCGATGAAGCGCACTTTCGCAATCAGGGCGTCGATCTCTTCGCGCCCGTAGCCGTGGCGCCGCACCATGTCGTCGGCGAACAGGGACACGCTCTCCCACTGCGCCAGGTCGACCTGCTTGCCCTGGTAGTCGATCTTCGGCGCGGCGGCGCTCTTCCTGACCGGCTTGCGGACGGCTGCTTTCTTCGCCTTCTTTTTCGGCGCAGCCTTTTGCGCCGAGGCGGTGGACGCGGCGGCCGCGGTCGAAGCGGCAAACGGCAGCAGCATCAGGGAGGAGGCGAATAGCGGGAGGAGGACGTGCTGCCTGAATTTCATCGTGATTCGTTCAACATGCGTTTCATGGCCGCGACCGAAGCCGCGTTGCGCCCGTCCGGGCCATATTTGTACTCGCTGTACAGGGAGAGGAATCGGACGACCGCATCGATGTTGCCAGCCTTGGCCCCCGCACTGTCGCGCAGGCGCGCGGCGTAAGCGGAAGGACCTTCGTGCGGCTGGCGCGGAAAGCCGCGCCGCGCCAGCTGGCGGGTCAGGATCAAGTATAGCGCATCGCCCGGATCGGCCGCGCGCCTGCGGCGCAATTCGCGCGCTGCGTACAACAGCATGAGCACTGCTGCCAGCGCGGCCGGCGCATGCAGGTTGCCAAACATCGTAGACAGGTTATCCATGAAGCCGCGCTGGCGCGCCGGCGTGTAGTTGAGCACCCACTGGTTCCAGCCGTTGTTGATGGCCGCGAGCCGGAAGCGCAGCTGCGAGAACAGCGACGTGTTGTCGTTGATGTCGAGCAGCGGCCCGAGTCCTTCAATGCCGAACGGAGCTGGCTGCGGCAGCGCGGCGGCAATCCCGCGCTGCACGCGCTCGGGCGCCACCGCGGCGGTGGGATCGACGCGCACCCAGCCGCGCCCGCCCAGCCACACTTCGGCCCACGCGTGCGCATCGGACTGCCGCACGGTGAAGTAGTCGTCCACCGGATTGGGCTCGCCGCCCTGGTAGCCGGTGACCACGCGCGCGGGGACGCCCGCCGCGCGCATCAGGTATACGAAGGAGCCGGCGTAGTGTTCGCAAAAGCCGGCGCGGGTGGTGAAGAGGAATTCGTCGATCGTGTCGCGTCCCAGCAGCGGCGGCTCGAGCGTGTAGCTGAACGGCTGTTCGCGGAAGGTGCGCAGCACGCGGTTCACGCGCTGCTCCGCCGGCAGCTTCGCCAGTTGCGCGGCCCAGCCGCGCGCGCGCGGGTTGCCGCCCTGGGGCAGCCGCAGCCAGCGCGCAGAGTCGAGCAGGCCGCCTGCCACGCCGAGCGTGTAGTTGGGGTAGGACAGGGCGGTGTAGCGCACGCGGTCGTACACCGGGTAGGTCGACAGCAGTTCCGCATCGGGCGTCATGCGTACCGGATTGCCGCGCAGCTGGGGCGGGCGCGGCGCCAGGTCGAGCGCGAAGATGCGGCGGCCATTGCCCGGTTCCAGCGTCAGCTCGTAGGCCACCGGATTGCCGCGCACGCGCGCGGCCGGCGTTTCGGCTCCCACGCCGAAACGGCGCTGGCGCGACCATGTGCGTCCGTCGAATTCGCTGAGCACGAAAGCGCGCCAGTACAGCTGCCGGCGCTGCGGCGCGCGGCTTGCGAAGCGCACGCGGAACGCCACTTCGCCCGATTGTGCCAGGCTGGCGATATCGCCCGGTGTCATCTCGTCGGACAGGCCGGTGGTGCCGGAGGTGGCGTCGCCGGGCATGCCCCACAGCGGACCCTGGATGCGGGGGAACACGACGAACAGGATGACCGCCGCAGGCGCGGCCAGCGCGAACATGGTGGCGGCAGCGCGCAGGCGGCGCCTCAGAGGCGGCTGGGTGCCGGCAAACTGGAACGACATGAGCGCGGTGAGCAGCACGATGACCGAGGCCACCATCATGAGCGCCGTCGGAATGCTCTGCGAATAGAAGAAGTTCGCCAGCACCAGGAACAGGCACAGGAACACCACCACGAACACGTCGCGCCGCGCGTGCATCTCCAGCATCTTGAATGCGACCAGCAGCACCAGCATCGCCACGCCGGCATCGCGGCCGAGCAGGGTGTGGAAGCTGGCGTAGATCCCGGCCATCGCGCCGAGCGCGATCGGCAGCAGCAGGAGCACCGGCGGCTGGCGCGTGCCGCGCACGGTGATCAGCGCGCGCCACAGCAGCGTGGCCACGCACACGCCCGAAATCCACAGCGGCAGGTGGCCGAAGTGCGGCAGCAGGACCAGCAGGGTGCCGGCCACGAGCAGCAGCGTGTCGGCCTTGTCGCGCGTCAGGCGGGCGGCGGTACGCCGGAGCGCGGCAATCATGCCGGGTCCCCATCGCGGCCGTACAGCGCCAGCGCGCGCAGGCAGGCCGCGCGGTGCGCCTCGCCCACGGCCGGGGCGAACTCGATGCTGCCGAGGCGGAAGGCATAGGGCAGGGCGCGCAGCTCGGCTTCGAGCACCCAGCGCGTCATGCGCGACAGGCGCTGCTCCACGCCCATGCTGCGCGGCAGCTGGTCGAAGTCGAGCACCAGTTCCTCGACCGATCCGCCCTCGAAATTCTTGGTGACCAGCTGCCCGCCCAGCTCGGGGTCGAGGCGCGCGATCTGCCTCCACGCCAGACGGCGCAGCGGGTCGCCGGGCTGGTAGCTGCGGATGCCGGCAAAGTCTTCCTGGCCCGCGCCGCCTCCGCCGTCGTTGCCGTCGCGCCCTGCCATCGGCAGCGCAGGCGCCACCGTCTCGGGGAACGGGTAGACCAGCACACGCGCGTCGGCGCGCCAGTACGCCCAGGCGCGGAACAGCCCCAGCGGGAAGCGGGTCGACAGGCGCACGCGTGGCGCTGGCAGCCAGCCGCGCTCGGACGTGCGCATGGCCAGCACCACGCTCGCCTTGCCCTGCGCGGGCACGTCGGCCACCTGGCGCGGCACAGGCGTATCGGTACAGTCCAGCCATACGGCATAGCGGTCGAGCGGGGTCGGATTCGACAGGTTCAGTTCAAAGCGCGCTTCCTCGCCCGCGAACACGGGCGCGGCGCGGCCGGGCGACAGGCGCAGCCCGACCAGGTTGCGGTTGGTGAAGACCATGTCGACCACCGCACACGCGCCGATGGTAAAGGTGAGCGCATAGCCCAGGCCGAGCGAATAATTGATGGAGCCGATCAGCAGGACCCCGAGCAGGGCGAGAAAACCGATGCCGGCGCGGGCCGGGACGATGAAGACGCGGCGCCGGGTCAGCGTGACCGCGCCGGTGTCGGGCGCGTCCAGCTGGAACAGCCAGCTGTCGGCCTTGCGGCGCACCAGCGATGTGAGCGCGGATGGCATCCTGCGCTAGACCGGCACGGATGCCTGCAGCTGCAGCACCAGGTCGGTGCTCGCCAGCGCCACGCCATGCGCCGACTTGAGCGGGCGCAGGCGGTGCGCGCACACGGGCACCAGCACCGCCTGCACGTCTTCCGGGATTACGTGGTTGCGCCCTTCCAGCGCGGCCCAGGCGCGCGCGGCCTGCAGCAGGGCGATCGAGGCGCGCGGCGACAGGCCTTCCGCGAACATGCCGTTCTGGCGCGATGCCTGCGCCAGCGACTGCACATAGTCGACCAGCGCGGCGGAGGTGTGGATCTCGCGCAGGGCGCGCTGCGCGCTCACCAGTTCTTCGGGCAGCATCGCGGCCGGCAGCGACTGCAGCATGCTGCGCCGGTCCTCGCCCAATAGCAGCGCGCGTTCGGCGGCCGCATCCGGATAGCCCAGCGACAGGCACATGAGGAAGCGGTCCAGCTGGGACTCCGGCAGCGGGAAGGTGCCGACCTGGTTGGCCGGGTTCTGTGTGGCGATCACAAAGAACGGCTCCGGCAGCGCGCGCGTCACGCCATCGGTGGTGACCTGGCGCTCCTCCATCGCTTCGAGCAGTCCCGACTGCGTCTTGGGCGTGGCGCGGTTGATCTCGTCGGCCAGCAGCACTTGCGTGAAGATGGGGCCGGGATGGAACACGAAGCCGTTGCGTTCGCGCTCGTACACCGAAATCCCGGCCACGTCGGCCGGCAGCAGGTCGCTGGTGAACTGGACCCGGTTGAACTTCATGCCGAGCGAGATCGCCAGCGCATGCGCCAGCGTGGTCTTGCCCACGCCCGGCACGTCTTCGACCAGCAAGTGGCCGCCGGCGAGCAGGCAGGTGAGGGCCTGCCGCACCTGGGTGTCCTTGCCGACGACAATTTGGCTGACCTGGCGCGCTACAGTATGAAGTTTGGTAAACATGGATTCTCGTTGGCTTGGTATTCGGGCGTAGTGCGTCGTGTTACGATTCTATGCGAGAACGCCAGCCCCGTTAAGCACCACAGAGATGAACACAGCAATCTATTCCCACCCTGACTGCAGCAAGCATGAGATGGGGGACTGGCACCCGGAATCGCCGCAGCGCTTGCAGGCGATCGAGGACCAGCTGATCCTGGCGCGCCTCGACGGCCTGATCGAACGGCGCGAGGCGCCGCTGGCGGACCTGGCCGATATCGCCCGCAACCATTCGCAGGGCGCGATTGCGCTGGTGCGCGACCACACGCCGACCCAGCCGGGCGAGTACTATCCGATCGACCCCGACACCATCATGAACTGCCATACCTGGCGCGCGGCGCTGCGCGCGGCAGGCGCCGCGGTCGCGGCCACCGATGCGGTGATCCGGGGCGAGATCGCGAACGCGTTCTGCCTGGTCCGCCCGCCCGGCCACCATGCCACCCCCGGCACGCCGATGGGCTTCTGCTTCTTTAATAACATCGCGATCGCGGCGCGCCGCGCGCTCGAGGTGCACGGGCTGGAGCGGGTGGCGGTCGTCGATTTCGACGTCCATCACGGGAACGGCACCGCGGAATCGTTCGCGGCCGATCCGCGCGTGCTGATGGCCAGCTTCTACCGCCATCCCTTCTATCCGTACACGGAGCCGGAACCGATCGATCGGCATTTCGTGAACGTGCCGGTCAGGGTGGCGGCCGACGGCGAGGAGATCCGCCAGCTGGTGCGCGAATACTGGCTGCCCGCGCTGCATGCGCACCGCCCGCAGATGGTCTTCATCTCGGCCGGTTTCGACGCCCACCGCGAGGACGACATGGGCGGGCTGGCGCTGGTCGAGGCAGACTACGCCTGGCTGACGCGCGAGGTCATGGAAGTCGCGCGGCTGTACGGCAACGGCCGCATCGTCAGCTCGCTGGAGGGCGGCTACGCCCTGTCCGCGCTCGGGCGCAGCGTGGTCGCGCACGTCAAGGCGCTGGCCGGGCTGGACTGACGCGGCCATGGCGCACGCCTTCCGGCCGTCGCCCAGTTAAAATAGCGGCTCATCCCCAGTTCTCCCAGAAAGTCACAGCATGTCGATACAATGGTTCCCCGGCCACATGAACGCCGCCAAGAAGAAGGCGGAGGAGTCGATGGCCGACACCGACGTGGTGATCGAGGTGCTCGACGCCCGCCTGCCCGAAGCCAGCTGCAATCCACTGGTCGAGCGCATGCGCGTGTTCCGCCAGCGGCCGTGCCTGAAGATCCTCAACAAGAGCGACCTGGCCGATCCGGTGGCGACCGCGCTGTGGGCCAGCTACTACAACGCGCAGGACAACGTCACCGCCTACCCGATGACGACCAAGAAGCCGTCCGACGTCGCGCGCATCGTCACGCTGTGCAAGCAGCTGGCCCCGCACCGCGGCGTGCCGACCAAGCCGCTGCGCATCATGATCATGGGGATTCCCAACGTCGGCAAGTCGACCCTGATGAACGCGCTGCTCAAGCGCCGCGTCGCCAAGGTGGGCGACGAGCCGGCCGTCACCAAGACCCAGCAGCGCATCTACCTGGACCAGCACACGGTGCTGATCGATACCCCCGGCCTGATGTGGCCCAAGATCGACATGGACAGCGATGGCCTGATGCTGGCCGCCAGCCACGCGATCGGATCGAATGCGCTGATCGAGGAAGAAGTCGCCGTGTTCCTGGCCGAAGTGCTGCTGGAACGCTATCCGAACCTGCTGGCCGCGCGCTACGGACTCAAGACCGAAGGCATGGACGGCGTGGCGGTGGTGGAGGGCGTGGGCATGAAGCGGGGCTTCCGCGTCAAGGGCGGCGACCTGGATTTCGAGAAATCGGCGCACGTGCTGCTGCACGACTACCGCAGCGGCGCGCTGGGACGCATCAGCCTGGAGACGCCGCAGTCGCGCGCCGAGCGCCTCGCGCGCCACGCCGCCGAGATGCAGGAGAAGGCCGAGCGCGCGGCTGCCATCGCCGCCGCCAAGGCCGAGGAAGCGGCGCGCGGCAAGCGCGGCTCGTAAGGAAGGGGAACGGTCCCGGAGGGACAGTCCCCAAGGCTTGCTATAATCTCACTGTTCTGGTGCCCGCCCGCGTGACCACGCGGGCAGTTAAACGGGAAACACAACGCCGCGCGCGCCAACGCCGCGGCCAACGTGTGCTGCCCCCGCAACGGTAAACAAGCGCCGCCATCCCTGATGGCGGCAGGCCGCTCCGACAGCCACTGCGTTCGCGCAGGAAGGTGGAGCGGCGATGCTTGGAGCCCGGATACCGGCCAGGACAGGTGGAAGCGCCATGCGCGCCTTCCGTTGAATCCGGCCTGCGGGGACGCAGGCTGGGTGCACACTCGATCCTGTTAAACAAATGACTCCAGCTTTTGCCTTGCGCCGCCCGGTGCTCGCCCTCGCCATCGCCTTTGGCGCGACCCCGTTCGCCAGCGCCGATTCCATCCTCCAGACCGTGACCGTGAGCGGCGCGCGCTTTGCCGCCGACCCGGGCTTTGCGCCGCCCGGCGCCACCGTCATCAGCGCCGACGAGATCCGCCGCGCGGGCGTCGCCGACGCCAACGAAGCGATCCGCAAGCTCGGCGCCGTCACCGGCCGCCAGAGCCTGGACGGCTCGCCCGACTTCGCGCTCGACCTGCGCGGCTTCGGCGCCAACAGCGTCCAGAACATGGTCGTGATGGTGGACGGCGTGCGCATGTCCGACGCCGAACTCGGTAACGCCAACCTGGCCAACATTCCCATCGAGACCATCGAGCGCATCGAGATCATCCGCGGCGGCGCCAGCGTGCTGTACGGCGAAGGCGCGACCGGCGGCGTGATCCAGATCGTCACCCGGCGACCCGGCAAGGACAGCCGCCGCGCCAGCGCGCGCGCGGAGCTGGGCAGCTTCGGCTACCGCGACCTGCGCCTGTCGGGCGCGGCCAGCTGGGATGGCTTCGCGCTCGACGCGGCGGTCACCGGCCTGCGCACCGATAACTACCGCCGCCACAACCGCTTCGAGTTGGACGCCTTCTCGGGCGGCGCCCAGTGGGCCTTCGAAAGCGGACGCATCGGCCTGCGCATCGACAGCGCGCGCCAGGACTCGGAGCTGCCAGGCTCGCTGAAGCTCGAGGAGTTCGCAAGCGACCCGCGGCAGGCATCGACCCCGCGCGACTTCGGCTCGCTCGATTCCGACCGCGCCACCGCGTTCGCGGAATACCGCCTCGGCGCGTTCGACCTCGCGGCCGAACTCTCGCACCGCAGCAAGACGGTGCGCTCGGTTTACGTCAGCGACTTCGGCAGCGGACCGTTCGAATCGAAGATGCGCTACGACACCGACCAGGACCAGTTTTCCCCGCGCGTGCGCCATGTCTCGCAGTGGGGCGCGGCGCGCAATGAGCTGGTGGCCGGCTTCGACTGGATGCAATGGCAGCGCCAGACCCAGGCCGACTTCTCGAAGGCCGATGCGCGCCAGGTATCGCGCGCGCTGTACCTGCGCGACGAGCTGCGCCGGGACGGCACCCGCGTCTCGGCCGGCATGCGCCGCGAGCGCTTCGACAAGGACTACGTGGATCCGCTCGCGTTCAACCCCGGCGCCGAATCGACCCGCCAGACTCACAGCGCGTGGGAGCTGCAGGGCAGCCACGCGTTGAGTCCCATGCTGTCCGTGTATGCCAAGGCAGGGCGCAGCTACCGCGTGGCAAACGCGGACGAGAACAGCTACCGCGATTCGACTGGCGTGCTGGACGTGCAGACCTCGCGCGACCTGGAACTCGGCGCCACCTTTGGCGTGCCGGCGCGCGAACTGACCGTGCGCGCATTCCGCCACCGCCTGCGCAACGAGATCTTCTTCGACCCCACCATCGGCTGGGGCGCCAACACCAACCTCGACCCGACCCGCCGCCAGGGCGTGGAGCTGGCGGCACGCCTGCGCTTTGCGCGCAGCTGGACCGTGAGCGCCAACGCGCAGCACGTGGATGCGGAATTCACGGAAGGCCCGAACGCGGGCCGCGACATGGTGCTGGTGCCCGAGAACACGGCGACCGCGCGCCTTGCCTGGGTGCCGGACGATGCGCAGAGCTTCGATGTCGGCGTGCAGTGGACCGACCGCCAGAGGTATGGCAGCGACTTCTCCAACAGCTGCAGCACGCGCATGCCGTCGTTCACCACGGTCGATGCGCGCTATGCCCGCAGCATTGGCCGCTGGGAGTTCGCGCTGGCCGCCCTCAACCTGGGCGACAGGAAGTACTTCAGCCAGGCCTTCGGCTGCCGCGCCGGCATCTACCCGGCTGACGGACGCCAGCTGAAGCTGTCGGCAAGGGTGGACTTCTGATGGAGCGCAGCGCGCACACCGGCAGTGCGGCACGCCAGCGCAGGATCGCCCTGGCGATGGCGCTGCTGGCGCTGGCCGTGCTGCTTGGCTCGACGCTGGTCGGCTCCGTGCCGATCGCGCCGGGCGAGTTCGTGGACGCGCTGCAATCGGTCGTGACGGGCGAACCCGCCGGGCTGGCCGCGAGCCTGCTCGACCTGCGCCTGGGGCGCGCCGCCAGCGCCTTCGCGGTCGGCGCCGCGCTGTCGCTGGCCGGCGTGATGATGCAGTCCCTGCTGCGCAACCCGCTGGCGGACCCGTATGTGCTTGGCATTTCCAGCGGCGCGGCGGTGGGCGCGCTGGGCGCGCTGCTGGTCGGCGGCGCGCTCTGGATGGTGGACCTGGCCGCGCTGGGCGGGGCCCTGGCGATCTCGCTGGTGCTGTACCTGCTGGCGCGGCGCGACCTCGACGGCCACCTGCAGCGCGAGCTGTCGGGCGACTCGTCCACGCTGCTGCTGACCGGCGTGATTCTGTCGGCGGCCTGCATGGCCGTGGTCACGCTGATGCTGTCGATCGCGCCCGAGTCGCGCCTGCGCGGCATGGTGTTCTGGATGGTCGGCGACCTGTCCGGGACGGGCTGGCGCTGGATGCCGTGGGTCGCACTGTGCATCGCCTTCGGCGTGCTGCGCGCGCGCGCGCGGGCGCTGAACGTGCTGGCCTTGCACGCCGAAGGCGCCGCTGCGCTCGGCGTCAATGTCGCCGGCCTGCGCCGCATGCTGTTTGCGCTGGCCGGCATCCTGACCGCAGCAGCCGTCACTACCGCCGGCGCGATCGGCTTTGTCGGCCTGGTGGTGCCGCACGCCTGCCGCCAGGCCTTCGGCGCCGACCACCGCATCCTGCTGCCCGCCGCCGCGCTGGGCGGGGGCGCGTTCCTGGTGCTGGCCGACACGCTGGCGCGCACGGTGCTGGCGCCGCAGCAGCTGCCCGTCGGGGTCCTGACCTCGCTGATCGGCGTGCCGGTATTCCTGTTCCAGCTGCACCAGCTGAGGATGCGCAAGCGATGATCGCCACCGCCAACCTTTCCCTGTATGCCGGCGGGCGCGCGCTGGTCGATGGGCTCGACTGGCAGGCCGGCCGCGGCGAGTGCTGGGCCATCATCGGCCGCAACGGCGCCGGCAAGAGCACGCTGCTGGGCGCGCTGGCCGGCCTGCGCGTCCCCGATCGCGGGACCGTGCTGGTCGGTGGGCGCCCGGTCGGCGACTGGCCGCTGCCGGAACTGGCGCGCGAGCGCGCCTACCTGGCCCAATCGCGCAGCGACCCGTTCGCCTACCGCGTGATCGAAACCGTGCTCATGGCGCGCCACCCCTGGCAGGCCGACAGCTACTGGGAAGACAGCGCCGACCACCGTGCGGCGCGCGAGGCGCTGCGTGCGCTCGATGTGCTGGACCTGGAAGCGCGCGACGTGCGCACCCTGTCGGGCGGCGAGCGCCAGCGTGTCGCCATCGCCGCGCTTCTGGCGCAGGACACGCAGCTGATGCTGCTGGACGAACCGGCCAGCGCGCTCGATCTTGCGCACCAGGTCTCGGTCATGCGGCTCATGGCCGGGTTGTGCCGCGAGCGCGGCCGTACCGTCGTCATGGTGTCGCACGACCTGAACATGATCCATGGCGCGGCCACCCATGCGCTGCTGCTGCACGGCGACGGACGCTGGAGCGCCGGCCCCGTCGGCGAGGTGATGCGCGCGCCGCTGCTGTCCGATTGCCTCGGCCATCCGGTGGAGGCGATCGCGCATCGCGGCCGCACCATCTTCATCAATATGGAGGAGTGAGATGCGATTCTTTCACCACGCGCTGGCGCTGCTGGCCGCCGCGTTACCGCTGCTGGTCCATGCCGGCGTGAGCGTCGTGGACGACGAAGGGCGCACCGTTACCCTGGCCCGCCCGGCCGGCCGGGTGATCTCGCTGGCGCCCCACATCACGGAACTGCTGTTCGCCGCCGGCGGCGGCGCGCACGTGGCAGGCGCGATGAACTTCAGCGACCATCCGGCCGCTGCCGCGAAGCTGCCGCTGGTCGGCTCGAACAGCGGCATCGACATCGAGCGCGTACTGGCGCTCAAGCCGGACCTGCTGGTCGCCTGGCGCAGCGGGAACACCGCGCGCCAGCTGGAAGAGCTGTCCCGGCTCGGCATCCCGGTCTTCTACAGCGAACCGCGCGCGCTGGAGGACGTCGCCACCAGCATGGAGCGCCTCGGCACGCTGATGGGAACGCGGCCGGCGGCCGACGCGGCCGCGCGCAGCTACCGCGCGCGGATCGCCGGACTCCGGGCGCGCTACGGCAGCAGGCCGCCGGTGCGCGTGTTCTACCAGGTATGGGACCGCCCCCTGTACACGCTGTCGGGCGGCCACATCGTCAGCGACGCGATCCGCCTGTGCGGCGGCGTCAACGTGTTCGCGGCGCTTCCCACGCTGGCGCCGGAAGTGGGGCTGGAGGCGGTGCTCAAGGCGAACCCGGAAGCGGTGGTCGGCAGCCAGAAGTTCGAGCCGGACGACACCGGCGTCGCGATGTGGAAGCGCTATCCCGGCCTGCTGGCGGCAAGGCAGGGCAACCTGTTCGAAGTCCAGGCCGAACTGCTGACGCGGGCCAGCCCGCGCATCGCCGATGGCGCCCAGGCGCTGTGCCAGGCGATCGAGATGGCCCGCTCGCGCCGCGCAAACCATCCGTTAAAGAGGTAAGCAATTGCAAAAATCGGCCGCCCGAGCCCGACAGGCGCCGAAAAAATGGTAATCTCGCGATCGTTCGCTTAACCGTTCAGAAAAGGATTCAATAATGCGTTCCCTTCGTTTTGTAGTCGCCGCAGCCGGCATGGCCGTCGCCACCGCTTTCGCCTCGCCCACCTCCCCGAAGGTCGGCGTCGAATACGTCGAACTGGCGCAGCCGGTGCCTGCGCAGACCGTCGGCAAGAAGGTCGAAGTGATCGAATTCTTCATGTACCACTGCCCGGCATGTAACTCGCTCGAGCCGCTGATCGCCGGCTGGGCCAAGCGCCAGGGCGACAACATCCACTTCCGCCGCGTCCACATGCCGGCCACCGGCCCGAACGACCCGGAAGCGCACCTGCACCTGACGCTGGAGGCGATGGGCCTGTCCGAGCAGATGAGCGCACGCGTGTTCCACGCGATGCACGTGCAGCGCGTGCGCCTGAACCGCGAGGAAGTCATCTTCGAATGGATCGCAAAGCAGGGCATCGACACCAAGAAGTTCAAGGAGTACTGGAACTCGTTCGGCGTGAAGACCAAGCTGAGGCGCGTGCCGCAGGTGCTGAACGCCTATAAGGTGGAGAGCGTGCCGACCGTGATCATCGATGGCCGCTATGTCACTTCGCCTGCGATCGTCAGCAAGTCCGGTGCCGTGACCGGCACCGCGTTCACCCAGGTGCTCGACGCACTCGTCGCGAAGGCAGCAGCAAGCAAGAAATGAGCGACGACAAGGAACAACGCATCCTGAAGATGTTCGACAAGTCTTCCCCCAACGAGGAAGACTTGTTCGAGACCAGTTACGTGAACCACATCGCGTGGTCGATTGCGGTCCTGTCGCTGGGACTCATCATCTGGCTGGCGGTGGCACTGGTGCGCGCCGAAAACCACCGCCACGCGATGGAAAGCGGCATGTGCCAGGACCCTGTCTTCAAGGGCAAGGTCGACGAAGTGTGCATGAAGACCGTGCGCTCACGCGAATACTGGTTCCAGCACCTCTGGTACGGCCTTACCCACGTCCGCTGACGGTCCCCGCCTCGACGGGAATGACGACGGTGAAGCTGGCCCCGCCCAGCTTCGACGTCCCGATCGTCACGCTGCCGCCGTGCAGCGCCACCGCCTTCTGCACGATCGATAATCCCAGTCCGAACCCGCCGGTCGCCCGGTCGCGGCTGCGGTCGATCCGGTAGAACGGCTCGAAGATGCGCTCGCGCTCCGCCTCCGGAATGCCCGGGCCATTGTCCTCGACCAGCACCGATAACTGCCGGCCCGCGGCGCGCGCCGAGACGGCCACATGCCCGTCCGAATACTTCTGCGCATTGCGCAGCAGGTTGTCCAGCGCCCGTGCCAGCAGGCGCCGGTCCGCCTGCACGGCCGGCAGGTTGCCCGGCAGGTCCAGCTCCAGCCGCGCAGGGGCGGGCGCCAGCGCCGCCGCCAGGCCCTCCAGCATCGGCTTCACATCCACCGTTTCGAGATCGAGCTGCGGCCGGCTGTCCAGCTTCGTCATGCCGAGCAGCTCATTGACCAGCCCATTCAGCTCGCGCAGGTCGCCTTCCATGCCCGCGATGCGTTTTTCCAGCGCCGGGTCGCGCGCCGCATCGCGCAGCAGCTCCAGCGCGAACTCCAGCCGCGCGATCGGCGTGCGCACCTCGTGCGACACCGAGTGCAGCAGGTTGCGCTGCGCCTCGAGCAGCGCCTCGATGCGGCCCGCCATCGCGTTGATGCGCTCGGCCAGCGGATAGATGCTGTCGTTCGGCCGCATGCGTGCGCGCGCGGCCAGGTTGCCGCTGCCGAAATCGTCCGCCACCGCGGACAGCTGCTGCAGACCCTTCCAGTGAGAACGCGACCACAGCGCGATCGGGATCAGCAGCGCGAGCGCGACGATCACGTAGCGCACCGCCTCCATCTTGAGCGCCAGGCCGATATCGATCGGCAGGTCGAGCGCCAGGATCGCTTCCTCGTCGCTGCCGACATAGCGCTCGCCCTTGAGGTCCACGCGGCGGTAGAACGCGCGCTCGGCGGGCAGCACCACCAGCTCGCCGCGCTCGAATGCGGCCAGCGATGCGGGCGGCAGGGCGGCACGCGCCGCAGCCAGCGGGACGATCTCGAAGTTCGCCTCCGACACCTCGCGCACCTTGTTCAGGCGCGTCAGCCATTCGTCGGCGGAGGCCCGGTCGACGTACTGCTCCAGCACGAAGATCTGGGCGGCGGCCTGGCGCCGCGCAATGTCCTCGAGCGGATCGCCGAACAGGCGCGAAATTGCGAAATAAATAACGAAAGTCGCTGCCGTAATTGACAGCATGACCAGGATGAAGAAACGGAAGAATAGCCGGTTCATCGGCGGCGCACGCCCTGCCGGCAGGTTGCTGCGGTGGACACGGCGGGGGAGGGGAGGGTCGTTACTTCCATGCATCAATTGTATAAGATGCAGCTCCGTTCGCGCCAATTACAATTTTCCGACAATCACAGTACAAGTCGCGGCGGAATTCGCGGCGGCCAGCCCATAAGATGTGTACATATCTGAAAAAGCTATGGAGCAGCACCATGATGTTATACGGCCGGATCGTCCACCTCGTCCCCTTCATCGCAGTAGGACTGCTGGAAGCGTGCGGCGGTGGCGCGGCGACCAATCCCGCCGCCCTGTCCCTGCCGCAGATTGCCGTGGGTGAGCCGCATCCCCAGCCGACCTCCGTGGCGCGCGACTTCCGCCTGCTGTCCCAGCAGGCAGTGTCCGGCGTGACCAGCGCGCAGAATGTCGTGATCCGCGATGCGGCTGAATTCAGGGCCCTGTGGGCCAAGCACATGGGCAACCGCGTGCCGGTGCCCGACGTGCCGGCCATCGATTTCAGCCAGAAGATGGTGGTCGGCGTGTTCGCCGGCCAGCTCCCGCATGGCTGCGGCGGCGTCTCGCTGCACCATGTGCGCAACGACGGCGCCAGGCAGACCGTCGCCTATTCGGTCACGACCGCCATGCCGGAGGTGTGCACGATGGTGATGGGTTCCCCGGCCGTGCTGGCGGTGATCGACCGCAGCGACGTGCCGGTCGAATTCGTCCAGTCGGCCGCTACCAACGTGCCGCTGGCCACGATCGACATCAGCGCCCACTCCCTGCACGGGCTGGCGCGCAATGCCGTCATCAAGGACCAGGCAGCGTGGGAAACCCTGTGGGCCGAACACAAGGGCGCAGGCAGCGCCGCGCCGGCGGTCGACTTCACGCGCAATATGGTGGTCGCTTCGTTCCACGGTCCGGGCGACGGCTGCGCCGGCATTTCCCTGCCGCGCGCGCTGCGCTCCGGATCGGTCGTCACCGTGATCCGCCGCGTCGCCGAGCGGCCGGCCGGGATGGCATGCACCCAGATCCTGCGCACGCCTGCGCACATCGTGAGCATGGAACGTACCGACGACCAGGTCGTATTCGCAACCGAGAGCGCAGGTAACTGATGACGTACCGGTCCGCCAGGCCGCATTACGCCCTGGCGGGCCGTTTTTTTGGGGAGCCCGGCAGTAGCCGCTAAAATGGCGGCCATCGGAACTCGTTAGACCAGACAACATGCACAAGTCCCTCGTCCTCGTTTTGGCGGCAGCCTGCGGCGCAGCATCGGCCCAGACACCCGCCAACAACCCGATGCCAGATGGCAGCCGCGACATGTACGTCGGGCTGGGCATCGTGTCGACCCCGGAGTGGGACGGCGCGCGCTCGCGCAAGGAACGTGCGCTGCCGGTGCTGCAGGTCCAGTGGAGCAACGGGTTCTTCGTCTCCGGCATGAGCGCAGGGATGCATCTGTCCGATCGCCCGTCTGTCGAATACGGCCCGCTGGTGACGGTACTGGCCAAGCGCGACGCCTCCGGCAACGGCAACGGGCTCGGCGGCATGTCCGGCGAAGGCGTCAAGCTGCAGCCCTCGTTCGAGACCGGGGACCCGGCGGCGCGGCTGGACGGCATCAAGGAGATCGGCGCGCGACTGGAAGTGGGTGGCTTCTTCAATCATTACCTGAACGAGCGCCTGCGCGTCAACAACACCATCGGCTATGGCGCCGGCCATGACCGCCGCGGCCTGCGCTACACGATCGACCTGCAGCACCTGGCTGCGGACCTCGCGCCGCGCCACAAGGTGTCGGCGTCGGCCGGCCTGACGTTCGTTAACAGCGCCCACAACCGCGCCTACTTCGGCATCAGCGACGAGGAAGCGCTGCTCAGCCGCCGCGCTACCCATGTGCCGGGCGGCGGCCTGCGCGACGTGCATGCCGGCGTGCGCTGGAACTATGCGTTGTCGCCATCGTGGATCCTGGCGTCGCAGCTGCAGGTCACGCACCTGCGCGGCGACGCCGCCAAGAGCCCGCTCGTCGAGCGGTCGACCAATTACACTGTCAGCACTGCACTGGCTTACCGCTTCTGACCATGCGATTTTTCGGACACAACGCGCTGATGTTTGCGATGCTGCTGGCGGCGGGACTGCCCGCGGCCGCGCAGTCGCATGGCGACGCTTGGGTCAGCTACCGCGACGCCTACAAGCAGATGGTGCGGTTCGAAAAATACGGCAAGCCGAAGCAGCTCCTGCAAAGCACGCTGCAGGTCGCGCCGAAGGACAAGGCCGCGCCGCTGGACGGATTGCGCCTGACCCTGAGCGGCAAGGCCACGCAGCTGAACCTCCCGCTCGACGCCACCGGGCGCGCCGTCTTCCCGCTGCTGAAGGCCGCGTATGACGAGAACGCCGCGCTGGTGCTGAACCAGGACGTCACGCAGTACGTGTTCCGGCCGCGCATCTCGATCGCCGTGCGGCCGGATGGCGTGTACGAGACCGGCGACCTGCGCGCCGCATGCGAGCAGGCGCTCGCCTACCAGCGCTACCTTGCGCCGGCCTCGGTCGCGGGCAAGAAGTGCGTGGGCGTGCGCTTCGCCTATCCGAAGGGCGACGCGGACGTCGTCGTGCGCCTGCGCCGCGGCGAGCAGGATGCGCCGCTGCGCGTGGAGGAGGGCGCCGCCTTCCCGGGCGACGCGGTCGAGCACTTCCGCATCGCCAACTACCGCTTCGCCGAAGTGCCGGTGGCCGGCCAGGTATCGACGCATCACGCGCCGGTAGCGATCGCGCCGCTGTTCGAATAATCCCCGCTTTCCCTGCTGTTCCTACGGGCGTGCGCCTGCGTGCGCAGCCTTTGCCTGCCTGCCTTCCGGCGGTAGCCGCAGCTGCGCGCCGCTTGCATGCCGTCTTTACAAATTCACGACAAATGCGCGACATCTGCCGGATGAATTAGCGTGGCCAACTCATTAACATAACGCCTGAATCGGTTTTCCGTTTGGCCCACGGCACTTCACAGTCCGTGGGCTTTTTTTCGTCCCCACGAAATGGGGACAGACCCCATTTTCGAGACTCGATTCTGTGCGGGGAAGGGATCAGGTCCAGGCCGACGGCGAACAGATAGGCGCTGCGGCGCCGCAAACGAACGAAATGGGGTCTGTCCCCATTCTTTGTTTCGAAAATGGGGTCTGTCCCCATTTTTGAAAAAAAAGCCGCCGGGCTTGCGCGCGGCGGCTTCGTTGTTCGGGGAATGATCAGGCCCAGGCCGACGGCGAGAACAGGTAGCCTTCGCCCCACACGGTCTTGATCTTGTCGGCGTCCGCGTCATCGAACTTGCGGCGCAGCTTCGAACGAAATGGGGACAGACCCCATTTCGAAAATGGGGTCTGTCCCCATTCTTTGTTTCGAGAATGGGGTCTGTCCCCATTTTTGAAAAAAAGCCGCCGGGCTTGCGCGCGGCGGCTTCGTTGTTCGGGGAAGGGTCAGGCCCAGGCCGACGGCGAGAACAGGTAGCCTTCGCCCCACACGGTCTTGATCTTGTCGGAGTCCGCGTCATCGAACTTGCGGCGCAGCTTCGAGATGCTGTTGTCGATGCTGCGGTCCATGCCGTCGAACTCGATCCCGCGCATCTTCTTGAGCAGCGCATCGCGCGACAGCACATGGCCGGCCGATTCGGCCAGCACCACCAGCAGCTTGTATTCCGTGTTGCTGAGCGAAACCGGCTCGTCGCGCCAGGTCACGGTGCGGTCGCTGGTCACGATGGTCAGCGCGCCGAAGGACATCACATCCGCGTCCTGCGGCGCATTGCCGGATGCGCGTCGCAGCAGGGCGCGCAGGCGCGCCAGCAGCACGCGCGGCTGGACCGGCTTGTTGATGAAGTCGTCCGCGCCCTGTTCCAGCAGCGAGACCTCGTCGTATGAATCTTCGCGTGCGGTCAGGATCAGGATCGGCACCTCCGACACCTCGCGGATCTGGCGCGACACCAGCATGCCATCCATCCCGGGCAGCATCAGGTCGAGCACCACCACATCGGGCGAAACCAGCTTGAAGCGGTCGAGCGCCTCATCGCCGCGCGACACCACCTCCACCGAGAACTCATACCCGGCCAGGTATTCCGTCACGAGCGACGCGAGCCGCTCATCGTCTTCCACCAACAGGACACGGTACATAGTTTTTTCTCCTTGACCGCCCATTCTATCGAAGCAATTAACGAAAATCACCATTCCCGACGATTCGATGCATTTCGCTACATTTCGTGACAACAACACAACACTGCGGGCCGGTGCCTGACCCCCAGGGGAAGCGAGGCCTGACCCCGCGCTTGACCGGGATCAGGACGCGTGCGGAAAAATGCGGTGGAAAGTAGCGGCTGCCGATGCTGCGCCAATCGTGCGCGGCCAGAGTGGCGGGAAATGCACCCGGGGTCTGGCACAGTGTTGTAAGCGGCGGGGACAGGTCTTCGCTCTGGAGCCAGGCCTGACCCCGCGCTTGAGATGGCGCAAAAAAAACCGCCGTGAGGCGGTTTTTAGGGAACTTAGGCGAACAGGGATTCGGCCTGTTTCCAGTTGACGACGGTCCAGAAGGTCTCGACGTACTTGGCACGCAGGTTGCGGTAGTCGATGTAGTAGGCGTGCTCCCAGACGTCGCAGGTCAGCAGCGCTTTGTCGCCCGAGGTCATCGGGGTGCCGGCATTGCTGGTGTTGACGATGTCGACCGAGCCGTCGCCTTTCTTGACCAGCCAGGTCCAGCCGGAGCCGAAGTTGCCCACGCATGCCTTGCTGAATTCGGCCTTGAAGTTGTCGAACGAGCCCCACTTGGCGTTGATGGCGTCAGCCAGCGCGCCCGACGGTGCGCCGCCCGCGTTCGGCGCCATGCAGTTCCAGTAGAAGGTGTGGTTCCACACCTGGGCGGCGTTGTTGAAGATGCCACCGGAAGATTTCAGGATGATCTCTTCGAGCGACATGTTCTCGAACTCGGTGCCCTTGATCAGGTTGTTCAGGTTGGTGACGTAAGCCTGGTGGTGCTTGCCATAGTGGTACTCGAGGGTTTCCTTCGAGATCGCCGGTGCGAGGGCGTCCATCGGGTATGGCAGTGGCGGCAGGGTATGTTCCATCTTGTGTCCTTTTTCTGTTGGATGTCGGTGACCGGTCGATATTGTAATTCGGTTATGCGATTGCTGCATTATTCCAGCAGATCTTGCACGCTGGCGACGCCCACTTCGGCGCTGCCGTCGGCCAGCCGCACGCCGATCGCCTGGCCCACCTTGATCTGGGAGGGCGAACGCAGCACGTGCCCTTTGACGTCGGTGACGATGGCGTAGCCGCGCTCGAGCGTGCGCTGCGGGTTGAGCAGTTCGAGCTGGGACGCGAGCGAGGCCAGTTCCGCACGCCGCACCCGCAGCAGGGTGGACATGCCGGTGGCGGCGCGCCGCTGGCGCGTCTGCAGGTCGGTGCGCAGCGCGGCCAGGTCGGGCGCGCGCGCGGCCAGGCGCGAACGCAGCTGCGACAGCGCGAGGTTGGCGCGGTGCGCTGGCGCGCGCACGGCATGCGTCAGCGCGGTGGCGTGCGCGGCCACCTTCATGCGCTGGTGCGCGATCTGGGCGGAAGGGCTGAGCAGCCGGCGCGAGTAGCTGTCGAGGGCGAGGTTGGCGTCGGCGAGCGTGCGCGCCATCGCGCGCCGCAAGTCGGTGGCGTCCTGCTGCAACGATGCCAGCCAGTCCGCCTGCGCGGTGGCCGCCAGTTCGGCCGCCGCGGTCGGGGTGGCGGCGCGCAGGTCGGCCGCGAAGTCGGCGATGGTGAAGTCGGTCTCGTGGCCGACGCCGGAAATCACCGGCATGCTGGCCGCGGCGATCGCCTGCGCCACGATCTCTTCGTTAAAGGACCACAGGTCTTCGATCGAGCCACCGCCGCGGCACACCAGCAGCACGTCGACTTCGGCGCGGCTCGATGCGGTACGGATGGCCAGCGCGATGCGTTCGGCCGCGCCCTGGCCCTGCACGGGGGCAGGGTAGAGCACGATGCGCACGTGCGGGGCGCGCCGCCGCAACGCCGTCAGCACATCGCGCAGCGCCGCGGCCTGCGGGCTGGTGACGATGCCGATGCTGCGCGCGAACAGCGGGATGGCGCGCTTGCGCTCCTGGTCGAACAGGCCCTGCGCGGTCAGCTTTTCCTTCAGCCGCAGGAAGGCTTCGTACAGCTGGCCGACGCCTGCGCGCCGGATCGCTTCCACGTTGATCTGGTAGTCGCCGCGCGCGCCATACAGGGTGACCAGGGCGCGCACCTCCACCTTGTCCCCTTCGCGCGGGGTGAAGCCGGCGAATTGCGCGCGGCCCCGGAACATGACGGCGCGCACCTGGGCGGCGTCATCCTTGAGCGTGAAATACCAGTGGCCGGAGGCGGCGCGGGTGAAGTTGGAAATCTCGCCGCCGATCCACACCAGCGGGAAGGTGCGTTCGAGCAGCCGCGCGACCTGCTGGTTGAGCGCGGTAACGCTCAGGACCGGGGGCGCGGCATAGGCCGGATCGTGGTTTTCTGTTTGCATTGCGACATTTTACCGGTGAGCTGTCCACAGCTGGGAAGAAGCGGAGGATGCTTATGTCATAAATTCCGCCAGGCAGCAAGCAGAGAATGCAAGTATTTGATTTTAAAGGGATTATGGCAATGCCTTGTTTTAAGGCAAAACCAAATTTTTCCTTACGGATCAAGCACTTTCGTGAAAGACTTAAGAGTTCTTCACAAAGTTGTCCACAGTTTGCGGGGGTAACTGTGCAGATGCAGGCGCGCAAGGCAGAAAACCCCGCCGTGCCGTTTTTTTACGCAGGAGAAATTTGTTCTTAGGAATCAAGGACTTTGTCGAGCGTCAATCTTATTGCTCACAATCTTATCCACATTTTGTGTGCAAAACTGTGGATGAACTCAGCCGGACATCGTGCCACATTTTTCATCGCGGGAAATTTACTGAGCAATTTCAAGCACTTGCAATCGTGCGCCACCCCTTGCTCACAATCTTATCCACAGTTTCTGTTCATTACTTGGGGAAAACCCCACACCCGCCCGCGGCGCTCCCCTTGCACCAGTGCAAATGACACGTTACATTGCGTTTTTCCCCATGACATGGAGTCCGCGTTGCTCGCCATCCTACAAGCCGCCGGTTGGCCGATCTGGTTTCTGCTGATCGCCTCGATCATCGCCCTGGCGCTGATCATCGAACGCATCATTTACCTGCGCCGCTCGAAAATCCTGCCGCCGCAGCTGTTCGACGAGGTGGTGCGGGTCTACCACAACGGCAAGGTGACGCCGGAGATCGTTTCCACGCTGGAACGCAATTCGCCGCTCGGCACGGTGCTGGCCGCCGCGCTGCGCAACGTCAGCGCGCCGCGCGAAGTGATGAAGGAGGCGATCGAGGAAGCCGGCCGCGGCGTGGCCCACACGCTGGAGCGCTTCCTGACCACGCTCGGCACCATCGCGTCGCTGGCGCCGCTCATGGGCCTGTTCGGCACCATCGTCGGCATGATCGAGATTTTCGGGGCGCAGAACGCGACCGGCGCCAATCCGGCGCAGCTGGCGCACGGGATTTCGGTGGCGCTGTATAACACCGGTTTCGGCCTCGCAATCGCGATGCCGGCGCTGGTGGCATACCGCCACTTCCGCGCGCTGGTCGACAGCTTCATCATCGACATGGAACAGCAGGCCGTGAAGTTCGTCGACATCGTCCACGGGGACCGCAAATGATCGATTTTCGCAGGGGACGCAAGCGCGAGGAACCGGAGATCAACCTGATCCCGTTCATCGACGTGCTGCTGGTGATCCTGATCTTCCTGATGGTGACCACCACCTACAGCAAGTTCACGGAGCTGCAGATCACGCTGCCCACTGCGGAAGCCGAGAAGGCGCTGGACAAGCCGCTGGAACTGAACGTGACGGTGGACGCCAAGGGTAACTACACCATCAACGGCAACGCCGTGTCCTTCCACAGCGTGGGCGGCCTGGCCGAGGACATGCGCGCGGCCAGCCGCGCCGCCGGCGTGCCGGAAGGGCAGTCGCCGGTGGTGATCGTCAACGCCGACCAGTTCGCGATGCACCAGATGGTGGTCAATGTGCTGGAGGCGGCGCGCGTGGCCGGCTACGACAAGCTCACCTTCGCCGCCCAGACCGCCGGCGCCGGCAAATAAAGCTGCACCCAAACCGTCATCCCAGCCGAGTGCGACCTCAGGTCTTGGGGTGACGGTGGTAACACTATCTCTCCTATGGCAGATCGATCCCTCGAACGAACCCTGATGCGCGCCTGGATGCGGCGCGGCCTGCTCGCCTGTGCGCTGTGGCCGGTCTCGCTCGTGTTCCGCGCGCTGTCCGCAGGACGGGCCGGCCTGTACCGCGCCGGCATCCTCAAGTCCGAACGCCTGCCCGTGCCGGTGGTCGTGGCCGGCAACGTGTTCGTCGGCGGCACCGGCAAGACCCCGCTCACCATCTGGCTGGCCGAGTCGCTGCGCGCGGCCGGCTTTACGCCCGGGGTGATCTCGCGCGGCCACGGCAGCGAAGCGGTCTTCGTGCGCGAGGTCACGCGCTTTTCCGATGTGGGCAAGGTGGGCGACGAGCCGCTCCTGATCGCCCAGCGCACCGGCTGCCCCGTGTTCGTCGGCCGCAAGCGCGTGGACGCGGGCAGGGCGCTGCTGGCCGCCCACCCCGAGGTCGATGTGATCATTTCGGATGACGGCCTGCAGCACTACCCGCTCGCGCGCGACGTCGAGATCGTGCTGTTCGACAGCCGCGGCGCCGGCAACGGCTGGCTGCTGCCGGCCGGTCCGCTGCGCGAACCCGCCAGGCGGCGGCGCGACTTTACCGTCGTGAACGCGCCGCACATCCCGGCCAAGCTGGAGCGCCAGGTCGGCGGCGCGCCGTACCGCATGCAACTGGGCGGCAGCGTGGCGATCCGCCTGAACGGGATCGAGCGCGCGCCGCTGTCGGCGCTGGCCAACCGGCGCCTGCTGGCCGCCGCCGGCATCGGCAATCCGGGCCGCTTCTTCGCCATGCTGCGCGAGGCCGGCCTCGCGTTCGAGGAGCTGCCGCTGCCGGATCACTACGACTTCATCGCCAACCCGTTCGCGCAGGCCAATGCCGATGTCATCCTGATCACCGAGAAGGATGCAGTAAAATGTCGCCAACTTGAACACTTGAACAACGATCCGCGCCTGTGGGTCGTCCCGGTCAGCGCGCAGATCGATGCGGCGCTGGCCAAACAAATTGTGGAGAAATGTCGTGGACGCCCGACTGCTTGATATCCTGGTCTGCCCGCTGTGCAAAGGCCCGCTCGAATACGACAAGAAAACGCAGGAGCTGATCTGCCGCGGCGACCGCCTGGCGTTCCCGGTCCGTGACGGCATTCCGATCATGTGGGCCGACGAAGCGCGCACCATCGAGCCGCAATAACGATGGCGTTTACCGTCATCATCCCGGCGCGGCTGGCGTCCACGCGCCTGCCGAACAAGCCGCTCGCCGACCTGGGCGGCAAGCCGATGGTGGTGCGCGTGGCCGAACGCGCGCAGCTGTCCGGAGCCACCCGCATCGTGGTCGCGACCGACCATCCCGATATCGAAGCTGCCTGCTGCGCCCATGGCGTGGAAGTGTGCATGACGCGCGCCGATCATCCGTCCGGCACCGACCGCATTGCGGAAGTGGCGCAGCAGCTGGGCCTTGGCGCCGACGAGGTGATCGTCAACCTGCAGGGCGACGAGCCGCTGATCGATCCGGCCCTGCTGGCCGCCGCCGCGGCGCTGGTCCAACCGGGCGTGCCGATGGCGACCTGCGCGCACCCGATCGCCGATCCGGCCGAAGTCTTCAATCCCAACGTGGTCAAGGTGGTGCTCGACAAGCAGGGCCGCGCCCTGTACTTCTCGCGCGCGACCATTCCATGGCACCGCGACGCGTTCGCCAAATCGACCAGCACGCTGCCGCCGGGTTACGCGCCGCTGCGCCACATCGGCCTGTATGCCTACAGCGCGGCCTTCCTGCAGCAATACCCCACGCTGGAGCCGGCGCCGCTGGAGCAGGTGGAAGCGCTGGAACAGCTGCGCGTGCTGTGGCATGGATACCCGATCGCGGTGCACATCACGCCCGATGCGCCGGGCGCCGGCGTGGACACGCCGGAGGACCTGGAACGGGTAAGGCTGAGCTATCAAAGTTGACGCTTGGCGTAGCTTTTGTGGTAAGTTTCGTATCAGGGCAGTGCCATATGCATCAAGCAACATCCATGCGTCAGGTCGCTAAAAAAATATACATCTTGTTTTAGGAATCTACATGCGTCTTATTCTTCTAGGGGCTCCGGGGGCAGGCAAGGGCACCCAGGCAAACTTCATCAAGGAAAAGTACAACATCCCCCAGATCTCCACCGGCGACATGCTGCGCGCCGCCATCAAGGAAGGCACCGAGCTTGGCATGGCAGCCAAGAAGGTCATGGAGGCGGGCGGCCTGGTGTCGGACGACATCATGATCGGCCTGGTGAAGAACCGCCTGAAAGAAGCAGACTGCGCCGATGGCTACCTGTTCGACGGCTTCCCGCGCACCATCGCGCAGGCCGAAGCCATGAAGGAAGCCGGCATCAATGTGGACTACGTGCTCGAGATCGATGTGCCGGACGAGGCCATCATCGAGCGCATGAGCGGCCGCCGCTCGCACCCGGCTTCCGGCCGCGTGTATCACACCAAATTCAATCCGCCCAAGACCGAAGGCCAGGACGACGAGACCGGCGAGGCGCTGGTCCAGCGTGACGACGACAAGCCGGAAACCGTGATGAAGCGCCTGTCCGTCTACCACAACCAGACCGAGGCCCTGCTGGACTACTACGGCAAGTGGGCCGCCTCCGGCGAGCCGGGCGCGCCGAAGTACCGCAAGATTTCCGGCGTCGGACCTCTGGACGAGGTCCGCGAGGCAGCCTTCGCGGCGCTCGCCAGCTAATCCAGTACATCAAAAAAAGCGGACCTCCAGTCCGCTTTTTTTCGCGCACGCGCGCGCATCGTTGCATCGGTTTCGCATCAGTTTCAGCTTCAAGGTTTAGCAGTACGCAGTCAGATGGCCGGCGACATCCGGCCTTTCCGTTTGTGTTGTTGTGTTACTTGATCTTAGAACTAAGGGGACGATATGGCAGCAGGCTTTCTAGCATTTGCAGTTGCGTGTGGCGTGATAGCGGTACTGTATGGGTTGATCAGTCGGAGCTGGATCCTCAAGCAGGACCCCGGGAACCCCCGGATGCAGCAGATCGCGCAGGCGATCCAGGAAGGCGCAGCGGCCTACCTGGCGCGCCAGTACCGCACCATCGGCCTGGTCGGCGTCGTCCTCCTGATCGCCATCGGCGTTCTCCTCGATATCAACACCGCGATCGGCTTCGCGGTCGGCGCGCTGCTGTCGGGCGCCTGCGGCTTCATCGGCATGAACGTGTCGGTGCGGGCCAACGTGCGCACCGCGCAGGCAGCCACGCACGGCATGAACGAAGCGCTCAACGTCGCCTTCAAGGGCGGCGCCATCACCGGCATGCTGGTGGTCGGCCTGGGCCTGCTGGGCGTGACCCTGTTCTACTGGTACCTCATCATGGCGGGCGGTTCGGCCGCCGAGCATGAGGTGCTCAAGCCGCTGATCGGCCTGGCCTTCGGCGCATCGCTGATCTCGATCTTCGCCCGTCTGGGCGGCGGCATCTTCACCAAGGGCGCCGACGTCGGCGCCGACCTGGTGGGCAAGGTGGAAGCGGGTATTCCGGAAGACGACCCGCGCAACCCGGCGGTGATCGCCGATAACGTGGGCGACAACGTCGGCGACTGCGCCGGCATGGCGGCCGACCTGTTCGAGACCTATGTCGTCACGCTGATCGCGACCATGCTGCTCGGCGCGCTGATGTTCACCACCATGGCGACCGAAGCGGTCATCTATCCGCTGGTGCTGGGCGCGGTATCGATCATCGGTTCGATCATCGGCTGCTCGATGGTCAAGGCCAAGCCGGGCAAGAACGTGATGTCGGCCCTGTACACCGGCTTGTGGTGGGCCGCCGGCCTGTCGCTGATCGGCTTTGGCGCGGTCACCTGGTACCTCTGGGCCGACGAGGCGATGCGCATGTCGATGATGGGCTGCGCGCTGGTCGGCATCGTGCTGACGGGCCTGATGGTCTACATCACCGAGTACTACACCGGCACCGACTTCAAGCCGGTGCGCCATATCGCGGAAGCCTCGACCACCGGCCACGGCACCAACATCATCGCCGGCCTGGGCGTGTCGATGAAGGCGACCGCCTATCCGGTGCTGGCCGTGTGCGCGGCGATCGTCGTGTCCTACCAGCTGGGCGGCCTGTATGGCATCGCCGTCGCGGCCACCTCCATGCTGTCGATGGCAGGCATCATCGTGGCGCTCGACGCCTACGGCCCGATTACCGATAACGCCGGCGGCATCGCCGAGATGTCCGGCCTGCCCGATTCGGTGCGCGCGATTACCGACCCGCTGGACGCGGTCGGCAATACCACCAAGGCCGTCACCAAGGGCTACGCGATCGGCTCGGCCGGCCTGGCCGCGCTGGTGCTGTTCGCGGACTACACCCACGCGCTGGAGTCGGTGGGCCACCGCATTTCGTTCGACCTGTCCAACCACATGGTTATCGTCGGCCTGTTCATCGGCGGCCTGATTCCCTACCTGTTCGGCGCGATGGCGATGGAAGCGGTGGGCCGCGCGGCGGGCGCCGTCGTGGTAGAAGTGCGCCGCCAGTTCCAGACCATCAAGGGCATCATGGACGGCAGCGGCAAGCCGGAATACGACAAGGCGGTCGACATGCTGACCGCATCGGCGATCCGCGAAATGATCGTGCCGTCGCTGCTGCCTGTGGTGGTGCCGATCCTGGTGGGCATGCTGCTCGGCCCTGAGGCGCTGGGCGGCCTGCTGATGGGCACCATCGTCACCGGCCTGTTCGTGGCGATCTCCATGACCACCGGCGGAGGCGCATGGGACAACGCGAAGAAGTACATCGAGGACGGCAACTTCGGCGGCAAGGGTTCGGATGCGCACAAGGCCGCCGTCACCGGCGACACCGTGGGCGACCCGTACAAGGACACCGCCGGCCCGGCCGTCAACCCGCTGATCAAGATCATCAACATCGTGGCGCTGCTGCTGGTGCCGCTGCTGCCGGCCACCGGCTGGCTGGGCGTGGCCAGCGAGCCTGCTGCGCACGTGCAGCCTGCCGACATGGCGCCTGCGACCCCGGTGACCGAACTGCCGGCGGCTGACGTGCCTCCGGCGCAGTAAGCCCCGCAGTGTGGGACTGTCCCCGCCAGGGGACCGTCCCCCGATCTTCAGCCCGTAGGCCGCCGGGCGAGATCATGACCAGGTGACGGTCCCCTTCCGGGACCGTCACCGGCGATGCTAAGCTACAGGCTCGCCAACTCCTGCACGTCTCATGGATATCCGGATCGCCAACGCATCCGACGCCGACGCGATCAGCGCGCTGATCGGCAGCGTCATGCACCACCTCACCATCGACCCGGCCGGCCACGGCGCCGAGGCGTTCATCGCCACCATGTCGCCGGCTTCCATCGCCACCACGATCGCAGCCCCGAACATGCATTATCTGGTCGGTTTCGAAGGCGGCGTGCTCGCGGGCGCGGTGGCCTTGCGCGACAACCGGCACCTGTACCACCTGTTCGTCGCGCCCGCGTTCCAGCGGCGCGGGCTGGCCACCCGGCTATGGCAGGCTGTCCATGACCACGCGCGCGCGCACGGCAATCCCGGCCTGTTCACCGTCAATTCGAGCATCCATGCGGTGCCGCTGTATGAAGCGCTGGGCTTTCGGGCGACCGGCACGCGCACCGAGATGAACGGCATTGCCTTCCTGCCGATGCAGCTGGACCGCACTATGTGAATCAGCGAACAGCGTTTCCCAGCGTGCACGGTTAGGATGTCCTTACCAACGTTCACGCACGCGGATGACGCAGATGGTCAAGGGAAGGGAAAAAGACGGCAACCAGCAGCTCGACAGTGAAGGCGGCGGCCAGAGCGCCGGCGTGCCCGCTGCCGGCGAGCTGGAAGGCAACAGCGTCAGCCCCTTCGGCAACCCGGGCGCCAATCCGGGAATGCGTCACTGGCAAGCCAGCTATATCGAAAGCGGGAGCCTGAACGACCGCGGCAATATCTTCTTCGCCGCCGTCGAAATGACCCGCATGCCCATGCTGGTGACCGATCCCAACCTGCCCGACGAGCCCGTGGTGTTCGTCAACCGCGCGTTCCTCGACCTGACCGGCTACGAGGAGTCCGAGGTGCTGGGCCGCAACTGCCGCTTCCTGCAGGGCGCCGAGACCGATCCGTCCACCGTGGCCGAGGTGCGCAGCGCGCTCAAAGAGCAGCGCGCGGTCGCCGTCGACATCCTGAACTACAAGGCGGACGGCACGCCGTTCTGGAATGCCCTGTTCATCGGTCCCGTGTTCGACAAGGAAGGCAAGCTGCTGTTCAACTTCTCCTCGCAGATGGACATCACGCGGCGGCGCGTCTCCGAGCAGTCCTACCTGCAGGCGCAGAAAATGGAGGCGATCGGCCAGCTCACCGCCGGCCTCGCGCACGATTTCAACAACCTGCTGCAGGTGGTCTCAGGCAATCTCGAACTCGCCGCACGCGCACTGGACGCCAACTCGCTGGCCCTGCAGCCCATCGAGCGGGCCCAGCGCGCCGCCGCGCGGGCCGGCAAGCTGACGCAGGAGCTGCTGACCTTCGCGCGCAAGCAGCGCCTGGAGCCGCGCCAGGTCAACTTCAACGCCCTGGTGGTGGACTTCAGCGAAATGCTGGTGCGCACCCTGGGCGATACGGTCGAGCTCCAGCTCGACCTCAAGCCCGGGCTGCCGCAATGCCTGGTGGATCCCACCCACCTCGAAATGGCGCTGCTGAATGTCCTGATCAATGCGCGCGATGCGATGCCCGAAGGCGGCAAGGTGACGGTGGCCACCTCGGTGATCTCCGACCCTAGCCAGGTGATGGCGCACGGCCTCGCGCCCGGCAACTACGTGGTGCTGCGCGTGCGCGACGAGGGTCAGGGCATGCAGCGGGACGTGCTGCGCCGCGCGACCGAGCCGTTCTTCACCACCAAGGGACCGGGCACGGGCCTGGGCCTGGCGATGGTACATGGCTTCGTGCAGCAGTCCAATGGCCGCCTTGAAATCGACAGCGCACCGGGCGTTGGCACCACCGTGAACATGATCTTCCCGGCGGCGGCGGCTAACCGGGCCGAGCTGGAAAAGGAGCATCCGCCAGCCGAAGCCCAGGCGGCGCCGGGTGCCACCATCCTGCTCGTGGAAGACAGCGAGGACGTGCGGGTGCTGGCCGAAGCGGTGCTGGGTTCGCTCGGCTACCGTGTCATCGCGGCGAGCGGCGGCGAGGACGCGCTGGCCAAGCTGGCCAGCGAACCGGACGTCGACCTGCTGTTTACCGACGTGATCATGCCCGGCGGGATGAACGGCGTGCAACTGGCCGAGCGCGTGCGCGAACTGCGCCCGGGCCTGCCGGTCCTGCTGGCAACCGGCTACATGGACGAACTGCCGGGCCGCGACCAGTGGCAGGGCGACGTGCTGGCCAAGCCCTACCGCCAGGCCGACCTGGCCGAGCGCGTGCGCGCCGCGCTGGCGCAGGCGCAGGCGCAGGGGCGCTAGCCCTGCTTGTTACCAATTGTTTTGGTGGTCGGCAGCGACGGCCGGTTTGCGCGATCATGTGGACATATGAAAATCCTGAGCGCAGCCTTCGCCACCATCCTGCTCGCGGCCTCGCCGCTGGCGGCGCTTGCCCAGAGCACGCCGCCGCCCGAGAAGCTCGACCCGCCGCTGTCGTACGGACCGAAGCTGCACACCACCCAGGAAGAGCAGGCCGCGGCGATGCGCGCCGTGGCCGAGCGCAACAAGCGTGAAGCGCAGAAGGACCCCGCGCGCCGCAAGCTCGCGCCGCGCCGACCGACCCGCCAGCAGCCCATCCCCATGCAGCCGTCGCCGTACAGCACCTCGGGCTACGTCCCGGCGCCGGTGCCGGCGCCGTCCGCCGGCGTCACGCCGGTCGTGCCGTCGCGCCCGGTGCCGGTCGAGTGCTTCGGCGCCACCTGCGTGCGCGCCGACGGCGTCCCGATGCCGCCGCCGGTCGGCAACACGACAGTCGACGCAGATGGCCGACAATGCGTGAAGAACGGCAATTTTGTGCAATGTTTCTAGCAGTTATACCCACATCCGCGTGATACACGCGCATTCACGGCAGTAGTCCGCAGATCGGCTCAGTTAGCGAATGTTCGGCTGAGTTAGGCCGCATTGCGCTATGATGCAGAAAAAACAACGCGGAGTTGGCCATGGATTTCGACTTTTCCCCCATCTTCAGCGGACTGATCGGGGGCGCTGTCGCCGTGTGGCTGGGCTCCAGGTGGAAACGCTTTCTCCCTGCAGCGGACAGTCCCTCCACTCAAATGCATCTGCGCGATAAGTATGCCGGGATCTCGCGCGCCGCAAACTGCTTGTTTGGCCTGGGCATCGTCCTCGCACTCGGCTTGTACTCGTTCGCCGGTGTCGGCAACAACGAGTGGTACCCGCTCGGGCTCGGTTTTGGTGGCGGTTGTTTCAGCATCCTGCTGCTGATGGCGGCCGCGGGAACTTTCGTGCGCGGCGCGACCCCTTCCGAAGCAGTGCGTGCCTATGCCATCGCACAAAAGACGCCAGTCATTGTCTTGCTGCCCCTGCTGCTCGCAGGGTCCTGCCTGTTTCTCCTGGCTTTGTACAGCGCATTCTCCTGATTCCGCCGGCATGCCGATTGCTGATGCGGCAATTTCACCTCCGAGTCTTGGTACAATGTTCCGGTTGACGTTAACGTAAACGTTAAAAAACGACAAAGGGCGAACACATGCAAATCCAGAACAATGTATTCATCATCACCGGCGGCGCATCCGGCCTGGGCGCGGCCACCGCGCGCATGATCACCGAGGCGGGCGGCAAGGTCGTCATCGCCGACGTGCAGGTGGAAGCAGGCGAGAAGCTGGCCGCGGAACTGAACGGCAAATTCGTCAAATGCGACGTGACCTCCGAAGCCGATGCCATCGCGGTCGTCGAGGCGGCCGTCGCCATGGGCACGCTGCGCGGCCTGGTGAACTGCGCGGGCGTCGCCCCGGCGGTCAAGACGGTCGGCAAGGAAGGCCCGCACCCGCTGGACGTGTTCCAGAAGACCATCAACATCAACCTGGTGGGCACCTTCAACATGTCGCGCCTGGCTGCCGATGCGATGGCCAAGACCGAAGCGGCCGAATGGGGCGAGCGCGGCATCATCATCAACACCGCGTCGGTCGCCGCCTTCGACGGCCAGATGGGCCAGGCCGCCTACGGCTCGTCCAAGGCTGCGGTCGCGGGCCTGACGCTGCCGATGGCGCGCGACCTGTCGCGCAACGGCATCCGCGTGATGACGATCGCGCCGGGCATCTTCGAGACCCCGATGCTGCTCGGGATGCCGCAGGAAGTGCAGGACGCGCTGGGCAAGATGGTGCCGTTCCCGCCGCGCCTCGGCAAGCCGAACGAGTACGCGCACCTGGCCAAGTGCATCATCGAGAACACCATGCTGAACGGCGAGACCATCCGCCTGGACGGTGCAATCCGCATGCAGCCTAAATAAGGTAGCATTCGCAGAAGGTTCGAGCGCGCGGCCCCGGCCGCGCGTTTTTTTGTCTTGGAGTGTCTGAATGGTCAAGTTGAAGTCTCCGCTGCTGGCGGTCCTGTTGTCCGCCGCCTGCGCCGGCGCCGTGCAGGCGCAAAGCGCCACCCCGGCCGCGCCCGAAATCGGCACCGGCTACGCCGAAAAGGCGGGCTGGGTGGCCCGCAAGTACATGGTCGCCGCGGCCAACCCGCACGCGGCCGACGCCGGCGCCGCGATCCTGAAGCAGGGCGGCTCGGCGCTCGACGCGGCCATCGCGACCCAGATGGTGCTCACGCTGGTCGAGCCGCAGTCCTCGGGCATCGGCGGCGGCGCGTTCATGGTGTACTTCGACGGCAAGCAGGTGCTTGCCTATGACGGCCGCGAGACCGCGCCGTCGAAGGCCGACGAGCGCCTGTTCCAGCGTCCTGACGGCACCCCGCTGTCGCGCGTGGAAGGCATCGTGGGCGGCCGTTCGGTCGGCGCGCCCGGCGTGCTGCGCATGCTGGAGCTGGCGCACAAGAAGCACGGCAGGCTGCCATGGAAGGCGCTGTTCGCGCCGGCGATCCGCCTGGCCGAGCAGGGCTTCCCGGTCAGCGCGCGCCTGAACGGCATGCTCACCTGGGACAAGCACCTGCGCCGCGACCCGGTCGCCGCAAGCTATTTCTACGACGCGGCGGGCCAGCCCTGGCCGGTCGGCCACCAGCTGAAAAATCCCGCGCTCGCGGCCACGCTGAAGGAGATCGCCGCCGGCGGCGCCGACGCCTTCTACAAGGGCCGCATCGCGCGCGAGATCGCCGCCAAGGTGCGGTCGCACCCGACCAACCCGGGGCTGCTGACCGAGCAGGACATCGCCGCCTATGCGCCGCGCATCCGCCCGTCGGTGTGCGCCGACTACCGCGCCTACACCGTGTGCGGCATGCCGCCGCCATCGTCCGGCGGCATCGCGGTGGCGCAGATGCTGGGCATCCTGGAAAACGTCGACATGGCGCGCTACGCGCCGAAGGACGGCGTGCCCGGCCCGGACGCGGTGCACCTGTTCGCCGAAGCGGGCCGCCTGGCCTACGCGGACCGTGACCGCTATGCGGCCGATACCGACTTCGTCCCGCTGCCGGGCAAGGGCATCCCGAGCCTGCTGGACAAGGGCTACCTGGCCAGGCGCGCCAGCCTGATCGGCGAGCGCTCACTCGGCGTGGCCCCGCCGGGCAATCCCTTCGATACCGAACTTGCGTGGGGCGACAACGTGTCGGTCGAGACGCCGTCCACCTCGCACATCGCGATCGTCGACGCGCAGGGCCACGGACTGGCGATGACCACCACCGTGGAGGATGCCTTCGGCTCGCGCCAGATGGTGGCCGGCTTCATGCTGAACAACCAGCTCACCGACTTCTCGTTCGCCTCGCGCGACGAGCACGGCCCCGTCGCCAACCGGGTGCAGGCCAACAAGCGCCCGCGCAGCGCCATGTCGCCCACCATCGTGTTTGACAAAAAGACCAGGAAGCTGGTGCTGACGGTCGGTTCGCCCGGCGGCCCGGCCATCATCAACTACGTGGCCAAGGTGCTGTTCGGGACCCTGGACTGGGGCATGAACATGCAGCAGGCGATCAGCATGCCGAACTTCGGCAGCATGAACGGCCCGACGCTGCTGGAGACGCGCCGCTTCCCCGAGTCGACCGTGCAGGCGCTGCAGGCACGCGGCCACCGCGTGCAGCAATACGAGCTGACCTCCGGGCTGCAGGGCATCGCGCGCATGAACATCCACGGCCAGGAGATGTGGTCCGGCGGCGCCGATCCGCGCCGCGAGGGCGTGGCGCGCGGGGAGTGACCAGCTGTCGCATCCTGTGGACGCTTTTGTGACCTGACACTTACGCTGGCGGCAAGACCCTGATAACCTTGCCGCCTATGGGATTCCAAGAAAAGACAGGCCTGGTCCTGACCGGCGGGGGAGCCCGCGCCGCGTACCAGGTGGGCGTCCTGCAGGCCATTTCACGGATCCTGCGCGAGCAAGGCTGGTCGAGCGCGCGCACTCCCTTCAACATCATCTGCGGCACCTCGGCCGGCGCGCTCAATGCGACTGCGCTGGCATGCCGCGCCGACAACTTCGGCGAAGGCGTGCACACCCTCACCGAGGTGTGGGACCACATGCGTGCGGAGCAGGTGTACCGCGCCGATTCGCTCGGCGTGCTGCGCTCGGGCGCGCGCTGGCTGTCGCTGCTCTCGTTCGGCTGGCTGTTGCGCAAGTGGCATGCCGCGCCGCCCAATTCGCTGCTCGACAACACGCCGCTGGTCGGCCTGCTGCACCGCATGCTCGACCTGCCGCGCCTGGACGGCGTGCTGTCGAATGGCGTGCTGCACGCGCTGGCCGTGAGCGCGTCTTCCTACACGGCGGGCAGCCACCTGACCTTCTACCAGAGCGCCGCCGAGATCGCGCCGTGGGCGCGCACCCAGCGCATGGCGCTGCAGGACCAGATCGGGGTCGAACACCTGCTGGCCTCGGCCGCGATCCCGTTCATCTTCCCGTCGGTGCCGCTGTACGCCGGCGGACATTGCCACTATTGCGGCGATGGCACCATGCGCCAGCTGGCGCCGATCTCGCCCGCGATCCACCTGGGCGCGAGCCGCGTGCTGGTGGTCGGGGCAGGGCGCCTGACCGAGCCGGCCGTGGCGCGCGTGCCTTCGGCGCGCTACCCCAGCCTGGCGCAGATCGCCGGCCACGCGCTGTCCTCGATCTTCCTCGACGGCCTGGCGGTTGACATCGAGCGCCTCAAGCGCGTCAACCTGACGCTGTCCACCATGCCGCGCGAGTACATGGACCGCACCAAGCTGCGCCCGGTGGAGTTGCTGGTGATAGCCCCGTCCGAGCGGCTGGACGACATCGCCAGCCGCCACGTGGGCAGCCTGCCGCGCCCGATCCGCACGCTGCTGGGCGCGATCGGCGCGACCGAGGCGCGCGGCGCCGCGCTGGCCTCCTACCTGCTGTTCGAGTCGAGCTACACGCGCGAGCTGATCGCGCTGGGCAGGCGCGACACCGAGACGCGCCGCGACGACGTGCTGGCGTTCTTCGGGAGCTGAGATGGACGCCATGCGATTCCTGCGCAGGCTCGCCTGCACCGCCTTGCTGGCCGTGGCAGCGGCCCAGGGCGCGCTTGCCGCGTCGCCTCCCACGCTGCGCTTCGAGCACCTGAGCGTGGAGCAGGGACTGGCGCAGGAATCGGTGCTGTCGGTGGTCCAGGACCAGCAGGGCTTCATGTGGTTCGGCACCCAGGCGGGCCTGACGCGCTACGACGGCTACCGCATGACCGTGTACCGCAATGTGGTGCACGATCCGGCCAGCCTGGCCAACAACTGGGTGCGCGTGCTGCACGTGGACCGCAAGGGACGCCTGTGGATCGGCACCGATGGCGGCATGGACCTGTACCTGCCGGAGTCGCGCAGCTTCCGCCACTACCTGCCGGAGGAACCGAACAAGCGCGGCAGCGGCGGCCGCCGCGTGCACGCAATCGCCGAGGACCGCGAGGGCAACCTGTGGCTCGCCACCAGCGACGGCTTGCAGCACTTCGACACGCGCACCGGCAAGTACCGTTTCTGGTATCACGGCAGCGATCCGGGCTCGCTGCGCGACGTCCAGGTCAACGCGCTGGCCTTCGACGCCAACGGCCGCCTGTGGATCGGTTCCTCCTCCGGGCTGTCCAGCCTCGCCCCGGGGGCCAGCACCTTCGAACACCACGACACCGGCGGCGGCGATCCCAAGAAGGCCGCAGTGCAGGCACTGCTGGTGGACCGCAACCAGAACCTGTGGATCGGCACGCTGGCCGGTGTGGAGGTGCGCAGCACCGAGCGGCCGGCGGCGCCGGCGCGCCGCCTGGGCGAGCGCGAAGCGCTGCCGGCGATCAGGGTGACCGCGCTGTACGAGGACGGCGACGGCACCATCTGGGTCGGCAGCTTTGCGCGCGGCCTGTTCCGGCTGGGGCAGGGCGAACAGCAATTCCGCCGCTACAGCCGCCAGATGAGCGATGCGCACAGCCTGGCCGACAACCAGGTCTCGGCGCTGTACCGCGACCGCGTCGGGACCTTCTGGGTGGGGACCTGGTATGCGGGCGTCAGCCGCGCCGACCTGGCCGGCGGTGGTTTCACGCGCATCGTGCGGCGCGACGAGCCGGGCATGACGCCGCAGTCCGACAACAAGGTGCGCGGCATCGCCGACGCCGGGCGCGGCCGCATCTGGGCCGCGGGCAACGGCGGGCTGGACCTGCTCGACGCTGCCACCGGCGATGTGCTGCGCCGCTATGGCGGCGTGCTGGGCGCCACCAACCGGCTGCTCCACAGCGTGGTGCGCGACAAGCGCGGCGTGCTGTGGGTCGGCAGCCAGTACGGCATCGCCAGCCTGGACGAGGCCAGCGGCCGCTTCCGCCGCCACACCTTCGGCAGCGATGCCGCCGACGAGATCCGCTACCTGATGGTCGACCGCGCCGGCATGCTGTGGGCGGCCTCGCGCGGCGGCCTGCACCGGGTCGACCCGGTGACGCTGGAGACGCGCACCTACAGCCACAACGTGCAGGACGGGGCCAGCCTGGCCGACAACGTCGTGCGGCCGCTGCTGGAAGACCGCCACGGCCGCCTGTGGGTCGGCACCTTCAACGGACTTGACCTGCTGGACCGCCGCACCGGCACCTTCCGCCATTTCCGCCATGAGGCGGGCAAGCCGGACAGCCTGTCGCACGACGAAGTGCACTACCTGCTGGAAGACAGCCAGGGCACGCTGTGGGTCGGCACCGCCGCGGGCCTGAACCGCATGACCATGCAGCCGGACGGCAGCGTGAGCTTCCGGCGCTACACCTCCAGCGACGGCATGGCGGACGACGCGGTCGCCGCGATCCTGGAGGACGAGGTGGAAGACCTGTGGGTCAGCACCAACAGCGGCATCTCGCGCCTGGACCGCGCCACCGGCCGCTGGCGCAACTACGGCAGCGCCGACGGCACCATCGAGGGCGCCTATTTCGACGGATCGGCGCTGCGCACGCAGGACGGCACCATGTACTTCGGCGGCTTCAGCGGCATCACCGCGTTCCGCCCGTCCGCGATCCGCGACAACCGCTTCGCGCCGCGCGCCGTGATCACCGACTTCCAGATCTTCAATACCCCGGTTGCGCTCGCGCGTCCGGGCCTGCTGGCCGGTTCCATCGAGAACGCGCGCAGCATCGAGCTCGATGCGGGCGATTCGGTGTTTTCGCTGGAGTTCTCGGCGCTGCATTTCGCCGCGCCGGGACGCAACCGCTTCGCCTACCAGCTGGAGGGCTTCGACAAGGCATGGGTCCACACCGACGCCAGCAAGCGCTTTGCCACCTACACCAACCTGGACCCGGGCGAGTACCGCTTCCGCGTGCGCGCCGCCAACAAGGACAATGTCTGGAGCGCCGCCGCGACCACCCTGCACATCACGATCCATCCGCCGTTCTGGAAGACGCTGTGGTTCCGCGTGCTGGCCGTGCTGGCCGCCGCCGGCGCGGTGACCGGCTGGCTCAAGGCGCGCACCGGTGCGCTGCGGCGCCAGAAGGGCCTGCTGGAAGAGCAGGTGCGCGCTCGCACCGAGGAAATCGGCAAGCAGAACCGCCAGCTGGAGCGCCAGACCGAGGAGCTGCTCCGGCGCCGCGAAGAAGCCGAGATGCAGCGCGCCGAGGCCGAGCAGCGCCGCATCGACACCGAGCGCCAGAAGGGTGCCGTGGAACAGGCACACCGCAACATCTCGACCCTGTCCGAAATCGGCCGTGAAATGAGCGCCTCGCTCGACGTGGAAACCATCATGAGCATCGTGTACCGCCGGGTGCACGACCTGATGGACGCGCGCATCTTCTGCATCGGCTTCCTCGACCGCGACCGCGAGGTGATCGAATTCCCTTACGCGATCGACCACGGCGTGCGCCTGCACGGTTATTCGCGCAGCATGGCAGACCCGGACCAGTACGCCGTCTGGTGCGTGCGCAACCGGCGCGAGGTGCTGATCGGCGACAGCGAGACCGAATACCGTTTCTACCTTTCCCGCCCGGACAGCAAAGGCATTCTGCCCACCACCCGCGTGGACGGCAGCGCGCCATCCGTGGCGCTGTCGATGATCTATGTGCCCCTGGTGGTCAACGACCAGGTGCTGGGCGTGCTGTGTGTGAAGAGCGCGCAGCGCGACGCCTACCGCCGCATCCACCTCGACATGCTGCAGGCGCTGTCGGCCCACGCCGCAGTGGCGCTGGACAATGCGCGCGCCTACCGCCAGCTGGAGGAAACCCAGGCCCGCCTGCTCGAGCAGGAACGCCAGGTGCGCCTGCACACCGAGGAGCTGGCGCTGGCCAACCGCGCGCTGCAGGAGAACGAGGAATGGCTGCGCCAGGCCAAGCAGCGCGCCGAGGACGCGACCCGGCAGAAGTCCGAATTCCTGGCCAATATGAGCCACGAGATGCGCACCCCGCTGGCCGGCGTGATCGGCATGCTCGGCTTCGCGCTGCGCGACCGCCAGCTGCAGCTGGCCACGCGCGAGCAGATCCTGCGCGGCAAGGCGAACGCCCAGGCACTGCTGGGCATCATCAACGACCTGCTCGATTTTTCGAAGATCGAGGCGGGCAAGCTGAGCGTCGAGCAGATCGACTTCGACCTTGGCGCCGCGGTGGCCAACGTGGCCGCGCTGTTCGAGGAACAGGCGGGCGCGCAAAGCATCACGTTCGGCGTGACGGTCGATCCGGCGCTGCCGCGCTTCGTGGTGGGCGACCCCTTGCGCCTGCGCCAGGTACTGGTCAACCTGCTGGGCAACGCCTTCAAGTTCACCCATGCCGGCGCGGTCGAACTGCGGGCCGAGCGCATCCAGGCCGAAGCGGGCGTCAACCTGGTCCGCTTCTCGATCGCGGACACCGGCATCGGCATCCCGGCCGAGGCGCTGCCGCGCGTATTCCAGAAATTCGAGCAGGCCGACACCACCACCACCCGCCGCTACGGCGGCACCGGCCTGGGCCTGGCGATCTGCCGCCAGCTGGTCGAGCTGATGGACGGGACCATCGGGGTGACCAGCACGCCGGGCCTGGGCAGCACCTTCACCTTTACCGTGCCGATGCCGGACGGCGTCGAGCCGCCGCAGGAAGCGCATGTGCCGCGCGTGCCGCACACCCACCGCCTGAACGTGTTGTGCGCGGAAGACTACCCGACCAACCAGATCATCGTGCGCATGATGGTGGAGGAGCTCGGGCACCGCGTGCAGGTGGTCGAGAATGGCGCGCTGGCGGTGCAGGCCTGCGCGGCCGAGCGGTTCGACCTGATCCTGATGGACGGTCGCATGCCGGAGATGGACGGCGCCACCGCCGCGCGGCTGGTGCGCAGCGGCGGCATGCCGGGCGCCGCGGTGCTCGACCGCGAGCTGATGATCGTGGCGCTCACCGCCAACGCCAGCGAGGAGGACCGCGAGCGCTACCTGGCGGCCGGCATGGACGACTTCCTGGCCAAGCCGATCGACGAGGACGCGCTGCACGCGCGGCTGGCGCGCGCAATCGAGCGCCAGCTGCACCGCGGCATCGCGCTGGAGCCGATGGCGCCGCCGCCGGCGCAGCCGGGCCAGCCCACTACCGCCGAACTGGATGAGATGTTCGGCGTCGGCCCCGGCGCCGTGGCGCCGCTGCTGGGACTGGGCCGGCGCGCATCGGACCTGAAGGCGCGCCTGCGCGCGGCCTTTGCCAGCGACGCGCCCGCGCGGCGCGCGGACCTGGACGCGGCCATCTCGCGGCGCGACCACGAGACCGCGGGCCGCCTGCTGCACGGAATGAAGGGAAGCGCCGCCTACCTTGGCGAGACCGAGCTGCACCTGCTGTGCGGCGAGCTCGAATTGGCGGCCGATGGCCAGGAGTGGGGCGTGGTGGAAGCGGCGATGCCGCGCCTGCGCCGCCTGCTGGCCGCATACGAAACGGGAGTGGCGCAGTGAAACCGAAAGTGCTGGTAGTGGATGACGATGTGGTGTCGCGCATGATGCTGATGCACCTGGTGGACGCCTGCGGGGAATTCGAGATCGGGGAAGCGGAAGACGGCGAGGACGCCTGGACGCAGCTGGAAGCTGGCATCGCGCCGGCGATCGTGTTCTGCGACCTGCGCATGCCGCGCCTGTCCGGGCTGGAGCTGCTGCGCCGCATGCGCGCCAGCGCGCGCCATGCCGCGGTTCCGTTCGTGCTGGCCACCTCGGCCAACGACCGCGAGACGGTGGAGCAGGCCGGCGACTACGGCGCCTGCGGCTTCATCGCCAAGCCGCTGCAGCCGGAGCAGGTGCGCGCGCAGCTCGGCCAGTGCCTGGGCGGCGCCGCAGCCGCAGCCGCCGGCGCGGAGGCGCCCGCGGCCACCATGCGCCGGCTCGGCATCGATGCCGCGCGCCTGGCCGCCTACCTGGGCGGCCTGTTCCGCCAGATCGACGAGGGCGGCCAGGAGACTGGCCTGATGCTGGCGCTGGGCGAGCGCGACGCCGTGCGCCAGCGCCTCGCGCGGCTGCGCGAGGGCTGCGCCACCCTCGGGCTGTCGGCTGCCGCAGCCGCGCTCGACGCGTGCAGCAGCGAGCCGGAGGAGGCCGCCTTGCGCGCCGCGCTCGCGCAGGCCATGGGCGCGGTGGAGCGCCAGCTCGACGCGCTGCGCCAGCTGGTCGCCTGACGCGAAATCCATTGTCGAAATAATAGTTTAGGGCTAAAGTATCTCCCCACCGCCATCCGCCTTCGCGCGGCGGCGGGCCGACCGCGGCATCATCCAACACAGGGGGAGCAGATGGCAAGACTCACGGCAGCAGACCTGGGCGCTTCGGCATACGCCGACACCTTCGCACGCGACAACCTGCCACCGGACGGGCAGTGGCCCGAATTCCTGTTCGACCTGCCCGAGCTGTCCTATCCCGCGCGCCTGAACTGCGTGGCCGCACTGCTCGACCAGGCGGTCGAGCGCGGCTGGAGCGAGCGTACCGCCGTGATCGGCGACGGCATGCGCTGGACCTACCGCGAGCTGCAAGCCCAGGTCGACCGCATCGCGCACGTGCTCACGCGCGACATGGCGCTGCCGACCGGCAGCCGGGTGCTGCTGCGCGGCGCGAACAACCCGATGATGGCTGCCGCCATCCTGGCCGTGCTCAAGGCGGGCATGATCGCGGTCCCCACCATGCCGCTGCTGCGCGCGCGCGAACTGGGCGCCATCATCGACAAGGCGCGTGTGGGCGCGGTGCTGTGCGCGGCCAGCCTGGCGGCGGAACTGGACGCCACTCCCGGCCGCCCGCAGGCCATGCTGACCTTTAACGACCCCGGCAACCCGCAATCGCTGGAAGCGCTGATGCAGCGCCACGATGCGCCGTTCGCGGCCGTGGACACCTCCGCCGACGACGTCTGCCTGATCAGCTTCACCTCCGGCACCACCGGCGTGCCGAAGGGGACCATGCACTTCCACCGCGACATCCTGGCGATCTGCGACTGCTTCCCGCGCCACACGCTGCAGTCGCAGGCCGACGATATCTTTATCGGCACGCCGCCGCTCGCATTCACCTTCGGCCTGGGCGGACTGCTGCTGTTCCCGATGCGCGTGGGCGCGGCCGGCGTGCTGCTGGAAAAACTCACGCCCGAGGCGCTGCTGGCGGCCATCGACGAATACCAGGCCACGGTCTGCTTTACCGCGCCGACCTTCTACCGCCAGATGGCGCAGCTGGCGCCGGGCTTCTCGCTATCCTCGCTGAAGAAGACCGTGTCCGCCGGCGAGGCGCTGCCGCCGGCCACGCGCGAGGCGTGGAAGGCGGCCGCCGGCATCGACATGATCGACGGGATCGGCGCGACCGAAATCCTGCACATCTTCATCTCCGCCGCCGGCAGCGAGATCCGTCCCGGCGCGACCGGCAAACCGGTGCCCGGCTACCAGGCCTGCCTGCTGGACGCCGACGGCAACAAGGTCGGCCCGGGCGTGGTGGGGCGGCTCGCGGTAAAAGGGCCGACCGGCTGCCGCTACCTGGCCGATGAACGCCAGAAGGACTATGTGCAGGACGGCTGGAACCTGACCGGCGACGCCTACGAGATGGACGAAGACGGCTACTTCTACTACCGCTCGCGCACCGACGACATGATCATCTCGGCCGGCTACAACATCGCCGGCGCCGAGGTCGAGGACGTGCTGCTGCGCCATCCGGCGGTGGCCGAATGCGGCGTGGTCGGACGCGCCGACGAGGAGCGCGGGCAGGTCGTGGAGGCGCACGTGGTGGTACGCAGCGGCTTCGAACCGGGCGATGCGCTGGTGGCCGAACTGCAGGCCTTCGTCAAGGAACACATCGCCCCGTACAAATATCCGCGTTCGGTACGCTTCACCGACAAGCTGCCGCGCACCGAAACAGGAAAGCTCCAGCGGTTCAAGCTGCGCACATCATGAATATTGTCTGTATCGGCGGCGGTCCCGCCGGCCTGTATTTCGCCCTGCTGATGAAAAAGCAGGATCCGGCGCACACCATCACGGTGGTGGAACGCAACCGGCCCTACGACACCTTCGGATGGGGCGTGGTGTTCTCGGACCAGACCCTGGGCAACCTGGTCGCGGCCGACGAGCCGACCGCGCGCGCGATCCTGCAGTCGTTCAACCACTGGGACGACATCGACGTCTTCTTCAAGGGCGAGCGCGTCACCTCGGGCGGCCATGGCTTCTGCGGCATCGGCCGCAAGCGCCTGCTGAACATCCTGCAGCAGCGCTGCGAGGAACTGGGCGTGCAACTGGTGTTCGAGACCGACGTGGTGGACGACCGCGAGATCGCCGCCCGCTACCGGGCCGACCTGGTCATCGCCTCCGATGGCCTGAACAGCCGCATCCGCGCGCGCTATGCCGATACCTTCCATCCGTCGATCGAATCGCGCCAGTGCCGCTTCGTCTGGCTCGGCACCAAAAAGAAGTTCGACGCCTTCACCTTCGCCTTCCGCGAGACCGAGCATGGCTGGTTCCAGGCGCACATCTATCAGTACGACGGCGATACCTCCACCTTCATCGTGGAGACGCCGGAAGAGGTGTGGCGTGCGGCGGGCCTCGAGTCTATGACGCAGGAAGAGGGCATCGCCTTCTGCGAACGCCTGTTCGCCGACCAGCTGGACGGCCACAGCCTGATGTCGAACGCGTCGCACCTGCGCGGCTCGGCGATCTGGATTACCTTCCCGCGCATCGTGTGCGAGCGCTGGGTGCACTGGAACGGCGACGTCCCGGTGGTGCTGATGGGCGACGCGGCCCACTCGGCCCACTACTCGATCGGCTCGGGCACCAAGCTGGCGCTGGAGGACGCGATCGAGCTGGCGCGCAGCTTTGCAAGCCACCGCGAGCTGCGCCCGGCGCTGGACAACTACGAAAAGCTGCGCGCCGTCGAAGTGCTGAAGATCCAGTCGGCCGCGCGCAATTCGATGGAATGGTTCGAGAACGTGGAGCGCTACAGCGCGATGGAAGCGCCGCAGTTCGCCTATTCCATGCTGACCCGCAGCCAGCGCATCTCGCACGAGAACCTGCGCCTGCGCGATGCGGCCTATGTGGAGGCGTTCGAGCAGTGGTTCGGCCAGCGCGCCTGCGCACTGGCCGGCGTGCAGGCGCCGGCCGGAGCGAAGATCCTGCCGATGCTCACGCCGCTGAAGGTGCGCTCGTTGCTGCTCAAAAACCGCATCGTGGTTTCGCCAATGGCCCAGTATTCCGCCGTCGATGGGGTGCCGGGCGACTACCACCTGGTGCACCTGGGCGCGCGTGCGCTGGGCGGCGCGGCGATGGTGTTCGCGGAAATGACCTGCGTGTCCGCCGACGCGCGCATCACGCCTGCCTGCCCGGGCATGTACACGCCGGAGCATACGGCTGCATGGAAGCGCATCGCCGACTTCGTGCATGCCTCCACCGACGCGAAGATCGCCATGCAGCTTGGCCACGCCGGCGCCAAGGGATCGACGCGCGTGATGTGGGAAGGCATCGACCAGCCGCTGCCCGAAGGGAACTGGCCGCTGGTCTCGGCATCCGAACAGCAGTACCTGCCGGGCGTGTCGCAGCGTTCGCGCGCCGCCACGCTTGAAGACATGGACCGGATCGAGGCCGACTTCGTGCGCGCAACCCGCGCCAGCGCCGAGGCGGGCTTCGACTGGCTGGAGCTGCACTGCGCGCATGGCTACCTGCTGTCGTCCTTCATCTCGCCGCTGACCAACCACCGCACCGACGACTACGGCGGCAGCCTGGAAAACCGCTGCCGCTTTCCGCTCCGGGTATTCCGTGCGATGCGCGCGGCCTGGCCCGCCGACAGGCCGATGAGCGTGCGCATCTCGGCGCATGACTGGGTCGAGGGCGGAATCACCCCGTCGGACGCGGTGCGCATCGCCGCGCTGTTCAAGGAGGCCGGCGCCGACATGGTGGACTGCTCCTCAGGCCAGGTCAGCAAGCAGGAAAAGCCGCAGTTCGGCCGCATGTACCAGACGCCGTTCGCGGACCGCATCCGCAACGAGACCGGGATCCCGACCATTGCGGTGGGCTCGATCTTCGAGGCCGACCACGCCAACAGCATCATCGCAGCCGGCCGCGCCGACCTGTGCGCGGTGGGGCGCCCGCACCTGGCCAACCCGGCCTGGACGCTGACCGAAGCGGCCAAGATCGGCTACAGCGCCATTGCCTGGCCGGTGCAGTACCTGGCCGGCAAGGCGCAGCTGGAACGCAACCTTGAACGCGAACGCCAGGCAGCCGCCGGGGCCGCGGGACTGACGCCGCAGCAGGTCGCTGCGCGACTACTGGAGGGATGATGCAATTGACTGGAAAACACGCGCTGGTCACCGGCGGCAGCCGCGGGATCGGCCTGGAGATCGCGCGCCAGCTGCTCGCCCAGGGCGCCCGCGTGACGCTGGCGGGCCGCGACACGGCCGCGCTGGTGGAGGCGGCGGCCTCGCTGAACGACGCCGAAAACCTCGCCACCGTCACTTTCGATGTGGCCGATGGGCAGGCGGTCGCCGACGGCTTCGCGCGCGCGGCGGCGCACTTCGGCCCGGTCGACATCCTGGTCAACAACGCAGGACAAGCGGGCGCCGCGCCGTTCATGAAGACCGATGACGCCCTGTGGCAGCGCATGCTGGACGTGAACCTGACCGGCGCCTACCACTGCCTGCAGGCCGCGCTGCCCGACATGGTGCAGGCGGGCTGGGGCCGGGTGGTGAATATCGCCTCGACCGCGGGACTGACCGGCTACCGCTACGTGAGCGCCTATTGCGCGGCCAAGCACGGCCTGGTCGGCCTGACACGCGCGCTGGCGCTGGAACTGGCGACCAGCGGCGTGACCGTGAACGCCGTGTGCCCGGGCTTTACCGATACCGACATGGCCAGCGAGGCGGTCGGCAACATCATGTCGAAAACCGGCCGCAGCGAGGAACAGGCGCGCTCGGCGCTCGCCGCCGGCAACCCGCAGCAGCGCCTGGTGCAGCCGGAAGAAGTGGCGCACGCGGTGGTGTGGCTGTGCATGCCGCAGTCCTCCGCCATGAACGGCCAGTCGGTCGCGGTGGCGGGCGGAGAAGTGATGTGAGCGCGCCGCACGACGACCAGCCGGACCTGGCGACGCGCCTGACGGGCGACCATCACCAGTCGCTCAAGCTGTGGCTGCGCATGCTCTCATGCACGGTGCGCATCGAGAACGCCATCCGCACCCGCCTGCGCACCGCCTTCGACATCACGCTGCCGCGCTTTGACCTGATGGCGCAGCTCGAGCGCCACCCCGAGGGCCTGCGCATGGGCGAACTATCGCGCCGCATGATGGTCACCGGCGGCAGTGTCACCGGCATCACCGACCAGCTGGAACAGGAAGGCCTGGTGGCGCGCGTGCCCGACCCGGCCGACCGCCGCGCCTACAGCGTGGTGCTGACCGGCGCCGGGCGCGAGGCGTTCGCGCGCATGGCGGCAGTGCACGAGCGCTGGGTCGCCGAACTGCTCGGCGACATGCCCGCTGCCGACAAGGCACAGATGATTGCGCTGCTCGACAAGATGAAGCGCCAGTTGAACGACCAACCGGAATAAAGGAACACCCATGCGCTACCTGCAAGGCGAGCCCCATGCGCTGCCGGGCAACCGGACCACGCTGGCCGGCTATGCCGCCACCCACTTCCTGTTCGAAGTGAAGGACGGCGTCGCCACCATCACGCTCAACCGCCCCGAGCGCAAGAACCCGCTCACCTTCGACTCCTACGCCGAGCTGCGCGACCTGTTCCGCGCCATGGCCTACGCCAGCGACGTCAGGGCCGTGGTCATCACCGGCGCGGGCGAGAACTTCTGCTCCGGCGGCGACGTGCACGACATCATCGGCCCGCTCACGAAGCTGGACATGCCCGGCCTGCTGGCGTTCACCCGTATGACGGGCGACGCGGTCAAGGCCATGCGCGCCTGCCCGCAGCCGGTCATTGCGGCGGTGGACGGCGTGTGCGCGGGCGCAGGCGCGATCCTGGCAATGGCTTCCGACATGCGCCTCGGCACCGCGCGCAGCAAGACGGCCTTCCTGTTCACGCGGGTCGGCCTGGCCGGCTGCGACATGGGCGCCTGCGCGATCCTGCCGCGCCTGATCGGGCAGGGCCGCGCCGCCGAGCTGCTCTACACGGGCCGCTCGCTGGGCGGGGAGGAGGCCGAGCGCTGGGGCTACTTCAACAGCATCTGCGAGCCGGTGACGCTGCTCGAGCGCGCGCAGGCGCTGGCGCAGTCGCTGGCGGACGGACCGACTTTTGCCCACGGCATGACCAAGAAAATGCTGCAGCAGGAGTGGAACATGGGCGTGGACGAGGCAATCGAGGCGGAAGCGCAGGCGCAGGCGATCTGCATGGCGACCAACGACTTCCACCGCGCCTACCACGCGTTCACGGCCAGGCAGAAGCCGGAATTCGAAGGAGACTGACCATGGCGGACAAAACCTACCTGGCCTGGCCGTTCTTCGACCCGCGCCACGCGGCGCTGGAACAGGAGCTCGACGCCTGGGCGGCGCAGAACGTGGCCGGCATGCATGGCAAGGACGTGGACGAGACCTGCCGCGCGCTGGTGCGCATGCTGGGCGAGGCGGGCTGGCTGCGCCATGCGATTGCCGGCGGCGGCAATGCCATCGACACCCGCGCCATCTGCCTGATCCGCGAAACGCTGGCGCGCCATAATGGCCTGGCCGACTTCGCGTTTGCGATGCAGGGGCTGGGCTCGGGCGCGATCAGCCTGTTCGGCAGCGACGCCAGCAAGGAGCGCTACCTGCCACGCGTCGCGCGCGGCGAAGCGATCGCCGCATTCGCGCTGTCCGAACCGGCGGCCGGGTCCGACGTCGCTGCCATGCAGTGCGCGGCGCGCGCCGATGGCGACAGCTACGTCCTCGATGGCGAAAAGACCTGGATCTCCAACGGCGGCATCGCCGACTTCTACGTGGTGTTTGCGCGCACCGGCGAGGCGCCGGGCGCGCGCGGCATCTCGGCCTTCATCGTCGATGCGGACACGCCGGGGTTCCACATCGCCGAGCGCATCGACGTGATCGCCCCGCACCCGCTGGCGCGCCTGCGCTTCGACGGTTGCCGTATTCCGGCCGGCCAGCGCCTGGGCGACGCCGGGCAGGGCTTCAAGGTGGCGATGGCGACGCTGGACGTGTTCCGCACCTCGGTCGCGGCCGCCGCGCTGGGCTTTGCGCGGCGCGCGCTGGACGAGGCCATGCGCCATGCCAGCAGCCGCAAGATGTTCGGCCAGGTCCTGTCCGACTTCCAGCTCACGCAGGCCAGGCTGGCGCAGATGGCGACCCACATCGACAGTTCGGCGCTGCTGACCTACCGCGCCGCGTGGCAGCGCGACCAGGGCCGCAAGGTGACCAAGGAAGCGGCGATGGCCAAGATGGCCGCGACCGAGACCGCGCAGCAGGTCATCGACGCGGCGGTGCAGATGTTCGGTGGCCTGGGCGTGGTGAGCGAGCATCCCGTCGAACGCCTGTACCGCGAGATCCGCGCGCTGCGCATCTACGAAGGCGCGACCGAAGTACAACAATTGATCATCGCGCGCGAACTGCTGCGCGAGCAGGAACAGGAAGGCACATGATGGAGATCCTCCAACCGGAAGGCTGGGCCAAGCCGCGCGGCTACTCGAACGGCGTCGCGGCCAGCGGGCGCACGGTATACGTGAGCGGCATGATCGGCTGGGACAGCCAGGGACAGTTCCACACCGACGACTTTGCCGGCCAGGCGCGCCAGGCGCTGCAGAACATCGTGGACGTGCTGGCCGAAGCGGGCGCGCAGCCCAACCACATCGTGCGCATGACCTGGTACGTGGTGGACAAGCGCGAATACCTCGCCGCCGCGAAAGAGGTGGGCGCGGCCTACCGCGACATCATCGGCCGCCACTATCCGGCGATGACGGCGGTGCAGGTGAGCGCGCTGATCGAAGACCGCGCGCGCGTGGAAATCGAAGCGACCGCCATCGTCCCCGCATCCTGAGCGGTCGGGCTCAGCTCCCGCGCCGCTTTTTATAGGTGGCAACGCGGTACAGGTACCAGGCCAGCAGGATGCCGAACACGGCCTTCGATACCGGATCGATGTAGCGCGACACGTCCTCGTATTTGTCTTCCAGCAGGAAGCCGGTCGCGGTCAGCGCGCCCGTCCACACCAGCGACCCGATGGTCGAATACAGCAGGAACTTCGCCATCGGCATTTCGGCGATGCCGGCCGGCGCCGAGATCAGCGTGCGCACGGCGGGAACCAGGCGTCCGAACAGCACCGCCTTGCCGCCATGTTTCTGGAAGCTGTCGAGCGACTTGTCGATATCCTGTTCGGTCAGCGTCAGCACGCGCGCGCGGCGCCCGCCCGCCATCTTCCGCAGCCGCTGGCAGCCGTACACCTTCGCCGCGTAGTACCACGGCAGCGCGCCCACGACCGAACCCATCGTGCCGGCCAACAGCACGCCTGCCAGGCCCAGGTCGCCGCGCGCCACCACAAAGCCGGCGAACGGCATGATCATCTCGGAGGGGAGGGGCGGGAAGATGTTCTCGGCCGCCATCAGGGCAAACACGCCGAGGTAGCCGGCGCTTTCGAGGAAGTCGGTGATGAATTTGAACATGCGTGGCCTGCGGTCGGTATGCGCCAGGCCAGACCTTACCATCGCCGCCGAGACCGCTCTGTTACCCAGACCACGCAGGAAGGTCCGTAGAGGAGTTGGCGGAATCGGTCAAAACATGGCCGATTCCGCCAGCAGGAACGGTCACATGGAGGAGTTGGCGGAATCGGTCAAAATATGGCCGATTCCGCCAAGAACATTACTCGGCGATCGCTGGCGCGCCCACCGCACCGGAGCCCGAACTGAGCAGCCATGCCATCAGCAGCAGGAACAGCAGCGCCATCACGAACAGGCCCGACAAGCGGCGCGCGTCGGACGGATTTTCGAATACCGGCTTGCGGCCGTACGCGAAGCCGGTGAAGTACGCGGCGAACACGGTGGCCAGGTAGTGCACCGCGCCGAAGGTCTCGCCCAGTTCGCCCTTGCGCGGGTGGTCCACCAGTGCATGCGACAGCGCCACCAGCACCAGGTAGGGGATGGCTGCGCTCAGCGGCGGCAGGTACAGGCCGATCGACTCGACCCAGTCGCGCACCCTGGGACGCGCGCGGGCGAGCAGCGGCAGCACCAGGTTGTGCGTGATGCCGGCCAGGAAGATCACCTTCAGCAGCACCGTCTTGTGCAGGCTGGCTCCGCCGAGCGCCATGTTGTGCAGGTTGGTCTCTGCCTGGCGGTTGTTCTCGAGGAAGAATTCCGGCGACTGGATGTTCAATACGCGCTGGAACCAGCTGACCTCTTCCAGTGCCGCGACCGCGACCAGGGCGCACAGTCCGGCGAGCGCGAGGAACGGCAGGCTGACGCGCGGCGCGCGCTTCCATTGCTCGATCGCGGCAAAGCCGAGCAGGCCCGAGGTGACCGTAAAGCAGACAAACTGCATCCACTCGACGATCCCGTCCTCGCCCAGCAGCAGCCACAGGCGGGTGCCGTCCGGACCGGACCAGGCTACCGCCAGGGCCAGCAGGAATGCATTGACGATCAGTCCCGTCACGATGACCGGATGCACGGTCGGTTTACTCGTTACCACTAACGACTCCTTGAAATTGAAAATGTCTGGTGCGGCCGGTCAGGCCGGCGCGCGTGCGGCGAAGGGGTTGCGCAGGGTACGCACGCCGCGCGCGCACAGCGCTGCCAGCGCCCAGCCCCACAGCAGCGGATCGAGCAGGGCGTCCCACAGGTTGCCGGTCGGCAGCCGCGCAATGGAATACAGCGCGACTGCGCCCAGCAGGATCAACGCCTGCGGCAATACCCGGCCATGGGCAATCGCGATCACGGCCGCGCATCCTGCACCCAGAGCCACGATCGCGGCGCTTTGCGGGCCAAAGCCGGCGCCATACAGGCCGAGTGACAGCCAGCCGATCGCGTCGAGGTACAGCACGGTTCCGGCCAGCGCCACCGGCGCCGCCAGCAGCACGGGCAGTGCATGGGGCTGCGATCCGGTGCCTGCCAGCCGCAACAGGCAGCAGCCCACGAGCACTGCGCTGGGCCACTGGAACGCCAGCACCAGCCAGTACGCAGGTGAATAGTCGCCCGGAAGCGCCGCCAGTGCGGCGCACCCAGCCAGCAGGCCCAGGCTCGCCGCGCGGTTTCGCCATGCCTGCGGCAGCAGTGCCGCAATGGCCGTTGCCAGCACCACGGCCCACGCCAGCCGGCCGTACAGGATCTGCCACTCGAGTTCGGGCAGGTGCATCAGAGCGACCCCTGCGTGCCGATGTCGAACACGTGATGCGCAATCGCGCTGCGGCGCGACGTGTAGGTCACATGCAGCTGGTCGCCGACCTGTTGCAAGTCGGGATAGGAAAATTCTTCGCCGGCCTTGCCATGCACCACGTCCACCAGGCGCGTCCAGGTGCGCGCATCGCTGGCGACGGACAGGCGCAGCATGTTCCGGTCGGACCCGCCCGGCATCACGTGGTTATGCAGCATCACCACCGCGCCATTGGACAGGCGCAGGGCGCTCAGCGAGGTGTTCTTGTTCGGCAGGTCCAGCGCCGGCATGTCCGACCAGCTGACGCCGCCGTCCTTGCTGTGCGCGTGCTGGACCCGTTGTTCATCGCCGTCGCGCATCCACGCATGCACTTCCGATCCCGAGAACGGGACGATGGTCGGTTGCAGGGTACTGGTGCGCGAACCGATGCGCGTCATGCGGCCCGGCTTGCCATGCTTGTCGAACGACAGCATCTGCGGATACTTGACGCCCAGTTCAAAGTACACCGGCAGCCACCAGCCGCCATCGGCCAGCGCCACCGGCGCATTCCTGACCAGCACGCTGGTGTTGAAGAGCGGCGACATCGGCAGCAGGCGCTTCACGCCAAAATTGCGGCCTTCGTCGGTGGAGGCGAGCTGGACCACCCGCGACGCTGCCCAGCCGCCCAGCCCGGTGGCCACCACATACAGGTGGACCGTGCCATCGGGCGCAGTCCAGGCGACCGGATTGCCAATGCGGCGCACGCCGAAGTTGAGCGCCGCGCCGAGCGACTCGCGGCTGGCCACTTCCCACGGCTGGCTCCAGCTGCCATCGCTCCAGCGCGCCGCGTACACCTTCACGTCCGGCCCGCTCTCGCGGCTGCCGGCCCACCAGAATGCGATCACGTCGCCGCCCGGCAGCCGCGCCATCGAGCTGGCGTGTGCGGACGGCACTTCGGCCGGCATCGGGATCAAGGAGGAGGAGCGCTCAGTCAGCGTCATCGGCTGCGGCGTGAGCTGGTCGGTATGGGCCGGCACCTCGCCGGCTTTCAGCGCGCCGGGCCAGCGCTCCAGTTCAAATAGAAAGGCGATCGCGAAAATGACGATGCACCCCGCAGTCAGCAGAGGCGGCGCAGCGCCGCCACGGGGAGGCATGCTCATCAGTCTCATTTCGGCTTTTTCCTGTCTTGTTATAGAGGGACGATGGGCGCCGATTGCATCGGCGGCTCATCCCGTGCCGCGGGTTCGCTAGCGTCTTTACGCCTACTGCGTATTGATTTAGCGCAAGAAACCCTTCTATCCTACAAGAAAGCTGGGATCGAGGAAATGGTTAGCTGGGAAAGAAGCCGAATCTCATCCCGATAAGGCGACAGATACAAGGGTCAACGTTTGGTTCATATGGATGAGCGACGATCCAAGAACCGTTGCTGACGACTGAGCATCTTGTGGTGACGCCCAGTGCCATAGCTATGGCATCGATTCTGGACGAGTGGAAATGGCTGGTCGGTAAAGAGAAGCGCCCATTCCTGGTGCTGCGTGCGGCGATGTATTTGTAGAGGACACGCTTGATCGGACAGTTCATTTTCGGAACGTCAGTGTCCCTGAATCATCGCCAGTTGCCGCAACCCGGGAGTCGGCCGCGGCGCTGCTCGCTGAGCCATCCTTCCTCAAAGTCCACTGTATCCAGAGCGGGTAGCAATGTTGCGAGGGAAGGGCTTACTCTTGAAGAAGAATGAGATATACAGCTTTCGTATTCAGTTCCGACAAAGCGACAAATTGGAACTGCTCAGGACTTTAGCTGTCCGGGAATACTACGAGCACCAAAGTTCGCTGAGTGCTTCAAAGCAGCCAGAAACGTTGGCCTTAGCGTCACACGTTAGCCGCAATGAAATATGTCGCACCAACCAACGCGGTACCGAACCCACACACGAAGGTGACCAGCCGCCACGTCAGGGCTGAAAGCTCCCGGTGCATATCCTCTTTGGAGGCGAACGTCGCCTTGATGATGGCGATGTCTACCTTCATCTCGGCGATGTCTGCCTTCATCCCGACGATGTCGTGCTCGATTGTTGCGACGCGCGATTCCATGGCTGAAGCATTGTTCGCCGGGGCGTCTTTGTCAAGGCAATCACTCATGGGGAGCCGCGTCGCATGTGGTAATACCGAAGCATACGAGATCTGGCAGGGCCGTACCTTAACGAAGCGCATGGCGCGCTCCGGCGATACAACGGAAGAATGGTCCCTCCGACTGGAATCGAACCAGTATCCCACGCTTAGGAGGCATGTGCACTATCCATTGTGCTACGGAGAGGACTCTGTGAAGCGAGCGCAATTATAGCCGACCGCGCAGGGTACAATGGAGGATTCTGTAATCCCCAGGCCGCGCACCGCGCCGCCTCTCTCTGGACATCCCATGGCTGTTATTGCTCTCTCGTCCGCGCAACTCGCGTTCGGGCACGTCGCGTTGCTGGATCACGCGGAATTCTCACTGGAAGCTGGCGAACGGGTCGGCCTGATCGGCCGCAACGGCACCGGCAAGTCCTCGCTGCTCAAGATTATTTCCGGCCGCCAGAAGCTGGACGACGGCCTGCTCGTGATGCAGCAGGGCCTGCGCATCGCCTACGTCGAGCAGGAGCCGGTCTTCGACCCTGCGATGACGGTGTTCGACGCGGTCGCCGCCGGCATGGGCGACCAGCAGGCGCTGCTGGCCGAGTACGAAAAGCTCACCGGCCAGTTCGGCCAGGGCGACGACGACGCGCTGATGGAGCGCATGCACGAGCTGCAGGTGAAACTCGACGCGACCGACGGCTGGAACCTCGCCAACAAGGTCGAGACCACGCTCGACCGCCTGAACCTGGACAAGGACAAGCCGATGGGCACGCTGTCCGGCGGGATGCAGAAGCGCGTCGCGCTGGCCGTCGCGCTGGTTTCCGGCCCGGACGTGCTGCTGCTCGACGAGCCCACCAACCACCTCGACTTCCGTTCGATCATGTGGCTGGAAGGCCTGCTGCGCGACTTCAAGGGTTCGGTGCTGTTCATTACCCACGACCGCAGCTTCCTCGACAATGTGGCCACGCGCATCATCGAACTGGACCGCGGCAAGCTGCTGTCCTTCCCGGGCAACTTCTCCGCCTATCAGGCGCGCAAGGCCGAGCTGCTGGAGAACGAGGAAGTGGAGAACGCCAAGTTCGACAAGTTCCTGGCGCAGGAAGAAGTCTGGATCCGCAAGGGCGTGAAGGCGCGCCGCACCCGCGACGAAGGCCGCGTGCGCCGCCTGGAAGCGCTGCGCCTGCAGCGTGCCGCGCGCCGCGAGCAGCAGGGCCAGGTGCGCCTGGACGTCACCACCGGCGAGCGCTCCGGCAAGATCGTGGCGGAACTGGAGAACGTGTCCAAGAGCTACGGCGACAAGGTCATCGTGCGCAATTTCTCCGACATCATCCTGCGCGGCGACAAGGTCGGCCTGATCGGCCCGAACGGCGCCGGCAAGACCACGCTGCTCAAGCTGATCCTGGGCGAGGAAACCGCCGATAGCGGCACCGTCAAGCTCGGCACCAAGCTGCAGGTGGCGTACTTCGACCAGATGCGCGCGCAGCTCAATGAAGAGGCGAGCCTGATGGACACCATCGCGCCGGGCAGCGACTGGGTCGAAATCAACGGCCAGCGCAAGCACGTGATGAGCTACCTGGGCGACTTCCTGTTTGCGCCCGAGCGCGCACGCTCGCCGGTCAAGTCGCTCTCCGGCGGCGAGCGTAACCGCCTGCTGCTGGCGCGCCTGTTCGCCAAGCCGGCCAACTGCCTGGTGCTGGACGAACCCACCAACGACCTCGACATCGACACGCTGGAACTGCTGGAAGAACTGCTGGAAGACTACCAGGGCACCGTGTTCCTGGTCAGCCACGACCGCACCTTCCTCGACAACGTGGTCACGCAGGTGATCGTGTCGGAAGGCGAGGGCATGTGGCGCGAGTACGTGGGCGGCTATACCGACTGGGAACGCGCCAAGGCGGCCGCAGCCCAGGCGGCTGCGCCGAAAGCCTCGCCAAAGGCTGTGCCCGCGCAAACTACGGCACCCTCCGTTGCGACAAAGATAAAAAAACTAAGTTATAAAGAGCAACGCGAACTGGAAGAGTTGCCGCTGCTCATTGCAAACCTCGAAGATGAGCAGTCGGCCATCACTGCGCAATTGAACGCACCGGACTTCTATCGCACCAACCCGGCAGACGCCAGGCGCATGACGGAGCGCATCGAAGAGATCGAAACGCTGTTGCTCAATGCCCTCGAACGCTGGGAAGAAATCGAGGGGAAAAAGAACAGCTGAGGAAACATGCGTGAAAAAGATGAGCAACAAGGCGCAGCACTAGAAGTCAACCCGGGCGGTACGTTGTTCAACAAGGCGGCAGTCGCCAGGATTGCACCCTTCCTCGCCTACATCTTTTTTATCTTTGCGACCGATATGCTGGAGCGCATGGGCCTGTCCGCACAGGGCCTGCGCTGGCTGTACGCCGCCCGCATCGGGGCGGTGATGCTCTTGCTCGCCGCATTCTGGCGCGAGTATTCCGAACTGCGCCTGCCGCGCTTCAACCTGGCGCAGGTCGCCATTTCCATCCTGACCGGCGTGGTCGTCCTCATCCTCTGGATCAGCCTGTCCGCCCCGTGGATGCTGATCGGCGAGGCGGCCGGCTTCGATCCCCGCACCGACGGCCGCATCGACTGGCTGCTGGTGGTGGTGCGCATCTTCGGCGCCGCGGCCGTCGTCCCCATCATGGAAGAACTGTTCTGGCGCTCGTTCCTGATGCGCTGGATTGTCTCGCCCGACTTCCAAAACGTTGATCCAGCGCAAACCACCTGGAAGGCTGCGCTCATCACAATTGTCCTGTTCGCTTTCGAGCACAACCAGTGGCTGGCAGGAATCGTTGCGGGTGTTGCCTATAGTGCTCTTTATGTACGGTACCGCACAATCTGGATGCCAATTTTGGCGCATGCTGTCACAAATTTCCTGCTGGGCATTTGGGTCGTCCGCACTGGTAATTGGAGTTACTGGTAAAACGATGACCGCCCGGCTCAACAGCCAAAGACAATAAGAATGATCCAGAAGAAAATCCAAAGGAAGTTCTTGCCGGGCCTTGGGTCTGCTCGACTTGGAGTGCTGTTCACTGCGGCACTGTGCACGCCGGTCATTGCGGGGGATGGCGATGCGATCCATCCCTTTGTGGGCCTGGGCTATTCCTACGAGGACAACCTGCTGCGCCTGCCGGACGAGCATCCCGGCTTCGGCGGCCAGCGCAGCGATGCGCTGCGCCAGGCCATCGCCGGCATCCTGTTCGACCGCACGTACAGCCGCCAGCACATTTTCGTGCAGGGCAAGGTCACCAAGGTCAACTTCGACCACTTCAAGCAGCTCGACTACGACGGCAAGGACCTGCTGGGCCGCTGGCGCTGGGAAGCCGGACGCCAGTTCTCCGGGACCCTGGAGGCCAGCTACCTTGAAACGCTGTCCTCGTTTACCGACTTCCACAACGGCGAGCGCAACCTGCGCGAGCAGCGCCACATGCTGGCCGACGTGGCCTGGCGCATGCACCCGTCCTGGCGCCTGCGGGGCGCGGTCTCCGAGGACGAATTCAGCTACGAGCTCCCGAGCCTGTTCTTCAACAACCGCAAGGAAAAGCGTGCGGAAGCGGGTATCGATTTCGTCTCGCGCAGCGGCAACTACGCTGGCGTAGTGCTGCGCCGGCTGGACGGCGAGTACCCGAACAAGCGCATCATCGGCGGCACCCTGATCGACGAGGATTTCCAGCAGGACGAGGTCAAGGCGCGCGTGTACTGGCGCGCCAGCGGTGCGACCACGCTCGACCTGCTGGCCGGCTGGGCCAAGCGCAAGCATGCGATGCTGGGGGAACGCGACGCGAGCGGCGTCAACGGACGCGCGACCGTCGTGTACACGCCGCGCGGCAAGACCCGCTTTACGGCGGCGGTATGGCGCGATTTTGCGCCGATCGAAAACACGGTCGTGGCCTCAAGCCTGAACAAGGGCGCCAGCCTGAACGTCGACTACCTGGCCACCGCCAAGACGCGCCTGAACGCCTCGGTGCGCAAGGAAAAGCGCAACTACAGTGTAAGGATCAGCACGCCGGCCGCGGTGGAACTGAGCGATTCGCTGCGCTACGCGTCGCTCGGCGCGACCTACGCGGCCACCCGCAACATCCAGGTCAGCGTCAATGGATTCCGCGAATCGCGCAAGGGCGGCCAGGCTCTCGGCCTGCACAGCTACCGGGCGAAGGGCGCGTCGTTCAGCGTCAACGTCCAGTTCTGAGGTTTGCATGACGGTTATTGATATTCCGATTATTTCGTTCTTCCAGAGGGTGCTGGACCCGATCATCATCATGTCCAGCCTGTACGTGGCCTCCATGGTGTTCGACGAGCCCTTCACGGGCTACTCGCTGGTGCTGATGATCCTGGCCTTCTTCATTTCTTCCGCGGTGTACCAGCACATCGATCCCTACCGCACCTGGCGCAGCGGCCGCATGCTCGCTTACGTGCGCGACACCGTGTTCGGCTGGGCGCTGACCGTGGGCGTGCTGCTGTTCCTGGGTAATGCCAGCGGCCTGCACTATTACTATGACGAGCGCGTGCTGCTGACCTGGTTCATCGCCACGCCGCTGCTGCTGCTGGCCAGCCACGTGGGTGTACGCACCGCCTCGATCGGCAAGGGCGCCGACAAGACCGAGGCGCGTTCGGTGGTGATCGTGGGCGCGAACAACGTCGGCCTCAAGTTCGCCCGCGTGTGCGAGCGCCATCCCAACCTGTTCCTGCAGGTGGAGGGCTTCTTCGACGACCGCACCGACGAGCGCCATCCGCCGGAGCTGAGCCATCCGCTGCTGGGCAATATGCAGGACATCGCCCCGTACGTGCGCAAGCATGCGACCAAGATGATCTTCATCAGCCAGCCAATCTCGGCCCAGCCGCGCATCCGCAAGCTGCTCGACGAACTGCAGGACACCACGGCCTCGGTGTACTTCCTGCCCGACATCTACATCTTCGACCTGATGCAGGCGCGCTTCGACAATGTCGGCGGCATGCCGGTGATCGCGATCTGCGAGACGCCGTTCATGGGCCTGAACGGGATGATCAAGCGCATCAGCGACATCGTGCTGGCCAGCGTGATCCTGGTGCTGCTGGCGCCGGTGATGCTGCTGACCGCGCTGGCGGTGAGGCTGTCCTCGCCCGGTCCGGTGATCTTCCGCCAGCGCCGCTACGGCCTGTATGGCGAGGAAATCATGGTCTACAAGTTCCGCTCGATGACCGTGACCGAGAACGGCCCGGCCGTGATCCAGGCCCGCCGGGACGATCCCCGGGTCACCCGGGTCGGGGCGGTGCTGCGCCGCACCTCGCTGGACGAACTGCCGCAGTTCATCAACGTCCTGCAAGGCCGCATGAGCATCGTCGGACCGCGCCCCCATGCGGTGGCCCATAACGAGCAGTACCGCAAGCTGATCAAGGGCTACATGCTGCGCCACAAGGTCAAGCCGGGGATTACCGGCTGGGCCCAGGTGAACGGCATGCGTGGCGAAACCGACACACTGGAAAAGATGGAAGCGCGTATCCGGTATGACCTGGATTACCTGCGCAGCTGGTCGCTCTGGCTCGACCTGTGGATCATTCTTAAGACGGTAATGGTGGTGCTGCGGCGCGATAACGCCTATTGAAGTACGTTTCCTGCAAGTTAATCTTATTTGACTGAAATATGTTCATTGTTGCAAGTCGTGTGGTCAGTTCTTGAGATGTGTGCTAACTTGTTCGGTATTAGAGTTTCGACAACTAAACAGCCAATTTTGTGAGGATATTTTGACAACTACATTCCCTACCAAAGCTTCCTGGTGCGCGATCGCGATCGCGGTGGCTACGCTGCTGGCCGGCTGCGGCGACAAGGAACCGGAAAAAAAGCCGACCCAGTCGCTGGCCGTCGTGAACGGCAAGGACATCACCACGCTCCAGCTCAATGAAGAGCTGATGCGCGCCAACGTCGCACCCCAACAACAGCAGGCCGCCCGCAAGCAGCTGGTGCAGGCCCTGGTCGACCGCCAGCTGATCGTCAACGCAGCCGAGGAAGAAAAACTCGACCGCGACCCGAAAGTGGTGCAGGCGGTCGAACGCGCCAAGGCGCTGATCCTGGCCCAGGCCTACATCCAGAAGAAAGTAGGCACGCCGGTGCAGCCGACCCCGCAGGAAGTCGAGTCCTATTACAACGCCAACCCGCAGTTCTTCGCCAACCGTAAGCAGTTCAACATGGACCAGCTGTCGATCCAGGCGTCCGCGATGAGCGACGAAGTCAAGGCGGCGGCAGACTCGGCCAAGTCGCTCGACGAGATGGCATCCTGGCTGGAATCGAAGAAGATCCCGTTCCAGCGTGGCCAGAACATGCGCACCAGCTCGGACATGCCTTCCGAACTGAGCGGCCGCCTGGCGGCCATTCCGCCGGGGCAGCTGTTCATCGTCAAGGAGCCAGGCCGCGCCCTGTTCATCACGCTGACCGAAGTACGCGAGGCGCCGGTGTCGCTGGCTGTCGCATCGCCCCAGATCGAGCAGTTCCTGATGAATAAGAAGACCACCGAGCTTGCCAAGGCCGAGGTCGCCCGCCTGCGCAAGACGGCAAAAATCGAGTACATGAACGGCATGGAGCCGGACAAGGCTGCCACCACCGCGGCAGCTGCGCCGGCCACCACCGCCGCACCCGCACCCGCCGCCCAGGCTTCCGATGCCACCGCGCGCGGCATCCAGGGCCTGTAATTCCACTTTTTCCAGACAGGACAATCATGAAACGACTCTTGCAAACTTGGATCGCGGCACTGCTGCTGTTGGTGGGCGGCGCTGCCTGCGCGGCCGACCAGCTGGGCGCCGGCGACGTCGTCAAGGTGTACGTCTATGGCAATCCGGACCTGGGCCTCGAGACCCGGATCAGCGATGCCGGCACCATTACCTTCCCGCTGATCGGCCAGGTCAAGGTGGCGGACATGCCGGTGGCGTCGGCCGAGAAGAAGATCGCCTCGCTGCTGCAGTCCGGCGGCTACCTGCAAAAGCCCCAGGTAACCATCATCGTCACCCAGGTGCAAAGCCAGGCTGTGTCGGTGCTGGGGCAGGTGAACCGTCCGGGCCGCTATCCGCTGGAAGGCGGCAAGCGCAGCCTGACCGATCTGCTGGCGCAGGCCGGCGGCGTGAATGCCGACGGCGGCGACGAGCTGGTGCTGATCCGCAACCGTGACGGCAAGGTGACGCGCGAGCGTGTCGACCTGGTCCAGATGGTGCGCGGCGGCGAGCTGGTGCAGAACGTGGGCCTGGCTGCCGGCGACGTGATCTTTGTCGAGCGGGCGCCGCGCGTCTATATCTACGGCGAGGTGCAGCGTCCCGGCGCGCTCCGGCTGGAACGCGACATGACGCTGACCCAGGCCCTTTCGGCCGGCGGCGGCCTGACCCTGCGCGGCACCCACCGCGGCATCACCATCAAGCGCCGCACCGCGAATGGCGGCTTCGAAACGATCAAGCCTGGCCAGGACGAAGTCCTTCGCGCCGACGATGTGATTCATGTAAAGGAAAGCTGGTTCTGAGCTTCCATTTGAAAGTCTGATTATGAATTTCCACCAGTTCCTGCTTATCCTCAAAGCGCGCAAGTACATCTTCTTGGTGACGCTCGCGGTCACGGTCACGGCCACCCTGGTCGTGTCCTCGCTGCTTCCCAAGACGTACAAGGCGACCACCAGCCTGGTGTTGAATTACAAGGGCTCCGATCCGCTGACCGGGATGATGATCCCGACCCAGCTGATGCCGGGCTATATGGCGACCCAAATGGAAGTCATCAAGAGCCAGAACGTCGCCCTGCGCGTGGTCGACGGGCTCAAGATGGCGGAAGGCCCGTCGGTTCAGCAGCAGTTCGAAGCGGCCACCGGCGGGCGCGGCACCCCGCGCGAATGGCTGGCCACGGCGCTGCTGTCCCGGCTGGATGTGACGCCATCGCGCGCCAGCAGCGTGCTGGAGGTGACGTTCGCCGGCGCCGACCCGCAGTTCGCCGCCACCATCGCCAACGCCTTCGCCGAGGAATACCAGAAGCTCAACGTGCAGCTGAAGAACGACCCGATGAAGAAGGCGTCGGCCTACCTGAACGAGCAGACCCGCCAGCTGCGCGACACGCTCGAAGCCGCCCAGGCGCGCCTGTCCAAGTACCAGCAGGACCACGGCATCGTCTCGGTCGACAACCGCCTCGACGTGGAGTCGAACCGCCTGAATGAACTGTCGGCGCAGCTGGTCATGGCGCAGTCGCAACTGGCCGATGCGCAATCGCGCCGCACCATGGCCAATGGCACCTCGTACACCGAATCGCCGGACGTGACCCAGAACCCGATGATCCAGAGCCTCAAAGTGAATGTCGCCAACGGCGAATCCAAGCTGGCCGAGGCCGCGCAGCGCTATGGCCGCAACCATCCGCTCTACCTGGCGCTGGCCGCCGAAGTGGGGCGCATGCGCTCGGAACTGAACGCGCAGATGCGCATCACCTCCAACAGCGTGTCGAACAACGCCACCTTGCTGGGCGGGCGCGCCGCAATGATCGAAGCGGCGCTGGCCGAACAGAAGAAAAAAGTCCTGGCGCTGAACCGCACCCGCGACGAAATGAACGTGCTGGTCAAGGACGTCGAGAGCGCGCAGCGCGCCTATGAGGCGGCGTCGGCCCGCTTCTCGCAGACCCGCATCGAGGGCATGGCCGAGCAATCGGACGTGGCCGTGCTCAATCCGGCCGTGCCGCCGCTCGATCCGTCCGGCCCGAAGGTCATGCTCAACACCGCCCTGGCCGCCTTCCTCGGCACCATCCTCGGACTCGCGTTCAGCCTGGTGGCCGAAATGATCGACCGCCGCCTGCGTTCCACGCGCGACCTGTCGGACGTGCTGCAGATTCCCGTGCTTGGCACCATCGACTGGTCTGCGCCATCGCGTCCGCGCCTGAACCGGCTGTCGATGATCATGCCGCGACTGCGGCTTAACTAAATATGGATACAGACATGAATTCGTTTGCACACCAGGTGGCGATGCAGCCTGCGCCGGATCCGAGGGTGGATTCGAGCATCGGCGGACTGCTGCTCGAATCGGGCAAGATCACTCCGGAGGATGCCGAGCGCGTGCTGCGCATGCAGAAGGAGCTGGGCATCCGCTTCGGCGAAGCCGCCCAGCGCCTCGGGCTGGTCACCACGGCCGATATCGACCAGGCCATCGCGCGCCAGTTCGACTATCCCTACCTGCAGCCGGGCGAGGGCAAGCTGTCGGACAAGCTGGTCGCCGCCTACCAGCCGTTTTCGGTCCAGGTCGAAGCGCTGCGCGCGTTGCGCAGCCAGCTGATGCTGCGCTGGTTCGCGCGCGGGCACCGTTCGCTGGTGGTGGTGGGCGCCCAGTCGGGCGACGGCACCAGCATGTTCGTGGCCAATCTCGCGGTGGCGTTCTCGCAGCTGGGTGAAAACACGCTGCTGGTCGATGCCAACCTGCGCGAGCCGCGCCAGCACGAAATCTTCGACCTCGGCAGCAGCCCGGGCCTGTCCGAAATCCTGTCCGGCCGCGCCGGCCTGGAAGCGATCCGCAAGATCGATTCGCTGGTGTCGCTGTCGGTGCTGGGCGCCGGCACGGTGCCGCCGAACCCGCAGGAGCTGCTCAGCCGCACGAACTTTGCCCAGTTTAACGAAGACGTCGGCCGCCTGTACGACGTGGTGCTGTATGACGGCGCCGCGCTGTCGCTCGGCTCCGACGCGGTCAGTGTGGCCATGCGCGCCCAGGGCGTGGTGCTGGTCACCCGCAAGAACCATACCCGTCTGGAAGAAATTAACCGCGTGACCGACCAGTTGATGCACAGCGGTGCTCAAGTGCTCGGCGCTGTCATGGTGGAATTCTGAAATGAGTGCGAATCCGCAGATGATCTTCAATACTCCCTCTGCCCATCCGCAGGTCAGCGGCTCCCGCCTGGACCTGATCCCGATCGTGGCCGGTTTCCTGACGCTGTTCGTGCCGACCATGCACGACCTGTTCACCGGCATCTGGTCCACCAACGACCAGGCCCACGGACCGATCATCCTCGGCCTGTCCCTGTGGCTGCTATGGAAGCGGCGCGGCGAGATGCTGGCCGCGGCCACCCCGGGCGGCTCGCGCGCCGGCTGGGTGCTGTTCGCGTTCGGCTGCCTGCTGTACATTGCCGGCCGCTCGCAACAGGTGCTCGCGTTCGAGATCTCCTCGTTCATCGTGATCCTGGCCGCGCTGGTCATGATCCGGCTCGGGAGCAGGGCGCTGCTGGTGGTCTGGTTCCCGTTCGTGTTCATGATGTTCATGGTGCCCTTGCCCAGCGCGGTGGTGGCGGCACTGACGATGCCGATGAAAATGGCGGTGTCGTATGTCACCGAACACCTGCTGTACTGGGCCGGGCTGCCGATCGCGCGCTCGGGCGTGGTGCTGCAGATCGGTCAGTACCAGTTGCTGGTCGCCGACGCCTGCGCCGGCCTGCAGACCTTGCTGACGCTGGAGGCGCTCGGCCTGTTCTACCTGAACGTGGTCAAGCACACCTCGGCGTTCCGCAACATCGTGCTGGCCCTGCTGATCATCCCCATCTCGTTTACCGCGAACGTGATCCGGGTGATTTCGCTGACCCTGATTACCTATTACTTCGGCGACGCTGCCGGCCAGGGCTTCCTGCACGGCTTTGCCGGCATGGTGCTGTTCGTCAGCGCGCTGGGACTAATCCTGGTGGTCGATTCGCTGCTGCAGATCGTGGTGCGGCGGCGCGAAGCCAGGCTCGCTTCGCAAAAAGGAATGACAACATGATGAAACGATCAATGATTGGCGCGCTCATGCTGGGCGGCGCGATGGTGCTGTCGGCGGCGATGGCCAAGGTGGCCACGCCCACCGTGCGGGTATCCGACAGCCGTCCGCCGGTCCACCTGGCGCAAGTGTTCCCGACCAAGTTCGGCGACTGGAAGGAAGACACCGACCTGGTCCAGGCCGTGGTCAATCCGGCGACCCAGGCCGAACTCGACAAGATCTATGCGCAAACCCTGTCGCGTACCTATGTCAACAGCAAGGGCGAACGCATCATGCTGTCGGTGGCTTACGGGACCGACCAGAGCGACAACCTGTCGGTGCACTTCCCGGAAGGCTGCTATGGCGGGCAGGGCTTCGCCGTCGGCCCGACGCGCCACCTGAAGATCGACACCGCCACCGGGACCATCCCGGTCGCCCGCCTGAGCGCGGCGCTGAACGCGCGCCATGAACCGATCACCTACTGGGTGGTGGTGGGCGACCGCGTGGTCGACAACTCGTGGGACATGAAAAAGGTCAAGCTCAGCTATGCGCTGCGTGGCCTGATCCCTGATGCGACCCTGGTACGGGTCTCCAGCATCACTCCCGACGAGGAAAGCGGCTTCGCCCTGCAGGACGACTTCGTGCGCCAGATGCTGGCCGCGATGCCGGAGCAGCAGCAACGACACTACGCCGGCACGACGCGCGGCTGACAGCCATGCCGCCGGCGGCCGGCTTCGAATCGGAAAGACAATGAAATTTTTCAGGAATAGTGCGGTGGCAGGCGGCGCCGGCATCCCCGCGCGCCGGCCCGCCATGCGGCGCAGCGGCGTGTCCCTGTGGGTGATCGCGGTCTGCGCGCTGATCATGCTGGCCATCGCCGGGCTGGTGGGCGCTGTGGCCGGCCTGGGCTCGATCCCGCTGGTCATGCTGCTGGCCGGGCCGCTGTTCATCGGTCCGCTGGTATTCATCGTCAGCACCCGGCAGATGCTGCCGCTGATGTTCATCTTCATTTTCCTGATCCAGGGCACGGTCTCCAACTATTTCAACCTGAGGATCACCACCTGGATGGCGAGCGGAATCGGCTTCCTGTTCCTGCTGCGCGCCTTCTTCGAACTGAGCGCGGGACGTAGTTACCAGGGCGCGCCGCGCACGGCGTCGGGCGGTTCGGCCGGGGTGATGACCTGCTGCGCCCTGTACCTGGCCTGTTTCTTCTTCAGCCTCGCGCTCGGTTCCGGAACGCCCGCCCAGATCATCTCGGCAGTGCGGTTCGGCGTGCCGATGTGGGGCGTGCTGCTCGCGCTGTACTGGTTCGAATGGACGGAAAAGGAAATCGAACGCCTGTTCCTGATCGTGGTGGTCGCCGCGATGCTGCAATTGCCGCTGGTGGCCTACCAGCACTTCTTTGAAATCGATGCGGCCGGCGCCTGGGATGCGGTGGTGGGCACCTTCGGCTACGGCATGAGTGCGATCCTGACCATTTTCTGCCTCACCGCCGCCCTGTACGCGCTGGCGCGCTGGCGGCGCGGCATCCTGCCGGCCTGGATCACGGCGCTGGTGTGCGCGGTCACGCTGGCGATCATCGTGCTGGGCGAAGTGAAGGCCGTCGCGATCTGGGTGCCGCTGGGCCTGTTCATCATTTTCCGCCGCAAGATCCTGTCCAGCGCGACGACCTTCATCCTGTACGGCACCTTCATCGTGGTCTTCGTGGGCGGGGTGTTTGCCGCCTACCAGGCGCTGTACTGGGGCGAGGCGGTCAAGGCCACCACCGTCGAGGAAGGCATCGACCAGTCGGGCGGCTACTTCTTCGACACCGAGGCCATCAATTACCGCACCGGCGAAGTCAGCCGGGCGGCCTCGCTGGCGCTCTGGATCAACGACCCGGTGCCCGGCGCGCTGGAACGCCTGGTTGGCTACGGACCGGGCGCCAGCGCCACCGGCGCCAACACCGGCAAGGGGGTGGTCGCGGCGCGCTACGGCATCCTGTCCATCAACGCGACCGTCATTGCCCAGCTGCTGTGGGACGTGGGACTGGTCGGCACCTTCTCGTATCTCACGATCTTCGTGTTCGGATGCTTCACCGCATTGCGCTACGTGAAGCGCGGGGGTTCAAGTCCCGGTGCGGAGGCGGTGGTCGACGCCTGCCTTGCCGCGCTGGTCCTGCTCGCCACGACGTTGATCTACAACCGCGCCTTGCTGGACGAGCCGACGGTGCAGTTGCTGTTCCTGTTCTGCCTCGGTTGCATCGTGCAGTACGCGCGCTACCACAATCCGCATGCGCGCCTGGCCGGCGCGGCTGGGCGGGCGGCGCCCCGCGGCGCCGCGATCGCCCCGCTGCACGCAGTCCGCGGCGGCCCCGTTCACTGAGTATTTCCTGACGATGATCCCGAAAATTATCCATTACTGCTGGTTCGGCAAGGGCCCGATGAGTCCGCTGCACCGGCGCTGCGTGCAGTCCTGGCAGGCCGCCTGCCCCGACTATGAATTCCGCCTGTGGGACGAGAGCAATTCCGATATCGACAATGACTACTGCCGCGCCGCGGTCGCCCAGCGCAAATGGGCCTTCGTCTCGGACTTCGTGCGCTTCGATGTGCTGCACAAGTACGGCGGCATCTATCTCGACACCGACCTGGAGCTGATCCGCCCGCTGGACCCTTTGCTGGACGGAACGCGCTGCGTGATGGCGCGCGAGAGCCGCGACTTCGTCGCCACCGCCTTCATCGCCTGCCTGCCGGGCGACCCGGTCATGGCGGCCGCGCGGTCCACCATCCTGAACCGCCTGGTCAAGAGCAAGACCTTCGTGTCCTCGCCCCTCATTGTCAGCGCGGCGCTGGCAGCGCTGCCGCCGGCCCTGTGCGAAGTCCTGGAACCAGCCTCGTTCTACCCGTTCAATCCCTACGATACGGACAAGCCCGACAATGCGCGCCAGCTGATGTATTCGGACATCACGCCGGACACCTTCGGCATCCACCATTACGGGCTCAAGGCAGGCTGGAAGAACGGCGCCTTCAAGACGCGGCTGCACAAGCTGCTCAGGCGGCTGAAGTTCAAGCCGGACTGGGACGTGTGCAGCGACCTGGCCAGCGTGCGCGACCCGGCCCCCGCGCCCGGCGCGGCGCGTCCGCCAGTGCTGAGCACCGGGCGCGAGCCGTAGGAGCGCGCATGCCCGACATTTCCGTGATCATGCCGGTGTATAACGCCCAGGCGTACCTCGGCGAGGCGGTGGCCAGCGTGCTGGCCCAGACCGACGGCGATTTCGAGCTGATCGCGATCGACGACGGTTCCACCGATGGCAGCGCCAGCCTGCTGGCCGCCTGCAGCGACCCGCGCCTGCGCGTCGTGCGCAACGGGGTCAACCGCGGCCTGATCTATTCGCGCAACCTCGGCCTGGACCTGGCGCGCGGGCGCTACATTGCCTTCCTCGACAGCGACGACATCGCGTTTCCGCAGCGCTTCGCACGCCAGCGCGCCTACCTCGAGGCCCATCCGGACGTCGCCGGGGTGGGCTCCTGGACCCAGCCGATGGATGCGGCCGGCCGCTTCCGCAAGTTCGTCTGGGAACTGCCCGGCAGTCCGGAGTTCGTCAAGGCGACCTTCCTGTTTCGTTGCTACATCACCACCTCGGCCTTTTTCGCGCGTGCCGAGGTCCTGCGCCAGCTGCGCTTCGCGCCGGAGTATGCGCTGGCCGAAGACTACGATCTGTACAACCGCTGCCTGGAGCAGCACCGCCTGCTGAACCTGCCCGAGACCCTGGTGGCCTATCGCCTGCATCAGAGCAATATCACGGCGACTCGCCGCGACGCCGTCAAGGCCAACATGGACCACATCGCGCGCCGCCTGCTGGGCCGGCTGGGAATCGATCCGCTGCCGGAAGAGCTGGCCGTGCACCGCTACCTGGAACGGCTGGATGCGCCGCCGGTGGCGCAGGTGCTCGAACGCAGCCGCGCCTGGCTGGAAAAAATCTGCAAGGCCAACCAGCAGGCCGGCGTCTACGATCCGGCGGCCCTGCGCCAGGCGGTCGCGGAGCGCTGGTTTGCAGTGTGCTACGCCAATTCGCGCGATGGGCTGGGGGCGCTCGGTGCGTTCCTGCGCGGGCCGTGGGCGCCCAATCCGGGCGTCGGCCCCGTGCAGTACCTCAAGTTCGTGACCAAGGCATTGGCCTGCGCGGCGCGCCTGGGCGGGCGCTGGGCGGGAGCGGTGCGTTGAGAGCGAGCATCCTGAGTTTCCTCTGGCTTGCCAGCGAGAAGCTGTTACGCATCATCACCGGCGTGTTCGTCGGGCTCTGGATCGCGCGCTACCTCGCCCCGCAACAGTTCGGGGTGTACATGTACGCGCTGGCCTGGGTGGGCCTGTTCAACGGGATCGCCTGGTTCGGCGTGGGCGAGAACGTGATCCGCAACCTGGTCCGGTCGCCCGACAGCGAGGGGGAACTGATGGGCGCCGCGTTCGCAATCCGCCTGATCGGCTCGCTGCTGGCCGGCAGCCTGGCCGTCGGCGGCATCTTGCTGTCGGGTGAGTCCGACCCCGCGCTGGTGCCCTTGGTCATCCTCATGAGCCTGGCGATCCCGTTCGCCGAGATGCCGGCCGGGATCTTCATGTATTTCCAGAGCCGCCTGCAGGTTGCGCGCCCGGTGCTGCTGCAAAACCTGGTGCGCATTGCCGGTGCGGCAATGCGTGTCGGCCTGATCCTGGGCGGTTTTTCGCTGCCGTGGTTTGGCGCTGCCGTGCTGGCCGAGTCGATCGGCATCTTCCTGGTGCTGTTCGGACTGTACTGGGCGGGCGGCGGCAGCTTCCGCAGCTGGCGCTTCGAGTGGAGTTCCATCCTCCTGATGCTGCGCCAGGGCACGCCGATCGCGCTCGCCGCCGTGGTCGCTTCGCTGAACGCCCGGATCGACCAGCTGATGCTGGGCTGGCTGGCCGGCTTCAGCGAGGTGGGCCTGTACGGCGCCGCGCTGCGCTTTTCCGAGTTCTGGTGGACCTTCGCCCCCGTGGTCATGAATTCGCTGTCGCCGAAATATATATTCAACATCAGCGATCAGGAACAATTAAAACAAAACATTGCAAAGATAATGGCTTTGCTGGGTTTGATAAGTTTTATTCCGGTAATTCTGATAATGTTATCCGGGGAATACCTGGTGCCTTTATTGTTGGGCGAACAGTATGCGAGCGCGCTGCCAGTATTATATGTACATGTGATAATTGCGGTATGCGTATTCTTTGATGCGCCGTTGTCGCAATATCTGCTAGCGAATAACCGCCAGCATCAAATGGTGTGGAAGTCGGTGTTTATGCTGGTCATTAATGCCATGCTCAATTTCGCACTGGTCCGCCATTTCGGTGCGCTGGGCGCCGCCATGGCGACCCTGGCCGCGTATATCATTACGCTGGCAGTGTTCTATCGCCTGGTGCCGGGCTATACCGACCTCGCGCACCTGCAGCGGGCCGCGCTCGGCTTCGCGGCGCGCGTATGTATTGGCCGGGGCGGGCTGCGTCCATCGGCATAAAAGGCGCCGCAGCAACCAACGATCCGCTTTTATTATTCATTTATCTTTTTAGAAGGATAATGAAAGTTGACATACAGTATTCTCATATGTTTTTCTGTTATCACCGGCTGATGATATAAAGGAAATTTCCGGACGGAATTTGAATTTTTTTGGCTTAAATTTACTCCTGGGCAACGACATTCCAAACTTCCTCATGTATAGTCCTCGCTTACCCGTCGAGTTCGCCTTAAGGCGCGATTGTTGAGCAGGGAATACATTCAAGTATTTGTTGTTCTGTTTTTTTGGAATTAATATACTGGAGGTTATGAAATGGCTGTACGTAAATCAACATTGGTGCTGTCGCTCGCCGCTGCCCTGGCCGGATTCAGCGCTCCTAGTCACGCTGACTGGGCCCAGAATGTCGATCCTGCTGTGGTCAAGCCAATGCCGAACAATCTGCAGGTGCAGCCGCAAAACCCGCCGGGCTTTACCTGGTCGCGCCACCCGCTGAATCCACCGTCGTACGAACTCGAAGTATCGAATGGTTCGACCGTGGTCGCGCGTTTTACCACGACCCGTAATTTCTACCTGCCGTCCAAGGCATTTCCTGTAGGTACTTACAGCTGGCGCGTTCGCCCGTCCAATTCGACCGACTGGTCGACCTCGCGCGGCTTTGTCATTAATTCCACCTCCAAGGTCTTCGAAGTGCCGGAGAATGCGGCAATCCGCCTGGCGGTTTCGCAACACCGCCGCTCCAGCCAGCTGCCCAAGGACTTCAAGACCTACGCCGAGTGGACCCCTGAAATGAAAGCGGCCCGCGGCACCGTCCTGACGACCCTGTCCAATGACGTGATCGCCAAGTTCGTCACGACCCCGAACGTCAACGATGCGATGTTCGCCGAATTCTTCACGACCACCGATCCGGCCCGCAAGGCGGCCATTTCGCTGGACATCTACCGCAAGATCGGCGCGGTGACGCGCCAGATGGAATCGGCAGCGCTGCTGTACCGCATCACGCTCGACCCGCGCTTCCTGCAAGAAGCGTCCAGGCGTGGCGACCAGCTCGCGGCCCTGGACCCGAAAGGCGCGACCAGCTTCGTCAACCAGGACCAGGCGACCCGCCAGCTGGCGCTGGCGCTGGTGAAGACAGTCGACTACCTGTACAACTATATCGGCGCGGCCCAGCGCACCCGCTGGTTCACCAGCGTGAAGATCCGCGCCACCGACATGTATAACAACCTGTCGGCCAATGCCGGCCGCATGGACCAGTATCCGTACGACTCGCACGGCGGCAACAACCTGGGCTACCTGGCACTGACCTCGATGCTCCTGCTGGGCGATATCCCGGAAGCGACCACCTGGTTTGACTTCTCGTACCGTGCTTACGTGCACCAGGTGTATGCCTGGAGTGGCGCCGAGGGCGGCTTCTCGCAAGGTACCGCGTATGGCCAGTACACAGCCGACATCGCGATGCACTTGTGGCAGCCGATGTCCGAGGCGACCGGTGTCAATATGTACAGCAAGCCGTGGGCGGAAGGCTTCGCCAAGTTCTTCATGTACTTCATGCCTCCTGGTACGGTCGGCCACGTGTTTGGCGACGAGCGCGAAACCACGCCGGACACCGCGCTGTTGAAGGCGTTCACCTCGCGCCTGGATACCCCGGCCGCTGCGTGGTACACCTCCAACGTCAAGGCTGCCGAGTATGGCCTGACCCTGCTGCAGGCGAAATACCCGCTGAAGAGCGCGACCGTGGCGCCTGCCGTGCCGGCCAATGCCGCACTGTTCCCGAGCATCGGCTGGGTGGCAATGCACAGCAACCTGGCGGACGTGAAGCGCACCTCGATCTTCTTCAAGTCCAGCCCGTATGGTTCGTACAACCACAGCCACAGCGACCAGAACACTTTTGTGCTGAACAGTAAGGGCCGCCGCCTGCTGATCGAAACCGGCTACCAGGACTATTACATGTCGCCGAACGTGATCAACTGGTACCGCCAGACCAAGGCGCACAACGGCATCACGTTTGACGGTGGCGTTGGCCAGTACACGTATGGCAACACGCAGAACCTGGGCTATAACGGCAAGATCACGGCGTTCTCGACCACCCCGTCGCTGGACTATGCGGAAGGCGATGCCTCGGCGGCCTACACCACCCGCCTGAACAGCGCGGTGCGCAAGATGTGGTACCTGCGCAACCAGGATGCCCTGCTGGTGCAGGACAAGCTGGTGTCGCCAGTGGCCCGCACCTTCGAATGGAACATGCACGGCGCCGCGCCGATCATGAAACAGGCGGATGGCAGCGTGTCGATCACCAACGTGGACGCCTCGGTCTGCCTGCGTTCGATCGGCAAGAATGCGGCAAGCTACCAGACCCGCACCGGTCCGGCGCCGAAAGCTGGCGTGGTTGAATCGCACGGCGCATTCGTAGCCAACAGTGCGCTCACCTCGGCCGAGTTCCTGGTGCTGGTCGACGTGGGCTGCAAGAAGCCGGCCGTGACCGTGACCAACACCAGCAACGGCCGCACCGTGTCGATCGGTGGCCAGAGCATCTTCGTGCCCAATTGAAACGGGTAAGCTGAAACGCCTGGGGTAGAATTTGAGCGGCCCCCCGGGGCCGCCAGGTTCCCGGCAACGGAACAATGGGCGGCATCCTTCGGGATGCCGCCCATTTTTCATTTGCGTAGCGCGTGGAGGCATTCTTTGACCGGCAAGCTTGATTTTCACCTTCTGCAGTTCGTGCCGGAACCCTTGCCGACCTTCCGGGCGGACGTGGCCGTGATGTTCGGCAAGTACCTGCCACGCCACCGGATCCATTGCCACCTGGCGGGCCGGCGCGGCACCGGCGGTCCCTCAGCCCAGCAATATAGTGCGGTCGATATGCCGGCTCCGGCCCGCTCGCAATGGGGGCGCGAACTGGCCTATTGCGCAATGGTGGTACGGATCATGGCGCGCGCCAGCCGCCAGCGTTACGACCTGGTGCAGGTGCGCGACATGGTGACCATTGGCGTGCTGGTGTTGCTGTTCGCCCGCCTCAAGGGAATTCCTTTTGCTTACTGGATGTCGTTTCCGATGTGCGAGTCGCGCATTGCGCGCGCGCGTGCGCAGTTGCGCGCCCGGCCCAGCCTGAAGCAGTTGCTGGTGCTGGCGAAAGGCAAGTTCGAATCGTTTTTGCTCTACAAGATCCTGTTGCCCGCCGCCCGCCATGTCTTCGTGCAGAGCGATGCGATGGGGGCTGCGGTGGCTGCGCGCGGCATCGATCCGGCCAAGCTGAGCAGTGTGCCGATGGGCGTGGACACCGAAGTGCTGCGCCCGCAGGACGTGGTGCCGCGCCGGCCCGAGGGCTGGGAAGCGGCGCCGCTGGTGGCGTACCTCGGCACCCTGGACCGGCTGCGCGAACTGCACGTCGCCATCGATGCGCTGGCGCTGGTGCGGCACGACTTTCCCGAGGCCAAGCTGTTGTTGATCGGCGACGCCAGCGCGCCGGCCGACGTGCAGGACCTGCTCGACCACGCGCGCCGCCGCGGGGTAGGGGAGGCGGTGCGCGTGACCGGCTGGATGGCGCCGGCCCAGGCCTGGGAATTGCTGGCCGGGGCCGATGCCGCCATCTCCTACATTCCGCGCGGAATCCTGTTCGATGTCAGCTCCCCGACCAAGCTGCTGGAATACCTGGCTATGGCCATGCCCAGCGTGGGCAACGACAACCCTGACCAGGCGCAGGTGCTGGACGGCAGCCAGGCCGGCTGGCTGACTGCCAGCGATGCGGGCGCCATGGCGGCGGCGCTGTCAGCCATTTTCGCCGACCGCGCGCAGGCGCGCGCGCGCGCCGCATCCGGTCCCGGCTTCATCGAGCGCCATCGCAGCTACCGCGTGCTGGCCGAGACACTTGCCTCAAGGTACAAGCAGTTGATTTAACCCCGCACGATTGCCCAATCGAACTCTTCTTTTCAAAAGAAACTGTCATAATTAATTGACTATTTTGAAAGACTTCGATGATCCAACTACTGCAATCGAACGCAGCCGGATATCGGGACATCGTTCATATCCGCGTTCCCGGTTCCAGCGAGCTGGCGCGCCGGCGCCTGCGGGGCAAGCGCTCCCTCCGTGCCGCGATGTCGTTCGAGAACGAACCAGGCCTTACCGGCCCTGACCGCTACCCGTCCGGGCGCGCCGCGCGCGCCGCACATCCTCCCCGCAGCCTGTCTGTTGCCGGCTTTTGCCGCAGCGGCCGGGAGACCGGTCCTTTCCTGTTGGTGTAGGCAAGCTGCGCTGCAAGGAGAAATGCATGAACCTGATGTTTGAAGCGCGCAACCTGATCAAATCGCGGTTGCGCAACGGCCCGGCATTCCGGCGCAGGCTGGCGGAATTCACGGCCTCGGCCGACCTGCGTGGCGAAGCGCTGCGCGAGTGGCAGTTCCGGCACCTGAAGGAAACCGTGACCCGCGCCTACGAAGGCACGGCCTACTACCGCCGCGCCTTCGATGCGGCCGGGTTCCATCCGTCCTCGCTGCGCAGCCTGGACGACGTCGCGCGCATCCCGGTCACCGAAAAATCGGCGGTGCGCACCTGCGGCCCCGAGTTCCTGAGCACGCGCCACCGCGGGCTGAAATTTTCCGCCCAGACCAGCGGCAGCACCGGCACGCCTTTGCAACTGAGCCGCGACCTCGATTCCATCAATGCCGAAAACGCCTTCCTTTGGCGCTTCTGGCGCGCGCACGGCAAGCAGCCGGGCTCGCGCCGCGCTACCGTGCGCGCCGACCTGATCACCGATGTGTCGGGCGACAAGCTGTGGGTGTATAACCGCTTCAACCAAGAGCTGCTGGCATCCGCATTCCACCTGAACGACCAGTCCATGGGACAGATCGTGGACCGGCTGCGCGACTTCGGCGCCTTCGACCTGTACGCCTATCCATCGACCGCGTTCGTGCTGGCCGACTACGTGCGGCGCAGCGGCAAGGAGCTCGGATTCGGCGCGGTGTTCACCTCGTCGGAGCAGCTGTTCCCGCACCAGAAGGAGCTCATCGAGCAGCAGTTCCACACCCGCGTGCATGACTGGTACGGCCAGGCCGAGCGCGTCGGCGCCATTGCCCACTGCGCTCACGGCAATTACCACATCCAGGAAGACTATTCCTACGTCGAGCTGGAACCGGTCGGCAACGGCGAATACGAGCTGATCGGCACTTCCTTCTTCAATCACCTGTTCCCGCTGATCCGCTACCGTACGGGCGACCGCATCACCCTGTCGGACCACGCGTGCGCGTGCGGCTCGCCGGGGCGGGTGGTGGCCTCGATCGGAGGGCGCACCAGTTGCTACATCGAGACCCCGGACGGGCGCAAGGTCAGCCTGGTCAACCATATCCCGCGCGGCGTGCCGCACCTCGTGGAAGCGCAATTCGTGCAGGAATCGGCCAACGGCCTGTGCATCCGGATCGTGTGCGAGGAGCGCTTCAGCGACGCCGACGCCGGCATGCTGATCCAGCGCGCGCGCGAGCGGATCTCGCCCGCCATGGAGTACCGGATCGAGAAGCTGGCGGCGATCCCGCGCACCAGCGCCGGCAAGTTCGTGCCGGTGATCCCGCTGGCGCAGGCGGGTCAGCCGGCAACCCATCCACCGGACCGGGTCGAGGCATGATGCACAACAAGATCGTCATGCTCGGCACGACCTCGCAAGGGGGTATTGCATCGGTGGTGGATGTGTACCGCGCCGCCGGCTTGTTCCAGCGCTTCCCGATTGTTTACCTCGCCACGCACCGCGGCGGCGGGCGGCTCGCCAAGCTGGGAGCGCTGCTGCTGGCGCTGGCGAAGTTCGGCGCATTGCTGCTCAGCGGCCAGGTGGCCCTGGTCCACATCCATGTCGCCTCGCGCGCAAGCTTCTGGCGCAAGTCCCTGTTCTTCTGGCTGGCGCGCCCGTTCCGGGTGCGCACCATCCTGCACCTGCACGGTGGCGAATTCTCGGTGTTCTATCACAAGGAGTGCGGCCCGGTGCGGCGCGCGCTGGTGCGCGCCGTGTTCGACCGCGCCACCCGCATCGTGGTGCTGTCGGCGGCATGGAAGGATTTCCTGGCCACCATCACCCGCAATCCCAATGTCGAAGCGATCCACAACCCGGTCATCGTGCCGGGCCAGCCGGCATGGGAGCAGCGACGTCCCGGCCAGGTTGTTTTCCTGGGCAAGCTGGGACCGAACAAGGGCAGCTACGACCTGCTGGAAGCGGCTTCCATGCTGCTGGCGCGGCGCCAGCAGCTCGACCTGATGCTGGGCGGCGACGGCGAGGTGCAGCAAACGCGCGCCCGAGTGTCCGAGCTGGGGATTGGCGAGCACGTGAAAGTGCTGGGCTGGGTAGGACCGGAGCAGCGCAATGCGCTGCTGGCGTCGGCCTCGGTATTCGTGCTGCCCTCGTACCACGAGGGACTGCCGATGAGCATCCTGGAAGCGATGGCGGCCGGGTTGCCGGTGCTGGCCACGCCGGTCGGCGGCATCCCCGAACTGCTCACCGACGGGGTGGAAGGTTACATGGTGCAGCCGGGCGACGTCGAGGGACTGGTGCGCTGCATGCAAAGCCTGCTGGACGACCAGGCCCTGGCGCAGCGCATGGGCGCTGCCGGCCGGCGCAAGATTGAAACGACGTTCTCTGCCGGCGCGGTGCTGCCGCGCGTGGAAAAGATTTACCAGGATTTGGGAATACAACCTGTATGACGACATTGGCTTGGAAGGTCAACCGTATCCGCCTGATGGGGGCGGGTGAAATTATCTGGCGCGCCAGCCAGGTGCTGCGCAAGCAGGCCAGCCGCTTCGGCATCGGCGTGGCGGCGCAGGTGCCGGCGCCGGACCTGTCACGCTTCGGCGCGGCCGTGATCCCGCCAGGCGTGCCGGACATCGATCGTGCCAGCCTGGTCCAGGCGGCCGAGTCGTTGCTGGCTGGCCGCTGGTCGGTCTTCGCGCTGCGCGACATCGAACTGGGTTTCCCGCCGCAATGGAACCGGGACCCGAAGACCGGGACGCTGGCGCCGATGACGCCGGGCAAGGGCATCCAGTACCGCAGCGAACAGGTGGTCGGCGACATCAAGTACCTGTGGGAGCCGAGCCGCCACCTGGAACTGGTGACGCTGGCGCTGGCCTACCGCGCCACCGGCGAGCCGCGTTATGCGCGCGGCGCGCGCACCCTGCTCGAATCGTGGCTGGACCAGTGCCCGTATCCGCTTGGCGTCCACTGGTCCAGCTCGCTGGAGCTGGCGGTGCGCCTGCTGAACTGGTCGTTCGCGTGGGACTTGCTGGGCGGGCGCAACAGCGTCCTGTTCGAAGGGGAGGACGGCCAGCGCTTCCTGCGCCGCTGGCTCGACAGCGTGTACCGCCACTGTCATTTCATCGAAGGCTATTTTTCGCGCCACTCGTCCGCCAACAACCACCTGTTCGGCGAATACATGGGATTGTTTGCCGCCAGCCACACCTGGCCGTGCTGGCGCGCCAGCGCGCGCTGGCTGGAACTGTCGCGCCGCGGCCTGGAGGAGGAAGCGTTGCGGCAGAACCACGCCGATGGCGTCAACAAGGAACAGGCCATCTATTACCACCACGAGGTGATGGACATGATGCTGCTGTGCCAGCTGGTCGCGCGCGCCAACGGCGCCACGTTCCCGCCCGCGTTCCTGGAGCGCCTGGAGCAGATGGCCGGGTTCGTGCAGGCCATGATGGCGTTCGGGGGCAGGGTGCCGATGACCGGCGACGCCGACGACGCGCAGATGGTGCGCCTGGCGTACGCGCCCGGCTGGTGCCCCTACCGTTCGCTGCTGGCCAGCTGCGCGCTGCTGTTCGGCCGCGGAGACTTCCGCCGCAAGGCCGGGGAGCTGGACGACAAGACCCGGTGGCTGTTCGGCGAGGCCGGCGCGCGCGCCTGGGACGAGCTGCGGCCCGAACCGGAGCGTACCGAAATGGCCTTCCCGCAGGGCGGCTACTACCTGCTGGGCCACCGCTTCGGCACGCCGCAGGAGATCCGCATGGTGGTCGACTGCGCGCCGCTCGGCTACCTCTCGATCGCCGCCCATGGCCACGCCGACGCGCTGGCGTTCACGCTGGCGGTCGGCGGCACCGAGGTGCTGGTCGACCCGGGCACCTACGCCTACCATACGCAAAAGAAGTGGCGCGACTATTTCCGCAGCACCTCCGCCCACAACACCGTGGCGGTGGACGGCTGCGACCAGTCGGAAATGGCCGGCCCCTTCATGTGGATGCGCAAGGCCAACGCGCACCTGCTGGAGCACCGCCCCGGCGCCGCGATCCAGGTCTTCGACGGCGAGCATGACGGCTACCGCCGCCTGGCCGATCCGGTCATGCACCGCCGCCGCATCGAATTCGACCAGGTCGCGCTGACCATCACCGTCACCGACTTTCTATCGTGCATCGCAGCGCACGACGTTTTGCTACATTGGCACATCGGTGAAGATTGCACCGCCTCCCTGACGGATGGCGGCTTCTCGGTCAGCGGCCCGGGCGTGACCACCACCTTCAGGAGCCGCGCGGACGGCTTCGCATTCGATCTCGTTAGCGCGAGCGAAACGCCGCCCTGCGGCTGGATCTCGCGCTCGTTCGACTCCAAGAGTCCCATCACGACCGCGCGCATGCGCGGCCGGATCAACGGCAGCACGCAGATCGTTACCACCATATCGGTTCGCGCAGACGGCGCCGAACCCCTCAACTGAAAAAGGGAGAACAATAGTGAAAATCAGTATTTTCGGCTTGGGCTATGTGGGCGCAGTGTCCGCCGGCTGCCTGGCTACCGACGGCCACACCGTGATCGGCGTGGACCCGAACCAGACCAAAGTGGACCTGATCAACGAGGGCAAGACCCCCATCATTGAAAAGGATATCGGCGAGATGATCGCGCAGACCGTGCGCGACGGCTTGCTGCGCGCCACCACCAGCGTGCGCGAAGCGGTCGACAACACCGAGCTGTCGCTCATTTGCGTCGGTACGCCGTCCCAATTGAACGGCAACCTGGACCTGTCGCACGTGCGCAAGGTGTGCCAGCAGATCGGCGCGGCGCTGCGCGACAAGGAAGGCTTCCATGTCGTGGTCGCGCGCAGCACCATGCTGCCGGGTTCCATGCGCAGCGTGGTCATCCCGACCCTGGAAGAAGCATCGGGCAAGAAGGCGGGCGTCGATTTCGGCGTCTGCAACAACCCCGAGTTCCTGCGCGAAGGCACCGCCGTCTATGACTACTACCACCCGCCCAAGACCGTGATCGGCGAGACCGACACCAAGGCCGGCGAGATGCTGGTGGAACTGTACAAGAAGATGGAAGCGCCAATGATCCGAACCGGCGTGGAGACGGCCGAGATGGTCAAGTACACCGACAACGCCTGGCACGCGGTGAAGGTCGCCTTCGCCAACGAGATCGGCAACCTGTGCAAGGCGGTCGGCATCGACGGCCACAAAGTGATGGAAATCTTCTGCCAGGACACCAAGCTCAATCTGTCGCCTTACTACATGAAGCCGGGCTTCGCGTTCGGCGGCTCCTGCCTGCCCAAGGACGTGCGCGCGCTGACCTACAAGGCGCGCAGCCTGGACCTGGAGATGCCGCTGCTGAACTCCGTGCTGCCGTCCAACCAGCACCAGGTCAACAAGGGCCTGGCCATGATCATGGACAAGGGCAAGAAGAAGGTCGGCGTGCTGGGCTTCTCGTTCAAGGCCGGCACCGACGACCTGCGCGAATCGCCGCTGGTGGACGTGATCGAACACCTGATCGGCAAGGGCTACGAGCTCAAGCTGTACGACAAGAACGTCAACCTGGCCGCGCTGACCGGCGCCAACCAGGACTACATCCTGAACCGCATCCCGCACATCTCCAAGCTGATGGTGCAGGACATGAACGAAGTGCTCGAGTTCGCCGAAACCATCGTGATCGGCAACGGCGCCGAGGAATTCAAGGCCGTGCCTGACCGCCTGAAGGCCGGCCAGTCGATCGTCGACCTGGTCCGCATTTCCCCGAAACAGAGCGGAGAGCAATACGATGGCATCTGCTGGTAAGAAGCGCGTCCTGGTCCTGGTCGAGAACCTGCCGTCGCCGTTCGACCGCCGCGTGTGGCAGGAGTCCACCACGCTGCACGCGCACGGCTACGAAGTCTCGATCATCTGTCCGACCGGGAAAGGCTACGAGAAGAAGTACGAGGTCATCGACGGCATCCATATCTACCGTTACGACCTGCCGCTCGAGGCCGAAGGCGCCAAGGGCTACCTGATCGAATATTCGGCGGCCCTGTTCCACACCTTCCGCCTGGCGCTGAAGGTGCTGCGCGAGCGCGGCTTCGACGCCATCCACGCCTGCAACCCGCCCGACCTGCTGTTCCTGATCGGTGGTTTCTTCAAGCTGTTCGGCAAGCGCTTCCTGTTCGACCACCACGACATCAACCCCGAGCTGTACGAGGCCAAGTTCGGCCGCCGGGACTTCTTCTACAAGCTGATGGTGCTGTTCGAGCGCTGGTCGTTCAAGACCGCCGACGTGTCGATCGCCACTAATGAGTCGTACAAGCGCATCGCGATCCAGCGCGGCGGCATGGACCCGGACAAGGTGTACGTGGTGCGCAGCGGGCCAAAGCTGGACCGCCTGCGCATCCTGCCGCCGGTGCCGGAACTGAAGAAGGGCCGCAAGTACCTGGTCGGCTACGTCGGCGTGATGGGCGCGCAAGAAGGCATCGACCTGCTGTTGCAGTCGGCGCGCCACCTGATCGTGGACATGGGCCGCACCGACGTGCATTTCGGCCTGGTCGGCGGCGGCACCTCGCTCGACCAGATGAAGCAGATGGCGCAGGACCTGGGCATCGCCGACTACGTCACCTTTACCGGCCGCGTGCCGGACCAGGATTTGCTGGAGATGCTCAATACCGCGGACGTGTGCGTGAACCCGGACGTGGCCAACGACATGAACGACAAGTCCACCATGAACAAGATCATGGAATACATGGCGCTTGGCAAGCCGATCGTCCAGTTCGACCTGGTCGAGGGTAAATATTCGGCGCAGGCGGCCTCGCTGTACGCAAACAAGAACGACCCGGTCGACATGGCGCGTAAAATCGCTGAATTGCTGGACGATCCCGATCAACGCGCGCGCATGGGCGAGTACGGCCGCAACCGCGTGATCAACGAACTGGAATGGGTGTACGAGGAGCCGAAGCTGCTGGCCGCCTACGACCGCCTGTTCGGCGTACCCAACGCAGCTCGCCCGGCTCCCATGCAAACAACTGAAAGCGAGTACACATGAACATCCTGGTGACGGGCGGCCTTGGCTATATCGGCTCCCACACATGCGTAGAACTGCTCGGTGCGGGCTACGATGTCGTTGTCGTCGATAACCTGTCCAATGCCAAGCCCGAGGTCGGCGACCGCATCCGCAAGATCACTGGCAAGGATTTCAAGTTCGTCCACGCCGACATCCGCGACCGCGCGGCCATGGAAGGCGCGTTCGCCGCGCACAAGGCCGATGCCGTGATCCATTTCGCTGGCCTGAAGGCGGTCGGCGAGTCGGTCGAGCAGCCGCTGCGCTACTACGACAACAACGTGACGGGCAGCGTGGTGCTGTTCGAGACCATGCAGAAGTTCGGCGTGAAGTCGATGGTGTTCTCTTCGTCCGCCACCGTGTACGGCGACCCGCACACGGTGCCGATCAAGGAGGACTTCCCGCTGCACGCGACCAATCCCTACGGCCGCAGCAAGCTGATGATCGAAGAGATCCTGCGCGACGTGTTCGTGTCCGACGCCAGCTGGCGCACCGCGCTGCTGCGTTACTTCAACCCGGTGGGGGCGCACGAGAGCGGCCTGATCGGCGAGGACCCGAACGGCATCCCGAACAACCTGCTGCCCTACATCGCGCAGGTGGCGGAAGGCCGGCGCGAGAAGCTGTCCGTGTACGGCGGCGACTACCCGACCCCGGACGGCACCGGCATGCGCGACTACATCCACGTCGTGGACCTGGCGCTGGCCCACGTGGCCGCCATCGAGAAGCTGGCCAAGGGCGCAGGGATTTTCACCTACAACCTGGGCACGGGCCGCGCCAACAGCGTGCTGGAGATGGTCCGCGCATTTGAAAAAGCATCCGGCAAGAAGATCCCGTACCAGATCGTGGCGCGCCGTCCCGGCGACATCGCAACCTGCTATGCCGATCCGCAGCTGGCGAAGGAAGAACTGGGCTGGTCCGCGACCCGCAACGTCGAGCAGATGTGTGCCGACGCGTGGCGCTGGCAGTCAAGCCCCAAGTAGGCAAACCCATTTCAGGAGGCGTTCGATACATGAAAGCGATGATTCTGGCGGCAGGCAAGGGCACCCGTGTGCGTCCCCTGACGTATGATGTACCGAAACCGATGATTCCGATCCTCGGCAAACCGGTAATGGCGTACCTGATCGAACATCTCGCCCACCACGGCGTCACGCAGATCATGGTCAACGTGAGCTACCTGCACGACAAGATCGAGGAGTATTTCGGCGAGGGCTCCCAGTTCGGGGTCCAGATCGGCTATTCCTTCGAGGGCTATACGCTCGACACCGGGGAGGTGATCCCCCAGCCGATCGGCTCGGCCGGCGGCATCAAGAAGATCCAGGACTTTGGCGGCTTCTTCGACGAGACCACCATCGTGCTGTGCGGCGATGCGCTGATCGACCTGGACCTGGGCGCGGCGCTGGCCGAACACCGCCGCAAGGGTGCGCTGGCCAGCGTGATCACGCGCGAGGTCCCGTGGGACAAGGTGTCATCGTACGGCGTGGTGGTGGCCGACGAAACGGGCCGCATCACGCAGTTCCAGGAAAAGCCGTCGCGCGAAGTGGCCAAGTCCAACTTCATCTCGACCGGCATCTACCTGTTCGAGCCGGAGGTGATCGACCTGATCCCGCCGGGCGTGGAATTCGATATCGGCTCGCAGCTGTTCCCGCTGCTGGCCGAGCGCGGGCTGCCGTTCTACGCGCAGCGCCGCCCGTTCAACTGGCTCGACATCGGCAGCGTCACCGACTACTGGGAAGTGCTGCAGAACGTGCTGACCGGCGAGGTCGCGCACATGAAGGTGCCGGGCACCCAGATCGAGCAGGGCCTGTGGGTCGGGCTGAACACCAATATCGACTGGGAAGGCACCACCATCGAAGGACCGGTCTACATCGGCTCCGGCTGCAAGATCGAAGCGGGCGTGAAGATCGTCGGTCCTACCTGGATCGGGCATGGCAGCCATATCTGCGCCGGCGCCGAAATTGTGCGCAGCGTCTTGTTCGAATACACGAGAGTGTTGCAAGATGTTGCATTGAATGAAATGATTGTCTTTAAAGAATATAGTGTCGACCGCCACGGCGAAATGAAACACGCGTCCGAATGCCTGTCGGACGAATGGATCAACGCGCGCGACCGGCGCCGCAGCCGGCGCAGCGACACCGCTTACGCACTGCACTCCACAGGAAAATAAAAGAAAGTACCTGATGAAAATCTATCCAGTCATCCTTTCCGGCGGCGCCGGTACCCGTCTGTGGCCGCTCTCGCGCGCCGTGATGCCCAAGCAGCTGTTGCCGCTGGTGTCGGACAAGACGATGTTGCAGGACACGATCCTGCGCGTGGCGGACTGGCCCGACCTGATGGCGCCGCTGGTCGTGTGCGGCAACGAGCACCGCTTCCTGGTGGCCGAGCAGCTGCGCGCGATCGGCATCAAGCCGCTCGGCATCCTGCTCGAACCGATCGGCCGCAATACCGCGCCGGCCGTCGCCGCCGCCGCCAACTACCTGAAGGCGATCGACCCCGAGGCGGTCATGCTGGTGCTGCCGGCCGACCACGTCATCACCGACAATGCCGCCTTCAAGTCCGCCGTGGACCGCGCCATGCTGATGGTGAAGGAGGGCGGCCTGGCCACCTTCGGCATCGTGCCGCAGGCGCCTGAAACCGGCTACGGCTACATCAACCGCGGCGCCGCCATGGACGCCTGCGACGGCTGCTACCGCGTGGCGCGCTTCGTCGAAAAGCCGAACCGCGAGACCGCGGAGAAGTTCCTGGCCGAAGGCGGCTACTACTGGAACAGCGGCATGTTCCTGTTCCGCGCCCAGCGCTTCCTGGACGAACTGGCGCGCCTGCAGCCGGACATCGCCAGCGCCGCCGAGAGCGCGGTGCAGAAGGGCTACCGCGACCTCGATTTCTGCCGCCTGGACGAAGCGACCTTCTCGGACTGCCCGTCCGACTCGATCGACTACGCGGTGATGGAAAAGACCAGCCATGCGGTCGTGGTCCCGGCCGACATCGGCTGGAGCGACGTGGGTTCCTGGTCCGCGCTGTGGGAAGTGCAACAGGGCGACGCCGAAGGCAATGTGTGCCGCGGCGACGTCTACCTCGACGGCGTAAAAAACTCGCTGGTGCGCGCCGAGAGCCGCATCGTGGCCGTGGTAGGCGTCGACAACCTCGTGGTGGTCGAGACCGGCGACGCGGTGCTGGTGGCGCACAAGGACCAGGTCCAGCGCGTCAAGCAGATCGTCGACCACCTCAAGTCGAAGGAGCGCACCGAGCACCTGCACCACACGCGCGTGCACCGTCCGTGGGGCTGGTACGAGGGCGTGGACGCGGGCGACCGCTTCCAGGTCAAGCGCATCTGCGTCAAACCGGGCGAAAAGCTGTCGCTGCAGATGCACCACCACCGCGCCGAGCACTGGGTCGTGGTGTCCGGCACCGCGCGCGTCACCTGCGGCGAGAAGGTCAGCCTGCTGTCCGAAAACGAATCGACCTACATCCCGATCGGGATGAACCACCGCCTGGAAAACCCGGGCAAGGTACCGCTGCACATCATCGAGGTGCAGTCGGGCAGCTACCTGGGCGAAGACGACATCGTCCGCTTCGAAGACATCTACAAGCGCGCCTGAGCGCCGGGGACTTCCGCCCAAGGGACGTCCCCGTTCCTTCCTTGGTGGAAATACGGTTGTCGCGACAACGAATCCGTCGCGACAACACAACCGTTGTTTGATATTTATTTCATAACGCCACCAGATCCCCAGCTACAGTCATTCCCAGGACTTGTTCCCGTGGACCGCAATCGTGCGACCACGAACTTCATTGAAATGGAGTGGGAAAAAATGAAAACCATGAAGGCATTCCTCTCGGCGCTCGGCTGCGCGAGCATGCTGCTGCTGGCGCCGGCCAGCCATGCAGTCGACATCAGCCATCCGCCCACGCCCGTGATCCTGGTGGACGGCACCGGGACCTTCGGCGCCTCTTTCCTGTCCGGAAACTCGGGCAATACCTTTTCTGACAAGTACACTTTCTCGACGGTCGGGCTGAACTTCGTCGACACGCTGGTGGGTTCGATCGCACACAGCGCGCTGGTCGGACTCACCATTACCGGCTACGACCTGTACGACAGCAGCAATGCCCTGGTGGCGTCCGGGGTCATGCAGAGCACGGGAACGGTGGACCTGTGGACGATCGCCACCGGCGGGCTGCCGACCGGCTCCTACTATGTGCAGGTGACCGGCAGCATCGTGTCGAACACTTCCGCCAGCTATGCCGGCAACCTGAACGTGCTGGCCGTGCCGGAGCCGCAGACCTACGCCATGCTGCTGGCCGGTTTGGGCCTGGTGGCCGGCGCAGCACGCCTGCGCGCCAAGCGTACTTAAGCAAAGCACTTGTGTGGCTATAATCAAAACGGAAGTCTCGGGCTTCCGTTTTGATTTTCAAGGTAAAGGTGCGTATGCGAGTGCAGCATGGCTGGATGGCAGTGATACTGGTGTGGGCTTGCGGTATGGGCAGCGCCTGGGCCCAGGTGACGATGGGCGCGGGACAGTTGGGGCTGGTCATCAACGATGCCGACCCGGCCAGCATTGCTGTCGGCGACTACTACCGCAAGGCGCGTGGCGTTCCTGCCGAAAACGTCGTCCATGTGCGCATTCCCCCGAACAAGGAGCGGCTCGAGCTGGGCGCGTTCCGGCAGATGAAGGCCGACATCGACAAGGCCCTGCCACCCCATGTGCAGGCGGTGCTGATGGTGTGGACCGCTCCCTATGCGGTGGACTGCAATTCCATTACCGCTGCCTATACCCTGGGCTACGATGCCGCCCAGTGCGCCAAGACCTGCGGGCAGGGGCGGGTCAACCCGTATTTCAATTCTCCGGCAAAGAGCCCGTCGGCTGCCGGGCTGCGCCTGTCGATGCTGCTGCCCGCTAACTCGGTCGAATCGGCCAAGGCCCTGATCGACCGCGGCATCGCCGCCGACCGCAAGGCCGGCCCGGCAAGCGCCTATTTCCTGACCACCAGCGAAAAGACCCGCAACAGCCGTGCCCACCTGTTTCCTCCGGCCGGTCGCATCGCGGCCAAGAAGCTGACCATCAAGCGCCTCTCCTCGGATGCACTGGAAAACGCCAGCGACATCATGTTCTACCAGACCGGCCTGGCCCGCGTGAACAAGATCGAGACCAACAAGTTCCTGCCGGGAGCGCTGGCCGACCACATGACCTCGCTCGGCGGAGACCTGCTCGGCAATGGGCAGATGAGCGCCCTGCGCTGGCTGGAGGCGGGCGCGACGGCAAGCTATGGCACCGTGACCGAGCCGTGCAACTACTGGCAGAAATTCCCTCATCCCACTGTGCTGATGCGCCACTACGCGCTGGGCGCCACCGCCATCGAAGCGTACTGGAAGAGCGTGGCATGGCCAGCCCAGGGCCTGTTCATCGGCGAGCCGCTCGCCGCGCCCTACAAGCGCTGACATGCATATTGCAGCAGCACAAAAAGCCGCGCTCGGCGTTTGTTGCTCAGCAAAAAAATGGTATCGTCTTGTTAACACAACATTTATGGCAAGACCGGGCCAATGGGTCTGCCCAAGGAGTCGCCGCTGATGCGCGCTGCAAAGCAAAATCGAGGGTTTACGTTGCTGGAATTGCTGGTGGTGATCGTCATCATCGGCCTGCTTGCAGCCTACGTCGGACCGAAGTATTTTTCCCAACTGGGCAAGTCGGAAGTGACGGTCGCCAAGGCGCAGATGGAGTCGTTCGAGAAGTCGCTCGACACCTACCGCCTTGATGTCGGCCGCTACCCGACCACGGAGGAAGGCCTGCAGGCGCTGATCACCGCGCCTGCCACTGCCGCCGGCAAGTGGAACGGCCCGTACCTGAAGAAGGGCGTGCCGCTCGACCCTTGGGGCAATGCCTATGCCTACCGTGCCCCGGGCGCCCGCGGCGAATACGAGATTGTCTCGCTGGGCAAGGACGGCCAGCCCGGCGGCGCCGGCGAGAACGCCGACATCGCCACGCAATAAGGCATAACAGGGAAGTTCATGCAGTTTTCAGTGCGCACGCTTGCGCCGGACATGTCGATTGGCAGCTGCGTTGTCGATGCGCCGGATGAAGCCGACGCCAGGCGGCAGGTCGAGTCGCGCGGTCTGTTCGTCAGCGCCGTGCAGCCGCTGCGCGCCGGTGCGCTGCGCCGCGCGCGGGCCGGCAAGCTGTCGCTGGTCCTGTTCAGCCAGGAGCTGCTGGCGCTGCTGAATGCCGGCCTGTCGGTGGTCGAGTCGCTCGACGCGCTGCTTGAAAAGGAATCGAACGCCTCCACCCGCGGCGTGCTGGAGCGGCTGCTGGCCGGCCTGCGCGACGGCATGCGCTTTTCCGCCGTGCTGGCGGCGCAGCCGGACCTGTTCCCGCCGCTGTACGTGGGCATCGTGCGCGCTGCCGAAGGCACCAGCGACCTGCCACGCTCGCTGGCCCGCTACATCGACTACCAGCAGCGCATCGACCTGGTGCGCTCCAAGATCGTCAGCGCGTCCATCTACCCGGTCATCCTGCTGATGGTGGGCGCCGGGGTCTCGCTGTTCCTGATCGGTTACGTGGTGCCCAAGTTCGCCGAGGTGTACCAGGGCGCGGGGCGCGAGCTGCCGTTCATGTCGCAGCTGATGCTCGACTGGGGGCAGTTCGCCGCCAGCCACGGCGCGGCGCTGGGGCAGGGCGCGCTGGTGGCGGCGGTGCTGCTGTTCCTGCTGGTGCGGCGCATGCTGGCCAACGGCGACTTCGGCCGCCTGCTCACGCGCCTGCCGGGCATCGGCGAACGCGTGCGCGTGTACGAGCTGTCGCGCCTGTACCTGACGCTGGGCATGCTGGCCGAGGGCGGCATCACCATCGTGCAGGCGATCCATACCGTGCGGCCGATGGTGTCCCCGGCGCTGCGCAGCGCGCTCGATGCGGCGCGCGCCAGCATCGAATCGGGCCAGCCGATGTCGAGTTCCTTCGAACAGCACGGCCTGACCACGCCGATCTCGCTGCGCATGCTGCGCGTTGGCGAGCGCACCGGCGAGATGGGGCCGATGCTGATGCAGTCGGCATCCTTCTACGACGGCGAAATCAGCCGCTGGATCGACCGCTTCACGCGCACCTTCGAACCGCTGCTGATGGCCGCGATCGGCCTGGTGGTGGGCGCCATCGTGGTGCTGCTGTACATGCCGATTTTTGACCTCGCGGGAGACATGTCGTGAACGCGGCCGTTCCATTCATCCTCGATACCGCCCAGCTGGCGCAGGCGCGCGAAGCCTGCCTGCAATCGCGCCGCACGCTGGTGGCCGAGCTGGAAGCGTTGTCCGGAGCCGACCCGCGCGCCATCGTCGGCGCGCTGGCCGCGCCGTTCGGCCTGTCGGTCATGGAAACGGCGCAGATGCTGGAGATGACGCCCGCCTTCGACCTGCTGCCGCTGGCACAGGCGATGGCGCGCCACGGCCTGCTACTGCGCGGCGCGGGCGGCCACCTGGTCGGCGTGATCTCCGATCCGTTCGACCTCGACCTGCAGACCTGGCTCAGCACCCAGGCCAGGGCACGTCCCGGCGCGCCACTCGACCTGCGCCTGGCGCTGCAGTCGGACATCCAGGCCTACCTGTCGCGCCAGGAAGAATCGGCGCGCGCGGTGGATTCGCTCGTCACCACCGGCGGCGACGGACGCCGCGAGAAGACCGCGGCGGTGCTGTCGTTCGCCTCCGTGTCGGAAGCGGCCAGTCCCGCGGTCAGGCTGGTCAACTCCACGCTGTACGACGCCCTTAAGGCGGGCGCCTCCGACATCCACCTCGAAAGCACTGCCGGCGGGCTGTCGGTCAAGTACCGCATCGACGGCGTGCTCGATCATGCGGCGACCGTGTCCGGCACCGACACTGCCGAGCAGATCGTCTCGCGCCTCAAGGTGCTGGCCGAACTCGATATCGCCGAGCGCCGCGTGCCGCAGGACGGCAGCTTCCGCGTCGAATCGGGCGGCCGCGAGATCGACCTGCGCGTCTCGATCATGCCCTCGATCCACGGCGAGGACGCGGTCATCCGTATCCTCGACAAGCGCGCAATGGTAGAGGCGTACGGCGCGCTGACGCTGGAAGCGCTGGGCTTCGACGCGCCATCGCTGGCTACGCTGCGGGCGCTGGCGCAGGAAGCCTACGGCATGCTGCTGGTGACCGGGCCGACCGGCTCGGGCAAGACCACCACGCTGTACGCCGCGCTCACCGAGATCCACAACGGCCGCGAGAAGATCATCACCATCGAGGACCCGGTCGAGTACCAGCTGCCCGGCATCCTGCAGATCCCGGTGAACGAGAAGAAGGGCCTGACTTTCGCCAAGGGCCTGCGCTCGATCCTGCGCCACGACCCCGACAAGATCATGGTGGGCGAGATCCGCGACCGCGAAACGGCCGAAATCGCGGTGCAGTCGGCGCTGACCGGCCACCTGGTGCTCACCACCGTCCATGCCAACAATGTGTTCGACGTGTTCGGGCGCTTCACGCACATGGGCATCGACCCGTATGCCTTCGTCTCGGCGCTGAACGGCATCTGGGCGCAGCGTCTGGTGCGCATGAACTGCCCGCATTGCGCGCAGCCGGCCACGCCTTCCGACGCGGAACTGGAGCAGGTGAACCTGACCCGCGACGAGGTGCGCGAGTACCGCTTCATGGAAGGCAAGGGCTGCGGCGACTGCCGCGGCACCGGCTACAAGGGCCGCCGTTCGATCGCGGAAATCCTCACGCTCAACGACGAGATCCGCGAACTGATCGTGGACAAGCAGCCGATCCGCCGCATCAAGGCAGCCGCGTATGCCAATGGCACGCGCAGCCTGCGCTCGGCCGCGCTGGAACTGGTCAAGCGCGGCGCCACGACGCTGGCGGAGATCAAGCGGGTGACCCTGCATGCGTAGGCGGCTCGGACAATCGCTGCGCGTCGGCGTCGCGGAGAGCGCGCTGGCGCTGGCCGTGACCAGCCGCTGGGGCGCGTCGCGCGTGGAGAGCGAGCTGGCCTTCGATGCCGCGCAGCCCGGCGCGATGGCTGCGGCGCTTTCACAGCTGCTGGGCAGCGCTCATGCGCGCTGGCCCGTTTCCTTTGTCCTGTCCAACGACCTGGTGCGGATGTGGCGCGTCGCGCCGCCGCACGATGCCGCGCGCATGGCCGACCTGGAAGCGGCCGCCGCGCTGCGTTTCCATTCCCTGTACGGCGAAATGCCGGCCCAGTGGGTGATCCGTGCCGGCTGGGATGCCGCGCGGCCGTTCATGGCAGCCGGCATCCCGCATGCGCTGCTCGCCGCGCTGACGCAGGCCGCCGATGCGCAGGGCATGGCCGTGACCGGCATCGAGCCGCACTTCGCCGTCGCGTTCAATGCGTGCCGTTCGTCGCTGCGCCACGGCGCCTGGTTCGGCCTGGTGCACGAAGGCGTGATCACCACCGGCGCCCCGGATGGCGAGCGTCTGGAAGCAGTGCGCGCCGCCGCCATACCTGACGGCGCCGGCGCCGAATGGCTGGCCACCCATGTCACGCGGGAAGCGATGCTGCTTGGCCTGCCTGCACCGCGCGCGCTGGCCCTGGCCGGCGCGGTCCCCGACCGCTGGCTGGGCGGGAACTCGCAACTGGCCTGCGCGCTGGCCGGCCGCCCCCCGATGGCGGAGCTGTCGCCCGCTGCGCAGCTTGCCCTGGCGGGAGTCGTGCGATGAAGGCGCTGCGGATCGACTTTGCACCGTCCGGGTGGCGCCGCACGCTGTACCGCACCCATCCCGCTGCCTGGGTCGCGGCCGCCATCGCCGCGCTGGCGCTCGGTGCCGCCGTCGCAGCGGCGTTCAGGCTGCACGCCGAGCAGGAGGAATACGAGCGCCAGCTGGCCGAAGCCGGCGTGCGTGCGCGCCAGGTGGCGGCCCGCGCGCCGCGGCCGGTGGCGCAGCCGCGCGTGCCCGAAGCGCAGGCCGCGGCCGTCAACGCCATCGTCTCGCAGCTGAACCTGCCCTGGCGCGCCGTGCACGACGCGCTCGCCGCCGGCACGCCGGCCAGCATCGCCTTGCTGGCGCTGGAGCCCGATGCGCGCCGCCATACCCTGCGCATCACCGCCGAAGCGCGAGACAGCGACGGCATGGTCGGCTATGTCGAACAGCTCAAGCGCCAGGAGCTGTTCTCGGACGTCGTACTGGTGAGCCACCTGGTGAACGACGCCGATCCGAACAAGCCGCTCCGGTTCGAGCTCGAGGCGACATGGAGCGCGCCATGAGCGGGGCCACGCTCGGCGCCATTGCATTGCGCGTCGGGATCGCGCTGCGCGCGGCCGGTCCGGTAGGCATCGGCGCGGCGCTGGTGCTGGCCGCAAGCGCGGCTGCGCTGGGCTGGATCCTGCCGGAGCGCGCGGCGCGCGCGCAGCAGCACCGCGCCGTGCTGGCGCAGGCTGCCGCCGCGCCCGCGCCCGTGCTGGTGCAGGCGGCTGCGCCGCAGACCGCAGCCATCGAAGCGTTCTACAAGGCGCTGGGCGAGCGCCGCTATGCCGAGCAGCAGGTACGCACCTTGTTCGGACTGGCCGACAAGGCGGGCCTGGTGCTGGCGCGGGGCGAATACCGTGCCGCCTACGACCGCAACGCGCGGGTGTACGCGTACCAGGTCACGCTGCCGGTGCGCGGCCCGTACAAGGCCGTGTGGGGCTTTGCGATGTCCTCGCTGGCCACCATTCCTTTCGCCTCGCTCGACGAGATTTCGTTCAAGCGCGAATCGGTCGGCGATCCGGATGTCGACGCGCGCCTGCGCCTGACGCTGTATCTGAACGGGGGCGCGCCATGAGTCCGCGTCATATCGTGCTTGGCCTGGCCCTGCTGGGTGCGGCGGGCCTGGCGGCCTTCGGCGACAAGGAACCGGAGGGCGCAGTTGTCGAAAGCGTGGATCGCCCCGCGCCGGCGGCCGCGCCTGCAGTGGCCCGGACGCCCGCGCCGCTGGCGCAGGAGGGACCCGCCGTGCTGCGGCTGGTCCCGCGCGCCGAACTGATTGGCCAGGCCGGCGATGGCGACGCGCCGGGGTTCGGCGCGCGTAGCTGGAACCCGCCGCCGCCCGAACCGCCGTCTCCGCCACCGCCGGCCCCGCCGATGGCGCCGGCGATTCCCTTCACCTTCATCGGCAAGTCGCTGGGCGAGGGGCGCTGGGAGATCTACCTTGCGCAGGGCGAACGCATCCACGCGGTACGGGCCGGCGACGTCATCGACGGCGCCTGGCGCATCGATGCGGTGGCGCCACCCATGATGACCGTCACCTACCTGCCGCTGGGCCAGCAACAACACATGAATATTGGAGCAAACGAGTGATGCGAAGCGAAACCTGGCGCCGTGTGCGCATCCTGGCCGTTCCCCTGCTGGCGCTGGCGCTGGCCGGCTGCGCCGCCCAGATGGCGTACCGCGACGGCCGCAGCCTGGTCGAACGCGATCAGGTCGAGCAGGGCCTGGTGCGCTTGCGCGAAGCGGTCGAGCGCGACCCGGGCAATGCGCAGTACCGCGCGACTTTCCTGATGGTGCGCGACCGCCATGCCACACGCCAGGTCGACCTGGCCCAGCGCGAACTGCAGCAGGGCAGGGTGGCCGAAGCGAAGGCGGCGTTCCAGCGCGCGCTGTCGATCGACCCGGGCCATGAGCGCGCGCGCCAGGGCCTGCGCGATATCGAGGCCAGCCAGCGCCACGCCACGCTGCTCGCCGACGCCACCGCGCTGGCCGCAAAGAAGGATTACGCCATCGCGCGCGCCAAGCTGGAAGCCATCATTACCGAACAGCCCGGCCACGAAGGCGCGCGCCGCCTGCTGGCCGATATCGACAGCCAGACCGCGCCGCCGGCCGTGCCGAGCCGCCTGTCGGCCGCCTACCGCCAGCCGGTCACGATCGAATTTCGCGACGCGCCGCTGCGCCAGGTGTTCGAGGTGCTGTCGCGCCGCTCCGGCCTGAACTTCCTGTTCGATAAGGACGTGCGCTCCGACAGCCGCACCTCGATCTTCCTGAAGAACAGCACCGTCGAAGCGGCGATCCACTACCTGCTCACCACCAACCAGCTGGAACAGCAGGTGATGGACGAGAACACGATCCTGATCTACCCGAACGTCGCGGCCAAGGTGCGCGAATACCAGCAGATGGTGGTCAAGACCTTCTACCTGGCGAATGCGGATGCCAAGACGGTGGGCAATACCCTGAAGGTGATCCTCAAGACGCGCGACATCGCGATCGATGAAAAGCTCAACATGGTGATCGTGCGCGACAGCGAGGACGCGGTGCGCCTGGCCGAGAAACTGGTCGCGCTGCAGGACGTGGCCGAGGCCGAGGTGATGCTGGAAGTCGAGATCCTCGAGATCAAGCGCAGCCGCCTGACCGAGCTGGGCATCGCCTGGCCGGAAAGCCTGTCGTTCGCGCCGATCGTCACCGCGGCCACCGGGCCGCTCACGATCGACCAGTTGCGCGGCCTGAACGGCTCGCGCATCGGCGTCTCTGGCGTGTCCGCCGCCATCACCGCCAACAAGACCGACGCGGACGCCAACATCCTGGCCAACCCGCGCATCCGCGTGCGTAACAAGGAAAAGGCCAAGATCGTGATCGGCGACAAGGTCCCGGTCATCACCACCACGATCTCGCCGGGCTCCGGCGGCTTCGCATCGGAGTCGGTGAGCTACGTCGACGTGGGCCTCACGCTCAACGTGGAGCCGACCATCTACCTGAACAACGAGGTGGGCATCCGCATCGCGCTGGAGGTCAGCAACCTGGTGGACAAGCAGACCACCAGCACCGGCACCACGGCCTACCAGATCGGCACGCGCCAGGCGCAGACCTTCCTGCAGCTCAAGGACGGCGAGAACCAGGTGCTGGCGGGCCTGATCAACAACGAGGAACGCAGCGGCGGCAGCAAGGTGCCGGGCGTGGGCGACCTGCCGCTGGTGGGACGCCTGTTCGGCGTCACGCTGGACGACAACCAGCGCACCGAGATCGTGCTGTCGATCACGCCGCACCTGGTGCGCACCGTGCAGCGCCCGGCCGCAGGCGCGTCCGAGTTCAGCGCCGGCACCGAGACCAGCTTCCGCCGCCGTCCCGACCCGTCCGAGCGCCTGCCTGTGGCAGCGCCCGTGCAGCCCGGCCAGGTGGGCACCATCGCGCCCGCGATCAACCCGAACATCAACACCGGCCCACGCGTGGCGCCGCCGCTGCTGCCGCCCCCGGCCGGCCGCCAGCCTGCGCGCCCTGTCGGCGTGCCGCTGCCGGTCACCCAGCAGGCTGGCCAGCCGTCGCTGGACGCGGCCGCGACGCCGCAGCCGGAAGCCGATTCCAACTCGCCGAACATCACGCGTCCGCAGCCGCTGCCGGCGTCGCGCTCGGTCGTCGATCCGCCACCGCCGCCGCCTGCGACCACCACCACGACCACCACCACGCCGGTTGTCATACCGCCGCGTCCACCGGGCCAGTGACATGTTGAAGGCGCGCCGCGGCTTTACGCTGATCGAACTGCTGGTCACCCTGGCGATCCTGGCGATGCTCGGCACGCTGATCGTGCCGGTGACGAAAGCAACGATCCAGCGTTCGCAGGAGCAGGAACTGCGCCGCTCGCTGCGCGAGATCCGCACCGGCATCGACGCCTACAAAAAGGCCTACGATGAGGGGCGCCTGCCGCGCGTGACCGGATCGACCGGCTATCCGAAAGACCTGGACCTGCTGGTGCAGGGCGTGGCGGACCAGCGCAGCCCGACGCGGGCCAAGATGTACTTCCTGCGCCGCATTCCGCGCGACCCCTTCAACAAGGACCCCGCGCTGACCGATGCGCAGACCTGGGGCAAGCGCAGCTACGCCAGCGAACCGGACGAGCCGAAGGAAGGGGAGGACGTGTACGACGTGTACACCACCTCTCCCGGCGTCGGCCTGAACGGCATCCCCTACCGGAAGTGGTGACCATGCAGCGCACACGCAACGGCTTTACCCTGATCGAACTGCTGGTGGTGCTCGGCATCGTCGCGCTGCTGCTCACGCTCGCCGTGCCGCGTTTCTTCCCGAGCGTGGACAGTGCCAAGGAGACCATCCTGGCCGACAACCTGCGCAACACGCGCATCGTGATCGACCAGTTCCACGCCGATACCGGCCGCTACCCGGAATCGCTCGACGAGCTGGTGGAAAAGCGCTACCTGCGCAGCCTGCCCTACGACCCCATCGCCGGGAGCAATTCGGCGTGGATCGTGGAGCCGCCGCAGGAGCCGGACAAGGGCCAGGTGTACAACCTGCGCAGCAGCGCAGAAGGCGCCGGCAAGAACGGCATCGCATACGGGGAGTGGTAGTGCGCGCACGCCAGGGCGGCTTCACCTACCTCGGGCTGATCGTCCTGCTCACGATCATCGGCCTGGTCGGCGCGGCCACGCTCAAGGTGGAATCGCTGATGCGCCGCGCCGAGGCCGAGGAAGAGCTGCTCGAGATCGGCGCCGAATTCACGAAGGCCCTGCGCAGCTACGCGGCTGCCACGCCGCGCGGACAGCGCCAGCAGCCGGCGTCGCTGCAGGACCTGGTGCGCGATCCGCGCTTTCCGTACCCGCGCCGGCACCTGCGCAAGATCTACATCGATCCCATTACAGGCAAGGACGAGTGGGGCATCCTGTACCTGGCCGGGCAGACCGGCGTGATCGGTGTACACAGCCTGTCCGATACCAAGCCGCTCAAGATCGCGAATTTTGACGCGCGCTTCCAGAACTTCGAGAAGGCGGAGCTGATATCTGACTGGCGCTTCACCATGAGCGGGCAGGGCGCGGTGCCGAACCGCCAGCCACAGGGCGTGCAGCCGCCGCTCGCGCCGCCGCCGCCGGGCCGCGAGCCGTTGCCGCCGCCGCGCAAGGAAACCCCGCTGCTGCCGCCCGGCGTGCCGCCGCCGCCCGACGACGACATCACTATCGTGACCCCGCCGCCGCCGAGGGAAGAGGCTTCCAACGAACGCTGAGCCGGCGAGGCGGCCGGACGCTGGAAACGAGGGGACGCGCCCCTGGACTCACGCGCCGCGGCGCTTGAAGTCCTTTATCCTGAACCCGAGCACCAGCAACACGGCGAAATACGACGCCGCGCACACGGCTACGCTGCCCATCAGCGCTCCCGCGCGCAGCCACGGCGAACTGCGCAGCACCACCCAGTCGATATAGTGGGCCGCGGCCCAGCCGATCGCACCCATCACGGCCAACGCCACCGCTACGCGCACGAAGAACTTCAGCCATCCTTTCTCCGGCACGAACAGCTGCCGCTTGCGCAGGCCCGCATACAGGAAGGTCGCATTCACGCACGCGCCCACGCCGATCGACAGCGCCAGCCCGGCCACGCCGAACAGCGGCACGAACACGATGTTCATCAGCTGCGTGACCACCAGCACGCCGACCGCGATGCGCACCGGGGTGCGCACGTCCTGCCGCGCAAAGAATGCCGGCGCCAGGATCTTGACCAGGATGATCCCGATCAGGCCCACGCTGTACGCGATCAGCGGCGCCGACGCGGCCACCACCGCGGTGTAGTCGAATTTGCCATAGTTGAAGAGCACCGCGATCAGCGGCTCGGCCAGCAGCGCCAGTCCAAGCGCGGCGGGCAGGGCGAGCAGGAAGGTCAGGCGCAGGCCCCAGTTGAGCAGGGCGGAATATTCGGCCGTATCGGCCGAGGCGTTCGCCTTGGACAGGCCGGGCAGCAGGATCGTGCCGAGCGCCACGCCGAGGATCGCGGTCGGGAATTCCATCAGGCGGTCGGCGTACGAGAGGGCCGCGATCGACCCGGCCGGAAGCCAGGATGCGATCGTCGTGTTGATCATGAGGCTGATCTGCGCTGCCGCCACCGCAAACACGGCCGGTCCCATCTTGCGCAGCACGCGCTGCACGCCCAGGTCGCGAAAGCCCGTCATCGGGTTCAGGTAGAGCCGCGGCAGCATGCCGATCCTGATCAGCGCCGGCACCTGGAAGGCCATCTGCACCAGGCCGCCCGCCATCACGCCGATTGCGAGCGCGTAGGCCGGCTCGTCGAACTGCGGCGCCAGGAACAGCGCCGCCGCAATCGTGCACAGGTTGAGCAGCACGGGCGTGAAGGCCGGGACCTTGAACTGGCTCCAGGTATTGAGCACGCCGCTGGACAGCGATACGAACGCCATGCACACGATGTAGGGGAACATCACGCGCGTCATCAGCACGGATGCGTCGAAAGCGCCGGGCGTCTTGTCCAGGCCGTAGGCGAACAGGTACACGACGTAGGGCGAACCGAGGATGCCCACCACGCTGGTCAGCAGGGTCGCCCACACCAGCGCCGTCGCCACATGGTCGACCAGGGTCTTGGTGGCCGCGATGCCTTCCCTTGTCTTATACTCCGCCAGGATCGGCACGAAGGCCTGGGCGAACGCGCCCTCCGCGAACAGGCGCCGCAGCATGTTGGGAATGCGGAACGCGACCACGAAGGCGTCGGCGAACGCGGACACGCCCAGCACACTCGCCGTGAGGCTCTCGCGCAGCAATCCGGTGACTCGGGACAGCATGGTCATGCTGGAAATGGCGGCGAGGGTTCTGAGCAAGTTCATGGCGGTGGATTATATCGGACGCAACACATCCGGCAAGATTTGCTTTGCCCGAGCCCGAAACATCGGCTATAATCTAACGCTTTACGAAATTCAGTTATGCAGCCGCTAAGTGTTTAGCTGTGTTTGCAGACGCAACCTGACCCTGATTTAGGAAATTCCATGGCAAATACCGCACAAGCGCGCAAACGCGCTCGTCAAGCAGTCAAGCAGAACGCACACAACTCCGCACAGCGTTCGACCCTGCGCACCGCAATCAAGGCTGTTCGCAAAGCGATCCTGGCTGGCGACAAAGCCGCAGCAACCACCATCTTCCAGTCGTCCGTGTCGACCATCGACAGCATCGCTGACAAGAAGATCATCCACAAGAACAAGGCAGCTCGCCACAAGAGCCGTCTGGCAGCAGCCCTGAAGGCGCTGTCGGCCTAAGTTCCTGCGGGCCGCCATGGCGGCCCTGGTGGTACAAGAAGAACCCGCCTGACTCGGTCACGCGGGTTTTTTCGCTTGGGTTCGGGATCGGGGGCAGGCCCCCGGCGATCAACGTGCGGCGGGGGTGACGAGACCGTTCACCACGGTGCCCGGCTTGATGTTGCGCTTCGCGAACCAGCCCAGGTTCATCTCCAGCGCATATTTCACCGGCCGCTTCGAGCAGTGGCTTTCCAGCGTTTCCGGCTGCATGTCCTCGATGTTGACGATCCGGCCATTGGCGTCGATGAAGGCGACCGACAGCGGGATCAGCGTGTTCTTCATCCACATGCATTGCGAATTGACGTCGTCGAAGACGAACACCATGCCCGCGTTGGTGGCCATGCTGGTGCGGTGCATCAGGCCCTGCTGGCGCTGGGGATCGTTCGCGGCGACTTCCGCATTGATCAGGTTGATACCGATGGACAGCTTGGTGCGGCCAAAACTGGCGTCCTGGGCGTTGGCGCTGGTGGCTGCGAGCAGCAGTGCGGCGGTGGCGAATAGTGTTTTCATAGCCTGATTAAGCCATGCCGCTCGGCATCAGTCAAATCGGCAGTCGCGTGCCAGCGTCACTCCCGGTGCCGGATACTCCCCCCGGGTATCCGCGCCGGTCGTGAAACCCATCGAAAAAGAGGGGGGTATGCCCGGCGGCAGGCCGCAGCAGCACATACTCCCCCCTCTATGCCGACCTGAGCGCGGAGGAGGGCACCTCCATCCACTCGCCAGGCATCAGCGGATGCGTCCCCAGCGAAAACGGGCCGATCGCATGCCGCACCAGGCGCAGCGTGGGCAATCCCACCGCCGCCGTCATGCGCCGCACCTGCCGGTTCTTGCCTTCCGAGATCGTGACCGCCAGCCAGCTGGTCGGCGCATTGGCGCGCTGCCGGATCGGCGGGTTGCGCGGCCACAGCCACTCCGGCTCCGCGATGCGCGCCACCCGCGCCGGCCGGGTGACAAAGTCGCCCAGGTCGATCGGCTGGCGCAAGCGCGCGAGCGCCTCGTCCGACGCGTCGCCTTCCACCTGCACCAGGTAGGTCTTGTCTTCCTTGTGGTCCGGATGCGCGATCGCGTGCTGCAGCTTGCCGTCGTCGGTGAGCAGCATCAGGCCCTCGCTGTCCGCATCCAGCCGTCCGGCAGGGTAGATGTTGGGGATCTTCAGGTAGTCGGCCAGCGTCTCGCGGCCTTCCTGCGCCGAGAACTGGCACAGGACCTGGAAGGGCTTGTTGAAGAGTATGAGGGGCATGCGCTTTGCGGGGGTAGAATGTGCGGCGACCGGCGGCCAGCCGGTGGTGCAGGATGGAATACTGGTGCATAATATGAAATGCACGCTCTTATGTCTTATAGAAGACTCGGGAAGAGCGCTACCTCACTCGCACGGCCTTTCGATTTCGGAGAACACATGTTTGAGCATATCAAAGTACCTGATGATGGCCAGAAAATCGCGGTCAACCCGGATTTTTCGCTGACTGTACCAGATAATCCTGTCATTCCCTTCATCGAGGGCGACGGCACCGGCATCGACATCACCCCGGTCATGATCAAGGTCGTGGACGCGGCGGTCGCCAGGGCGTATGGCGGCAAGCGCAAGATCAGCTGGATGGAAATCTACGCCGGCGAGAAGTCGACCAGGGTGTACGGCCCGGACGTGTGGCTGCCCGAGGAGACGCTGAAGGCCGTGCGCGACTACGTGGTCTCCATCAAGGGCCCGCTGACCACGCCGGTCGGCGGCGGCATCCGCTCCCTGAACGTGGCGCTGCGCCAGGAACTCGACCTGTATGTCTGCCTGCGCCCGGTGCGCTACTTCAAGGGCGTGCCATCGCCGGTGCGCGAGCCGGAGAAGACCAACATGGTCATCTTCCGCGAGAACTCGGAAGACATCTACGCGGGCATCGAATACCAGGCCGGCAGCGACAAGGTGAAGAAGCTGATGGACTTCCTGATCAAGGAAATGGGCGTCAACAAGATCCGCTTCCCGGAAACCTCGGGCCTGGGCATCAAGCCGGTGTCGCGCGAAGGCACCGAGCGCCTGATGCGCAAGGCGCTGCAGTACGCGATCGACAACGACAAGCCGTCCGTGACCATCGTCCACAAGGGCAACATCATGAAGTACACCGAGGGTGGCTTCCGTGACTGGGCCTATGCGCTGGCGCAAAAGGAATTCGGCGGTGAGCTGATCGACGGCGGCCCATGGATGAAGTTCAAGAATCCGCGCACGGGCCGCGACATCATCGTCAAGGACTCGATCGCGGATGCCTTCCTGCAGCAGATCCTGCTGCGCCCGGCCGAGTACAGCGTGATCGCCACGCTGAACCTGAACGGCGACTACATTTCCGACGCGCTGGCGGCGCAGGTGGGCGGCATCGGCATCGCGCCGGGCGCCAATATGTCCGACTCGGTCGCCATGTTCGAAGCCACGCACGGCACCGCGCCAAAATACGCGGGCAAGGATTACGTCAACCCGGGTTCGCTGATCCTGTCGGCCGAAATGATGTTGCGCCACATGGGCTGGACCGAAGCGGCCGACCTGATCATCAGCTCGATGGAGAAAGCGATCCAGTCCAAGCGCGTTACTTATGACTTCGCGCGGCTGATGGAGGACGCGACGCAGGTCTCGTGCTCCGGCTTCGGCGACGTGATGATCGAATACATGGAGTAACAGATGGGGACAGACCCCGAAATGGGGACAGACCCCGAAATGGGGACGGACCCCATTTTCGCGAAAATGGGGTCTGTCCCCATTTCGTGTCCCCATTTCGGGCGTCCCCGTTTCGCGCAAACAAAAAACCCGCTCGAGAGCGGGTTTTTTTTCACATCGGACCGTCTTACGCGGTCTGGATGTTGGAAGCTTGCTTGCCTTTAGGGCCTTGCGTGACTTCGAACTGAACTTTTTGACCTTCTTTGAGGGTCTTGAAACCGTTCATGTTGATTGCGGAGAAGTGTGCGAACAGATCTTCGCCGCCATCATCAGGAGTGATGAAGCCAAAACCTTTGGAATCATTGAACCACTTAACAGTACCTGTTGCCATAAAGAACTTTCAAAATTATATCTAATCACACGAGCCATAAAAGCAAGAAGCTTCTTGCCCCCTCCTCAGCCTGCTCACTTCTTATCAACAAGTACACAGTACAAGTCAATATTTGCATTGTTGAGGCAATAATTTTCGAAGTCAAGCGCTTTTTGTTACAAGTTGCTGAAATCTCCACACTCTGCGGCAACACAACTCTTGAATTCACGAATCGGGTCGCCATCTGCGTTCTGAGCCGAAAACGCGTAAGATGGAAACCAAATGCGAACGGGATGATTATTCCCCCATAGCATCAACCGCGAACGCAGTAGAATTAAGTATGGCAACTAAGCACGATACAGAGACCGTCCTCGAGCGGCAGGTCACCAAACCGCCACCGCTGTACCAGGTAGCCCTGCTCAATGATGACTACACGCCGATGGAATTCGTGGTAGCCGTCATACAGGAATATTTCAACAAGGATCGTGAGACGGCCACGCAGATTATGTTGTCCGTGCACAGGCACGGGAAAGGTGTATGCGGTGTATTCTCGAAGGACATCGCATGTACCAAAGTTGAGTTCGTTTTAACACATGCGCGCAAGGCGGGCCATCCCCTGCAGTGCGTGATGGAGGAAGTATGATCGCGCAGGAATTGGAAGTCTCCCTACACATGGCGTTTGTCGAAGCCCGGCAAGCACGGCATGAATTCATCACCGTCGAACACCTGCTGCTGGCGCTGCTGGACAACCCATCCGCGGCCGAAGTGTTGCGGGCCTGCGCCGTCAACATCGACGACCTGCGCAAGACGCTGACCAACTTCATCGGCGATAACACGCCCACGGTGCCCGGCACCGGCGAAGTCGATACCCAGCCGACCCTCGGGTTCCAGCGGGTGATCCAGCGCGCCATCATGCACGTCCAGTCCGCCTCGAACGGCAAGAAGGAAGTCACCGGCGCCAACGTGCTGGTCGCGATCTTCGGCGAGAAGGATTCGCACGCTGTTTACTACCTGCACCAGCAGGGCGTGACCCGCCTGGACGTGGTCAATTTCATTTCGCACGGCGTGCGCAAGGACCAGCAGATCGACAGCGTCAAGGCCTCCGAAGGCGTGGAAGAAGCGCAGGTCGAAGGCCAGGCCAAGGAAAGCCCGCTCGACCAGTTCACCCAGAACCTCAACAAGGCAGCCGCGGACGGCAAGATCGATCCGCTGATCGGCCGCGAGGAAGAGGTCGACCGCGTGATCCAGATCCTGTGCCGCCGCCGCAAGAACAACCCGCTGCTGGTGGGCGAAGCCGGCGTGGGCAAGACCGCCATCGCGGAAGGCCTGGCATGGCGCATCGTCCAGGAAGAAGTGCCGGAGATCCTGCAGAACGCCGTCGTGTATTCGCTCGACATGGGCGCGCTGCTGGCAGGGACCAAGTACCGCGGCGACTTCGAGCAGCGCCTCAAGGCCGTGCTCAAGCAGCTCAAGGACACCCCGAACGGCATCCTGTTCATCGACGAGATCCACACCATCATCGGCGCCGGTTCGGCATCGGGCGGCACGCTGGACGCGTCCAACCTCCTCAAGCCGGCGCTCGCCAACGGCCAGCTCAAGTGCATCGGCGCGACCACGTTCACGGAATTCCGCGGCGTGTTCGAGAAGGACCATGCGCTCTCCCGCCGCTTCCAGAAAGTGGACGTCAACGAGCCATCGGTCGAGCAGACCGTGCAGATCCTGCGCGGCCTGAAGTCGCGCTTCGAGGAGCACCACGGCGTCAAGTACTCGTCGTCGGCGCTGTCGACCGCGGCCGAACTGGCGGCACGCTTCATCAATGACCGCCACCTGCCGGACAAGGCCATCGACGTGATCGACGAGGCAGGCGCCGCACAGCGCATCCTGCCGAAGTCCAAGCAGAAGAAAACCATCGGCAAGACCGAGATCGAGGACATCATCTCCAAGATCGCGCGCATCCCGCCGCAGACCGTCAACCAGGACGACCGCAGCAAGCTGCAGACCATCGACCGCGACCTGCGCAACGTGGTGTTCGGCCAGGATCCTGCGATCGACGCGCTGGCGTCGGCCATCAAGATGGCGCGCGCGGGCCTGGGCAAGCAGGACAAGCCGATCGGCTCCTTCCTGTTCTCCGGTCCGACCGGCGTGGGCAAGACCGAAGTGGCCAAGCAGCTTGCGTTCATCCTCGGCATCGAGCTGGTGCGCTTCGACATGTCCGAGTACATGGAGCGCCATGCGGTGTCGCGCCTGATCGGCGCGCCGCCAGGCTATGTCGGCTACGACCAGGGCGGCCTGCTGACCGAAGCGATCACCAAGAAGCCGCACGCAGTGCTGCTGCTGGACGAAATCGAAAAGGCGCATCCGGACATCTTCAACATCCTGCTGCAGGTGATGGACCACGGCACGCTGACCGACAACAACGGCCGCAAGGCGGACTTCCGCAACGTGATCATCATCATGACCACCAACGCGGGCGCCGAAAGCCTGACCAAGCGCTCGGTCGGCTTCGTGGACTCGAAGGCGGCGGGCGACGAGATGGCGGACATCAAGCGCATGTTCACGCCGGAGTTCCGCAACCGCCTGGACGCGATCATCAGCTTCCGCGCGCTGGACGAGGAGATCATCCTGCGCGTGGTCGACAAGTTCCTCATGCAGCTGGAAGAGCAGCTGCACGAGAAGAAGGTCGAAGCGGTGTTCAGCGAAAACCTGCGCAAGTTCCTGGGCAAGAAGGGCTTCGACCCGCAGATGGGCGCCCGTCCGATGGCCCGCCTGATCCAGGACATGATCCGCAAGGCGCTGGCCGACGAGCTGCTGTTCGGCCGCTTGGTCAACGGCGGCAAGGTCACGGTGGATCTGGACGAGAGCGACAACGTGCGCCTCGAGTTCCCGGAAGGGGACGCAGCGCCTCCGACGCTGCCGCCGGAAACCGTCGAGATCGAATAAGGCCGGGGTCCATCCTCGATCTTCGGCCGGAAGGCCGAGAACAAAAACCGCGCGAGATGCGCGGTTTTTTTTTGCGCGTACCTCCTGTCGCGGATGCCCACGAAATCTGCCTGTATGCACATCCTTTGCCGCGCCCGCTGTGGCACACTCATGCTCGTTTGTAACTTCACTTCGTAACGCATATGACCGTGTCCCGCACCATTCTCGCGCTGTCGCTGGCGCTTGCCGGCAGCCATGCAAGCGCCGCCGATCCGTATTTCCGCTTCCCGACCATCCGCGGCGACACCATCGTGTTCACCGCCGAAGGCGACTTGTGGCGCACCTCCGCCAGCGGCGGCAAGGCCCAGCGCCTGACCACGCACGCCTCGGCCGAAACGCACGCCGCGCTGTCCCCGGACGGCAAACTGGTCGCCTTCGCGGCATCGTACGAGGGCGCGCAGGAAGCCTACGTGATGCCGGTCGAAGGCGGCCTGCCGAAGCGGATCACGTTCGAGAACGGCGGCCTGGTGGTGCTGGGCTGGACGCCGCAGGGCGAAGTGCTGATCAGCGCGGACAACCAGACCGGCCCGGCGCGCCAGCGCATCGTCGCCGCCGTCCACCCGGCCAGCATGGAGCGGCGCGTGCTGCCGCTCGCCGACGCCAACGACGCCTCGCTCGACGAGGCAGGGCGCGTGGTCTACTTCACGCGCATGGGCCTGGCCATGACCAACGATAACGTCAAGGCCTACCGCGGCGGCGCGCACGCGCAGCTGTGGCGCTTCGACATGAACGCCGGACGGGAAGCGGAGCCGGTGTTCAAGGACGACACCGCCAATAACAAGCGACCGATGTGGTGGAACGGCCGCCTGTACTTCATCAGCGACAGCAGCGGCGCCGACAACCTCTGGTCCGTGCGCGCGGACGGCAGCGACCGCCGCCAGCACACCAGGCACAGCGAGTGGGACGTGCGCAACGCAGCGCTGGGCGATGGCCGCATCGTGTATCAGCTGGGCGCGGACCTGCGCGTGCTCGACATCGCCTCCGGCGCCGACACGCTGGTCAATGCCAGCCTGGTCTCCGATTTCGACCAGCAGCGCACCCGCATCGTCAAGTCGCCGCTGGAAGCGCTGACCAGCATCGACCTCGCGCACAAGGCGCGCCGCCTCGTCATCACCGCGCGCGGACGCGTTACCATCGCGGGCACCGGCACCCAGCGCCGCGTCGAGATCGCGGTGCCGGAAGGCGCACGCGCGCGCAGCGCCGTCTTCAGCCACGACGACAAATGGGTCTACGCGATCGTCGATGCCTCGGGCGAAAACGAAATCTGGCGCTACGCTGCAGACGGCTCGGGCAGCGGCGAGCGCCTGACCAGCAATGCCGAAAGCCACCGCTGGGAACTGTACCCTTCGCCGGACGGCAAATGGCTGGCGCACACGGACAAGCGCGGCCGCACCTGGCTGCTCGACCTGGCGACCCGTTCGAACATCGTGATCGACGACGCGGGGCAGGTCGGCGTCGACCGCAACGACGAAGTCGTGTGGTCGCCGGACAGCCGCAACCTCGCATTCGTGCGGGTCGGCAGCAGCGAGCAGCGCAACCAGATCGGCATGTATAACCTGGCGACGAAGCAGATGAGCTTCGTGACGACCGACCGCTACAACGCCAGCTCGCCGGTGTTCGCGCCGGACGGCAAGTGGCTGTACTTCCTGTCCGCGCGCCACTTCAACCTCGGTAACGGCTCGCCATGGGGCGACCGCAACATGGGGCCGGTGTTCGACAAGCGCATCGGCGTGTATGCGCTTGCGCTGCAGCCTGGCACGCGCTTCCCGTTCAAGCCGGACGATGAGCTGAGCCGCCCGGATGACGAGCCGGCGACCGAACTGGGTGCGGAAGCGAAGGAGGCCGCGGAGAAGGCCATCGCCGCCAAGACCGCCAAGCCGGCCGCCAAGCCCGGCCTGCCGGCCGTGGTGTACGCGGGCCTGAAGGACCGCCTGTACGAAGTGCCGGTCGCGCCGGGCAACTACCGCTCGCTCGCGGTCGACGACAAGCGCCTCTACCTGCTCGACGCCGATGCGCCCGGCAAGGCGACGCTCAAGACGCTGGCGATCAGCCGCACCGCGCCGCAGCCGGAAGTATTTGTCGCCAACGTGCGCGAATTCGGCCTCACCTGGGACAAGAAGCATATCTTCTACCGCACCGCCAGCCCGAGCGGCCCGGGTGACATGCTGATCGTGGAAGCGGGCGCCAAACAGCAGCAGGACATCAGCAAGGCCAAGGTCAAGATTGACGACTGGGCGATCGTGACCAATCCCCGCCTGGAATGGAAGCAGATGTTCAACGACGCGTGGCGCATGCACCGCGACTTCCTGTACGACGTGAACATGCGCGGCGTGAACTGGAACGGCGTGCGCGCCCGCTATGCGCCGCTGGTCGATCGCGTGACCGACCGCGCGGAGCTGGACGATATCCTGTCGATGATGGTGAGCGAAGTCGGCGCCCTGCATTCGCAGATCCGTCCGGGCGACGTGCGCCGTTCGACCAGCGAAGGCGTGCCGTCCGCGCTGGGCGCCGTGCTGACCCGCACCGCGGAAGGCTACCGCGTCGACCGCATCTACATGAGCGAGCCGGAACTGCCGTCCGAGCGCGGCCCGCTCGCGCACCCGGACGTGAACGTCAAGGTCGGCGACATCATCACCGCCGTCAACGGCAAGGAACTGCGCAAGGAACGCGATATCGCCGATACCCTGCTCAACCAGGCCGACAAGCAGGTGCTGCTGCACGTGAAGAGCCCGGGCGGAGCGCCGCGGCCGGTGATCGTGACCCCGGTATCGCTAGCGCGCCATGGCGCATTGCGCTACTCCGACTGGGAAGTGGGCAGGGCGCAGCAGGTGGAGGCGGCATCGAAGGGCAAGATCGGCTACCTGCACCTGCGCGCGATGGTGGCGCGCGACATCAATGCGTTTGCACGCGACTTCTACGCCAACATCAACCGCGACGGCCTGATCATCGACGTGCGCCGCAACAACGGCGGCAACATCGACAGCTGGATCATCGAAAAGCTGCTGCGCAAGGCGTGGGCATTCTGGGCGTCGAACGGCAACCAGCCGTCTCCGAATATGCAGAACACCTTCCGCGGCCACCTGGTGGTGCTGATGGACGAGCTGACCTACTCGGACGGCGAGACCTTCGCCGCGGGCGTCAAGGCGCTCAAGCTCGCGCCACTGGTCGGCAAGCGCACCGCCGGCGCGGGTGTCTGGCTCAGCGACGGCAACCGCCTGGCAGACAACGGCATGGCGCGCGTGGCCGAGAACGGCCAGTTCTCGACCGAGGACGGCCAGTGGATCATCGAAGGCGTAGGCGTGACGCCGGACGTGGAAGTGGACAACCTGCCGCATGAAACCTTCAACGGCCGCGACCGCCAGCTGGAAGTGGCGATCGCGCTGCTGGAAAAGAAGATCAGGGAACAGCCGGTCAAGCCTTACAAGCCGAATGAAATCCCGGCCCTGAAACGCTAAGCCCAAAAAAACCGCGCCCCGGCGCGGTTTTTTCATGGGGTCGCATTGACCCGCTCAGCCCCGCGTCATGCCAGCGGATGCCGCGATTCGTACTGGGGCGCCATGCCGGCGGCGCTGCTGTCCACGTCCGCAGGGCCGGGCCCGAGCTTGCGGCAGATGTAGCCCGTCATATTGTGCGCAAGCTCGTGCTCGCCGACGAACACCTGGCCTGCGTGTTCCTCGCGCAGCAGTTCGGCCTCCTGCTCATTGTGGGTGCGCACCACGGTCAGGATCTCCGGATTCAGCGTGCGGGCAGTGTTGATCATGGCGCGAACGCCGAAGGTGTCCGGCGTGGCGACTACCAGCATGCGGGCGCGCGCGATGTGCGCCTGGATCAGGACCGCCGGTTCGGCTGCATCGCCCGCGACGGCCGGCGTGCCGCGGCGGCGCAGTTCCTCGACCAGTTCGCGGTTCTGTTCCGTCACCACGAAGTGGATGCCGCGCGCTTCCAGGTCGTCCGCGATGCGGCGGCCGACGCGGCCGTAGCCCACCAGGACGACGTGGCCTGCCAGCTTTTCGGCCGGCGTGGCCATCGGCAGTTCGGCCAGCGGGTCGTCTGGTCGCTCGAAATGGCGTGCGATGTCCGAGCGCGACCGGATCAGCCGCTGGACCGGTTCGATCAGCTTGAACAGCAGCGGATTGAGCGCAATCGAGATGATCGCGCCGGCCAGGATGTAGCTGTGCGCGTCCTTCGGCAGCAGTTCCAGCGACAGGCCAAGGCCTGCCAGGATGAAGGAGAACTCGCCGATCTGCGCCAGGCTGGCCGAGACGGTCAGCGCGGTGTTGAGCGGATAGCGCAGGGCGATCACGAGCAGGAATGCGGCGATCGATTTGCCGAACATGATGACCGCAACGACCGCCAGCACATGGACCGGATGCTCCATCACCACCATCGGATCGAACAGCATGCCGACCGAGACGAAGAACAGCACCGAGAATGCATCGCGCAGCGGCAGCGACTCGTGCGCTGCGCGGTGCGCGAGGGCCGATTCGCGCAGCACCATGCCGGCAAAGAATGCGCCCAGCGCGAACGAGACGCCGAACACGAGCGACGATCCGTAGGCGATGCCGACCGCAGTGGCGATCACGCACAGCGTGAACAGTTCGCGCGAGCCGGTCTTGGCCACGCGCCACAGCACCCACGGGAACACGCGGCGTCCCACGACCAGCATGAAGACCACGAACGCGCCCATCTGGGCAATCGCCGTGAGCAGCGCCATCCAGAGCGAACCTTCGGCATCGCCGGCCGGTTTGCCGCCCAGCCAGCCGGACAGTGCCGGCAGCAGGACCAGCACCAGCACGGTCACCAGGTCTTCCACCACCAGCCAGCCGACCGCAATGCGGCCGTTGATCGAATCGAGCATGCCGCGGTCTTCGAGCGCGCGCAGCAGCACGACGGTGCTGGCAACGGACAGCGCCAGGCCGAACACCAGGCCGGCGCCAAAGCTCCATCCCCACATGTGCGCCATGCCCACGCCCATGGCGGTGGCGGCGACGATCTGCAGGATCGCCCCCGGCAGCGCGATGCGCCGCACGTCCATCAGGTCCTTGACCGAGAAGTGCAGGCCGACGCCGAACATCAGCAGCATCACGCCGATCTCGGCGAGCTGCTGCGACAGGTGGACATCCGCAACGAGGCCGGGCGTGGCCGGGCCGAGGAAGATGCCGGCGGCCAGGTAGCCGACCAGGGCAGGCAGTTTGAGGCGCAGGGCGATCAGGCCAAAGACCAGGCCGAAGCCAAGGGCTGCGGAGATGGTGGTGATCAGGCTGATGTCATGGGGCATCCGTATTCCGTTTCCAAGTGATCAAGCGGTCGATTGTAACGTGATCGTGGGAAAGTTCGGGCGATGCGTCCGCTGTCAAGACGCAGGGACGCAGGGAACTTACCGCTTGAGCTTGCGCCAGAGGGTGGTGCGGCTGATGCCCAGGTAGGCGGCCGCTTCATCGCGGCGCCCGCCGAAACGGGCCAGCACTTCCTCCACCGATTCCTCATGGCGCCTGGACAGCTGGGGCGCATCCGGCGCCGCCCGCAACTCCGGCGCGATCGACTGCAGGAAGGCCGGCGTCAGCGCCTGCAGCGGCTCGTTGGCAAGGAACAGCGCCAGCCGCTCCATCAGGTTGCGCAGCTCGCGTACGTTGCCGGGCCAGCGGTAGTGCTCCAGCAGCGGCAGGCAAGCCTGCAGCTCGGCGCCGAGATTCGGATGCGGCCGGGCGCCAAGTGCCGCCATGGCGCCCTTGAGCGCCCAGCCGGCCAGCGCGCCGATGTCGGAGGCGCGCTCGCGCAGCGGCGGGATCGCCACGCGCAGCACGGCCAGCCGGTAGAACAGGTCGGCGCGGAAGCGGCCTTCGCGCACGCGCGCTTCGAGATCGCAGTGGGTCGCGCTGATCACCCGCACATTGATGGGAACCGGGCGCGTGCCGCCGACGCGCACCACTTCGCGTTCCTCCAGCACGCGCAGCAGGCGTGTCTGCAATGGCAGCGGCATTTCGCCGATCTCGTCCAGGAACAGGGTGCCGCCGTTGGCCGCTTCGAACAAGCCGGCGTGCCCGCCGCGCCGCGCGCCGGTGAACGCGCCTTCCTCGTGGCCGAACAGTTCGGACTCCAGCAGCGATTCGGCGATGGCGCCGCAGTTCACGGCGACGAAGGGACGGTTGGCGCCCAGGCTGCGCGGACCTTCGCGGTGGATCGCCTGTGCCACCATCTCCTTGCCGGTGCCCGTTTCCCCCTGGATCAGCACCGTTGCCGGCGAGCGCGCGTACATCACGACGGACTGGCGCAGCGATTCCATCGCGCGCGAGTCGCCGCGCAGGTCGTTCAGGCCATGGCGCGCCCTGAGCGTGTCGGGCACCGCATTGCGGCGCGCGCGGTTCGCCTCCAGCTGGGTCAGGCGCGCCAGTTCGAGCGCATCGTCGAAGGCTTGCCGGATCGACGCGGCCGAATACACGAACACGGCGTCCAGTCCCGCTTCCTCGGCCAGGTCGGTGATCAGGCCGGCGCCCACGATCACGCGGATGCCGGCGGCCTTCAGCTCGTTGATCTGCGCGCGCGCGTCTTCTTCGGTCACATACGTGCGTTGCGCGATCTCGACGCCGAAAGTGGCGGTGAACTCGGCCAGTTGCGGCATCGGCTCCTGGTAGGTGATGACGCCGATGCGGTTGGACACGCTGCGCGCCCGCGCCAGCGCCTGCATGATGTCGAAGCCGGACGCTTTCGCGATCACCACCGGCGCCGACACGCGGCCCTTCAGGTAGGCCGCGTTCGAGCCGGCCGAGATCACGACGTCGCAGCGTTCGGTCGCCATGCGTTCGCGGATGTGGCGCGCGGCCTCGTCGAAGCCGAGATGGATCGGCTCGATCGTCGCCAGGTGGTCGTACTCGAGCGTGATGTCGCGGAACAGGTCGGAGAGGCGGGAGACTGAGACGGTCCAGATCACCGGCTTGTCGGTGCTGGCGGACGGAGGGCGGCTGTTCGGGTTCATGTTTCAAGTGTAGTGTATTTCGCACCGTCTTGTTTCATTTTGAAACAGTTTCAGGCTCCAATGGTTCGCCGGCCGCAGGCGTGGTGCCGGAGTTGCCAAAGTCGTCCGGTCGGCGAGACATCTCGCAGAAGGCTTCTTGCCACGTTTCATTTTTGTTTCATGTTGCACCGTATGTTGCGAGCTGAAACGCTGTAAGATACGTAGTTGGACCCAAACGCTTGTAAGTCTTTGATCAGGCACAGGGGCAGGCCAGTTTCGCTGCTGGCACGATGCTTGCAGTGATATTGCCCATTACCCACCCGAACATCCTGAAGGGAAGAAGCATGAAACCAACACCAGGCGCGCTGTTCCGCCGCGCAGTCCAGGAAGAATCGCCGCTGCAGGTCGTGGGCGCGATCAACGCCAATCACGCGCTGCTGGCAAAACGCGCCGGCTTCAAGGCCATCTACCTGTCCGGCGGCGGCGTCGCGGCCGGTTCGCTGGGCCTGCCCGACCTTGGCATTTCCAACCTGGACGACGTGCTGACCGACGTGCGCCGCATTACCGACGTGTGCGACCTGCCGCTGCTGGTCGACGTGGACACGGGCTTTGGCGCTTCCGCCTTCAACGTCGCCCGTACCGTGCGCTCGATGATCAAGTTCGGCGCGGCTGCCTGCCACATCGAAGACCAGGTCGGCGCCAAGCGCTGCGGTCACCGTCCGGGCAAGGAAATCGTCAGCAAGGGCGAGATGGTGGACCGCATCAAGGCCGCGGCCGACGCGCGCACCGACGAGGACTTCGTGATCATGGCGCGCACCGACGCGCTGGCGGTGGAAGGACTGGACGCGGCGATCGACCGCGCCGTGGCGTGCGTCGAAGCCGGCGCCGACATGATCTTCCCGGAAGCGATCACCAGCCTCGAGATGTATTCGCAATTCGCGAAAGCGGTTAAAGTGCCAATCCTGGCCAACATCACCGAGTTCGGCTCGACGCCCCTGTTCACGGTCGAGGAACTGAAGGGGGCCGATGTCGGCCTGGTGCTGTATCCCCTGTCGGCTTTCCGCGCGATGAACAAGGCGGCCGAAAACGTGTACGGCGCGATCCGCCGCGATGGCACGCAGAAGAACGTGGTCGACACGATGCAGACCCGCGCCGAACTGTATGACCGCATCGATTACCACAAGTACGAGCAGCACCTCGACGCGCTGTTCGCACAAGCCAAGAACAAATAAACCCCAGGAGAATTTCCATGACCGAAAAAACTGCAGCAGAAGCAGTCGCCTTCAAGCCAAAGAAATCCGTCGCACTGTCCGGCGTCGCCGCCGGTAACACCGCGCTGTGCTCCGTGGGCAAGAGCGGCAACGACCTGCACTACCGCGGCTACGACATCCTGGACGTGGCCGACGCCTGCGAGTTCGAAGAAATCGCCTACCTGCTGGTGCACGGCAAGCTGCCGAACGTGGCCGAACTGGCCGCCTACAAGGGCAAGCTGAAATCGCTGCGCGGCCTGCCGCAGGCAGTCAAGCTGGCGCTGGAAGCGCTGCCTGCCGGCGCGCACCCGATGGACGTGATGCGCACCGGCGTATCGGCGCTGGGCTGCGCCCTGCCTGAGAAGGACGATCACAACATCGCCGGCGCGCGCGACATCGCCGACCGCCTGATGGCCTCGTTCGGCTCGATGCTGCTGTACTGGTACCACTTCAGCCACAACGGAAAGCGCATCGACACCGAGACCGACGACGATTCGATCGGCGGCCACTTCCTGCACCTGCTGCACGGCGAGAAGCCGCGCGATTCGTGGGTCCAGGCCATGCACACCTCGCTGATCCTGTACGCGGAACACGAGTTCAACGCATCGACCTTCACCGCGCGCGTCATCGCCGGCACCGGCTCGGACATCCACTCGGCCATCACCGGCGCGATCGGCGCGCTGCGCGGCCCGAAGCACGGCGGCGCCAACGAAGTGGCGCTGGACATCCAGAAGCGCTACGACAGCGCCGACGAAGCCGAGACCGACATCCGCAACCGCGTCGCCAACAAGGAAGTGGTAATCGGCTTCGGCCACCCGGTGTACACCATCTCCGATCCGCGCAACAAGGTGATCAAGGAAGTGGCGCGTTCGCTGTCGCAGGAAGCCGGCTCGATGAAGATGTTCGACATCGCCGAGCGCCTGGAAACGGTCATGTGGGATATCAAGAAGATGTTCCCGAACCTGGACTGGTTCTCGGCCGTGTCGTACCACATGATGGGCGTGCCGACCGCGATGTTCACGCCGCTGTTCGTCATCTCGCGCACGTCCGGCTGGGCTGCGCACATCATCGAGCAGCGCATCGACAACAAGATCATCCGTCCGAGCGCGAACTACGTGGGTCCGGAAGACCTGCAGTTCGTGCCCCTGAAGGACCGCAAGTAAAACCGTCGCCCCGGGACCATGGGTTCCGGGGCGGCCGAGGAATTGAAATGAACGCTAATCACCGCAAACCGCTCCCTGGCACCAGCCTGGACTACTTCGACGCGCGCGCCGCAGTCGATGCCATCCAGCCCGGCGCCTGGGACAAGCTCCCGTACACCTCGCGCGTGCTGGCCGAGAACCTGGTGCGCCGCTGCGAGCCCGAGGCGCTCGAAGCCTCGCTGACCCAGATCATCGAGCGCAAGCGCGACCTCGATTTCCCATGGTTCCCGGCGCGCGTGGTCTGCCACGACATCCTGGGCCAGACCGCGCTGGTCGACCTGGCCGGCCTGCGCGACGCGATCGCCGCCGAAGGTGGCGATCCGGCGATGGTCAACCCGGTCGTGCCGACCCAGCTGGTGGTGGACCACTCGCTGGCGGTCGAATGCGGCGGTTTCGACCCCGACGCGTTCGAGAAGAACCGCGCGATCGAAGACCGCCGTAACGAAGACCGCTTCGACTTCATCAACTGGACCAAGAAGGCGTTCAAGAACGTCGACGTGATCCCACCGGGGAACGGCATCCTGCACCAGATCAACCTCGAGCGCATGTCGCCTGTGATCCAGGTGAGCGATGGCGTGGCCTATCCGGACTCCCTGGTCGGCACCGACTCGCACACCCCGATGGTCGATGCGCTGGGCGTGATTGCCATCGGCGTGGGCGGCCTGGAAGCGGAGAGCGTGATGCTGGGCCGCGCGTCGTACATGCGCCTGCCGGACATCATCGGCGTCGAGCTGACCGGCAAGCCGCAGCCTGGCATCACTGCCACCGACATCGTGCTGGCGCTGACCGAGTTCCTGCGGAACGCCAAGGTCGTGTCCTCCTACCTCGAGTTCTACGGCGAAGGCGCGGCCCACCTGACGCTGGGCGATCGCGCGACCATCTCCAACATGGCGCCGGAGTTCGGCTCCACCGCCGCGATGTTCTACATCGACGAGCAGACCATCAAGTACCTGAAGCTGACCGGCCGCGACGAGGAACTGGTCCAGCTGGTCGAGACCTATGCCAGGGAAACCGGCCTGTGGGCCGACAGCCTCAAGACCGCCGAGTACGAGCGCACGCTCAGCTTCGACCTGTCGTCGGTGGTGCGCAATATCGCCGGCCCGTCCAATCCGCACAAGCGCGTGCCGACCTCGGAACTGGCCGCGCGCGGCATCTCGGGCGTGGTCGAGAACGAACCGGGCCTGATGCCGGACGGCGCGGTGATCATCGCCGCCATCACCAGCTGCACCAACACCAACAACCCGCGCAACATGATCGCGGCCGGCCTGCTGGCGCGTAACGCCAACCGCGTCGGCCTGCAGCGCAAGCCTTGGGTCAAGAGCTCGCTGGCGCCGGGCTCCAAGGCCGTCGCGCTGTACCTCGAAGAAGCGAAGCTGATGCCGGAGCTGGAAAAGCTGGGCTTTGGCGTGGTCGCATTCGCCTGCACCACCTGCAACGGCATGAGCGGCGCGCTCGATCCGGTGATCCAGAAGGAAGTGGTGGAGCGCGACCTGTACGCGACCGCGGTCCTGTCGGGCAACCGCAACTTCGACGGCCGCATCCACCCGTACGCCAAGCAGGCCTTCCTGGCCTCGCCGCCGCTGGTGGTGGCCTACGCGATCGCGGGCACGATCCGCTTCGACATCGAGAAGGACATCCTGGGCTACGACGCCGGCGGCAATCCGGTCAAGCTGGCCGACATCTGGCCGTCCGACGAGGAAATCGATGCGATCGTCGAGTCGAGCGTCAAGCCCGAGCAGTTCCGCAAGGTGTACACCCCGATGTTCGCCGTCCAGGTTGACGACGGCCAGAAGGTCAGCCCGCTGTACGACTGGCGTCCGATGAGCACCTACATCCGCCGTCCGCCGTACTGGGAAGGCGCGCTGGCTGGCGTGCGCACGCTGGCGGGCATGCGGCCGCTGGCGGTCCTGGGCGACAACATCACCACCGACCACCTGTCGCCGTCGAACGCGATCATGCTGGACAGCGCCGCAGGCGAGTACCTGCACAAGATGGGACTGCCGGAGGAGGACTTCAATTCCTACGCCACCCACCGCGGCGACCACCTGACCGCGCAGCGCGCGACCTTTGCCAACCCGACCCTCAAGAACGAGATGGTGGTCGTGGACGGCAAAGTGAAGGCCGGTTCGCTGGCCCGCATCGAGCCGGAAGGGAAGGTCACCCGCATGTGGGAAGCGATCGAGACCTACATGGAGCGCAAGCAGCCCCTGATCATCATCGCCGGCGCCGACTATGGCCAGGGTTCCTCGCGCGACTGGGCAGCCAAGGGCGTGCGCCTGGCCGGCGTGGAAGCGATCGTGGCGGAAGGCTTCGAGCGCATCCACCGCACCAACCTGGTGGGCATGGGCGTGCTGCCGCTGGAGTTCAAGCCGGGCGTCAACCGCCTGACGCTGGGCATCGACGGCACCGAGACCTTCGACGTGACGGGCGAGCGCACCCCGCGCGCCACGCTCACGCTGGTCATCCACCGCAGGAACGGCGACACACTGGAAGTGCCGGTGACGTGCCGCCTCGACACGGCGGAAGAGGTGTCGATCTACGAAGCGGGCGGCGTGTTGCAGCGCTTCGCCCAGGACTTCCTCGAGCAGACCACCACCTCCAAAGCCGCATAACCGCCGTCCCCGCGCACGCTGGGGACCCATGCCGGGTGCACCGACGAGATGATGCCAACATCTCCCGCAAGCACGCTATGGGTCCCCGCCTGCGCGGGGACGACGCTTTTCAGGAAAACGATATGTCCCACGCACCACAAATCAAAATCCCCGCCACCTACATGCGCGGCGGCACCAGCAAGGGCGTCTTCTTCCGCCTGCAGGACCTGCCCGCGGCTGCCCAGGTCCCCGGCCTGGCACGCGACGCGCTACTGCTGCGCGTGATCGGCAGCCCCGACCCCTACGGCAAGCAGATCGACGGCATGGGCGGCGGCACCTCCAGCACCAGCAAGGCGGTCATCCTGTCGGCCAGCGACAAGCCGGGCCACGATGTCGACTACCTGTTCGGCCAGGTGTCGATCGACGCCGCATTCGTGGACTGGAGCGGCAACTGCGGCAACCTGTCTTCCGCAGTCGGCTCGTTCGCGGTGTCGGCCGGCCTGGTCGATCCGGCCCGCGTGCCGCGCGACGGCATCGCCACCGTGCGCATCTGGCAGGCCAACATCGGCAAGACCATCATCGCGCACGTGCCGATGACGGACGGGCAGGTGCAGGAGACCGGCGACTTCGAGCTGGACGGCGTCACCTTCCCGGCGGCCGAAGTGCAGATCGAGTTCCTCGACCCGGCGGCGGACGAGGAGGGCGCCGGCGGCGCCATGTTCCCGACCGGGCGGCTGGTGGACGACCTCGAAGTGCCGGGCGTGGGCACGCTCAAGGCCACGATGATCAACGCCGGCATCCCGATCGTCTTCGTGAACGCGGACGCCATCGGCTACAGCGGAACCGAGCTGCAGGAAGCAATCAACGGCGACGCAAGGGCGCTGGCCATGTTCGAAACCATCCGCGCGCATGCGGCGGTGCGCATGGGCCTGATCGCGCATGTCGACGAAGCGGTGCGCCGCCAGCACACGCCGAAAGTCGCGTTTGTCGCGCCGCCTGCGGACTACGTCGCGTCGAGCGGCAAGCAGGTCGCGGCAGGCGATGTCGACCTGCTGGTGCGCGCGCTCTCGATGGGCAAGCTGCACCACGCGATGATGGGCACGGCGGCGGTGGCGATCGGCACCGCGGCAGCCGTCCCGGGCACGCTGGTCAACCTGGCGGCGGGCGGCGGTTCGCGCAACGCGGTGCGTTTCGGCCATCCGTCCGGCACGCTGCGCGTGGGCGCGGAGGCAACGCAAGAAAACGGCGAGTGGAGCGTGAAGAAGGCGATCATGAGCCGCAGCGCGCGCGTGCTGATGGAAGGATTCGTCCGCGTTCCCGGCGACGCGTTCTAAGGAGACGGTCCCCCGATCTTTAGCCGGAGCAGTCGCCAGCGAATGCTAACTAAAGATCAGGGGACGGGCCCATCCGGGAACACTTCCAACCCCAAAAAATCTCCAAACCCACTGCATTTTTGCATTATGATCTCGCCACAATGATAAACACCGTGGCGGCGAGAGGCTGGCGCACGCACGGGTACCCTCCATGGATCGAGTACCGAGTAATTCCGATTTCGTCGCCGAAGCGCTCGAGCTGATCGGCCTGCCCGCATGCGTCTGCGATCCCGCAGGCGTGGTCCACTTCGCAAATGCACAGTTCATCCGCCTGATGGGGCACGACGCCGCCGGCATGGATATCGTCGAGCACCTGTCCGGCGTGACCGCAGCCCAGTTGCGCGCCGCCTGCAACGAGGACGCGATGTGGGAAGCCGTGCTGCTGGCCGGCGAACAGCAGGTGACGGTGCAGGTCAGCGCGCGGCCGGTGCCCGCCAACCTTGGCGACCCCGGCACGACGCTGGTCTTCAACGACGTGCGCAGATTGAGCAGCAACCACGCCGTGCTCGAGAACATGCTGATGGAGCAGCGTGCGATGCTCGAGAACGCGGCCGTCGGCATCGTGTTCGTCCGCGAAAGCACGATCCGCGAATGGAACATGCGCGCCGCGCAAATGCTCGGCTATGGCGCGCGCGAGATGGTCGGCGAGCCCGCCCACGCGTTGTTCCCGGACCCGATCGTCTACGCGGCGTTCCGGGTCAAGGCGCTCGAACTGCTCGCCAAGGGCGACTCCTATACCATGGAAACCCAGCTGCGGCGCCGCGACGGCTCGCTGGCCTGGTGCCGCCTGAACGGACGCGCGATCAACACCAGCCAGCCGACCAGCGGCTCGATCTGGATCATCGAGGACATCGACGCCCAGTATCGCAGCGAGGCCAAGCTGGGCCGCACGTCGCTCGAGATGCAGGCCATCATGGACAACGCGCCGGTCGCGATCCTGTTCATGCGCGACAGCACCATCGAGCGCTATAACCAGCGATTCGGCGAATTCTTCGGCTTCGAGGCCGATGCCGGCGTCGGCAGCAATGTCGCCGAGCTGTTCCCGAGCCGGGAGCAGCTGCAGGAAGTGCGCGAGGTCGCGAACGCCCTGCTGGCACAGGGCCTGACCTACCAGGCCGAGATGAGCCTGCGGCGCCAGGACGGCAGCACCTTCTGGGCGCACTTCTATGTGTACGCGATCAACGCGGGAAACACCCAGCAGGAAACCATCTGGATCATCGATGACCGCACCGCGCAGAAGGCGCGCGAGGAAGCCACGCGCCGCCTTCTGCTGGAGCAGAAGGCGATCCTGGACAACGCCTCGGTCGGCATCGTGTTCGCCGCGCGCGGACGGATCGTCTCGGGCAATCCGCGGATCGCCGAGATGTTCGGCTACACGCCCGAGGAAATGGGCAATCTGGCTGCGGTGGACGTGTTCCCGTCCATCGAATCGTTCGTCGAGTTCGACCGTGAAGCCGCGCCCCTGCTGGGCAACGGCCTGCCGTTCGAGAAGCACGAGTACGAATTCATGCGCCGCGACGGATCGGTGTTCTGGTGCCGCGTGCGCGCCAAGCCGGTCGATCCGGATGATGCGCGCAAGGGCACTATCTGGATCCTGGAGGACGTGACCGAGGCGCGCCAGCGCCTGATCGAGGTGCAGGCGATCATGACCAACGCGTCGATCAGTATCCTGTTTACCAAGAAGCGTGTGATTACGCGCTACAACCGCGGTTTCGCCGAGATGTTCGGCTACGACGGCGACGAGGCGCTTGGCCTGTCTGGCCGGGCGCTGTACCAGTCCGACGAGGCGCACACCGCGATCCGGATGCAGTCGGCCCCGCTGCTGGCCAAGGGCAAGCCGTTCCAGGGCGAGGCCGAGATGGTGCGCAAGGACGGCACCACGCTGTGGGCGCAGCTGATCGCCTACGTGGTCAATCCCGAAGACCCGTCGCAGGGCACGATCTGGATCCTGGAAGACCGCACCGAGCAGAAACGGGCGGAGGAAGAGCTGCGCAATGCGCTGCTGGAAAACCAGGCCATCCTCGATACGGCGGTGCTGGGCATCGCCGTGGTCGATGGCGGGCGCAACCTGCGCTGCAACCAGAAGATGGCCGAACTGTTCGGCTATCATTTGGCCGAGATCGAAGGGCTGCCGGTGCGCGAGCTGTACCCGGATGCCGAAGGCCGCGAGCTGGCCCGCAGCGAGACGGCGCGCGATTTCAACGCGGGCCGCGCCAGCATGGGCGAGTACGAACTGGTGCGCAAGGACGGCAGCCGGTTCTGGGCGCGCCTGTCGGGCCGGCCGTTCGACTTCAGCAATCCGCGCGGACGCTCGCTGTGGCTGGTGGATGACGTCACGCAGCGCCGCGAGGCCGCCGAGGCGGTGCGGCGCGCGCGCGACGAACTCGAGGTGCGCGTCCTGGAACGCACCGCCGAACTGGCGGGCGCCAACGCGCTCCTGCAGGGCGAGATCGTGGAACGCCGCCAGGCCGAGGCGCGCGTGCACCATATGGCCTATCACGACACGCTGACCGGGCTGCCCAACCGCGCGCTGCTGGCCGACCGCCTGGACCGCGCGATGCTGGGCGCGCAGCGCTCGGAGCGCAAGCTGGCGGTGATGTTCCTCGACCTGGACCGCTTCAAGACCATCAACGATTCGCTCGGCCACCTGACCGGCGACCACCTGCTCAAGGAAGTGGCGGCCCGCCTGTGCCAGTCGGTGCGCGCGAGCGACACCGTGGCCCGCCTGGGCGGCGATGAATTCGTGGTGCTGGTGCCCGGCATCCGCAACGCCGACGAGAGCGCGCAGGTGGCGCAGAAGATCATCGACGCGCTGGCCGCGCCGGTGCCGTTCGAGGGCCGCACCCTGCACATCACGCCCTCGATCGGTATTTGCGTGTACCCCGACGACGGCCACGATGTCGAGACGCTGATGCGCCATGCCGACGCCGCGATGTACCACGCCAAGGCGAGCGGCCGGAACAACTACCAGTTCTTCACGCAGCGGATGAACCAGGCCGCCAGCCAGTATTTCGAGCTGGAGAGCAGCCTGCGCAACGCGCAGGACCGCAACGAATTCGAGCTGTACTACCAGCCGATCATGGACATCGAGACGCGCCGCGTCAACACGCTGGAAGTGCTGCTGCGCTGGTCGCGCCCGGAGATGGGGCTGGCGATGCCGGACCAGTTCATCCCGATCCTGGAAGAGAACGGCCAGATCGTGACGGTGGGCGAATGGGTGATCCGCAAGGCCTGCGAGCAAAGCATGGCATGGCTGGCGGAAGGTCGCGAACCCGTGCCGCTGGCGGTCAACCTGTCGCCGCGCCAGTTCATGCACCGCGGGCTGGTGGACTCGGTGCGCCGCATCCTCGACGAGACCGGCATCGATCCGTCCCTGATCGAATTCGAGATCACCGAAACGGCGCTGATGCAGCACGGCGAGCATACGCTGGAGGTGCTCGGGCAGATCAACGCGATGGGCATCCGACTGTCGATCGACGATTTCGGCACCGGCTATTCCAGCCTGGCCTACCTGAAGCGCTTCCCGGTGCACAAGGTGAAGATCGACCGCGCCTTCATCCGCGACCTGGAGGACAGCGCCGAGGACCGCGCCATCGTCGCCGCGATCATTGCGCTGTCGGACAGCCTGCAGCTGGACGTGGTGGCCGAAGGCGTCGAGACCGAAGGGCAGTTCGCGCAACTGCGCGAGCAGGGCTGCGATTTCGCCCAGGGCTACCTGTTCTCCCAGCCGGTTCCCGCGTCCAGCCTCTAGCCAGGGACCGTTCGCGGCGTTCCGGTTCGCTCACAGGCCGAGCCGGGGATACCCCCAAAGGGACAGTCTGCGCCCCGCACGGTAAAATGTAGCCCCATGAACCAGCCAAACTCCCGCACGCTCGTCATTTCGCCCAACTGGATCGGCGACGCCGTCATGGCCCAGCCGCTGCTGCGCCGCCTGAAGGAGCTGCACCCCGAACGCCCGATCGACGTGCTGGCCCCCGCCTGGGTGGCGCCCGCATGGGAGGCGATGCGCGAAGTGGACACGGTGATGGAAACGCCCTTCAGGCACGGCGCCTTGCAGCTGGGCGAACGCCGCCGGTTCGCGAAAGAGCTGGCGAAAAAGGGCTACGTGGACAGCTACGTGCTGCCCAACACGCTCAAGTACGCGCTGATCCCGTGGCTGGCCGGCATCCCGCGCCGCGTCGGCTACAAGGGTGAGATGCGCTACGGCCTGGTAAACGTGATGCACCATGACGAGCGCGTTGCGCCGCGCCCGATGGCCCAGTTCTACCAGGCGCTGGCCGACGCCCCCGTGCGCGGGCTGGCGCGGCCCGCCAAGCTGCCGTACCCGGAGATGCAGGTGTCGCCGGAAGCGTCGCACGCGGCCATGGCGAAGCTGGGCATCGCGCAGGGGACGCGCTACGTCACTTTCGCGCCGGGGGCGGAATTCGGCCCGGCCAAGCGCTGGCCCGTGCAGCACTTCGCCGAGCTGGCGCGCATGGTGCAGCAGGAGCATCCCGGTACGGAGGTGCTGCTGCTGGGCTCTCCGAAGGACCGCGAGGTGTGCGAGGAGATCGTCGCGCTGGCCCCGAACGCCCGCAACATCGCCGGCGCAACCTCGCTGAAGGAAGCGATCGCGCTGATCGCGCAGTCGGCCGCGATGGTGACCAACGACTCCGGCCTGATGCACATCGCCGCGGCGCTCGGGCGCCCCATCGTGGCGATCTACGGTCCCACCGACCCGCGCCACACGCCGCCGCATTCGGACCTGGCCAAGGTGCTGTGGCTGCACATCGAGTGCTCCCCGTGCCAGCAGCGCGAATGCCCGCTGGGCCACCACAACTGCATGCGCGGCATTACCGCGCAGATGGCGTGGGAGCCGCTGCAGCGCATGCTCCCGGTGCGCCGCGCGGACGAACTTATCTTGTAAGAGGATTCAAATGATATTGGTTACTGGAGCAGCAGGCTTCATCGGCAGCAACCTGGTGCACGCACTGTGCGCGCGCGGCGCGGACGTGTTCGCGGTAGATAACCTGTCGCGGGCCGACAAGTTCCACAACATCGTGGACACCAGCATTGCCGACTTTCTGGACAAGGACGTGTTCCTGGAGCGCCTGCAGCGCGGCGACTACGCCGGCAAGTTCAGCGCCGTGTTCCACGAGGGCGCCTGTTCCGACACCATGGAGCAGGACGGCCGCTACATGATGAAGAACAACTACGACTACAGCGTGGCGCTGTTTGAGTACTGCCAGCGCGAGCGCATCCCGTTCATCTACGCATCCTCCGCCGCCGTGTACGGCGCCAGCGAGACCTTCGCCGAGGAGCGCGGCAACGAGAAGCCGCTGAACGTCTACGGCTATTCCAAGTTCCTGTTCGACCAGTACGTGCGCCGCTTCTGGGCCAGGCATGGCAAGGAAGGAAGCTCGCAAGTGGTCGGCCTGCGCTACTTCAACGTGTATGGACCGCGCGAGACCCACAAGGGCCGGATGGCGTCGGTGCCTTTCCATCAGTACAACGAATTCCGTGCGAACGGGGCGGTCAAGCTGTTCGGGGAATACGCCGGCTATGCGCCCGGAACGCAGATGCGCGACTTCGTGCACGTGGACGACGTCGTCGCCGTCAACCTTTTCTTCCACGACAACCCACTGCAGTCCGGCATCTTCAATCTCGGAACGGGCAGGGCGCAGCCGTTCAACGACATCGCGCTGGCGGTGGTCAATGCGCTCAAGGCCGAGGACGGGCCTATGGACCTGGACGCCATTGTCCAGCGTGGGCTGCTAGAATACGTTGCGTTTCCGGACAAGCTCAAGGGTAAATACCAGAGCTATACGCAAGCGGATATCAGCGCGCTGCGCGCCGCCGGGTACAAGCGCGAGTTCATGGATGTCGCAACGGGAGTCTCGCGCTATATTGCGTGGCTCAAACAGAACGTTAACTGATCAATCTGCGCCGATCTGCGGCGATTGGTCGGAATCGGTCGCGATCTCCTGCCATTCCCGGGCATCGAGACCGATTCCACGCAAACAACCGGGTACTTGATCGATCCTCGTCGATCTACGCGGATCCACCTTGAACTCGTCGTGTTCAGCAACTCACGGCAATAATGTGTTGCTGTACGGCATCATATGCATATTTATTTTTCCTTTGCGCAACTTTCTTGACACAAGGGAAGAAAAATCGCTTATTGTTGCTCTACGGGAACATAACGCGGGCAGGGTTGACTCTTTTTATGCCGTCAACTGTGCGCAACATTCACCGTGTTATGATTTTGTTGTAAGCACAACTAATTCCATTGGTCACTGCGATCTTAGTATTCAAAAGGAATCAAAATGCGTGAAGCATTTGAAGCATGGGCACAGCGCGATGGGCACATCACCCGCCGCCGCGAAGACAAGCCAGACGAATATCTCGTGTTCGAAACGCAACGCCGCTGGGTGATCTGGCAAGCTGCACTGGCGCACGGCCAGGCTGCTGCCGAAAGCGGCAAGCCGGTCGGCAAACGTGCCCAGGCCGCCAAGGCGCCTGCCGACGAAGCGATGGTGCGCGCCCGCGTCCTGAACGAAGTGCTCGATGCATTCAGCTCGCTCGACGGCGCGACCGGCAAGGAGCGCATCGTCAAGGTGATCCAGGACCTCAAGGAAAACCGCCAGGTGCGCGTGCAGGAACCTGCGAACGCCTGATGCAGTACCGGCATTACAAGGGCGGCCTGTACGAACTCGTCTGCGTCGCCACCCTCGAGTCCGACCACACCGAAATGATCGTCTACCGTGCGGCCAACGGGTCCATCTGGACCCGGCCCAGGGACGTCTTCTTCGAGCTGGTCGACGTCGACGGCCAGAAAGTGCCGCGCTTCGCGCCCGTCACTGGCTGATTCCCCTCATGAAGCGGCGCGGCATGCCGTTATACAGGCATGCCGATCACATTCCATGCCGCCGCCATGTCCCGCTTGCTCCTCCCCGCCGTGCTGCTTGCATCCCTCCCGGGCTGCGCCACGCTGACCGAACCGGCCACCCAGACCATCTTCGTGCAGGCTGTCGAAGGACACCGCCCCATCGCCAACGTCGGCTGCCTGCTGGCCAATGACGCGGGACGCTGGTACGTCAACGCGCCGGGACGCGTGACTGTGTCCAGGCGCGCGTGGCCGCTGTCGGTCGATTGCAGGAAAGCCGGCGAGGCGGCCGGTTACGAAGTCGTGGCCTCGCGTGCGGGCGCCGGAGCGCTGTGGGGGAACGTGGTGGTATCGGCGGGCGTGGGCTACATCGTGGACCGTAATACCGGGGCAGGGCATGATTATCCCGACACGATCACCATTGTGATGAAGCGGCTGGTGGACGCGCCGGTGGCCGAAGCTGACCCTGTCGCCGCCGCCGGCACACCGATTTACTAAGGGACGACTCCAAAAAAAAGCGCCGGCATGCATGCCGGCGCTTTTGCTTTCAGTCGCGGCGATTACTTCGCGCGGTTCATCAGGAAGGTGGTCAGCAGCGGCACCGGACGGCCGGTCGCGCCCTTGGCCGCGCCCGATTTCCACGCCGTACCGGCGATGTCCAGGTGCGCCCAGGTGTACTTGCGCGTGAAGTTCTCCAGGAAGCAGGCCGCCGTCACCGACGCGCCGCCCGGCGTGCCGATGTTGGCCAGGTCCGCGAAGTTGGACTTGAGCTGCTCGTTGTACGCTTCCTCGACCGGCAGGCGCCATGCGGTGTCGCTGGCCTGGCGGCCCGCTGCCAGGATCTCCTCGGCCAGCGCGTTGTGCACGTCGTCGCCGCGGGTGAACAGGCCCGAGTTGTGGTTGCCCAGCGCGATCACGCAGGCGCCGGTCAGGGTCGCGATGTCGATCACGGCCGCAGGCTTGAAGCGCTCGGCATAGGTCAGCGCGTCGCACAGGATCAGGCGGCCTTCGGCGTCCGTATTCAGGATCTCGATGGTCAGGCCGTTCATCGAGGTGACGATGTCGCCCGGCTTGGTCGCGCGGCCCGACGGCATGTTCTCGCACGCCGCGATCACGCCGATGACGTTCAGCTTGAGGTTCATCTCGCCGATCGCGCGGAAGGTGCCGAGCACGGAGCCCGCGCCGCACATATCGTACTTCATCTCGTCCATGTTCGGACCCGGCTTGATCGAGATGCCGCCGGTGTCGAAGGTGATGCCCTTGCCGACCAGGACCACCGGCGCATCTTTCGCCTTGCCGCCCATGTGCTTGAGGACGATGAACTTCGGCGGCTGCTCGCTGCCGTTGGTCACGGACAGGAAGCTGCCCATCTTGAGCGCCTCGAGCTGTTTGCGCTCGAGGATCTCGACTTCGAACCCATAGTCGCCGCCCAGCTTGCGCGCCAGGTTGGCCAGGTAGGTCGGGGTGCAGACGTTCGGCGACAGGTTGCCCAGTTCCTTGGTCAGGTCCATGCCGTTGGCGATGGCTTGCGCCTGCGCCAGCGCGGCCTTGGCCTGCGCCGTGTTCGGCACGGCCAGCGCAACGCGCTGCACGCCTGCCGGGGCAGGGTCCTTCTTGGACTTCTGCGCGTCGGTGCGGAATACGGCTTCGTGGCCGGCGATGACGCAGGCGCGGATCGCCCAGTCCAGCTCGCGGCCTTTCACATTCTCCATTGGCAGTGCGATAATGGCGTCGTTCGCGCCAATCGAACCGAATGCCTTCATCGCGGCGGCGACGCCGGTGCTGAAGGCCTTCTCGGAGACTTGTTCGTCGGCGCCCATGCCGACCAGCAGGATGCGCTCGGCGCCCGACTTGGTCACATTGCGCAGCATCAGGGTCGAACCTGGCTTGCCGCTGATGTCGCCGGACTTGAGCGCAGCAGTGATTTCACCGCCCTGGTCGAGTGCCTTGGCCTGCGCCGACATCTTCTTGTTCTCAAAAACCGCCACTGCGATGCAGCCGGATTTTGCGGCCTGGATGGTGTTTTTTGTGTCGAATGCTTTTATGCTAAAGTCCATTTGATTCTCCATTCGTGTTTTTGTGCGGCGCTTGGCCCAACCACTAATTATAACTTTTCAATGATCTTTCAACGCGCCCTTCGACGAGAGCTGCTTGCCACGGCCGGCGCTACGTTCACGGTGCTGTTTTCCATCCTCGTCACCTGGTCCCTCATCAAGATCCTCGGCGAAGCCGCCGGCGGCAAAGTGGCGCCAAGCGACGTGATCGCACTCATCGCGTTCGCAGCCCTTAATTATCTGCCAACTGTGATCATCCTCACCAGCTTTATTTCAGTGCTGGCGGTGGTCACCCGGACTTACCGTGATTCCGAGATGGTGGTGTGGTTCGCGTCGGGCCAGTCGCTCGCGGCCTTCATCCGCCCGGTGCTGTCGTTCGGCCTTCCGCTGGTCGCGCTGACCGCCTTCCTGTCGATGGTCGCGCAGCCGTGGGCAATCCAGAAGAACGACGAATACATCGAACGCTTCGAAAAGCGCGAAGACCTGCAGAAGGTCGCGCCCGGCCAGTTCCGCGAATCGGCCGCCTCCAACCGCATCTTCTTCGTCGAAGGCGTGGCGGACGATTCGACCGTCGTGCAGAACGTCTTTGTCAACACTGCCGAAAGCAACGGCAGCACCGTGGTGGTGGCCAAGCAGGGCGTGATCGAGGAGGACGACAAGGGCATGCGCTACCTCGTGCTCAAGAACGGCCGCCGCTACCAGGGCACGCCGGGCCAGGCCGATTTCCAGTCGATGGAATTCGAACGCTACAGCATGCGCGTGGCCGCCAAGGTGCCCGTGACTGGCGCCGAGCTGTCGGCGGAGGCGCTGCCGACGTCCGCGCTGCTGGCCAGCCGCAGCCGCTTCGGCGATGCGGAGCTGCTGTGGCGCGTCGCGCTGCCGGTCACCTGCCTGCTGCTGATCCTGCTCGCGATCCCGCTCGGTTTCGTCAACCCGCGCGCGGGCAGCTCGGCCAACCTCGTGATCGCGCTGCTGATTTTCTTCTCCTACAATAACCTGAACAAGGCGATGGAAGCGGCCGTGCGGCAGGACAAGCTGGCACTGGCGATGGCCTGGTGGCCGCTGCACGTGATCGCCGCGCTGCTGGTCATCGGCATGTTCGTCCTGCGCCTGAACGTCAACCATCGCTTCCATCCGCTGGCGATCTATTCGCGCTACAAGCGCGGCCGCATGGCGAAAGCAGGTGCCGCATGAAGCTCGCAGAACGCTATTTCCTGACCACGATCACGCAGGCGGTGTTCTTCGTGCTCGCGGCCTTCCTCGCGCTGACCGCGTTCATGGACCTGACCTCCGAACTGCCGCGCCTCGGCAAGGAAGGCTACGGCTTCCATCACGCGCTGCTGTACGTGCTGATGCTCATGCCCGGCCACGTGTACGAGACCATGCCGGTGGCCGCGCTGATCGGCACCATCTACGCGATGGCGCAGTTCGCGGCAACGTCCGAGTTCACCATCCTGCGTGCGTCCGGCATGTCGACCCGCATGGCCGCATGGATCCTTTTCAAGATCGGCGTCATCTTCGTCGCGGTCACCTTCGTGTTCGGCGAGCTCATTACGCCGCGCGTGGCGCCGATGGCCGAGACGCTCAAGCTCGCGATGCGCGGCACGACCGTGTCGACGGAGTTCCGTTCGGGCCTGTGGACCAAGGACGTGGTGCGCTCGGACGGCACCAAGGGCGACATCGTCGGCGCGCGCTTCTTCAACACCCGCAAGATCGGCGACGACGGTGAGCTGATCGAGCTGAAGGTGCTCGAATTCGATAACGACATGCGCCTGCGCTCGCTGACCACCGCGGCCAAGGCGACCTTCCAGGGCGAGAACACCTGGCGCCTGAACGACGTGACGGAGACGCGCTTTACCAACACGCGCGAGTTGCCGAAGCCCGGCGAGCCGGCGTTGCCGCTGTTCGGCCAGGAGACCAGCCGCGTGGTCACCGAAAAGGTGGCCACCCGCGACCTGATCTCCGAGATCACGCCGAAGATCCTGTCCGTGTCCAGTGCGGAGCCGAAGCGCATGTCGGCCAGCGAACTGGCGGTGTATACGCGCCACCTGGCCGAGAACAAGCAGGAGACCGAGCGCTTCAAGATCGCATTCTGGAAAAAGCTGATCGACCCGCTGGCGATCTTCGTGCTGATGGCGCTCGCGCTGCCGTTCGCCTACCTGCATACCCGCAGCGGCGGCGTGAGCCTCAAGATCTTCGTCGGCATCATGATCGGCGTCGCTTTCATGCTGATTAACACGCTGTTCTCGCATATCGGCCTGCTGAGCGCCTTGCCGGCCTTCGTCACCGCGATTGCGCCGAGTGCACTGTTCCTGCTGCTGGCCTTCTTTGCCCTGCGATGGGTGGAGCGGCACTGATGGCACGCCGCGCCCTGGTCCTGTTCGCGCATGGCGCACGTTCGGCCAGCTGGGCGGCGCCGTTCGAGCGCCTGCGCGACCTCGTGCAGGCGCAGCGGCCGGATGTCGACGTGTCGCTGGCTTTCCTCGAACTGATGGAGCCGCGCCTGCCTGCGCATGTGCGCGAGCTGGCCGCAGCGGGCGTCACGCACGTGACAGTGGTGCCAGTGTTCCTGGGGCAGGGCGGGCACGTGCTGCGCGACTTGCCACTGATGGCGGATGCTTTGCGCGCCGAGCTGCCGCAGATGACTCTGGAAGTGGTTGGTGCTGCCGGAGAGGATCCGGCGGTGCTGCAGGCGCTCGCGCATTACTGCAGCTCTGCAATCCCATCGAAGTGAATCTCAAGGATCAGTTGACGATTTCGATCAGCAACGCAGTGATCAGGCCTGTCTGAAAAATCCCGGCAGTGACGATCCAAAGCGCAACCTCAGCTTTAAGCTTCGCAACTGCAGCATCGATTTTGGCGTCCATTTTTGCGTCGAGCGAATCAATTTTCGCTTCCAGTTTCGCAAATCGACATCCTGCAACGCATCGCTCAGCACTGAAGCGTGCGCGCGCGCCTGCCGGTGCGGAACGCCGGCACCGGTGAGTTTCTCTACTACCTGCTGCGTGTCAATCTGCATGGGCGGCATTGTCATGGGAACCCCTGAACTCACAGTATAGGACGCAACTTGTCCTATGCTAGCGCGTTCGGTCCACCGTGGGGACGAGGAGAGGCATACCCGTGACGCCCCTCAAACAGCCTGTTCCGGCCAGGCTGCTGTCTCTCGTACCACTTGCGCAGCGCGTCGTCGCACCAGCCCGGCTGGCTCCGTTCCTGCGCCAGTAGCCGGCGAAACTTCGCGCGGGTGATCCATTGCGCAGCCTGCTCCTGCACGCTGTCGGCCGCCGGGAACTCACCGTTGGCGCGCAGCACCGCCTCGACCACGGCGAGCTGGTACAGGTAGCTGCGCGTATTCGCGAGTGCAGCCCCTTCGGCCCATCCGTCGGTCTTGCTGTACAGCCAGCTCATGTCCTGCAGCGCGGAGAGCGACGCCAGCATATCGCGGTAGTCACCCAGGTAGCGTCGCGCGCGCCGCATATCGGCGTGCTCCGCGAACGCGGTCATGGCGCCGTCGCGGCAGGTGACGAGCAAATTGCCTGCGACAACGTCCAGGCGCCGCAGCAGCCGGTAGCGTCCCACCATGTCGCCCAGTGCGTCGTCCAGCATGAGTGCCCGCTGCAGCAGCGCCGGGTTGTGGTCGCCGTCCATCATGCGGGTGTCGGCGCGCTGCCGCATCCGGCGCAGCGCGGCACGGGTCGGAAGGAATGTCAGGGAGAGCTCGCGCATGGGCGCAGTACAGAATGCTGTGCGGAACCACGATGGGATGTCGGGAGAGATGAACAGGGCGAGCAGGATCGTATGCGCGTGCGCATAGTCGCCTTCCTCCAGCGCCAGGATGCCTGCCTCAAGCTCGGCCCGTGTCGAGGGAAAGTCGGGCGGATAGTCGAGATTGCTCATGGATGCCCTCCATGGCCGAGTGTACGCGCAAGCCGGAATGCATGGCTTACCGTAGAACAGGCCGGGATGCTGACAATGGCAGTGGCGTGCGTGCTCCCGCCGCCTATACTGAGTGGCAGGGAGGGCATATGCAAGCGAACGTAGGACAGTTCGACCGTGTGGTGCGCCTGGTGCTGGCGCTGGTCATCCTGGGCGCGTATTTCGTGCTGGGAGAGGACACCCGGCGCTGGGCGCTGCTGGGACTGATCCCGCTGGCGACCGCGCTAGCGGGCTGGGACCCGCTCTACAGCATCCTCGGCATCGACACGCGCAGGCTCGACCTGCACTGAGCGGTCAGGCGCCTGGTGCGGACGGCGCGCCATCGCGGCGCCCACCATGACCAGCACCGGGCCGTGCGCCTGCCGGAGGCCTTGCGCCAGACCGGCCAGGTCCATGCGCACGATGCGCTCGTCCTTGCGGCTGCAGTTCTCGACAATCACCACGCAGGTCTCCGGCGCCAGCCCCTGCGCGAGCAGGCGCTGGCCTGTCGCCATGGCTTCGCGTCCGCCCATGTACTGGATCAGCGTGTCGGTGGAGGGCAGGGCCGCTTCCTCGGGATGGCCCGGCGCCGTGCTGGAAGTGAAGAAGGCGACGCTGCGCGCCACGCCGCGCTTGGTGAGCGGCTGGCGCGTGCTGGCGGCGGCGGCCAGCGCGGTGGTAATGCCGGGGACGACTTCCACCTCGATGCCGGCTTCTTCCAGCGCGCGCAGTTCCTCGTCCGCGCGGCCGAACATCATCGGATCCCCGCCCTTCAGGCGCACCACGATGCGGTGCCGGCGCGCCTGTTCCACCAGCAGTTCGTTGATGTGCTGCTGCGCGGTGGAGCGCTGGCCGCTGCGCTTGCCGACCGCGATCAGCTCGGCCTGCGCGCACAGTTCCAGCATCTCCGGCGTGACCAGCGCGTCGTACAGCACCACATCCGCCTGCGCGAGCAGGCGCGCGCCGCGCAAGGTGATCAGGTCCTGGGCGCCGGGGCCGGCGCCGACCAGGTACACCTTGCCGGGCAGGCTCATTCCTGCCCGTCCAGGCGGATCATGCCCGCTGCAACGGTCTGGTGCGTGACTTCGTCGATCAGGATGAATGCGCCGGTGGCGCGGATGTCCGAATACGCATCGGCGACCAGCGGCTGCTGCACCGCGAACGAGATGCGCGCAACGTCATTGAGATTGAGGCCCTCGGCCGGATGGCGCTCCTGCGTGTTGATGTCGAGAATCGACTCGACCGCCTTGACTTTGGCCGTGGTCTGCCGGGTGCCATGCTTGACGATGTACTTGCGGCGCAGGTCGAGCGGCTCTTCCGACAGCCAGCACACGTCCGCGTGCACCTGCCTGAGCAGGGTGGCAGGATTGTCCGCGCCCGACAGCAGGTCGCCGCGCGAGATGTCCACGTACTCGTTGAGCAGCAGCGTCACCGACTGGCCTGCGGCAGCGCTCTGGAGCGAACCGTCGAAGGTCGAGATCTCCCGGACCGTCGCGCGCTGTCCCGATGGCTGCACCACCAGCTCGTCGCCCACGCTCACGCTGCCCGATTCGATGCAGCCCATGTAGCCGCGGAAGTCGTTGGCCTCGTGGCCGTTGTGGCGCGCCACCAGCTGCACCGGGAAGCGGAACGGCGCGGTGTGCGCTTCGTCGTACACGGTCAGCGACTCGAGCAGCTCGATCAGCGTCGGTCCCTGGTACCACGGCATGCGCGCGCCGCGCTCGACCACGTTGTCGCCCGCCAGCGCCGACATCGGGATCGCCGTGATGTCGGACGCCAGGCCGAGCGCCGCCGCGAACTCGCGGTAGGCCTTGACGATGCGCTCGTACACGTCGCGGTCGTAGCCAACCAGGTCCATCTTGTTGACGGCAACCACCACGTGCTCGATCTGCAACAGCTTGGCGATGGTCGAGTGGCGCTTGGTCTGCACCAGCAGGTCCACGCCGCCGTCCTCGCGCAGCTTCACTTTCGATACGTCGATCAGGATCACGACGGCATCTGCGGTCGAAGCGCCCGTCACCATGTTGCGGGTGTACTGCTCGTGGCCCGGCGTATCGGCGATGATGAACTTGCGGCGCGGCGTCGCGAAGTAGCGGTACGCCACGTCGATCGTGATGCCCTGTTCGCGCTCGGCTTCCAGGCCGTCGGTCAGCAGCGACAGGTCGATGGTGTCGCCCACGGTGCGCTTGTTCCTGGCGCGCGAGACCGCCGCCAGCTGGTCGGCAAAGATGCCCTTGCTGTCGTACAGCAGGCGGCCGATCAGCGTGCTCTTGCCATCGTCGACCGAGCCGGCGGTAATGAAGCGCAGCAGGCTGTGTTCGATCGGTTGTTCGTTCATCGCGTTCATCAGAAATAACCTTGCTTCTTGCGTTTTTCCATCGAGGCTTCCGAGGTCTGGTCGTCCATCCTGGTCGCGCCGCGTTCGGTGATGTCGGTGACCGCCGTTTCGGCGATGATCTCGGCCACCGTGGCCGCATCTGACGCGACCGGGCAGGTGCATGAGATGTCGCCGACGGTACGGAAGCGCACCGTGCGCGTCTCCACCGTCTCGCCATCGCGAGGCGGCGTCAGTGGGGTCAGCGGCACCAGCAGTCCGTTGCGGGCGATGACGTCGCGTTCGTGCGCGAAGTAGATCGACGGCAGCGCCAGCTTTTCGCGCGCGATGTACTGCCACACATCCAGCTCGGTCCAGTTCGAGATCGGGAAGACCCGCATGTTTTCGCCCGGATGCACGCGCGTGTTGTACAGGTCCCAGAGTTCCGGACGCTGCGCCTTCGGGTCCCACTGGCCGAACTCGTCTCGGAAGGAGAAGATGCGCTCCTTCGCACGTGCTTTCTCCTCGTCGCGCCGGGCGCCGCCGATGCAGGCGTCGAAGCCGTGCTCCTCGATCGTCTCCAGCAGTGTAACTGCCTGCGCCGCGTTGCGAGAGTCCGTTTGCGGATTACGCAGGCGCACCGTGCCGCGCTTGATCGAGTCCTCGACCGAGCCGACGATCAGGCGCTCGCCCAGCTCTGCCACGCGGGCGTCACGGAAGGCGATCACCTCGTCGAAATTGTGTCCGGTATCGATGTGCACCAGCGGGAACGGGAACTTGCCCGGCCTGAATGCCTTCTCCGCAAGGCGCAGCAGCACGACCGAGTCCTTGCCGCCGCTGAACAGCAGGGCAGGGTTGCTGCACTCGGCAGCGACTTCGCGCAGGATGTGGATCGCTTCCGATTCCAGCGCGTCGAGGTGGCGCGCGTTGACGTCAGCGAGGAAATGCTCGGTAACAGTATTCATTCGTAGCTCTCGTTATGCCGCAACCGGCTTGATGCGGATCAGGCGTCCATCGACCACGTGCAGGCCGCATTCCTTCGATTCCGGGTTCTCCCACCACCAGCGGCCGGCACGCACGTCCTGGCCCGGTTCCACCGCGCGGGTGCAGGGTTCGCAGCCGATCGACGGGAAACCCTGGTCGTGCAGCGCGTTGTACGGCACGTTGTTGGCGCGGAGGTAGTTCCAGACGTCTTCTTCCGACCAGTCGGCCAGTGGATTAAATTTGGTCATGCCATGGGCGGCGTCTTCTTCCTGTACCGCCAGTTCGGCGCGGGTGCTCGACTGCGCGCGGCGCTGGCCGGTGATCCAGGCCTTGTTGCCGGCCAGGGCGCGGCCCAGCGGCTCGACTTTGCGGATGCGGCAGCATTCGCGCCGCATCTCGACGCTGTCGTAGAACGCATTCAGGCCGTTCTGCGCGACATAGGCGTCGATGGCGTCCGCCTGCGGGCGGTACAGCATGATGTCGTAGCCGTACACCTCGCGCACCTTGTCCAGCACCGCCAGCGTTTCCGCGTGCAGGCGGCCGGTTTCCAGCGAAAAGATCGCGATCGGCAGTTGCGCGCGCAGGATCATGTCGGTGATGACCATGTCCTCGGCCGCCAGGCTCGATGCGAACACCGCCGGGGAGAAATCGCGGGCGAGGCGCTCCAGGGTGGCGCGCGTGTCCGCCACGCGCGCATCGAAATTCACCGCGTCGTTCTTCACGCTGCCTCCGGGGTGCGAACCTGGCGGCGGTAAAGCGGCAGGCTGTTGTCCACCGATGCCTGATAGGTTTCGCTGAACACGGTCAGGCCCTTGAGCGCGTCGTGGATCGAACGGTCCTGGCGCGTGGCGTAGCAGTCGAAGCCGACGCGCTGCATCGAGAACAGCTGGTCGCGCAGCACATCGCCGATCGCGCGCAGCTCTCCTTTCCAACCAAGGCGCATGCGCAGGTTGTACGCGATCGAGTAGCCGCGGCCATCGGAGAACCTGGGGAAGTCCACCGCGACCACGTCGAACGCATCGAGTTGGCCCTTGAGCGCGTCCGGTGGGGTATCGGATGGCAGCCACACGCCCAGCGGGCGGCGCGCGGCAAGCGCGTCCTTCTGCGCTTCCCATACCGCCAGCGGCACGATCACTTTGCCTTCCGGGACCTCCACGGTGGCCGCGTCCGCGCCTTCGTCCAGCCGCAGCACGGCCCAGTCGTCGGCGACCACTTCACGGCCCTTGATGACCAGTTTGTGCTTCTCAAGCATATGCTTCTTCCTCCACGTGCGCGTCGTCGCCGATCGGCGTCGCGTACACAAGATCCTTGAACGGGCCGATGCCCAGGCGCTGCGCGGTCGCCGCGAACGGCTCGTCCTCATAGCGCTCGCGCACGTACACCTGCAGCAGGCGGCCGATCACTTCCGGCATCTGGCTGGCCGAAAACGACGGGCCGATGATCTTGCCGATGGCCGCGTTGTTGCCCTGCGCACCACCGATCGAGACCTGGTAGAACTCCGCGCCGTCCTTGTCCACGCCCAGCACGCCGATGCTGCCCACGTGGTGGTGGCCGCAGGCGTTGATGCAGCCGGAGATATTCAGTTCGATTTCGCCGATATCGTGCTGGAAGTCGATGTCGTCGAAGCGCTGCGCGATGGCGGCGGCAATCGGGATCGATTTGGCATTCGCCAGCGAGCAGAAGTCGCCGCCCGGGCAGCTGATAATGTCGGTCAGCAGGCCGATGTTCGGCGTGGCCAGGCCCTGGGCCTTGATCTCCTGCCACAGCTCGAACAGGCGCGCCTGCTCGACGTCGGCCAGCACCAGGTTCTGCTCGTGCGTCACGCGCACTTCGCCAAAGCTGTAACGGTCGGCGATGTCGGCCACGAAGTCGAGCTGCGCATCGGTCGCGTCGCCCGGCGGCACGCCGGTCTTCTTCAGCGACAGCACCACGGCCGCGTAGCCCGGCACCTTGTGCGGCTTGACGTTCCGGCGCAACCAGTTGCCGAACGCGCGGTTGTCCTCGCGCCCCGCTTGCGGGTCGAGCGCCGGCAGCGTCTTGTACTGGGGCGGGCGGAAGAAGGCCTGGATGCGTTCGATTTCTTCCTGCGTCAGCGTGGACGGGCTGCCTTTCAGGTCGGCCCATTCCGCCTCGACCTGGCGCGTGAATTCCTCGGCGCCGATGGCCTTGAGCAGGATCTTGATGCGCGCCTTGTACTTGTTGTCGCGGCGGCCGTACAGGTTATAGACCCGCATGATCGCTTCGATGTAGGTGAGCAGGTGCTCGCGCGGCAGGAACTCGCGGATCACGGTGCCGATGATCGGCGTGCGGCCAAGGCCTCCGCCGACCAGCACCCTGAAGCCCACTTCGCCGGCGTCGTTGGTCACCACGGTCAGGCCGATGTCGTGCACGGCCACCGCGGCGCGATCCTCGACCGCGCCGTTGATCGCCACCTTGAACTTGCGGGGCAGGGCGATGAATTCGGGGTGGAAGGTGCTCCACTGGCGCAGGATCTCCGCGTACGGGCGCGGATCGATCAGTTCGTCCGCCGCCACGCCCGCGAATTGGTCCGAGGTGACGTTGCGGATGCAGTTGCCCGAGGTCTGGATCGCGTGCATCTCGACCGAGGCCAGCTCGGCCAGGATGTCCGGAGTGTCTTCCAGCTCGATCCAGTTGAATTGGATGTTCTGGCGCGTGGTGAAGTGGCCGTAGCCGCGGTCGTACTTGCGCGCGATGTGGGCGAACTTGCGCACCTGCGTGGACGACAGCAGGCCGTACGGCACCGCGATGCGCAGCATGTAGGCGTGGCGCTGCATGTACAAGCCGTTCTGCAGGCGCAGCGGCAGGAATTCTTCCTCCGTCAGCTCCCCGTTCAGGCGGCGCTGGACCTGGTCGCGGTACTGCGCAATCCGTTCCCGGACGATGAGGTGGTCATACTGGTCGTAGCGATACATGGGCGATCCTGGTGCAATGATGCCTTCATGGTAAAGAACCGTGGCTTTATTCCAAACGACTAAGAATTTATTTGCTTATATGCGTCTGAGGCATAAGCATTCTTATAAAATAGCGAACATGCGCAACCCAACCATCCCAGCATGAACCTCCACCAGCTACGATTCGTGCGCGAAGCCGTGCGCCAGAACTTCAACCTGACGGATGCCGCCAAGGCCCTGTTCACGTCCCAGCCGGGCGTGTCCAAGGCGATCATCGAGCTGGAAGAGGAGCTGGGCGTGGATATCTTTACCCGCCACGGCAAGCGCATCCGCGGCCTGACCGAGCCGGGCAGGCTGGTGCTGCAGTCGGTCGAGCTGATCATGCAGGAGATCGACGGCCTCAAGCGCATCGGCAAGGAGTACGCCGCGCAGGACAGCGGCAGCTTTACCATCGCCACCACGCACACCCAGGCGCGCTATGCGCTACCCAAGGTGGTGCAGGCCTTTATGCAGAAATACCCGAAGGTGCGCTTGTCGCTTTTGCAAGGCAATCCGCGCCAGATCGCCGAGATGGTGACGCGCGACCAGGCCGACATCGCGATCGCGACCGAATCGATCGCCAGCATCGAAGGGCTGGTAACGCTGCCGTGCTACCAGTGGGAGCACGTGGTGGTGGTGCCGGCCGAGCATCCGCTGCTGCGCTCGAAAGCGCTCTCGCTGGAAGAAATTGCCAGTTTCCCGGTCATCACCTATGATGCCGCCTTCGCCGGCCGCAGCAAGATCGACCATGCGTTCGGCCTGCGCAACCTGAAGCCGGACGTGCTGCTCGAAGCGATCGACGCCGACGTGATCAAGACCTATGTGGAACTGGGCATGGGCGTAGGCATCATCGCGGGCATGGCCTTCGACCCCGAGCGCGACAAGAACCTGCGTGCGATCCCGGTCGGGCACCTGTTCGGCATGAATGTGTCGCGTATCGCGATCAAGCAGGGCGCCTACCTGCGCAGTTACATTTACACCTTCATCGAACTGCTCGCGCCGGTTCTGACCCGCAAGATGGTCGAGCAGGCCATGAGCGGCGTTAAGGAAAACTACGAGTTGTAGGGGACTGTCCCCAGCGACACCTAAACAGAAACTATGAACCAAGACACGCTTGCCGCCTACTACGCGGACATCGCCACCACCTACGACAGCCGCTACGAGGATGCCGACCGCCAGGATGACCTGGACGAACTGCACGAACGCATCGCCGAGCTGGTCAGCAACCACAAGGTGCTGGAACTGGGCTGCGGCACCGGCTACTGGACCGAAACGCTGGCGTGCTCGGCCGATTCGGTGCTCGCCATCGACTCCAGCCCGGAGATGCTGGAGATGGCCCGCCAACGGGTCGACGCCGCCAGCGTGGAATTCCAGCAGGCCGACGCGTTCGCGCTGCCGGACATGGCTGGCCGCTTTACGGCGTGCTTCGCCGGCTTCCTGTGGTCGCATATCAAGCGCGAGGACCAGGAAAAATACCTGAAGCAGCTGCGCGCCAGGCTTGGCAAGGACGTGCTGCTGATCCTGGTCGACGACAACTTCATGGAAGAACAGACGCCGCCGATCGCGCGCACCGACCTGGAAGGCAACACCTTCCAGATCTTTACCGCGCCGTCGGGCAAGCGCTACGAGGTGCTGCGCAACTACCCGGCCGACAGCAGCCTGCGCAAGCGTTTCGCTTCGCACGTGCGCGAAGTGCGCATCGAGCGCCTCGACCACTACTGGATGCTCACCGGCCGCCTGAAATAAGCGACGCGGCGGGTTGCGGGACGCGCGCAGGTTAGCCCGGCACCGGCAGGGAGATATCGATCCGCGTCCCGCTCTCTTCGTTGCGGCCGATGCTGATGTCCCCCTCGAGTGCCCAGACCCGCTCGCGCATGCCCACCAGCCCGAGCGACTCGGGCTTTTCCATGTCCACCGGGTCGATCCCCTTGCCGTTGTCGGCGATTCCAATCAGCAGGTGATGATTGGATCGCCCCACGCTGACCGACACTTCGGTCGCTTTGGCATGCCGCGCCACATTGGTCAGCCCCTCCTGCACGATGCGGTAGGCCGCCGTGCTGAGGGCGTCGTCCAGCTGCAGTTCCTCCTCATCGGCAAAAAAGCCGCAGCGGATGCCGTTGCGTTCGCTGAACTCCGTGCAGAGCGCGCGAAGCGCGTAATACAGGCCGCCTTCGTCCAGCGCGCGCGGACGCAGGTTGCGCGCAATCCGCCGCACCGAGGTGATCGCGCCCATCAGGTTCTTGTCCATGCCTTCGATCAGGTCGATCGCGTCGGGTGCCAGCGATTTGTTCTGCATCAGCAGCGCCAGGTCCATGCGCAGCAGGGTCAGCAGCTGCGCCGTATCGTCGTGCAGTTCGCGCGCGATGTGGGTGCGCTCGTGTTCGCGAATGGTCTGGAGGGCAGCGGACAACTGCCGCAGCTGGGCGTGTGACACCTCGTCGCTGGCACGGCGGCCGCCAACTCGGAATTGATGGACTGTGTTGGGCATGGTCGAGGCTCCGGAGTCCAGCTTACGCCGGCAGGAGCCGCAGTGCCTTGCGGAGCAGCAAAGAGGGGAAACCCAAAATGGGGACAGACCCCATTTCGAAAATGGGGTCTGTCCCCATTTCGGGGCGTTACATCTGCTTGAACAGGTGCAGGAAGCTGCGGCTGACTTCGAGCTTCTCCGGGCGGCCCTTGACCATGACCAGGTGACGGCCGCGCAGGTCGCGCGTCACGCCTTCGATGGCGTTCACGTTGACCAGCGAGCCCAAAATGGGGTCTGTCCCCATTTCGGTCCCCATTTCGGGGCGTTACATCTGCTTGAACAGGTGCAGGAAGCTGCGGCTGACTTCGAGCTTCTCCGGGCGGCCCTTGACCATGACCAGGTGACGGCCGCGCAGGTCGCGCGTCACGCCTTCGATGGCGTTCACGTTGACCAGCGTGGCGCGGTGGATCTGCCAGAACAGCGAGGGGTCGAGCTCATCGGCCAGGTCGCGCACCGGCTTGCGGATCAGCGCCTCGAACTTCTCGGTCTGAACGCAGGTGTATTTTTCGTCGGAGCGGAAGAACAGGATCTCCTCGACCGGAATCATGCGCAGGTCCGAGCCGATGCTGGCCTGGATCCATTGCAGGTGTTTCGGTTTCGGGGCGGCGATCTTCTCGGCCAGTTGCGACAGGATGGCCGTGACGTCCGGCGCGGCGGAGGCAGCCTTCGGTGCGGCCAGGCGCTCCTTCAGGCGTTCCACGGTCACGCCCAGGCGCTCGGGCTCGGGCGGTTTCAGCACGTAGTCGATGGCGCCGCGTTCGAACGCTTCCACCGCATACTGGTCGTAGGCGGTCACGAACACGATATTGCTGGCGCTGCCGATGTCGCGCGCGGCCTCCATGCCGGTCTTGCCCGGCATGCGGATATCGAGGAAGGTGAGGTCGGGCTTGAGCTCGCGGACCAGGTCGACGGCTTCTTCGCCGTTCTTGGCTTCCCCGACGATCTCGAGTTCCGGCCACACCTGGTTCAAGCGCATGCGCAGCTGGTCGCGCATCAGTCTTTCGTCATCAGCAATGATTGCGGTCGGCATGATGGTGCTTGTTGTAATTTTGGGTAGGTCATTATTCAACGATTTGCCCGAATAGGCAATAAGCGGGGCCGCCGTCGCCCAGGCTATTTCGCCGGCTGGTAAGGCACTTCGATGGTGGCCACGACGCCGGTCGGCTCGTTGGGGCCGATGCGCAGCGTGGCGCGCTCGCCGAACAGCATTTTCAGGCGCTCGCGGATGTTGGTGAGCCCCGTTCCGGTGCCCGTGCTCGGCACCATGCCGAAGCCGACACCGTTGTCGCTGACGATCACGCGCAGGCGCTCGCCCACCACGTCGGCAAAGATGCGCAGGGTGCCGCCTTCCGGCTTGCATTCCAGGCCGTGCTTGATTGCGTTTTCCACCAGCGATTGCAGCATCATCGGCGGGAACGCCGCGCTGCGCAGGTATTCCGGCACTTCCATGCTGACGGTGAGGCGCTCTTCCATCCGCATCTTCAGCAGGTTCAGGTAGGCGCGCACCATGTCGGCCTCGCGTCCCAGGTTGGTAACCACGTTGTTGTCGCGCATCTGCGGCAGCACGGCGCGCAGGTACTGGATCAGGCTGCGCTGCATGGCCGAAGCGCGCGGCGGGTCGGTTTCGATCAGGTGCTCGACGGAGGCGAGCGTGTTGAACAGGAAGTGCGGCTCGACCTGCGCCTGCATCATCTGCATCTTGGCCTCGGACAGCTGGCGGTGCATCGACTCGCGTTCTGCCGCTTCGGTGGCCTCGCGGCTTTGCAGTTCGGCGCGCTTCTTGCCGCCCACCAGCGCCTTGGTGGCAAACAGCGCGATCAGCAGCAGCAGGACGAAGCTGCGGAACCAGGTCGACGCCTGCTTGTGGTAGCGGGTGACCTTCTGCTCGGCAGCGTCCTCGACCGCCTGTTCGATCGCGATCGAGAGCTCTTCGCCGATCTGCGGCGGCAGGGGAATGTGGACGTCGCCGGCCGCGCCCGGCCGCGGCGCGACGGGCGCTACCGGGACTTCCGGCAACTCGGGCGGCGCCTCGGCGGCCGGCGCTTCGGCGGCCGGCGCTCCGGGCGCGCGTTGCTTGCCGGGATTGAAGTGGATGCCGCGGTCGTCGATCATGATCTGCGTTTCCGGACGGCCGCGCCCGTTGCGCTCGTCATGCACGACGATTTCTTCGACCGGACCGGAGAACAGTTCGTCCTGCAGGATGGTCGCCGCGATCAGCGACAGCGATGCGAACAGCAGGAACTTCCACCACGACAGCTGGGTGACCCAGGTGGCCACGGCGTCGAAGGCGCGGTGGAGCCAGGCCAGGATCGAGCCTACTGTCGAGAGATGTGTGCGCCCTTGTTCCATGATGTTTCGATTTCCGTTTCTTCAGCAGTGCAATCGGCGAGTGTAAGGCCAGCGCTGCGATTGCTCGTAGAAAAGATAATAACAATGACACTACTGTTGGGACGATGCAACTGTAGCGCGGTGCCCGAACCCGGGCCAGCCGATTGCGACAGCCTGTCGGAATCGCGGCCTGCGCTGCAGGATAGTGGCGAAAAACCGCACAGGAATAAAAAAAGCACATCCTGGGATGTGCCTGGTGTGCTCCTTACGGCCGGTCAGGATGGCCGGCGGCGGCGCGACCACCAGCCGACGATGAACAGGCCCGCCGCCAGCATGGGCAGCATCCGCGGCTCGGGAATCGGTGGGGGCAGCGGGCCGGCGTACGCCTGGCCCCATGCGTCGAAGGAGGTAAATCCGCTCACGGTGTTCGGTCCAAGGTTCTGGTACGACACACTGAGCATTTCCGTGATGTCGAGGCTGCGCTGTCCGCCGAACTCCGGCAAGGTGTTTGCCGTGTACTGCCGGTACTGGCTGTCGAATCCAGGAAACGGCGAGTTGCCGATCGCGAGGTACAAGGTCACGGCCGACTGGTAGAACTCGTGCAGTTCCGGCCCATGCACCAGGTTGCCCTCGACATCCACCGTCAGGTCGAACACCACCGCCGTGTTCGGCGAGAGGTCGAACTCCAGCCTTCCCGTGTACACGCTGGACGTCCCGGAGCGCACGGTGCTGCCGTCGGTCTGTGCGAACGCGTTGATCTCGATCTGGTGCGACAGGGCATCGCCGCGGCCGCTCAGCACGCCGGTAATGGACAGGTTGTCATCGCGCGCGAAGCCCTGGCCCAGCACCCCGGTGCCCGTGCCGAAGCGCTCCACGTGTTGGAACGCGTCGCCATCGCTGTACATGGTGCTGACGCGTGGGCCTTCGATCTCCTGTCCGGGCGCCGGAACATAGGGCATTGGCTTGAACTGCAACGAGGGAGTGATCCCGTCGAGCGGGTCGAGGTCGACCAGCGTGTAGGTGAGTGCACCCACGGTCGTTCGCCCCGTTGCCTGTGCATAGGCTTGATGCGGAACAAGTAGCGCAAGGCTGAAGGCGAGAAGGGCGGCAATGCTGGCGGTTCGCTGGGCGCGGTGTGGGGTCATGATTGATGCTCCGGCTTGGTATCTTGAAATAAATGGCGCCCTGATTCTGGCGCGGAAAATAACGGCTTCTGGGAATGCTACTCAGCGCGTGGGACCTCGGCCTGCGCGATGTCAGGAAGCGAACCTGGATTGACTTAGCCGTAGGCAATAGCCGGGATTGCAGCGGATAGTCGGGTGGAAAAAATGGGGGAAACTGCTAGGGGAAGGCGGGGACGGTGCGGCGTGCGGCGAGTTCATGTTGATTACTCCGAAAGGGGTAATTCAGCATAGCTCTTCTTAAAGTGTTGTGTCGCGGAAATGCCGAGACTGTTGGAAATTGTCTGCGGTTCCAGCGCTTGGGCTGGTGCAGATTTTATTGGGAAATGGAATGATGTGATGGCCCCGCGCGGACGTCCCCGGCCGAATGGCCGGGGCAGGTCCAGCGGGAACGCCGCGCCTGGTCAGGCGGCGGCTTCTTCGCGCTCGGGCAGCGCGATTTCGTTGTTGACGCTGAACTGGTAGTCCTTGAACACGTGCTCGGCAGACAGAACCTGGTAAGTGCCGTCCGCGCGCTTGTGCGTGGTGTCCTTCAGCTTGTAGGTGTAGTGGCCGCAGGTCCAGCAATTGAAGTTGCGCATGTGCGTGCACAGGCAAGTCTTGTCCATCACCACTACCTGCTTGGCGTCCGGATTGGCCAGCACCTCGCGGTTGTACGAGTTGATGTAGGAACAGTTGCCGGTCGCGTCCAGCAGGTAGCCATACGACTCGCAGCCCGGACGGATGCCCGAACCGATCGCAGGCGTGTTCTTCAGCATGCGCATCGGATAGCCCGTCGGCGAGACGCCGTTGACGATGATGTCCTCTTCGCTTGCCTTGAAGTATTCCTGCTTCACGTCGGCCGGCAGGCCGCATTCGTGCGTCACGGTGAAACGGGTCGCCACCTGTACGCCGCCCGCGCCTTTTTCCAGGAAGCTCACGGCGTCGCTGCCGGTAAAGATGCCGCCCGCGGCGATCAGCGGAATGTCCAGCTGCTCGGCCTTCATGAACGCGTGGATCTCGTCCATGATGGTGTGCAGGTCGTAGTCCTTCCAGTCTTCCATGCCGAAGCCGAGGTGGCCGCCTGCGAGCGGGCCTTCGACGATGATGTAGTCGGGCAGGCGGTTGAGCTTGGAAACCTTGCGCAGGAACAGCTGCAGCGCGCGCACCGAGGACACGATGATGCCCAGGAAGGCGTCGCGGAAGCGCGGATGGTCGGCGATCAGCGCGAACGAACCGAGGTGCAGGCCGGCCGACATGGTGATGCCGTCGATGCCCGCGTCCAGGGCCGCCGACATGCGCGTCTGCAGCGTCTCGCGCGGCGCGTTCATGGTCAGCTTTTCCATGCAGTTCACGAAGATCAGGCCGTTGCCCTGCTTGGCCTGCATGGTCGAGCCCACGTGCAGGCGGGTCGCTTCGGCCAGGCGTTCGAGGTCGAACTTGACCACCGACTTGTCCATATTGTTGATATTGAACTTGTAGGTCTTGGTCTTGTCCTTCACGAACGTCGTGTCGAACTTGCGGTCCGACACGTCGGGCACCATGGCATCGGAAATGTGGCCGATGCCGCCCAGGCGCGCCGCTTCCAGCGCCAGCTCGGAGGTCGAGATATCTACACCCATGCCGCCGATCATGATCGGCACATATTCCTTGCCGCCCAGCTTCAGGCGGAAATCGTCAACGCATTTCATTCAAATCCTTTGTTGCTGTTTGCTGCCGGACCTTAGTCGCGGAAATTGTTGAATTCCAGCGGCGTGTCCGGAACTTCCTTGCGCAGCAACTGCATCGCTGCCTGCAGGTCGTCGCGCTTGGCACCCTGCACGCGCACCGCGTCGCCCTGGATGCTTGCCTGCACTTTCATCTTGCTGTCCTTGATCACGCGGACGATCTTCTTGGCGGTGTCGCCCTCGATCCCGTTCTTGATCTTGATGACCTGCTTGACCTTGTCGCCACCGATTTTTTCGACCTTGCCCTCGTCGAGGAAGCGCACATCGACCTTGCGCTTGGCCAGCTTGTTGGTCATGACATCCTTGACCTGGGTGAGCTGGAACTCCGAGTCCGCGTAGGCGGTCAGGTCGTTTTCCTTCTGCTCGACGCGCGCGTCGCTGCCTTTGAAATCGAAACGGGTGGTGATTTCCTTGTTGGTCTGGTCGATGGCGTTGCGCACTTCGACCATGTCCGCTTCGGAGACAACATCAAACGACGGCATAATTCATTCCTTTGTCTTGCCAAAATGACGATCCCGGTATTTTAATCGACAACGGACGACATTTAGAGGGTTCCCACTATAATTGAGCGAAAATTTACGGTCTCCCATGCAACTTTCCTTGATCCAGCATAGTTTCTCCCTCCGCCAGCTCAACACCTTCGGTATCGATGCCCGTGCGCGCCACTACCTGCGGGTAGAAAGCGCGGACGACCTGCGTGCCGTTTTCGCCGATCCTGCCCTGTCCGCCATGCCGCGCCTGGTGCTGGGCGGCGGCAGCAACCTCCTGCTGACCGGGGACTATGACGGCCTGGTCCTCCACATGTGCGGCGCCGGCCGGGAGGTGCTCGCGCGCGATGGCGATGTCACCCTGGTGCGCGCCGCCGCTGGCGAACAATGGCACCGCTTCGTGCTGTGGACGCTGGAGCAGGGCCTGGGCGGGCTGGAAAACCTGTCGCTCATTCCAGGCACGGTGGGCGCGGCGCCGATCCAGAACATCGGTGCCTACGGCGCCGAGATCAAGGACAGCTTCCATTCGCTGACCGCGTTCGATACCGCGACCGGCCAGGTGCGCACCCTGACGGGGCCTGAGTGCCGCTTCGGCTACCGCGACAGCATCTTCAAGCATGCCGCCGGGGCGGGGCTGATCGTGCTGGACGTGACGTTCGCGCTGCCCAACGACTGGCAGCCCAATCTGCGCTACGCCGAGCTGGCGCGCGAGCTGGAGGGCGTGCAGGCGCCCGGCCCGCGCGCGGTCAGCGATGCGGTGATCGCCATTCGCAGCCGCAAGCTGCCCGACCCGGCAGTGATCGGGAATGCGGGCAGCTTCTTCAAGAATCCGGTGGTGCAGGCAGGGCAGTGCGCCGCATTGCTGGAGCAGTTCCCCACGCTGGTCCACTATCCGCAGGCAGACGGCACCGAGAAGCTGGCGGCCGGCTGGATGATCGACCAGTGCGGCTGGAAGGGCAAATCGCTTGGCAACGCCGGCGTGTACGAAAAACAGGCGCTGGTGCTGGTCAACCGCGGCGGCGCGACCGGGGCCGACGTGGTCGCGCTCGCGCGCGCCATCCAGGCCGACGTTCAGGCGCGCTTTGGCGTTCTATTGGAGCCGGAACCGGTCTTCATCTGACCTGAGGGCAGCCCAGTGAATTTGGCGGAATCGGCCATAAATTGTCCGATTCCGCCACGCTGAGTACAATCGGCGGCATCCCACCCAGAAAGGCTGCCATGCGTCCGTCCGCCGTGATCCTGTCGTCGTTGCTGTCCCTCGCCGTCGCGCCATCCGTCCTGGCCCGGACCGACATCCTGATCGGCGCGGCCTCGCCGCTGTCCGGTCCCGGCGCCCACCTCGGCAAGGACATCGAGAACGGCGCGCGCATGGCGATCGAGGACCTGAACGCCAAGGGCATCACCATCGGCGGCAGCAAAGTCACGTGGCGCCTGGCCGCGGAAGACGATGCGGGCGACCCGAAGACCGGCACGGCGGTGGCGCAAAAGCTGGTCGATGCGCGCGTGGCGGCGGTGGTGGGCCACCTGAATTCAGGCACCACCGTCCCCGCCTCCAAGATCTACGCCAACGCCGGCATCCCGCAGATATCGCCGGCAGCGACCACGCCGCTGTATACGCAGCAGGGCTACAAGACGGCATTCCGGGTGGTCGCCAACGACAACCTGATCGGCCGCACGCTGGCGCGCTATGCGGTCGACACGCTCAAGGCCAGGAACATCGCCGTCATCGACGACCGCACCGCGTTCGGGCAGGGCCTGGCCGACCAGTTCGTGAAGGAGGTCAGGCGGGCCGGCAATGGCGCCACCATCATCAGCCGCCAGTTCACCAACGACAAGGCGACCGACTTCAACGCGATCCTGACGCAGATCCGCGCGCGCAAGCCCGACGTGATCTTCTACGGCGGCATGGACGCCGTGGCCGGTCCCATGCTCAAGCAGATGAAGGCGCTGGGGATCAGGGCGCGCCTGGTCGCGGGCGACGGGGTTTGCTCGGAAAAGCTGCCGGTGCTCGCCGGTGACGCGCTGGGCGAAGACCGCGTGTTCTGCGCCGTCGCCGGCGGCGTGACCGGGCCGCAGGAGGCCGTGTTCACGGCCTTCGTAGAGCGTTACCGCCAGCGCTACGGGATTCCGCTGCAGACCTACGCGCCCTACGCCTACGACGGCGTGATGGTGTTCGCGGCGGCCATGCAGCAGGCGCAGTCGTCCGACCCGCGCAAGTTCCTGCCGGTGCTGGCGAAGATCCGGCACGAGGGCATCACCGGGACGATCGCGTTCGACCAGAAGGGAGACCTGCGCAACGCCGCGCTCACGCTGTACACCTACCGCCAGGGGAAGAAAACGAAGCTGCAGGTGCTGCGGTCGGAGCAGGGCGGCTAGCACGCAAAAGAAAAGGGCAGCCCGTCCGCTGCCCCGTCCTGGTCAGCGCGCCCTGGTGCAGCGCGTGGTGTAGGGGTCGACCAGGTGCACGCCGTCCGCGCGGCGGTTCTCTTCGATGTGGAACACCACGGCGGGCGTGCCCGAGCGGTCGTTTTCCAGCGAGCCGATGGCGCCCGCCCACGGACCCGATTCCAGCCGGATCTTGCCGCCCTGCCTGGTGTATCGGCCGCCCTTGCCGGAGCCGGCCGCGTAAGTGCCTCCGGCATCGAGCGTCAGGCTGACCATATTCGAATACTGCAGGCTGTACTGGGTCGGCTCGCCCCATTTGAAGCTCACCTTCGGTTCATTGAAGGCGCACGTCAGCTTCCCGCCGGGCAGCTTGCCGGATGCGGCAGGCGCGGTGGCCGATTCGCCACCCGCCAGCGTGAAGGCAGCCCGGGAGATACCGGTTTTCAGGCCCAGGCCGGGGATGAAGGTCTCGAAACGGCCCTCCAGGCCCGCGCTGTCGCACCTGCCGGAGATCTCGGCGCGTGCCCGGCCGTTCTCGACGCGAAAATAACAGCGGCCATTTTCCAGGTAGCTGCGGTTTGCCAGCAGCGGCCCGGAGACCGAACTGCCGTCCACCGTCACCGTCGCGGCGCCGGTGAAATTGCCGTCCTTGAGCAGCGCCTGGACGTCGAAGCGGCCGATGGCGCTGCCGCCTTCCGCCAGCTCACCGGACACGGCCAGCGGCCCGCTGTTGGGCGTCAGCGGCGCTGCCTGCACGGCAGCGCTGCCCAGCGCCGACCCCAGCGCGAGCATCATCGCCGGGATCGCACGCATCAGTTGCCCCCGCCAGCCGAGACGACGTTGCCGCCACCGGCCGCGATCACGTTCGCTCCGCCGGCCGCCACTGCGTTGGCGCCGCCGGCCGAGACCACGCGACCGGTCGCCAGGCTGATGACTTCTCCGGGACGGGCCACGCGCGCAGTATCGACCAGCGTCTTGCCGGCTGCGGAATTGCCGAGCCGGGCCGCGACCGACTGCGCGGACTGCAATTGGTGCGCCTTCCAGCGCTGGTTGCTCGAACCGCTGCAGTTCCAGGCCAGCACGCGCACGCCGGCGCCGTTGCGGCCGCCTTCGACGTCGGCACACCAGCCCAGTTCATTGTTGAGTTTGCCGTTATTGAAGGCCCACACCTGGCTCTTGTCGCCGCCGCGGCAGCCTTCCCAGCGCAGCGGCTGGTTGTCCTTGCCGCCCAGGCACTGGCCGTTCAGGCGGATCTGGCCGTAGCCCGAGAAACCTTCCAGCGCGGATTGGCCGCGCCAGTCCGCCGTCACTGCGCTGCCGCCGCTGTTGTGCAGCATGTATCCGTTCGAGGACGAGAGGTAGGCAATGTTGTTCGCAGCTGCCGTGTGGGCGGCGAGGGCGAGCACGACGACGGACAGGGCACGGAGGGCGGCACGTTTCATGGGTTTCCTCATTGTGGTTGGCAAAAAAACGTTCCAATTGACAATATCACAAAGAAATTCCGTGCTCAATAACGCACGCTTCGGGACGCGCATAAAAAAAACCGCCCCGAAGGGCGGTCTTGTTGGCGGACGCTCTCTGTTACTTGCGCTTGGCGCGAGCGACGGCGGCGATGCGCATGCGCAGCGCGTTCAGCTTGATGAAGCCACCGGCGTCGGCCTGGTTGTAGGCGCCGAAGTCGTCGTCGAAGGTGGCGATGTTCTTGTCGAACAGCGAGTCGGTCTTCGAGTCGCGCGCGACCACGATCACGTTGCCCTTGTAGAGCTTCACGCGCACCCAGCCGTTCACGCTTTGCTGCGTGTGGTCGATCAGGGTTTGCAGCGCGACGCGCTCGGGCGCCCACCAGTAGCCGTTGTAGATCATCGAGGCGTAGCGCGGCATCAGGTCGTCCTTCAGGTGCGCCACTTCGCGGTCCAGCGTGATCGATTCGATCGCGCGGTGCGCCTTCAGCATGATGGTGCCGCCGGGCGTCTCGTAGCAGCCGCGCGACTTCATGCCCACATAGCGGTTCTCGACCAGGTCGAGGCGGCCGATACCGTGCTTGCCGCCCAGGCGGTTCAGTTCCGCCAGCACGGTGGCCGGCGACATGCGCGTGCCATTCAGCGCGACGATGTCGCCCTGTTCGTATTCGACGTCGAGGTACTCGGCCTGGTCAGGCGCCGCTTCCGGGCTGACGGTCCAGCGCCACATCGATTCCTCGGCTTCCGCTTCCGGATTCTCCAGGTGGCGGCCTTCGAACGAGATGTGCAGCAGGTTGGCGTCCATCGAGTATGGCGCGCCGCCGGCCTTGTGCTTCATGTCGATGTCGATGCCTGCGTCTTCCGCGTACTTGAGCAGCTTCTCGCGCGACAGCAGGTCCCACTCGCGCCATGGGGCGATGATCTTGACGTCCGGCTTGAGCGCATAGGCGCCCAGCTCGAAGCGCACCTGGTCGTTGCCCTTGCCGGTGGCGCCGTGCGAGATGGCGTCCGCGCCGGTCTCGTTGGCGATCTCGATCAGGCGCTTGGCGATCAGCGGGCGCGCGATCGAGGTGCCGAGCAGATATTCGCCTTCGTACACGGTGTTCGCGCGGAACATCGGGAACACGAAGTCGCGCACGAATTCCTCGCGCACGTCGTCGATGTAGATGTTTTCTGGCTTGATGCCGAACTTGATCGCCTTGGCGCGGGCCGGCTCAAGCTCTTCGCCCTGGCCGAGGTCCGCGGTGAAGGTCACGATCTCGCACTTGTAGTTATCCTGCAGCCATTTCAGGATGACGGATGTGTCAAGGCCGCCCGAATAGGCAAGCACTACTTTTTTAACGTCGCTCATGGTGTTTCCGTAGGGAGGGGAGATTAGTCTGGGAGCTGTCCGAGCAGCAGGTATTCGATCAGGGCCTTCTGGACGTGCAGGCGGTTTTCCGCCTCGTCCCAGACGACCGACTGCGGGCCGTCGATGACGCTGGCCGCAACTTCCTCGCCGCGGTGCGCGGGCAGGCAGTGCATGAACAGCGCGTCCTTGTGGGCGCGCGCCATCTTCTCGTCGTCCACGATGAAACCGGCGAAGGCCCGGAGGCGTTCGGCGTTTTCCTTTTCGTAGCCCATGCTGGTCCACACGTCGGTGTTGACCAGGTCCGCGCCATTGCAGGCGTCGCGCGGATCGTCGAATACGGTATAGCGGTCGGTGTTCACCAGCGCCATGTCCATGTCGTAGCCCTTGGGCGTCGCCACGTTCAGGTGGAACCCGAACACTTCGGCGGCCTGCAGCCACGAATACAGCATGTTGTTGGCGTCACCAATCCAGGCCACGGTCTTGCCGGTGATCGACCCGCGGTGTTCGTAATAAGTGAACACGTCGGCCAGCACCTGGCACGGGTGGTGCTCGTTGGTCAGCCCGTTGATGACGGGGACGCGCGAGTGCGCTGCGAAGCGCTCGATGATCTCCTGGCCGAAGGTGCGCACCATGATGATGTCGCACATGCGCGACATGACCTGGCCGGCGTCCTCCACCGGTTCGCCGCGGCCGAGCTGCGAGTCGCGGGTATTCAGGTAGATCGCCGCGCCGCCCAGCTGGTGCATGCCGGCCTCGAACGAGAGGCGGGTGCGGGTCGAGTTCTTCTCGAACACCATGACGAGGGTACGGTCGACCAGGGGATGGTAGATCTCGTAGTTCTTGAATTTGTGCTTGATGATGGCGGCGCGCTTGATCACGTACTCGAATTCTTCACGCGTGAAGTCCGAGAACTGGAGGAAGTGCCTGATCGGTTTGTTGGTTGTCATAGAGACGGGGTGGTCAGCCCGCGGCAGGGCGCGGACGATCTTTCTAAGCTGTTAGCCCGTCAATTATACGGGGTTTGGCAAAGCCGGGTGCAAAACAGGAAAACCGTGCAGCGCACGTGCGCGCGCACACCTGGCGTCGCCCGGCATGACTTCGCGGCAGGGCGACGTCGTTCGGGCCGTGGATGGACGTTCAGTAGATCGGTTCGGTCTCCGCTTGCGCGCTGGCGGGAGCCGCCAGCGGGAGTTCGAGGGTAAAGGTGGTGCCGCCGGCGCCGCTCGCCACCCGCACCTGGCCGCCCAGCAGCGCGGTGACGATGTTGTAGCTGATCGACAGTCCCAGCCCGCTGCCGCCCTGACCCAGCTTGGTGGTGAAGAAGGGGTCGTAGATGCGGCCAAGGTTCTCGCGCGGGATGCCGCTGCCATCGTCGCCGAACTGCACCTCGATGCGGCCGTCTCCCAGCTGGCGGCCGGTCAGCCACATGCGCCCGTCTTGCCGTCCTTCGAAGGCGTGCAGCAGGGCGTTGTTGATGAAGTTGGTGATCACCTGGCCGAACGGTCCCGGATAGCTGTCGAGCACCAGCCCGGACGGGACCTCGATGGCGATGGCATGGCCGGCCGCGCGCACGCGGTTCATCATGGTGGCGACGATCTCCTCGCACACCTGGCGCAGGTCGAAGCTGCGCCGCTGCTCGGTAGTGCGGTCCACTGCCACCTGCTTGAAGCTGTTGACCAGGGACGCCGCGCTGGTCAGGCCGCGCAGGGCCAGTTCCGATGCGTGGGTGGCGTCGGCGATATAGCGCTCCAGCTCCGAACGGCGCAGCGTGCCCGTTTGCGTCATCTTCGCCAGCTCCGCGGTACGGTCCTGCAGGGTGCTGGCGATCAGCAGGCTGTTGCCGATCGGGGTGTTCAGTTCGTGCGCGACGCCGGCCATCAGGGCGCCCAGCGCGGCCAGCTTTTCCTTGGCTGCCAGCTGGGACTGGGCGTCGCGCAGCTGGGTGTAGGCACGCGCGTTGTCGAGCGCGATCGCGCCGTAGGCGCACAGGGTGCGGAACACCAGCCGCTCGATGTCGCCGTAGGCATCGGTTTCGCAAGACTGCACGGTCATCACGCCGATCGTTCGCTCGCCGGCGATCAGGGGCGCGAACAGCGCGGTCTGGGTGTCGACGGTGCCTGGGACGAGGTTGCGGTGCGGCGACTCGGCGAAGTTGCCGATGTAAATCTCCCGGCGCTCCTTCAGGCAGCGCACGGTGTTCGCGATCGGGTTCGAGAGCGAGAACGAGTTATGCGCCATTGGCTGGCCCAGCTCGACGCCGAACGCGCGTACCAGCATGGTGCCGTCCGGATCGGTCAGGTAGATGGCGAAGGTGGTGGCGGGGAGCAGCCCGTGGATGTGCCGGTTCAGCGCATCGAACACGGCGGCGGGTTCCAGCTGCGCGGTGACTTCGCGGCCGATCGCGGACAGGCGCTCGAGCGTGCTGCTGGTGCGCTGCAGGACTTCGGCGCGGCGTGCTTCCGACTCGGCCAGGCGGCGCAGGTGCTGTCCTTCGTTGCGGGCACGGTCGGTCTGGTTATGCACGCGCATTGCGGCGGCTCGGCTGGCGGCTTCGCGGCTGTGGGTGCGGTCGCGCATGGCGGATGCTTCCGAGGCGACTTCCCATGCGCGGCGGTAGTCGCCCAGCGCCGCATGCTCGGCGGCCATGGCGTCGAGCAGCTCGCCTGGCACCAGGAAGTCGTCGAGCGCCTGTCCTACTGCGAGCGCGGCTTCCAGGTAGTGCAAGGCGGCCGTCGGCGCAGTCATGCCGTCCGGTGGCGGCAGGTGGTGGCTGGCGTGGATCGCCGCCAGCTCGCGCAGCGCCGCGATGCGGTTGTGGCTGTGTTCGTGGGCGTGCGCCAGGGCCTCCGCTTCCAGCGCCGCGTCGCGGGCGAGGACGGCTTTTCCGAGGCGGGACAGGGCATGCGCCTGTCCGCGCAGCGCCGCGCTGCGCATGTCGGCCTGGTCCAGTGCCAGCGCGCGTTCGTCCAGGCGCTGGAACGCGTCCAACGCGCCGGAAAAATCCTTCTGGTCCAGGCACAGCTCGCCGAGGTAGCGCAAGGCAAGCGCGTAGTCGCGCCCGTTGGCGAGCGGACGCAGGATCGCCAACGCCTCGTCCAGCATGGTGCGTGCGGTGGCCAGCTTGCCGAGGCGGCGCAGCGTGTCGGCGGTGTTCATCAGGCAGCCGCCGACGTCGCGCGGCAGTCCGGTCGGGCGCGCCAGGTCGAGCCCGCGCTGCAGCCATTCGAGCGCGGACTGGTGGTCGTTCAGGGAGGTGAAGCATTCGCCCACGTTGCTCGCGGCGGTGATCGCGGCGCGCAGCTGGCCGGTCTGCAGCGCCGCCTCGTAGCTGTGGATGAAGTAGCCGGCCGACTCCGCGAACTCGCCCGCTTCGCCGGCCGCCAGTGCGAGATAGTCGTAGATCCAGGTCGCCAGCGCTGGCGGCGCGGCCCGGGCGGCTTCGGGCGTCAGGCGCTCGCCCCACCTGGCCACCGCCGAACTGCGGTCGTGCAGCACCGCCCAGCGTGCGATCGCCGCTTCCGCAATCTCGGCGCGCACGTCGTCATTGCCGTCGCGTGCGCGCTGCGCTGCCAGGACAAGCTCGCGGTCGCTGCGGGCGTGGTCGCCGCGGTCGATCGCGATCCAGGACATCGTCCAGTGCGTATCGCTGCTGCCCAGCGGGTCGCCGATGGCATCCCAGCCCCGCAGCAGGCGCTCGACCTCGGCCTGGGCGCTATCGAGATGCCCTTCGAGCCGCATGGTGCCGGCGCGCACCAGCGCCAAGCGCAGGCGGATGCGCTCGGCCTCGGGTTTCGGAATGGTGGAGACGGACAGCAGGGCCAGCGCCTGCCTGGACAGGTCGAGCGAGCGCTGGTAGTCGCGCTGGCGCAAGTGCCAGGCCAGCTGAACGAGCGTGGCGATGCGCGCATTGCCGTTCAGCGTGGGCAGTTCTTTTTCCCACTCGAGCACATTGTCTTCGACAGTAAAACGTTCCATGCGATCTCTTCGGTAGCGCGCGTCCGCCGATTCTAGGAGAGAAAGGGCCGCTTGTGAACCGCTAGTAGAGGGTTTGCGAGGATTCGTGCAGCAGCTGCGCGTAAAGAGTGTGGCGCATGCGCGCGATCTTGCCTTCCTCGACCGCGCCCAGCACCGCGCACTGCGGCTCGCTCAGGTGGCGGCAGTTATAGAACTTGCAGCCACCCAGGTAAGGCGCGAAATCGCGGAAGGCGCGTTCCAGCATGCCTTCGGACAGGTGGTACAGGCCGAATTCCTGGAAGCCTGGCGAATCGATCACCGAGCCGCCGTTCGGCAGCCGGTACAGGCGGGTGAAGGTGGTGGTGTGCTTGCCGGTGTCGAGGGCGGCCGAAATCTCGCGCGTGGCGATCTCAGCGTCGGGCACCAGCAGGTTGATGAGCGAGGACTTGCCCATGCCGGACTGGCCGATGAAGATCGAGGACTGGCCCTCCAGCAGCGGCATCAGGGTGTCGACCGCGTGCTGCGGATGCGCGCGTGCCGACAGCTCGTGCACCGGGTAGCCCAGCGCGCCGTACACGCCGATGCGTTCGCGCGCGCGCGGCAGCTGCTCCTCCACATCCACCTTGTTCAGGATGAGGTGCGCGTCGATGCCGGCAGCTTCGGCCGCCACCAGCGAGCGCGAGACCAGGTCGTCCGCGAAGCTTGGCTCGGTCGCCACCACGATGAACAGGCGCGTCAGGTTGGCCGCCAGAAGCTTCGATTTGTACTGGTCCGAGCGGTACAGCAGCGTCTTGCGCTCGGCGATCGATTCGATCACGGCCTGGTCGGCCGATGTCATTTTCAGGTGCACCAGGTCGCCGACCGCCACGTTGGTCTTCTTGCCGCGCGTGACGCTCTGGAGCAGGCGGCCGTCGACTTCCGCCAGGTAGTGGCGGCCATGGGCGGCGATGATGGTGCCGGTCAGCGCGGCGCTCATGCGCCTGCCCGCTGGCGGTACAGGGCATCGGCCTTGGCTGCGCAGATGAAGTCGTTGCGCGAGATCGCGCCGCCCGCCGAGTGGGTGTTGTAGCGTGCCCTGCACGCCTTGTAGCTCACCACCAGTTCCGGGTGGTGGTCCTCGGTGTGCGAGACCCACGCGAGCGCGTTCACGAATTCCATGGTCTCGTGGTAGTTCCTGAAGCCGAATTCGCGCACCAGGCTGGCGCCATCGACGGACCAGCCGTCGAGTTGCGGGAGCAGGGCGGCGATGTCGTCGCCGGACAGGGCCGCGGCGTCGCGGCTGCAGCGTTGTTCGGTGAGCTTCATGCGGCCGCCATGTTCAGGTGCTGGATGCGCACCGATGCCGGCGGGTGCGAATCGTAGAAGGCCGAGTGCAGCGGATCGGGCGTGAGGGTGGACGCGTTATCCTCGTACATCTTGACCAGCGCCGAGACCAGGTCGCCGCCATCCGCATGCCGGGCCGCGAACGCGTCGGCCTCGAACTCGTGCTTGCGCGAGGTGATCGAGGTGAGCGGCGACAGCACGAACGTGAACACAGGCAGCACCAGCATGAACAAAATCAGCGCCATGGCGTCGTTCTGTGCGAACGGCCAGGGCGTCACGCCCAGTCCGGAGTAGAACCACTCCTGCTGCTTGAGGTAGCCGAGCAGCGCCAGGAAGCCGAGCGACAGCGCGAACATCACGACGATGCGCTTGACGATGTGGCGCAGCTTGAAGTGGCCCAGTTCGTGCGCCAGCACCGCCTCGATCTCCTGCGGCGCCAGGCGCTCCAGCAGGGTATCGAAGAACACGATGCGCTTGTTGGCGCCAAAGCCCGAGAAGTACGCATTGCCGTGCGCGCTGCGCCTGGAACCGTCCATCACGAACAGGCCCTTGGATGCGAAGCCGACGCGCTGCATCAGCCCTTCGATGCGCTGCTTCAGGCTTTCGTCCTGCAGCGGCGAGAACTTGTTGAACATCGGTGCGATCACGGTCGGGTACAGCACCATCATGAGCAGCTGGAAGCCGCTCCACACCAGCCAGGCGTACAGCCACCACAGGTCGCCGGTCTTCTCCATCAGCGTGAGCACCACCCACAGCAGCGGCAGGCCCAGCGCGGCGCCGAGCAGCACGCCCTTGAGCATGTCGGTGACAAACAGGCGCGGCGTCATCTTGTTAAAGCCGAAGCGCTGCTCCAGCACGAACTGGCGGTAGTAGTCGAGCGGCAGGTCGATCAGGCCGGAGAGGATGGCGAAAGCGGCGACCAGCGCGATCTGGTAGCCCATCCCGGTACCGAATTGTTCGAGCAGCGTGACGGACAGCAGCTGCAGGCCGCCCATCAGTGTAACGCCGATCAGCACCACGCCGGCGACGACGGTGTTGACCATGCCCAGGCGCGTCTTGGCGATCGTATAATCGGCCGCTTTCTGGTGCGCGTCGAGCGGAATGCGCGCGGCGAATTCGGCGGGAACGGCGTCGCGGTGACGCAAAACGTGGCGGATATGCCGGTTCGCGAGCCAGAATCGCAATGACAGCGTGACCAGGAAGAAAACCACGAACAAAATCGAGAACGCAAATGAATACATGCTGTGCCTGTGAGAAAATGGCGGTATTGACTACGCAATAAGAGAGAATTATGTCACAAGCGACCGATATCCCCGTGCCAACGGCCACTCACCGTCCGAACGAGTTCAACCTGGTGTGGGTGGACATGGAAATGACGGGCCTGGACCCGGACAACGACAAGATCATCGAAGTGGCGGTGGTGGTCACCGACATGCACCTGAATATCCTGGCCGAGGGCCCGGTATTCGCCATCCACCAGAGCGACGAAACGCTGGACAAGATGGACTCGTGGAACAAGGGCACCCACGGCCGCTCCGGCCTGATCGACCGCGTCAAGGCATCGAATGTCACCGAAGCGGACGCCGAAACCGCGCTGATCGCCTTCCTGAAGAACTTTGTCCCGGCCGGCAAATCGCCGATGTGCGGCAATACCATTTGCCAGGACCGCCGCTTCATGGCGCGCGGCATGCCGAAGCTGGAAGCGTTCTTCCACTACCGGAACCTCGACGTTTCCACGCTCAAGGAGCTGTGCCGCCGCTGGAAGCCGGAACTGGCGAGCGGCTTCAAGAAGCACCAGAAGCACACCGCGCTGGCCGATATCGTCGAGTCGATCGAAGAGCTGCGCTACTACCGCGAGCATTTCATTAAACTGTAATTCTCGTCCGGCCAGGGTGGTACTCGGCCGGGACCCATGCGCCGCGTCCCGGCCGGCGATATGGCAACGGATTACAGGAGATCAGCATGGCACAGTCCAACGAGTCAGTTCACGTCGTCTGCCCGCATTGCGACGCGGTCAACCGCCTGGCGCGCGAGCGCCTCGGCGAGGGGCCGTCGTGCGGCAACTGCAGCAAGACGCTGTTCACCGGTGCGCCGCTCGACTGCGCGGGCGCGCGATTCGACAAGCACATCGGCCGTAACGACATTCCCGTCCTGGTCGACTTCTGGGCGCCCTGGTGCGGGCCATGCCTGTCGATGGCGCCCGCGTACAAGCAGGCTGCCGGGCAGCTGGAGCCGGCGGTGCGGCTGCTGAAAGTCGACACCGAAGCCGCGCAGGACCTTGGTGCGCGTTTCGGCATCCGCAGCATTCCGACGCTGGCGCTGTTTGTCGGCGGACGCGAAGTGGCGCGCCAGGCCGGCGCCATGGATGCCGGCAGCATCGTCGCCTGGACCCGCCAGTACACCCGCTAACCTTGCGGTCCGGGACTGTCCCGACGGGGACCGTCCCTGATTGCCAGTTCGAGCAGCCGCGATTCCGGCAAAGAAAGCTGGGGACGGTCCCCTCCGGGGACAGTCCCCATCGTCGTTTACTTATGAAACATTGGTACCAGCGGTTCCGTCCGCACCCGAACACAGTCGGATTCAAGGAGCAGTTCCGTGGCGGCGTTGGCGCCCTGGCCGGCCTGCTTGTCACCGGCGGCATCGCCGCGATGTGGGGCGGCGTCTCGCCGCTATTGCTGGTCGCGCCGATGGGCGCATCGGCCGTTCTCCTGTTCTGCGTTCCCGCCAGCCCCCTTGCGCAGCCCTGGTCCGTGGTGGGCGGGAACATGCTGTCCGCCGCAGTCGGTGTCGCCTGCGCGCGCGCCTTCCCGGACCCCGTGATGGCGGCCGGCCTCGCAGTGTCACTGGCGATTGCCAGCATGTTCCTGCTGCGCTGCCTGCATCCGCCCGGCGGCGCGGTCGCCCTGAGCGCGGTGCTGGGCGGCCCCCAAGTGCACGCGGCCGGCTACGGTTACGCGCTCGCGCCAGTCGGCGCCGAGTCACTCCTGATGGTGCTCATCGCGCTCATCTACAACAACCTCACCGGGCGCCGCTACCCGCACCTGCAACAGCCCGCACAGGTCAATGTGCACGCCACACGGGACGCCGCACCGACTGCGCGCCTGGGCTTCACGCCCGAGGACCTGGACCAGGTCCTCAAACGCTACGGCCAGGTGCTGGACGTGAGCCGCGACGACCTCGAATCGTTGTTCCTGCAGACCGAAATGCACGCCTACTCGCGCCGCTTCGGCCTGATCACCTGCGGCGACATCATGTCCGCCGACGCGATCACGGTGGAGGAGGGCACCCGCCTGGACGACGCGTGGCGCCAAATGCGCGCGCACAAGGTGCACGCGCTGCCCGTGCTGGATGCGGACGGATGGGTGCGCGGCATCGTGTCGCAAAACGACTTCGTGCACGGACTCGGCATGGACGACTATGGAACGCTGCGCCGCCGCCTGCGCCGCCTGCTTGCCCGGAAGCGCGGCCCGCAGACGGTCGCAGACATCATGACGCGCAGTCCTGTGACGGCGCGCACAGATATGGCCGCGGTGGAGCTGGTGCCGCTGATGGCCAACGCCGGCTACCACCACATTCCCGTGGTGGACAGTTACGGCCGGTTCGCCGGCATGGTCACCCAGTCCGACCTCGTCGCGTCCCTCTATGAGTCGCGCCTGGCCTAGATTGCGACAGTGCTTCCTGTTGAGGTAATGTGGGCATCCAGCCGACCAGGAATGAGGAAGCATGACGACGAGCATGCGAACCTCCTGGTCGAGGGCGATGGCGTCGCGCAGGATGAGGAAGCGGGCATTTTCTGGTTGCGGCAATCCGCGTTGCGCGGCTACGAAAGGGCGCTGGAGATGTTGAGGGAGAACGACATCCCTCTGCATGACGAGTAGGCGGTAGCGCCGCATCAACCGGGCGGTCATCCGGAGAACGCATCCAGTATGATTGGATGCCATCTCCACGGAGGACACTATGGAAACGCAGGAGCTTCACCGCGGACGCCTGATCGACCATATCCAGCTGGTCGTGCGCGATCTTCCCGCTTCCCAGGCATTCTACGAAGCGGTCTTCAAAGTGCTGGAGGTGCCCATCGGTGGCACGGGAGAAGGCTATTTCTGGGCCGACGAGCTGTTCGTCTCCACTGCCGATAGCAAGGCGGCGCAGGGCAAGCTGACCGGCCGCCATCACCTGGCGTTCCAGGCGAAGGACCGCGCCATGGTGGACGCGTTCCATCAGCAAGCCCTTCGCAGTGGCGGGTCGGACAATGGCGCTCCCGGCGAGCGCCCGTACCATCCGGGCTACTACGCTGCATTCGTGCTGGACCCCGACGGCAACAACATCGAGGCCGTCTATCATGGCGAGGCGGAACGCAGCGCGTCGTCCGTGCGCATCACCTTCTAGCGGACGGACCATGCCGGAGCCGAAGCCGGCATCCGGGCCGATGGATCAGCTATCGGCGCCGCAGCACTTCTTGTACTTCTTGCCGCTGCCGCATGGGCAGTCGTCGTTGCGGCCGACCTTCGGCTCTTCGCGCTTGAGCGTCTGCACCGGCGCCTTGCGGCGCGGCACCCAGAAGCGGTGGATCAGCGGCAGGTTGGCTTCCACTTCCAGCGCCAGCTTGTGTGCGCTCTTCGGGTCTTCCACCAGCGGCAGGTCTTCTTCCTCGATTTCGTCCGCGCCCAGCAGCATGATCGGGTTCATCAGCGGCGCCTGCTCCGAGTCGAAGATCTCTTCCCACGATTCCGGGCGGATCTCCATGCCCTCGCAGAAGCCCCAGCACCACGACTCGGCGTCGATCAGGCGTTCGCCGTCCACTTCGTGCTCGACGAACAGCGGCTCGAATTCCTTTGGCGCGACTTCGAACGTCACCAGGATCTCGTTCATGAAGCGCATGATCAGGTTGAGGATGCGGTCTTCTTCCTTGGCGTTCTTGAATTTCGGACCCTGCTTCGGATCGTCGCCCCAGACGCGCGGCAGCCACTCGGCCGGCATGATCGGTTCCGGACCGATCGCCACCGCCGTCAGGTAGCCGTGCAGCATGTCCATCGTCATGGCGTCTTCCGGGCTGCTGTCGGACAGGAGGAACTTGTCGAGGTCGTCGAATTCTTTATCGCTGAGGGGCTGGTCGAGTTGCATGGTGCTCTTTCTAGGTTGAAGGCCGTAGTTTACCGCACCACACCTTACAATGGCGGATATGACTTCCGCTCCCCAGACATTTGACGGCCTCTCGCCCGACTGCGTGCTCGACGCGCTCGATGGTGTCGGCCTGCGCGGCGATGGCCGCCTGCTCGCCCTGAACAGCTACGAAAACCGCGTGTACCAGGTCGGCATGGAGGAGGGGCCGCCGGTGGTCGCCAAGTTCTACCGCCCCGGACGCTGGAGCGACGCGCAGATCGCCGAGGAGCACGCCTTTGTGGCGGAACTGGCCGCGGAAGAGATTCCGGTGGTCGCGCCGCTGGTGCTGGCAGGCGCCACCCTGCATACGCACGGCGGCTTCCGCTTTGCCGTGTTCGCGCGCCGCGGCGGCAGGGCGCCGGAGCTGGACGATCCGGAGACGCTGGAATGGACCGGCCGCTTCATCGGGCGCATCCACGCGGTCGGCGCGCGCCGTCCTTTTGCCGAGCGCCCCGCGATCACGCCGGACACCTTCGGCCACGAGCCGCGCCGCTACCTGATCGACAACGGCTTCATTCCGCGCGACCTGGCCGACGCCTATGCCAGCGTCTCCAGCCAGGCGCTCGACGGCGTGGCACGCTGCTATGAACGGGCCGGCGATGTGGCCATCATCCGCCTGCACGGCGATTGCCATGCCGGCAATGTGCTGTGGACGCCGGACGGGCCCCATTTCGTCGATTTCGACGACTGCCGCAGCGGTCCGGCCGTGCAGGACCTGTGGATGCTGCTGTCCGGCGAGCGCCAGGACATGGTGCGCCAGTTGTCCGACGTGCTGGCCGGGTACGAGGATTTCTGCGACTTCGATCCGCGCCAGCTGTACCTGGTAGAGGCGCTGCGCACGCTGCGCCTGATCCATTACTCGGCCTGGCTGGCGCTGCGCTGGCACGACCCGGCGTTTCCCGCCGCCTTCCCGTGGTTTAACACGCAACGCTACTGGCAGGACCGCGTGCTGGAGCTGCGCGAGCAGGTCGCGCTCATGGACGAGCCGCCCCTGTGGCCCGTCTGAAGCGGCGAGAAAGAGGGTTTTCCCGGCCCTGATCCGGGTTCTGTGCGCGCGCGGGTGGCCGGATAATCTCCGGCAGACTACCCGAATCTCCGCGAGGACCCGATGCACACCGCAGCCCAGCACGACGACGCCGACATCACCATCTGCCTTCCCAACCAGGAAGCAGCGCCCGTCGCCGTCGCTGCAGCGCCGGTCAACATCCATTCCATCCACCAGGCCATCGCCCGCGTCGAAGCGGAAGCGAAGGCCAGTTGCGCTGCCGAGAGCCGCGCCGCCGCCGAAGCGCGCGCGCGCAGCCTGGCTGAAGAACGCGCCGCCATGGACGCCGCCGCGGCGGCCGCTGCCCTGGAGCAGGCCAGCGCCACCGAACAGGTGATCGAGGCGAACCGTGACCGGCTGGAGACGCTGCGCGCCGCCGCCCGGGCCAGCGCGGACCGCCTCGACGCCGTGCGCCAGGAAACCGCCGAACTGCGCGCCCGCGTGGAAGCGGAAACCCTGATGAAGCTGGCTGCCGAGGCGCGCCAGAAGGAGCAGGAAGAAGCCCGCCGCCGCGCAGCCGAGCAGATGGAAGCGCAGGCTGCGCTGGCAGCGCATGCCGAAGAGGCCGAGCGCGCCCTGCTGGCCGAGACCGAGCAGGCCCGCGTGCACGCGGTCGAACGGCTGGCGGCGGTGGAAGCGGCCAAGGAAGAGGTACTGCAGATCGCATCGGCCGAGGCCCGCCTTGCCACGCTGGCCCGCGAGCGCGAGCGCCACGCGCGCGGCGCCCGCCAGACCGCCGAGCAGCTGGCCGCGGCCGAAGCCGAAGCGCTGGAGATGACGCAGCAGCGCGAGCGCGCCGACCAGGTCGCGCTGGCCGCTGCCTTTGCCCGCGCCGCTGCCGAAGCGCATGCGCTGGAAGAAGCCCGCGCGCTGGCCCACCTGGAGCAGGAACGCGAGGCGATCGCGCTGGCGCACAGCGAATCCGAGCGCGCCGCCGCCCGTGCCCTGCACCTGCGCCTGGAAGCGGAAAAGGAGCTGCGCGAGCAGGCGCTGCAGCGCGAGCGCATCGAAGCGAACGCGCTGGCTGCCGCCGAAGCACGCCGCGCCGCGGAGGCGCGCATCCTGGAATCGACCGGGAAGCGCATCGAGGTGGACCGCCAGCTGCGCGAAGTCGCGCTGGCGCGCGCCATGGCCGAGGAAGAAGCGGGCGCCCGCGCCAAGGAACGCGTCGCGGCGGAAAGCGTCGCCGCCGGGGAGGCGCAGGCGCGCACGCTGGCGGAACAAGCCGCGGCTGCCGCCGCGCTGGCGCAGGCCGAAGAACAGAAGAGGGCGCGCGAACTGGCCGATGCCCGTGCCGCGCTGGAACGGCAGGCCGCCGAACTGGCCGCCGCCGAGAATGCGGCCGAGGAGGCGCTGCAGGCCGCGCTGGCCGCGCAGACCGAAGCGCAGCGGCAGGCCGCCGAACTGGCGCAGGCGCGCGCGCAGGAGGCCGCAGCGCTGGTGCGCGCCGGGCGTGCCCGCGCAATCGCAGAAGAAGCGGAACTGATGCGCGTGCAGGAACAGCGCGCAGCCCAGGAACAGGCGGCAGCGGCCGCGGACCTGCGTGCCCAGGCCGCGCGGCAGGAAGCAGAAGCCCTGCGCATGCAGGCCGACGCCGAACGCGCGGCCGGCGAAGCGCTGCAGCGCCAGGCGGAGGCGGCGGACCGGATGGCGCAGGCGGCAGCTGCCGAAGCGCTGGCTGCGCAGGAACAGGCAGCGGCGGCCGAGGCGCTGGCCGTGGCGCAGGAAGAGCGCGCCCGCGTGCAGCAGGCCGCGCAGGAAGTGCTGGAGCAGGCTGCGGCAGCGGAGCGCGCCTGCGTGCTTGCCGAGCGCGCGTCGATGGAACTGATGCAGCAGAAAGTGGCGGCGCAGCGCGAACGCGCGGCGATGGACGAACGCGCCAATGCGGCGCTGGCCGCCCGTGTCGCCGCCGAAGAGGCAGGCATCGCCGCCGCCGCGGAGAAGGAAGCGGCCGAGCGCGAACTGGCCACGCTGGTGCGCGAGACCGAACTGGCGCAGCGCGCCGCCGCCCAGGCCGCGCTGGACAAGCGCGACGCCCAGCGCCTGCTGCTGGCGGCTGCCCAGGAGCAGGCCGAGATGCAGCAGAAAGCCGCGGAGCGCACCATGGCGATGGCCCGTGCGCGCGAGGAACTGGTGGCACTCGAGCGCCGCCGCGCCGAAGCGGATGACGCTACCCTGGCCGCGCTGGAACAGCGGCTGGCGCAGGAACGCGCCAGCTGCCAGCTGGCCGAGCAAAGCGCCATCGAAGCGAGCCAGCAGGCGGAATCGGAAACGCTGGCCCGCCAGGTCCTGCAGCGCCTGACCCAGGCCGCGTAATGTAATAAGTCAGGACCGGCGCCCGTTCAACTCCCATCAGCCTGTGTCGCGCGCTGGTAGCGCACCGAAGACCACAGCGACACCGCGATGAACAGCACACCCGACAGGCCCGGCAGCCACTCCGGGACGTGATATTCGACGCTGGCGAGCATGATCACGGCCAGGATCCCGATCGCATAGTGCGCGCCATGCTTGAGGAACACGAAGCGGTCGAGCGTCCCTTCGCGCACCAGGTAGACGGTGGTGGAGCGCACGAACACGGCGCCGATCGCCAGCCCGAGCATGATCACCACGACGTCGTTGGTCACCGCAAAGGCGCCGATCACGCCGTCGAAGCTGAACGAGGCATCGAGCACTTCCAGGTACAGGAAGCCGCCCAGGCTGCCGCTGACGACCGCACGGTGCGCCACCCCCGACTGGCCGCGCGCCAGCACCACCGCGATCCAGCGCACCGCCGCATACACCGCCACCCCGGCCACGCCCGCCGCCAGCACGGCATAGCGGCTGGAGAGCGGCACCATCGATACGCAGCCGAACAGCGCCGAGATGACGATCACGATGGCGAGCCCTTCGGAGCCGAACTCAACCAGCTTGGCTTCGGCCCGGCCCAGCCAGTGCAGGGTCTTCTGCTCGTCGAACACGAAGTTCAGGAACACCAGCAGCAGGAACGCGCCACCGAAGGCCGCCACCTGGGCGGCATGCTCGTTCAGGTGGCGGGCGTAGGAGCCCGGGTCGTCCAGCGCCATCGCCCCGACTTCGACCAGCCCCAGGCCGGTGGCGACCGCGACGATCAGCAAGGGGAACAGGAGGCGCATGCCGAACACGGCGATCAGGATCCCGACCGTGAGGAAGAGTTTCTGCCAGAACGGGTTCCAGTGCTTGAGCACGGAGGCATTGACCACCGCGTTGTCGAAGGACAGCGACACTTCCATGATGCCGAGTACGATCGCCAGCCACAGTCCGGCCAGCGCGCCGCGCCAGCCGAGCTGGTAGTAGCCCCACCATGTGGCAAGGCCCAGCAGGATGACGGTCACGGCCAGCGAAACGCGGAAATGACGCATTGCTTCCTCGTCAATGTTGAATGGGATGCTACGCTTGCCCCATCTTACGCGCTTGCGGCGTCGGCGGTGGCAAGGACCGATGTACAGAAGGGTAATCGGCTGCCATAATCCGTGGTTTTCCCACTATAAGAAAGTCGCCTGATGGACCTCGCCTACCTGCTGACCCCGTTCATTACCTGGATTGTGGTCGGGCCCATCAAATTCCTGATCAACAGCGCGCGCAAGCGCCGCTGGGCATTTGACCTGGTAGGCAATGGCGGTTTCCCCAGCAACCACAGTTCGGTGGTGGTGAGCATGGCGACCCTGATCGCGCTGCGCGAAGGGATCGGGCATCCGGCCTTCGGCGTGGCGGTGACGCTGGCGTTCATCGTGATGATCGACGCCAACAGCCTGCGCCAGCACGTCGGGCGCCAGGCTGCGGCGATCAACCGCCTGGCCGTGGGCAAGGATCCGCTGCCGGCGCTGCGCGAACGGATGGGCCACACGCTGGTCGAAATCTGCGGCGGGATCGTGACCGGCATGCTGGTCGGTTACGCGGTATTTACACTGGCGCCAGCCGCCTGACGCGGGGCGGCAGGATGGGCGGCGATACGGCCGCATGCATTTCAGTCGCCAAAAACCGCAGTTCAGCCATCGAAAACCGCAAACCGACAGATGGCCGATTGACGAACGTCGTGCTGCTCCGGATACTTCGCCGCAGCAGACCTTACCTAATTCTAGGTTTATAGAGATAACATTCCGGAGAACCATAATGCTGCGCAAAACCATTCTAGTCCTCGCCATCGCTTCGGCCCTTGCTGCTTGCAGCAAGGAAGCTCCGAAGGAGCCTGCCAAAGCCGGCGCCCCGGCCACCGCGCAGGCCAATGGCAAAAAAGCCCCCACCAGCCTGACCGTCGCTCCGGAAGATATCCTGACCGTCAAGTCGAACGCCATGACGTCCGGCCCGGTCGTGACCGGTTCGGTCCAGCCTGAACGCCGCGCCGACCTGCGCGCCGAGGTGTCGGCCGTGGTCCTGCAGGTGCTGAAGGAGAATGGTGACGTGGTGCGCAAGGGCGACCTGCTGGTGCGCCTGGACGATACCGCGATCCGCGACGCCCTGTCCTCCGCCGACGAAGCCGCGCGCGCATCGGCCCAGGCCTTCGAGCAGGCCGAACGCACCCTGACCCGCATGAAGACCCTGCGCGAGTCCGGCATGACGTCGGTCCAGGCCATGGACGACGCCCAGGTGCGCCGCAACAATGCCCAGTCCGACCTGGCCGCCGCGCGCTCGCGCGCCGCCACCGCGCGCCAGCAGCTGGCCCGCACCGCCGTGCGCGCCCCGTTCGACGGTGTCGTGTCCGACCGCAAGGTATCGGCCGGGGACACCGCCTCGATCGGCAAGGAACTGCTGAAAGTCATCGACCCGAACTCGATGCGTTTCGAAGGCCGCGTGTCGGCCGACAAGATCTCCGAGGTGCGTCCGGGCCTGCCGGTCACCTTCCGCGTGAACGGCTACGGCGACCAGGAATTCCGCGGCGTGGTGCGCCGTGTCGATCCGGCCGCCAACGACGTCACCCGCCAGGTCGAAGTGCTGGTCTCGTTCAGCCCGGATTCGCCGCAGCCGCGCGTGTCGGGCCTGTATGCTGAAGGCACCATCCTGTCCGATTCGCGTGATGCCGTGGCGCTGCCGGAGCAGGCGCTGGTGCGTAACGGCGACAGCGCCTACGCATGGCGCGTCAAGGACAGCAAGCTGCAAAAGGCGGACCTCAAGCTGGGCCCGCGCGACGCCCGCACCGGTTTCTTCGAAGTCAAGAGCGGCCTGGCCGCCGGCGACGTGGTGCTGCGCACCCCGAGCTCGAACTTCGAACCGGGCCAGAAGGTCGTGATGTCGGCTGCTTCCAAAGTGGCCAGCGCCGCAGGCACCACCCAGCCAGCACAAGGAAACTAAACCATGTTCCTGTCCAACTTCAGTATCAAGCGACCGATCGCTACGGTTGTCCTGATCGTCGCGATGATGGCGCTGGGCATGCTTGCGCTGTCCAAGCTGCGCGTCAATCAGAATCCGGACGTCGAAATCCCTTCGCTGTTCCTGTCGATTCCTTACCCCGGCGCCTCGCCCGACACGGTCGAGCGTGAAATCGTCAACCGCATCGAGAAATCGCTGCAGAGCGTCCAGGGCGTGCAGGAGATCCGTTCCCGCGCCAACGAAGGCTCGGCCTTCTTCGAGATCGAGTTCGACTTCGACCGCAACCTGATCGAGGCAAGCGACGACGTGCGCAACGCGATCGCGGCGGTGCGCTACAAGCTGCCGATCGAGATGCGCGAGCCGATCCTGCGCCGTTTCGACATGAGCCAGGAGCCGATCATGAACCTGGCCCTGTCCACCAGCAGCCAGTCGCATGCCGAGATCTCGCGCTTTGCCGAGGATGAGCTGGCCGACCGCTTCCGCGGCGTGCCAGGGGTGTCCAATGTCAACGTCAACGGCGCCCTGCGGCGCGAGCTGACGGTGCTGCTGCGTGCCGAAAAGCTGCGCGAATACAATGTCTCGGTGAGCGAGGTCACCTCCGCGCTGCGTACCCAGAATACCAATGCCCCTGTGGGCAAGGTGCGCGGCACACTGGAAGAGCAGAGTATCCGCCTGGTCGGCCGCATCGAGCGTCCGGAAGACTTCCAGCAGATCGTGATCAAGCGCCGCGGCGACGAGATCGTGCGCCTTGGCCAGGTGGCCGAGATCGCCGACAGCTTCGCCGAGCCGGAAAGCATGACGATCCGCAGCGGCAAGGCGAACGTCGGCATCCAGGTCAACCGCTCGCGCGATGCCTCCACCGTCTCGGTGGCGAAGGACGTGCGCAAGCTGGTGGATGAAATCCAGGCCGAGCTTCCTGCCGGCACCAAGCTGGAAATCACCCGCGATGGCGGCGAGGATGCGCAGAGCAGCCTGAACAACGTGATCGAAGCGCTGGTGCTGGGCGCGCTGCTGACCATCTTCGTGGTGTACGCGTTCCTGAACTCCTGGCGCTCGACCCTGATTACCGCGCTGTCGCTGCCGACCTCGGTGGTGGCCGCGTTCATCGGTATCTGGCTTTGCGGCTTTACCCTGAACTTCATGACGCTGCTCGCGCTGTCGCTGGCGATCGGCGTGCTGATCGACGATGCGATCGTGGTGCGCGAGAACATCGTGCGCCATATGCAAATGGGCTCGGACCGCCGCAAGGCGGCGCTCGAGGGCACCGCTGAAATCGGCCTGGCGGTGGCTGCCACCACGTTCTCCATCATGGCGGTGTTCATTCCGGTGGCGTTCATGCCGGGCATGGCCGGCGAATGGTTCCGTCCGTTTGCCCTGACGGTCACGGTATCGGTGATGGTGTCGCTGTTCATTTCCTTCACGCTCGATCCGATGCTGTCGGCCTATTGGGGCGATCCGCCCGACTACCATACGGCGCCAAAGAAGGGCATCTCGGCCGTACTGCACCGCTTCAACGAGTGGTTCGATCACCAGGCTGACCGCTACGGCAACGTGGTCGGTTGGGCGCTGCACCACCGCAAGTGGATGGCGGCGATCGCGCTGAGCACCTTCGTGGCCGCGATTGCGCTGCACGGCTTCTTCGGCGGTTCCAGCTTCCTGCCGGCAGTCAACTCGCGCACGATTGCGATCGATGTGCGCACTCCGGCGTCGTCCTCGCTGGAATATGCCCGCCTGAAGATGGAAGCGGCGGCGGTACTGGCGCGCGAAATCAAGGAAACCAAAGAAACCAACTCGTGGATCCGTGCCAGCGGCGGCCGCGTGTACGTCGACATCGGCAAGAAAAACGAGCGTGAACGCAGCGCCAAGGAAATCGCCAAGGAACTGCGCGAAAAGGTCAGCCACCTGGTCGGCGCCGAGTACACGGTGCAGGAAGACTTGAACAACGGCGGTAGCAAGCCGGTCCAGATTCGCTTCTTCGGCGCCGATTCGCGCAAGCTGATGGAACTGACCAGTGCCTACATGGACAAGCTGCGCCAGGTTCCCGGTGCGGTCGATGTCGGCCTGTCGGAGCAGGATCCAAAGAACGAACTGCAGATCGAACTGGACCGCGGGCTGGCCAACTCGATGGGTATTTCGGTCAGCGATGCCGCCCAATCGCTGCGCGTTGCCTTCGCCGGCGTCGAGATCGGCGACTGGGTCGATCCATCCGGCGAAACCCGCGATGTGTCGGTGCGCCTGCATCCGGAAGATCGCGTGGATGCCTCGAACATCGAGCGCCTGCCGATCGCCGTCACCGGAACCAACCAGATGGTGCCGCTCGACCAGATCGCTACCATCACGATGGGCAAGGGTCCGTCCAGCATCCAGCACACCGACGGCAACCGTACCATTACTGTCTCGGCAAATGCCCAGGGCCGCTCCAACGGCGAGGTCACTGCAGACGCGATGAAGCTGGCCAAGGAATTCCAGTTCCCGCCAGGCTACGGCCTGCAACTGGCCGGCCAGTCGCAAGACCAGGCCGAGCTGTTCCGCGAGATGACGATCGCGCTGGTATCCGGTATCGGCCTGATGTACCTGATCCTGGTGATGCAGTTCGGCTCCTTCACCGCACCGATGGGCGTGATGCTGTCGCTGCCGCTGTCGCTGATCGGCGTGGTGCTGGCGCTGCTGATCACCGGCAACACGCTGAACCTGATGAGCTTCATCGGCATCATCATGCTGATGGGCCTGGTGGCCAAGAACGCAATCCTGCTGCTGGACGCGGCCCGCAAGCGTGAGGCGGAAGGCTATGGCCGCGAGGAGTCGCTGATGCACGCTGGCCGGGTCCGCCTGCGTCCGATCCTGATGACCACGTTCGCGCTGATCGCCGGCATGCTGCCGGTGGCGCTGGGCTTGGGCGAGGGCGGCGAGTTCTACCGTCCGATGGCGATTGCCATCATCGGCGGCGTGATCACCTCGACCATCCTGACGCTGCTGGTGGTGCCGACTTTCTACGACAGCATCGAGATCTCGGTCGACCGCATGGGCGCGAAGTTCCACCGCCGTGTGGGCCGCTGGTCCGCGCTGCCGGCGTTCATCATGACCTTCGTCGAAGCGCTGCTGACGATTACGTTCGTGCGCTTCATCTACCGCATGGTCATGAAGCTGGTCGGTTTCGCCATGGGCCGCCGCGGCGCAGCCGCCTGAGCCCGGGCGCCCGCCAGGGCGCTGCCGTAAAACAAAAGAGCCTGCAACAGCAGGCTCTTTTTTTATCTGGGGACCGTCCCCGCCGCGTCAGTATTTGTCGCGGTTGCGCTTGGTCGAGGTGTCCTCGGTGCCGGTGCCGGTGCCAGTGCCGGTCTCGCCGCCGGTCGAGGTGCCGCTGGTGGTGGCGCCGGTACCGGTGCCGGTGCCGGTGGTGCCCGTCGCGTCGGCCGGCGGAGTGGTGCCGGTGGTGTCGGCCGGCGGGGTGGTGGTGGTGGTGGTCGTGGTGGTGGTCTCGGCCGGCGGGGTCATGGTGCCGGTGTCGGTGGTGCCGGTCGCGCCCGTGGTGCCGGTGGTCGTGGCCGGAGCCGTGGCCGCCGGCTCAGTGGTCGTGGTGGTGGTGGTTTCGGTCTTCTTGCATCCGCCGAGCAGCGCGGCCAGCAGTGCGGCGCCCAGCAGTACCTTCGGGGTGTTGGTCAGTGCGTTCATTCAAAGCTCCTCATGGTTAAGTCGGGTAACCGCCGCCTGTTCCACCGGCAACAAGCCGAGTGAAATCGAGCTGCGGAGTTTTGACCAGCGGGGCCGGTAAAGGTTCATGGCCTGCGGTCACTGTCACAGCCATTCCTGCCGGGACAGGCTTGCTGCCCGGCGGCAGGGTCAATCCTGGCGCGCCAGCGCTTCCATGAGGGCGGGGACCTCAGCGGGAATCTCGCGCGCAAGGTAGCCGAGCACGCCGAAACGTGCCGCGAGCCGTTCGCCGGCGCGGGCATGCAATGCCACGCCCCAGCAAGCGGCTTGCGCGAGGGTCGCCCCCCGCGCGGCCAGGCCGGCCACGATGCCGGCGAGCGTGTCGCCGGAGCCGGAGGTCGCCAGGCCGATATTGCCGCCTTCGTGCTGCCACAACTTGCCGTCGCCGGGTGTCGCGATCACCGTGCGCGCGCCCTTGAGCGCCACCACGGCATTCCAGCGTTCGGCTGCGCTGATCGCGAAGCGGTCGGGATCCGCCAGGATGTCGCGCTTGTCACCGCCCGTCAGGTGCGCCATTTCGCCTGCGTGTGGCGTGACGATGACTGGTACTTCAAACCGTTCTTCGTGCCGGGCCACGATGTCCATCGCGCAGGCATCCAGCACCAATGGCGTGCTGCCCAGCCTGGCCAGCAGCTCGCGCACCAGCGCCGCGGTGGCCGCATCGTCCTGCATGCCCGGCCCGACCAGTACCGCGTCGACGCGGTCGGCAATCCGGTCCAGGCGCGCCGCAGCGCCGGGAATGATGCCGCCGTCGGGCGTTTCGGGCAGGCCGATCACGCGCGATTCCGGCATCGCCAGCGCCACCGTTTGCGCCACGCTGGCGCCGGTGGCGATCGTCAGCTTGCCCGCGCCCGCGCGCATGGCGGCGGTGGCGGCCAGGATCACCGATCCCGGCATTTCGTGCGAGCCGCCCAGCACCAGCACGTGGCCGCGCACTTCCTTGTCGCCGCCTGCGTCCGGCTGCGGCAGGGGCCAGCCGGCCAGCAGGGCGTCGTCGATGGTCTGCGCGGTGCGGGGCGGCATCGGGTGGGGCCGCCTACGCTTTCGGAGCAGCGGGCACATCTTTCTGTACCGTCACCGGCGTTCCCGAATCTTCCAGCGGCGCAATAAAGTTCACCAGGTCCACCACCAGCTTGCCTTTCGTTCCGCGCGCCGGGTCGAAGCGGTACGAGGTCACCGAGCAGTTCGGCACGTCGCCGGCGCGGTCGAATTCCAGGATTTCCGCTTCCGTCATTCTTTCCAGCAGATAGCGGAAACAGTTCACGATGACCTGGTGCGCCACCACCAGCACGCGTTCGCCGCGGTGCTCGCGCACGATGGTGTCGAGCACGCTGCGCAGGCGCAGGATCACGTCGCACCAGCTTTCGCCGCCCGGCGGGCGGAAGTAGAACTTGCCGACGTGGCTGCGCTGCTCGTGCAGTTCCGGGTACTTATGGGCGATGCCGAGCGGAGTCAAGCGGTCAAGGATGCCGAATTCCTTTTCGCGCAGGCGCTCGTCGGCCTGCACGGTGTCGGCGCCGCCCATCTGGTGCAGCACGATGCGTGCGGTTTCGGCGGCACGCACGTAGGGCGAATGCAGCACCACATTGGGGCGCTGGTCCGGCGGCATTGCCGCGAACCAACGTGCCAGCGCTTCGGATTGCTGCACCCCCAACTGGGAGAGCGGTGTGTCGACATCGCGATGCTCGATGTCAATGATGTGGTGTGCTGCCGCTTCTGCCGCGTCGCGCGCGACGTTGCCCGCGCTCTGTCCATGCCGCACCAGCCAGATCTGCTGGGGCCATTTCTGTTCCATCGCCAGCCTGTCGGTCCGTCAAAATTGGGTCAATCATAGACGGATTCGGCAGCGGCTCAGCGCACGATTAACGCGCGGCCGGCGGGGCGCTTGGCGCGCTGGGCTGTTCCACGACGTCGAGATCGACCTCGGCATCGCTGTTGAATACGGCGGTGTCGGTCTGGCCCAGCAGGCGGCTGGTGACGGTGCCGGCGGTGATGGACCCGCTCACGTTGAGCGCGGTGCGGCCCATGTCGATCAGCGGTTCGATCGAGATCAGCAGGCCGGCCAGGGCCACCGGCAGGTTGAGCGAGGACAGCACGATCAGGGCGGCGAAGGTGGCGCCGCCGCCCACGCCGGCCACGCCGACCGAGCCGATCACGACAATTGCCAGCATCGGCAGCAGGAACGAGGCGGTGTACGGGTCGATGCCCACGGTCGGGGCGATCATCACCGCCAGCATCGCCGGGTAGATGCCCGCGCAGGCGTTCTGGCCGATGGTCGAGCCGAACGAGGCGGCGAAGTTGGCGATGCCTTCCGGGGTGCCCAGGCGCGTGGTCTGGGCCTGCACGCTCATCGGGATCGAGCCCGCGCTGGTGCGCGAGGTGAAGGCGAACACCAGCACCGGCATGATCTTCCTCGCAAAGCGCAGCGGCTTGAGCCCGACCGCGGCGATCAGCAGCAGGTGCACGCCGAACATGATCAGGATCGCGCTGTACGAGGCGGCCACGAAGTTGATCAGCGCGAGGATGTTGTCGATGCTGGAGGTGGCGGCCATCTTGGTCATCAGCGCGAACACGCCGAACGGGGTCAGGCGCAGCACCAGCGTCACCATGCGCATGACAAGCGCGTGGACTACTTCGATGAAGTGGTCGAACGAGGCGAACACCTGCGGTTTTTTGGCGGCGATGCCGGTGGCCGAAATCGCCACGAAGATGGAGAACAGCACCACGGCGATGGTGGAGGTATTGCGCGCGCCGGTCATGTCCAGGAACGGGTTCTCCGGGATGAACGACAGGATCATGCCCGGCAGCGAGATCGCCTGCGCTTCCGGCACCTTGTTCAGCAGGTACTCGCCGCGCGCGACTTCGGCGCTGCTCGAGGTCAGGCCGATCGCCGTCAGGTCGAAGGTATGGGCCATCAGCACGCCGACCGAGGCGGCGATCAGTGTCGTGCCCATCAGCAGCCCGATCGTCAGCACGCTGATCTTGCCCAGCGAGGACGCATCCTTGAGCTTGAGGATGGCCGAGATGATCGACACCATGATGAGCGGGATGACGATCATCTGCAGCAGCTTGACGTAGCCGACGCCCGCGATGTCGAGGTAGGCCGCGGTGTCCTTGACCACCGCCGACTCGGCCCCGTACAGGCCCTGCAGCGCGGCGCCCAGCAACAGGCCGATCCCAAGGGCGGCAAACACGCGGCGGGTGAATGTCGCATGCCGCTCCTGCATCCAGTACAGCCAGGCGAACACGCCAAGGGCGCAGACAAGGTTGAGGATGAGCGGGAGGGACATTGTTTCTTTCCAAAAAATAATTGCCGGATCATTCTATCGGTATTTGCGCTCCCCTGCAGCGGCGGCGGCGGGGGCGGCAGCGACGAGCATGCGAATAAAGCAACATGAGAATGGCCGTTGACGTACCATAATGTTGCTTGAGTTCACCTATCTATGCTGGCGTTTCCCGACGGACGGAAGGAATCTATGCGCGCACCGACCCTGTTGCTGGCCCTGGCCTGCCTCGCCACTGCTTCTGCGCCGGCCTTCGGCCAGGCGGCCGTGGAATCGTTCTCCCCCACGGGAACCGTGAAGAAGGTGCGCCAGGCAACCGCCCGCTTCTCTGCCGACATGGTCCCCTTGGGCACGCTGGCGCAGCCGGATCCGTTTACGGTGTCGTGTCCGACAGCCGGCCAGGGGCGCTGGATCGACACCCGCAACTGGAGCTACGATTTCACGGAAGACCTGGCGGCCGGGCAGCGCTGCAGCTTCACGCTTCGGGCCGGCCTGCGCGACCTGGGCGGCCGGCCGGTCGCCGGTGCCGTCTATGCGTTCGACACGGGCGGGCCCGCGGTGATGCAGTCGCAACCCAGCGAAGGCTGGCAGGTGGACGAGGACCAGGTATTCCTGCTGGGCCTGGACGGCGACGCCACGCCGGCCTCGGTCGCGGCGCACGCCTGGTGCAAGGCCGAGGGCGTGAACGAGCGCATCGGCGTGCGCGTGCTCGGCGGCGCCGAGCGCGGGCGCATGCTGGCCGCGCACCGCTACTTCGTGCGCCAGTTCGCGCCGGAGGGCAAGGCGCCGGACGACCGTGTCGTCGCGCTGCAGTGCCAGCGCACCTTGCCGGCCGGCGCCAGGATGCAGCTGGTGTGGGGCGCGGGCATCGCGGGCCAGTCGGGCGTGGCGACCACGCAGGCGCAGGAACTCGCATTCCGCACGCGCCCGGATTTCAGCGCCACTTTCGGCTGCCAGCGCATGGCGCCCAAGGCCGGCTGCATCCCGTTCCTGCCGCTGTCGCTGAGTTTCAGCGCACCGGTCGAGCGCGCAGCGCTGGCAGCGGTCACGTTGCGCGGGGCGGACGGCAAGGCCTACCCGGCAGTGCAGGAGCGGGAACAGGACGACGCCAACACCGTCGACGGCATCACCTTCAAGGGACCGTTCCCGCCGGACGCCACGCTGACGCTGTCGCTGCCACCCGGCCTTGCCGACGATGCCGGGCGGGCGCTGGTCAATGCCGCGTCGTTCCCGATGCAGGTCAGGACCGGCCCGTACCCGCCGCTGGTCAAGTTCCCCGCACGTTTCGGCATCCTTGAGGCGCGCGCCAATCCCATGCTGCCGGTCACGGTGCGCGCGGTCGAGCGGCCGCTTGCGGCCAGGGTCGCCGGCGCCGGCATTGAAGGCGCGGTGGTGCGCGCCAGCGAAGAGCAGGTGATCGGCTGGCTGGAGAAGCTGTCGTACCCGGGCTCATGGTCGCCGCGCGAACTGTACCTGGAGGAGATGAAAAAGCCGTTGCTGCCGAAATCAGTGGCGACCCGGCAGATCACGCTGCCGCGCAGGCAGGGCGCGGGCATGGAGGTGATCGGCATCCCCCTCGCGCGTCCCGGCTTCTACGTGGTGGAAATCGCCAGCCCGATGCTGGGCGAGGCGCTGGCCGGGGAAAAGCGCAGCGCCTACGTGAGCGCCGCCGCGCTGGTCACCAATATGGTGGCGCACTTCAAGCGCGGCGGCCGTTCGTCGGTGGTGTGGGTGACCTCGCTCGACAAGGGACGCCCGGTGCCGGGCGCGCAGGTGACGGTGCGCGGCTGCAAGGCCAAACCGTTGTGGACCGGCCGCACCGACGCCAACGGCATCGCGCGGATCGCGCAGGAACTGCCGTCCGGCTGCCGCGGCGGCGAGCGCCTGTTCGTCAGCGCCACGCTGGGCGAGGACATGACCTTCACGCTGTCGTCCTGGAACGACGGGATCGAGCCGTACCGCTTTGGCGTCAACACTGCCAGCCTGACCGACGACGATACCATCGCCGCGACCGTGTTCGACCGCATGCTGTTGCGTACCGGCGAAACGGTGCACATGAAGCACTTCCTGCGCAAGCACACGATGCGCGGGGTCGAGGCGGTCGCCGCGGGCGACCGGCGCCGGCCGGACGCGTACGGCTGGCGCGCCAGCGAACTGAAGGTGGCCGACCAGTCCGCGCGGCCGGCAAAGGCCTGGATCGTGCACCAGGGGACGGACGAGAAGTTCGAACTGCCGCTGCAATGGGACGCCAATGCGGTGGCGGCGGGCGAGTGGAAAGTGCCGGATGGCGCGAAGCTCGGGACGTACGAAGTGTTCGTCGGCGGGCGCGTGTCCGGCTCGTTCCGCGTGGAGCAGTTCCGCGTGCCGCTCATGAAGGGCAGCGTACAGGGGCCGCGCGCGGCGCAGGTCGCGCCGGCGTCGCTGCCGCTCGACCTGCAGCTCAATTACCTGGCCGGCGGCGGCGCCTCGTTCGCGCCGGTCACGGTGCGCACCACCGTGACGCCGCGCTCGGTGTCGTTCCCCGGCTACGAGGCGTTTGCCTTCGCCGCGGAGGAGGTGCGCGAATCGGCCGCCACATCGGCCACCACGTTCCAGGAAGAAGGCTACGAGGAGGAAGAGGGCGCCGGCGCGGCGCCCGACGTGCGCACCCGGCAGGCCGTGCTCGACAAGGCCGGCGGCGCGCGCGTGACGATCGACCAGCTGCCGGCGGTGCAAACGCCGGGAAGCCTGGTCGCCGAGATGTCCTACCAGGACCCGAACGGGGAGGTGCAGACGGTGTCGCAGCGGGTCGCGCTGTGGCCGGCCTCCGTCACGCTCGGGCTGCGCCAGGACGACTGGGTGGCAAAGCAGGACGCGCTGCGCTTCCAGGCGGTGGTGCTGGACCTGGACGGCAAGCCGGTCGCGGGCAGCCGCGTGACGATCGAGCTGTTCCAGCGCACCACGTACACCCACCGTAAGCGCCTGGTGGGCGGCCTGTATTCTTACCAGCACACCGCGCAGGTGCGCAAGGTGGCCCAGGCGTGCGAGGGCGTCACCGACGACAAGGGCCTGCTCGAATGCACGGTGGCTTCGCCCGCGCAAGGCAATGTGATCGTGCAGGCGCGCACCGCCGATGCGCAGGGGCGCGCGGTGTTCGCCAGCCGCGATGTCTGGCTGGCCGGCGGCGACGAGCAATGGTTCGACGTCTCGGACAGCGACCGCATCGACCTGCTGCCTTTGCAGAAGCGCTACGAGCCGGGGCAGCGCGCCACCTTCCAGGTGCGCAGCCCGTTCCGTGAGGCGACCGCGCTGGTGACGGTCGAGCGCGAAGGCGTCATGGACAGCTATGTGCGGCGGCTGCGCGGCAAGGACCCGACCTTCACCATCCCGGTCAAGCCGGGCTATGCGCCGAACGTGTTTGTGTCGGCGCTGGTGGTGCGCGGGCGCGTCGCCGGCATCCAGCCGACCGCGCTGGTCGACCTGGGCAAGCCTGCGTACAAGCTGGGTATCGCGCGGGTCCAGGTCGGCTGGGCCGCGCATGAACTGAAGGTGCAGGTGAGCGCGGACAAGGAGGTCTACAAGGTGCGCGAGAAGGCCGCCGTCAGGGTGCGGGTCGCGCGCGCGGACGGCAAGCGCCTGCCGGCCGGCGCGGAGATCGCGCTGGCAGCCGTCGACACCGGGCTGCTGGAGCTGATGCCCAACACCAGCTGGAACCTGCTGGAGGCGATGATGCAGGAGCGCAGCCTGCAGGTGGAAACGTCGACGGCGCAAATGCAGGTGGTGGGCAAGCGCCACTTCGGCCGCAAGGCGCTGCCGCCGGGCGGCGGAGGCGGGCGCGGCGCGGGGCGCGAGCTGTTCGACACGCTGCTGTTCTGGAAGGCGCGCGTGGCGCTGGACGCGAACGGCGAAGCCAGTGTGCAGGTGCCGCTGAACGATTCGCTCACATCGTTCCGGATCGTGGCCATCGCCAGCGCCGGCGAAGGCCTGTTCGGCACCGGGGCGGCAGAAGTGCGCAGCTCGCAGGACCTGATGCTGCTGTCCGGATTGCCGCAGCTGGTGCGCGAGGGCGACCGCGCGCGCGCCAATTTCACCGTCCGCAACGCCTCCGGCGGCAGCATGAGCGCACGCGTCGCCGCCTCGGTGGCGGCCGACGGCGGTGCGCCGTCGGTGCTGCCTGCGCAGCAGGTGACGCTGGAGGCCGGGCAGGCGCGCGAGATCGGCTGGGACTACAGCGTGCCGGCCGGTGCAAAGTCGCTCGCATGGCAGGCGGAAGCGGTCTCCGGACAGGCGCGCGACCTGCTGCGCACGAAGCAGGAAGTGGGCTCGGCGGTGCCGGTGCGCACGCTGCAGGCCACGCTGGTGCGTGTCGACCGTCCGCTGGCGCTGCCGGTGCAGGCGCCGGCCGGAGCGTTGCCGGGACGGGGCGGCATCGCGGTGCGTTTCACGCCAAGGCTCGCTTCGGCGATGCCCGGCGTGATCGAGTACATGCAAGCCTATTCGTACACCTGCTTCGAGCAGCGCGCCTCGCGCGCGGTCGCCCTGCGCGACCGGAAGGCTTGGGACGTGCTGATGGCGGCGCTGCCCGCCCACCTGGACGGCGATGGCCTGGTCAAGTACTTCACGCTGATGGAGCGCGGGTCGGACACGTTGACGGCCTATGTGCTGAGCGTGGCCCACGAGGCCGGCTATGACATTCCCGCCGCGCTGCGCGAACGCATGGTGCAGGGGCTGACCGGTTTCGTGCGCGGCACGCTGGTGCGGCACGGTCCCTTGCGCACGGCCGACCTCGCGGTGCGCAAGGTCGGCGCGCTGGAGGCGCTGTCGCGCTCGCAGCCGGTCGGCGCCGACCTGCTCGGCTCCTTCGACGTTGCGCCGAACCTGTGGCCGACCGCGGCGCTGATCGACTGGTACCTCGTGCTGAAGCGCAGCCCGGGCCTGCCGGAGCGCGACACCCGGCTCGCGCAGGCCGGGCAGGTGCTGCGCGCCCGCCTGAACCTGCAGGGCACCACGCTGGGATTCTCGACCGAACGCAGCGACGACTGGTGGTGGCTGATGATGTCTTCCGACGCGAACGCGAACCGGCTGCTTCTGGCGATGCTGGACAACCCGGCATGGCGCGAAGACATGGGACGCCTGGCGCGCGGTGCGCTCGGACGCCAGCGCAAGGGCCGCTGGGACACGACGGTGGCGAACGCGTGGGGCGTGCTGGCGATGGAGAAGTTCTCGGCCCGCTTCGAGAGTATTCCCGTGACCGGCGCCTCCGCCGCGCGCCTTGGCGCCTCGACGGCAACGGTGGGGATGCCGGCGCCGGAGGGGCAGGACACCGCACGCTTTGCCTGGCCCGCCGGCGTGCAGCAGCTCGGACTGGCGCACAGCGGCGCCGGCGCGCCATGGGCGACGGTCCAGTCACTGGCGGCGGTGCCGCTGGCCGCGCCGCTGTCGTCGGGCTACCGCATCGTGCGTACGGTGACGCCGGTCGACCGCAAGGAGCCGGGCAAGTGGTCGCGCGGCGACGTGTACCGCGTGCGCCTCGACCTCGAAGCGCAGGCAGACATGACCTGGGTGGTGGTCGACGATCCGATCCCGGCCGGCGCCACGGTGCTCGGCAGCGGACTCGGTGGCGACTCGCAGATCCAGTCTGCGGGCGAGCGTCAGCGGGGCTGGGTGATCCCGGCCTTCAGGGAGCGCGCCCATACCGGCCTGCGCACGTATTACGAGTTCGTCCCCAAGGGCAAATGGAGCCTGGAATACACGGTCCGGCTGAATAACGCGGGCCAGTTCGTGCTGCCGCCGACGCACGTCGAAGCCATGTACAACCCGGAGATGTTCGGCGACCTGCCGAATGCTCCCATGACGGTGGCGCAGTAGGTGCGCGGCGCGCTCGCCCTGGTCCTGGCGCTGTGCCCGTGGGCGGCAGCGGCGCAGCCGCCCACGCTGGAACAGGTGAGGGCGGCGCACCGGCCGTCCGATGCGGTGCTGCTCGACCGGCACGGCGAGCCCGTGCAGTCGCTGCGCATCGACATGGATGCGCGCCGCCTGCACTGGGTCGCCTTTGCCGACATCTCGCCCGCGATGCGGCGCGCGATCGTGCACGCCGAGGACCAGCGTTTCATGCAGCACGGCGGCGTGGACCTGCGCGCAATGGGCAAGGCGGCGCTGGACAGCGTGGCCGGGACGGGCTCGCGCGGCGCCTCCACCATCACCATGCAGCTGGCGGCCATGCTCGATCCGGCGCTGGCGCGCGGCAAGGGCGGACGCACGCTCGGCCAGAAATGGGACCAGGCGCTCGCCGCGCGCGAGATCGAAGCCGCGTGGAGCAAGCAGCAGATCCTGGAGGCATACCTGAACCTGGCGCCGTTTCGCGGCGAGATGCGCGGCATCGGCGCGGCGGCGCGCGGGCTGTTCGGCAAGGCCGCGTCCGGACTGAACGAGACCGAGGCTGTGATCGCGGCAAGCCTGGTGCGCGCGCCCGGCGCATCGCCGCGCACGGTGGCGCGGCGCGCCTGCGCGCTGGCGCGCGCGATGCAGCTCGCTGCGCCGTGCTCCGGCATCGAATGGGATACGCTGCGCGCACTGGACCGGCCGGCGGCCAGCGCTGCCATGTCGATGGCAGCGCCGCAGGTCGCGCGCAAGCTGCTGTCCGGCGCTTCCGCCAACGCCCGCAGCACGCTCGACGCGGGACTGCAGCGCTACGCGACCGCGGCCTTGCGCCAGCGCCTTGCCGCGCTGCGCGAGCGCAACGTGAACGACGGCGCCGTGGTCGTGCTGGACAACGCGTCCGGCGACATCCTGGCCTACGTCGGCAATGCCGGTGACGTGGAGGTCGACGGCGTGGCCGCGCCGCGCCAGGCCGGGTCCACGCTCAAGCCCTTCCTGTACGCGCTGGCGATCGAGCGGCGCCTGCTGACGGCGGCCTCGCTGGTGGACGACGCGCCGCTCGACATCGCGACGGCCGGCGGCATGTATGTGCCCAACAACTACGACAGGCAGTTCAAGGGCTACGTCAGTGTGCGCAATGCGCTGGCGGGATCGCTCAACGTGCCGGCCGTGCGCACCTTGCAGCTGGTTGGCGTGGAGCGCTTCCTGCAGCGCCTGCGCGCGCTGGGCCTGGGCACGATCGGCGAGGACGCGGGCTATTACGGTTTCGCGCTCGCGCTCGGATCGGCCGAGGTGACCCTGCTCGACCTGGCCAATGCCTACCGCACGCTGGCCAACGGCGGCATGGCCGGCACGCCGGCGCTGGCGCCGCGCGCGCCCGAACAGCGCCGCCGCGTGGCCGATGCGGTCGCGGCGTGGATCGTTTCGGACATCCTGTCGGACCGGGCGGCGCGCAGCGTTACCTTCGGACTGCGCAATGACCTGGCCACCACCTACTGGGCGGCGGTGAAGACCGGCACCAGCAAGGACATGCGCGACAACTGGGCGGTGGGTTATTCCGCGCGCTACACCGTGGGCGTGTGGGTCGGGAATTTCGACGGACGCCCGATGTGGGACGTGTCCGGCGTGACCGGCGCCGCGCCGCTGTGGCGCGACGTGATGGATTACCTGCACGCGCACACGCCGGGCCAGCCGCCTGCGGCGCCGCCTGGTGTCGTGAAGCAGTCCGTGTCGTTCGACCCGGCGCTCGAGCCGCCGCGCGAGGAGGCCTTCCTCGCAGGCACCGCCACTGCGGTGGTGGCGCTGGTGACGCCGCAGCAGCGCAACCCGCGCATCCTGTACCCCGCCGACGGGGCGCTGCTGGCGCTCGATCCGGACATCCCGGAACAGCTGGAACGGGTGAGCTTCAGCGCGCAGGCCGGGCAGGGGCTGTACTGGCAGTTGAACGGGGAGCGCCTGGCGCCGGCCGATGTGCCGCTGTCATGGCGTCCCGTCGCGGGACGCCACAAGTTGGCGCTGGTCGATGGGCAGGGGCGGGTGGCCGTAGCACATGCGTTCCAAGTTCGCGGCAATGAAAGGTGATCCCTGCTGCTAAGTTGCGAAATCCCAGCAAGTGGATTACGCTTGTGGTCTTTTTAACATCGGACCCCAAGATGAACCGTCTCCTGCGATGCGCGCTGCCGCTGGCTGCAGCCTTCCTCGTCTCCACTACCGCATTCGGCGCCGGCAAGCCGGCCGCTCCGCAGCCGGGCTACCGCGTGATCAACCTCATGCCGGCCTTCTGGGAGTTCTACGGGAAGACGCAGGGCCTCGCGCCCGAAGCGCAGGCCGTCCTGTTCAACCGCATGGTCGCCAGGCGCTATCCGGAGGTGTATGCCGCCGACGTGGTCGGCATCCGCAACGGGAAGCCGCTGGACGACGAGATCGTGCGGCGCTACAAGATGGTGCAGGAGCGGATCGGTTCGCAGATGGACGTGATGCGCGACGTCTCGAACCGCATCTCGAAGGACCTGACCAGGTACGAGACCACCTTCCGCAAGTCGTTCCCGGACCTGGCCTACAGCGGCGACATCTACTTCATGTATTCGCTCGGCGGCTTCGATGGCGGCGTGCGCAACATCAAGGGCAACTCCGCGCTGCTGTTCGGCCTGGACATGATCACCTGGGTGTACGGGAAAGGTGCGAATCCTGAACCGTTCTTCCACCACGAGCTGTTCCACATCTACCACCGCCAGTTCAAGCACAAGGACCAGCCGGAAGGCATCCTGGGCGCGCTGTGGGGCGAGGGCCTGGCGACCTACGTGGCGCAGGCGCTCAATCCCGGCACTGGCGGCGTCGAGATCTTCGGCCTGCCGCGCAATACGCCCGAGCGCGTGCTGGCCGACGTGCCGGGACTGGCAAAGAACCTGCGCGCGCTGCTCGACTCGAAGTCGTCCGACGACTACCGCCGCTACTTCCTCGGCCTCGACGAGAAGGCCGAAGTGCCGTCGCGTTCCGGCTATGTGATGGGCTACCTGGTAGCGAAGAAGCTGGCCAAGCGGCACACGCTGCAGGAGCTGGCGCACACGCCGCTGAGCGAGCTGCGCCCCGAGATCGAGCAGGCGCTGGCCGAACTCGAAGCCGGTGAGAAGGTCACCCTCGACTAATTCCCGGCGATGAGCTGAAGGGGGCTGGCCTACGTGGCACGCTCCGCCTTTGCGAGCCGGAGCGCGACGTCTGTATGTTGCCTGGACAATCAATTCGCGACATACTCGCGCAGCAGGAGCGGCCACACTGGAAGCGCCGCACCGCATCGTCCAACGCTCACAAGGGAATCCCATGAACCTGAAGTCCGCCGCGTGCGTGCTCGCGCTGTCCGCCGCACCTATCCTCGCATTTGCCCAGTCGCCCGCGCCGCAGGCCGCAGCGCCGCAAGCGCCGGCGCTGCCATCGGTGCAGTTGCCGCCGGAGGCCGAGCGCATCCTGCGCGACTACGAAAAACACTGGAGCGCCAACAACCCTGCTGCCGTGGCCGCGCTGTTCGCTGCGGACGGCATGGCCCTTCCGAACGGCCAGATGCCTGCGCAGGGCGCCGCGCAAATCACTGCAGCCTACGCGCGCAACGCCGGCGGGCCGCTGGCCCTGCGCGCGATCGCCTACTCCGAATCGAAGGATATGGCCTACATCGTCGGCGGCTTCGCACAGCAGGCCGGCCAGCCGGACGGCGGCAAGTTCATCATCGTGCTGAAGCGCGGCGCCGACGGCAAATGGCAGATCGCCGCCGACATGGACAACATGAACTCCATGCCGCGCCGCGCCCCCAAGCCGCAGTAAAGGGCAGGGAACGCGGACCGTTCAGGCAAAGACCACGGAGCAGTCTCCGTTAGGGACGGTCCCCCGCGCGCTCTTCCGATATGATCACCATATTGATCGGGAGGGAGCATGGGACAAAGAGGGAAACAGGTGAAGGGCCTGCTGGCCTGGTTCGCGATTACGTTCGCGGCGGCCGGCATCGGTGCGATGGCCTCGGCGGGAGCCGAGAACTTCTACGCGCAGCTGGTGCGGCCGTCCTGGGCGCCGCCCGGTTCGGTGTTCGGCCCTGTGTGGTCGGTGCTCTATACGCTGATGGCGCTGGCCGTGTGGACGGTGTGGCGCATTCGCGGAACGGCAACCGCGCCGCGCACGCTGGCGCTGTTTGTGGTGCAGCTCGTGGTGAATGCGGTTTGGAGCTGGCTGTTCTTCGGCCTGCGCTCGGGCGCCGCGGCATTCGCGGATGCAGTGCTGCTGTTCCTGCTGGTCGCGGCGACCACGATCGCTTTCTGGCGTGTACGGCCACTGGCTGGCGTCATGATGATGCCATACGTCGCGTGGGTGGGCTTCGCGTGCGCCCTGACGTGGAGCACCTGGCGCCTCAATCCGCAGCTGCTGGGGTAGGCGGAGACATACCCCCCTGTAGAAAAGGCCGCATTGCGCGGCCCTGGCATACTCCGGGGGGGTATATCCTCTCCGGACCTGTAATGGCGGATACTCCGGGGGAGTATCCGCTTTTTTTATATCGCCGGCGCCTGCTTCAGAACTCTTCCCATTCCTCGGTAGCGGCTGGCGCTGGTGCGCGTTCGCTCGCGGCCGGACGGGCGGCAGCCTGGCGCGCCAGGCGCTTGGCTGGCGGACGGCGCACCGGCAGGGTCGCCACTTCCGTTGTCTGCGGCGCAGCGGCGGTGGCGCCGGCGCTGGCGGCGCGGCTGGTGCGGCGGCGCTCGACTTTGAAGATGCTGACCAGCTGCGACAGTTCGCCGGCCTGCTGCTCCAGCGATTGCGCTGCGGCGGCGGCTTCTTCGACCAGGGACGCGTTCTGCTGCGTCACGTCGTCCATCTGCGTGATGGCTTGGTTGATCTGCTCGATGCCCGCAGTCTGCTCGACGCTCGCTGCAGTGATCTCGGCCATGATGTCGGTGACGCGCTTCACGCTGTCCACCACTTCGGCCATGGTCGTACCGGCCTGGTTGACGAGGCGGCTGCCCGCCTCGACCTTCTCGACCGAGTCGCCGATCAGTTCCTTGATTTCCTTGGCGGCGTTGGCGCTGCGCTGCGCGAGGCTGCGCACTTCCGACGCGACGACCGCGAAGCCGCGGCCCTGTTCGCCGGCACGCGCCGCTTCCACCGCGGCGTTCAGTGCCAGGATGTTGGTCTGGAAGGCGATGCCGTCGATGACGCCGATGATGTCGACGATCTTCTTGGCCGATTCGTTGATGGCGTCCATGGTCGTGACGACTTCGGACACCACCGCGCCGCCCTTGCCGGCGACGTCGGATGCCGACTGCGCCAGCGAGTTGGCCTGGCGCGCGTTGTCGGCGTTCTGGCGCACGGTGGAGGTGAGCTCTTCGATCGAGGACGCGGTTTCTTCCAGCGAGCTTGCCTGCTGCTCGGTGCGGGCCGACAGGTCCATGTTGCCGCTGGCGATCTGGTTCGATGCCGTGGCGATCATGTCGGTGCCGGTGCGCACCTGGCCGACGATGGAGACCAGGCTGTCATTCATCTTCTTGAGCGCGTCGGTCAGCACGCCCATCTCGTCCTGCGACTTGACTTCGATCTGCTGGGTGAGGTCGCCGGCGGCGATGTGGCCTGCGATTTCGACGGCTTCGTTCAGCGGACGGGTGATCGCGCGCACCAGCCACACGCCGATCGAGATGGCGACGGCCATGCCGAGGATCAGTGCAGCGATACAGGTGTTGCGGATCAGGAGGTAGGTGCTTTCGTTTTCTTCGTATTCCGCCTTGGCCACGCGCTCCTGCAGGCGGATGAGCTCATCCAGGCCGCTGCGCACCGGTGCGATCAGGGAGGCCATCTTGCCGTTCACGAGGACCGTCGCGCCGGCGATATCCTGGCCGCGCACTGCCGCGATGGCCGGCGCCAGGCCGTCGGCCAGGTAGGCCTTGCGGGCGGCGGCGAAACGCTCGGCCAATATGCGCTCTTCGTCCGTCAGCCTGGTCTGCATATAGGTATCCCAGATCTTGCTGATCTGCGGGATGTTGGCCTCTACGCCATTCATCAGCTGGGCGGCCTCGGCCGGGTCGGTCGTCAGGCTGCGCGCCAGCGCCATCTGGTTCTTGTCTAGCAGGCCCATGATTCTGTCGAGCTGGCCGATCGGCACGAGGCGGTCGGCATACATGCTCTGCATCGAGGCATTGGACAGGCTCAGGCTGCCGATGCCGATGAACGCGCCCACCAGCAGCTGGACGCAGAGGAAGGAGAGGACGAGGATGAGGCGAGCCTTGATCGACAGGCTTTTGAACATGATGTGACCTTTGCAGTAGGGCGTGGTGCCCGCCGCCCATTCGAGGCAGCGTTGTTATTAAGAGTCAAATTTGGAAACAGATGTTCCCACTAGTCAATATTACCTGAGCAAGAAGAATTTTTGGTGGCAAAAGAGAGAAACCGTGTGCAGTTTTGGGAACACGGGTCCAGCGCGCTCCGGCGGAGGGGCGATGCGTTGCCGCGGCGCGCGGCGGCGGAGAAATCTGGCGCACAAAAACAAAAACGCCAACCGGTGAAGGTTGGCGTTTCTGTTTCAATTCGTGGTAGGCCGTGCGGGATTCGAACCTGCGACCAACGGATTAAAAGTCCGCTGCTCTACCAGCTGAGCTAACGACCCGAAAGAAGCAAGATTATAGGGGGTGGGGCGGAAGCTGTCAAACCCCTGCGAGAAATTTATCGGCTTTGCGTGGCTGTCGCGCTGAGCCGACTCGGCATGGATCCCACGTTCGCCGGGATCACAGGGCGGCGGCGATGGCCGTCGCCCGTGCCACGCGGATTACTTCAGCGTTTTCAGGCGGTCGGTGGCGGCCTGCGCTGCGGCCGAGTCGGGATACTTGGCGACCAGGTCCTGCAAGGCCTTGCGCGCGCTCTTCTTGTCCTTCAGCTCGGTGTAGCTGCTGGCGATGTTGAGCAGCGCGTCCGGCGCCTTGGCGCTGTCGCCGTAGTTGGCGACCACGTCGCGCTGGGCGGCGATGGCTTTCTTGTAGTCGCGCGCGGCATAGTAGGCGTTGCCCAGCCAGTACTGCGCGTTCGCGGCATAGCCGGAAGCAGGGTAGCGGCGCACGAACTCCGACAGCGCGGCGGCAGCGGCGGCGTAGTCGCCCCCCTTGAACAGCGCCATCGCCGCGTCGTAGGACTTCTGCTCCGAGACGTCGACTTCGGCGGTCTGGCCGTCGATGGTCACTTCGCGCGGTTCGAGTTTTTTGATGCGCGCGTCGAGGTCAGCGTACAACTCGCGCTGGCGCTTCTGGACGTTGGCGATCTCGTTGGCCAGCACTTCGATCTGGCCGCGCAGGCTGGCGATTTCGGCCAGCGTGCGTTCGTTCTGGTTGATGAATTCGAGCGACTGCGTCTTGTCGGCCTTGGTGTCGATGCGCGCGTTCATTTCGCGCACCATGTTGTCCACCTTGGCGCGCAGGTCGATGATGGCCTTGCGTGCTTCGTCGTCGTCCAGGATGCCGGCGTGCGCCGAACTGGCGGCGGCAAAGGCGAGGAACAGGGCGGCGATGCGGGATTTGGTCAGGGTCTTCATGGGCACTCTTTTCAACGTGACGGCAAGCAGTCTGCACTGCAAGCCGCCACGCTGTCAAACAGACTTACGGATTAATACACGATGTCGGCGCGGCGGTTTTCTGCCCATGCCTGCTCGGTGCTGCCCTGTGCCTTAGGCTTCTCTTCGCCCAGCGACACGGCTTCCATCTGCGAGTCGGCCACACCCAGCGCTGCCATCGAGCGGCGGACGGCTTCGGCACGCTTCTGGCCCAGGGCCAGGTTGTACTCGGTCGAGCCGCGTTCGTCGGTGTTGCCCTGGATGAGGATCTTGCGGCCGGTGTTCTTGGTCAGGTAGCCGGCGTGGTTCTCCACCACTGGACGGCCGTCTTCGCGCACGACATAGCTGTCGTAGTCGAAGTAGACGCTGCGCTTGGCCAGTACGCCTTGCGGGTCGTTCAGCGGGTCGGTCGAGCCGGTTTCCACTGGCTTGACGTCGCGGGTATCGGCAACCGGTGCTGGCTGCTCGACTGGCTTTTCAACCACAGGGGTCTCGTCCAGTTTCACTTCTGGCGAGCTGCAGGCTGCGACCATGGTGGCCGTGGCGATGAGGATGGCGATATTTTTAAAGTTTTGCATGATCTTCTCCTAGCGGTTTTAAAAGTCCTACTTCATGAACGGGCCCCAGTTGGGCTCCCGGATCGTTCCTGCGTTCGTAGTCAGGCGCTGCTTTACACGGCCGTCGACCGACACTACTGCCAACGTTTTACGTCGCCCCGCTTCGGTGGCGTACATGATGTACTTGCCGTTCGGGGAAAAACTCGGTTCAGTCGCGTTGTCGGCCAGGCGCAGCTCCTGGCCGGTGGCCAGGTCCATCGCATACAGGCCGTAATCTCCATTGCGCAGCGACACCCAGGCCAGCGTCTTGCCGTCGGAGGAGACGCGCGGGCTGGTGTTGTAGTTGCCATTGAAGGTTACGCGGGTCGCATTGCCGCCGGTGGCGGGCATGCGGTAGATCTGGGGACCGCCGCTGCGGTCGCTCGTAAAGTAGATGTACTGGCCGTCGCTCGAGAACTGCGGCTCGGTGTCGATGCCGGCGCTGTTCGAGACGCGGCGCAGGCCGGAGCCGTCGGCGTTGACGACGTAGATCTGGGTATGGTTGTCGCGCGACAGGGCGACTGCCAGCTTGCTGCCGTCCGGCGACCAGGCGGGCGCGGAGTTGTTGCCCTTCTGGTTGACGACCACGCGGCGGCCGCCGGTGACCAGGTCCTGCACGTAGATGATGGGCTTTTTCTGCTCGAACGAGACGTAGGCGACCTTGGTGCCGTCCGGCGACCACGATGGAGAGATGATCGGTTCGTTGGAGGTGACGGCGACCTGCGTGCCTTCGCCGTCGGCGTCCGCGACCTCCAGCTTGTACAGGCGGTTCGCGCGGTTCTCGTTGACGTAGGCGATGCGGGTGGCGAATGCGCCGCGCACGCCGGTCAGCTTTTCGTAGATGTCGTCGGCGATCTTGTGGGCCGCCAGGCGGGTGTAGCGCGCCGCGGTGGACTGGCCCATCGAGGACAGTTCGCCGCTGTTGACCGCGTCCAGCAGCTTGTAGCGCACGTCGTAGCGGCCGTCGGCCAGCTTGGACACGCTGCCCACCACCAGCGCGCGGGCGCCGCGCGCCTTCCATTCGTTATAGTCGACCGCGGAGGTTTCGGAGATGACGCGGCCCGCGTCGATCACCTTGAACACGCCGCTGCGCTCCAGGTCGGCCTTGATCACGTTCGATACGATCGCAGGGGCGATGGCTTCGTCGGCAAAGCTGGCCACCGCGACCGGGATCTGGGTGCTGCCCACGCCGGAGATCTCGAAACGCAGCTGCGCATTCGCCGAAGCGGCGACAATCGCGCCGCACAGGATCAGGCCTTTTGCAAAATTCATGTGTTCATTCCTTTAGTCTGAAGATAGGCTCGATCGTCCGTTCGACCGTGCCGTTCTTTTTCTTCGGCAGCGGGGACGATGCGGTGATCGCCTGTTCCACTGCAAGGTCATACTCGGGTATTCCACTGCTCTTGATCTTCCTGAAGCTGATGATCTCGCCGGTCGGCAGTTGCTCGATCCGGTACACCGCGCGCGGGTCGCCAGGCACATCCCGGTTGCCGCCGTAGATGATGTTGCCCTTGATCTTGGCGGTCAGGCTGGCGATGTATCCCGGGTCGCTCTTGGGCGCGGCCGAACGCGCGGCCGTGCCGCTGCCGCCGCTGCCGGCAGCTTCCGTCAGGCGGCGCATCTCTTCGTCGCGCAGCGCCTTGAGCTGCTTTTCCTCGGCCGCCTTGGCCTTGGCCAGCTTGTCGGCCTTGAGCTTCGCTTCCTTCGCCAGTCTTTCCTTCTCGAGCTTTTCCTGCTGTTCCTTCTTCAGCTGTTCCTGCTTGGCCAGCTGCTCGGCCTTCTTGCGTTCATCTTCCTTGCGCTTCTTTTCGCGTTCCAGCGCGATGTCCGGCGGCGTCTGGGCCACCGGCTCCTCGACCTTTTGCGGCGGCGGCTCAGGTTCCGGCTCCGGCTTGACCTCCGGCTCGGCCTGCACCGGCTGCGGCAGCGGCGCGGCCATTTCGGGCGTCACGCTCCATACTTCCGCTTCCATCGCCACTTCCTCGGTGGCCTGCCACTGCGTGCCGAACCACAGGAAGAACAACAGCCCGGCGTGCATCACCACCGCCAGCACGATGGCCGACAGGCGGGACGGTTCCGGCGGCACCTGGTAATGGCTGCCTGCTACTGCGCTTGTCATCGCTCGCTACTCACTTCGTCGCCAGGCCGACGCGGTTGATCCCCATTTTCTTCGCTTCCGAAATCAGCTGGATCACCTCGTCGTACTTCACGTCCTTGTCGCCCGAGATCATGACCGGGAGTTCGGGCTGCTCGTCATGCAGCGCGCGCAGGCGCTGCACCAGCGCCGGGCGGTCGTCCACCGTCTCCAGCGCGCGCGGGTTCTTGCCGTTGATGGCGATCGACAGCTGGTTCGGCTGCACGATCACCTGGATATAGTCGTCCGGCGGCTGCGCCGAGCGCTCCGCCTTGGGCAGGTTGATCACGGCCGGGCTGTTCGACGGCGGGATCGCCATGAAGATAATCAGCAGCACCAGCATCACGTCGATGTACGGCACGACGTTGATCTCGGACTTGAACTTCCTGCGTCGTCCGCCGCGAAGGCTGCTGGAGAAGGAACTGGCCATGGCTGTCGTCCCGTCCTTAGCGCGACTGGCGCTGCAGGATGTTGGAGAACTCTTCGACGAAGCTCTCGAAGCGCGTGGCCAGGCGGTCGATGTCGTGCGTGAAGCGGTTGTACGCCACCACCGCAGGGATCGCGGCGAACAGGCCGATCGCGGTCGCGATCAGCGCTTCGGCGATGCCGGGGGCGACCACCATCAGCGTGGCCTGCTCGACGCTGGCCAGGCCGCGGAAGGCGTTCATGATGCCCCACACGGTGCCCAGCAGGCCCACGTAAGGGGACACCGAGCCGACCGAGGCGAGGAAGTTCAGGTGCAGGTCGAGCGCATCGAGCTCGCGCTGGAAGGCGGCGCGCATCGCACGGCGCGCGCCATCGAGCACGGCGCCGGTGTCGAGCGCGTCGCGCGCTGCCTGCTTGCCCTTGATGTACTCGCCCATGCCCGCCTCGAAAATGCGTGCCAGTGCGCCGCCGTGTTCGCGCGAACTGCTCGCGTTCTGGTGCAGGGTGTGCAGGTTACCGCCTGCCCAGAAGGTCCGTTCAAACTTTTCGGTCTGGTTGCGCGCGGCGCGGATCGCAAACAGCTTACGGAAAATATAGGTCCAGCTTACCAGCGAAAGGCCAAGCAGCAGCGCCATGATCAACTGGACGATCAGGTGCGCATTTGCAATTAATTCGACAAAGGACAGGTCTTGGGCTGCGTTCATTATTAACGTTTCTGGGTAATCAAATGTGAGCGGCGCGCATGGCGGCTGCGGCCGTGTCGGGCAGGCCACGCGGGCGCAGGGTGGCGGCGTCCACGCAGCCTACTTTGACGCGGGCACTGGCCAGGAGCTGCTCGCCGCACCACGCTTGCTGCAGGAACTCGACCGACGCGCGGCCAAGCTTCTCAACCTGCAATGTTAATTTTAGTTCATCATCCAGCCGCGCCGGCGCATGATAGTCCACCGCGGCACTGCGCACGACGAAGATGGCGCCGGCCTCGCCCGCCAGCGACTGCTGCGATATGTCCACGGAGCGCAGCCACTCGGTGCGGGCGCGCTCGAAAAACTTGAGGTAGTTTGCGTAGTAAACGATGCCACCGGCGTCCGTGTCCTCGTAATAGACCCGGACTGGCCAGTCGAAAGCTGAAGGCATGTCAATTGCCATAAGTGAACTTGTGAAACATTTTACGCGATTTTCCACAGAGCTATGTACGTCACCGAACATAGCAGGGTCATCACTTGTAGTTATGGGTTGTTCTATGTGCAAGCTTTACAGCGAAGCGGGCTCAGTAGAGCTTACCGGATGGCAAATCGCCAAGGTTTGTAACATTCCCTAACATTTGGGGTAGTGGCGATACATTCGCCATCCCGGCGAAGGCTGGGGCCCATGCCGGACTTCCGAAGTGGCCCAGACGCTAACGGCGCGCCGCCTCAGCATGGATCCCTGCCTGCGCAGGGATGACGTTGACGTCAGCTCCGCTTGATGTTGAAGGGCGAGAAGCCCTGGCATACCGGCATCATCTCGATATTGTTGATGTTGACGTGCGGCGGCAGCTTTGCCACCCACAGCGCCGTCTCCGCAATGTCCTGCGCGGTCAGCGGCTGCGTGCCTTCGTACACCTTGGATGCGGCCGCGTCGTCGCCCTTGAAGCGGACGTTGGAAAACTCGGTTCCCCCGCACAGGCCCGGCGCGATGTTGGTCGCGCGCACGCCCGTGCCGACCAGGTCCGCACGCAGGTTCAGCGTGAACTGTTCGACGAAGGCCTTGGTCGCGCCGTACACGTTCCCGCCGGGGTAGGGGTAGTGGCCCGCGATCGATCCGAGGTTGATGACCAGCCCGGAACCGCGCGCGACCATCGAGGGCAGCAGCGCACGGGTGATCGTCACGAGGCCGGTGCAGTTGGTGGCGATCATGGTTTCCCAGTCGTCCACCAGCGCTTCCTGCGCCGGCGCGGTACCGAGCGCGAGCCCTGCGTTGTTGATCAGGATCTCCACCTGGCGCCACGATTGGGGCATCATCGCCAGCGCGTCCTCGACCGAGGTGCGGCTGGTCATGTCCATCGGCACGGGCAGGCAGTTTTCGCCCAGCTCGTCCGCCAGCGCGCGCAGCCGGTCCTCGCGGCGCCCGGTAATAATGGCCTGATAACCGTTTTTAACGAAAGTTCGCGCCATTTCGGCGCCAAAGCCCGACGTTGCACCTGTGATCAATACGATCATGTGGGATCCTGATGATTGTTATAGCGGTGAATTGTATGACAATGACCATGCATATTGATAGGGGCTTTCTTGCCGCTTGTGCTGACTTAACTTACAATCTTGGCTCCATTTTCCGTCTCACGTGACTGGCGAAATGCCGCGCCGGATCAACCGCGCTGCAAAAAAGGTGGGAACCCACCGGGGAACGTGAGATGTCCAATGCCGTTCGCCTGGGCAGCCAAAACGATGGAAAGCGTTGGGGCGGCCATTCTGCTGGACGGCTCCCCGGCTTTAATCTTCGACACGCCCGTGCCCCGGCACATTATCGATTGGAGTTTTCATGTTTGCCAAAGACCATACGCTCGCCAACATCGACCCTGAACTGTGGGACGCGATCCAGAAGGAGAACGCGCGCCAGCAGGACCACATCGAACTGATCGCCTCCGAAAACTACACCTCGCCGGCCGTGATGCAGGCGCAGGGCTCGCAGCTGACCAACAAGTACGCTGAAGGCTATCCGGGCAAGCGCTACTACGGCGGCTGCGAATTCGTCGACATCGCCGAGCAGCTCGCGATCGACCGCGTGAAGAAGCTGTTCGGCGCGGAAGCGGCCAACGTGCAGCCGAACTCCGGTTCGCAGGCCAACCAGGGCGTGTTCTTCGCCATGCTCAAGCCGGGCGACACGATCATGGGCATGTCGCTGGCCGAAGGCGGCCACCTGACCCACGGCATGGCGCTGAACATGTCGGGCAAGTGGTTCAACGTGGTCTCCTACGGGCTGACCGAGCAGGAAGACATCGACTACGACGCGATGGAGCGCCTGGCGCACGAGAAGAAGCCGAAGATGATCATCGCGGGCGCATCGGCGTTCTCGCTGAAGATCGACTGGGAGCGCTTCGCCAAGGTCGCCAAGGACGTCGGCGCCTACTTCATGGTCGACATGGCGCACTACGCCGGCCTGATCGCCGCGGGCGTGTACCCGAACCCGGTGCCGCATGCCGACTTCGTCACCTCCACCACGCACAAGTCGCTGCGCGGCCCGCGCGGCGGCATCATCCTGATGAAGGCCGAGCACGAAAAGGCCATCAACTCGGCGATCTTCCCTGGCATCCAGGGCGGCCCGCTGATGCACGTCATCGCCGGCAAGGCCGTGGCGTTCAAGGAAGCGCTGGAGCCGTCGTTCGTCGACTACCAGAAGCAGGTGGTGAAGAACGCCGACGCGCTGGCCAAGGCGCTGATCGCGCGCGGCCTGCGCATCGTGTCCGGCCGCACCGAATCGCACGTGATGCTGGTGGACCTGCGCGCCAAGAACCTGACCGGCAAGGAAGCGGAAGCGATCCTCGGCCAGGCGCACATGACCTGCAACAAGAACGGCATCCCGAACGACCCGCAAAAGCCGTTCGTCACCTCCGGCATCCGCCTGGGCTCGCCGGCGTTCACCACCCGCGGCTTCAAGGAAGAGGATGCGACCCTGGTCGGCAACCTGATCGCCGACGTGCTCGACAACCCGCACGACGCGGCGACCATCGAGCGCGTCAAGGCCGAGGTCAAGAAGCTGACCGACAAGTACCCTGTGTACGCGTCCTGAGCTGATTCGGCACGCCGGCGATGAAGTGTCCCTTCTGTCACCACGACGACACCCAGGTCCTCGAGACCCGGGTGCAGGAGGATATCGACGCCATTCGCCGGCGCCGCCGCTGCGGCAAATGCGATAAACGGTTTACCACGTTCGAGCGGGTCGAGCTGTCGATGCCGATCGTCGTGAAGAAGAACGGCATGCGCACCGAATACGCGTCGTCCAAGCTGCGCGGCAGCCTGATGCTCGCGCTGCGCAAGCGGCCGGTGCCTGCGGATGCGATCGACATGGCCATCGCCGCCATCGAAGAAAAGCTGCTGACCAGCGGCCAGCGCGAGGTCGATTCCGGCTTCATCGGCGAGCTCGTGATGCAGGAGCTCAAGCGCCTGGACAAGGTCGCGTACATCCGCTTCGCCTCCGTCTACAAGAACTTCGAAGACCTGAACGAATTCCAGGAAGCGATCGCGGAAGTCGGTACCGACGGCAAGCCCCGCAAGTAATCCAGGGAGCCCTCCCCGCAGGGGACCTTCCCCGGCTCCATTCGATCCCCGCACACGGTTGAGCCACCTCACGCTCGGCCTGACCCACCCCGTTACCTTGGAAATGCGTTGAACCCAACGCACTTTCGGAGGCGACGATGCGCTGCGGCGGCTATTCCCTGATAGAGGTCCTGGTGGCGATGTTCGTGCTCGCGGCCGGCGTCCTTGGCGCTGCGGGCACGCAGGCCGTCGCAACGCGCATGCGCCACGATTCGGACCTCATGACGGCCGCGGTGCGCCTCGGCGCCACGCTCGCCGAACGGATGCGCGCCAACCCGTCGGCGTTGGTGGCTTACGTATTCGACTACGACGCAGGCGACGGCGCCGGTCCGGCCGCGCCTCCCGCCCGATGCTTTGCGGGCGCCGCCTGCAACTCCACCCAGCTCGCCGCATTCGACATCCACGACGTCTCGCAGGCGCTGGCCGCATCGTTCCCCGGCGGCCGCATCAAGGTATGCCGCGACGCCCAGCCATGGAACGCGTCGCGCGAATCGCTCCGGTGGCCGTGCAGCGACGCCGCCGGCGCGCCCTACGTCATCAAGATCGGCTGGCGCGAACGCAGGTCCGATACCACCTCGTCCCGCACCCGCGATGACGGGCCGCGCGTCGCGCTGCCCGTGCCGGAGTAGACGCCATGGGTCGCGCAGGCGCAAGTCGCGGCTGGATACTGGCCGAGCTGCTGGTGGCGATGGCGGTCGGCCTGGCCGTGTCGCTGTTCGCCGCGTCGCTGATGGTGGCGTCCAACGCGAGCTACGTGGCGCAGGAGGACATCGCTACGGTGGAGGACGCGGGGCGCTTTGCGCTCGATGCGCTGGGCAGGGCGGTGCGCCAGGGATCGTATGTGGACTGGGACCAGTTCGTCGGGGACGCCGGCGATGCACCTGCAATGGTACTCGGGCTGGACAGCCGCTCGCTCCCGGGCACGGCGCCGGGGCTCGATCACCCGCGCGACGATGCAGTCAACGGCAGCGACGTTCTGGCCGTACGCTACGCCGCCACGCCGGACGGCAGCGTGCTCAATTGCGCAGGCTTCCCCGTCACCGACGATGTGCGCGGATGGAGCATCTTCTACGTCGCGCGCGGCGTCGATGGCATCGCCGAGTTGCGCTGCAAGTACCGGGGTCCCAACGCCTGGCGCGCGGAAGCGATTGCCCGTGGCATCGACACCATGCAGGTCCTGTATGGCATCGACACCGATACGCCGCAGGATGGCCTGCCCGACACGTATGAAAATGCCGATGCGGTCGCGGCGCGTGACGCCGGCCTGGCGCTGGCCGGCGCCAATGCCGCCGCGCGCGAGCGCGACTTCAACCGCAAGACCCATTGGAAAAGGGTCTGCGCGGTGCGTGTCAGCCTGCTGCTGCATGGGACCCGGACCGCGCGGCGCGGCGACATGCCGGAGGCGTTCCACCTGTTCGGCCCCGGCTACCCGGGCAACGATGGCGATGCCGGCACCGTGATCGAGGCCGCGCAGCTGCCCGAGGCATTGCGCTACCGGGACCGGCGCCTGTTCTCGGCGACTTTCATGCTGCGGAACCGGCCGGTATGAAGCGCGCGAATCACAGCCGTATTCCGCAGCGGGGCGCCGCGCTCGCGGTCACGCTGTTCCTGATGATCGCGGTGCTGGCGATCGGCATCGCTGCCGCCCAGGCTGCGCTGTCGGCCGAAAAGCAGGCGCGCGCCGAGCGGGACCGGCAAGTGGCGCTGCTGGCCGCTGAGGCGGCGCTGCGCGACGCCGAACGCGATATCGAAAGCGATGCGCATGCCGTCCGCGCCGCGATGTTCGCAAGCGGCAGCACCGGCGGATTCGCTCCGGGCTGCGGGCGCCGTGGCCAGCCCGACGCCGGCTTATGCATGCGCACGGACCCGCTTCCTGCCTGGCAGCTGGTCGACCTGGCGCAGGCAGGAGAGGTCGCGAGGGCGGTGGCGTATGGCGCATTTACTGGCGCGGTCATGGCGACGGGCGGCGGCTCCGCACCGGCGCGCCCGCCCCAGTACATCATCGAGGCGCTTCCCGTGCAGCGCGCTGGCGAGGACGCATCTGCGCCGATGCCGAACGTGTACCGCATCACGGCAATGGGATTCGGCGCGCGCCAGACGACGCGTGTCGTGCTTCAGTCGGTCTACCGCAAGGTGGACCCATGACACCATTACGCCCGATTGCAGGCGCCGTCGCCGCATGCCTGTGCGCGGCAGGACTCGCCCTGGCTGCGCCGACGCTCGAGGTGCCGGAGGTGCCGCCTGGCGCGCCCGGCGGCGCAGTCCCGCCGAACGTGCTGATCGCGCTGTCGCTGACCTACCGCGATGCGGCTGCCGCCTATACCGCCCCCTATGACACTGCGACTACGTACGACGGCTACTTCAATCCGCGCCTTTGCTACAGCTATCCCGCTGCGAGCGGCAAACCCGGCGGCGCCGGCGGCGATGCGGACCTCTCGCCTGAACGTGGATACTTTTCCGCGCACGGCCGCGCCGACGCGCGTCACATGTGCGGCGCCGGCTTCAGTGGCAATTTCCTGAACTGGGCGGCGACATCGCGCCTGGATCTCTTGCGTCTTGGCCTGACCGGCGGCGACCGCTGGATCGATACCGCCGGCATGACCGTCCTCCAGCGCGCCGTGCTTCCGGACGGCCCGCCTGGCGTGGACTTCTATGCGCATCCGGAGTACTTCGCGCGCAAGACGGTGGCCGACGGAACGGGGCTGGCGCCGTTCGGGGCGGGCGAGCTGCATATCGTGTCGTGCCGCGACCGCATCCTGTTCAGCCGCACCGACCGCGGCAAGCGCTGTGACGCGCCACGCCGCGGCAAGACCGGCCGCCTGCTGGTCTCCGACAAGCACCTCGGCGAATATGCGGCGCGGGTGCGCGTGTGCGACGCGGACGACGCAGCGGACAGGCCGGCGCTGTGCCGCCCGCGCGGCAGCGCGAGCAAGCCCGAAGGCGCCTTGCAGGAGATCGCGCCGGCCGCACGGATCGGCGTGATGTCCTACCTCACCGGCCGGGGTGTCGAGGACCGCAACCTGTACGGTGGCGTGCTGCGCGCGCCGCTGAAGGACATCCGCACCGAATGGAACGAACAGACCGGTGTGCTCGCGCGGGATCCGGACAATACCGGCGCGGCGGCGAGCGGCGCGATCAATGTCATCAACCGCACCGGCCGCGATGGCATCTACAAGGCATATGCACCCACCGCGGAGCTGTACTACGAAGCTTTGCGCTACCTGCAGGGCCGTGCACTGGATGCATCAGCGGGAAGCGACGGCCAGCTTGCGGTGCTCGGGCCGCAGCCCGATCCGTTGCTGGCGAGGTGCCAGCGCAATGCGGTCGCAGTGGTCGCCCGGCCGTTCGGCGTGGAGGACCGCTACCTGCCCGGCAACTGGGTCACCTCCTATCTCGACCGGGGCAGGGCGGCGGACACCTTCGCGCCAGGGGAGCCGTTCAATGTCATGGCGTGGACCGACCGTGCGGGCCTCGATGCGGGCGTGGTCAACCTGGCGCGCAAGGCGGGCGGGGCGGACGGGACCGGCTCGTTCTACCTGGCCGGCGCCGCGCTGTGGTCCTCCACGCGGCCGATACGCGCCGACCTGGACGGCACCGTCGAGACGCTCGCCCTGCAGACGTCACCGGAGTCCGGCCTGAATCCGCTCGCGCTGGCGGCCCGTGGCGCCTGGTTCGATGGCGCCAATGCCGCCGGGCTGCGCGAGGCGGCCCTCGCAGTGGCGCGGCGCGCGGTGCGGCCGCAAGGTTCGGTGCCCGCGATGGCGACAGCGTCCGTGGACAGCCGCGGCGGATTCATCCTGCTGTCATCCTACGACCGTGCAAGCTGGTCCGGCGACCTTGCACGGTTCGAGCTTGTCGACGGCCGCATCGCACCGGGCGCTTCGTGGCGCGCGGCCGGCAAACTGCCGCCGCCATCCACACGCAATATATTCACCACGATCGAGCGCCCGGACGGCACAGGCGCCGCCGTCCCCTTCGAGCCGGGCGTGGTGGACATGGACCCGGACCTGGTCCGTTACCTGCGCGGCGAACGCAGGGATGAAGGGAAGTCCATGCGGGCGCGGGCAGGCATGCTGGGCGACATCGTGCGTTCTGTTCCCCTTGTGGTCGGTCCGCCTTCGGTGTCGGTGCAGGGCGAGGGGTATGCGGAATTCCGGCAGCGGCATGCGGGCCGCAGGACGTTGGCCTACGTCGGCGCCAACGACGGCATGCTGCACGCCTTCGACGCCGCGACCGGCATCGAGCGCTTCGCGTACGTCCCGCGCGCCCTGTACCCCGCGCTGCCGCAGCTCGCCAGCCCCGGCTACGCCCACCGCGCATGGGTGGACGGGAGCCCGGGTGCAGGGGAGGCCTACACCGGCGACGCATGGCGCACCGTGCTCGCATCCGGCTATGGCATGGGCGCGAAGGGACTGTTCGCGATCGATATCACCCGTCCCGAGGCGTTCGCGGCGGGAGCGGGCGAGTTGTGGCAGTTCTCCGATGCGGACGACCGCAGGATGGGCCATGTGCTTGCTCCTCCCGTCATCGCCAAACTGAAGGTCAGCAGCGGAAAGGCGCCGCCGCGCTACCGTTATTTCGCGCTGGTGAGCAGCGGGCTGAATAACTACGCGAACGGCGGAGCGCCCGACGGTGCACTGTTTCTGCTTGCGCTCGACAAGCCGCGCCGCGAGCGCTGGCGCATCAACGTCAATTACTACCGCTTCGATGCCGCTGCTGCGGAGCGCGGCGATGCGAACGCGCTCGGTCCGCCTTCGGTCGTGCTGGCAGCCGATGGCAGCGTCACCCATGCCTATGCCGGCGACTTGCAGGGACGCCTGTGGCGTTTCGATCTGCGCGGCAGCCCGCCATGGCGCGGCGCGGCCACGCAGCTGTTCACTGCACGGGACGGGCGCGGCACGCTCCAGCCGATCAGCTCCGCGCCACGGATCGTGTACGGGCCCGGCGGCGGGCATCTCGTCCTGTTCGGTACCGGCCGCATGCTGGAGGCGCGCGACGCGCTCCCCTCCGGTAGCGGAATCCAGTCGCTGTATGCGGTGTACGACAGCCTTGCGGAGGGCGCTGCCGTGGGCTCGCGCAGCCAGCTCGCGGTGCGCATGCTGGAGCGCAGCGGTGCCGGTTTCAGGGTTGCGGGAGAGCCGGTGGACTACGCGCGGCACAAGGGCTGGTACTTCGACTTTCCGGACTCTGCCCGGACGGGAGAGCGAATGACTGCGCCGCCGCTTGCCGATGGCGGCGTGCTGGTCGCCACGTCGACCGTTCCTGCCGCGGACCCGTGCAGCACTTCCGCCACGCGCACCTACGTGCTCTCGGCCCTGGGCGGGCTCGCCCACGCCGGCGCCGACGCCGGTGCAGCCACGGCGGGTGTGACCGGAACCACCAGCGCCAATTCCTCTCCGATACCGCCGCTGCTCGTCCTCGCCGGCACCACGACGACTGCGCGGGACGGAGCCGGACTTGCCAGGGCAGTGCGCCGCTACGCGTTCGTCCCGGTCGCTCCCGGCGGCCAGGCGCTGCCCGCGGTCAGCGTGGCACTTCCCGCGAAGCGCCTAAGCTGGCGCGAGATCACCAATTGGCAGGAGCTGCACGATGCAGCGATCGAGGAAGGAGAGTCGAAGTGAAAAACGGATTCACGCTGGCCGAACTGCTTGCTGCGATGGCAGTGATCGGCGTCATACTCGCGGTCGCGGTGCCGAACTACGCGGAATATGCGGTGCGCACGCGCCGCACCGAAGCGCGCGTCGCACTGGTGGAAGCCATGCAGCAGCAGGAGCGCTACTACACCAGGCACAATGTCTATGCCGCGTACTCGGCGGACGAGCCGCACCCGCCGTTCCGCTGGTGGGTCGGGCCAAGCGCGTCCCGCAGCGCTTACGAGCTGGTGGCCGCGCCCTGCATGGGCGCCACGCTGGCCGAATGCGTCGAAGTGCGCGCGATTCCCGGCAGTCCGCGCGTGGACCGCACCTTCGTGGACGCCGAGTGCGGTGCGCTCTACCTCGGCAGCGACGGCCGGCGCGGCGCCGAAGCGGGCGGGAAACGGTGCTGGCCATGAAGCGCCAACGCGGCTTCACGCTCACCGAACTGATGGTGGCCGCATCGCTGGCGCTGGTGCTGGCCGCAGCGGCCGCGCCGAACTACGCCAGCCTGCTCGATGCACTGGCGCTGCGCTCGGCCACCGGCGAGCTGTTCTCGGCGGTGCAGTTCACCCGGGCGCAGGCGATCGCGCGCAATACCCGGGTCATGCTGGCGCCGCTGGGCGAGGAAGGCGACTGGGCCGACGGCTGGGCCGTGTTCATCGACCGGGACGCCGACCGCCGCCCCGGCGAGGGGGACGAGTTCCTGCTGCGGCGTGGCCCGCTCCCGCCCGGGCTGGTGGCCCGTGCAAGCTTTTCGACCCAACCGAGCCCACCTTATATTGCCTATAATGGCAGCGGACGCGCATGCTCGGCCACCAGCAGCATGGTCGCCCGGTTCGGATCGCTGACCCTGCAGCAGGGAGATGCCGTCCGGCGTATTAAAATCAGCATGCTCGGACGTGCGCGGGTGTGCAATCCGGCGCATGACGACAGCTGCGGGGGCGACGACGACGCCGCTCCCTGATGACCAGGAAGGCCAGAACTCCATAGTGCAGATCATCGACGATATCGACGGCATGCGCCTCGCGCTCGAATGGGCGCGCAAGGGCATGTACATCACCACTCCCAACCCGCGTGTCGGCTGCGTGATCGTGCGCGACGGCCAGGTCATCGGCGCCGGTTCCACCCAGCCGGCCGGACAGGCGCATGCCGAGATCATGGCGCTGCGCGACGCGCGCGAGCGCGGCAACGACGTCGCCGGCGCCACCGCTTACGTCACGCTGGAGCCGTGCAGCCACCATGGCCGCACGCCGCCGTGTTCGGAAGCGCTGGTCAAGGCGGGCCTCGGCCGGGTCGTGGCAGCGATGGCCGACCCGAATCCGCTGGTGTCCGGCCGCGGCATGGCGCAGCTGCGCGAAGCGGGTATCGAGACCGCCATCGGGGTGCTCGCGGACGAGGCGCACGAACTGAATATCGGCTTCTTCAAGCGTATGCGCACCGGCTTGCCCTGGGTGCGGCTGAAGATCGCGGCCAGCCTGGACGGGACGACCGCGCTCCGCAACGGCATCAGCCAGTGGATCACGGGGCCGGAAGCACGGGCCGACGGCCACGCGTGGCGCGCGCGCGCCTGCGCCATCCTCACCGGCATCGGCACCGTCAAGGAAGACGATCCGCAAATGACGGTGCGCGCAATCGATACGCCGCGCCAGCCGCTGCGCGTGGTGGTCGACAGCAAGCTCGAGATCGACCTTGCGGCGCGCATCCTGAGCGGCGCGCGCACCCTGGTTGTGTCGGCCCTGCGCAACCCGGAAAAGGAAGCCCTGCTGCACGCCACCGGGCACGAGGTGATCTGCCTGCCCAACCCGGACGGCAAGGTCGACCTGCCCGCGCTCATGCGGGAGCTGGGCCGGCGCGAGATCAACGAACTGCACGTCGAAGCGGGCTACAAGCTGAACGGCTCGCTGCTGCGCGAACACTGCGTGGACGAGCTCCTCGTGTACGTGGCGCCGTCGCTGGTCGGCGACGGGCAGGGCATGTTCGCACTGCCGTCGCTGTCGTCGCTGGATGACCGCCAGCAGCTCGCATTCCACGATGTCGCCCAGGTCGGCGCCGACCTGCGCATCCTCGCAAGATTCAATCACTAAAACAGGACAAGCATGTTTACCGGTATCGTTGCCGCTGTCGGCAAAATCAATTCCGTCACTCCGCTGGAGGGCGGCCCCGACGCTGGCGTGCGCCTCGACGTGCATGCGGGCGGGCTGCCGCTGGGCGATGTGGCGCTGGGCGACTCGATCGCGCTGAACGGCGCCTGCATGACGGTGGTGGCCAAGACCGCGGACAGTTTTACCGTCGACGTCTCGCGGGAAAGCCTGAACTGCACGGCGGGCCTGGATGCGCCGGGCGAAGTGAACCTCGAAAAGGCCCTGACGCTGAACGAGCGCCTGGGCGGTCACCTCGTGTCGGGCCACGTGGACGGCATCGGCCATGTGCACCGCTTCGAGCAGGTGGGTGAATCGTGGCTGCTCATGGTCGATGCGCCCGCCAGCCTGGCGCGCTACCTGGCGTACAAGGGCTCGGTGGTGGTCAATGGCGTGTCGCTGACCGTGAACAAGGTCGGGGACGTGGATGGGGGAGTGTGCCGGTTCTCGATCAACCTGATTCCGCACACGATCGAGGTGACCACGCTGCGGCACCTGAAGGTGGGCGCGCGCGTCAATTTGGAGATCGACCTGATCGCGCGTTATGTGGAGCGCATGCTCTCGCTGGACAAGCCTGCATGAAGAAAGGGGACTGTCCCGGCAGGGAACGGTCCCCTAATGTTCAGTCGGCGGTGCTGGCGGCGGCGGGCGCGGACACCGGCGCCGCATTCGCTACCGCCTTCTCCGGATACAGCACCACCTGCACGTAGTTCCCCGTATTGAAGTACCGCTTTGCCGCAGCCTGCACTTGCGCCGGCGTCAGCGACTTGACCATCTCCTCGTATTTCAACACGCTGTGCAGGTCGGTGCCCTTCAGCAGCGCGTTCTGGATGCGCGCCAGCCAGTAGCCGTTCTCGCGCACCGACTTGGTGTGGTTGATCAGCCAGGCCTGCTTGACCTTGTTCAGGTCCGCCGGATCCGGCCCTTTCTCCTTGAGCAGGCGGATCTCGTCCATCGTCGCGGCGATCACCTTATCCACGTTCTGCGGCCCGGTCGGCAGCGTCGCGCCGATCAGGTAGTTCGGGTAAGGCACGTTGTCGATCGAGCCTGACACGCCGCCGCCGTAGATCAGGCCCAGCTTTTCGCGCAGCACTTCGTTGATCCGCAGGTTCATCACCTCCAGCATCGCCGAGAAGCGCATCTGTTCCAGCTCCGAGTACCGGGTGGTGCCGGTGAAGTTGAGCGAGATGATGCTCTTCTGCTCCTTGCCCGCGTAGACGTCCTTCTTCACCACGCCCGTCACCGGACGCACCTTCAGGTCGCGGTATTTCACCGGGATGTCGGTCACCGGCAGGCTGGCCAGGTAGGTCGCCAGCAGCGGCTTGATCGCATCCGGGTCGAAGCTGCCGACGAACACGAAGGTCAGGCCCTTGGCGCTGCCGAAGCGGCTTTTGAACAGGTCCAGGCTGCGGTCCAGGCTGACCTTGTCGAAGTCGGCCGGGCGCGGCGTCAGCGAGACGCGCGGATGGCCGTTGAACAGGGTCGTGTACAGCTCGTCGCGGAACACCGATTCGGGACGCGAGATCTCGTTGCGCGCCAGTTCGCGCTGCTTGCCAATGAACGACTTGTACAGGTCCTCGTCGCGGCGCACGCTGGTGAACTTCAGGTGCACCAGCTGCAGCATGGTTTCGATGTCGGTGCTGCCTGCGCTGGCCGTCACGCTGTCGGTAAAGTTGGTCAGGGCCAGGTTGGCGCCGGCCGCCTTGCCGGCGAGGATCTTGTTCAGCTCGACCGGCGAGTGTCCGTTCACGCCCATCGTCGCGGCGATCGCGTTGGCGTAGCGCGCGTTGTGGATGTCGGCGTCGTCCACCAGTGAGCGGCCGCCGTAGCGCGCCGCGGCCATCAGCACCTGGTCGTTGCGGAAGTCGGTCGGCTTGAGCATCACTTTCACGCCGTTGGACAAGGTGAGCGTGGTGATGCCCAGCTTCGCGTCGCTGGTTTCGGCGACGATGCGGCCGGCCTTGGGCAGCTTGTCCATGATCGACGCGGCCACGGCCTGCTCCTTGCGGACCGTGACTTCCAGGTCCTCGGCCTTGATGGCGGCAGCGAGCAGCGCATCCGGCGCCGGGATCGGCACGTCCTGCTTGTCCGAGCCCATGAAGACCACCAGCTTTTGCGCGTGGTCCGGGATGGTCTCGCGCGCGTAGCGGTTCATCTCGTCGAGCGTGATGGTTGGCATCAGCTCGCGCACGTAGGCATGCTCGTTGACGATGCCCGGGATTGGCTCACGGTCGAGGAAGTTGCGGATGTATTCGGCGGCGTAGCGGTGTGAATCGGTTTTTTCGCGCTCTGCGAATTCGCGCTCCAGGTTGCGCATGACGTTCTTCTTGGCGCGGTCCAGCTCCGCTTCCGAGAAGCCCAGCTTGCGCGCGCGCTCGTTCTCCTGCACCAGCGTGTCGATCGCGGGCAGTACGCCGCCTCGCCCCAGCACCGCCGCGGAGCTGAACGACTTGTAGCCGCGCACCAGGCCGCTCATCGCGCTGCCGCCGCCGACGAACGGCGGTTCCGGCTGCTGCGCCAGCTCCTGCAGGCGGGCGTTGAGCATGATCGAGAACAGCGTCTCGACCATCCCCTTGCGGAATTCGCGGAAGGTGCCGTCCTCGCGGTCTTCCTGCACCGGATAGCGGATGTACACCGAGTTGGTGTTGGCTTCCTTGTCGGTGATGACCAGGCCTTCCGATTTCTGCAGCGGCGCGATCGTGGCCGAGACGCGCGGGCGCGGATTGGCCGGGTTCTTCAGCTTGCCGAAGTGGGTGCGGATCAGGCGCTCGGCTTCGGCCGGGTCGATGTCGCCGACCGCCACCACCGCCATCAGGTCGGGACGGTACCAGTCGCGATAGAAGCGGCGCAGCGCGTCGTGGCTGAAGGTCTTGAGGGCTTCCTCCTTGCCGATCGGGAGGCGCTCGGCATAGCGCGAGCCGTTGAAGATCTTTGGCAGCAGCACCTTGTTCATGCGGTCGGACGCGCCTTTGCCCAGGCGCGCTTCTTCCAGCACGATGCCGCGCTCGTTGTCGATGTCCTCGGCGTTGAAGCTCACGCCCTGCGCCCAGTCGTGCAGCACGGTAAAGCCCTTTTCGATGTTCTCGCGGCGCTCGGTCGGGATCGGCAGGATGTACACCGTCTCGTCGAAACTGGTATAGGCGTTCAGGTCGGCCCCGAACTGCACGCCGATCGACTGCAGGTAGGAGACCAGTTCGTGCTTCTTGAAATGGGTCGAGCCGTTGAAGGCCATGTGTTCGACGAAGTGGGCAAGGCCAAGCTGGTCGTCGTCTTCAAGAATCGAACCGGCGCGCACGACCAGGCGCAGCTCGAGCTTCTTCTCGGGCTTGCCGTTCTTCTGGATGTAGTAGGTGAGGCCGTTGTCGAGCTTTCCGACTTTAACCTGCGGGCCGACGGGAATCGTCTGGTCCAGCTGGATCCCCGCCTGCGCCGCAAGGGTGGTGGCGAGGAGGAGGGCGCTGAGTACTGCGCTTCGCACTAGTCGTTTTGTCATCGGGGGGAAGAACCTCTGGTTCGTGGCGGAAATATGCCGGTCGATTCTACTCCTAACGGACAAAACCGTTGGGACTGGTATCTGATCAGGGTCAAAACAGCAAGAGACCAGCAAGAGCCCGTCCAAATCCGATAAAATAGCGGATTACGCACTACCGCCGTCACCCAAGGAAGCCGCCCATGTCCATCTCCACCACTCAGGAAATCGTCGAAGAACTGCGCGCAGGGCGCATGGTGATCCTGGTCGACGAGGAGGACCGCGAGAACGAAGGCGACCTGGTGCTGGCGGCCGACTTCGTGACGCCCGAAGCGATCAACTTCATGATCAAGCACGCGCGCGGCCTGGTGTGCCTGACCCTGACCGAGGAACGCGTCGACCAGCTCAACCTGGGCATGATGACCTCGCGGAACGGTACCTCCTTCGGCACCAACTTCACCGTTTCGATCGAAGCGGCCGAAGGCGTGACGACCGGGATCTCGGCGGCCGACCGCGCGCGCACCATCCAGGTGGCGGTGGCCAGGGGCGCAACCCCGAACGACATCGTCCAGCCGGGCCACATCTTCCCGCTCAAGGCCCAGCCGGGCGGGGTCCTGATGCGCGCCGGGCACACGGAAGCCGGCTGCGACCTGACCGCGATGGCGGGCCTGACCCCGGCATCGGTGATCTGCGAGATCATGAAGGACGACGGCACCATGGCGCGCCTGCCGGACCTGCTCGAATTCGCCAAGGAACACAAGCTCAAGATCGGCACCATCGCCGACCTGATCCACTACCGCAGCCAGACCGAAAGCCTGGTCGAGCGCGTCGCCGAACGCGAACTGCGCACCCAGGCCGGCGCCTTCCGCATGATCGCCTACCGCGACAAGCCAAGCGGCAGCGCCCACCTGGCGCTGGTGCACGGCGAGATCCGTGCCGATGCCGAGACGCTGGTGCGCGTGCACCAGCCGGTGTCGGTGCTGGACCTGCTCGAATCGCAGGCCACCACTCACTCCTGGAGCGTGCAGGCGGCCATGGAAGCGGTGCAGAAGTCCGAGCGCGGTGTGATCGTGCTGCTCAATTGCGGCGAAACCGCCGACCAGCTGTTCGCGCAGTTCGACGCGCTGGACAAGCCGGCCGCGCGCCCGACCGGCCGTGCGGCCAGCATGGACCTGCGCAGCTACGGCATCGGCGCGCAGGTGCTGCGCGACCTGGGCGTGGGCAAGATGAAGCTGATGGCCAATCCGCGCAAGATGCCGTCCATGACCGGTTTCGACCTCGAAGTGACGGGCTACCTGGACCAGTCCCAGGCCTGAGCGGCGCTAGAATATCAAGAACACCACTAATCAATAAGGGAGCAAGCCATGACCGTTGGAACTTACGAAAGCAACTTGACCGGTTCAGGCCTGCGTATCGGCATCATCCAGGCGCGCTTCAATGCGGACGTCGGCCACGGCCTGCTGTCCTCCTGCCTGGCCGAGCTCAAGCACCTGGGCGTGGCGGACGAGGACGTGCTGCACGTGACCGTGCCGGGCGCGCTCGAAATCCCGCTGGCCTGCCAGAAGATGGCCGAGACCGAGCAGTTCGACGCGCTGATCGCGCTGGGCGCGGTCATCCGCGGCGAGACCTACCACTTCGAACTGGTGTCGAACGAGTCGGGCGCCGGCATCACCCGCGTGAGCCTGGACTACGGCATGCCGATCGCGAACGCGGTCCTGACCACCGAGAACGACGAGCAGGCCGAGGCCCGCATGGCGGAGAAGGGCGCCGAGTCGGCGCGCGTTGCCGTCGAAATGGCCAACCTGCTGCTGGCTCTGGAAGAACTCCAGGCCGACGAAGAATAAACGGAACCACACAATGAACGACAAACTGATCCACGCAAACCCCAGCAAGAACCGCACCCCGCGCCACCGCGCGCGCGAGTTCGCGCTGCAGGGCCTGTACCAATGGCTGCTGAGCAAAGAAGACTCCGGCACCGTGGTCAACAACATCCGCGCCGCGCACGGCTTCGACAAGGCCGACGCCGAGCACTTCGCGCAGGTGGTGTACGGCGCGATCAAGGATGCGCCGGCGCTGCGCGCCGCCATCGCGCCACTGCTGGACCGCCCGATCGACGAAATCTCGCCGGTCGAACACGCCGTGCTGCTGATCGGCGCGTATGAGCTGAAGAACAACATCGAAATCCCGTACCGCGTCGTCATCAACGAAGCGGTGGAGCTGACCAAGTCCTTCGGCGGCATCGACGGCCACAAGTACGTCAACGGCGTCCTCGACAAGCTGGCCGCCCAGCTGCGCGCCACCGAAGTCCAGGCCGCCCGCTAAGAAAAGGGCGATGCCCGCAGTCGAAGGCGGCGGGTCCTCGCCGCTGTTTAGTCCGCACCCCGAACGCCACCTCCAAAGGTGGCGTTTTCATTTCCGCCGTATGAGGAGCCCAGCCGGGTGCCGCCCTGGCGCCGGGAGGACGTACCTAATATATATATAGGCGATATTTATATAGGCGAAAAAAACGCCACCCGAAGGTGGCGTCCAAACTCTCTGCTAAGTGAGATTGATCAGATACCGGCGATCTGCTGCGCCGCAGGCTGGGCCGCCTCGGGCGCCACTTCAGGCGTCACCGCCGGGGTCTCGGCCTTGGGCACAAGTGGTGCAACCGGTTTTGGATTGGTGACAGGGACCTTCTTGCCCATGGCGACCTGCTTGAGCTTGCGGTACTCCGCCAGCACCCGCGAGCCATAGCCAAAGTCGGTCTCGAACGCCGCAGCGCCCACGTACGTCTTCAGGCCGGCTTCCACCGAGCCGCCGCGGGTCACATAATCCTTCAGGATCTGCGCGCCCACGCGGATGTTCGCGACCGGGTTGAGCGCAGCCTGCACGCCGCCCATCTCCTCGAACTTGTCATGGTGGACCTTGGACATGACCTGCATCAGGCCCTGCGCGCCCATGGCGCTTTCCGCGAACGGGTTCAGGCCCGATTCGATCGCCATCACGGCCAGGATCAGCAGCGGGTCCAGCTTCATCTCGCTGGCGGTCAGGTAGGCGGTGGAGACCAGCATGTTGGTCGCCTCGTCGGCCACGCGGTAGCGGCGCGACAGCCAGTCGGTGACGAACTGCTGCTGCTTGCGGCTGCCCAGCAGCGCTTTTTCCTCGGCGCTCAGCGGCTCGGACTCGGTTTCCACCGCGCTGGACACCTGCGGGCCGTCCATCAGCTCGGAGAGCGATGGCGCCTGCACCTGGGGCACGGCCGGCTGAGGATTCAGCAGGCGCGACGCTTCCTGGGCCAGGTCGGGACGCAGGTACAGCACCGTCAATACGAATACTGCAGAAAGACCGACTACGGTCAGGGTGTGTTGAAGCGCAGCCATTACGCTGCGCGCCGTTTTCGCCATATCGAAGTTCATGGCAGGCAGGCTTGCCTGTTGGGTGAGCTTTGCGCCCACCGCACTGAAACGATTCATTCTCGAATCTCCCCTTTGTCGCGGCGAAAACTCGTCCTTCACTGCTAAATTAAGCAGTGGGCGGGCACTTCGCCGTGCATCAGAAATATCGTCCGTCGTCGCTCATGCGCACGAAAAACGCCGTCATTGCTTGCTTGAGCTGGCGCTTTGACCGCGAAGCGGCGGCGCCAGAGCTAAACAACTATGCGGGGGAATAGGCAGTCGCCTAGGAAAACACTCCTTAAGATGTCGCTGGGGCCCCCACCCCGTGGATGTGCTGAGTCGGATAGAATTGTGCTTTGTTGCCTATCCGCTCATCAATGTAGGGCAGATTGTAGAAGCCGCTTTATGCCAAGTCAATACTAGCACTATTGAACTTTATTACTTTTAAGTATGACTTTTCTTGCTGCGTTGCATCAATCCCCTATGAAATCAACAACTTGTCGTGGTGAATTCAACAAGCTTGTTCTAACCGAAAAAAGATGTAACAAACGATGAAATACGCTGATTTGCGGGACTTTATTGCTCAATTGGAACAAATTGGGGAATTGAAGCGGGTGGCCGTGCCGGTTTCGCCACACCTCGAAATGACCGAAGTGTGCGACCGCACATTGCGTGCGGGCGGTCCGGCGCTCCTGTTCGAGAACCCGGCGGGGCACAGCATGCCCGTGCTGGGCAACCTGTTCGGGACGCCGCGCAGGGTGGCGCTGGGCATGGGGGCGTCTGACGTGAGCGAACTGCGCAAGATCGGGCACGTGCTGGCGCGCCTGAAGGAGCCGGAGCCGCCCAAGGGCTTCAAGGACCTGATGGGCATGGGCTCGCTGGTCAAGGCCGTGTGGGACATGGCGCCCAAGGAGCTGCGCAGCGCGCCGTGCCAGGAGATCGTGTGGGAGGGCGACGACGTGGACTTGTCGCGCCTGCCGATCCAGCACTGCTGGCCGGGCGACATCGCGCCCCTCATCACCTGGGGACTGGTGATCACGAAGGGACCGAACAAGAAACGCCAGAACCTGGGGATCTACCGCCAGCAGGTGCTGGGGCGGAACAAGGTGATCATGCGCTGGCTGGCGCACCGGGGAGGCGCGCTCGATTTCCGCGAACATGCGGTGCAGAGCAAGGGCAAGCCGTATCCGGTGGCAGTGGCGCTGGGCGCCGACCCGGCCACCATCCTGGGCGCGGTGACGCCGGTGCCGGACAGCCTGTCGGAGTACCAGTTCGCCGGCCTGCTGCGCGGCAGCCGCACGGAGCTGGTGAAGGCGATCGGCAGCGAGCTGCGCGTGCCGGCGGGCGCCGAGATCGTGCTGGAAGGGCATATCTATCCGGATGCGTCCCATCCGAGCGGCTATGAGCACGCGCTCGAGGGGCCGTATGGCGACCACACCGGCTACTACAATGAGCAGGACAGCTTCCCGGTCTTCACCATCGACCGCATCACGATGCGGCGCGATCCGATCTATCACTCTACGTATACAGGCAAGCCGCCGGACGAGCCGGCCGTGCTGGGGGTGGCGCTGAATGAAGTGTTCGTGCCGCTGCTGCAGAAGCAGTTCAGCGAGATCACCGACTTCTACCTGCCGCCGGAAGGGTGCAGCTACCGCATGGCGGTGGTCCAGATCCGCAAGCAGTACGCCGGACATGCCAAGCGCGTGATGTTCGGGGTGTGGAGCTTCCTGCGCCAGTTCATGTATACCAAGTTCATCGTGGTGGTGGACGAGGACGTGGACATCCGCGAATGGAAGGAGGTGATCTGGGCGATCACCACGCGCGTGGACCCGACGCGCGACACCACGCTGGTCGACAACACGCCGATCGACTATCTCGACTTTGCCTCGCCGGTGAGTGGGCTGGGCAGCAAGATGGGCATCGACGCCACCAACAAGTGGCCGGGCGAGACCAGCCGCGAGTGGGGCACCACCATCGAGATGACGCCGGAGGTCAAGGCCAAAGTCGACGCCATCTGGTCCCAGCTCGGCATCTGAGGAGTGATGGGGTTGTCCGTAGCTTTCGCCAGCCGCTGGCGGAATCTGCCCAGCTATGACCGATTCCGCCACCGCTGAAGGGCATCCGCCCGCCGGCGGCGCATTCCGGCCACCAGTCTTTTTCCTTCCAGTTCCAAATATCCTCCCCGGCCTGTTATAATTCGCACGGGCGGGCCCCTGCGCATTGCGGCATAGCCAACCTGGTCAGGTCGGGAACGAAGCAGCCACAGCTATTCCCCGCAAGTGCCGCAGATCAGGCTCGCCTCTTTCCTTTTTTCTTCCCCTGTTTTATCCCATCAAGTACGTGCTCCCGGCGGGACCGTGCGCAGTTCTGCTCGTTCAGCGTTATCCGAACAACCCTGTCATCCGATTCCACAAAAGGTGCCTGACCCCCGGGGGGCGGTTCCCGAGCTGCGCGCGGCGCGTGGTTCAGCCAAGTCCGAACAATGCTATCGGACGCCGCTTCAAAAGGTGCCTGACCCCACCGGGGTGTTTTCTGAATGTGTTGGCGGGGAGAAGTTCGCGGGGGCGGACATCTGCGGTAAAATCCTGTCATGTCCTATCAAGTCCTCGCACGCAAATATCGCCCCCGGAATTTCGAAACGCTGGTCGGCCAGGAGCACGTTGTGCGCGCGCTCACCCACGCCCTCGGTACCGGCAGGCTGCACCACGCCTATCTGTTTACGGGGACGCGCGGGGTCGGCAAGACGACGCTGTCGCGCATCCTGGCCAAGTCGCTCAATTGCGTCGGGCCGGACGGCAATGGCGGGGTCACCGCGACGCCGTGCGGGGTGTGCGAGGCCTGCACCGCAATCGATGGCGGTCGCTTCGTCGACTATATCGAGATGGACGCCGCGTCGAACCGCGGCGTGGACGAGATGGCGCAGCTGCTGGAGCAGGCGATCTATGCGCCGTCCAATGCGCGCTACAAGGTCTACATGATCGACGAAGTCCACATGCTGACCAATCACGCGTTCAATGCGATGCTCAAGACGCTGGAAGAGCCGCCCGAACACGTCAAGTTCATCCTGGCGACCACTGATCCGCAGAAGATTCCGGTGACGGTGCTGTCGCGCTGCCTGCAGTTCAACCTGAAGCAGATGCCGCCCGGGCACATCATCGGGCATCTCGAGAATATCCTCGGCCAGGAAGGCATCGCGTTCGAGCAGCCGGCGCTGCGCCTGCTGGCGCAAGGCGCGCACGGGTCGATGCGCGATGCGCTGTCGCTGACCGACCAGGCAATCGCCTATGCGGCCGGACAGGTGACGCTGGAGGCGGTGCAGGGCATGCTCGGCGCGCTCGACCAGTCCTACCTGGTGCGCCTGCTCGATGCGCTGGCCAATAACGATGGCGCGGACCTGATGGCGGTGGCCGATGAGATGGCCAGCCGCAGCCTGTCGTACAACGGCGCGCTGCAGGACCTGGGCACGCTGCTGCACCGGATCGCGCTGGCCCAGACGGTGCCGTCCGCGGTGCCGGAGGACCTGCCTGAGCTGGCCGATGTGCGCCGCCTGGCCGAGGTGTTCGACCAGCAGGAAGTGCAGCTGTTCTACCAGATCGCGGTCCATGGCCGCAACGAGATCGGCCTGGCGCCCGACGAATACGCGGGCTTCACCATGACGCTGTTGCGCATGCTGGCGTTCCGCCCTGGCATGGGCGCGGCCGACGGCAGCGCCTCCGGCGGTTCGCAGGAGCGTGCAAGCGCGCCGGCCCGTCCGGCCGCGCGCCCGGCAGTGGCAGCCGCAGCGCCGGTGGCGTCTGCGCCGGCAGCCGCCGCGCGGCCAGCGGCGCCTGCGCCTGCGGCACCGGTGCAGGCTGCGCCGGCACAACCAGCCGCACAGCCGGCCGCACCACCCGCACCGCCAGCAGCACCATCCGCACAACCGGCGCCGGCGGCGGCGCCTGCCGCCGCACCGATGACGTCGGCACGCGCGGCGATCAACGCCGCGCTGGAAGCGGCGCGTGCCGCCGCGAACCGCGGCTACGGCGGCGCGCGTCCAGCTGCGCCGTCGGCGCCTGCGCCATCCGCACCTCCAGCACCATCGGCACCTGCCGCCAGTGCCGCACCGGCGCCATCCGCTCCCGCCCGGCCGCCGATGATGCCGCCGGCCGCGCCGCAGCAGGGCGCGTCGATGTCCGCTGCCCAGCAGCCTGCCGCGGCGCCCTCGCCGGCGCGCATGCCGCCGCCATGGGAGGCAGCGCAGCCGCAGGCGATGGAAGAGGAATACCAGGACGTGCTCACCGACGAGGAGCCGCCGTCGTGGGTCACCGACGGGATGGAAGGCGCTGCGCAGGCCGAGAGCGCGCCCGCCCCGGCGGCGCGCGCCAAGCCTGCCGCGCCTCCGCCGGAGCCGTATGTGATCACGCCGGTGCCGGAACTGGACTGGGACGGCAACTGGCCGGCCCTGGCCGCCGGCCTGCCGCTGCGCGGTGTCGCCCAGCAGCTGGCGCTGCAGACCCAGCTCGTCGAGTGCAGCGCGAATAGCGCGACGGCGACCATCCGCCTGCGCGTGCCGATCGATACCTTGCGCGCCAGCGGCAATACTGAGAAACTCGCGGCCGCGCTGACGGAGCGCTTCGGCGGCCGCCGCGTGAACCTCGAGATCGATATCGGCCCGGTGTGGTACACCGCCAGCGCGGAGGCGCAGGCCTTCCGCGAGGAGTGCCAGCGCAAGGCCGAGGAGACGGTGAATGCCGATCCGTTCGTGCAGATGCTGATGCGCGATTTCGGCGCGTTCGTCGTGCCCGGCTCGGTGCGCCCGCCAGCCCAGAATCCTGAATAATCAATCCACGGAGAACAAGCATCATGATGAAGAACCAGCTCGCGGGCCTGATGAAGCAAGCCCAGGCAATGCAGGACAATATGAAAAAGGCGCAGGAATCGCTGGCGCAGATCGAGGTCGAGGGCCAGTCCGGCGCCGGCATGGTGAAGGTGGTCATGACCTGCAAGAACGACGTCAAGCGCGTGTCGATCGACCCGTCGCTGCTGGCCGACGACAAGGACATGCTGGAAGACCTGGTCGCTGCTGCGTTCAACGATGCGGTGCGCAAGGCCGAAGCGACGGCAGCCGAGAAGATGAGCGGCGTCACCGCCGGCATGCCGCTGCCACCCGGCTTCAAGATGCCGTTCTAAGCTCGCATGTTCATCGTCTCGCTCACGTACAAGGACATCGGCAAGGTCGATGCGCTGCTCGGCGCGCACCGCGATTTCCTGCGTGAGCAGTACGGGCGCGGCATCTTCCTGATGTCGGGCCCGAAGCGGCCGCGCACCGGTGGCATCATCATCGCCAACGCCGAGACGCGCGAAGAGCTGGACGCGGCGATTGCGCTCGATCCGTTCTACCAGGCCGGCGTGGCCGAGTACGAGATCACCGAGTTCGCGGTGAACGCGAGCTCGGACGCCCTGGCGCCGTTCCGCGAGGACTGAGGTGTCCAAGTCGCTCGACTTCCTCACCGAGGCGCTGCGGCGCCTGCCGGGCGTGGGTCCCAAGTCCGCCCAGCGCATGGCATTCCACCTGCTCCAGCATGACCGCGACGGCGCGGCGATGCTGTCGCGCGCGCTGTACCAGGCCGTCGATACGGTGCACCACTGCGCGATGTGCAATACCTTTTCCGATTCCACCGTGTGCGACCTGTGCCTGGACGAGTCGCGCGACAGGACGCTGCTGTGCGTGGTGGAGACCCCGGCCGACCAGCTCATGGTCGAGCAGACGCTGACCTACAAGGGCCTGTACTTCGTGCTGATGGGCCGCCTGTCGCCGCTGGACGGCATCGGGCCGAAAGACCTCCATCTCGACAAGCTGGTGGGCCGCGCCACCGACGGCGTGGTCGCGGAAGTCATCCTGGCCACCAACTTCACCAACGAAGGCGAGGCGACCGCGCACTACATCAGCGAGATGCTCAAGGCGCGCGGCCTGAAAGTCAGCCGTCTCGCGCGCGGCGTGCCGGTCGGCGGCGAGCTGGAATACGTGGACGCGGGCACGATCGCCCGCGCCATGCTGGACCGGCGCAATACCTGATTTTCCGCGCGCTGTTTCCCGTGGTTTAGGGTGCGCCGTGACCGCGGGCGGGATGCTACGGTATGCCCCATGCATCTGGCCGACATCACCATGTTCTACGCTGCCGAGGGCGGCGGCGTCAGCACCTACCTCAACGCCAAATCCGACTGGTTGCGCCAGCGCGGCGTCACCCACACCATCCTGAGCCCGAATGTCGACAGCGGCGGCCACCTGGTTGCGCTGCCGTCCTTGCCGGTGCCCGGACTGCACGGCTACAAGTGGCCGTGGACGGTGAGCCATTGCGCGCGCATCCTGCGCGAGCTGGCGCCGGACCTGGTCGAGGCGGGCGACGCGGGGCCGTGCGCCTACGCGGCGCTGCGGGCGGCGCGCGCGCTCGGCATCCCGGCGGTGGCCTTCTATCATTCGGACACGCCGCGCCTGCTGCTGCGCCGCCTCGGCACGGTGGCGGAGATGGGCTGCGAACGCTACCTCGCCACCCTGTACCGCCGTTTCGACCTGGTGCTGGCGCCCAGTCGCCTGATGGTGCAGCGGCTGGCCGCGATGGGCGTGGAAGGCGCGCTGCACCAGACGCTCGGCATCGACAGCCGCACCTTTTCGCCGCAGCGCCGCGACCCCGGGCTGCGCACGGAACTCGGCCTGCCGGCCGACGCGCGCCTGCTGGTCTACGCAGGCCGCTTTACGCCCGAGAAGCGGCTCGACGTGCTGGCCGGCGCGCTGGCGCGGCTGGGAGAGCCGTACTACCTGCTGCTGATCGGCGACGGCCCGTCGCCACCGGAGCCGGGCGAACGCATCGTGCAGCGCGACTTCCTGCGCGACCGCGGCGAGCTGGCGCGCATGCTGGCCAGCTGCGACGTGCTGGTGCACGCCGGCGACAGCGAGACCTTCGGCCTGATCGCGCTGGAGGCCATGTCGTGCGGCTTGCCGGTGGTTTGCACCGGCGGCGGTATCGCCGAACTGGTCACCCCGGGCACCGGCGTGCACGCGGAACCGGACAATGTGGAGGCCTTCGCCGCCGCGGTCGAGTCGGTGTACCGGATGGACCGGATGGCGCTGGCGGCGAACGCGCGCCGCAAGGCGGTCGAGCAGCACGACTGGGACGTGGTCCTGCCCCAGGTGATGGCGCGCTACGAGCGGCTGCTGGCGCCGAAACGCGGGCGCACGCCCGATATTGCCGGCGCGCGGGCGGATTCCCTTTTTTGGCGCAAATAGCTCCACGCATCCGTTTTTCTGGCATATTCCCAGCTATCAAGGTATTGACTGGGAGTGGGCATGCGTTTGGCCAGGTGGAATAAGTGGGCGTTGTGGACAGGAGTTGCGCTGTTGTCGCTGCTGGTGGTGGCGGTCGCAGGGGCGTGGATGTTCCTGCGCGCCAGCCTGCCGCAGCTGGATGGCACGGTCCGCTCGCTCAACATGACCGGCACGGTGACGGTCGCGCGCGACGCGCACGGCGCGCCCGTGATCCGCGGCGCCAACCGCCATGACATCGCCTACGTCACCGGCTACATCCACGCGCAGGAGCGCTTCTTCCAGATGGACCTGCTGCGCCGCTCGGCGGCCGGCGAACTGGCCGAACTGTTCGGCGAAAAGGCGCTGCCGCTGGACCGCGTGCACCGCCTGCACCGTTTCCGCGCGCGCGCCGAGCGCACCATCGCCGCGATGCCGCCGGAAGACCGGCAGCTGCTCGACCGCTACGTCAGCGGCGTCAACGACGGCATCAACGCATTGGGCGCGCGCCCGTTCGAATATGCGCTGACCGGCACGCGGCCGCGCGCATGGATGGCCGCCGACTCGCTGCTGGTCGCATGGGCCATGTTCTTCGACCTGCAGGACAACCTGGAGCGGCGCGAGCTGGCGCGCGGCTGGCTGCGCGAGCATTCGACCGCGGAGCAGCTCGACTTCCTGCTGCCGCAGGCCACCCAATGGGACTCGCCGCTCGACGGCGAAGCGCCCGGCGACGCGGCGCCAATTCCGGCCGCAGCACCAGGCTGGTGGGGCAAACGGCCGCCGCCTGATCACAAGGGCGTGTTTGCCCTGGCTGCGAGCGAGTACGCAGATTCCGTCGGCAGTAACAATTTCGCGATCGCGGGCGGGCGCAGCAAGACCGGCGGCGCGATCGTCTCGAACGACATGCACCTGGGGATCAACCTGCCCAACACCTGGTACCGCGTCGCGCTGCAGTATCCGGACGCAGACGGCAACGCGCGCCGCGTGGTCGGCCTGACCTTGCCCGGCACCCCGCTGGTCCTGGTGGGCAGCAATGGACACATCGCCTGGGGCTTCACCAACAGCTACGGCGACTACCTCGACCTGATCGCGGTCGAGACCAGCCCGGAACAGCCGGGCAGGGTGCGCGCCCGCGCGGAATGGGAAGAGGTGACCGCCACCGAAGAGCTGATCATGGTGAAAGGCGCGGCGCCGCACCGGATGGTCGTGCGCGAGACGCCGGTCGGACCGCTGCGCGTGATCGGCAACAAGACGTATGCGCTGCACTGGACCGCGCATGCGCCGAACGCGCTGAACTTCAACGCGCAGTGGCTCGAAGCCATCGAGACGGTGGAGGGCGCGCTGGCGGTGGCAAACACGATGGGCGTGCCGGCACAGAATTTCGTGGTGGGCGACCGCAACGGCAGCATCGGATGGACCATCGCCGGTGCGCTTCCTCGCCGTCCCCAATATGGCATCGGCTCGACCTTCCCTCTGGCGGCGGGCGATCCGCACATCTGGGACGGCACGCTCGATCCGGCGGAATATCCGCGCGTGGTCGACCCGCTGGCAGGGCAGGTATCGACCGCGAACAGCCGCCAGCTGGCGGGCGCGGGAGCGGAACTGATCGGCGACGGCGGCTTCGACCTCGGCGCGCGCCAGAGCCAGTTGCGCAACAGCCTGCTGGCGCTGGGCGCCCAGGTCGACACCGGCAAGGCGTACGGCGTCATGCTCGACGACCGCGCGCTATACCTGGCGCCGTGGCGCGAACGGGCGCTGCGCGCGCTCGACAGCGATGCGCGGCGCCTGCACCCGCACCGCGACCTGCTGCACACCCTGCTGAAAAAAGGCTGGACCGGCCGCGCCAGCACCGATTCGGTCGCGTACCGGCTCACGCGAGAATACATGTGGGCGGTGCATGCCTTGCTGTTCGATGGCGTGAACGCCGAGTTGGGCAAACTGGACGAGAAGGCCAACATCAACGTCGCCAACCCGCGCTGGAGCGTGGTGGTGGCGCGCCTGCTGGACGAGCAGCCGCCAGGCTGGCTGCCGCCGGGCTATCCGAGCTGGAAGGAGTTCTCGCTGGCGGCGCTGGACAAGGTGATCCGCGACCGCCTCACCACGGGCAAGACGCTGGACAGCGCCACCTGGGGCGAGCGCAACACGCTGTCGATCGCGCACCCGATCAGCGGCGCGCTGCCCCAGCTGCGGCCCTGGCTGGCCGCGCCTGCGGACCAGTTGCCGGGCGACGGCCACATGCCGCGCGTGGCGGGGCCGAAATTCGGGCAATCCGAGCGCTTTACGGTCACGCCGGGCAAGGAGGAGCAGGGCGTGTTCAGCATGCCGGGCGGCCAGAGCGGGCATCCCTTGTCGCCGTACTTCCTGAGCGGGCATCGCGACTGGGCGCAGGGCCGCTCGGTGCCGCTGCTGCCGGGGCCTGCGGTCCACACGCTCACCTTCACGCGCTAGCGCAAGGCGACAGGTCCTCCCGGATTCAGGCGGGGGCGGCCTGTTTGCGCAGGCGCTCGGTGATCGCATCGGCCGGCGCCGGACGGCCCAGGAAGAAGCCCTGGGCCAGGTCGCAGCCGTATTCCTGCAGCAGCACCAGCTGCTCGCCCGTCTCGACCCCTTCCGCCACCACCGCCATCTTGAGCCCGTGCGCCATCGCGATGATCGCGCGCGTGATCGCCGCGTTCTCGGAGTCCTGCGGCAGCCCGCAGATGAAGCTGCGGTCGATCTTCAGCGCCCGCACGTCGAAGCGCTTGAGATAGTTCATCGACGAATAGCCGGTGCCAAAGTCGTCGATCGACAGGTGCACGCCGATCCCGCGCAATTGCTCCAGCGTGTGCATGGTCGCGCGCGCATCGTCCATCAGCGTGCCCTCGGTCAGCTCCAGCTCCAGCAGGCGCGGATCGAGTCCGGTGTCGTGCAGCGCCGACAGCACGATCTGCGCCAGGTTGTCGTCCTTGAACTGCTTGGCCGAGAGATTGACCGCCATGCGCACCGGCCGCTTGGTCAGCCGCTGCCACGCGCGCGCCTGGTCGCACGCGGTGCGCAGGACCCATTCGCCGATCGGCACGATCAGCCCGGTTTCCTCGGCCAGCGGAATGAACTCGGTGGGCGAGATGATGCCGCGTTCCGGATGCTTCCAGCGCACGAGGGCCTCCACCCCGACCACGGACGCGGTGCGCACGTCGATCTGCGGCTGGTACAGCAGGTACAGCTCGTCGTTCTGCAGCGCGCGCCGCAGCCCGACCTCCAGCTTCACGTGGCTCATGATCTGCATGGTCAGCGATGAGCTGTAGAGCTTTGCGTTGTTCTTGCCGCAGTTCTTGGCGTGGTACATGGCCGTGTCGGCAAACTTGAGCAGCGAGTTGCAGTCGTCGCCGTCTTCCGGGAACAGGGAGATTCCGATCGATGCCGTCACGAAGATCTCATGGCCGTCGATCATGAAGGGGCGCCGCATCGCCTCCTTGACGCGCTGCGCCACGTTGAGCGCATCCTCCACCAGCTCCAGGTCCGGAATCAGGATCGTGAATTCGTCGCCGCCCAGCCGCGCCAGGTTCCCGCCCGGTTCATTGTGCGAGACAAGGTCGCCCGGCCGGATCGTCTCGTGCAGGCGCTCGGACACCAGCTTCAGGAGCAGGTCACCGACGTTGTGGCCGAGCGTGTCGTTGATGCGCTTGAACGCGTCCAGGTCCATGAACAGCACCGCGAACTTCTTGCCGGCGCTGCGCGAGCGGTGCAGTTCGGACTCCAGCGTTTCGAGGAAGGCCTGGCGGTTGGGGATGCCGGTCAGGCTGTCGCAATACGCCAGCCGGCGGATCTGCTCCTCGGTGCGCTTGCGTTCGCTGATGTCGCGCACCAGTCCCAGCACCTCGCCCGGGCCGGTCGCCACCAGCCGCGCTTCGAAGTGGCGCACCTGCCCCTCGCGCGGCGGCGTGGTGGCGCCCGGCGGCCCGCCGGGGAGCTCGTAGTCGACCGAGCCGATCGTGTGCGTCTCCAGCACGTGCCGCATCTGTTCGAGCAGGCGGCCGGCGATCGCGGGCGGCAGGACCTGGGTGACGTGGTGGCCGACATAATCCTCGGGCTTGCCGTCGGCGTAGGCCTCGTGGCCCTGCTCGTAGTCCAGGTAGACGCCTTCGTGGTTCATGCGGAAGAAGGTGTCCGGGATCGCGGCCAGCACGGCGCGGTTGTGCGCGTCCGCGATGCGCAGGCGGACGATGGCGTCGCTTGCGCGCAGCACGTACAGCACGCGGTGGCCGAGGATCGGCCAGTTGATCGGCTTGGAGACGAAGTCGGTCGCGCCGGCTTCGTAGGCGTTGGTCACCGCCTCGATATCGTCCCCGCCGGTGACCATGATGATCGGGATCGCGTTGGCCGCTTCGATGCGGCGGATCTCGCGGCAGGCCGTGAAGCCGTCCATGTTGGGCATGTCCACGTCCATCAGGATCAGGTCCACCTGCTCCGTGCGGCACAGCTCGACCGCCTCGCGGCCGTCGCGCGCTTCGATCGCATCCAGCCCCACCTGCCCGAGCATCTCGAGCATGAGCATGCGCATGACAGGATCGTCGTCGGCGATCAGGACTACGCCGCGCTTGGCGGACGAGGCGTCTGGCATGTCATGTCTCCCTCTCCAGGATCTCCGTGAGCGAGTGCCGCACGGCCTGGAACTCCTGCTCCATGTCGCTGAGAATGGTCGCTGCGCCTTCCGTCGTCTCGGTCCTGCCGAGGGTTTCCATCTGCTTGCAAAGCTGTGCCAGCGTCTCCGCGCCCACGTTGGCGCTGCTGGACTTGAGGCTGTGCGCCGCCGAGCGCAGCTTCTCGCTGTCGCCGCCCGAGATCGCGCGGCGCAGCGTCTGCAGGTGCAGCGGCGTGTCGTCCACGTAGGCCGACACCACCTTGCGCACGATCGACGGGCCGCGGTCCTCCGACAGCGCACGGATGTTGTCCAGCGCATGCCGGTTGATCGCATCGCGCTTGTCGGCCGCGGGCGCCGGGGCAGGCGCCATTTCCGAATGGTGCACGGTGGCCGTGATCGGCAGCCCGATCCAGCGGCTGATCACCGCCGCCAGCTGCTGCTGGGTGAACGGCTTGCTCAGGTAATCGTCCATGCCCGCCGCCAGGCACGATTCGCGGTCGCCCTGCAGCGCATTGGCGGTGATCGCGACGACCGGCAGCTTGCGCGTCTTGCCGTTCATGTGTTCGTGGCGGCGGATTTCCGCAGTGGCGGCAAAGCCGTCCATCACGGGCATCTGGCAGTCCATCAGCACCAGCTCGTAGCTTCCGCTGCGCACCGCGTTGAGCGCCTCCTCGCCATTGCCCACGCACTGCACGTCGAGCCCCATCGCGTCGAGCATCGCGGTCGCCACATCGACATTGACCGGGTTGTCCTCCGCCAGCAGCACCTTGCGGCGGCGCGTCTGGACCGCCGGGGCGGGGCGCTCGGGAATCACCGGCGCCGCTTCGGCCCGGGCCTGGTGGCGCGGCGAGCGCGCGATGCAGTCGAACAGGTCGCCCGCGCGCACCGGCGTGATCAGCTGGTAGGACACGCCGGCCTCGCGCCGCTGCACCGGGTCCGCCGCATTGTGCAGGCTGCTGAGCAGGACGTAGCGCGTGTGGGCGGCCGACAGGCGCGCCTTCGCCATCGCGGTCAGCGCCAGGCCGCTGGTCCCTTTGAGCGACATCGCCACCAGCGCGACATCGTAGGCTCGGCTGGATTCGGCCGCGCGTGTCAGGGCGTCCATCGCCTCGCTTTCGCAGCTGGCCTGGTCGGACGACACCCGCCATTGGGCCAGTTCGCTTGCCAGCGCCGTGCGCCGGTCATCCAGTTCGTCCACGATCAACACGCGCAAGCCCTCCAGTTTGTTCAGGGAGTCCTCGTCGAGGCGGTCCGCTTCGATCCGCCGTTTGTCAAAAGTTACCGTGAACCAGAACATGGAGCCTTGCGTTAAAGCATTCTCTACGCCAATTTTTCCTCCCATCAACTCCACGAGCTGTTTTGATATAGCCAGCCCCAGGCCGGTGCCGCCGTAGCGGCGCGTAGTGGAATCGTCCGCCTGCGAGAACGCCTCGAAGATGCGGGAGCGCGCCTCGCGCGCGATGCCGATGCCCGTGTCGTGCACCTCGAAGCGCAGGCTCGCGTTCTGCTCCGACTCCGTGAGCATGCTGATGCAGACCCGGATCTCGCCGCGGTCGGTGAACTTGATTGCGTTGCCCACCAGGTTGGCGAGCACCTGGCGCAGGCGGTTCGGATCGCCGCACACCGCCACCGGCAGGTCGCTCGGCACCTCGATGTGAAACGCGATGTTCTTGGCCTGGGCCTGCGGGCGGTACACGTTGTCGATCTCGTCGAGCAGGTCGCACAGGTTGAAGTGGATGTACTCCACCGTGAGCTTGCCCGCCTCGATCTTGGAGAAGTCGAGAATGTCGTTGATGATGACCAGCAGGTGCTCGCCGGAGCGCTGCACCATGCTGGCGTACTTGCGCTGGGTCTCGGTGAGCGGAGTGGCGAGCAGCATCTCGGTCATCCCGAGCACGCCATTCATGGGTGTGCGGATCTCATGGCTCATGGTGGCCAGGAACGCGCTTTTGGCGCGGCTGGCCGCTTCCGCGGCGTTCTTCGCTTTTTCCAGCTGCTCGGTGCGCACGCCGACCTGATTCTCAAGCTCGTCGCGGTGCATGGCCAGCGCACTGCCGCGTTCCTCGATCTGCGCCAGCATGGCGTTGAAGCTGTCGATCAGCGCGCCCAGTTCATCGGTGCGGTTGTGCGGCACGCGCAGCGTGTAGTTCTGCGTCTCCGTCACCTTGCGCGCGGCCGAGATCAGCCTGGTGATCGGGTCGGCGACGCTGGCCTTGAAGCGGCCGGCCAGAGGCAGGGCAACCAGCATCGCGCCGCCCATCGCGAGGGCGAGCACCAGCAGGCCTTTGGCGATGTCGATCCACATGCCGATCATGCTGGCTTCGATCATCACCACCCCGGCGATGCCGCGCGCGTCGTCGATGCGGTGGTACACCCGCAGCCGCGGCGACCACGATGCCGCGCTGTCGCTGTTGGCGGCGGACAGCGCTTCTTGGCTGACGTTGCCGAGCTGTTCGCGGTCCGCCTTGCCGTAGGCGGCAAACGAACGGCCGCGCGCATCGAACAGGATCGCGCCTGTGATCTCGGGCTGAGCCTTCAATGCGGAGAGGTTGGCTTCGGCCTGGCGCCGGTTGCGGTGCAGGAGCGCATCCGCGCTGCTGCCGGCAATAACGCCGGCGAGCGAACCCAGTTGGATGCGGGCTTCGCGCCGGTGCTCGATGACCGAGCCGACCGCAAATGCCGCGAACACGAGGATCAGCGCGGTGCCCGTCGATAGGAGGGACAGGAGGGAGAGCTTCTGACTCAGGCTGGAGCGTTCGAAATTCAGCATGACAGTCTCTCAGTGGATGGGCAGTGCCGACGGGAAAAATATACGGTCGGCGAGCGCGGCGGACTTGATGGTTGGCAATCCTACAAGCTGAATAGATTGCAACGTTTGATATATCGCAATGTCGCGCGGGAGGCGCGCGGCGCGGGCCGCAGAGGCTGTTTTGCCAGAGGTGAAGCGCTACTTGTATAATGCGCAGCTACGGAAGCGTGGCCGAGTGGTTGAAGGCAGCAGTCTTGAAAACTGCCGACGGGGGAACCCGTTCGTGAGTTCGAATCTCACCGCTTCCGCCAACCCACCCATCTCATCAGGCTCCGCCTTGCGGCCCGCCAGTTTCGTCTTTCTCCGTGGATCGCTCTAGAAAATAGATCGGGTCCATACCCCATCGGAAGGATGTTAATAGTCCTCTCCCTCCCTAAGCTGTAGGAGAACTCTGATAGCGCCCGCGTTCGGTCGGCATTTACGTGTCACCGCATGACTTGTCACGCCTGTTCGCGCTGCGTCCGAACATCCGACAACCACGGAGGTGACCACCCTCGACAGCACTCTCACGTTATTTCCTTAAGCAATCCATGTGACCACTTGGGAGGAGAAGAACAATGAGCGCAATCCTTAAGATCGACGAAACCAGTGGAGTCCAGAACGTCCAGGGCTCCCTCATCAGCGATGACATCGCGCTGGCATCTATACCCACAGAATTCAGCACCGCACTGGCAGCTGCGGTGCCCGCCGGCCAGAGTGCGACCCCGCTCGGCCTGGCGGTGAGCGGAAACGGCACCGCAAGCACAGCCGACGACCTGATCCAGACATTCGGCGGCAACGTGTCCGACGTTGCCTTTACCATTACCGGCGGCAACGGAACCGACAGCGGCCTCACAACGACTGGCCTGCGCAAGATCCATCTCTACGTCGATGCCAACAACAATAATGTGGTGTACGGCCGCGAAGCGCTGGCCAATGGCACCGCAGATCCGGCCGGCAGGATCGCCTTCTCCTGCTTCCTGGATACCCTGACTGCAGGTGCGGGCGATGCCGGGTCGACCGGTGCCCGCTTGTGGGTAGCGCAGTACCTGCCCCTCTACCATCCCGATGAAACCAACCCCAACGACCTGGTCACGCTGACGAACAAGCTGAACGTCTCCGTGAACAATCTGGTCAATTTCTCGCTCGAAGGCGCGCCGTCCGGCCAGAACCTGTTCCTGATGTTCGGCGACGGCACGCCCACCCTGCAGGACACGACCATCGTCGTGACCGGTACGCCCGGCAACACGGTGAACACGGGGCAGGGCGGCGGCATGACCACGATCGGATCGAACAACCAGATGATCGATCCGAGCGAAGGCATGTACTTCACATTCGTCAAGGGCGCCAACCCGCTCCTCACCGTGCCGAACCTCGATCAGAACGAGGCGGATGTGGCCGCGAACATTGATTTCGGCACTTACTTCGGCGCGACTTCCGCGTCGTTTGGCGTCGTCCAGTTGCAGCCGCCGAAGGGCGCAACGCTGCGCATCACCGCGATCCTCAACAGTGATACGAGCGAGAAAGGCGATACCTTCATTCCCGGCCTGGCATTCACTTCCGCCGAGGAGGTCAACATTACTTCGGTCACAGTCACCCGGCTGGTCACGGTCGGCAAGAACTCGGTGTTGACCGATTACGTCTTCACGCCGGGCACGGGCACGCAGGCTGGCATCTCGCTGGACTTCTCCGGCAACTCGGCGCTGGTTTCGGGCGCCATCGCAGGCGACCGGGTCAAGTACACCACCAACACTGACCACAACCGGGTCAAAATCGACAATATGGGCAGCAGCGACGCCAAGCTGAACTCGGCGTTCGATATCGGCGGCTTCCGCCTGGAGTCAGGCGCGCTGACCTCCACGCCGCTGGGCGATATCTCCGTGATTGACGATGCGCCATTCGCCTCCGCCGTCCTCGATACCGGCGCCGTGCGGCACGACGAGACCGCAGGCGTGCAAAGCGATGCCGACGACGTCGCACTGGCCATTGCCGCCTTTGCCGGCGTCACCAATGTCAGTAGCGACATGGGGCCGGGCTACGCAACGGGGGGCGCCTCCGTGGTCAATTCCTCCGCCAGCACGGGAGGGTTCGATGGCCTCAACACCACCGGCTATACGCTCGACGTGTCGGCAGCCGGCGTGGATTCCGGCCTCGATACCACGGAAGGCTTCAGCATCCTGCTCTACAAGGAAGGCGCGCTCGTGGTGGGCCGCATCTCAGGCGGCGCCAGCGACGGCAAGGCCGCGTTGGCAGTCGCGATCAATTCGTCGACCGGTGTGCTGAGCATGGTGCAGTACCACTCGATCAAGCATCCGACCGGCGGCGCATCCAGTCCTGACGAGTCGGTCTCGATCGCGAACGCAGCGCTGCTGGCCGTGGCCACGGTCACAGATGGTGACGACGACCCCAGCACCGCATCGATCCCGATCGGCGCGCGCGTGTCGATCCAGGACGACGGACCCACAGCGTCGGCAGTCCTCGGCACCGGCCTTGTCCGGCATGACGAGACGGCAGGCAGCGCGCTCGACCCGGCGGCGGACGACGTACCTGGCCCCCTCACCGAATTCAACGGGGTGACGAACAAGAGCTCTGACATGACTCCCGGCTATGCCAGCGGTGGCACGGCCGTGATCGATTCGTCGGGCAGTAGCGGCGGCGTCGATGGCATCGCCAGCACCGTGTATTCGCTGGGCGTTTCGGCAGCCGGTGTCGACTCCGGCCTGGATACTACAGAGGGCCAGAACATCCTGCTGTACAAGGAAGGCGACCTGGTCGTCGGGCGCATTTCCGGCGGACCGAACGACACCAAGGCGGCATTCGCGGTCGCCATCGGCTCCACCAGCGGCATCCTGACGATGGTGCAGTACCACTCGATCAAGCACCCGACCGGCGGCGCATCCAGCCCGGACGAATCGCTGTCGGTCGCCAATTCGGCGCTGCTGGCCATTGCCACCGTTACCGACGGCGACGGCGACACCAGCACGGCCTCGGTCGGGATCGGTGCGCAAGTCCAGATCCAGGATGATGGCCCATTCGCTTCGGCAGTGCTGGGCGCCGGCGAGGTTCGGCATGACGAGACGGCCGGCCTGCAGGGCGACGCGGACGATGTCGCAGGTCCCCTTGGCGCCTTCAGCGGCGTGAGCACGGTCAGTACCGACATGACTGCGGGCTACGCTACCGGCAGCGCAGCGGTGATCGATTCGTCCGGCAGTGCGCCGGGCGAGGATGGACTGGCGAGCACCGTGTATTCGCTCGATGTCTCCGCGGCGAACGTGGATTCCGGCCTGGATACCACCGAGGGCAACAACATCCTGCTCAACAAGGAGGGTAGCCTGGTAGTGGGCCGGATCTCGGGCGGCGCCGACAACGGCAAGGCGGCGTTTGCGGTATCCATCAATTCCTCGACCGGCGTCCTGAGCATGGTGCAGTACCACTCGATCAAGCATCCGACGGGTGGCGCATCCAGCCCGGACGAATCGCTGTCGATCGCGAACGCGGCACTGCTGGCCATTGCCACCATCACCGATGGCGATGGCGACACCAGCACCGCTTCGGTCGCCGTGGGCGCGCGCGTGTCGATCCAGGATGACGGGCCGATGGCCGCGGCTGCGCTGGGCAGCGGCAGCGTCGCGCACGACGAGACGGCAGGGTTGCAGGGCGATGCCAATGATACGGCCGGCCCGCTATCCGTGTTCTCCGGCGTAGGTACGCTGAGTACGGACATGACGGCCGGCTACGCCACCGGCACCGCCAGCGTGATCAATTCGAGCGGCAGCACCGGCGGCGTGGACGGCCTGGCCAGTACCGTATATTCGCTCGACGTATCGGCAGCAGGCGTCGACTCTGGCCTCGATACGACCCAGGGCGAAGACATCGTGCTGACCAAGGAAGGCAGCGTCGTGGTGGGGCGGATTTCCGGAGGCGCCAACAACGGCAAGGCGGCGTTTGCGGTGTCGATCGATGCGGTCAGCGGTGTCCTGAGCATGGTCCAGTACAACTCGATCAGGCATCCCACCGGCGGCTTGGCCAGCCCGGATGAAGCGGTGTCGATCGCAGCGAGCGCGCTGCTGGCGGTGGCGACCGTGACCGATGGCGATGGCGATACCAGCACAGCCTCGGTGGGCATTGGTGCGCGTGTGCAGTTCCAGGACGATGCCCCGGTGATCAACGGCGTGTCCGACCTGATCTACGCAAACAGCAGCAATCCGTCGCCCGGCGGTACCGGCATCTTCAGCTATGCAATCGGTGTCGACGACCGCAAGACCTTCAGCTCCAGTAACTCGGACTTTACCGTAGCGCTGGCATCCGGCACCGTCGGCGCTGCGGCAATCAGCAACCGCTCGGTGACCTGGGCGTCCGAGACCCTGACCGAGGCGGTGTTCAATGTGTCGTTCGACTATATCTCGAACCCGGCGCTGAACACCACCGCCACTGCGACCGGTACGCTGACCTTCGACAAGGACGATGGCACCTATCACCTGTCAATGACCGCGCCGATCCAGAGCTTTACCGTGCTGACGACGTCGAATGCGACCGCGTTCATCGGCTACGTCGCGGGCACGGACAGCTTCGTGCTCGACAATACGCAGCCGGCGGTCTCGGTGGCGGAACTGGCGTCGAACTTCTACGTCCAGTTCTCCGGCTATACCGAGCCAGGAGGAGGTACCGGTGCGAACAATCTGCGCGCCGGTAACGATGGTGCGTTCGTCAATGGTGAGCTGTTCAACCAGGCATCCGACTGGGTCAGCATCTCGGGCGTCGCAGCCGGTGTCGCGGGCGACACGATCCAGAAAGGTGAAGTGCTGGACCTCGACTTCTTCCAGTCCAATCCTGGTGGTGACACCAACGATGCGCCGACTGCCTCCGCGGCCGGGATCTTCCTTAAGTTCGATGGCATCAACAGCGAGGACCTGGTTGTCGTGCTCAAGCTCGCCAATGCCAGCGATCCCACCAAGGCGGTAGTCACCACCAAGGCTTTCGTGGTGGATAACGCCGACATCTTCAGGGCGGGTTCGGCGCTGCCGGCAGGGTACAACATCACCCTGGACAACAACGACGGCGCGGTGATCTTCGAAGGGAACGACTTCAATAGCGGCTCCGAAAACTATGTCATCGTCGGCGCCCAGGTACTGGTGTCGACCGAGGGCATTACCGGCAGCGGCATCAACCTGAATCCGGCCACCGGCGCCGGCGGTGGCAGCTCGGGAACGCAGGCGTTCGGCGTGACGACCACCGACAACGACGTGATCAAGATTTCCGATATGGGCTTCCTGACCACCGTCACGCCGGACAGCCACCTGGTGTTCAATGCCGCGGTGGTTGATGCCGATGGCGATGCGACGGCGTCACAGGTGCTTGACGTGACCCTGGTATCGGGATCGGTGTTCACCGCGGGTGCGGACCGCGAGTCGATCCAGGGCCGCGCCGCCATTGCCGATACGTTCGTGTTCGGCGCGGTGGCGCATAGCCCGGCGGGTGCGCTGCATGACATCATCGGCGGATTCGTCAGCGGCACCGACAAGATCGACCTGTCCGGCATCGATGCCAATGCCACCGGCGGAGGGGCCAATGATGTGTTCAGCTTTATCGGCGGCGCCGCCTTCTCGGGGACGGGAGCGGCATCGGCCGGACAGCTGCGCTTCGATGCGACGACCCATACGCTGCAAGGCGACATCAACGGCGACGGCCTGGCCGATCTGGTGATCGAGCTTACAGGCGTCAACAGTGTTGTGGCAGGCGATATCCTGCCTTAGGGTAGGTACGACGGCAGGCCGCCCCGTGCGGCCTGCTTCTTTTTGTCTATTGTTTCTGGAACGAATTCGCGGGGAAACGACGCTTCTTCGATTTGCGCGAAAAAGGACTGCGCACTCAGTCCCGCTGTATTGACAGCCTCATGCGTAGAGAATAATCTCGTTCGGTGGCATGCGTTCGTTGTGTCTACCTATCGAGTTTCGCAGGAGCAGTATGACCGCCATCAAGGTGTTGAGTGCGAGTGCGGATGCCACATTCCAGGCAAGCTTGCGCGCCGCAATCTGCGATGACGAGGGCATTGCATTGAGCGCCAGCACGGCGGAGGATACTGAGCACCTCCAGGCCAGTGTGTTTGCCTCCAGCCCCGACGTGATCTTGCTGGACGAATCGTACTTTCCGGCGACCGGGCTGCTAGCGCGGATGCGTACCGCTTTCGCGCCGGCGCGTATCATCGTGGTGGTAGACGAGTGCGGTCCCGCCAGGCTGGCGGAGTTGATCCGCTGCGGCGCACGCGGCTGCATTCAGAAAAACGCTTCGCCGGGTTTGTGGCGCAAGGCCATGCATGCCGTGCACGATGGAGACATCTGGGTCAACCGCAGCGTCGTGCTGGCCCTGCTGGAAGCGCTGGCAACGGCAGACCCGGACGCAAAGCCCCCCGATCCTGCGATACCGGACGGCCGCCTGACGGAACGGGAATGGGAGGTGGCGCGGCTGGTGGCACGCGGAATGACCAACAAGGAAATCGGGCGCTTCATGGCGATCAGCGATACGACTGTGAAAACGCATCTCAAGCATATCTTCAACAAGCTGCACGTTACGCGGCGCGCACACATCCCGCACCTGGCGAGCGACGGCTGGCCGAACACCCTGCACCCAGGCAGCGACGCCTGAACACCAGCAGTCGGCGCGGCTGTTTTACACCACCGTCACCACGAGTTTCCGTTGCTGCGGTTCTGTTCGGTGTTCCCACAAAAAGATGCCTTGCCAGGTGCCGAGCAACAGCTTCCCGGCGCCGACCGGCACGGTCAGTGCCGTCCCGGTGAGCACCGAGCGCGCATGTGCGGCCATGTCGTCGGGCCCCTCGGTGCGGTGGCGGTAGGCTGGGTCATTGTCCGGCGCCAGCCGGGCCAGGATGGTTTCGAGATCGCGCCGCACGTCCGGGTCGGCGTTCTCGGTGATCGTGAGTGAGCAGCTGGTGTGCTGGACGAAGACATGCGCTAGTCCAGTGGCGATTCCGGACTCGGATACGACACGGGCGATGTCGTCCGTGATGTCGCGCGTTCCTCGTCCGTCGGTGGCAAATTCGAGAACATATTGGTGTGCCATGGCATGCGGTCCCTCAGCCGTATGTTAAATCACCTTCGCGTATAGGCTGCGTCCGCGTAGAAAATGCTGCTGACCGGGGACAGCAGGTAGATTGTATTCCCGTTGACGTACAGGCCGCCATTCTCCGGACCTTGTGCGGGCGTGAAGCCTGGGTCGTCGATGCAGGTCGAGTTTCCTCCACCGTAGTCGATGCACCACTGTGCTTTCCCGCCGTAGACCGTCTGCGTCACCGCCGTTCCCATGACGTACGTGCTGTGGGCGGGCAGCGATACGGAAATCATGTCCACCGCAGCAGGCACGCTCGCAGCGCCTTCTTGAAATACGATTGCGGAATTCACTTTGCCTGTGTGGACGGCGATGATGCTCGCGCTAAGGGATTCGGTCGCGATGACCGGTCCTTCGCAGTTCTCGGTCGCGTAGTACTCTGTTTTCGGCGCGATGTAAGCCGTGGTCTCGGACCCCGGCGATTCCGTGATGGTGATGACGTCCCGGGAGTGCCACTCGCAAGGCGTGGTCCAGGTGCCGAGGTAGGCGGCCAGGCGGTGGTTACTCAACCGGTTTTGCAGCGTCTGGATCGGGTCTTCGATGTTGAATGTCGCAGGATCGGTGTCCAGGCCGACCGTCGAGAGTACGGAGCGGATGTACGCCGCAGCGTACATGCCTTGATAGCCTAAGCGCTTCGCCTCCGTGTCCAAGCCTGCAGTGAACCGTCGCGCAACCTCCACCTTGTTGTTGACGATGGTGATATCCGTCGATCGTGCTCCGTCCATGATGTACAGGGCCGCGATCGGGCGGGACATGACACCGCGGTCGAGCGCACTAACCCAGTAGGCCAGGCCCGCCGCGTCGGGTTCGCGATTGAAGAGGTTGCGATAGATCGCCGAAACGAACGTCACATTGTCGCCGGGGTAGAGCTCCGCCGATTCCTGGCTGGCGCCGAACGCATCCACGAATTCGCGGACTTTCTGGGTGCTGAAGTAAGTGGCGCTCACCTCGCCAGCGGTCAGCGGCATTCCGTATTGAAGATACTTCGATGCCCAGAAATCGATGCCTCCCGGATCGGCCGGTCGGCCGAAATAGGCCACGTACACGCGCTGGATGAGGTCATGGTAGCTGCCGACCGTGACTTCAGCTGGACTGGTCTGGACCCCGGCGAGCAGTTGGTTCGGTCGCCCGGCCGCGTCCTGGGTGCCGCCGCAGGATGCCAGCATGAGCGCGAGCGCGCAGCACAGTACGTGTCGGATGGTTGGTTTCATTGGCGGCTCCTGTTGGACTAGGTGGACCTCAGCAGGTCAGGCGGAACAGTGGCGGCAGCGTCGCCGGCTAGCAATCCCATGTCACTGGGCGCGGGAGACAGGCTGGTTGCGGATCAGCCGCACTGCAGCAGAGAAGGCCAGGTGCACAAGCCTCGAGAATACAGCGATGACGGCGCCAATGATCAGCGGGAGGACCGCTCCGAATGTGAAGGTCATTCCGAGCACGAAGCCCAGGAGGTACTCGGCCCGGTACACCGGTACGACAAGCGCCACCGCGAACGCACCAAGGAAGACCGCGCTGATCCATTCGAAATTGCTGACGAAGGCAAACGACAGCGCGGCGCCATATGCCAGCGCAGCGGTGAACGCGATCATGATGGTTGACGGGATGCGTGGCGCTGCGGACTGGAAGGCGTTCTGCCTGGCGACGCGGGACTGGATCCGCCCGACCAGGAACCATGTGAGCACCGGAATCACGACAAGGCCCCACCAGTTGGATATCGCCGGTAAATCCGGGTTGGCGAGCAGGTGATGGGACAGGACGCCGCCGTTCAGGTATTCGACCCACAAGTGGGCCGCCTCGAAGGCCGATGCTGCTGCAGTAAAACCGATTTTCACGGAAGTCGGGCGCGTTGAATTGTTCATGGGTTCCTTGGCAGACGAGGGCTTACCTGGTTTTCATCAGTGCGAGCATTGCGGTCACGGTCGCTTCGACTCCTGTCGTGACCGCAGGTTCGGGTTCCACTTTGAAGATGGCGCTGTGGTGGCTGGGGACCGGCGGACCGCCAGCGGCGGCAGCTTCCAGCGCGGCTTTGGGCGTGCCGCCGACGGTAAAGTACACGCTGGGAATGTACGGCTTGGCGGTGAAGAAGGGGAAGTCTTCCGCGCCCATGCCCGAGCGCTTGTAATTGGCGTCGAAGATGTGCGCGCCAAGGCTGTCGGTCCACGCCTGTTTCATGCGGCGCAGGAGCGCGGCGTCGTTCAGCGTCGGCGGCGTCATCTCGTCGAGCACCGTGACCTCGGGCAGCTGGTCTTCTGCGACGCCGTTGGCGCGCGCAGTGTTGATGGCGACGCGCTTGATCGCGTCGAGCAGCATGGTGCGCGTGGCGGCGCTTTCGTTGCGCACGGTGAGCTGCAGCTTGGCGCTGTCGGAGATGATGTTGGCCTTGCTGCCGGCGTGGAAGGAGCCGACCGTGATGACAGCAGGTTCGTGCGGCTCGCGTTCGCGGCTGATAATGGTCTGCAGCGCGACGACAATCTGCGCGCCGAGCATGACCGGGTCCTTGCCGCGGTGCGGGCTGGCGCCATGGGCGCCAACTCCGTGGATCAGGATGTCGACGGTGTCCACGCCGGAGTAGGGCGCTTCGCTGGCGACGATCTTGCCCGCTTCGACATCGGACGAGACGTGGAACGCCAGCGCGTAGTCCGGCTTGCCGAAGCGTTCCCACACGCGGTCCTTCATCATGGCGACGGCGCCGCCTGCGCGCTCTTCCGCCGGCTGCCCGATCAGCATCAGCGTGCCGGACCAGGACTTTCGGCGCGCTGCCATCTGGCGCGCTGTCCCCACCAGGCTGGTGATGTGGACGTCGTGCCCGCAGGCGTGCATCGTTGGCTGCAGGTTCCCCTCGCGGTCCTTGCCGGTCGCTTTGGATGCGTTCGGCAGGCCGGACTTTTCGAGTACGGGCAGGCCGTCCATGTCGGCGCGCATCATCACCAGCGGGCCGGGGCCGTTCTTCATGATCGCAACGACGCCCGTGCCGCCCACACCTTCGGTCACCTCGAAGCCGGCCGCGCGCAGTTCGGAGGCCAGCCGTGCGGCGGTCTTCACTTCCATGAACGATAGTTCGGGATTGCGGTGGAAGTGGTCGTACAAGCCGGCCAGGTGGCCGCGGTAGTCTTTGGCGATGGCCGCCGACAGGTCCGGCCCGGCGGCGTGGGCGATATGGAAGGGCAGGGCTGCAAGCAGGCCGGCAATCAGCAGTTTCATGTCAGGGTTCCTGGGTATCGGAGCGTGTCGGGGGTGGAGCTGCCACCGCTTTTTTCTCTTTCGGCAACTAATTTACTCCGACTGGCCGCGAATGCGTGATTTTTTTTCAATCCCCGATCAGGCCTGTGCGCCGGTAGATGACGTGGAACACGCCGCCGACGAACAGCGAGCCCCCTGTGAGGTTGCCGAGGATGACGGGGAACAGATTCGACAGGAATCCACCCAGCAGGATCGGCTCGGTGCCGGCGTGGCCCGAGGTCAGCTGGATCAGCATCGCTACCGGGATCAGGTACATGTTCGCGACGCTGTGCTCGAAGCCAGCCGCCACGAACGCGGAGATCGGGAACAGGAGCGCGACCGCTTTGTCGGTCACGCTGCGGCCGGCGATGGCCATCCAGATTCCGATGCACACCAGCGAATTGCACAGCAGGCCGCTGAAGAAGGCCTGGGCGAACGGCAAATTGGTTTTGGCGGCGGCGATCGTAAGGTACTGGGCGGCGACCGCGCCCTGGTTGGCATCGGGATGCCCGGACAGCACCACCAACACCGCGAGGCCCAGTGCGCCGACCAGGTTCCCTGCCAGGACGATGATCCAGCTGCGCAGTAATTCTCGGGTGGTGATCTTCTTTGCGGCCCACGCCATCACCAGCAGGTTATTCCCCGTGAATAGCTCAGCGCCTGCGACGACGACCATGAACAGGCCCAGTGAAAACACGGCTCCGCCGAGCACCTGCCGCGCCGCGAAGCCCAGCCCCGGATCGGAGCGGACCAGCACGTAGTAGAGCGCGCCGAGGCCGATGAACGCCCCGGCCAGCACGGACAGCATCAGCATGGATCCCAGCGGCAGGCGTGCCTTGGTGACGCCAACCGTTTCAATCCGGGCCGTGATCTCAGCCGGCGAGAATGCGTTGAAGCCGAAGACGTCCATGGTCGCGTGGTATGCCGATCGTCCTGTTTTGCCGTTGACGAGGTTAGCGCATTCCCGCCGCGCGCGTTGCCCGCTTGCGGCCGGCCCGGCCTGCCGTCCTTGTCAATTTTTTCACGGACCAGTACTATCCCTGCCATTTACCCTTGGCGCGAACCGCGAGGGTGTCATTACTTGAGTAGGGAGCAGCATGCGGCAGGCGGCGTATGCCACCATCTGGCTGGCGAATGTGGACGGGCTACCGGGCGACCTGGTGCCGGTGTGGGCGGCTGCGCTCACGCCAGGCGAGCAGCAGCGCTACCGGGCGTTCGTGCGCGAGCAGCGCCAACGCCAGTTCGTGGTGGGACGCATGATGCTGCGCCGGGCCGTAGCGCTCGCGGCGGACATTCCGCTGGACGCGATCCAGATCGAGGAACAGTTGGGCAAGGCGCCCGTCATTACGCTGGGCGTGCGGGCGCGCACGCCGTCGTTCAGCATTTCGCACAGCGGGCCGTGGGTGGCGGTGGCCGTCAGCATGGAAAGCGCGGTCGGGCTGGATGTGGAGGTGCCGGACCCGCAACGCGATATCGCGGCGCTGGCGGCCAAGGCGTTTGGCGCGGTGGAAGCCAGCCGCCTGATGGCGTTGCCGGAACTGGAGCGCGCCGCCAGGTTCTACGAAGCATGGTGCCGCGCCGAGGCGCGCTTCAAGCTGGGGCAGGAGTCCGCCACGTGCTATCCGGTCGAACACGATCAGGTGGCCATTGCGCTGTGCGCGGCGCGCGCGCTGGCCGAGCCGCCGGCACTGCGCATTGTCGACTCGCTACCTGAATTCGTCACGGGTTGATCCGCGGGCGGACGCAGGCAGCTCCGGCGTTTATTTGGGGCGCGGCTGCGGCAGGCCGGCGGAGTAATTGGGCAGGGTGCCGGCGCGCAGCGCTTCCACTGCCTTGGCCACCGCACGCGCGACATTGCGCGCTTCTTCCTGTACCGCCTCGTCGCGGTCGAGCGCCTCGTGGCTCTCGGCGTACGACTCGAAGTAGCCGATGTAGCGGTCCAGGCGTGCGGCCGCCCCGGCGTCGATCAATCCCATCCAGTCCAGCCAGTCGGACAGCGCGCGCCGGGTTCCCTCGATGCCGGCGACATCCCCGTGCACGAATACGCCGTACACGCGTCCGGCCAGGTGCTTAGGGTAGGGCCAGCCCTGCAGCTCCAGCGCCTTGGCTTTCTCGGGGTCCTTGCCCTGGGTGGACGTGGGGTCGGGGTTGCCGCCGTCGGCGCACACCAGCCGGTCCATCATCAGTTTCAGGCCGCTGGGCGCTTCGTACCAGTAGACCGGGGTGACGAGGATGACGCCGTGCGCACTCACCCACTTTTCATAGATCTCGTTCATCCAGTCGTTGGTCTGGCGCTCGGCGTAGTTCGGGTAGCAGCTGCAGGGCCAGTGGCATAGCGGCATCGCGGTCGACACGCAGGCCTTGCACGGGTGGATGTGGCGGTCATAGTCGGACACCAGCCGGCTCAGGTCTAGCACATCGACCTCGATGCCGGCCGATTCCAGCGTCTCGCGCAACTGCTCCGTCAGGCGGAAGGTCTTGGAAATCTCGCCGGGGCAGGTGCCGTCGTTGCGGTGTGCGCAGCACACGAGCAGCACGCGCGAACGTGTCGCCGGATCCTTCTGGCGGCGTTCGGCTTCGATCAGGCGGTCGTGCGCGGCTTTCCATTCGGTGGACAGGTCGTAGTCGGGATCGGCGAAGCCCGGGCCGGCCTTTTCGGTGGCGGGCGGCTTGCGGCCATCGACATAGTTCTTCCACGCGATTTCCTCGACCTGGGCCAGGGCGTCGCGCACGCTGTCGTATTCGTGCTGGACGTAGTTGGCCTGGAAGCGCAGGTGGAACTCCTGGCGGTCGATCTTGCCTTCGAACTGGCCCTTGCGCACGGTCGTCATTGCTTCGCTCCCCAACATGGTTCGGCTGTGAGGATGGCATGTCGCGCCGGCCGGGTCTGTGCTGGGACGAACAGAAGAGGGGGGTATGCACTCCTTGTCGGCCAGGCGGCACATACTCGCCCATCAGGACAGCCCCTTGCAGGGTAAGGGCATATACTCCCCCTGGGTATATGGAGCAAACAAAAAACAGGACGTTCGATGAAGTTATTCAACTTCTTTTTTTCGGGCGCGCATGCGCTGGTGGCGGTCCTGTTCCTGGGCATCGCAGTGATGTTGGGCGTGATCGCGGTCGATACCGCGCTGTCGGCGTTGGGGCAGTCGCTCAAGGAAGGCGCCGACCGCGCCATCGAGGCAACCGGGCTGCTGGCGGTCGCGCTGGTGGTGCTGCAGATCGCGCAGACGGTGACGGAAGAAGAGGTCATCCGCGATGCGACGGTCAGTGCACCGACGCGCGCGCGGCGCTATCTCTCGCGCTTCCTGGTGGTGACGGTGGTCGCGCTGTCGATCGAAGGGCTGATCGCGACCTTCAAGGCGATCCACGAGGATGCGCACCTGCTGCCGCACGCCGCGGCGATCCTGGTGTCGACGGGACTCCTGCTGGCCGGTTGGGGCGTGTTCATCCACTTCAACCGGGAAGCCGAAGATGTCGAGCCGGAGGCGATGAAGCGCGCCAAGGCGGAAGACAAAAAGCTGGAGCAGAACTTCTAGGCGCCCGGTTGCAGCGCGGCAAAGACGTGTCGCCGGATGAGGGCTTTGTTTATGATCGCAACAGGAACATCTACCCAGGAGAACGCCATGCCCCCAGCCGAGCCACTGCATCCGGAAGACCTTGACCGCAAGAAGATCGAGCGCGAAATTCCGACCCATCCGCCCGAAGTCGCGCCGGGCGACGAGAAGAAGATCGTCGGCGATGACGACGTCGTGCATGTGAATGACTATAATGCGCCGCCGCCGGACGGGGCCAGCAAGTCAACCGGCGAGCCGCTGGACGCGGTCGGCGGACCAGGACTGGGCTTGCCGCCGGACGAGCAGGGCGAGGCAGCGGCGCGGCGCGACCGCGACGTGCGTTCCGAAGCCGAGCCGTCGCGCCCCGACGGCAAGTAAGCATTCAAAGAGGGGGACTGCCCGCACAAGTGCGTAACGCGGCAGTCCCGTCCCCGGCAGTCCCTTGCATCAGCTGGCAGGTCTGGTCGCGGCCTGCAGGCGCACTTCAAGCAGGGCGAGGACTGCGGCTTCTTCCGGTTCGAGCGACGGCAAGCCTTCGATCAGTTCCTGTTCCGCCCGCGCGCGCAAGGCTTCCAGCATGGTGCCGTCCATATACGATTCGATGATGGCCGGGTGCACGTAGCACTTGCGGCAGATCGACGGCGTATTGCCCAGCTTCTCGGCCACCGACTCGATGGCGCGCACGATGTTCTTCTTGGCCTGCGCATCCGAATCGAACTTCTCGAATTCCTGCAACGCCAGCGCCGCCAGCACGGTCCCCGCCCAGGTGCGAAAGTCCTTGGCGGTGTAGTCCTCGCCGCTGATCGTGCGCAGGTAGTCGTTCACGTCGCTGGAACCGACCGCGTGCCGGTTGCCCTCCGCATCCACATACTGGAACAGGTCCTGTCCCGGCAGTTCGCGCGTGCGCGCAATGATCCGCGCCAGCCTGCGGTCTTCCACCTTGACGCTGTGGTACACGCCGCTCTTGCCGCGGAAGCGGAACTCCACTTCGCTCCCGTCGATGTGCACGTGGCGGTTGCGCAGCGTGGTCAGGCCGAATGATTTATTGCTGCGCGCGTATTCCTCGTTCCCGATGCGCATCATGGTGGCCTGCAGCAGGTAGACGATGGTGGCCAGCACCTTCTCGCGCGGCAGCCCGGGCAGGCGCAGGGCCTTGTCGACCTCGTGCCGGATCCGGGGCAGCGCCTTGCCAAAGCTGAGCATGCGTTCGTACTTGACCTCGTCGCGCACGCTGCGCCAGCGGGCGTGGTAGCGATACTGCTTGCGCCCGCGCGCGTCGCGTCCCGTTGCCTGCAGGTGGCCGTTGGCGTGCGGGCAGATCCAGACGTCCGTCCACGCAGGCGGGATCGCCAGCTTGCGGATCCGGTCGAGCGTGGACTCGTCCCTGACCGCCTTGCCATCCGCATCGACGTAACTGAACCCCTTGGTGCGCGCCGGCTTGCGCGAGATTCCCGGCGCGGCGTCGCTGACATAACGCAGCCCTGCTGCGCGCGCGGCGGCGACCGGTTCTGCCGCGAGCGGCGCGGTGATGCTGTCTTCGCGTTTCATGCCGTTCCTGTGGGAGGCTGCGCACCGCCTGTGCAGGCATGTGTGCGTGTTGTGTTGTCGCAAGCTTAGAGCGAAGCGGGCCGGATTTGCGTTAGTTGCTTAACCGTTCACGCTTTTTTGTCGAGTCACCGCTTCGTAATGTGGGCTATTTGACAGAACGGAAAACGTGTTCGGGAGATAAAACGAATATGTATAAGAATGCATAAGCGAGGTTGCGTAATGAAAACGGTCAACGTTGCGCTTGCTGTGCTCACTGTAGCGGCATCAGCGGGCGCCTCCGCTCAAAATTCGGTCACGCTCTATGGCGTGGCCGACGCAGGACTCGTCGCAGAACGTGGTTGTGTCAACGATTGCCCGTCCACCAAGGTCAGCAGCGGGATCGCCACCACGTCGCACATTGGCGTGCGCGGCTCCGAGCAGATTTCCGAGAACCTGAATGCCGTGTTCGGGCTGGAAGCTGGCATCCAGCTCGATACCGGCAGGCGCGAGGACGAGGACCGCCTGTTCAACCGCCAGGCCTACGTGGGATTGTCAGGGAACTTCGGTAGCCTGACGCTGGGACGCCAGTTCGCACTGGACTATTTGGCCCTCCGGGACGTGGGCGACCCGTTCAAGGGCGGCATGGCGGGCACCGCGACCAACCTCATTGGCTACCTGGACAAGCAGACCGACGACAGCATCCGTTTCGAACGCACGCGCAAAGGCATCTTTACCGCCGCCAGCTATACGGTGCGCGAACGCTATGGCGATGTGCGCGGCAACCGCAACTGGGGCATTTCGCTCGGCATCCAGCGCGGGCCGCTCACTATCCGCGCGGCTCACCAGAAGCGCAACGCTACCAGCACGGAAACCATCATGCCGGCGGGCAAGCGCTACGACTCGCGGCATTCGATCATTGCCGCCAACCTGCGGGTGGGACCGGCGATCGCCTACACGGCGTTCGGCATCAGTCGCGGCTACGGCAACGCCACGCTGTGGAATCCGACCAATCCGTTCAGCGCGGCGGTGGCCACCACGCCATCGACCGACAGCCGCGAGGTGCTGGTCGGGCTGGCGGTGCCGTCCGGCCCGACCACGTGGCTGGTCTCCTTCATCCGCAAGAACGACAGGGAATTCGCAAACAACGACGCGGACCAGGTCGCGTTTGGCGCAAGTTATGCGCTGTCGCGCAGGACCGATTTTTATGCGGCAGTCTCGCGCATCCACAACCGCCGCGGCGCCAACTACACGGTAGGCAACGCCAGCGACTCAGGCAGTGGCGACAAGGCCATCAACATCGGCATGCGCCACGCTTTTTGACCGATATTGGAGTGTGATATGAGTGGAACGAGTACTCTGGATCCGGACAACTTTCCGGTAGGGCGTGACCGCAGCGTAGGCCGCGGGCACGGAACGGGCGCCCTTGGACCGAGCGATACCTCGGACAGCGGCAGCGACATGGTGGGCGGTTCCGGTCTGGCGCAGCAGGATGAGCTGGACCTGGGCAGCGGCACCACCTCCGACCTCGAATCGGGCACCGCGCGCGGGACGGCCGGGCCGGACGTGGGCGATGCGAACCTGGACAGCGATTCGGATTCCGGTGGCACCGGCGAACGGGCCAGCGCCGGTCGTGATACCACGGCCGAGGACGGGCAGGACATCGCGGTCGATCATGTGATCGGGCCGAATGGCGAAGGAATCGATGAGGACATGCCGCTGGATGGCCGCACGGAAGAAGGCAGCGACGAGGACCTGCCGGGTGCGGCGCCCCGGGAACTGGGCGATGACGAGGATTTGCCGGGCGCGTCGCGACGCGAACAGGGAGATGACGAGGACGTGCCACGGTGACGGCAGCGACCGGTCGGGACCGGTGGGCGTCAGGCTCGCGGTTCCGGGATCGTTGATGCCTGACCGATGAAAAGGGAAGAGGACAGTCTTTTTGGGACTGTCCTCTTTTTTTTAGTAGCCGGCAGGCTTGCTAACAATCAGGGGACGGTAATGCCGCCCCGCGGCCCGCGGACCGACCCCCTTGCAGTCAGCGAAGCAGGGGGCGGCGGCGTGAGTATTGCCAGGCAGCCAGCAGGGCGCCGCCACCGATCAGCGCCGACATCAGGATCGGCTTGGAACGGATCGAGACGGCCGTGTACGGGCAGCTTTCCACGACCTTGTCGATGGTGGCGTCGCGTTCGCACAGTTCGGCGGAAGGATCCGGCTCATACAGCGCATCGCGGCGGTTCGGGCTGCTGAACTGCTCCGATTGCTGGTTCTTGTAAGTGGCGCGCTGGTTGACGCGGTCCAGCAGGCGCGGCGTATAGTAGGCGCCCATCGCGGACATCTTGGCCGGGCCGCCGACGAATACGTCGCGGCGCGGATGCTGCGCCGCGTACAGGATGGCGTTGGCGACGATCTCGGGCGCATACACGGGCGGCGGCAGGCGCGGCTCTTTTTCCATGTAGTTGCGCGCGTGGACGGTGAACATGGTGTCGATCGCGGTCGGCTTGATCAGGGTGACGGAGATCGGAAGCTTGTCGTGCTCCAGCTCCATGCGCAGCGAATCGGTAAAGCCCTTGACGGCGTGCTTGGACGCGGAATACATGCCCTGCAGCGGAATGGCGCGGTCAGACACTTCGCTGCCCACGTTGATGAGGGCGCCGCCGCGCTGCTTGAGGTGGCGCACCGCTTCCAGCGAGCCGTTGACCACGCCCCAGAAATTGGTCTGGAACATGCGCTGGCTGTCTTCCATCGGCACATCCTCGAGCCTGCCGAAGATGGAGACGCCGGCATTGTTGATCCAGGTGTCGATGCGGCCGAAGCGTTCGATGGCGCGGTCGCCCACGCGCTGGATGTCTTCCTGCTTGCCGACATCTGCAGCGACTGCAAGGGCGTCACAGCCTTGCTGGCGCAGTTCTTCGGCGAGGCGCTCCAGCGCGTCCTGGTCGCGTGAGACCAGTACCAGCTTTGCACCCTGTTCGGCGGCCTTGCGCGCGGTGGTCAGGCCGATGCCGCTGCTGGCGCCGGTAATCACGATCACCTGGTCGGCTATTTTTTTCAGGTTCATGGGAACAATCCTTTCTGTCTGGCCAAATATTCTGGCGATCAGTGTAGGACGGTTCAGCTCCCGAGCCGCTTACGATACCTTGACGAAATCATCAGTAGCGAAGCGGCTTCTGACGACCCCGGCGGCTCAGTGTGCCCTGGACAGGATCAGCAGCCAGCGGCGGAACAGCAGCACTTCCAGGTGGCCAGCCTCGATACCGGTATCGCATTCGATGATCGGGTTGACGGCATAGAAGCGTTTGCGGAAATCGCGGGTGATCAGCAGCTCGCGGCGGCCAATGCGCATGAGGAAGGGGGTAGGTGCAAACTCGAGGCCAAAGCTGCTGTTCAGGGTCGTCATTTTTTCTAACTCCTCAGTCGATGTGTTGATCGGATGAGTAAAGAATATCACAACTACTGTATAAATCCACAGTTACTGTATAAATTTCCAGTGAAATCTCGCGAATGTGGCGTTTTTGCCAATCCAGTTAAGATATCGCCATGCTCGAACGCGTCTACAAATGGTTGGCGGCACGCCTCACGCCCGGCGAGGAAACGGGCCTGCACCTGACCGCAGGCGTGCTGTTGATGCTGTTCATGGGCTGGATTTTTGCCGAGATTGCCGAGGAGGTGGTCGAGGGCGAAGAGCTGGTCGCGTTCGACACGGAGCTGACGGCCTGGGTGTTCCAGAACCACCATCCCTGGCTGACGAAGTTCATGTTCTTTATTACGCACTGGCATACGCCGCTCGGTGTGCTGGCGATGGCCGCGGTCCTGGGAGTCTGGTTGTGGCGCCGGCGCGAACGTTACTGGCTGGCAGCGCTTGTGCTGACCGTGCCGGTAGGAATGGCGCTGAACCTGCTCCTGAAGTACCTGTTCCAGCGCGAGCGCCCGCAGTTCGACGAGCCGCTGCTGACCCTCGCCACGTACAGCTTTCCCAGCGGGCATGCCTCTGCCGCGGCGCTGTTTTACGGTTTCCTGGTCGCCTACCTGGTGCGCTCGACAGCCCGCAAGCGCTGGTGGGCGCTGGGCGCGGCACTGGCCGGGCTGATGGTGCTGCTGGTCGCTGCCAGCCGCGTCTACCTGGGAGCGCACTACCTGTCGGACGTGCTGGCTGCGATTGCGGAAGGATGGATGTGGCTAACGATCTGTATCACGGCGATATCGACATTGCGGCGGCGCCGGCAGCGGCTGGCCAGTCGATCGCCGTCATAGTCAACGGCGGCGCTGGCACGGGGCACGACCGCGAGCTGGCCGGGCGCGTTTGCGCGCTGTTTGCCGGCCACGGGCTGGTCGCGGAGGTCGCCGTCGCGCACGATGGCAGCGGCATCACGGCTGCAACCCAGGCGGCCGTTGCGCAGGGCGCACGCACGGTGGTCGCAGGCGGCGGCGACGGGACGATCAACGCGGTCGCTTCCGTGATCGTCGGCAGCGGCATCGCGCTGGGAATACTGCCGCTTGGCACGCTCAACCACTTCGCCAAGGACCTCGGCATCCCGCTGGCGCTCGAAGACGCGGTCGCCCTCATCGCCCGTGGCCGAACCCGGCTGGTCGATGTGGGGGAAGTGAATTGCCGCATTTTCCTCAACAACTCCAGCCTCGGCCTGTACCCGGCCATCGTGCGCAAGCGCGAGAAACAGCAGCGCCTGGGACGGGGCAAGTGGCCGGCTGCGCTGTGGGCCACGGTGTCGGCGCTGCGCCGCTACCCGTTCCTCAAGGTCCAGCTGCGCATCGACGGCCGCGAGGTGCCGCGCCGCACGCCGTTCGTATTTGTCGGCAATAACCAGTACACGATGCAGGGTCTGTCGGTCGGCGCGCGCACCTCGCTCGACCAGGGGCAGCTGTGCCTGTACGTTGCCCAGAACCCCGGCCGGCTGGCTCTGCTGGGCTTCGCCCTGCGCGCGCTGGTCGGACGGCTTGCCCAAGCGCGCGACTTCGATGTGGCACTTGTGCAAAAGTTAGAGATAGAGACCCATCACACACATCTGCGCGTCGCCACGGATGGCGAGGTCAGCATGCTGCGCACGCCGCTGTCCTACCGCGTGCTGCCGCGCGCGCTGACCGTCATCGCGCCCGATTGAGGAGAGAACATGCGCACCGTGGTTCACCTGTCCGACCTGCATTTCGGCCGTGTCGACGACACCCTGCTCGAGCCGCTGTCGCGCCTGGTCAACGAACTCGCCCCCAACGTGGTGGTGGTGTCGGGCGACCTCACCCAGCGCGCCAAGGACGAGCAGTTCATGCAGGCGCGCGCCTGGCTGGACACGCTGCCGGGGCCGCAGATCATCGTCCCCGGCAACCACGACATCTCGCTGTACAACGTGTACCGCCGCTTTTTCGAGCCGCTCACGCGCTACAAGCGCTATATCACCGACGACCTGACTCCGATGTACGCCGATGAGGAAATCGCCGTGTGCGGCATCAACACGGCGCGCTCGCTCACCTTCAAGGACGGGCGCATCAACAAGGAACAGGTGGCGCAGGTGCGCCAGCACTTCGCCGGGCTCGGGCCCGATGTCGTGCGGGTGGTCGTCACGCACCACCCGTTCGATCTGCCGCAGGGGCATGAGGAAGAAAGCGACCTGGTCGATCGTGCCGCGATGGCGATGGAAGCATTCGCCGAGATCGGCGTCGACGTGCTGCTGGCCGGCCATCTGCATGCGCGCCACGCCAGCAATACGATGGATCGCTACCAGCTGGGCGACTACGCTGCGCTGGTGGTCCAGGCCGGCACCGCGACCTCGACCCGCGGCCGGGGCGAGGTCAATTCGTTCAACCTGTTGCGGCTGGAACGCCGGCGCGTGGAAGTCGATACGTGGGGCTGGGATGTGCTGAGCGGCCAGTTCTCGGTGCTGCACACGGAGACCTTCATGCGCTCGGCGAACGTGTGGGCTTTGCACAGCGAAGGCTTGATGGCCGCCGGCTTGTAGTTTGCGGGGACCGTTCCCAGGTCTCCCGCACGCGCTACCACTGAGCCAGCCAAAGATCGGGGGACGGTCCCCCTTACAGCCAGTAGCCGAGCAGCTGGGCGGCCCACTCCTTGAACCGCTCGGTGACCGGCCGCTTGCGCCAGTTGGCCAGCGTGACTTCGTTCGAGTTGCGCAGGTCTTCCGTGAACGCCGCTTCCATCTCCCTGCCGAATGCCGGGTCAATCACGATCACGTTCAACTCGTAGTTGTGCAGGAAGCTGCGGCGGTCGATGTTCGCCGATCCCACCGTCGACCAGGCGCCATCGATCACGGCCGTCTTGGCATGCAGAACCGCCACCTGCAGCTCGAAGATGCGCACGCCGCTGCCGAGCAGCCGGTCGTAGGTCGCCCGCCCGGCGTCGGCCACGATGCCATGGTCGGTCCGGCTCGGAAGGATCAGCTGCACGTCCACGCCGCGCTTGGCGGCGGCCCCGAGCGCCTCGATGATCTGCTTGTCGGGCACAAAATAGGCCGAGGTGATGTGGATCGACTTCTTCGCTTCCTGGATGGCGACCATGAACGCCTTGTAGATCTCGAAGCCGGTGTTCGGCCGCGTGGCCAGCACGCGCAGCATCTTGTCGCCCACCGGCTTGAGCTTCGGGAAGTAGTTTGCCTCGGGCAGGTCGCCGGCCACCTGGTTCACCCAGTTGTCGATGAAGCTCCACTGCAGCGCCGCCACGGCCGGTCCCTCGATGCGGATGTGGGTGTCGCGCCAGCCAACCTCGGCCGACGCCGGCGGGCGGCGGCGCGAGCGGAACAGCGAGCTGTTGGCGTAGTCCTCGCTTATGTTGATCCCGCCCGTGAACGCCACCTTGCCATCGACCACCAGCAACTTGCGGTGGTCGCGATTGTTGATCGCCCACTTGCCGCGCGCCTTGGCCGGGTTGATCGGGTTGAAGGCGAGCAGGGTGATGCCCGCCGCGCGCATGCGCTCGAAGAACTCGGGCGGCACGCCAATGGTGCCGACGCTGTCGTACATCACGTTCACCCGCACGCCGGCGCGCTGGCGCTCGATCAGCAGGTTGGCAAAGCGCATGCCCACCTCGTCCTGGTCGAAGATATAGGTCTCCAGGTTGATGGTCTCCTTCGCGCCGCGCACCGCGTCCATCATCGCGTTCATCGTTTGTGGGCCGTCGAACAGCAGGGACACGTTGTTGCCGGCGATGAGCGGGACCCCGGTCGCCGCTTCCTCCAGCGTCGCCAGCGCCTTCAGGTCGCGGCTCGCGTGCGTCCAGCGCTCCTCGAGCATCTCGCGCGCAACGCTCGGCTTCAATTCGCCGTTCAGGCCGGTCACCGTCGGCACCGAGGCGGCAGGCGCCCGCTTGTCCGGCACGTGGGGCAGGGTGGTGCATCCGCCGATCATGCTGGCGAGCAGCAGCAGCGAAGCGAACAGCGCAGTCAGGCGCGATTTCATGGTTCAACTCCTTTGTCGGCCCGTGGCCCCAGGAAAAACTCGATCGGGCCAGCCACGAAGCGGCGGCCCAGCGCATACAGCAACAGGATAGAGCGGCGAAATGCGATGCGCCGCGCGCGCAGCGCCACCCACAGCGCCAGGCTGAAGCTGACGATCAGGTTGACTGCGCCAATCGAGAGGAAGCCGGCAACCGAGCGCGCCGCAAGTTCCGGGCTGACCTGGTGCTCGAGCGCCACCAGCGCCGTCGAGAAGTTCGCCGACGAGAACGTGACGTGGCGGATATCGAGAGGCAGGCCGAGCAGGTATCCGAACAGGGCGGTGATCCCCAGCAGCATGCCGAACACGAAGTTGCCCATCAAGCCGCCCAGGTTGTCCTCGATGTAGGACGCAAACCGGGCGAGCCGCTCGGGTCCGAGCAGATCGCGCAAGGCGCGCAATTGTCCGATGCGCAACGCCATCCGCGTGTACAGCGCCTTGTTGTCGTAGTAGCCGGACACCAGGCCGGCCACGAACAGCCATACCCCGGCGATTGCGGCGTACCACAGCGCGGGGCTGCCGACCGGATCGATCTCGTGCAAGAGCGTCATGGCCTTGGCCGGGCTGACCAGGTGGCTGCCGCTGAGGTCGTGGAAGACCAGCGCGATCGCATAGGCCACCGGCAACGCCGTCAGCAGGTTGCCCAGTACGGCCACGAACTGGGTGCGGAACACCTTGTTAACCAGGACCGCCATGCTGTCCACGTCCGGCGATTTGCCGTCGGTGGTCTGCAGTTCGGCCGACAGGCGCGATGCGGTCATGGCAGGCTGCTTGGTGGCCACGGTAAAGTGCAGTACGTGGATCAGCATGAAGCCCAGCGCGTAATTCAGCCCGTAGAGCACCGCCTCGACCAAGGGCGCTGTGTGCAGGTAGGACAGCAGGATCTTGATCATCGCCATGAAGCCGACAATGATGCCGGCGCCGGCGGACGAGCGCAGCATCTCGCGCAGCTCGCTGCGGGTTTCCGCGATGTAGTGTTCGCCCGTGCGGCTGGCGTTCTCGGTGACGTTGCGCGCCAGCAGGTGGAGGTTGTCCGCGAACACGTCGCGCACCGCATATTTATGGTTGTGCGCCTTGATCATTTCCAGCGCCAGCGCCATGGCGACGGCCTGGCGGCGGCTCACGCGCCGACCCTCTGCGCAAGGGGCGGGCGCATCGGTGGCCACCGCCTGCAGGTCCACGGTTTCCGGCATCGGCAGCTCGCCCGACAGGTCCACCATGTACAGCAGCTTGCGCAGGCGGTCGATGCTTTGCGACAGCGCCACCAGCAAGTAGGTCAGCGGGATGCTGGTGCCGGCTGTCAGCGCGCGCTTGCGCACGCGCGCCACGATGTCGTCGCACTGGTCCAGCATCACCAGCAGGTGGCGCGCGTCTTCCATCTGCGCGGTCTCGCCGGCCAGCACCTTACCGTAGGCATCGAGGTAGTCGTTGACCTCGATGTTCTGCATGATGAACGGGGAATCGTAGTCCTCGATGGCGGCGAATGCATGCACCAGGCGCGGTTCCAGCCCCAGCGCGCAGACGCGGCAGGACAAGGTGCGCACGGCCTGCAGCATCCCGCGCAGCGTGACCAGGCGCGCCTTGCTATCGTCGGCGCCGGGCGCCTGCGCGATCGCCTGGAACAGGTCGAACCAGTCGCTGGCCGACACGCCCCGGATCCATACATGGTCGGTCTGCCGGAACAGCACCTTCTCCAGCGCGTCGCTCAGGTACACGTCGGACAGGGCAGGGGGCAGGATGCGGTAGGCGATCCGGCGGCTGAGCTCCGTGAAGAAGCCGTCGTTCGACAGCATGCCGACGTCCGTGTACAGGCTGGCGTGTCGGCGCGATTCGAGGATGCTGGTGCCGTAGCTGCGCAGGCGTGCCGCGTGCTCGGGATTGCCATTCAGGAGCTGGGTGAGCGTGCGGACATTGGCGCGCGCCTGCTCGACATCCGTGGCGCGGCGCGGGCGCAGCGTATCCACCAGCTCGACCAGCAGGTCGATATCGGTGCTCTCAGGATCGATCCGGTCGAGGGTGGACAGCATAAGCCAGACACGAAAGCTTGGTTAAAAGCCAAGTGTATGTCGCGCCCGCCGGAAACTTTGTTCGCTACCGTACCATGCGGGCCATCACTCCTCGCGGGGGCAGGTGCGCATCTTGGGTTGCGTAGAGGAATCTTTGAAGAGGTCGCGTCCATCGCCGCCCAGGTTGCTTTCGTAGGTCATGCAGTAGGCGCCGAAGGCGGTCTGCACTTTCTCGATGCGGCGTCCCCAGCCGCCCTGGTCCTGCACCTTGGTGATGCGGGCCGGTTCGTAGAACTTGGGCGGCGCGACCGAGTGCTCGATGCCGGCGGCAAGCTTCTGCTGCCCGGTGAGCGGTTTGTGGCGCAACAGCTTGCGTTCGGGGAATGCGGTGCGCAGCTCCTTGTCGGCCTTGCCGGCCGCCGCGCGCGCCAGTTCGAACGCCGACAGCGGCGCCGGTTCCGCAGGCGGGAATACCGCTTCGCTGGCCACTTGGCCTGGCCGCTCATCCGCCATGGGCGCGGCGGCCGGAACTTCGGCAACAGCAGTCGGCTGCGCCGGAGCGTGGACGCGATGCTGCCGGACGGGCGGCGGGGCCGGCAGTGCGGCCTGTACCCGTTTCGGCGCGACCTGGATGACATCGATCCAGCTGGCGTTGGGCTCGGCCAGCCGCTCCGGCTGGCGCAGCATGAACAAGGCCGCCAGCAGGACGTGGAGGGCGGCCGTGACAGCCAGCGCGGCATGGCGGCCGCCGCCGAACGCCAGGCGGTCAGGCGGCGCGGCCATGCGGGCGCAGGATCAGGGGCATCTTATTTGGATTTCGGGATCGACAGCGGCCGAATGCTGCCGCAGTCGGCGCCAAGCCAGCGTCCCGACGACTCCATTGCCATCTTTTCGGTCTTGCCTGCCACGGTCGACGTGGTATTCATTTTCATCGTAAAAGCGCTATCGCCGCTGAACGCGAATTCCGCATCGCCCGACGAGGGCGGATTGGTGCAGGTGAACGAGGCTTTCATGCGCCCGTTGACCAGCGGACCGCGCTTCTCGGAGCAGTTCCCACGATTATTAACGGGCAGGACGTTTCGCTCTACCATCTCCTTCGACATACATACTTTGGTGTTCAGCGCGCCGCCGGAACCGGCGCCGATCTTTACTCCCTGCTTGGCCATCATGTCTTCCATCGCCTTGCGTTGGTCCGGCGGCATGGCTGCCATGGCTGCCTGCATATCGGTCATCGCCTTCTGCATTTCGCCATCGGGCGATTTCATCGTGGTGTTGACATCCCACAAACCGGGCTTCATGGTTTGCGCAGAACATGTCGCAGCCGTGGCGGCCATCAAAATAATTCCAAAACATGCGTGGCGAACGTTCATAATTGGCTCCGCTTAAAGATATCGGACAAGGATAAACCAGATTCTTTAAGTCCAAATTAAAAATGAATAGGGATACGACAACGTGAAACTCCTGATTGCGCTGATGATTAGCGCCGGCGTGCTGACGCCGGCTTTCGCCGCAGGCCCGGCTGCCCTGGCGCCGGCCAGTGCCAAGGCGGTCTCCGCGACCGCACCGTCCAAGGTGACCTCGGTCGAGGGCATTACCGAGTACAAGCTGGCGAACGGCATGCGCGTGCTGCTGTTCCCGGATGCGTCCAAGCCGACCATCACCACCAACATCGTCTACATGGTCGGCTCGCGCCACGAGAACTACGGCGAGACCGGCATGGCCCACCTGCTCGAGCACCTGCTGTTCAAGCCGACCAACAATTTCGGCGTCAAGAAGGGCACCAAGAGCCCGGTCGAGATCCTGAACGGCCTCGGCGCGGACTTCAACGGCACCACCTGGTACGACCGCACCAACTACTACGCGACCTTCCCTGCCAACGAGGACAACCTGCGCACCATGCTGGCGCTGGAAGCGGACCGCATGGTCAACGCGCCGATCTCGCAGGACGACCTGTGGAACACCAAGACCAACAAGGGCGAGATGACGGTGGTGCGCAACGAGTTCGAGATGGGCGAGAGCGACCCGATCGGCGTAACCCAGGAGCGCCTGCAGGCCGTCGCCTACGACTGGCACAACTACGGCAAGTCGACCATCGGCGCGCGTTCGGACATCGAGCAGGTCAACATCCCGCGCCTGCGCGCCTTCTACAAGAACTACTACCAGCCGGACAATGCGATCCTGATGGTGGCGGGCCGCTTCGATGAAGCCAAGGTGCTGGCGCAGATCAACGCCGTATTCGGCAAGATCCCCAAGCCATCGCGCACGATCCAGCAGACCTACACGCTCGAACCGGTACAGGATGGCGAGCGTTCCGTGACCGTGCGCCGCTCCGGCGGCACGCAATATGTCGGCGCGGGCTACCACGTGGCGCCGAGCGGGCACCCTGACGATGCGGCGCTGGACGTCCTGAGCCGCGTCCTGATCGACGCGCCGTCCGGCCGCCTGCACAAGGCGCTGGTCGAAACCAAGCTGGCGACGCGCCTGGACCACAGCTCGGTCAGCAACCTGGAGCCGGGCTACCGCATCTTCGGCGCGGTGGTGTCGAAAGACCAGCCGCTGCAGCCGGCGCAGGACGCGCTGCTGAAAGTGCTGGAGGACCTGAAATCGAACCCGGTCACCGATGAAGAAGTCGCGCGCGCCAAGCAGACCATCATGAAAAACATCGACCTGGCGATGAACAACACCGCCAGCCTGACCATCGCGCTGACCGAATCGATGGCGGCGGGCGACTGGCGCCTGTTCTTCATCGGCCGCGATCAGGTCGAGAAGGTCGACGCGAAAGCCGTGCAGGCCGCCGCCGAGAAGTACCTCAAGCCGGCCAACCGCACCCTTGGCCTGTTCGTGCCGACCGAAGCGCCTGACCGCGCCGAGGTGCCGGGCGTGCCGAACATCGCTGCCGTGGTCAAGGACTACAAGGGCCGCGCGGTAGTCGCGCAGGGCGAAGTGTTCGACCCGAGCCCGGCCAACATCGAATCGCGCACCCAGCGCTTCAAGCTGGCCAACGGCCTGAAAGGCGCGCTGCTGCCGAAGAAGACCAAGGGCGGCCTGGTGAGCGTGACCATCCGCCTGCGCATGGGCGCCGAGGAATCGCTGCGCAACCAGGCATCGGCCGGCCAGTTCGCGGCCGGGCTGCTGAGCTACGGCACGCAGGAGAAGTCGCGCCAGCAGCTCAAGGACCTGTTCGACAAGCTCAAGGCGCAGCACCGCATCGGCGGCGGCGCGGAATCGATCACCTCGTCGGTGACGACCACCCGCGAGAACCTGCCGGCGGTGATGGAGCTGGTGGCCGAGATCCTCAAGAAGCCTGCCTACGCTCCTGCCGAATTCGCCGAGTTCCAGCGCGAACAGGCAGGTTCGGTGGAACGTGCGATTCCGGAACCGCAGCCGCAGGCCATGAACGCGTTCAACCGCATGCTCGACACCACGCCGCAAGGCCACGTCAAGCACGTGATGACGCTGCCGGAGCAGCTGGCCGCGGTCAAGGCGGTGACGCCGGAAGCGGTCAAGGCCTTCCACGCCAACTTCTACGGCGCCAACAACGCCACCTTCGCGGCGGTCGGCGACTTCGACCCGGCAGCGCTCAAGGCGCAGGTCGAGAAGCTGTACGGCGACTGGAACGCGAAACAGAAGTACGTGCGCGTTCCGTCCGCGGTCAAGCCGGTGGCCAGCCAGAAGCTGGCGCTGGAAACCCCGGACAAGGCCAACAGCGTGCTGGTGGCCGTGCATCCGGTGCCGATGAAGGACGACGCCAAGCCGTACCCTGCGCTGGTGATGGCCGACTACATGCTGGGCGGCGGCGCACTGCGTTCGCGCCTGGCCGACCGCATCCGCCAGAAGGAAGGCCTGTCGTACGGCGTGGGTTCGCAGCTGGCCGTGCCTGCGCGCGATCCTGCCGGCCTGTGGCTGGCCTATGCGATCAGCGCACCGCAGAACACCGCCAAGGTGGAAGCGGCGCTGCGCGAAGAGCTGGAGCGCGCGGTCAAGGAAGGCTTCACCGAGGCCGAACTGGCCGAAGCGAAGAAGGGCTGGCTGCAGGGGCAGGAAGTGTCGCGTACCTCCGATAGCGCGCTGGCTGGCGCACTGTCCGAGTACCTGTCGCTGGAACGCACCATGAAGTTCGACGCCGAGATGGACGAGCAGGTGCGCAAGCTGACGCTGGCGCAGGTCAATGCGGCCATGCGCGAGTTCATCAAGCCAGGCAGCATTTCCGTCGTGGCCGCGGGCGACTTCGCCAAGGTGGCGAAGGACGGCGCAGCAGGCGGCGGCAAGTAAGCAAAGGAAGGGGACAGTCCCCAAAAAAAACGCCCGGCATCGATTGATGCCGGGCGTTTTTTCGTTGGTACGCGAATTACTTGAAGCTGTAGTTCGCGGTCAGGCGCCAGTAACGGCCATAACCGTTATGGAGCTGCGAGTTGTACCCGCTCAGGATCGCGCCGGAGCTGGTCGATGCGTATGGTGCGCGCGCGTCGAACAGGTTCTGGATGTTGGCCGACAGGGTCAGGTTCTGGAAGCCGGTGTAGGTGTAGCCTACGCCAACCGTGGTCCAGCTCTTGATGTCGCAGGTGCTGATCCAGTCGCTGAAGCGGGCCTGGCCGCCAGGAGCGCCCTTGCCGTAGTAGCAGTATGGCTGCGGATAGGTCTCATGGCTGTCCCACTTGCGCAGCAGCGAGACGCCGGAAACGAAACGCACGTTACCGTTGACCGAGTGGTTGCCCTTGGTCCAGGTCACCGAACCGTTGGCGCGGTAGCGCGGGATCTCGCCGACCGAGGTGGCCCAGTCGGACAGGCCGCCAATCGTGCCGACCAGGTTGCGCTCTGCGTCGCCCGGGCGCTCGGCGCGCTTGAAGGTCAGGGTCTGGGAACCGGACACCTTGGTCACCAGGCGGCCGTGGTCGCCCAGGCTGGTGCGCAGGGTCGCTTCGATGTCGATACCGGAGGTCTGGGTCGCGCCCTGGTTGACGTAGTTGCGGTTCACTGCGGAGATCGGGCCCGAGTTAGGCACGACGTTGCCGTTCGCGTCGGTGATCCAGGTGGCTGGATTGGTGTCGCGGACGACGCGGCCCGGGAAGTCTTCTTCGTGCTCGACCACGAAACCGGCCGACAGCAGCGCGGTTTCAGCTTCCTTGCGGATGTTGTAGTAGTCGACCAGGATGTCGAGGTTCTTTGCCGGTTGCAGGATCATGCCCAGCGAGTAGCTCTTCGAGGTTTCCGGCAGCAGGTCTGGCGTTGCGGCCGACAGGCTGGAGATGCCGCGTGCGCAGTCGGCCTTTTCGGCGTTCGGCGCAGGGTTGACGCCGTCCGGGCAGCGCAGGGTGTCCCACACGGTCGAGAAGGACTGCACGCCGCCTGGCGAGACCTGGGTCAGCGCCGGTGCGCGGAAGCCTTCGGCGTAGGCCGAACGCAGGGTCAGCACTTCGTTGACGGTCCACTTGGCGCCGACCTTCGGCACGAACTTCTGCATGGTCGGGTACTTGTCGTAGCGGCCGGCGAAGTCCATTTCGAAGTTCTTCGCGAACGGGGTGCGCACTTCGACGAAGGCCGACTTGACGGTACGTTCGCCGTTGGCCGAGGAGTTCGACAGGCCGACGATGTCGCCGCGCTGGGTCAGCTCGGACGGGGTCAGGCCGATGCGCTCGTTGCGGATTTCGCCGCCGAAGGCCAGGCCGATGTCGCCGCCGGCCAGGGTACCGATGGTGGTCGATGCCTTGGCGTCGATCTGCGCGACTTGCGAGAAGCCGCGGTTGTGCACGTCCTGGGTGGCGGTCGGATCGTTCAGGGTGTCGGCCAGCGTGCGGTTTTCGGTCATCACGCGGGTCAGCGTCGGCTTGTACAGCATGCCGAAGTAGGTCTCGTTACGCTCGTTGCGGTTGTACAGCGCTGCGGTTTCCCAGTCAAACTTGCCGGTGGTGCCCTGCAGGCCGGTCACGAAACGCACGGTCTCGTTGGTGTTGTCGCTGCCGCCGCGGCCCTTGAAGCGCAGGCCCACTGCCGAACGCGAGTTCGAGAACGGATTGTCCGGGTGGCCGACCGGCAGGATCATCTGGAAGCTCGACGGAGCGCCTTCCAGCGAGAACACGGTGGTCGCCGCGGTCGACTGCATCGCGCGCGGTGCGCCCAGGTAGTCGCGGTCCGAACGGTTGAAGCCCAGTTCGGTGAACGAGGTGATGTTGTCGGACAGCTTGAAGGTGACTTTCGACAGCAGGTTGATGTCGTCGCCGGCCGACTGCGCTTCGGTGTAGTTGTCCAGGTTGAAGTTACAGAAGGTGCGTCCCACCAGGGTCGAGGTGGACGACAGCACGTGCGCGTTGACGTCGCCGACCAGCTGCTCGGATGCCGGGCAGTTGACCTGGTTGATCACGTCGGCGCGCAGCGCGTACGAGTTGGCGAAGTTGCGCGCGCCGGCGGTGCGCTCGCGGTAGAAGAACGGCGAGTGGCTGGTCAGGGACGACGAGTACGGATTCAGGCGCGCGTTGATGATCGAGTACATCTGCTTCTCGATATCGTTCACGTCGGCGATCTTGGTGCTGTCGCGCTTGGCCAGGTCGAAGCTGAAGAAGGCGTTGTAGCCGTCTTCCTGCAGGTCGCCGAAGCCGGCCGAACCGGTGAGGTTCTTGCGGCCGAATTCGCCGTCGTCGTTGGCGCTGGCCGATGCCGACACGTCGAAACCCTGGTACGAGGTCTTGGTGATGAAGTTGATGACGCCGGCGATCGCGTCGGAGCCGTACACGGCCGATGCGCCATCCTTGAAGATCTCGACGCGCTCGATGGCGGAGACCGGGATGTTGTTCAGGTCATACACAGCCGACTTGCCCTGGTTCGGGTCGGCGTAGGCGGACGCGGTGATGCGGCGGCCGTTCAGCAGGATCAGGGTGGAGGAAGAGCCCAGGCCGCGCAGCGATGCGGTGGCCGCGCCCTTGGAGAAGCTGCCGTCGGTCAGGTCGAGCGAGGCGCCCGAGCCGAACGCCGGAATGGTCTGGATCAGTTCGGAAACGGTGTTGGCGCCCGTTGCCTCGATGTCCTTGCGGTTGATGACCGCGATCGGGGACGAGCCTTCCTTGTCCGCGCGCTTGATGTTGGAACCGGTGACGAACACCTTCTGCATTGGCGCGGCTGCCGCATCGACCTGCTGTGCCAGGACGACCGTGGACGACGCCAGGGTCAGCGCAACCGCAACAACGCTGCGCTTCAGTACGATTTGCTTACTCAACTTATGAAACTCCGATAAAGCCTAAAAAAACCGCAAATGAGGCCGCCGCCAGCCGGGGGGCTGGCGGTCAATCTTCTCGCAAGAGCGGGGAGGTTTCGGGCGGCTGAAAAATTGCCCGACATTCACATAACACCACCTTACTGACCCGGGAGTCAAATTTGCTTGTGAAGATGTGTGACAATACACAACAGGTATAAACAGCAATTATGGCGGCATACATACAATCAATATGTCATGCAGTCTATACAACTTCTGTTGCATAGATGGAATGCCGTTCAGAGAGAGGGCGATGCGGCGCGACTTTCGGATGCTTGAGGGGCGCTAGCGCTGCCATGCGGGATGGGTGAGAAAGTGTGAGTTTTCAATGCCCAGCCGGCCGGGCGCCTTTTGGCAAAGCCAGTCATTAGCGCGGTACGGGAAGCTGCCCGGACTCGGATATGGAGTGCTGGAGGCTGGACGGACATCGGATGGAAAAATCCCCGCACGCGGCGGGGATTGCGGTTGCCGGCCGTGCCGGCGTCGTGCCGGTCCCCGCGTGCGCGGGGACGGCGCCACTAGTTGCGGGCCATCGGCTCGGCCACGTAGATCTCCACGCGGCGGTTGCGCGCGCGGCTGGCCGGATCGTCGTTCGAGGCGATCGGTTCGCGTGCGCCGCGGCCGTCGATCATGATGCGGTTCGGCGAGACGCCACGCTGCGCGAGGTAATCGCGTGCGCTGGCTGCGCGGTCGCGCGACAGTGGCTCGTTGATCGCGGGGCCACCGGTCGAGTCGGTGTGGCCGATGATGGTCACCGTGGTAGCAGGGTTCTGCTGCAGGCTCGTCGCGAAGCGGTCGAGGATCGGACGGAAGTTCGGTTTGATATCGGCCCGGTTCGTATCGAACGAGATATCGCTCGGGATGTCGAGCTTGAGGCGGTTGTCGGCGGTCTGGCTGACTTGCACGCCGGTGCCGGCCGTGGCCTGTTCCATCTGGCGCTTCTGTTCTTCCATGCGGCGCGACCAGATATTGCCCGCGATGGCGCCTGCTGCTGCGCCAATGACGGCGCCCTTGGCTGCGCGATCTCCGCCACCGCCGCCGGTCACGCCACCGAGGATGGCGCCCAGTCCGGCACCGATACCGGCGCCTTGCGCGGTACCACGCTGGGTTGGGGTCATGTCGGCGCAGCCGGCGGATGCGATGGATACTGCGAGGATTGATGCGATCAGTTTGTTGTTCATGCTACCTCCAATGTAACAACCGGGGCAAAGCGCCCCGGTGCGGTTATGGCGAAAGGGTTATATCCCCCGCCCGCTGATCAGGCGAACCAGGATCATGATCACTGCCACGACGAGCAGGATATGGATAAAGCCACCGACCGTGTACGACGTCACAAGGCCGAGCAGCCACAGGATGATGAGAACTACGGCGATTGTATAGAGCATGATAGTGTCCTCTGGCGGGTTTGTAGGAACGACTTGGTGTCGTCGTTGTGATTCCAGTATCCGCCAGCGTCTTTGCGCCAACCGTTCGATGACGAACATTACGCCGCAGATTGTTTGTCCTCGCGCAACCATGGCACCCAGCCCATCAGTCCGCACAGCCCCAGCAGTCCGATCAGGCAGCTCAGCAGCCCGCCGGTCAGCAGGAACACCACATCGTGCGCCGGGAGGGGCGCTTCGCCTGGCGCCGCGTGCGGCACCGTCGCGATACCGAAACCCATGACCAGGATGCCCCACACGATGATCCCGATCCAGATGAAATGGTTCATATCCAATTCCTTTCTTCGTCACCGCCTGTACTCAGCGTGGATATATTGTTGAGCAGCTCAGCAGTAGCGCTCTGTTCGGTACCGCACGTAATGATGTAATTCGGAAATATTGCGGAGAGGCAGCGAAGGCGGGATGCGTCGGGAATAAAAAAACCGGGGCCGTTGGGCTCCGGTTTTTTCGTGGCGCGGATGTTCGGAAGAACCGCGCCAGGGGCGCGGGGCGGTCAGTCGACGGCGCGGATGCCGCCGTTGACGATGCGCACGCGCTGGCCGTTGCGCCATGGCGGTGCGGTGTCGCGCGTGAACGTGCGCTCCGAGCCGTCGTCCAGGCGCACGCGCACTTCGTAGCGCGTGGTTGCCTTCATGTTGCCTTCCACCTGGTTGCCGATGACGGCGCCGCCCACGGCGCCGGCAACGGTGGCGATGTCGCGGCCTGTACCGCCGCCGACCTGGTTGCCCAGCAGGCCGCCCAGCACGGCGCCGCCCGCTGCGCCAACGCCGGTGCCGCGCGCACGAGTGGTCACCTTGCGGACCGACTCGATATTGCCGCAGTTGGAGCACCAGTTGCTACGCGGCTCGGCGGCTGCTACGCGGCGGCGTTCGGCAACCTTCGGCTCAGGTGCTGCACGCTGGTCGGCGGGAACATACGCGCGCTGCATGGGCGGCGCTGCGACAGGCGCCTGGGCCATCTGCAGCGGAGCGGACTGGTCGACCAGCGCGGACGGCGGCAGGTCGGAGACAGGCGGCGCCACGGTGGCGGGCGCCGCAGCGGTCGCGAACGCGGGATCGGCGCCGCGCGCGAGGTCGGGGTTGCCGCCGGTGGAGGTGGGGATCCACCCCATGATCGCGGCAATGCCGACCGTGCAGAACAGGATCACGGCAATCGCCGCCGCGATCAGCAGCGGATGCGGCGTGCCGCGGGTGTGATGTCGAATATTGTTTTCCATGGCTGGGTTCCTTATTGATGGCAGGCGCAAGCGCGCCCACGCTTGTTGCCAATTGTCACGCCTATGGCTTCATTCCTTCCGTGCGTCACCGTACATACCATTGATATAGGAGCCGTTACGCTGGCCCCACTTTGTATGCAATTGTTTCGGCCAGTGTCCGCGCGCATTTTGCGTTTCCACCTCACACCATCCGACAGGTCTCATGCCATGCTTGAACGAACACAACTACCGCACGAGGGTCCGATGAATATCGGGCCGGGCGCAGTTGTGCGCACGGGTAATCAGTTGCTCGAGTCGCTCCCCGCCAGCGAAATGGAGCAGTTGCGCCCGCTGATCGAGCGCGTCCATGTGGACGTCGGCGCCGTGCTTTACGAAGCGGGCTGCCCGATCCGCTACATCTATTTTCCCGACGATGCCGTGATCTCGATGCTGGCCGTGGCCGGCGGGCGCATGACGCTGGAGGTCGGCCTGGTGGGGCGCGAGGGCATGCTGGGCGCCACGCTGCCGCTCGGCCATGACGTCGGCCAGGTGCGCGCCATCGTGCAGCGCGAAGGCAAGGTCAGCCGCATCGAAGCCGGGGCGTTCCGGACCGAGTTCATGCGCAACCCGCGGCTGCAGCGCGTGGTGTACCGCTACACCGACATGCTGCTGGCGCAGGCGATCCAGATCGCCGTGTGCAGCCGGTTCCACGTGCTGGAAGCGCGGCTGGCGCGTTCGCTGCTGGTCACGCGCGACCGGCTCGATTCCGACAAGTTCCACCTCACGCACGAGTTCCTGGCGCACGCGCTAGGCGTACGGCGCGTGGGCGTGACCAAGGCGGCCAGTGCGCTGCAGGCGCAGGGGCTGATCAACTACAGCCGCGGAAATATCGAGATCCTCGATCCGGCCGGACTGGCAGCGGTGTCGTGCCAGTGCTACGAGATCGTCAAGGAGGCGGAAGACAATCCGCCGCCGGCGCTGTTTGCCTGAGGATGCACGGCCGCGTAATCGCGGCTTCTGCCTGCCTGCGGGTATTCTCCACTGACAGTCCCCAAAAAAAATGGCGCCCCCGAGGGGGCGCCTTTCGCTACATGGCATGCGATTACTTGGTTGGCTTGCTGACCTGGTTGCCGATCACGCCGCCCACTGCTGCACCACCCACGGTGCCCGCTGCGCTGCCGCCCGTCAGGGCGCCACCGATGACGGCGCCAGCGCCGGCACCGATTGCGGTGTTCTTGTCCTGCTGGGACATGCCCGAGCATGCTGCCAGGCTCAGGGAGAAAGTAAGGACTGCGGCTGCGCTTGCGATTTGTTTGATTTTCATGATTTGACCTCTTGAGTTGGGTTTATTTCAGGCGGATGTCGTTTTTAACCGACTTCACGCCATTCACGGAACGCGCCACGGTGGAAGCAGTGGCAATGTTCGCGGCCGAGCTTACGAAGCCGCTCAGTTGCACCACGCCTTCATAGGTTTCCACCTGAATCTCGGAAACCTTCAGCGTAGGTTCATTGACGATCGCGGCCTTCACGCCTGCCGTGATCGCAGCGTCATCGACATACTGGCCCACCGTCCGGCGCCCGCTGTCGGTCGTGCTGCAGGCGGTCAGGGTGGTTAACATCAATGCGGCCAGGAATGCCGAAAATCGCAGTTTCTTCATCAGAGCTCCTCGTATGCTTGTTGTTGGTGCAAGATTACGGTGCGCTACGCATGAGGTCTGTACGTCAGCGCACACTCATGCAACAGCCCGGTGACGGCATCAACGCGGCCGTGCGGCGGGGCGCCCCGGGGGCGGCGCCTTGGGTTTTTCGCGCACCTGGGCCAGCAGGGCGCCGCACGGGCTGTCCTTTTCCGGCCCGGCGGTGATCAGCGGGAGCAGGGCGGCCAGCGGCGCAGCCACGGTTCCCAGCACCAGCGCGCCGCCCGCCTTCAGCGCGAGCACGCGTTTGTCGATGCTCACGTCCGGCTGGCGGAAGGTCCCGCGCACGTAGATCGGCGCACGCAGCGAAATGATGCGCAGGCCCTTGGTGCGCGGCAGCACGGTCAGGTCGATCTGTTCGCTGTTCAGGTTCACGGCGCCGCCCACGTTCACCACCGCCTCTTCCGTGTCCACCACGAACAGCTGGGTCTGGGCGATGCCATTGCTCACGTTGAAGTCGCTGGCCAGGCAGTTGATCTGCACGGTCCTGTCGCCAAACAGCTTGGTGACCACGATGCTGCCGATGTTCAATCCCATCTGTTCCAGCAGCAGCTTGCTGACAGTGCCCTGGTTCACCAGCGCCTTCAGTTCGCCGTTCGCGTGCGCCATCAGCGAGGCCACCGAGTCCCCGGTGGCGGTCAGCTTGGCGTCCCCGTTCACCTCGCCGATGGATGCCTTCATCTTTTCGACGGCGGGGAACAGCTGGGCCAGCTTGAGGTGGCGCGCGGCGATCTTGGCTTCCGCCTTGATCGCGTTCTTGCCCGCGCGGCCGCTGCCGTCCAGCCGGATGGTCGAGGTGAGGTCGCCGCCGGCCATCTTGAAGTTCAGCGGCACCAGCGACAGCACGCCGTTCTTCAGGTACAGGTGCGTGCTCAGCTGGCTGATCGGCAATTCCTTGTCGCGGATGATGCGGCGTGCGGCAAAGCGCACGTCCGCGTCCACGCTGGTCCAGCGCTCGGTCCTGAAGCGTTCGACCGGCAGCAGCTTGCCCGCCGGCTGCACTGCATCCACGCCGCGCTGGCGCTTGCTGGCGTTGGAGTCGGCGCCGATCAGGGGGCCGAGGTCCTTGAAGTCGAGCCGCTCGGAAACCACGTTGGCGGTCAGCAGGCCACGCGGCTCGCGGGTCTGGTACTCGATCTTGCCGCGGATGTCGCTGGTGCCCACCTTGCCCTTGAAGTCCTGGTAGGTCCAGTGCTGGCTTCCTTTCGACAGCTTGCCGATCAGGCGCCCCTCGGTCGAGAACGCGGGCGTTTCCGGGAACAGCACGCCGGTCAGTTCGTACAGGCGCGCCATGCTCGCACCCGATGCCCGCATGCGCATATCGACTGCGGCCAGCTGGGTCGGTTTGGTCAGGGTGCCTTCCGCGCTGACGCGAATCCGGTTCATTTCCACATTGGCCTGGATGGGGAAGGGGATGGTCTGCTGTTTCAGCGACAGCACCGCGCCGGCTCTGCCGCTGCCGGAGACGGGCGCATTACGGAAAGTTCCCTTGAGTTTCCAGCCGATGCCGTACCTGGCGTCGTTGTCCAGCGAGCGCACGTCGGCGCGGATGTCTGCGCGCGTGACGGCATCCCTGAATACCAGCGTACCGTCGCTGAACACGACACGCTGCACATCCAGCGTCCACCTGGACGGTTCCTGCTTCTTCTTGAATGCCCAGTTGGCGCGGCCGTCCTTGACGCGCTCCAGCTCGACATGGGGCGTGTCGAAGCGCAGCAGCGGGATCTCGATTTCCCTGCCCAGCAGCGCGAACGGATTGAGCGAAAAGTCGAACTGGCGCACATTGGCCATATCGCGCTGCTCCATATTGGCGGGATTGCCGACATGCACGTCGTTGGCGCGCAGGTGCGGCCAGGGGATGAAGTCGCGCCAGGTGCGCTCGCCGGGGCGCATGCGCCCGGACGGCTGTTCCCACTTGACGGACAGGTCGCCGTTGATGGCGAACGGGCGTTCGATCGCTTCCGTGACCCGCGCGTTGAGCCAGGGACGCGCGCGGTTCCAGTCGAAGGTCAGCAGGAAGATGATCGCGATGAGCGGGATGGCGATGAGGATGCCGGCGACCCAGAGCACGATCTTGAGCGGGCGGGACAACGGCTTTCTCGTAGCAGGTGGTGAGTCCATGAGGTGCCTTTTGTTCGATGTGTCCTGCGGACAGCTTACACCGCGCGGAATTGCATTTATGTACGGTGACGCACGGTGACTCGACAGCCCGGGTTTATGTGCGTCAGCGTACCGAAGGAGTTGATCGTTTCGCATATAACTTCGACATGGCAATGCCTCCCACAAACTCATGGAGAAGAAGATGAAATTCGATGCATCGCTCAATATGACCAAGGTGCTTGCAGCCGCCGCCGTGCTGGCGCTCGCAGGTTGCGCCTCGAAGGAAAAAGCCCCGGCCACCGCGGACGTAGCGGTATCCAAGAACGCAGTCGAAACCGCGGCCAGCTCGGGCGCGTCGGAACTGGCGCCCGCCGAGATGATGGCCGCGCGCGACAAGATGCAACGCGCCAGCGCCGCGCTCGCCGCCAAGGATTACGACACGGCACGCGACCTCGCGCAGCAGGCCGCCGCCGACGCCAAGCTGGCGCAGAGCAAGGCCAACTCCGCCAAGGCCACCGCCGCCGCCAATGCGCTGCAGGAAGACATCCGCGTGCTGCGCGAAGAAGTCGAGCGCACCAAGTAACTCCCGAGCCACCCTACAAAAAGGAAAATCACCATGAACACGACCTTCTTCAAGTCGGCCGCGATCGCCCTTGCGTTCGCGCTCGCCGGCTGCAGCTCGACCCCGCTGACCACGCCAACGCTGGACGAGGCGCGCGCCGCCTACCGCGACATCAACAGTGATCCAAAGGTGGCATCGCTGGCGCCGCTGGAGTTCCGCCAGGCCAGCGAGGCGCTTGAGCGCGCGAATTCCGCCGCGGCCAAGCGCGAGAACCTGGAAGAAGTCGACAAGCTGGCCTACCTGGCCAAGCAGCGCATCGAGACCGCTCGCGAAGTTGCCCGCGCCAAGTCCGCCGAGGAGCAGGCCCAGGCGGCAGCGCGCGAGCGTGACCAGGTGCGCCTGGACGCACGCACCGCCGAGGCCGAGAAGGCCAAGGCCGACGCCGAGCGCGCCCGTGCCGAAGCTGCCGCAGCGCAGAGCCAGACCGAGGAAGCGCGCCGCCAGGCTGCTGCTGCCGAGCAGGCCGCCCGCGACGCCCAGGCCCGCATCGCACAGTTCGAAGCAGTATTGATCGAACTGCAGGCAAAGAAAACCGAACGTGGCATGGTGGTGACCATCGGCGACGTGCTGTTCGACGTCGACCAGGCGCGCCTGAAGCCGCAGGGCATGGACAATGTCCGCAAGCTGGCCGAAGTGCTGAAAACGAACCCGGAGCGCACCGTGATGGTCGAAGGTTTCACCGACAGCACCGGCAGCGATGCGTACAACCAGCAGTTGTCCGAGCGCCGCGCGACTGCAGTGCGTGACGCACTGGTGTCGCAGGGCGTGGAGCGCGCACGTATCCAGATGCGCGGCTATGGCGAGCGCTTCCCGGTCGCCAGCAACAACACCGCGGCGGACCGCCAGCTGAACCGCCGCGTCGAGATTGTCCTGTCGGACGAAAGCGGCAGGATTCCACCCCGCTAAGCAGCAGTTTTATTGAGGATCTACACATGGAACAGAACACCACACGCCTGGCACACGGATTCGACGTGCAGGCGATCCGTGAGGCAGCCGCCAACATGGATGAAGGCGCGGTCACGGAAGGCTATGCAGCCGACCGTGAAGCCGTGATCCAGATGCTCAACGATGCACTGGCAACCGAGTTGCTGTGCATCCTGCGCTACAAGCGCCACTACTACACGATCGCCGGCGCCAACACGCGCGCCATCAAGGATGAATTCCTGGAGCATGCCAACCAGGAGCAGCAGCATGCCGACCGCATCGCCGAGCGCATCGTGCAGCTGAACGGTTCGCCCAACTTCAACCCCGCCACGCTGAGCGCGCGCAGCCACGCCGAATACGACGAGTCGCTCGATCCGCAGGCGATGGTGCGGGCCAACCTGATCGCCGAACGCGTGGCCATCGAGTCGTACCGCCAGATGATCGCGGCGATCGGCGACCGCGACCCGACCACCAAGCAGATGCTGATCGAGATCATGGCCGTCGAGGAAGAGCATGCCGACGACATGCGCGACCTGCTGGCCCAGGTCCACTGAACACAGTAGTTTTTGACCCACCGACTTAAACATAAGAAAGGGAACATCATGCAAGCACAGGAAGCAATCACCCGCACCAAGATGAACGGCGCCGCCAGCAACATCAAGGCGGACATGCAAACGCTGGTCAAGGATGCGCAAACCATGCTGGAAGCGGCCGCTGCGCTGTCCGGCGAAAAGGCCGACCAGATGCGCGGCAAGGGCATGCACCTGCTCGACGTGGCGCTCGGCAAGGCGCACGACCTGTCCGACGAGGCCGTCGTGCGCGGCAAGCACCTGGCCGCCGCGAGCGACCACTACGTCAAGGAGAATCCATGGAAGACCATCGCTGCGGCGGCTGGCGTGGGCCTGCTGCTGGGCGTGATCCTGGGCCGTAAATAACCGACGGCCGGGGGAAGCCATGGACAAATCGACGGCAGCTGCGCACGGCCCCGGCCTGATCGCAGGGGTGACCAGCCTGATCAAGAACGCCTACGGGCTGGTGGTGTCGCGCATGGAGCTGGCGGCGCTGGAGCTGTCCGAAGTGCGCAACCACCTGATCGAACTGGTCGCCCTGTTCGCGGTAGCAGCCATCTGCGGCGTGTTTGCGCTGGCATTCGGCTCGGCCATCATCGTTGCGCTGGCCTGGGAAGCAATGGGCTGGACCATCCTGCTGGTGATGTTCCTCGTGTTTGCCGGGCTGGCCGTCGTGCTCGGCATAAAGGGCAAAGCCATGCTCAAGGAAGGCAAGCTGTCCTTCCCCGAGACCATGAACGAAATCAAGAAAGACCGCCAGGCGCTGCTGTAACAATCACGACGGAGGAAAGATGGAAAAGGACAATCGCAGCCTGGAAGAGCGCCGCGCGCAGATCCTGCGCGAAGGCGAACAGCACCGCCAGGCCATCACGCTGGCAAGGCTGCACATCAAGCACGGCATGAAACCGGACGTGATCATGCACAACGCGATCGACAGCGCGACCTATGCGGTGCGCTCGCGGGTGGACACGATCCTGACCCCGGCCGGCCTGTCGGTGACGGCGCTGATGCCGTATGCGGTCCGCGTGTTCGGCATCCTGCGCCGGCGCCGCAAACTGAAACCGGCGCTGGGCGTGCTGGCCCTGGTGGGCGGCGCGGCGTGGTACCTCAACTACCGGCGCGAGAAAAAACTGATGGGACTGACCTGAGGGCACAGCCTGAATCAGTTCATTACCCGATATGGTGGGGCTTGAGCGGCGTTGCAATCTAGCGATTGCACGCCGTCTTTTTTTCTGGCGATCGATCTGATGAGTTCGCGAGGTCTCGTGGAGACTGTCTCCTGGCTGGCCGGACGGCAGGAATACCCCAAGGGATTGGGATACCCTCCCGGGGTATCCTGAAAAATAGGCCTCAGGCGCAGATACCCCTCCCCAGTATGCCGGGGAGGGCGTCCTGAGGGGCGATACTCCCCCCGGGTATGCTGCGGCCAGGCTAGCGCACGCCGGCCGTGGATTTGATTCCGGCCAGATCCTTTTCGTAGGTCGCGCGCGCGTCCTTCATGCATTGGGAGCGTTCGGCCGTCAGCTTGATGCGGCATGCCATCTTGGCTTCCTCGTAGGCAGCGGCGATCTCCTTGCGCTGCGTGCGCAGGCGCTGCTCCTCGGTCGCGTCTTCCTTGTACCAGCGCGCCGGTTCGCCGCGCGCCAGTTCTGCCGCCTGGTTCGCTGCCGCTGCCGGCGGAGTCGTCTCAGGAGGTACGGGCTGCCTGGCCTGAGCTTGCACGGGCGCCGCGGGCACGGCAGGAGTTGCAGCTACGGCCGGCGTGGCCGATGTGGCCGGGGTGGCCGGCGTGGCCGGGGTGGCGGGCGTCGCCGCGCTTGCCTGGGCGGGCGGCGTCACCGGTACGGGCGAGACGGGCGGCGCCGGATCGGGCCTGGCCGGTGGCACGGGGGCGACAGGCGGCGCGGTCGCGACCTGCGCGTGCGCCAGCCCGAAGGCCAGCGCAAGCACGACGGTGCGCGCCAGCAGGCCGCAGCGCGGTGTTGCATGGATTCGCATGGCATGCCTCCACGAATAAAAACGGGCGCAGCGCGCCCGTGTCCATCCTTGTTGCTTCAGATTCGTCCTGTCAGTAACAGGAACAGCAGTATCAGCACGAGCAGCCCGGTAATACTCACCGGGCCGTAGCCCCAGCTGCGGCTGTGGGGCCAGGTCGGCAGGACGCCCACCAGCGCAATGATCAGGATGATCAACAGAATGGTTCCCATGTCAAAGCTCCTTGGGTGCGGCCTGCCGGGCCGGCTTAGTAGCGGTAGACGCGGCCGTCCACCACGCGCACGCGGTTACCCACGCGCAGGTCGGCGACGCTGTCCTGGACCACGGTGCGGTAGTCGCCGTTATCCATGCGCACGCTGATCTGGTACATGTCGCGCTCGTTGCGGTTCTTCTGGATTTCGTTGCCCGCGACTGCGCCCGCAATCGCGCCGGCGGCAGTGGCGGCGGTACGTCCGCTGCCGCTGCCCACCTGGCTGCCGACCAGGCCGCCGACCACGCCGCCCACCACTGCACCGGCGCCGAGGCCCGAGCTTGCACCACGGGTCACCGTGATGGAATCAATGGTGCCGTACGTGGTCGAATACGAGGTGTCGTACGAGCTATAGGTTGGCGACGAGTAGGACGTCGGGTAGGAAGAGCAGCCTGCTAGGACCGCGGTACCGGCAACAAGCACTGCAGCAAGTGTCGATTTCATGTTTGGTCTCCTGGCATAAGTTGTGACCTTCAGGATAGGGCACGCGCTCATCCTGGGTCTGTGCGTTGATTCACGTTTACACCAACTCAACTGCCCCGCACGAAATGTACGGCACCGAACAGATAACACGGCGTATACAACGTACCTTTATCTCATCCGTCATAACAACAGCACCGGAGAACAGATGAAACGAACGATCGGAACCGCACTGCTGGCCCTGGCGCCGGCACTCGCATTAGCCCAGGCAACTGCAACCCTGCAGGTACCGGCAGCGCAACATCCTGCTACTGCCCAGTATCCGGATGGCGCACCAATGACTGTGGCAGCGGGATCGAAGGAACAGTACGCGCAAGCCAAGGCGCACGCGGCGGCCGCCTACAAGGCGGCGCGCGCCCAGTGCAATTCGCTGGCCGGCACCCCCAAGGACATCTGCGTCGCGCAGGCCAAGGCGCAGCGCGTGCGCGCCGAGGAGGACGCGACTGCGCAGTTCAAGAACACGCTGGACGCCTACACCCGCGCGCGCATGCGCATCGCCGCCGCCAACTACAACCTGGACCGCGCACGCTGCGGCGCGGTGGCGGGCAACGATCGCGACGTGTGCCTCGGCCAGGCCAAGGCGAGCCGCGTCGCGGCCGAGGTCGACGCGCGTGCCGACAAGAAATCGATCGAGGCGCGCGCCGATGCGCGCGACGAAAAACGAACTGCGCAGTACAAGGTCGCACTCGAGAAGTGCGACGCGTTTGCCGGTACGGTCAAGGACAATTGTGTCTCGGCCGCGAAGTCAGCTTACGGCGAATAAGCCGTGCATTCAGCTCGATCAGAGCTTTTTTTAGACCAACCAAGAAGGAGAGTCCCCATGAAAATCGCTCAACGCCTGTCGGCACTGATGGTCGTTGCATCGCTGGCCCTGTCCGGCTGCGCAATGCAGAACAAGAGCGCCGGTGAAGTCGTCGACGACGCCGTCCTCACTGCCAAAGTCAAGGCATCGCTGTACAACGACCCGAATGTCAAGGGCTCGGAAATCCAGGTCGAGACCTACAAGGGCGAGGTGCAGCTGTCCGGCTTCGTCGCCGATCCGAGCGACGCTCAGAAGGCCGTGCAGATCGCGCGCGGCGTGCAGGGCGTCTCCTCCGTTAAAAACGATATCCGCGTCAAATAACGCGGCCTGAGGGGCCGGCCAGCCGGCCGGCCTGAGAGGAAAACATGCAGGTGGCCGAGCCCCGGGAAAACAAACCGCTGATCGCCGATACCCCGATCAGTCCTCCTCCGGCCGGACCGGCCATCGAAGCGGCCGATGCCGCCGGCGGGCTACGCCTGCCGGTGCATGTGGACGCGCGCGGCGTCGCGCTTGGCGTCATTGCGACAGTCGCCTTCCTGTTCGCCCTGCATTGGGCGCGCAACTTCCTGGTGCCGTTCCTGCTTGGCATCTTCCTCGCCTACACACTGAATCCGCTGGTGCTCTGGCTCGAGCGCATCCACATCAAGCGCGCCATTGGCGCCACCATCGTCACCGCCGTCATGCTTGCCCTGATGGCCGGCATGATCTACCGCTTGCAAGGCCAGCTGTTCGCGATCATCGACGAACTTCCCGTCATTACCCAGAAGGTCAGCAAGCTGCTCGCGCGCGAAAACGGCAAGCATGGCACGATCGCGCAGGTGCAGGCCGCGGCCGAGGAGCTGGAAAAAGCCACGGTCGGCGCAACCCAGGCCGGGACGCGGCAGCCTGCGCGGCGGCCGGCAGCCGCGCCGTCGCAAGGCATCCGCGTGTTCGACTGGGTGCTGGCCGGGTCGATGCGCATGGTCAGCTTCGCCACCGAGGCCACCATGGTGGTGTTCCTCGTGTTCTTCCTGCTGCTGGCCGGCGACACGTTCAAGCGCAAGCTGGTCAAGCTGACCGGGCCGTCGCTGACACAGAAGAAGATCACCGTGCACATCCTGGACGACATCAATACGTCGATCCAGAACTACATGTTCATGCTGCTGGTCACCAATACGCTGCTGGGCCTGCTGATGTGGGCCGCGCTCCGCACCATCGGCCTGGAGAATGCAGGCGCGTGGGCGCTGCTGGCCGGGCTGATGCACATCATGCCGTACTTCGGGCCGCTGCTGATCACGACCGCGACCGGCCTTGTCGCCTTCCTGCAGTTCGAATCGCTGCGCGAAGTGCTGCTGGTGGCGGGCGCATCGCTGGCCATCGCCACCCTGGTCGGCACCTTCGTCACGACCTGGATGACCGGCAAGATCGCCAAGATGAATGCGGCGGCGGTGTTCGTCAGCCTGCTGTTCTGGGGCTGGCTATGGGGTGTCTGGGGCTTGCTGCTGGGCGTGCCGGTGGTGGTGATCCTGAAGGTCGTGGCCGAGCGCGTCGAGGGCATGGAAGTCATCGCGGAGCTGCTCGGCGAATAGACGGGGATGCCGCTGCGCCGCCTGGCGGCGCGCTCCCGGCTACTTCATGCGCTTGGGCTTGTCGGCGCCTGTCTCGTGTGCCGGCTTATTGCGCAAGCTCCCCATCTGCAGCGCATACTGCCGCGCGAACTCCGCCCCCAGGAAGAAGATCTGCGCCGAGTAGTACACCCACAGCAGCAGGGCGATCAGCGACCCTGCCGCGCCGAAGCTGTTGGCGACGCCGCTATTACCGATGTACAGGCCGATCAGGTATTTCCCGAGCGTGAACATGGCCGCCGTGCCAAGCGCCCCGATGAACACATCCTTCCACGCCAGCTTGATCCGTGGCAGCAGCTTGTAGATCACCGCAAAGAGCGCCGCAATCACGAGGAAGCTCACCGCCTGCGCCAGCCACCCCAGCAGCACGGTCGCGTCCTTCCAGAAGCCCGCCAAAAAGTTCTCCAGTATCTGCAGCGCGGCACTGACCACCAGCGACACCATCAGCAGGAACCCCAGCACCAGGATGATCCCGAACGAGAGCAGGCGCGTGCGCAGCACGTCCCAGAAGCTTGCGTTCTTGGGTGCCGGCACATGCCAGATCTCGTCCAGGCTGTCCTTCAGTTCCGCGAACACGGTGGTGGCGCCGAACAGCAGCAGCACCGCGGCGACGATGGTGGCGAACTTGCCTTCCTCCTTGTCGCGCGCGCCCTGCAGCACCAGCTGCAGCGCCTCCGCGCCCTGTTTGCCCACCAGTCCCTGGAGCTGTCCCAGCAGTTCCCCGCGGGCCGCCTCCGGCCCCCAGAAGAAGCCGGCGATCGCGATGACCAGCACCAGCACGGGCGCGAGCGAGAACAGGGTGTAGAAGGCGAGGGCGGCGCCCTTGCTGGCGGCGCGGTCCTCGAACCATTCGGTCACCGAGCAGCGCAGGACCGTGACCAGGCGGCCCGAAAAAGTGGACCAGTTCAACGTTGACATCTTCCCTCCGCAAAAAAAGAAAGGGGCACGCAGCCCCTTTCCCATCAGTACCTAAAACGCGCAGATTACTGGCTGACCTGGCGCTCGATGACGATCTGCTCGACTTCGACGCGGCGGTTCGGCTCCAGGCACTTGATCAGTGCGGTGCGGTTCTTCTCGGTGCAGGTCACGACCGGCATGGATTCGCCCTTGCCCTGTGCGGTCAGGCGGCCAGCGTCGATGCCCTTGCTGATCAGGTAGTCACGCACGGCGTTTGCGCGGCGTTCCGACAGTGCCTGGTTGTACTTTTCGGAACCGAGGCGGTCTGCGTGGCCGGAGATCACGATGTTGTTCACCGTGGTGTCAGCCGACAGGGCGGCCGCGATCTCGTCCAGCTTCGGCTGCGAGCCCTGCAGGCGTGCGCTGTCGAACTCGAACAGTTCGGTCGCTGCCAGGGTGATCTTCTCGAAGCGTGGCGCTGGTGCCGGAGCCGGTGCCGGCGCTGGAGCCGGTGCCTCGGCCACTGGCGCCGGTTCCGGTGCCGGTGCTGGTGGCGCTGGTGGCAGCGGGGTTGGGCCCAGGGCGTAGTTCAGGCCGACGGTCAGGTAGCGGTTGTTGCTGCTGCTAAAGCCGAAGCGCTCGTCGTCGCGCAGGCGGCTGTGGACCTGGCGGATGTCCGCTTGCAGCGACATGCGGTCGGAAATGCCGATCTGGAAGCCCAGGCCGGCCGACACGTATGGCGAGTTCTTGGTCACGTTACCGGTCACCAGCTTGAGCTGGTCGTGTTCGATACCCACACCCAGCAGCAGGAATGGGCGGAACTGCTTGCGGGACATCATCAGCAGCGCGTCGGCGCCAAAGGTGGCGGTGTCGTACTTGCGAATGCCGTTTTCGGTCTTCACATAAGTGAGGCCGACTTGCAGGTCCCACGCCGGGGACATCGCCTTGCCGAACTTGAGGCCACCGCCCCAGTCACGGTCGGTACCCCAGTCGGAGTCCGGCTTCAGGCCGACAAACGATGGCTGGATGTACCAGTTCGGATTGATCGTCGGGACGGGGGCCTCTTGAGCCATGACGACGGTCGAGGTGCACAGCATGGCGGCGGCGAGTGCGATTTTTTTCATTTTATTCACAAAAAACTCCCATCAAAAAATTATTAGGATTGTTGTTGCGACATCGCTTTGAGTGATGTTGGACTGGAGATTACGGTTGGGGTTCCCTAGGGTCGGTGCGGTACCGCACAATGTTTTCGCGTGCGTGGTATTTTTACAACAGATCGCCGGGCTGCGTCGCGGCCTTTCGTCAAGGCAATGGCTTGCACCTGTCCGGCCATGCCTCCAACGTCGGCGCGGTTGGCGTTGCGGAGAGTCCTTAACGAAAAAAGTCGCGCCGCCCCTGGTGGAGCGGCGCGACCGGCAGGTGTACTGCGGATTGCTTACTGTACTGGCGGAGGCGTCTGGGTTCCGCTCGGAGGCGCAGGCGCTGGCTCAGGCACCACGACGGTGGTGCTGCCCGGATCGCCTTTCTCGCCTTTTTCACCAGCCGGGCCCGGAGGGCCCTGAACTGGCACTGGCACCGGCACCGCGACGGTGTCAGGCGCTGGCGCCGTAGTTGGCGCAGGGGTCACGACGGTTGCGGGCGGATTAACTTCAGTCTTTTCGCATCCGGCCAGCCCGATCACAGCCGCCAGGGCTGCCAAGGTCATGATTTTCATAGCAATTCCTTCTCCGAGTTGATGGATGTCGCCACTTTACGATTCCCGTGGCCCGCACTCTGTTCGGGAACGCACACGCAAGCACATCCGCAGATGGCAACTTTTCCGTTGAATGTTCGATGGCGCACAGACCGGGAGTGTTCGGAAAGGCAATCTTGAGCCATAGGGATGGGGAACCCGTCGGACGCTGGCCTGTCGAATGCAGGTAACAGGCCGCGCACCGGTCCCCTTGGAAAGTGGCTACCTCACTCATACGGAGTACTGAACATGCAAGCAAATACCCAAAATAAAACCCAGGTTGAACTGTCGGCCCGCAGCGCCGCGTCCGGCCTGATCGAGCGCGTCGCCCCCCAACCTGCAGAGCGCGCTCCGATTTCCCTTGCACCGATCGAGCGTGTCCGTTCGACCTCGGCGACCCAGCGCCGGATCGAAAACATGCAAAAACTGATCAACGAACTGATGGACCACGAGATGCTCGCTGACGAGATCGCCTGGTTCCTCAAGTTTTCCCCATCGGGCGCCCGCAAATACATCCGCGACCTGCGCGAAGCCGGCGTCATCGAACTGGCCCGTTATGTAGAGGGCACCGCCACTTACCTCGGCAAGGCCGTGTACCAGATTTCCCCCGACCCTGAGCGTGTCCAGGCCTTCCTGGCCGCGATCGCCCAGCCAAAGCGCGAAGGCGCGCCGCCACGCAAGGAGCGCCCAGGCCTGCGCGAGCAAGCCATGGCAGGCGCCGGCCGCCACTTCCATATCCTGGCGGACGACACCCACTACGCCATCCGCGTCAACCGCAATCCTGTCGCGCGCGACCCGCTGGTCACCGCGCTGTTCGGCCCGGCTCCTGCACTGGCAGCCAAGGAACAAGCGTCGGCCTGACGGCCGTGACGCTGCCGACAGCAGCAAAGGCGCCGCACCCTCGGGTCCGGCGCCTTTTTTCTTTTTCATTGAAATACGGTCAAGCAGCCCCATTTTGTCCGTGCGGCAAGTCGTGTTGACCATGCCAAAGGAGCTCAAGAATGTTGCCCACCCCCGATTCACTCGAAGGAAAGCAGGTCCCGCAGGTCACGTTCAAGGCGCGCCCCGGCAACCAATGGCGCGACCTGTCCAGCGACGAGGTATTCAAGGGACGCACCGTGGTGCTGTTCTCGCTGCCGGGCGCCTACACGCCGACCTGCTCGTCTTCGCATCTGCCGCGCTATAACGAACTGGCGCCGGAATTCAAAAAACACGGTGTCGACGAGATCGTCTGCGTATCGGTCAACGATGCCTTCGTCATGAACGAATGGCAGGCCGGCCAGGAAGCGAACAACATCATGTTCCTGCCGGACGGGAATGGCGACTTCACCGAAGCCATGGGCATGCTGGTCGATAAGCGCGACCTGGGCTTCGGCCAGCGCTCGTGGCGCTATTCGATGCTGGTGCGCGACGGCACCATCGACAAAGTGTTCATCGAGCCGGACAAGGAGGGCGATCCTTTCGAGGTGTCGGACGCGGAAACCATGCTGCGCTACCTTGTGCCCGGCATCGAGATCCCCGAGCCGGTGGTGATGTTCTCCAAGCCCGGTTGCCCGCACTGCGCCCGCGCGCGCGATGTGCTCCAGCGCCATGGCGTCCAGTTCACCGAGATGGAACAGGACCGCAAGATCAACGGCACCGTGCTGCGCGGCGTGTCCGGCAAGTCCACGTGGCCGCAGGTCTTCATCGGTGGCAAACTGATCGGGGATGCGGACGCGGTGCAAACCTATTACGACAGCCGCAACGCGGGCTGATCCATCCGCTCCAGGCACAACGCGGGGCCGGGCCCCGACTTCAGAAGGAATGCAATGCTCGCTTCAATCGTCGCTGCCGCCATCGCACTGGCCCTGCTGGCAGCCTGGTTCTATCCGCGCTGGCGCCTGCAACGCGTGCTGGCGCGTCCGATGAGCGCCGAGCGCGAGGCCATCCTGTCGCGCAATATCCCCGTGTACCAGCGCATGCCTGCCGAGCTGCAGGCCCAGTTGCGCCGGCTCGTGACGCAATTCCTGCACCAGAAAAAGTTCGTCGGCTGCGCGGGCCTGGAAGTGACCGAGGAAATGCGCGTGACCATCGCCGGACAGGCCTGCATGCTGCTGCTGAACCGTCCGAGCCGCGTCTATCCCGGCCTGTACACGGTGCTGCTGTACCCGAGCGCCTTCCTGGTGCCGCGCAACCGTCCGGACGAGGCCGGCATCGTGACCGAGACGCGCGAAGACCTGCTGGGCGAATCCTGGAGTGACGGCCGGGTGATCCTGTCCTGGGATCACGTGCTGCGCGGCGCGCGCGACTGGACCGACGGGCACAACGTCGTGCTGCACGAATTCGCGCACCAGCTCGACTCCGAGTCCGGCAGCAACAACGGGGCGCCTTACCTCGGGCATCCGTCCAGCTACCGCAGCTGGTCGCAGGTGTTGTCGCGCGACTTTGCCATGCTGCGCCAGCAGGCCTACTTCAGCCAGCAGTCGGTGCTGGACCACTACGGCGCGCAGAGCCCGGCCGAGTTTTTCGCCGTGGCCACCGAAACCTTCTTCGAAAAGCCGTACCAGCTGGCCGAGCGCCATCCCGACCTGTTCGACGAATTCAAGAAGTACTACAGAGTCGATCCGCGCGAGTGGGTCGCCGCACCGCCACAGGAGGCGCCGGACTACGGCTTTGCTTTTGGCCAGTGGCAGTAAATTACGTGCGATACCGTACAGAGGCCGGCCAGCGCATCGCTCATGCTTGATCCATCGAACAGGAGGAATCAGCATGTCTACCATTCTTGCCGGACATTTCCAGCTGCAGGACGAAATACAACGGGCGCGCGAGGAACTCATCCGCGCCGGCTTTCCGGATGAACAAATCACCGCGTTCTACCTCAGCCAGCCGGGGCAGCACGACCGCACCCCGATCGGCGGCGACCACCTCATTTCGCCGGGGGCCAAGGAGTCCCCGATCGGCGTGGTGGAGGGCGAGGTAACGGGCGGCGCGGTCGGCGCTGCCATTGGCGCGGCCACCATGCCGGTGACGGGCATTTTGGGCCCGGTCGTCGGCGGCCTGGTCGGCGCGCACGTCGGTTCGCTGTACTCCTTCCACAAGATGAAGGACCATGGCGAACCGGAAGCGGGCGACGAGGCCAACGAGAACGAGCGCGAACCGCGGCCGGCCGGCATGCTGATCGCCGTCGCCTGCGTCTCCAGCGCCGAGGAAGACCGCGCGCTGGAACTGCTGCGCAAGCTCGGAGCACACCATATCGAGAAAGCGCAAGGCACCATCGAAGGCGGGGACTGGACCGACTTCGATCCGCTTAGCGTCCCGCAACTCGTCCGCTAAGCCGTCCTGCGGCGCCGCAACGTCGGCGCCGCAGCGGCCGGAGCAAGTCTTCCCAGCAGCCAATAATTCGGTATCATAAGGCGCAACATTCCTGGCGCGAGCCACCGGTATTGCCGATACGGAGGTGCAATGACTCAAGCATGGGTGATTCTTACCGGCCGCGATGGGCGCGACATCACCGCGCCCACGGAACACCAGCTCGCGAGTGCGCTCGCCGAAGTATTCGGCGGGGGCAAGGGCGAGAAGGCGAGCGCTACACTGCGCTTCGGCTATGCGGACGGCCTCATGTACCAGGCAGAGGTAACGAGCACGGGCGAGATCCGCTTCGAGGAGTGGTCCGACCGCGACTGCGAGATCGCGCTGGCCGAGCCGCGCCGGATGACCGCCAGTAAAAAGGAAGCGCTGCAGCTCTGGTGCATGCTGGCACGCCGACAGGTCAGCAAGATCCGCGACCTCGCCTGGTCGACCGGTTAGCCGTCAGTCCCGCGCAGGCGGGGCATCGGTTGAAGCGTGGCCTCAGCGCTTTTCCAGCCGTGCCTGGCAGGTGATGCACAGCCCCGCCTCCGGCCGCGCCAGCAGGCGCGCAAAGCCGATATCGTTGCCGCACTGCTCGCACAACCCATAACTACCGTCATCGAACTTGGCCAGCGCCTTGCGCACCGCCGTCATCTGGGCAGTGAGATGCTCCCTGGCTTCGATCGCCAGGTCGTTCAGGAGGCGGTTGGTGGCCTTGTCCGCAGGCGAGGTTTCCACTTCCTGCACAGGGAGCCCATCGGTGACCAGCTCGGCGGCCAATTGCTCCTCCAGCTGCGCCAGCCGCGCGTCGAGCGCCTGGCGGAGCTGCACAAGCTGGTTTTCGGTGAGGGGTTCCATGTCAGCGCGCGTCCGCAACAAATGGCTGGCCGCCAGCGGCCGGGGTGAGCCGTCGCAGCGGAACTGGCGCGCACGCATCCGCGAAAGCGCGCACCTTCAGTGTAGCGCGATGGCAGCGCGCTGGCGCACGGCAGGGGAGGGGACAGGTCCCTGCGGGCGCCTGGGCGACGCTTCCTGGAAGGGCGATGGGGGCGCCGCTTGTGCCGCCGTACGGGTGCTGGCGACAGGGTGGCTATGCGGCCATCGCGGTGACCTGGGTGCGCAGCTTGGCCAGCGCAGCAATGATCGGCGCAGGCTGCCCCAGCGCAGCGGCGCCCGCCAGCGCGGCCAGCGCCGCGACCAGGCCCACCGCGTCGCCGACCTTCCTGATGGTCTTGATCTTATCGAGCGCGGTGCCGGTGATGCGGGTGAGCTGCTCGCGGTGTTCGCCCAGCGTGGCGACCGCACTTGCCGCGGCTTCCGCATACAGGCCGTTGGCACGCTGGCGCAGCACCAGCTCATGGTCCCACAGCATGCGCAGCGCAGCCTGTTCCGATGCCGGCACGTCGCGCCCCTCGTAGCCCTTGATGGTGTTGACCACCCGCTCGTGGATCGCGTCCGCGCATTCGGACAGCTTGTCGGCCAGCGCCTCCGCGCCGTTGCGGTTGCTCGATTCGCTCATGCTGCCTCCCTTAATTGGCTTTCAGGCCTTCGTGGATCATGACCAGGTCGCGCCCGATCGCTGCCAGGTATTTGCGCACTTCAGGGGCATTGAGGTTATTCAGGTTCTCCCGCATCTTGCGGTGGCCGAGCGAGACCTTGTCCAGCCCTTCCTGCGCGAGCGCGTAGCGCTTGTCGAGCAGGCGGTACTCGGCCGCCTTGCTGGTGTAGTGGACTTTGGCCAGCGTGACCAGCATGCGGTCCTGCGGGCGCAGCGAGAACGGGATCTCGACGTCGAACATGCCCAGCACCGTCTTTTTCTCGTTCTCGTTGGTCTTGGCGTAGTAGCGCAGCAGGGCGGTCATCGCCTCGAGCAGCGCCTGCACGTGCGGATCGCCCTCGCGCACCATGCTCTCGACGCTGCGCGCCTGGTAGTTGGACAGGATCACCCGCGTGATGAGCCGTCCGAGGCCGGTGTAGGCGGTGACATGGCGCTGTTCGATTTTGGTCTCGGCGTTGGCCTTCAGCCCTTCGCCCAGCTCGTCGAGGCGGGGGGAGAGGTCGAAGCGTTCGTCGCTGGCCAGCTGGTGCAGGGTCTGCATGTACAGCACCAGCGTCTTTTGCGCGCTCAGGAAATCCTGGTACACGGCGGCGCGCCTGGCGTCGTTTTCGCGCGCCAGCTTGTCGGCTGCGGGGGTGAGGTAGGGCTGTTCGCGCACGTAGGTCGTGCGGAAGCGGGTCGACAGGTCGGCGAAACCGGCCAGCTTGCCGGAGGCGGCAGCGAACTCGCGCACTTCCTGCATGCTGACGGCATGGGTCGCGCAGCCGGAGAACAGGGCCGCGAACGCAAGCGCGGCAATCAGTCGGAGCGGATGCATGTTGTCCTTTCTGGATCGCGCAGGAGGCGTTTCCGAAAGCACATTCTTGCTCAGCGTTTAGGGCGCACCTTGCTACGGGTCAAGAAACCGGACGAAGAAAAGGGGACTGTTCCGGCGGACTGTCCCGGCCCTGATGAGAAGGCCGGGGCAGTCCGCAGTGACAGTCCCCCAGGGTAGATGGAGAGTCCTGCGAAGGACGGTCCTGGGCGTTAGCGGCCCCGGCCGCCGCCGTTGCGCTGCGGCGCGGCGCTACGCGGGCCGCCACCGCTGCGTGCGGGCGCGCCGCTGCGCGGGGCTGCGCCGGCAGGACGCTGGCCGCTGCGTGCAGCTGCGCCGCCGCCGTTGCCGCCGCGCGAGCGGCCCTGGCCCGAGCGCTCACCCTGGTTGCGGTGGCCTGGGCCGCCGCTGCGCAGCTGGATCGGCTGCGGCTTGGCAGTCGGGTCCGGCTCGAAGCCAGGGATGACCTGGCGCGGCAGGGTCTGCTTGATCAGCTTCTCGATATCCTTGAGCATCTGGTGCTCGTCCACGCACACCAGCGACACGGCTTCGCCGGTTGCGCCGGCGCGGCCGGTACGGCCGATGCGGTGCACGTAGTCTTCCGGCACGTTCGGCAGGTCATAGTTGACGACGTGCGGCAGCTGGTCGATGTCGATGCCGCGCGCGGCGATGTCGGTTGCCACCAGCACGGTCAGCGTGCCATCCTTGAACTCGGCCAGCGCGCGGGTACGCGCGGCCTGGCTCTTGTTGCCGTGGATCGCCAGCGCGCCGATGCCGTCCTTGCCCAGCTGTTCGACCAGCTTGTTGGCGCCGTGCTTGGTGCGGGTGAAGACCAGCACCTGTTCCCAGCTGTTCGACTTGATCAGGTGCGCCAGCATCGGGTGCTTCTTGTCGCGGTCGACCGGGTGGATCATCTGGGCGATGATTTCCACGGTCGAATTGCGGCGCGCCACTTCGATGGTCTGCGGGCTGTTCAGCAGCTTGTCGGCCAGCGCCTTGATCTCGTCCGAGAACGTGGCCGAGAACAGCAGGTTCTGGCGCTGCTTCGGCAGCACCGCCAGCACTTTCTTGATGTCGTGGATGAAGCCCATGTCCAGCATGCGGTCCGCTTCGTCCAGCACCAGGATCTCGATCTTCGAGACGTCCACGGTGCCCTGGCCGATGTGGTCCAGCAGGCGGCCCGGCGTGGCGACCAGGATGTCGACGCCATGCTTGAGCTGCTTGATCTGCGGGTTGATGCCCACGCCGCCGAAGATCACGGCGGAATTGAGGTTAGTGTACTTGCCGTAGGTGCGCACGCTTTCCTCGACCTGGGCAGCCAGTTCGCGGGTTGGCGTCAGCACCAGTGCGCGCACCGGGCGCGCCGCGGTGCGGTTGGCGGGCGCGCTCTTGGACAGCGACAGCAGTTGCAGCAGCGGCAGGGTGAAGCCTGCGGTCTTGCCGGTGCCGGTCTGGGCGCCGGCCAGCAGGTCGCCGCCGGTGAGCACCATCGGAATCGCCTGCGCCTGGATCGGCGTTGGCGAGGTGTAGCCGGCTTCTTTCACGGCGCGAACGATCGCGTCGGACAAGCCGAGGGTTTCAAATGACATGGAGTTTTCTCTGGAAATCGGGAATGGGCCGCGCGCGCCGGTTTCGACCGGCGCCGCACGGCTGCGGAGTGTCAGGGGATCAGGCGAACGGCGACAGCAGCGGCACCATCTGGGCAAAGACTTTCGGGCCAGCGGCGATGATATTGCCCTTCATGATGTCGGACTCGCCATTGAACTCGCCGACGATGCCGCCTGCTTCGGATACCAGCAGCGCGCCGGCTGCGATGTCCCACTGTTTCAGGCCTTTTTCGTAATAGCCATCGCTGCGGCCTGCAGCTACGTTGGCCAGGTCGAGCGCTGCAGAACCCGCGGTGCGGATGCCCTGGCAGCGTTCGGCCATGATCTGGTACATCTTGAGGTATTCGTCCAGCGCGCGCGGACCGGCGCCGTGGCCCGAGGACAGCAGGGCGTTGGCCAGGCGGTCGTGGCGGGTCACGCGGATGCGCTTGTCGTTCAGGTAGGCGCCGGCGCCCTTGGTGGCGGTGAACAGGTCGTTGCGGACCGGGTCGTAGACCAGGCCCTGCGTGACGACGCCGCGCTGGGCCAGCGCGATCGAGACGCAGTATTGAGGGTAGCCGTGCATGAAGTTGGTGGTGCCATCGATCGGGTCGATGATCCAGCAGTATTCAGACTCGTCGTTCAGGTTCTTGGACGCACCGGACTCCTCGGCCAGGATCGCGTGGTCCGGATAGGCCTTGAGCAGGGTTTCGATGATCGCTTGTTCCGCGGCCTGGTCGATGTCGGTAACGAAATCGTTGTGTTGTTTTTCCGTGACAGTGATCCGGTCGATATCGAACGAAGCGCGGTTGATGACGGCTGCGGCGCGTCGCGCGGCCTTGATGGCCGTGTTGAGCATTGGGTGCATAAGCTTTTCTGAAAATGAACGTACCGCGCGCGGCAGGCCTTGTGGCGACTGCCGAACGCGGAAAGTCGAGCATGAATTAAAGAGCGGCGCGGTACAATTCGAACAATCGAAAGCCGCACAATTCCCGCTATTCTAAATGAACCTGCCCCAAACCGACACTTCTGTTTTTAATCGCCTGCGTGTTGTCCTTGTCGAAACGAGCCGTGCGGGCAACGTTGGGTCGGTGGCGCGGGCCATGAAAACCATGGGGTTTTCCGACCTGGTGCTGGTCAATCCGCGCGATCCGGGCGTGCTGGCGCATGAGGAAGCGGTGGCGTTCGCCAGCGGCGCGCTCGATATCCTGTCCGGCGCGCGCATCGCCGGCTCGATGGCGGAGGCGCTGGACGGATGCCGGTTCGCGGCCGCCGTGTCGGCCCGGCTGCGCGAATTTTCGCCGCCCGTGTGGACGCCGCGCCAGTTCGCCGGCCACATGGCCGCGCATGGAGACCTGCCGGCGGCGCTGATCTTCGGGAACGAGCGCTTCGGACTGCCGAACGAGATCGTCGAGCAGTGCAATGTGCTGATCAACATACCGGCCAATCCAGGCTACTCGTCGCTGAACCTGGCGCAGGCGGCGCAAGTGCTGGTCTATGAATGCAGGATGGCCGCGCTGGAAGAGGGCGTGAGCGCTGCGCGCGGCACGCCGGGCTTTACCGGCGAATCGGCCAGCGTGCCCCAGGTGGAGGCCATGTTCGGGCACCTGGAGGAAGCGCTGGTCAAGGTCGGGTTCCTCGATGCCGATAACCCGCGCAAGCTGATGCCGCGCCTGAAGCGGCTGTTCGCGCGGACCCAGCTCGAGACCGAGGAGGTCAACATCCTGCGCGGAATCGCGCGCCAGATCATCAAGCAGGCCGGGAACAAGGATGCCAACGGTTGACGATATCGGCTGCGTCGCGGGCGGGGGCGCGGGAGGGGTAGCGTGACTGCGCGGATGCTGCGCTGGCTGCTGCTGGGGCAGCTGTTCGCCGTCCTGGTGCTGGCGCTGGCAGGGGCGCGGTGGCTCGGTGTGAGCCCCTTCATGACGGTATTGCCGGCAGCGGGGGCGGTGCTGTTGGTGCGCCTGGCGATCGTCGCCAACAACTTCATGATGAGCCGCCGCTACGGCAGCCCGGTCCCGGCCCGCTTTGCGCTGGGCCTGCGCGGGCGCCTGCGATTATTCTTCGGCGAGTTCTACGCCACGATGGTGCATTCGTCCTGGATCATGGTGCGGGCCCGTGCGTGCGTGCGGATCTACCCCGGCGACGGCGCGCCGCCAGTGCTGCTGCTGCACGGCTATGGCTGCAACAGCGGCTACTGGGCGCACCTGCAGCCGCTGCTCGATGCGCGCGGCATCAGCCACGCGGGCCTGGACCTGGAACCGACCCTGGCCGGCATCGACGAGTTCGTGCCTTTGGTGGCCCGGCGGGTGGAAGAGCTGCGGGCGGCCACGGGCGCGCAACGCGTGATCCTGGTGGCGCACAGCATGGGTGGGCTGGTGGGCCGCGCCTACCTGCGCGCGCACGGCAGCGGCGCCGTCGCGCGCCTGATCACGCTGGGCACGCCCCATCACGGTACGGCGCTGGCCGCCTTCGCACCCGGCCGCAACGCGGCGCAGATGTGCCGCTCGCCGCGCACCGGGGAGGAAAGCGACTGGCTGCGCGCGCTGGCCGCGAGCGAAACGCCGGCCATGCGCGCGCTCGTCACATCGCTCATGACCCACCATGACAACATCATCGCGCCGCAGACCTCTTCCGTGCTGGAAGGGGCGCGCACCATCGAGTTCGGCGGCGTCGGGCACGTGGCGATGGGGCGTGACCGCGCCATCCTGTCCTGCGTGCTGGATGAAATCGGGAAGGCGCGGGCCGCAGTTTTCGTATAATGCGGTCCCCCTTTGCATCGATGAACAACGAAAGGAAACCCGCATGCCAAACCTCGTCATTCGCCGGGAAGTGGGATGGGAGCAAAAGCCAAGCAGCTACACGATCCTGATCGACGGCGTGGAAGCGGGCTCGGTACGCCAGGGCGAGCAGGTCATCATTCCGGTGCAGCCGGGCCGGCGCAGCGTGCAGTTCCGCATGGGTAAATGCAGCTCGAAGCCGCTCGAGCTGACGCTCGTGCTGGGTAAGGACGAACTGGTGGAAGGCTCGCACCCGACCAAGGCGCTGCCCTCGCTGCTCGGCCGCGCGCTGTTCCCGAAGAGCTTCATCCGCGCGCGCAGGCTGACCACCGGCTTTACCAGCACGCACGGCTGACGCCAGCCCGGACGCGGACCTCATCCGGGGACCATGCCGCACCCCGGTTCCGCCACCGCGGCTTTAGAACCTCATCTCTACTTTTGCTGCCTACAATGGCCAGAACGGAAAAGCCTGCGCCGCTGCGGGCGGGAGTCCCACGATGGTAAAAAAACTCAAGCCCACGGTCGACGACGACAGCCTGGCCAACGCGGTGCGCGCGTCGGCAGCGCAGATCTGGCAGGCCGGCCTCGGCGCATTCGCCAAGGCGCAGGAAGAGGGCGGCCGCGTGTTCTCGAAGCTGGTCAAGGAGGGCGCCGAACTGCAGCGCAGCCCGCGCAAGGGCGAGCGTTCGTCCGGCTCCGGCGACAAGCTGGAGCAGGTGTTCGAGGAGCGCGTGGCGCGCGCGCTGGCCACGATGGGCGTGCCGGACCATGACGAAGTGGCGCAGCTCAGGCTGCGCGTCGAGGAGCTGAGCGCACAGGTCGAGCGCCTGGCCGCTGCGGTGGAGCAGGGCGGCGCCAGGCCGGCGCGGCGGGCTGCGCCGGCAGCAGCCGCGACGGGGACGGTGAAAAAGCCGGCGCGCAAGGCGGCGGCCAAGCCGGCCGCCAAGGCGGTGGCGCGCAAGGCGGCGGTCCGCAAAACGGGGTCGCGCAGCGGCTAGGAGCGGTGCTGGCACGCTTTGCCCGCCGCTGCGCCGGCGGCTGCCCGGGTTGGAGGGGTGTCGATCTGGTATGCTTGCGGGAACAAGAATAGACACTCCCACCATGCTCCAGAAAGCGCCCCGACGAACCCGCGAACGCATCCTTGAACTATCGCTGCGGCTGTTCAACGAGTTCGGCGAGCCAAACATCACGACCACGGTCATCGCCGAAGAGATGAACATCTCGCCCGGCAACCTGTACTACCACTTCCGCAACAAGGACGACATCGTCAATTCGATCTTCGTGCAGTTCGAAGCGGAGATCGAGCGCATCCTGACCGTTCCGGAAACGCGCCGCTCGAATCTCGAAGACGTCTGGTTCTACCTGCACGTCACGTTCGAGCTGATCTGGCGCTATCGCTTCCTGTACCGCGACCTGTCGGACCTGCTGTCGCGTAACCGCAAGCTGGAGCTGCACTTCAAGCAGATCCTCAACCACAAGACCAAGGTGGCGCGCCAGCTGTGCGAAGACCTGCGCGGCGAAGGTTCGATGGAGGCGACCGATGCCGAGATCGATGCGCTGGCCACCAACATGGTGGTGGTCGCCACCTACTGGCTGTCGTACGAATACGTGCGCAACCCGCGCAAGTACAACGAGCAGCAGGCCATGCTCGATTCGCTCGCGCGCGGCTGCTACCAGGTGCTGTCGCAGATCGGCCCCTACCTGCGCGGCGATACCCGGCTGCTGTTCCAGAAGCTGTCGGAGGAATACCTCAAGAAGCTCAAGTAGGCGCCTCCCTTACTACATCGATTGGACAATATGAGAGCAATTGCAGTCTATTGCGGCGCATCGCATGGCGCTTCGCCGCGCTATGCCGAGGCCGCGCGGGCGCTGGCGCAGCAGATGGTCGCGCGCAAGCTGCCGCTGGTGTATGGCGGCGGCAACGTCGGCCTGATGGGCGTGATCGCGGACGAGGTGTTGCGCCTTGGGGGCGAAGTCACCGGTGTGATTCCGCGCGCGCTGGTCGAGCGCGAGGTGGGGCATGCCGGCCTGACGCGCCTGTTCGTTGTCAAGGACATGCACGAGCGTAAAGCCATGATGTCGGACCTGGCGGACGGATTCATCGCGATGCCGGGCGGGATGGGCACGCTGGAAGAACTGTTCGAGATGCTGACCTGGTCGCAGCTCGGCATTCACACCAAGCCGGTCGGGCTGCTGAATGTGGACGGTTTCTACGACCGCCTGATCGACTTTGTCGCACACCAGAACCGCGAAGGCTTCGTGCAGGACCGGCATGCGCAGCTCATGATGAGCGAGAGCGATCCCGGGGCGCTGGTGGAACGGCTGCAGGCCGCATTCGCCGCCGTGCCGCAAGTGCGCGGCAACCCCGACCTGCGCTAGCGGCGCAAGGAGACGAGTCCCCTTACGCGGACTCGGCGGTGAGGATGCGGTCGCGTCCGCCCGACTTGGCGCGGTACATCGCGTGGTCGGCGCGGCTGATGGTCTCGGAGAACGGTTCGCCGATGCGGCGCTCGACCACGCCGGCCGAGAAGGTGATGCGCACGCGTTCGTCGATGCCCGGGATGCTCGACTCGCGGAAGCGCTGGGCCATGCGCTGCAGTACCAGGTGCGCTTCGGCCAGCGCGGTGTCCGGCAACAGCAGCAGGAATTCTTCGCCGCCCCAGCGCGCCAGCACGTCGGCCGACCGCAATTCCTGGCGCGCGGCGTCGGCGAACGAGCGCAGCACCTGGTCGCCGCAGGCATGGCCAAAGCGGTCGTTGACCGATTTGAACAGGTCGATGTCGAGCAGGGCGATGCACACCACGCCGTTGGTCGCGTTGACGCGCTTCTCCTCAGCGCTCAGCACTTCGTTCATGTGCCGGCGGTTCGCCAGCGCGGTCAGTTCGTCCACCGTCGCCAGCTTGCGGATGGTGAGCAAGGCCTCCTGCAATTCGTGCTTCTGACGGCTCAGCCGCTTGCGCAGCCTGGTCATCACGGTCGTCAGCGCCGTCACCGCCGCCAGCGAGATGAACGCCAGCGAGAAGTGCAGCAATTCGATCGCGGGAGGATAGGTGACCGGATCACGGGCCACCATCCACAGCATGGTCGCGCCCAGCGACACCACGGTGACGCCGAACAGGGCGGTCGTCTGGCGCGGGCTGAGCGAAAAGGTGCAGAACACGATCACGACCAGCAGCACCATCAGCGCGGCGCCGCGGATCGGACCGGTCACCGTATACAGCGCAACGTTGCACGTGAGGGCATACAGGGCCTGGCCGATGGCCAGCTTCCACGGTGCGATCCCCAGGCGCGAAGATAGCCGCAGCATGGAGTAGGACACCGCCATTCCCGCCAGGCCCACCAGGGTCAGCAGCCGGGCCGCATCGCGCGACAGGCCGGCGTGCTCCACGCCGGACCAGAACAGGGCGATGCTGAACAGGTAGAACAGGCTGGTGCCGGCCCAGTAGCCGAGCATGCGCCGCATCCGCGGATCGGATCCTGCCAGCAGTCTGTGAAGTCGATGAAGGGTCATGCGGCAGTGGACGAAAGGGGGCGCAGCCGGCCCCGTGGCGCGCAGGGCGCGCGTTTCGCGGGAACACTGGAAATCGGCGTTTGGCGCATTGGTTCCAATTTGTAGAACGGTCGGGCTACCGAGATATGTATTTTCCCGAAGCCAATGCACTGTATCCCTAGCCGCATGCAATGTCGATAGTTTCCCTATGGAAATTGGGGGAATTGTCTGCCTACTTGCGGCAAATGCGCAACAAAACGTCAACTAAGTTGGCGTGGAGCTAACGAACGCCGCGTGAACCCGGGCGACGGCGAAGTCCGATGCGGCATGGCCATGCGGTGTCTGGCCATGCCGCCGGACTGGCGGACGTCGGGGCGTCGCGCCGGGGGGAGGGGCTGGCGGTGCTATCGCTGCTCGTCTTTGTCCCTGCCCGCACGGCCGGCTCGCTGCTCGGAGGAGTCCGACCGTTGCAGGTTGCCTTCTGCGGCAGCTGCGGCCGCACGCTGACTGGCCTGGCGGCTCTCGCCACCCTTGCGGCCGATATCGGCCATGTGCTCGCGGTTGCGGCTGACGGCCTCGCCACCTTTCTGGCCCGCGCGGCGCGCTTCTTCCGAGTCGAACTCGTGCGCGGTGCCTTTCTGGTGGGCCGCCTGGCCGCCCTTGCTGGCAATCTCGCGCTGCTGGTTTTCATCCATTGCGGCGAAACCGCGCTTGGCCGGGCCCTGGCTGCTGCCGCTGGCGCCCTTCTGCGCGCTGCCTTTGCTGTCCTTTCCTGATGCCATTTCAATCTCCTCAGTTGTAGTGGGGAGCGTGACCGCTCCATTGTGCCGGCGCGGGAGCGAATATCGCGCCGTGCGTGTTAGAGGGCGCAGCCGCCCCGGAGTTCCGCCGGCGGCTGCTCATTCGTCCAGCCGAGGCGACCATGCGAATGCCGCCGCATGCGCCGCAGCGGCGTGCGCGTCCGTACCGCGCTCGAGCGCCTTGCGCCGTGCCGCCAGCTGCTGCGCCAGCAGCTGCAAGTCGAGGCCGCAGCTGCGCGCGCAGCCGAACAGCGCGCCCTGCTCGTGCGCGATGTGATGGCGCGTTTCCTCGGCCAGCACGGCGATGGTCGCGCCGAAGCAGGGGTCGTCCGGATACAGGGAACGCAGCTGTCCGATCAGCAGGCGCTGCGCGTCGTGCTCGACCAGCGCGTCGTCGAGCAGCGCGCTGCCTGCCGCTTGGGCGACTGCCGGGTAGAACGCCTGTTCCTCGAGCGCGGCGTGGACCATGAGCTCGCGGCAGATGCGGCGCGCAAGCAGGGCCTTGCGGCCGTCGTCACGGGCCTGGCAGGACTGCAGCAGCTCGTACTCGTGGAACAGGCGCAGGAGCATGTCGTGCTCTGCCCGCAAGAGCGACAATGCGTCGCGCTGGCCGAGCGGCGCGTGCCTTGCTGCTGCCGCCATGGCGGCTCATTGCGCCTGGTTTTCTGCGCCGCCGTTCGGCACGGCGGCCGCCGGGAAGGCCATGCGTTCCAGCGCGCTGCGCTGCTCGGACGCGAGCCGCTCGGTGGCCTGGGTGCTGCGCCGGACCATGTCGTCCGCGACCGCGCTGGCGGCGCGGTTGGCTTCAGGGATATGGGTTTCGGCGGCGCGGGTGAGTTCGACCTGGGTGCCCGCGACGACGTTCATCAGCTGCTGCTGGTAGGTGCGCAGGTGCTCGGATGCGGGCACGCTGCTCGCCACCAGCGCCGCGCAGCATTCGATCGGGCCGGCCGAGGAGATCACCTGGCGGGTGGCGGCCATGCTGTCGTCCACCAGTTGCTGCGCCAGCTTGAGATTGAGTTCGGTAATGCGGTGGATGGCGTCGTACATCTTGCCGGCCATGTCGGTCATCAGCGAAACCTGCGCGTCGAGGTGCGATTGCAAGGCCGGCGTGGGTGCGAGGGCGTTCATATACTCTCCGATGTCAAAGGTAGCCGCGATGCTGCGGATGGCAAATAGACGCCGGGTTGGCTGGGGAGTTCAGCCGACCGGTGCAGGCGCTTGGCCTACATCAAGGATGAGTTGTCAGGAGAGGAGGTCGGGCGCGCCGGCGTCGCCGGCGGCATCGCTGGTGGCCAGGCCGGGGTCGGCCAGCAGGCCGTGCGCGTCCAGCATGGCGTAGACGATGTCGGGCTTGCGGTCCAGGCAGCGGCGGACCGCGGCCGGGATCGACTGGCGCAGCTTGCGGCACAGGCCGGGCCGCTCGGCCAGGCGGATGGTCAGGCCGCGCACCGTGCGCACGCCATGCACGGACGGGGTGATCTGGAGGTCGATGCCGACCATGTCCTGCAGCTTGCCGGTCAGGCGGCGCAATTCGTCATAGGTGGCGATGGCCTCGATGCGGGCGATCAGGCGCTTTTCCTCTTCGCGCGTGAGTTTGAGTACGCGCAAGTCGCCGGCCGGATCTTCCAGCAGCCGCTCCCGGTCGCACGTACACGCGCCGGGCGGGCATTCAGTGCGGATGGGAAAAGGGAGCTGTTGTACCATCGTTGTCGGGTTGCAGGAGCAAGCCCGGAGTATCCGTGGCAAGAGCGCCGCTGTCAAACGGATCGGTCCATGGCGCATCTAACAGGAGGATAAGAATGGCAACCATCCAGCGCATCGCGCCTTGCTTGTGGTTCGACGACCAGGCCGAGCAGGCGGCCGGGTTCTACACGTCCGTGTTCCCCAACTCGCGCATCCGGCAGGTGTCGCACTACAGCGGCGTCGGGCAGGACGTGCATGGCCGTCCGGAAGGCTCGGTGATGACGGTCGACTTCGAACTCGACGGAACGCCGTTTACCGCACTGAATGGCGGGCCGGTGTTCCGCTTCAACGAGGCGGTGTCGTTCCAGGTGATGTGCGAGGACCAGCAGGAAGTCGACCATTACTGGGAGCGGCTGGGCGAGGGCGGCGACCCCAAGGCGCAGATGTGCGGCTGGCTCAAGGACAGGTTCGGGCTGTCCTGGCAGGTGGTGCCCACCATCCTGCCGCAACTGGTGGCGGATTATCGCTCCGAGGGCGCGCGCAGGGCCTTCGCCGCCATGATGGGGATGAAGAAGATGGACATCGCCGCGCTCCAGCGTGCCTATGACGGCCGCTAGCCCGGAGGCCGCCATGCACCGGCCCGAATACATCCTGACCCTGTCCTGCCTGGACCAGCGCGGCATCGTGCACCGCGTCTCGGGCTTCCTGGCGGCGCACGCCTGCAACATCCTCGACTCGGCGCAGTTTGGCGATCCCGGGTCGAAGCTGTTCTTCATGCGCGTGCATTTCGTCCTGGAGGATCCGCAGGTGGGCGACGCCAGGCTGCGCGCCGAATTCGCATCGCTGTGCCGCGAGATGGACATGGACGGGCAACTGCATGATGCGCACCGCAAGCCGCGCGTCATGCTGATGGTCTCGAAGATCGGTCACTGCCTCAACGACCTGCTGTTCCGCTACAAGAGCGGGCTGCTGGCGGCGGAGATTCCGGCCATCGTGTCCAACCATATGGACTTCTACCAGCTCGCGGCAAGTTACAATATCCCGTTTTACCACCTGCCGCTGGCCGCAGGCGCCGGCGATGCGGCGCGCGCGGCCCAGGAATCGCGTGTGCTGGAACTGATGCAGGCCCACGAGGTGGACCTGGTGGTACTGGCGCGCTACATGCAGGTGCTGTCGCCGCATTTGTGCGAGGCGATGCGCGGCAAGGCGATCAACATCCACCATTCGTTCCTGCCTAGCTTCAAGGGCGCGCGGCCGTATGCGCAGGCGTACACGCGCGGGGTGAAGCTGATCGGCGCGACCGCGCACTTCGTCACCAGCGATTTGGACGAAGGGCCGATCATCGAGCAGGACGTGATGCGGGTCGATCATTCGATGGACGCGGCGCACCTGGCGGCAATCGGGCGCGACGTCGAGTCGGTGGTGCTGGCGCGGGCAGTGAAATGGTTCACCGAACACCGGATTCTCCAGAATGGCGACAAGACCGTCGTCTTCAAGTAAACACGAAGTGAAGTAATGGCCCTCAAATCTACAATCTATAAAGCAGAACTCTCGATCGCGGACATGGACCGCAACTACTACGGCACCCACCTGCTGACGCTGGCGCGCCATCCATCGGAGACCGACGAGCGGCTGATGGTGCGTGTGCTCGCCTTCGCGATCCATGCCAGCGAGGCACTGGTCAACGCCAAGGGCATCTCCGACACCGAGGAGCCTGACCTGTGGCAGAAGGACCTGACCGGCGCGATCGACCTGTGGATCGAAGTGGGGCAGCCGGACGAAAAGCGCCTGCTCAAGGCCAGCGGGCGCTCGGAGCAGGTGATGGTGTATTCGTACAGCGCGGCCAGCCATATCTGGTTCAAGCAGATCTCCAACAAGATCGACCGGGCGAAGAATATCTCCGTGATCAATATTCCGGCCGAGGCCAGCGCCGCGCTGGAACAGATGGCGAACCGTTCGATGCAGCTGCAGTGCACGATCCAGGACGGCCAGATCTGGCTGACCGACGGCGACACCACCGTCGAAGTGCCGCGCGAGACCTGGAAGCAGTAAGGGTCGGCGGCGGATAGCCGCTGGCATTCACTCCCCGCCTCGTTCCCGTCCCGCACAAGGGGTGGGGCGTGCCCGGCGGACATTGCCTCGTTTCTTCTCGTGTTTGCTCATTTTTGCTCGCGTGCCGGAGCGTTTTCCCTATGGGGCGTCCACGCGGCGCGAGCAAAAACGAGCAGTGGCGAGCACGAACGAGGCGTTTACTCCCGAGTAACAGGCACACTCCTTCGGCCAGGCTTTCGATTCAGGCCGGCTGTTCCGGCAGGCTGGGTTTGGCGGAATCGGCCAATTTATGGCCGTTTCCGCCAGCTTCAGGCTGGCTGTTCTGGCAAGCCGGGGTTTGGCGGAATCGGCCAATTCATGGCCGTTTCCGCCAGGTTGCCGCCGCCTTGGCGCCTCGGGGACCCTCCCCTGGGGCTAAGCGGCTTCGCACATCGCCAGCACGGCGGCGGTATCGTGCACCTCGGCGAACTCCCGGTCCAGGCTGGCCAGCGCGGCATCGTGCATCTCCTGCGCGCTGAAGTAGCGTCCTGCGCTGGTGGTGCGGTCGAACGTGGCGGTGGCGTCCGACACGATGACCGGGCTGAATCCCAGGTTCTCCGCCATGCGCGTGGTGGTCGACACGCAGTGGTCGGTGGTGATTCCCGCGATGACGAGGCGGGTCGCGCCGGCACTGCGCAGGCGCTGTTCCAGGTCCGTCCCGATGAAGCCGCTGTTGACCTGCTTGTGCAGCACCGGCTCGCCCGCGAGCGGCACCGCTTCGGGCTTGAAGCGGTAGCCCGGCGCGTCCGGATGGAACAGGCTGCGCGCGCGCGGCGAGCGGTGCTGGATGTGGATGACCGGACGGGCACTCTTGCGCCACGCCGCGAGCAGCGCCGCGATGTTCGCCTCGGCCTGCGGGTTGTTGCGCTGTCCCCACGAGGGGTCGTCGAACGCCTGCTGGACATCGACCAGCACCAGTACGGCATCTTGCGGCAGCTTCATTGCATCTCCTTGGCTTGGAATGGAGGCGCCATCGTGCCGCCGGCCACTGTCGCGCACAAGCGCAAACGCGTATAGTTGAGTCTTATCCATCAAATAATTTGATCGACATGACTCTCCCCAAGCTGCATCACATCGAGATGCTGGTGGCGGTAATCGACAACGGCGGTTTCGGCGCCGCCGCGGCGCAGCTGGGCGCGACCCAGTCCGGCGTCAGCTACGCGGTCGGCGAGCTGGAACGCCAGCTGGGCGAGCGGCTGCTGGTGCGCGCGCGCAGCGGATGCACGCCGACGGCGGCCGGCGCGCGGATCCTGCCGAAGGCGCGCCAGATGCTCGAGCTGGCGGCCGGCCTGGCCGAGGACGCGCGCGGCGACACGCAAGCCCTGTCCGGCCATGTGCGCATCGCCTGCTTCCGCAGCGTGGCCACGCACCTGCTGCCGAACGCGCTCGAGACGCTCGGCACGCGCCACCCGCAGTTGCGCATCGACGTGGACGACAGCTACGAAGAGCGCGCCGAAGTCGAGCAGGCGCTGCGCGAGGGCCGCGCCGACCTCGCAGTCGCCCAGCTGCCGGTGGGGCCGGACCTGGTCCAGCGCCCGTTCGTGTCCGACAGCTATGTGCTGGTGCTGCCGGCGGGTTGTCGCGTGCAGGCCGGGGCCGGATGGGCGCAGTTTGCGGCGCTTCCGTACATCCAGCTCAACTGCAGCGGCGCGCTGGCCGTGCTCGAGCGCTGCCGCGCAGCGGGCTTTGAAGCACGCGCGGCACGCACGCTGGCGACCGACAGCGGCATTTGCGCGCTGGTGGCGCGCGGGCTCGGCTATTCGATCCTGCCGCGCCTGGCGGTGTTCCCCGAACCGTCCGGCGTGCAGGTGGTGGACTTGCCGGTGGAGGCGCGCCGCAGCTTCGTGCTGGGCGCCACGCCGGCGATGGCGCGCGACCGGGCCGTGCGTGCGGTCATGGCAACCCTGCGGGAGCGCCGCATTCTCGAACGCAACGAAGCGGTCAGGCGTGCTCTGGTGTCGTGGTGATCGGCGCGCCTGCGTATAATCGTCGCCATCCCGCATTCAATCCCCTAATGACTATCATGAAACTTTTCCCGTACGCAGCTGCCGTGCTGCTCGCCTGCGCGGCGCAGGCCAGTGCCCAGGTCACCGTGTCGGACGCGTGGGTGCGCGCCACCGTCCCTGCCCAGAAAACGAGCGGCGCCTTCATGCGCGTGACCTCGCCCGTGCCGGCGCGGCTGGTTTCGGTCAGCACGCCGCTGGCCGGCCTGGCCGAACTGCACAAGATGGAAATGAAGGGCGACCAGATGAAGATGGCCGCAGTCGATGCGGTCGAGCTACCGGCCGGCAAGGAAGTGAACCTTGCCTCCGGTGGCTACCATGTGATGCTGATGGACCTGAAGCGCCAGCTCAAGCCGGGCGAGACCGTCCCGCTGACGCTGGATGTGGTGACGGGCAAGGACAAGCACCAGACGGTGCTGGTGAACGCGACGGTCAGGCCGATCACGACCACCGCGCCCGCCCACAAGCATTAATCAGCGCGGCGCTGCGCCCAGGCGTTCCGCGTCGCCCGAGCCGACCACGGTGCGGGAGATGCGCGGGTCGCCGTAGTAGCGCACGTCGCCCGAACCGGCGATGGTGTACGACAGCCGGTTGGTGACCCACACCGTGGAGGTGCCCGAGCCGCCCACGGTGATGCCGGCGTCGCCGACCTTCAGGCCGCCCGCGTCCACGTCGCCCGAACCGCCGATCGTCACCGACAGGCGCGAGGCCTGGCCGCCGCCGACGCGGATATCGCCGCTGCCCCCCACCGCGACCGACACCCGGTCCGCATCCACCGACCCGACATTGATGGTGCCCGAGCCGCCCACCGCCAGCGAGATCTTCTCGGCGCGCAGCGGACCGGTGGTGATCGAGCCGGAGCCGTCCAGCGACAGCCGGTCGATGCTCCTCGCGGTCACGACGATTTTCATGTTGCGCGAACGCAGATAGAGGTTGTCGCGGGCCGGGCGCACCTTCAGCACGCCGCGTTCGACTACCGTCTCGATCATCGGCAGCAGGTTGTCGTCCGCTTCGATGGTGATGCCCTCGGTGGCGCCGATGCGCACTTCGGCGGCGGCCGGCAGCGACAGCTCCACGCCGGTGAAGTGACCGGTCGCGCGCGCCTGGGTGCGCGAGACGCCGCTGCCCTTGACCTCGTCCCCGCCGAACCAGCTCGAGCCGCCCGCCAGCGCGCCGGCAGCCGGCAGGGCAAAGGCGAGGGCGGTCACGACGTACAGGGCCTTGCGGCGCAGTGGCATGTTCTTGTTGGATGGCTTGTGCATGTCTGTCTCCGGGTGATGAATTTGCATGTTGTCAGACTATCGCCATCGGCCGCCGCGCGCTGCCGCTTTGCGACAGGCTGCGCAGGCGCGCGCCCGAATTGCACTGTCACGCGACAGTTGGCATCGCCGGGCGTGCCGGGGGCAAAAAAATTCTCGCGGCACGGCCGTGGCCAGTCCTATAATCGTTCCTATTGGCAACCCGGAGCTACCGTCCAGATGGAATACCACCAGTCCTCGCAGATCCGCACCCTGACTTACGAAGAGAACGAAGACCATCCGGTGTTCGGCACCCTGGTCGAGCAGATCCTGCACCTGCTCAATTCGCGCCTGGTCTTCAGCGACATCATCATCCACCAGAATTCGCCGCTGATGCTGCGCCAGCCGCGCGGCCTGGTGGCGGTGACCGACTCGCCGATCACCAAGGAGGAGCTGGAAGAGTTCTTCGAGGTGATCGAGCCGAATTGGGCCGAGCGCATCGTCGACCGCGCCTTCGACCGCTCGATCGACCTGCACACGGCGCGCATCCGCGCCAACTGCTTCACCTTCCAGGGCAAGAAGCGGCTGGGCTGCGTGATCCGGCGCTTTCCGAAGGAGCCGCTGGCGCTGGCCGAAGTGGGCCTGGGCGCCGACGAGCAGGCGTTCGCGCGCCTGACCAACGGCCTGGTGCTGATCATCGGCGACACCTGCCAGGGCAAGTCGACCACCATTGCCGCCATGCTGGACGATATCAACCGGCGCCGCTCCGGCCACATCATCACCATCGAGGATCCGGTCGAAACCCTGATCCCGCAGCGGCACTGCATCATCACCCAGCGCGAAGTGGGGTTGGATGGCGACGTCGAGAGCTACTACCTGGGCGCGCTCGATGCGCTGCGCGAGCGCCCGGACGTGATCGCGATCGGCGAGATCCGCGATGCGCAGACCGCGCAGGAAGCGCTGGCGCTGGCCGAATCCGGTCCGCTGGTGCTCGCGTCGCTGCACGCGCGCTCCACCGAACTGGGGCTGCAGAAGATGATGCGCCTGCTGGGCAACAGCGACGCCCAGGCGCAGGCGCTGGCGCATGCGCTGCGCGGCGTGCTGTGCCAGGCGCTGCTGCCGTCGCTGGAGGGCAACCGCTACTACCTGGCCACCGAGTGCCTGACCCCGAACGCCGAGGTGGCGCGCCTGATCGAGCAGGGCGACATCGCCGGCATCCGCAGCCACATGAACACGGTGCGCGCGCCGGGGTGCCACACGATGAATTCGTCGCTGGAGAAGCTGCTGTCCGCGCACAAGGTCAGCGTCGAGGATGCGCGGGCGGCCACGACCGACCGCATCGGCTTCTCGGAGATGGTGTAAAGGGTGGGGGGACGGTCCCGAAGGGACTGCCCCTGTCTTTTAGCGCTGTTCGACGGAAGGCCGGGGACAGTACTGCCCGCTCAGCGGCGTAGGGACAGTCCCCTAGAGTGGAAAGGCGGGGACGGGGTTTTCGCGCCAGAGGCGGTACACGCGCAGCGCGACATGCGCATCGTCGGCCGCATACAGGATCTGCGACTCCGACAGCCTTGGCAGCGACCAGTTGGTGGTGGTGATCTTCTTCGACTTCTGCAGCGCCTTGCCGAAGTAGCGCGCCACCGCGGTCTTGGCGCCAACCGGATTGCGCTGCCCGTTGCGCAGCACGTTGGCCAGGTCCACCACGTTGACGGTGTCGACCCCCAGCTTGGCGCGCAGCCGCTTGACGTCGTCGCCCAGGCCAAAGCCCGCCTTGACGATGCCCGGCGCCTCCAGCACCGCCTTGATCACATGGACGGCCGTCTTCGGGCCGATCTGGAACAGGTAGGCGTGGGTATCGGTCGCCAGCTGCACGAGGTGCGGCCCGGTCGACGCTTCGCCCTTGATGAAGGTGGGTTTGGATTCGGTGTCGAAGCCGATCGCGTCGGCCGCCATGAGCGCCGCCAGTGCGGCTGCGGCTTCCTCGTCGGTGCGCACCAGGCGCACGTTCGCCAGCGAGATGCCGTGGTAAGGCGGCAGCGCTTCCGCTACGATTTCCATCGGGTCAGCCGCGCGAGAATTTGGAAGCCAGCGCTTCCAGTTTCTCCTGGCGCAGGCGCGCCGCTTCCTCGGCCTTGGCGGCTTCGCGCTCGGCCTTCTTGCGCTCGGCCTCCTTCTTGAAGCGCTGCTGCAGCGTTTCCTTGGCGTGCGAACGGTGGGTGTCGGTCACTTCTTCGCCCGGATTGCCGTCCAGGTCATAGCGGACGGTGGCCTTTTCCATCGCGCGCAGGTAGCGCAGCGAACCGGTGTGGATGCCCAGCGCGGTGCGCATGGTCTTGCGGTCCAGGCCAGGCATGCGCTCCAGCAGCTGCTTGTCGATGCCAATGGCGAGCGGCAGGCAGTTCTTGAATGCGGGGTATTGTTGCTGGAGTTGCTTGAGCAGGGCACGCGGGGAGGGCGCAGCAGGGGTTGGCGCTGCTTCCGCGCTCTCCGGGGTGTCTGCCGGCGCAACGGCGAGGCTGTTATTGTTCATCGACTTCGTTGTAAGAACTGGAACCGGAAGGATAGCATGCAGCGCCTGCCCCATGCGCACAATCTCGTGGCGGCGGGCACCTGCGCATCATCCGCCGCCCGCTGGCGGCAGCCTTGCGCTGCCTCAGTCATAGGTGTTATCGCGCAATCACATATGAGTTATGCGATTTATTAATTATCTCCATATCTCACAATCTGGCATAATTTTGGATTGCCCAAAGCCCGACTAGCCCACGCCGGGCTTTTTTCGTTCCCCGGATCCTTGATATCCGGCCGACTGCCCTAAGTTGGGGGCGATCCCAATAACACTCTCTTCCTGGCCTTTTAATGGGCCGGGTGGATTATTGACTGAGCACCGATGAAGAACACCGCCAAGACACTGACCCTGACCGCCAAGAAAGCGCCGCGCAAGGACTCTGCGCTGGCGGTTCCTAAGACTGCTACCTCGTATCAGCTCGATACCGAAGCGGAGACCAAGGTCGTCGTGGTCAAGAAGGGTTCGCGCCTGGCGGCAGTGAAGGCCGAAGCGCCTGTGGAGCCGGTGGCGGAAGCCAAGCCGGTGGTGCGTTCGCGCGCCAAAAAGCTGCTGGCCGACGCCGGCGTCGAACTGGCGGAAGCGGCCGCCGAGGCGCCGAAGGCGGTGCGCACCCGCGTCAAGAAGCTGGACAAGCCGGAAGCGGCAGCGCCGGTGATCGCACCGTCGGCCGTCAGCACCACCACCGACGCCGCCGCCCTGGCCGCGATCGACACCTCCGGCTACCTGCTGCCGGGCGTGAAGGTGCCTGGCCGCCGCGGCCGCAAGCCGAGCGAGTTCGTGCCGGAAAACGACGAAGTCGCGGCACTGAACGCGGTCGAGCGCGCCGAACTGAAAGCGGTGTCCAAGGCGCGCGAGCGCAAGGCCAAGGCCGGCCTGTCCGGCCTCCTGTCGGACGACAAGGTCAGCGAAGCGGACCTGGAGCGCCGCCGCCAGCAGATCAAGAACCTGATCAACATGGGCAAGGAGCGCGGCTTCCTGACCTATGCCGAGATCAACGACCAGCTGCCCGAGAACATCATCGATCCGGAAGCGATCGAAGGCATCATCGCGACCTTCAACGACATGGGCATCGCCGTCTACGAGCGCGCTCCGGACGCCGAGATCCTGCTGCTGTCCGATAACGTGCCGGCCGCGACCTCCGACGACGAAGTGGAAGCGGCTGCCGCAACCGCGCTGTCGACCGTCGATTCCGACTTCGGCCGCACCACCGACCCGGTCCGCATGTACATGCGCGAAATGGGCGCGGTTGCGCTGCTGACCCGCGAAGGCGAGATCGAAATCGCCAAGCGCATCGAAGAAGGCCTGAAGGACATGGTCCAGGCCATTTCCGCCTGCCCGACCACGATCTCCGAGATCATCCAGCTGTCGCACAAGATCGCGCGCGACGAAATGCGCGTGGACGAAGTGGTGGACGGCTTCGTCGACCTGAACGAGAGCGCGGCGCCGGCCGCCGCCGCCGCGCACAGCGACGACGACGACGAGGACGACGTGGACCATGAGGACGAAGACGGCGACGTCAACGGCGGCGCGGCCGGCTACTCGACCGAGCAGCTGGCGCAGCTCAAGACCGGCGCGCTGGAAAAGTTCGACCTGATCTCGCGCGAATTCGACAAGATGGCTGCCGCCTTCGAAAAGGAAGGCTACGGCTCGGCCAAGTACAACAAGGCGCAGGAAGTCATCTCCAACGAACTGTTGGGCATCCGCTTCACCGCCAAGGTCGTGGAAAAGCTGTGCGACACCCTGCGCGGCCAGATGGAAGAAGTGCGTTCGATCGAACGCGCCGTGCTGGACCTGTGCGTGAACCGCTGCGGCATGCCGCGCGCGCACTTCATCAAGGTCTTCCCGGGCAACGAGACCAATCTGCTGTGGGTCGACGGCGAAGTGGATGCAGGCTACGCGTATAGCGCAGTCCTGAGCCGTAACGTCCCTGCCATCAAGGAACTGCAGGGCCGCATGATCGACCTGCAGGCGCGCGTCGCGCTGCCGCTGGCCGACCTGCGCAAGATTAACAAGCAGATGGCCGCCGGCGAACTGCGCGCGCGCACCGCCAAGCGCGAAATGACCGTGGCCAACCTGCGCCTGGTGATCTCGATCGCCAAGAAGTACATCAACCGCGGCCTGCAGTTCCTCGACCTGATCCAGGAAGGGAACATCGGCCTGCTGAAGGCGGTGGACAAGTTCGAATACCGCCGCGGCTACAAATTCTCCACCTACGCGACCTGGTGGATCCGCCAGGCGATCACGCGTTCGATCGCGGACATGGCGCGCACCATCCGCGTGCCGGTGCACATGATCGAGACCATCAACAAGATGAACCGCATCTCGCGCCAGATCATGCAGGAGACGGGCGCCGAGCCGGACATGGCCACCCTCGCACTGAAGATGGAAATGCCGGAGACGAAGGTGCGCGAGATCATGAAGATCGCGAAAGAGCCGATCTCCATGGAGACCCCGATGGGCGAGGACGGCGATTCGCAGCTAGGCGACTTCATCGAGGACAACAACACGCTGGCGCCGCTGGACGCCGCGCTGCACGCCTCGATGCGCAACGTGATCAAGGAAGTGCTGGACTCGCTGACCCCGCGCGAAGCGAAGGTGCTGCGCATGCGCTACGGCGTCGAGATGTCGAACGACCACACGCTGGAAGAAGTCGGCAAGCAGTTCGACGTGACGCGCGAGCGTATCCGCCAGATCGAAGCGAAAGCGATGAGCAAATTGCGCCAGCCGTCGCGCTCGGACAAGCTCAAGACCTTCCTGCACAACCACTGATCATCGTGGTCAAACAAAAAACGCGCCTGCCGGCGCGTTTTTTTTCGTCCCATCGCATTTCGCCGCCGTCGTCCGAGCGCAGGCTGGGACCCATACTGAGCCCGCGTAACGGTGGCGCCCAGCTTCCGATTCCTCAAGCCCGGATTGGATTCCGCCTTCGCCCGGATGACTGAAGTGGCGGCGCCATCACCAGATCGGCATCTCCATCTGCGCCTCGCTGGCGGCCGGCTCCGGCAGTGGCGCCATCTCGTCCTTGAGCGGCAGCCGGATCTCCACCCGCGTCCCCATCCCGCGCGAACTGGCCACCGCCATGCTGCCGCCAAGCCCGCCGAGCCGCTCGCGCATCCCGCGCAGCCCGAACGAATGCACCTGCGACAGCTGTCCCGGTTCGATCCCGACGCCATCGTCCTCCACCACCGCCATCAGCTCGCGCTCGCCGATTTCGATCTCCACCGTCGCGCGCGTGGCGTTCGCGTGGCGCATCACATTCACCAGCGACTCCTGGATCGCCCTGAACACTGCCGCCGTGCGGCGCTGCCCCAGCCCGGCGCCATCGCCGCCCGACACCACCAGCCGCGTTTCGATCCCGTTACGCTTGCCGAAATCGCCCAGCAGCCACTCCACCGCCGGGCACAGGCCCAGCTCCAGCGTGCTGGGATGCAGGTCGTTGATGATCGCTCGCACCGAGCGGATGGTCGCGTCGATTGTCTCGAGCACTGCCGCCGCGCGCGCGTTCAGGCGCGGGTGGCGGGTCGCCGTGCGCTGGTGCAGCAGCGTCACGTCCAGCTTGAGCGCCATGAGGTTCTGTCCCAGCTCGTCGTGGATATCGAGCGCAATGCGCTTGCGCTCATCCTCCTTGATCGACTCCTGGTGCGCCGACAGCTGGCGCAACTGCGCCAGCGACTCGGCCAGCGCCTCCTCGGTGCGCTTGCGCTGCGTGATATCGACCGCCATGCAGATCATCATGAGCGGCTTGCCGTCCGCATCGAACACCGGCTTGCGGTAATCCTGCAGCAGGCGGTTGCCGCCGCGGCGGCGGTCCCACATGTGCAGCTCGCGGGTGAGCAGCGTGCGGCCCTCGAAGGCCGCGCGGTCGAAGTCCTCGAACGCCGACAGCTGCTCGGCCGGCAGCAGCCCCAGCGCACGCGTGCCCGCGACCGAGGCGAAATCGAAGCCGCACATCTCCTCGGCCGCAGAATTCATCAGGATGATGCGCGAATCCGCATCCTTGAGCATCAGCGCCACCGGCATCGCCGAGATGATCTCGTGCATGCGCTGCTCGCTGGCGGCCAGCGCCCGTTCGGCCGCCTCGCGCACCGCCACCTGCTCGCGCAACTGCGCATTGATGTGCGACAGGTCCGCTGTGCGGATGCGGATGCGCGCCTCCAGGTCCACCTGCACCGCGGCCAGCGCCAGTTCCGCGTTCTTGCGTTCCGTGATATCGGTCAGCATCAGCAGCGTACCGGCCGGCGTGCCGTCGTCGTGCTGCATCGGACGGCCGCTCGCGATCGCCCAGCCGGTTTCGCCGTTCGCGCGTCGGTAGGACAGGTCGTGGGTGCGCCCGGCCAGGCGCGGATCGTCGGACATCAGCAGGGCCAGGATGCCGAACGAATCGGCGCCGAGGAAATCGTAGACCGAGCGGCCCTGGATCGACGCGACCGACTCCCCGAACATCTCCGCCAGGCGCGGATTGGCGAACGCGCTGCGCTGGTACGGATCGACCAGCCAGATGCCCTCGTGCGCCGTATCGATCAGGCGCTGGTAGCGCTGCTGGCTCAGGCGCATCATGTTGTGCCCCTGTTCCAGCGCCAGCGCCGCCCCGCGCAGCCGCAGCAACGCCACCACGACCACCGCCGCCGCGATGATCAGCGCGGCCAGCGTATACGGGTCGCGATGCGACAGGGCTGCCAGTGCCGGCATCATCAGCGCCACCGCGATTCCTGCGATGCTCAGCGACTCAACGGAAGACCTGTTCATACGCGCCCACGAAAACGATTGCCCGATTCTACGACCGCCTCCCTTTCCCCACAACAAATTTCCCCTGCGTTAGTCCGCCCCCGGGGTCAGGCCCACACTCTGTCGGCGAGGCCTGACCCCGAGTTTGATGTAGCTCAAACTTCGTGCGGATTTCGGCGCGTATGCGGTATCGGATTCCCGCAAGGCGCCTGTGCGGCGCAGCGCAAGTAGCGGATTGCGCCACCGGTGAGCCTTGGGGTCAGGTACTCGCTCCGCGAAACAGGCCTGACCCCGGCTTTGAGAAAAATCAAACCGGGGGTCAGGCACCACTGGGAGGGCGTGCCTGACCCCCGGTTTGAGAAAAATCAAGGTTAGCCGGTGTTGCGCAGGCCGGCGGCGATGCCGTTGATGGTGAGGTGGATGCCGCGGTGGACGCGCGGGTCGATCTTGTCGGCGTCGCCCGCCGCGCCGCGGTGCCGCTCGATCAGTTCGACCTGCAGGTGGTTCAGCGGGTCAAGGTAGGCGAAGCGGTTCTGGATGGAGCGCGCCAGCAGGGGGTTGCCGGCCAGGCGTTCGGCCGCGCCGGTGATGCGCTCGAGGCAGCGCAGGGTAGCGGCGTGCTCGCCAGAGATGCGGGCGAAGATGCGCTCGCCCAGCGCGGCGTCGGGCACGAGGCCGGCATAGCGCGAGGCGATCGCGAGGTCGGTCTTGGCCAGCACCATGTCCATGTTGGAGAGGAGGGTGGCGAAGAAGGGCCATTCGCGCAGCATGGCGCGCAGGGTGTCGACGCGCGCACCCTGTCCGTCGCTGTCGCCGCCGTCATCGATCCAGGACGAGACGGCGCTGCCGAAGCCGTACCAGCCGGGCAGCAGCAGGCGGCACTGGCCCCAGGAGAAGCCCCACGGGATGGCGCGCAGGTCTTCGATGCGCCGGGTGGATTTGCGCGAGGCCGGGCGCGAGCCGATGTTCAGTTCAGCGATCTCTGCGATCGGGGTGGCGGAGAAGAAGTAGTCGGTGAAGCCGGGGGTCTCGTACACGAGGTCGCGGTAGGCGCGGTAGGCGCGCTCGGACAGTTCGGCCATGACGGCTTCGAACTGCGCGAGCCGTTCGCCGCGTTCGCCATTGCTGCTGTGGGGAGCAAGCGAGGCTTCCAGCGTGGCTGCGACCAGCAATTCGAGGTTGCGCCGCCCGATTTCGGCATTCGAGAACTTGGAGGCGATGATTTCGCCCTGTTCGGTCAGGCGGATCTGGCCGTTGACGGTGCCCGGCGGCTGCGCGAGGATCGCTTCGTAGCTCGGGCCGCCGCCGCGCCCGACGGTGCCGCCCCGGCCGTGGAACAGGCGCAAACGCACGCGCGCGTCGCGGAATACCTGCACGAGGTCGAGTTCGGCCTTGTACAGTTCCCAGTTCGAGGTCAGGAAGCCGCCATCCTTGTTGGAGTCGGAGTAGCCGAGCATGACTTCCTGCAGCTGGCCCTGGCCGTGCACCAGCCGCCGCACCAGTGGCAGCGCCATCCAGTCGCGCATGATGGCGGCGGCGCGCTGCAGGTCGGGGATGGTCTCGAACAGCGGGATGACCATGGCGTCCAGCTCGCCCTCGGGCACGCGCAGCATGCCGGCTTCCTTCTGCAGCAGCAGCACTTCGAGCAGGTCGGACACGGTTTCGGTATGCGAGATGATGTAGTTGCGGATGGCGCGTGCGCCGTAGCGCTGGCGGATGTCGCGCGCGCTGCGCAGGATCTCCAGTTCGGACGCGGTCTCGTCGCTGTACGCGAGGTAGGGCGAATACAGCAGGCGGGGCTGCTCCAGTTCGCGCAGCAGCAGCGTCACCCGTTCGTCCTCGCCCAGCGCGGCATAGTCGGGATGGGCGCCGGCGCGGGCGAACAGTTCGGCCAGCACGCGTTCGTGCACGTCCGAGCTTTGCCGCATGTCGAGCGAGGCGAGGTGGAAGCCGAAGATGGAGGCGGCGCGCATGAGGACGCCCAGGCGCGGCCGGATCAGTTCCCGCGCGTGGTTGGCGCGCAGCGAGTCCGCCACGATGTGCAGGTCGGTCGAGAATTCGGCGGCGTCGCGGTAGGGCGCGGCCGGACCCACTTCGCGGCGCAGTATGTCGGTGGCGCCCAGTGCGCGCGCGGTGGCGGCCAGGCGCGCGTACATGCCGATCAGGGCGCGCCGGTACGGTTCGTCGCCACGGTGCGGCGAATGGTCGGGCGAGGCGTCGGCCAGCGCCGCCAGCTGCGGGCTGACGGGCGTGATCAGCGTGGACAGCGAGAGCTCGGCGCCCAGCGCGTGCACCTGCTCGAGGTACCACGCGAGGATGGTGGTGGACTGGCGCTCGAGCGCAAAGCGCATGGTGCTGGCGTTGACGTTCGGGTTGCCGTCTCGGTCGCCGCCGATCCAGCTGCCCATCTGGACGAACGGCGCTTCCGCCGGTTCCGGTTCGCCGCCATACTGCGCGGCGAGGTCCGCTTCGATGTCGTCGTACAGGGCCGGCAGCTCGCTGAGGAAGGTGATGCGGTAGTAGGACAGGGCGTTTTCGATCTCGTCGGCCACCGTCAGCTTGGAGTAGCGCAGCATGCGCGTGTGCCACAGGGTGGCGATGCGGGCCTTGAGCAGGTCGATGTTGGCCTGGCGCTCGCGCGGGGTGAGCGGGAGGTCGCGCTCGGCCAGCAGGCGCGCGATGTCGTGCTCGGCGTCGAGGATGCTCTTGCGCTGCACTTCGGTCGGGTGCGCGGTCAGCACCGGCGAGATCAGGGCCTCCCGGAAGAAGCGCTGCACGGTGTCCTTGCCGACGCCGGCCTGCCTGAGCCGGCCCAGCGCGTAGTTGACCGACCCTTGCTGGGCGGCGGAGCCGGCCAGCAGGTGGGCGCGGCGGCGCCGCACGTGGTGGCGGTCCTCGGCGATATTGGCCAGGTGGGAAAAATAGGAGAAGGCGCGCACCACCGAGATGGTCTGGTCGCGCGTGAGCCGGTGCAGCAGGCCGGTGAGTTCTTCGCCGGCCTGGGCGTCGTCCTCGCGCCGGAAGCGCACCGCCGTCTGGCGGATGGTTTCGACCAGGTCGAAGGCGTCATGCCCTTCCTGGTCGCGCAGCACGTCGCCCAGCAGGCGGCCGAGCAGGCGGATGTCTTCTTTCAGCGGGGCGTCCTTGTCGGACGGGGTGGATGCGGGTGCTGCGGCAGGGTTGACCATGTTGTACCAAAGTGGGTTGTTGGTGCAAAGGCTTGTGGCCACTAGTTGCAGGGGAGCGCATGATAAAATTTATGGTCTTATCCAAGCGCCCGTTGTACTGGCATTCGCCGTTCCGGGACAAACGACAGTGAAAGAATCCGTTTTGAAGAACCGCTTAATTATTGCATCGCGGGAGAGCCGCCTGGCCATGTGGCAGGCCGAGCACGTACGCGCACAGTTGGCTTTATTATATCCGCAGTGCAGCATCGAAATCCTCGGCATGACCACGCGTGGCGACCAGATCCTCGACCGCGCCCTGTCCAAGGTCGGCGGCAAGGGGCTGTTCGTCAAGGAGCTGGAAGTGGCGATGGCCGAGGGCCGCGCCGACCTGGCGGTGCATTCGCTGAAGGATGTGCCGATGGACCTGCCGGAAGGCTTCGAGCTGTCCGCCATCCTGGAGCGCGAAGACCCGCGCGATGCCTTCGTGTCGAACGATTACGCCAGCCTGGCCGAGCTGCCGCCTGGCGCTGTAGTCGGCACCAGCAGCCTGCGCCGCCAATCGCTGATCGCGGCGCGCTATCCGCACCTCGTGATCAAGCCCTTGCGCGGCAACCTCGACACCCGCCTGGGCAAGCTCGATCGGGGCGACTATGCGGCGATCATCCTGGCGGCGGCGGGCCTGAAGCGCCTCGGCCTGCCGCAGCGCATCCGCGCGCTGCTGGCGCCGGAAGACAGCCTGCCGGCAGCCGGCCAGGGTGCGATGGCGATCGAGATCCCGAGCGGACGCCCGGAGCTGGCCGCGATGCTGGCGCCGCTGAACCACCGCGATACCGCGCTGGCGGTGGCGGCCGAGCGCAAGGTGTCCAAGGTCTTCGGCGGCAGCTGCCAGATCCCGCTGGCGGCCTTCGCCACCGTGGACGGCGCCACCATGCGCCTGCGCGCGATGGTGGCGACGCCGGACGGCACGCGCACCGCGCGCGCCGAACTGAGCGGCCCTGCGGACCAGCCGGAAGCGCTGGGCCAGCAGGTGTCGGAACTGCTCGGACAGCAGGATGCGCACGCGATCCTGGAACAATGCAAGGTGCAGGCCCAGGCCGCGCCCGATGTCTGACACCGTCGTCATCACCCGCCCGCGCGCGCAGGCCGAAGCGCTGGCGCAGCGCGTGGCGCAGGCCGGCCGCACCGCGGTGGTGCTGCCCCTGCTCGAAATTCATCCGCTGCCGGACCAGTCGCAGCTGCGCGAGACGCTCGCGCAGCTGGACCGCTTTGCGCTCGCCGCATTCGTGTCGCCCAATGCGGTCGATGCCGCGTTCGCGCACATCGGGCGCTGGCCGGCGGGCGTCGCAGTCGCGGTGGTGGGCGAGGGCAGCCGCGCCGCGCTGGCGCGCCATGGCGTCACGCCTGCCACGGCAACCATCCATTGCCCGCCCGATCCGGCGTTCAGCGATTCCGAGCATCTGCTGGCGTCGCTCGACCTGGCGGCGCTGCACGGACGCGAGGTGCTGATCGTGCGCGGCGAGACGGGCCGCGAGCTGATGGCCGACGCGCTGCGCGCAGCCGGGGCGCGCGTCACCACCGTGGCGGCCTACCGCCGCAGCATCCCGGAACTGACGCCGGAACTGGCGGCGCAGCTGCGCACGCTGCTGGGCGGCGAGCACCAGTGGGTGGTGACCAGCTCGGAAGCCTTGCGCGGGCTGGCCGGCCTGGTGCAGCGCCTTGGTCCCGGAGATAACTTCGTTGCAAAATTGCAACGACAGCACTTCGTGGTACCCCACGCCCGCATTGAACAAACCGCCCGCGAACTCGGACTGGACCAGGTGACCCTCACAGGTTCAGGCGACGAAGGGGTCTTTGCCGCGTTACAATCACAGGTATGAACGATTTGCCGACCCTACCCGATCCAGACAACGCACCGGTGCCATCCGCTGCGCCACAACCCGGCCCTTCGGGGCAGCTCAATCCCGGCTCGACCGAATCGCGCGTGCGCCAGCTGACGGTGGCTGTGATCGTGATCGGGCTGCTGCTGGCGGCGCTGGCCTGGTCCGCCCACAACCGCATCTACGGCCTCAAAGTGGAGCTGGCGCGCAGCAAGCAGGAATCCCAGTCGACCACCAAGGACACATTCGCGATGGCGCGCCAGGTGGCGGACGAGAGCCGCGCGCTGCAGATCAAGGTCGGCGTGCTGGAAAACCGCCAGGCCGAAGCGGCCGGACAGCAGATCGCGCTGGAGCAGATGTACGCCGACCTGTCGAAGAACCGCGACGAGTGGGCGCTGGCCGAAGTCGAGCAGGTGCTGTCGACGGCGAGCCAGCAGCTGCAACTGGCCGGCAACGTGCCCGGCGCGCTGATCGCGCTGGCCAACGCCGACCGGTCGCTGTCGCGTTCGGACAAGCCGCAGTTCATCACCATCCGCCGCGCCATTGCGCGCGATATCGATCGCCTGAAGGCGCTGCCGCAGCTGGACGTCACCGGCGTCGCGGTGCGCATCGACCATGTGATCTCGCAGGTAGATTCGCTGCCGATGCTGTCCGATGCGCAGCCGGCCGCGCCGGCGCGGCCGGAACGCCAGGCCACGCCCGTGAGCCCGAATGCCAGCGGCGCGCGCACTGCGCTGGCCAAGGTGCAGGACCTCTGGCACGGCTGGAGCGCCGAGATGTGGGACGAGATGCGTGAATTGATCCGCGTGCGCCGCATCGATACGCCGGAAGCGCTGATGATGTCGCCCGAGCAGTCCTACTTCCTGCGCGAGAACGTCAAGCTGCGCCTGCTCAATGCGCGCGTGGCGCTGTTGTCGCGCAACGAGACGGCCTTCCGCGACGATATCGCCGCCGCCCAGAATGCGCTGGCGCGCCATTTCGATACCCGCGCGCGCGCCACCCAGTCCGCCCAGGCGGTGCTGCGCCAGGTCGCCGCCAACAACCTTGCGATCGACATGCCGACGCTGGCCGACAGCCTTGACGCTGTGCGCAACTACAAGACGAAATAAAGACCATGCGCTTACTCCTCTGGCTCGTGGCACTGATGGCAACCGCCATCGGGATTGCCGTCACCGCCCGCTTCAATCCGGGCAACGTGGTGCTGTTCTATCCGCCGTACCGGATCGACCTGTCGCTGAATTTCTTCCTGCTGCTGCTGGCCGGCCTGTTCGTGGTGCTGTTCGGGCTGATCCAGGCAATCCGCTCGACGCTCAAGATGCCGGCGCGCGTGGCGGCCTACCGCCAGCGCAAGCGTGAGCGCGACGGAAATAAGGGGCTGCGCGATGCGCTCAAGGCGTATTTCGAAGGCCGCTTCGGCCATGCCGAAAAGGCGGCCACCCGCGCTGCCGAACTGCCGGAAAACGCCGGCGTCGCCGCCCTGATCGGCGCGCGCGCCGCCCACCGCATGCGCCAGGCCGAGCGCCGCGACGCATGGCTGGCCCGGGTCGCGGGCGACAGTTCGCTCAAGACCGCACGCCTGATGACCACCACCGAGCTGCTGGTGGACGACCACCAGCCGGAAGAAGCGCTGGCCGCGGTGGCGGAACTGAACGCGAGCGGCACCCGCCACATCCACGCCCTGCAATGGTCGCTGAAGGCCCAGCAGCAGGCCAAGAACTGGCCGGAAGTGCTGCGCCTGGTGCGCATGCTGGACAAGCACAAGGCGCTGCATCCTGCATTGTCCTCGCGCCTGCGCGAGATGGCCCACGAGGCGCTGCTGTCGGATCCGGCGCACGACGCGGAGTCGCTCAAGCGGGTGTGGGCCACGGTGCCGCAGGAGGACCGCAACAAACCTTACATCGCCTGCGTGGCGGCCACCGCGCTCAATGCGCGCGGCCTGCACGACGAGGCGCGCGTCACCGCCGAGGAGGCGCTGCGCCGCCAGTGGGACGACCGCATCGTGCGCGCCTACCGCGAAGCGGCGGGCCAGGCCGGCTCGCCGACCCTGCTGGCGCAGATCGAGCATTGCGAAACCTGGCTGCGCGAACGTCCGAACGACGCGGAGCTGGCGCTGACCCTCGGCTCGCTGTGCCTGAAGCAGAAGCTGTGGGGCAAGGCCCAGCGCTACCTGGAGCAGGCGCTGTCCGACGCCACCGAAGCGCGCATGGTGCGCGAAGCGCACCTGAAACTGGCGCAGATGCACGAGGCGCTCGGCCAGGAGCAGGAAGCGGCGGCGCACTACCGCCAGTGCGCGCTGGCCACGATCCTGTAAATCCCGGGCGTGCCGTGCGCACGCTTATCCTCGTCCTCCCTACACTGGCATACCGGCAGGGACTGTCCCCGATGGGGACCGTCCTCCCCTCCGATGCCCTGCTGCGCCGCACAATAGCTGGCCGAAATTCGATATAATCACGCCAATCCGTCTTACAGAAACCGAAGGAAAAACCGAATGAGCCTCAATAAAGTATCGGCCGGCCGCGACGTGCCGAACGATTTCAACGTCATCATCGAAATCCCGATGAACGCCGATCCGATCAAGTACGAAGTGGACAAGGAGTCGGGCGCGATCTTCGTGGACCGCTTCATGGGCACCGCGATGCACTATCCGTGCAACTACGGCTACGTGCCGAACACGATCTCGGACGACGGCGACCCATGCGACGTGCTGGTCATCACCCCGTTCCCGCTGATCCCCGGCGTGGTGGTGCGCTGCCGCGCGATCGGCGTGCTGAAGATGACCGACGAAGCCGGCGGCGATGCCAAGATCCTGGCAGTCCCGGTCGACAAGATTTTGCCGATCTACAGCCACTGGCAGAAGCCGGAAGACCTGCAGGACCTGCGCCTGCAGCAGATCCAGCACTTCTTCGAGCACTACAAGGACCTCGAGCCTGGCAAGTGGGTCAAGGTCGAAGGCTGGGGCGGCCCGGACGACGCGAAAGCGGAAATCGTCAACGGCGTCGAAGCCTTCAAGAAGCTGCAGAAGTAATCGCAGCGGACGACAAAAAAGCGCACTTCGGTGCGCTTTTTTTTCGTCGCCGTCCCGGCACCGGGGGCGTGCCGGGCCGGGATGGGGGCTGCGGCTACCAGCCGATGTCCTTCATCAGTTCCAGCGTCAGGTCGCGCGGCGCGGACAGCTGGTGCGACAGGTCGCCATTGATGGACGGCTCCATCAGCAGGTTCGGCCGCCCGTCGGTGCTGAAGTGCGATACCGACGAACCGGGCTGGTACTCGACCGGCGAATACATCATGACCATGCCGTTGGAGCCCATGCCGGCGAGCCGGCCCGGGTCCACGCCCAGGCTGGCCACCACGCCGGACTGGGTGCGCGAGCGCGAGGCCAGGCGGGCCTTGAGCCGGACGCCGTCAGCCTGCGACACGCGCACGGCAGGGATGGTGATCGACGGGTCGGTCCCGCCCAGCGCAAGCACGTCGCCCGGCGCATTGTCCGCCACCACCATCCCGATCCCGCCGGCGTCCTGCACATGTTTGGCCTTGATGACGAAGGTGCAGGTGCCGCGGTCGACCAGCGCGACGTTGCCCTTCACCGCGCGTGCGTTCGCCGCCGACAGCGGCGCGCAGGCCAGGCCGGTGCCGTTGCCCTGGTCGACCACCGGCATCAGCTGGCCGGTCACGCCGGATGAGGACAGCGGCGGGCCGAACGTCGCCTCGCCGACCAGGTAGTTGCCGCTGGCGTCGCCCGCGGCCGATCCGCTGATCGCCAGGTTGGGCATGGGCGCGAGCACGGTGCTGGCGGCGGCGTTGACGTAAGTGCCGGACCAGACCAGCGCGTTGCCGCTGACGGCGGAGGACTGGCGCTCCGCATTGTCCATCGCGGCCCAGTTCTTGCCAGTGCGGCTGTCGGTCAGGTAGTGGTCCCACACGGATGGGCGGCCTTCGATCCGGTTGCCGCTCTGCCCGTTGGTGAAGGTCTGGAAGCCCAGTCCGTGCGCCATTTCGTGCAGCAGCACGGCCACCAGGTCCACGCTGGTGCCATGGTTGGCGTCCAGCCCGAGGTAGTAGGGCGAACCGGGCAGGCAGTCGGCGAACAGCCCTAGGCGCGAGTTGAAGTTGGCCACGATGTGCGGGGAGCCGGCGCCGGGCAGGTCCTCGCCGGCGATCTTGCTGGCCAGCGCGCTCGGATACCAGCTCTCCGGGCGCGGCGAGTTGGCGAATTCCGCGAAGATGTCGGCGGTGCCGGCTGCGCCCAGGACGGCGCTGTTAGCGGTGCAGAACATCGGCACGAAAGCGGCGCGGATGCGGATCTCGATCGGGCTGTTGATGGTCGCGCCCCAGATGTTGGCCGCGTGGGTGAACGCATTCAGGCGCTGCTGGCCGAGCGTGGTGCCGGGGTTCCCGCCGATGGGGGCAACCGGGGTCGGGTCGTTGAAGCCCACGCCGGGATTGTTGGCGTTGATGATGGTGATGGTGGCGCCGGCCTGGGCGGCGCCGCAGGCGCAGGCCAGCGCGAGTGCAAGCGCGGTGCTGCGCATCAGGTCAGCGGGTTTCATGGCCATGCTCCTTTTCGCCGGCGGCCTCCTGCGCGGCGTGCTCGCCGGTGACGCATTCGATCGTCAGCTTGCCGTTCTTGTCGCGCGATACCACGGAGTAGGTCATGGCCTCGCTGCCCATGCTGCGCCGGACGGTGCCGTCCGCACGCCGCACGGAAGGGGCGGCCGGCGCCACCTTGCCGGCCTGGAGCGAGGTTGCCAGCCCGGTCAGCGCCCGGAACTCGGCGGGAGTGGGGGCGCGCAGCTGGCCGGTCTGCGGATCGCGCACCACGACCATGCCGCCTTCCGGCGCCTGGCCGCCGGCGAACGCCGCCGAGCTGATGGCGATCGCCCCGCAAGCGACCATGGCGCGGCTGTGGCGGAAGCCCAGCAGGGCCGCCAGGCCGATGCACAGCATGACGTAGGTGGCCGGTTCGGGCACCGGGGCGGTCATCGTCATGGAGTCGATGCCGACGTAGTTGGAAAGCTGGGCGGCGCCGTGGTAGCGCACGGCAAAGCGGCCTTCGCCGGTGGCGTTGATGCTGGCCTGGAATGCGGTCCAGGTGTCGGGGACCGGCATCATGCTGCCCAGCGACACGAAGGCGGTGACGTCGGTCCCGGTGCCATAGCCGTACAGGACTTCCAGCCCGTCCATGTAGCCGGCCCCGCCGGCCGAGCGGGCGTGGAACGAAAACTGTGTCGCTCCGTTCAGGCTGAGCACCGGCGAAATCAGCCACAGGTCGATCGTCCCCTCGTCGAGCGAAGAGGTGAGGTAGTTGGCCGCGAGGTAGGAGTCCGGCGCGCCCGAGTGCGCGCTGAAGACGCCCGCATTGCCCTGGAACCATCCCTGGCCCGGGTGGGTGCTCTGGTTGAGCGAGACCCAGCCCGGCATCGACGACGGGTTATCGAATTGTTCGGCCAGCGTCGAGGGCGCCGGCGAGTCCGCATACGCCGCACTGGAGAGGGCCAGCGCCGCAGCGGTAAGCATGGATGTGAGAAGTTTCATGGAATCGCCCCCAGTCGGATACGTCACGGAGAACCCGGGCATGGCCGGGTGTTGCGATTTCAATAATAAAGATGCCAAAATGGCTTCAGTTGATTTTTATTCAACCTCCGCCATGAGGGGGGAGCGCGCGGACGCAGGTTTTGCGGCCGCGCACGGATTGGATCAGGCGCGCCGCAGTCCGCGCAGCTTGCCGACAATGCCGGTAGGGAAGAAATACACGGAAAGGATGAACAGCACGCCCAGCCACAGCAGCCAGCGGTCCGGGTGGAAGGCGGCCGCCAGCATCGGCACCGCGGCCATCGATTCCGACGCGCGGCCCATCAGCTCCATCAGGTAGTTCTGGGTCACGATGAACAGGGTCGCGCCGACCACCGCGCCGTACATGGTCCCCATGCCGCCGATGACGACGATCAGCAGGATGTCGGTCATGACTTCGAATCCGAGCATGGTCTTCGGTCCGACGTAGCGCAGCCACAGCGCCATCAGCGCGCCGGCCAGCGCCGCAACCAGGGCCGCGAGGCAGTTGGCCCAGATGCGGTAGACCACGGTGCGGTAGCCGAGCGCCTCGGCGCGGAACTCGTTCTCGCGGATCGCCTGCAGCACGCGGCCGAACGGCGAGTTCACGATCCGCAGCAGGAACAGGAACAGCAGCACGCAGCCGAAGAACACCAGGTAGTAGGCGATGACCTTGCCGTCGATGACGCGACCGAACACCTCGGTTTCGAACAGGGTGTAGGCCGGCGACAGGATCTCCGGCGCGCTGAAGGTCTTGCCGTCCTCGCCGCCGGTCAGATCCGAATACTGCGAGGCCAGCACCGCGAACGAGGATGCCACCGCCAGCGTGATCATCGAATAGAAGATGGCGCGCACGCGCAGCGCGAACAGGCCCACCAGGAAGGCCAGCACCGCGGTCAGCGCCAGCGCCATCGCCAGTCCCTGCGCGACCTGTGCCCAGCCCGGATCGCCCTTGGCCAGCGCCAGGCCGACACCGTAGGCGCCGATCCCGAAGAACATGGTGTGCGCGAACGAGACGATGCCGGTGTACCCGAGCAGCAGGTCGTAGGAGGCGACCAGCACGATGTAGATGCAGATGGTGGCGGCCGTGTTGAGCGGGCGCGCGCCCTGTGTGACGAAAGGCGCCAGCGCCAGGCCGATGACAATGGCGGCCAGCAGCAGCGACAGCATGCGGCTGCGCGGCAGGTCGCCCGACAGTATGTTCTTGAGCATGTTATTTCCTCAGCAGCCCAGCGGGACGCCAGAGCAGGATCGCCATCATCAGGATGATGTTCGAGACCAGCGCCACTTTCGGCGCCATGAAGCCGGCGTAGTTGGCCACCAGCGCCATCAGGACCGAGCCGATGAAGCAGCCGGTGACGGAACCCAGGCCGCCGATGATGACCGCGATGAAGACCATGACCATCACCTCGGCGCCCATGGCCGCCGTCAGCGTCTCCTTGTACAGGCCCCACATCACGCCGCCCAGGCCCGCGAGTGCGGAACCGGCCGCGAACACATACACGAACAGGCGGCGGATGCGGTAGCCGAGCGCTTCGACCATCTCGCCGTTCTCCACGCCCGCGCGCACCAGCAGGCCGATCTTGGTGCGGTTCAGGACCAGCACCATGCCCGCGAAGACCGCCAGCCCGACCACCACCGCCACCATGCGGTACTTTTCGATGGCCGCGTCGCCCAGCAGGATCGAGCCGCGCAGCGCGGTCGGCAGGGCCAGCGCGATCGCGTCCGGTCCCCAGATCACGTTGATCAGCTGTTCGGCGACGATCATGCCGCCCATGGTCACCAGGATCTGCTTGAGGTGCTGGCCGTACACCGGCATGATCACGACGCGCTCGAAGGCCCAGCCGAGGAGGGCGGTCATGGCCATCGCGGCGGTCACGGCGAGGCCGAGTGCGGCCAGGTTCATGGCCAAGGAGTCGGCCTCCATCCAGCCCTGCATCGGCAGCAGCACCAGCGTGGCGGTAAAGGCGCCGACCGATATGAAGGCGCCGTGGCCGAAGTTCAGCACGTGCATCAGGCCGAACACCAGCGTCAGGCCGCTGGCCATGATGAAGATCATCATGCCCATGGCGAGGCCGGCGATGGTGAGCGTGAGCCAGATCGGGAAGTCGCCGATCAGGGGAAGCGTCAACAGCAGCAGGGCAGGCACCAGCAGCAGCGGCGCGATGTCGCGCGGGAGCGCAGGCAGGGCGTCCTGCGCGGCCGGCTGCAGCCTGGCTGCGCCGCTGGTGGCAGGGGTAGTGGGTTCGGTTCTCACGGTGTCCATCCTATTGGTGCGCGTCGAGCGACAGGCCGAGCAGGCGCTGCTGCAGGTCGCGGTCCTCGGCCAGTTCGGCCATCCGTCCGGCATGCACGATGCGGCCGTCGTCCATCACGGAGACGGTGTCGCCGAGCTGCTTGACGAAGTTGAAGTTCTGTTCGACCAGCAGCACCGTGGTGTTGGTCTGCTTGAGCTGCCGGAACGCCTCGATCAGGCTTTGCACGATCGCCGGCGCCAGGCCCTTGGTCGGCTCGTCCACCAGCAGCAGTGCGCGCGGCTCGACAATCGCGCGGGCGATCGCCACCATCTGCTTCTGGCCTCCTGAGAGGTTGCCGGCCGGGTAGTTCCAGAATTTCTTCAGCGCCGGGAAGAATTCGAAGATCCATTCCAGGCGCGCGGTATCCATCGGCCCGCTACGCGCGGCCAGGTAGAGGTTCTCGCGCACGGTCAGGTCGGAAAACACCGCCATCGACTCCGGCACATAGGCCACGCCGGCGCGCGCGATGTCGGGCGTCGGCAGGGCGGCGATGGCGCGGCCGTCGAAGGTGATGCTGCCGGCGCTGGCCTTCCACAGCCCCATGATCGTGCGCAAGGTGGTGGTCTTGCCGGCGCCGTTGCGGCCCAGCAGGACGGACAGGCCGCCGCGCGGGACTTCAAGGTCGACGCCCTGGAGAATATGGTACTGGCCGATGTGCGTGTGCACGCCGGACAGGGTAAGCAGTGAATCAGTCATGTGTGGCAGTTCCCAGATACGCTTCCTGCACGATGCTCGAGGCCATGACCCCGGCCGGATCGCCGTCCGCAACCAGCGTCCCGTTGTGCAGCACGATGATGCGGTCGGCCAGCGAGCGCACCACGTCCATCTTGTGCTCGACCAGGAGCACGGTCTTGTTTCCTTCGGCCTTGACCTGGTGGATCAGGTCCAGCACCACCGGCACCTCGTCCACGCTCATGCCCGCGGTCGGCTCGTCGAACATCATCACGCCCGGTTCGAGCGCGAGCAGGATCGCCACCTCGAGCTTGCGCTTGTCGCCGTGCGACAGGGCGGCGACGGTGGTGTCGCGCTGGTCCTGCATCGCCACGCGCGACAGATAGTGTTCGGCGCGTTCGATCAGCTCGCGGTGGCCGGACCACAGCGAGAACATGTTCAGGCCGACACCGGCGCGGCTCTGCACCGCGAGGCGCACGTTTTCCTTCACCGACAGGTTGGGGAACAGGTTGGTCAGCTGGAAGGCGCGGCCGATGCCCAGGCGGGTGCGGCGCGCTGCGCCCTGCGAGGTGATGTCGCGCCCGCCGAGCAGCACCTGGCCGGAGGTGGCGGGCAGCTGGCCGGAGACCAGGTTGAAGAAGGTGGTCTTGCCGGCCCCGTTGGGGCCGACGATCACGGTCAGCTGGCCGGGATAAAAGTCGGCGGTCACGCCGTTGACTGCGACGTGGCCGCCAAACCGGATCGTCAGATCGCGGGCGGAGAGGGAAGGTTTGCTTGCGTCGTGCATCGGGTCAGCGCTTGTTGCGGATCGGGAGCGGCAGTTCGCTGGCCGGGATCTCGCGCACCAGTTCGAGCAGGTCCCATTCGGTCTTCGGCTGCTTCTTGATGCGGAAGTGGTACATCGGCTGCAGCGCCTGGTGGTCCTGCTTGCGGAAGGTCATCTTGCCCTTCGGGGTGTCGAATTCCATGCCTTCCATGGTGGCGATCAGCTTCTCGGTATCGGTCGATTTGGCTTTCGACAGCGCGTTGTACACCGCGCTCGCGGCCGCAAAGCCGCCCGCGGTGAACATGTCGGGCGGCGACTTGTGGCGCTTCATGTGCTCGGCCACGAACCAGTCGTTCATCTTGTTCTTCGGGAAGCCGTGGTAGTAGTAGATCGTGCCTTCGGTGCCGGCGTACGCCTTCCAGGTCTTCAGCACCGGCAGCGTGTTGCCGCCAGGGACGAGCGCGATGTTGTAGCGTTCGGGCCGCATGTCGGCAATCTTGTTCAACGGGTTCGGACCGGCCCACACGATGGCCAGCACGCGCGGCTCGGGCTGGTCCTTCAGCTTGGCGAAGATGCGCTGCGCCGGCGCGGTGAAGTCGGTCGTCGTCATCGGTGCGTATTCCTCATGCACCACGCGCGCCTTGCTGCCGACGGTCGCGAGGGCTTCCTTGCCGGCTTTGATGGCGTCCTTTCCGAACGCGTAGTCCTGTGCCAGGAAGGCCACGCTGCCGTTCTTGAAGGTGGAGGCCGCGGCCAGCGCATCCTGCATCGAATTACGCGCGGTGCGGAAGATATAGCGGTTCCAGTGCTGGCCGGTGATGGCGTCGGCGACGGCCGGTTCGACGATGAGGATCTTCTTGAACTCGGCGGCGATCGGCAGCATGGCCAGCGCCGAGCCGGACGATGAGGTACCGACGGCGATGTCGGCCTTGTCGTCGCCATAGGCTTCGGCCAGCAGGGTGCGCCCCAGGTCAGGCTTGCTCTGGTCGTCCTTGATGATGACCTTGATCTTGCGGCCGTTGACTTCCATCTTCCCGCCGGTCAGGTATTCCAGCCCCATCATGAAGCCGGTCTCGGTCTCCCTGGCGTACGGCTCGAACAGGCCGGTCTTGCCGGTGATAAGCGCAATCTTGTAATCCGGTCCTGCGGCATGCGCGGTGCCGGCCACGAAGGCGCCGGCGACCAGCAGGGGTATCAGTTTTTTCATGTTGTCTCCTTCAGAGGGTCAATCCGCCCGTTACCTCGAGCGTTGCGCCATTAATGTAACTTGCCTCGCCCGACAGCAGGAAGACTGCCGCGGCAGCGACTTCGCCGGGCTGGCCCATGCGTTTCTGGGGCACCTGCGCCACCATCTCGTCCACCACCCTGGCCGGCATGGACGACAGGATCGGGGTTTCGATAAAGCCGGGACAAATCGCGTTGCTGCGCACGCCCTTGCGCCCGAGTTCGCGCGCCCAGGTCTTGCTCATCCCGAGCACCCCGGCCTTGGCGGCGGCGTAGTTGGTCTGGCCGAAATTGCCGGACATGCCGACAATCGACGAGATGTTGACAATCGCGCCGCTGCTCGCGAGCAGGGCGTCGACGCACGCGCGGGTGCAATTGAATACGCCCTTGAGGTTGATATCGATGACGCGGTCCCACTGGGCTTCGCTCATCTTGGTCAACTGGGCGTCGGCGACCACGCCGGCATTGTTGACCAGCCCGTCGATGCTGGCAAAGCGCGCCAGCGTGGCCTTGACTGCGTGTTGCACGGCCAGGAGGTCCGATACGTCGACGACGAAGCCCGCCACTTCGGCGCGCGGCGCGCGCTCGCCGATGCGTTCGAGCGCGCCGGCAATGGCATCTGCCTGGTAGTCCCACACGGCGACGCTGGCGCCGTCGGTGGCGCAGCGCTGTGCGATCGCCAAGCCAATTCCCTGCGCGCCGCCAGTCACGACGATGGTTTTTCCGGAAAGGTTCATCGGCCTGCGTTCCCGTTCAATCGACGCGTGCGAGGAAGGCGCGCAATGCGGCCTGGGCCTCGGTTTCCATCAGCATCGGCGCGTGGCCGACGCCCGCTACTTCGGCGAAGCTCATCCCCGGCGCAGCCGCGCGCATCATCGCCACCTGTTCCGGTTCAATCAGGTCGGACAGTTCGCCGCGGATCAGAAGGGTCGGGCGCGAGCGCGCCAGCCGGCGGAAAGCGTAGCGTGCGATCATCGAGCTGGGCTTGATCTTGCCGGCCTTGATGGGCACGGCGATATTCGGGTCATAACGCATCGCCAACTGGCCGGGCCCGGTCTCGACAAAACCGCGCTGCGCCCATTTGAGCCAGTCCGCGTCGGTGTTCGACGGGAACGCGCAGGCGTTAATGCTGCGCGTGTAATCCACCGCTTCATCCCATGAACAGGGGGCATGGTCCTTGCCGACATAGGTAGCGATGCGTTCCAGGCCGCGCAGCGAAATGGCCGGGCCGATGTCGTTCAGGACCGCGGCGGCGATCAGGCTGCGCCGGCGCAGCGCCAGCGTCATCGTGATCAGCCCGCCCATCGAGGTGCCAATGAACACCGCACGCTGGATGCCCAGGTCGTGCGCCAGCTTGATGACATCCCCGGCATACACCATCGGGTTGTAGTGGCTCGGATCGGGGTCATAGGCCGAGTTGCCGCGGCCGCGCACGTCGACCGCCAGTACGCGCCGGCCCTGGCCGGCGATCCACGGGGCGACTTCGTCGAAGTCGGAGGAGTTGCGGGTCAGGCCGTGGATGCAGATCACCGGCAGGCGCCCCGGGCCACTGGCGGGCGCGTAGTCCCGGGCGTACAGGGACAGGCCATCGGTGCTTTGGTAAGTGATTTCAGAGAACATCGACTAGTTTGCCCCGTTGAGAGGGTTGCGGATAGGAACAGGGAGCTGCATGCTGCGCAGTGTGCGCCAAAAGAACCCTGTTAGAAAGGCAAGAGCGCGCCCACCGTGTGTGCATTAATGCACAGCCTTAAATGGCGCGGTCGCGTCCGGCCCAGAAGGGCTCGCGCAGGACCCGCTTGAGGATCTTGCCGGCGACGCTGCGCGGGAAATCGGTCACCAGCATGACCTGGCTGACGCGCTGGTAGCGCGCGCCGACGCGTTCATTGATCCAGGCGCGCAAGGCGTCGGCATCGATCACTGCGCCTGGCCGCAACTGCACGGCTGCCATTGGCGTCTCGCCCCATTTATCGTCAGGTACGCCGAACACCACCACTTCGGCGACCTGAGGGTGGCGCGCGACCACCTCCTCGATGTCGTGCGGGTAGACTTTCACGCCGCCCGAGTCGATCATGTCCTTCTTGCGGTCGACCAGGTAGAGGAAGCCGTCCTCATCGACGTAGCCGAGGTCGCCCGTCATCAGCCAGCCGTCCCTCAGTGCCTGCGCGGTCAGCTCGGGCTTGTTGTAGTAGCCAGGCATCAGGAACGGTCCGCGGCCGGCGATCTCGCCCACCTCGCCCGGCGCCAGCGGCTGGCCACGCTCGTCGATGATGCGCAACTCGAAGAAGGGCGGCGGGATGCCCACCGAGCCCCGCTTGCGCGCCGTGTCGGCCCGGTCCAGGATGGTGACGAAGCCTTCGGTGAGGCCGTACAGCTCGTGCAGGCGAGACGGCAGGACCGACTCCAGCCGTTCCTTGTGCGCCAGCGGCAACGGCGCGCCGAGCGAGACCAGCACTTCGAGCGATGCCAGGCGCGCGGGATCGAAGCCTGGCAGGTCGAGGATGGCTGCCAGCTGCGACGGCACCAGCATCGTATGGGTGACGCGCTCGCGCTCGACCGTCTCGACAAACGCGGCGGCGTCGAATTGCTGGTGCAGGATGTAGGCGGCGCCTGTCATCAGCGCCGGCATCAGTGTCACGAAGGCGCCGTTGAATACCAGGGCGCCGGTATGCAGGACCACCGAGCCGGCGCTCATGCGCCAGGCGTTGGCCAGCAGGGTTGCATAATGGGAGCGGATGCGGTGGGTCAGCGCGATACCCTTGGGCAGGCCGGTGGTGCCGCTGGTGTACATGATGTTGCACAGGTCGTCGGGTGCGACGGCGGCGTTCACCGGGGCGAGCGGCTCCTCGCGCACAAAGTCGTCGTACGCCTCTCCGGTGCGGATGCAACGGCAGCCGAGCCCGGTGCTGGCCTCGAGGCTGACTGCCTCGGTCGCGGCGCTGCAGAACAGCAGGGCAGGGGCGGCGTCGGCCAGCAGGGTGCGCAGCCCCGAGGGCATCAGCAGCGGCGACAGCGGCACGGCTACCGCGCCGATGCGCGCGCAGGCCCAGTAGACATCGATCAGTTCCACGCAATTGGCCAGCACCGTCACGACGCGGTCGCCGTGGCTGACGCCCGCGGCGCGCATGCCGTGCGCAAGCCGGTCGATGCGCCGGCCCAGCTGCTGCCACGACAACCACTGCCCGCCGCAGGACAAGGCCCGCGCCTCGGGCCGGTAGCGGGCGTGGTAGGCGACGAGGCTGCTGATGTTCAAGGTATCCATGTCGGTGCTCGATTAGGTGATGCAAGGATTCTAGGCCGGCAGCGCAGCAGGGTGTAAGGAAGAAATTGCCATACGGCTGTGCATTGATGCACAATGTCCCGCATGAAAACCCTGCCTGAATGGACGGACCTGCGTTATTTCCTCGAGCTGGCTCGCACTGGCACCTTGTCGGGCGCCTCGCGCGGCCTGGAAGTCGAGCACACGACGGTGGCGCGCCGGATCGACCGCCTCGAGACCCAGCTGGGCTCGACCTTGTTCGACCGCTCGCGCGAGGGGTATGAGCTGACCGAAATGGGGCTGGCGCTGCTGCCGCATGCCGAGGCGATGGAAAGCGCGGTGCTGGCGGCGCAGGACCAGCTCTCCGGCAATCGGGTCGGGGTGCGCGGCGTGGTGCGCCTGGGCGTGCCCGAGGTGCTGGGTGTCCGGGTCATCACGCCGCTGCTGGCGCGTTTCCTGCAATCGCATCCGGAGCTGTCGATCGACTTGCTGGTGCAGCCGCGCTTCGCCAACCTGGCCAACCGCGAGGCCGACCTGGGCGTGACGCTGGATGCGCCGAACAGCGGACGCTACATGGTCACCCGGCTGGCCTCGTTCCGGGTATACCTGTACGGCTCGCCCGACTACCTGGCGCGCCATCCGGTGCGCAGCCGGGCCGACCTGGCCGGGCTCGATTTCGTCGATTACGTGCAGGACCGGTTGGCCAGCAACGAGCTCAATTTTCTTGACGAGCTCGGCTTCACGCCGCGCCGCCGCCTGTGCTGTACCGGCATGATGGCGCAGGCCGAGGCCGCCGCCGCCGGACTCGGACTGATGATGGCGCCGCCGTACGTGATCCCCGCTGATGGCAGCCTGGTGCCGATCATGCAGGACGAAGTGTTTGCAGAGCGGGCGTACTGGATGGTGGCGCCGGTGGACCTGTACCGCCTGCCGCGCGTGCGCGCCGTATGGAACCTGCTGCGCGAGTATGCGGACGCGCAACCGGGCTTGTTTGCCCATCCGCCGGCCGTCCCAACGCCGGTGCCGCGCTAGCGCGGCACGCCAAAAAAAAGGGCGCCTCACGGCGCCCTTTCTTTTTGTGGCAACAGATCAGTACTTCAGGTTGAGCGTCGCCTTGACGGTGCGCGGATCGCCGTAGAACGCCGTGACGGTGTTGAAGAAGCCGGAGAAGTTGTAGCCCGCCACCTTGTAGCGCTTGTCGGTCAGGTTGCGGCCATGCAGCCCGACTTCGATCTTGCGGTCGGCGCTGGTCCACACCAGGCTGGCGTCCCACAGCGAGAAGCCTCCCTGGGCCAGCATCAGGTTGCCGGGAACCAGGGCATCGAGCGAGGCGATGCCGGTAGGGCGCGCAATCTCGGTCTGGTACACATCGCCCTTGTAGGACAGGCTGTTCATCAGTCGCAGCTTGCCCGCGCGACCCATCGCGGCCAGCGGCCACTCGTAGTTCACGGAGACGTTCGCGGAATGCTTCGGCGTGTTCTGGAACTCGGTGCTGCCGGCGATGTTCACCAGGCCTGCACCTTTCGCCACCATCCATTCCTTGTACTCGGCGTCGATGTAGCTGTACATCGCGCTCATGTTCAACGAGTCAGTCAGGTAGGCGACCGCTTCCAGCTCGACACCCTTGATCTTTGCCTTGCCGGCATTGGTCAGGCTGCCCGCGAAACCATTCACGTTGCCGGCTGCGTCATAGGTTGGAATCGAGCCCGGGATCTGGACGTTCTTGTAGTCCGTATAGAACACCGCGGCATTGGTCAGCACGCGGTCGCCGTGCAGCGCCGATTTCAGGCCCAGTTCGATCGTGCTGACTTCTTCAGGATTGACGCCCTTGCGCTTTTCCTGCGACACGGCGCTGTTCGGGCCGCCCGTTGCCGCCAGGTCCATGCGCGGGTCGAACATGCCGCCTTTGAAGCCTTGCGAATAGGTGCTGTACAGGTTGTGTTGCGGCGCCAGTTTCCAGCCGAAGCCGAGCTTCGGAGTGAACTTCTTGTCCGTGCGTTGCAGGTCGTTCATGCCCAGGTCGGTGTTGGCCGGCAGGCCGATGGCGGACGGATTGCCCAGTGTCGGCGACCCTTTGAGGCCGAGATAGGTGCGCTTGAAGATGCGTGCGCGGCGCTCGTCGTCGGTGTAGCGGCCGCCGAGCGTGATGTTGAAGGTGTCGGTCAAGCTGTAGCTGGCGTCGGCGAACACCGCCCAGGTCTTGGTGTCGATGTCGTCCAGCGTGTAGAGCGACAGGCCGCCGGCGGCGTTGTACAGCACGTCGAACTCGTTGAAGGCATTCGCTTTCATGAAGAACACGCCCGCCACGCCCTGCAGGCGCGAGCCGGTGTAGGTCAGCTGGAATTCCTGGCTCGTCTGCTTGTCGCTATAGATCGATGGTGCTTCGAACAGCGGGGTGTTCATCGAGTCGAAATCGATTGGCGCGTACGATTTGCCCTTACGGTACGCGCTGATCGATTTGACCGACAGTGTCGGGTCGATCGCGTAGTCGATCAGCAGGGACGCGCCCTCGTTCGTGACCTCCTGTTCGTGGCCGTTCACGGCATACAGGTTGGCGCGGGTGTCGTACAAGCCGGCCAGCGGCGGCAGGTTGTCCGGGGCCGGGCCGTTGGTGATGCGGTAGCCCTGCTTTGGTTGCGATTTATCGACGGTGCGGTCGGCGCTGAAGCGTACGAACAGGTCGCTGGTTGGCGTCAGTTCGGCGCTGATGCGGCCGGCCAGCACATCCTTGTCATAGTTGTCCCTGCCGTTGATGACGTTGCGGCCGTAACCGTCACGGTTGAACGTGCCGATGGTCGCGCCCAGGCGCAGCATGTCCGAGACCGGGGTGCTGCCTTTCAGGACGAGGTCCTTCTGCCCATACTTACCGAAGGTGAACTTGGCATCCAGAGTGGGTTTCGGAGACAGTTTGCGGGTCACATACTTGACCGCGCCGCCGATGGTATTGCGGCCGTACAGCGTACCCTGGGGGCCGCGCAGCACTTCGATGCGCTCCAGGTCGTAAATGTCAGTCAGCGCACCCTGCGGGCGCGCGAGGTAGACGTCGTCGAGATAGATGCCGACGCCCTGTTCGTAACCGGCCACCGGGTCCTGCTGGCCGATGCCCCGGATGAATGCGGTTAACGTGGTGTTCGTGCCCCGCGAGGACTTCAGCGTGGTGTTGGGAACCTTCTCGGTGAGGGCGGTGATGTCGGGAATGCCCTGTTTTTCCAGCTCCGCACCCGTAATCGCGGTCACCGCACCCGGCACGTCCTGGATCAATTCAGTCCGCCGGCGCGCCGTCACAATGACCTTGGCCGGAGCGTCGGCGTTGGCGGCGGGCGCCGCGGCATTGTCTTCCTGGGCGTGGGCCAGACCGGTCGTGCCACCTGAAATTGCGATCAGGACGGCGGTGGAAATGGCGGTACGGTGAAGCAGCTTCAGATTTTTCTCGGTAAGGCGCATTGCGTGTCTCCCTATTTTTGGATAGCGGCGTGCGTTCAGGCTCGCATGCTCAGCAGTGTGCCTTGGTTGAGTTTGGATGAATAGATAACAACACGCACCCCTGTTGTGCAGAAATGCACATCCAGTTCGGGCTGGCCGGGATGCAAGCCACCGGGCCGGCGGGTCAGGTGCAGAAACCCCGGCGCGGCCGCCGGCCGGCGTCGCCGTGCGCGATCAGCCGGCCGGGAGGAGGTGAGACGTCCGGTGCGGACAGTGGGCCGTGTTCAGGCGGCGCCGAGGTAGATGAAGCGGAACAGGAAGATCGCCGCGATGACCCAGGTGACGATCGCCACGCCACGCGCCTTGCCGCTCAGGAGCTTGAGCGCGGCGTAGGCGACGAAGCCGAAGGCGATGCCCTGGGCGATCGAGTACGTGAACGGCATCATCAGGGCGCAGATCGCCGCAGGCACGCTTTCAGTGGTGTCTTCCCAGTCCACCTGCGCCAGGTCGCTCAGCATCAGGCAGGCCACGAACAGCAGCGCCGGAGCGGTCGCGTAGGCCGGCACCGCGCCTGCCAGCGGCGCGAAGAACAGGCAGGCCAGGAACAGCACGGCCACCGCGATCGCGGTCAGGCCGGTGCGTCCGCCCGCCTGCACGCCCGAGGCGCTTTCGATGTAGGCGGTGGTGCTGGATGTACCCAGCACGGAGCCGGCCACGATCGCGGTACTGTCGGCCAGCAGCGCCTTGTTCATCTGTTCCATCTTGCCTGGCACGAGCAGGCCGGCGCGGCGCGCCACGCCCATCAGCGTGCCGGTCGCGTCGAACAGCTCGACCAGGAAGAACACCAGCACCACGTTCATGATGCCCATCGAGAGCGCGCCAGGGATGTCGAGCTTGAACAGGGTCGAGTCGAGCGACGGCGGCAGCGACATCACGCCCTTGAACTCCTGCCCGCCGAACACGAAGGACAGCACCGTCACGGCCAGGATGCCGATCAGGATCGCGCCGCGCACCTTGAGCTTATCGAGCGCGACGATCAGCAGGAAGCCGATCACCGCCAGGATCGCCGGAACCGCGTGCAGGTCGCCGATGCCGACCAGCGTGGCCGGGTTGTCGACCACGATGCCGGCGTTCTTCAGCGCGATTAGCGCCAGGAACAGGCCGATGCCGACCGTGATGCCGATCCGCAGCGACTGCGGAATGCCCTTGATGATCAGTTCCCGCAGCCCGACCACGCTAACCAGCACGAACAGCGCGCCGGAGATGAACACTGCGCCCAGCGCGGTCTGCCACGGCACGCCCATGCCCAGCACCACGACGTAGGCGAAGTAGGCGTTCAGGCCCATGCCCGGCGCCATCGCGATCGGGTAGTTGGCGTACAGGCCCATGATGGCCGTGCCGAGCGCCGCGGCCAGGCAGGTGGCAACGAATACCGCGTCCTTCGGCATGCCGGCGTCGCCGAGGATGGCCGGGTTGACGAAGATGATGTAGGCCATGGTCAGGAACGTGGTCAGGCCGGCCAGCAGCTCCGTCCGCACATTGGTTCCGTTTTCATTCAGCTTGAAGAATCGTTCGAGCACCGCTTTCCCCCTTGTTTTATGAATATCCGCGACTATACAGGTTCGGCACTAGGACCGGAACGGGGTGCGCTCGGTCAGTTCGTCCAGATAGCTGTCGATGCCGCCGGCCTCGCGCGCCAAAAACCGTTCGACTGCATCGGCAAAGGCGGGGTGTGCCAGCCGGTGCGCCGACCAGGTGCGGGTCGGCAGGAAGCCCCGCGCCATCTTGTGCTCGCCCTGGGCGCCGCCCTCGAATACAGGGATGCCTTGCTCGATGCAGAATTCCAGCGGCTGGTAATACGCGGCCTCGAAGTGCAGGGCAGGGACGTATTCGAGCGCGCCCCAGTAGCGTCCATACAACGCATCGCTGCCGTAGATGACCAGCGATGCCGCAATCGGCCGGCCCGCGCGGCGGGCCAGCACCAGCAGGATGTTGCCCGGCATGTCGCGCCCGATGCGGCGGAAGAAATCGAGGTTGAGGTAGGGCGTCGAATGGTGGGCGCGGTAGGTCGCGACGTAGCAGGCATGAAAGAAGCGCCAGTCCTCGTCGCTGGCGTCGGCGCCGCGGATGCGCTGCATCTCGATTCCCGCTTCGGCCACGCGGCGCCGCTCGGCGCGGATGTTCTTGGCCTTCTTGCGGTCCAGCGAGGACAGGAACTGCTCGAAGTCGCGGTAGCCGCGGTTCAGCCAGTGGAACTGGACACCGCTGCGCAGCATGAAACCCGCGTCCTGCAGCAGTGCCGTGTGCTCGGGCGGAGGATAGAGCACGTGGGTGGACGAGGCCTGCAGCGCATCCTGCATCGCCAGCAGCGCTTCGATGAGCGCTGCGCGCGCGTGGGCGTCGCGGGCCAGCAGGCGCGGGCCGGCGACCGGCGTGAACGGGATCGCGGACAGGAGCTTCGGGTAGTACTCCAGGCCGTGCCTGCGGTAGGCGTCGGCCCAGGCCCAGTCGAACACGTATTCGCCGTACGAGTGCCACTTGAGGTAGAGCGGCAGGGCGGCCGCCAGCGTCTCGCCGTCGTAGAGGCAGACGTAGTGCGGGTCCCAGCCGGTGGCGCGCGAGGCGCTGCCCGATTCGTGCAGCGCATGCAGGAAGGCGAAGGACAGGAAGGGATTCGGGCGCTCCTGGCTGGCGGCGAGCGCGTCCCATGCGGCCTGTCCGACTTCGGCGAGGGAGGAAGCGATATGCGTGCGATAATTCATTTTTGTCCGTTATGCATCCGTCAATGCATTCTACGCAAAATCGATGAACGAATTTTTCAACCTGTACGCGCACGGCTTCGCCCGTGTGGCGGTCGGCATTCCCCAGGGCCGCGTCGCCGATCCCGAGTTCAACGCCGCAGAGACCATCCGGCTGGCGCGCGAGGCGGCGCAAGGGGGCGCGGTGCTGGTCGCGTTCCCGGAGCTCGGCCTGTCGGCCTACACCTGCGACGACCTGTTCCACCAGCGCGCGCTGCTGGACGGGTGCCTGGCCGCGCTGGCGGAGATCGTCGAGGCATCGAACGACATCCCGGCGGCGCTGGTCGTGGGCCTGCCGCTGCGGGTCGAGCACCTGTTATATAACTGCGCGGTGGTGGTCGCCGGCGGCCAGCTGCTCGGTGCGGTGCCGAAGAGCTTCCTGCCGAATTACAGCGAGTTCTACGAGGCGCGCCAGTTCAATGCCGCCGACAGCGCCACCGTCAACGAGATCGACCTGCTGGAGCAGCGCGTCCCGTTCGGCACCGGTTTGCTGTTCGAAGTAGCCAACATCGAGAACCTGCGCTTCCACGTGGAGATCTGCGAGGACGCCTGGGTGCCGGTGCCGCCGTCGTCGTACGCGGCGATGGCCGGGGCCACGGTGCTGGTCAACCTGTCCGCATCGAACGCGGTGGTTGGCAAGGCCGCCTACCGGCACCAGCTGGTGGGGCAGCAGTCGGCGCGCTGCCTGGCCGCCTATATGTATACATCGTCCGGCCTGGGCGAATCGACCACCGATATGGCCTGGGACGGGCAGGCCATCATCTACGAAAACGGCGAGCTGCTGGCCGAGGCGCCGCGCTTTGCCAACGGATCGCACCTCATCTCCGCGGACGTGGACCTGGAACGCCTGTCGCGCGAGCGCATGCGCCTGTCCACCTTCGGCCAATGCACGCGTCGCCACGCCGACGAAGTGGCCCTGTTCTCGCTGGTGCGCTTCGAGGTGCCGGTGGAGCGGGGCGCGCAGCTGCCGCTGGCGCGCTGCGTCCAGCGTTTCCCCTACGTGCCGGCCAACCCGGCGCTGCGCGATGAGCGCTGCACCGAGGTGTACAACATCCAGGTGCAGGGGCTGGAGCAGCGCCTGCGCTCGTCCGGCATCCAGAAGCTCGTGATCGGCATTTCCGGCGGCCTCGATTCGACCCACGCGCTGCTGGTGTGCGCGAAAGTGATGGACCGCCTGGGACTGCCGCGCACCAACATCCTCGCGTACACGATGCCGGGCTTCGCGACCAGCGAACGCACGCTGGCGCAGGCGCGCAGGCTGATGGAAGTGGTGGGCTGCAGCGCGCACGAAATCGACATCCGTCCGAGCTGCGAGCAGATGCTCAAGGATATCGGCCACCCGTACGCCGATGGCCAGCCGGTCTTCGACGTCACGTTCGAGAACGTGCAGGCGGGCGAGCGCACCAGCCACCTGTTCCGCCTGGCGAACCGCCACAACGCGCTGGTGGCCGGCACCGGGGACCTGAGCGAGCTGGCGCTGGGCTGGTGCACGTATGGCGTGGGCGACCATATGTCCCACTACAACGTCAACGCCAGCGTGCCCAAGACGCTGATCGCGCACCTGGTGCGCTGGGTGGCCGAAACGGGCGCCATGGGCACCGGCGGCTCGCAGGTGCTGGAAGAAGTCCTGTCCACCAACATCAGCCCGGAGCTGGTGCCGGGCAGCGCCGGCGGACAGCCGGAGCAGTCCACCGAAAGCGTGATCGGGCCGTACGAGCTGCAGGACTTCAACCTCTTCTACATCCTGCGCTACGGCTTTGCGCCGTCGAAGGTCGCATTCCTGTCCTGGAGCGCCTGGCACGACAGCGGCAAGGGCGACTGGCCGCACGGCGCGCACGTCTCGCGCAACCAGTACACGCTGGCGGAGATCAAGCGCGTGCTGCGCATCTTCGTCTCGCGCTTCTTCCGCGGCAGCCAGTTCAAGCGTTCCTGCGTGCCGAACGGACCGAAGGTCGGCACCGGCGGCTCGCTGTCGCCGCGCGGCGACTGGCGCGCCCCGAGCGACTCGGAAGCCACCGTGTGGCTGCGCGACCTCGACCGGATTCCAGATATCGCGATCAACCAAACCGGAGACAAGCAATGAAACAGATCACCTGCGTCATCAAACCGTTCAAGCTGGACGAAGTGCGAGAAGCGCTGGCCGACGTGAACGTGACCGGCCTGACCGTCACCGAAGTGAAGGGGTTCGGCCGCCAGAAGGGTCACACCGAGCTGTACCGGGGCGCCGAGTACGTTGTCGACTTCCTCCCCAAGATCAAGATCGAGGTGGTGGTGGACGATGCGATGGCCGACTCGGTCGTGGACGCCATCATCAAGGCGGCGCGCACCGGCAAGATCGGGGACGGCAAGATCTTCGTGCAGAACATCGAGCAGGTGATCCGCATCCGCACCGGCGAAACCGGTCCCGACGCCGTCTAAGTTCCTCTCCCTCCGGGCCGGCGGATGCGCCGCCGGCCCTGTCAATACGTTCGTTGTGGCTAATAACGAACAGCCAAGTTTTTGCCATATTCCTGTAGCAACTGTTTTGTATAATCAATTCGATCGGCGCGGCAGACGCCGATATTGATAACAGTCGCCCGCGGGCGCGGACAACAGGAGAACGTGGCATGTCGATGGTCTTTCACAAGCTGGCAAACGGTAATTTTTTCCAGGACTGGAGCGACACCAGCCTGATCTCGACAAACCATGACTGGAGCGGTGTCCCGAGCATCATGGGCTACCGCGGCGACCAGCTCGCGAACTCGGGCAAGGATCCGGCCACCGTGCTGGGCGACGGCACCCGCGTCGTCAACGTCAATGCCAACCAGTCCAATCCCAACACCTACACCAGCGGTGGCGTGACCGAATTCCACCTGGCCGATCCGGTGGTGGCGCTGCAGGGCTCCGGCACCGCGCAGGCGCCGCACCTGGTGCTGTTCCTGGATGCCAGCGGCCGCCAGAACCTGACCTTCTCGGTCGACTTGCGCGACATCGACGGCAGCGCGGACAACTCGATCCAGCGCGTCTCGGTGCAGTACCGCGTGGGCGGCACCGGCGACTGGACCGTGGTGGAAGGCGGCTACGTGGCCGATGCTTCCGGCGGCCCGAGCCAGGCGACGCTGACGCACCACCTCGAACTGACGCTGCCGGCGGCCGTCAACAACCAGTCGCAGGTCGAGATCCGCATCATCACCGCCGATGCCGTTGGCAGCGACGAATGGATTGGCGTGGACAACATCTCGGTGACCAGCGAATCGGCTGGGGTCGACACCACCGCGCCGGAACTGTCCTCCAGCATTCCGGCCGACGACGCCTTCGCCGTGGCGCCGGGAGCCGACCTGCAGCTGGCCTTCAATGAACTGATGAAGGCGGGCAGCGGCAGCATCACCCTCGACGACGGCAATGGCGACGTGCGCGTGATCGACGTGAACGACGCCACCCAGGTGAGCTTCAGCGGCCAGCGCGTGATCATCAACCCGGCCGAGAACCTCAAGCTCGGCACCACGTACCACATGAGCGTGGACGCCGGCGCGCTGCTCGACAGCGCCGGCAACCCGTATGCTGGCACGGGCGGCGACCCGATCGACTTCAAGACCATCGATGCGATGACCCGCATCTTCGAGATCCAGGGCGCGGGCCACACCTCGGCGTACAACGGCAAGCTGGTGAACACGCGCGGCGTGGTCACCGCCATCGACACCACCGGCACCAAGGGCTTCTGGATCCAGGATCCGGAAGGCGATGGCAACCTGGCCACCTCCGATGCCATTTTCGTGTTCTCGACCGCGGCCGTGCAGGTTGGCGACATGGTCGAGATGCAGGGCCTGGTCGAGGAGTACCGCGGCAACGATGCCAACAACCTGACCGTCACCGAACTGACGCATGTCGAGAACCTGACGGTGCTCTCAAGCGGGAACACGGTGGCCGCGACCATCCTGGGCGCCGGCGGCCGCCTGTCGCCGACCGAAATCGTCGACAGCGACAACTTCAGCGTCTTCAACCCGGAGACGGATGCGATCGACTTCTACGAATCGCTGGAAGGCATGCTCGTGGTGGCCAAGGACGTGCAGGCGCTGAGCAGCACCTACCAGAACGCCACCTTCGTGATGACCGACAGCGGCGCGAACGCGACCGGCACCAACGACCGCGGCGCCATCACCAGCGGCCTGGGCGACCGCAATCCCGAGCGCTTCCAGATCTACAACGACCTGGGCGTGAATCCCGAGGGCGCGGGCAACTACGTCCCCGGCGATAAACTGGGCGACGTCGAAGGCATCATGCATTACTACGGCGGCCTGTGGGAACTGGTGCCGACCGTGGCCCCGGCCGCGCCGGTGAGCACCCCGATCTCGCGCGACGTCACCACGCTGGAAGGGGGCGACGCGCACCTCACCGTGGGCGCCTACAACGTCGAGAACCTGTCGCCTACCGACGACGCGGCGAAGTTCGCAGCGCTCGGACGCGACATCGCCATCAACCTGAACGCACCGGACATCCTGGGTGTGGAAGAGATCCAGGATAACAACGGCACCGGCAAGGGCGTACTGGCCTCCGACGTCACGCTTGGCATGCTGGTCGATGCGATCGTTGCCGCAGGCGGCCCGCGCTACGCGTGGGTGGTGATCGACCCGATCGCGGAGAACGCCAACGGCGGCGAATCGAACGGGAACATCCGCAACGCGATCCTGTACAACCCGGAGCGCGTCGACTACGTGGCGGGCAGCGTGCGCCAGATTTCCGATACCACGCCGGCCGACGGCGACGGCTACCGCAACAGCCGCAAACCGATCGTCGCGGACTTCATGTTCCACGGCGAAGAAGTCACCTTCGTGGGCGTGCACAACTACTCGCGCCTGGGCAGCGACGAACTGTTCGGCGTGCACCAGCCGCCGCTGAACAACGGCGACGACCGCCGGCTCGACCAGACCACCGCGATCCGCGACTTCGTGCGCGGCGAAATGGCGCTGGACGCGAACGCGAACATCGTGGTCGCGGGCGACTTCAACGCGTTCCACTACGAGCAGTCGCTGACCATCCTGGAGGCCGACGGCCACCTGGCCAACATGGTGTGGAGCCTGGATGCGGTGGACCGCTATTCCAGCGCCTACCAGGGCAGCAACGAGCAGATCGACCACCTGCTGGTGTCGACCCGCCTGGCCGGCAATACGCTGTTCGACAACGTCCACCTGAACAGCAACCAGCCGTACGGCACTACCCCGACCGACCACGATGCGGTGCTCGCGCGCGTGCTGGTCAACAGCGGCCCGGCCGGCACGGCCGACGTGGTCGCGGGCGCCGAAGACATCGAACTGGTGGTGGACGCCGCGCATGGCGTGCTGGCCAACGACACCGACAAGAACGGCGACGCGCTGACCGCCCACCTGGTGGACGGACCTGACCACGGCACCCTCGTGTTCAATGCCGACGGCTCGTTCCGCTACGTGGCGGCGGCCAACTACCACGGCGTGGACAGCTTCAGCTATGTCGCCAGGGACGCGCATGGCGGCGTCTCGCAAGTCATGACGGTGACGCTGGACGTCGCGTCGGTGGAAGACCTGCCGGTGGGCGTCGCGGAAAGCGCCAGCGTGCTGGAAGACGGCTCGCTGGCGATCGACGTGCTGGCCAACGACAGCGATGGTGACGGCGACAGCCTGTCGATCGTGCTGGGCGGCGCCACCTCCGCCGCCGGCGCCGCGATCGCAATCGAAGACGGCAAGGTGCGCTATACCGCCAATGCCGACAGCTTCGGCGCGATGGCGGCCGGCGAATCGGTTGTCGACACCTTCACCTACCAGGTGCGCGACGCGAACGGCGGCCTGAGCGCCCCGGTCACCGTCTCGGTCACCGTGAGCGAGGCGGGCGACAACGTCACCGCGCGCGGCGGCAACGGCAACGACCTGTACATCGCTCCGGCCGGCCGCGATGCGCGCTACAGCGGCGCGAACGGCGACGACCGCGCATTCGGCTCGACCGGCGCCGACTTCCTCAACGGCGACAACGGCGACGACTACCTGAGCGGCGGCGCAGGTGCCGACCACCTGTCGGGCGGTCACGGGAGCGACGTGCTGTTCGGCGGCGACGGCAACGACCAGCTCGATGGCGGCGCTGGCAGCGACGTCCTGTTCGGCGGCACCGGGCGCGACGTGCTGACGGGCGGCCTGTCGAACGACGTGTTCGTGATTGGCGTCGGCACGCATACCGTGATCACCGACCTGGGTCGCGGCGACCGCGTGTTCACCGGCTACACCGGCAGCGGCAGCGCCGCCAACCTGTGGTCGTTCGACGGCGCCCACTCCGCCGACGCGTTCACCTTCAGCGAGATCGACAGCGACGGCGACGGCAGCATGGACGCCGTCGTCATCACCGGCTCCCCGCTGGGCGACGGCTCGATCACGCTGACGAACCACACGCTGGCCACGCTCGCGCTGCAGCCGGGCCCATGGCTGTTCTGACCTAGTCGCCAAATTTAACACCCCCGGGGTCAGGCCTCGGTAGCACATTTCGCTACCGAAGCCTGACCCTTTTTGTATTGGGAGAACGACTCAGAACGGAGCTGCGGGAGCCCTGGTACAGAGATTTACTGCTCAGGGAACGCTACTGTCGGGCGCGTTGACAACCTCGGTGCCTGACCCCGGTGTTGGAATGTGATACTTCGTTCAGGGGCCGGAGGCCGGGACCCGCATGCCGAATTTCCAGGAGATGAGGCGCAGGGCGGTGATGAAGAAGGCGCTCGTCCAGAGGGCGGTGTCGTAGTCGATGCCGTACAGGCGCATGCCGATGAACATCCAGCTGCCCAGGAAGGCGCAGATGGCGTAGGGGCGGCCGTCGCGGAAGACCATGGGCACTTCGTTGCAGACGATGTCGCGCAGGACGCCGCCGAAGATGCCGGTGATGACGCCCATCATGGAGGCGATGAACAGGGGCATGCCGTGCGCCAGGGCGGAGGCGACGCCCGCAATCGTGAACAGGCCCAGGCCAATGGCGTCGGCAATGACGATCAGGCGCTCGCTGACGATCTGGCGCAGGGTGCGGATCAGGGGCGAGGCAACCAGGGCGAGCACGAAGATGAGGATGGCGTATTCCTGGTGCGTGACCCAGAACAGGGGACGCTTGTCGAGCAGGAGGTCGCGCATGGTGCCGCCACCAAATGCGGTGATGAAGGCGACGGTGAAGACACCCACCAGATCCATCCGCTTGCGGCGAGCTTCGATGAAGCCGGAGAACGCGCCGACCAGGATTGCCATGATTTCGATGAACTTGATGAGGGTCATGGCCGGAAAGATAACATGCAGATGAGGTTGTTCGATAGGGGCGCGTGAGGTCCATCACTGGGAGGGTCTGTCCCGCGGCTCTTTTGCGTGAGGCCTCGCAGCAGTCAGCCTCTTTTGCGGGCTGAATTTCGGAGGACGGTCCCCGCTGGGGACAGTCCCCTTAATACTTGCGGAGGGCGGAGCGGAGCAGAACGAGGAGGGCGCCGTGGCTGCGCTCGTCCACGCGCGCGGAGCAGAAGGCGATGACTTCTTCGCGCTGTTCGAGCCAGCTGTGCACCATGGAGCGCAGCACCGGCTCCCCGCCGGCGGAGCCGTGCCCTTTGCCGTGGATGACGAGGACGCAGCGGAACTGGCGCTGGCGCGCATGGCGCAGGAACAGTCCCAGTTCGTTGCGCGCTTTGTCGCGCCGCATGCCGTGCAAATCGAGTTCGTCCTCGACGCGGTAGCCGCCCTTGCGCAGCTTGCGCAGGAGGTCGTCGCCGAAGCCCTGGCGCAGGAAGGAGATGCTTGGTTCGTCTTCGAGCAGGTGTTCGACGTCGAATTCGTCGGACATCATTTCGCGCAGGACGGCAGCGTCGTCCTCGGCCTGGGTGCGCGGACGCACCGTGGCCCGGGAGATGTTGGCGCTGGCCGGCATGTTGGGGACGTACCGGTCGGACTTGGGCAGTTCCTTGACGCCGCCGAGGGCGCCGCGGAACAGGTTGGCCTCGTGCCGTTCGCGCCGCTCGCGCGCTTCGCGTTCGGCCTGTTCGATGGCGCGCGCCTGCTCTTCTTCCTTGAGTTTGTCGCGCAGGCCTTTGAGGTCCGCGAAATCCTTCAGGGTCGCCATCGAACTGCCTTTAGTCCTCCAGCGCTTCGAGGTAGCGCTGTGCGTCGAGCGCGGCCATGCAGCCGGTGCCGGCGCTGGTGATGGCCTGGCGGTAGATGTGGTCCTGCACGTCGCCCGCGGCGAACACGCCCGGGATGTTGGTGGAGGTGGCCATGCCTTCCAGGCCGGTCTTGGTCTTGATGTACCCGTTGTGCATGTCCAGCTGGCCTTCGAAGATGCCGGTGTTCGGCTTGTGGCCGATGGCGACGAAGATGCCGTGCACGGCGACTTCCTTGGTGTCGCCGCCCTTGGTGGACTTGAGGCGCATGCCGGTCACGCCACTGTCGTTGCCCAGCACTTCGTCCAGGGTGTGGTCGTATTCGAGGACGATCTTGCCTTCGGCCGCCTTGGCTTTCAGGCGGTCGATCAGGATCGGCTCGGCGCGGAACTTGTCGCGGCGGTGCACGAGGGTGACCTTGGAGGCGATGTTCGACAGGTACAGCGCTTCTTCGACAGCGGTGTTGCCCCCGCCGATGACGGCCACTTCCTGGTTACGGTAGAAGAAGCCGTCGCAGGTGGCGCAGGCAGACACGCCGCGGCCCATGAACGCTTCTTCGGACGGCAGGCCGAGGTACTGGGCGGAGGCGCCGGTGGCGATGATCAGGGCGTCGCAGGTGTATTCGGCGGTGTCGCCGACCAGGCGGATCGGCTTTTCGTTCAGGTAGGTCGTGTGGATGTGGTCAAACACGATCTCGGTCTTGAAACGCTCGGCGTGCTGCAGCAGGCGCTGCATCAGCTCAGGACCCTGGACGCCCATCGGGTCGCCCGGCCAGTTTTCCACGTCGGTGGTGGTCATCAGCTGGCCACCCTGTTCCACGCCGGTCACCAGCATCGGATTGAGGTTGGCGCGGGCGGCGTAGACCGCTGCGCTGTAGCCGGCGGGGCCGGAGCCGATAATGAGTACGCGTGCGTGTTTTTTGGTCGTCATGGCTGTCGTTTCGTGTAAATATGCAGAAAACTGGGGTCGTTTTGGCAAACATCAAGGCGCCCGAGATTATAAGCGATGCCGCGCGACTCGATGAATGTGGCCGCATCCTGACTTATATGGCTTAGAATGGCTGCACTGCAATTTTTGCACTGCGTTTCATCGAGCATGCCTAAGACTAGCCAATCGCCCAACCTGGGCAATACCCGAAATTCTTCGTCGCGCCAGCCGCTTCCGAACCGGCTGGTCCGCCTGCTGTCCGAAGCGCGCTGGATCGCGCTAGCCGTCCTGTTCCTGTACTTCGTGATGATCCTGGTGAGCTATGACAAGGCGGATCCGGGCTGGTCGCACAATGTGGTGCAGGACAAGGTGTCGAACCTGGGCGGCCGTGCCGGCGCCTGGCTGGCCGACCTGCTGCTGTTTATCTTTGGTTTCTCCGCCTGGTGGATTTGCGGTTGCTTCCTGCGCGTCGTGTGGAAGGGCTACCGTTCGCTGGCCAACCGTGACGCCGTCGACGGGCCGGACGCGCCCGAGCAGCGCGAGGTAAGCATCGTGCGCTGGTTCGGCTTTGTGCTGCTGTTCGCCGGCAGCGTGGGCCTGGAGTACCTGCGCTTGTGGTCCCTGGACGTGCAGCTGCCGCGGGCCCCCGGCGGCGTGCTGGGCGAGGTGATCGGCGGTTCGGCGCATTCCGCGTTCGGCTTCACCGGAGGCACGCTGCTGCTGCTGGCGCTGTTCGGACTCGGGTTCTCGCTGTTCTTCCACGTCTCGTGGATGTCGGTGGCCGAGCGTATCGGCGAAAAGATCGAGGAGGCGGTGGACTGGATGCGCTTGCGCATGGAAGACCGCCAGGACCGCAAGCAGGGCGAGGTGGCGCTGCACAAGCGCGAGGAAGTGGTGGTGCAGGAGCGCGCCAAGCACGTGGAGAAGCATCCGGTGGCGGCGCCGCCGGTCAAGATCGAGCCTGCCGTGGTGGAGGTGCCGAAGTCCGAGCGCGTGCAGAAGGAGAAGCAGGCCGCGCTGTTCGAGGACCTGCCGGGAGACTCCAGGCTGCCGCCGCTGGCGCTGCTGGACGAGCCGCCGCCGGCGCAGGAGACGGTGTCGCACGAGACGCTGGAGTTCACCAGCCGCCTGATCGAGAAGAAGCTGTCCGACTTTGGCGTGGAAGCGAAGGTTGTCGCGGCCTATCCGGGTCCGGTCGTGACGCGCTACGAGATCGAGCCGGCCACCGGCGTGAAGGGCAGCCAGATCGTGAACCTGGCGCGCGACCTGGCGCGTTCGTTGTCGCTGACTTCGATCCGGGTGGTCGAGACCATCCCGGGCAAGAACTACATGGCGCTGGAGCTGCCGAATCCGAAGCGCCAGATCGTGCGCCTGACCGAGATCGTCGGTTCCAAGGTCTACAACGACAGCGCGTCCAACCTGACGGTCGCGCTGGGCAAGGACATCGCCGGCAAGCCGGTGATCGCGGACCTGGCCAAGATGCCGCACCTGCTGGTGGCAGGCACCACCGGCTCGGGCAAGTCGGTCGGTATCAATGCGACCATCCTGTCGCTGCTGTACAAGTCCGATCCGGCCGACGTGCGCCTGATCCTGATCGACCCGAAGATGCTGGAGATGTCGGTGTACGAAGGTATCCCGCACCTGCTGGCGCCGGTCGTCACCGACATGCGCCAGGCCGGCCACGCGCTGAACTGGGCGGTCAACGAGATGGAGCGGCGCTACAAGCTGATGTCCAAGCTGGGCGTGCGTAACCTGGCCGGCTACAACACCAAGATCCTGGAGGCGGCCAAGCGCGAGGAGCACATCCCGAATCCGTTCTCGCTGACGCCGGACGCGCCGGAGCCACTCGAGAAGCTGCCGACCATCGTGATCGTGATCGACGAGCTGGCCGACCTGATGATGGTGGTCGGGAAGAAGGTCGAGGAGCTGATCGCCCGCATCGCGCAGAAGGCGCGCGCGGCAGGCATCCACCTGATCCTGGCAACCCAGCGTCCGTCGGTGGACGTGATCACGGGCCTGATCAAGGCGAACATCCCGACCCGTATCGCGTTCCAGGTCTCGTCGAAGATCGACTCGCGCACCATCCTTGACCAGATGGGCGCCGAGACGCTGCTGGGCATGGGCGACATGCTGTACATGCCGCCGGGGACCGGCCTGCCGGTGCGCGTGCACGGCGCGTTCGTGTCGGACGACGAGGTGCACCGTGTGGTCAAGCACCTGCAGGCGCAGGGCGAGCCGGATTATGTCGAAGGCATCCTGGAAGGCGGGACGCTGGAAGAGGGCGGCGGCGCGGAAGGCGTGGCGGCCGGCGAAGGCGGCGGCGAATCGGATGCGATGTACGACCAGGCGGTGGCGGTGGTGCTCAAGAACCGTCGCGCGTCGATCTCGCTGGTGCAGCGCCACCTGCGCATCGGCTACAACCGCGCAGCGCGCCTGCTGGAGCAGATGGAGCAGAGCGGGGTGGTATCGTCCATGCAGTCAAACGGAAATCGCGATATCCTTGTTCCAACCGCAAACGCAGAGTAAGGATTCCGATGTCGACTTTTCATAAATCTTTGATCGCTGCAGCGCTGTCTGCGCTGGTGGCGGCAAGCGGGGCGCAGGCTGCTGCGCTCGACCAGTTCAAGAGTTTTGTAGCGTCCACCAAGTCGGCGCGCGGCGAGTTCACGCAGCAGCAGGTGCGGCGCGCGGACTCCAAGGCCAAGCCGGCGGCGCCCTCGTCGGGCACCTTCGAGTTCGCACGGCCCGGCAAGTTCGTCTGGACTTACCAGAAGCCCTACGAGCAGGTGCTGCAGGCCGACGGCGACAAGCTGTATGTGTATGACAAGGACCTGAACCAGGTCACGGTGCGCAAGCTGGGCGATGCGCTGGGTTCTTCGCCAGCCGCGATCCTCTTTGGCAGCAATGAGCTGGAGAAGAACTTCACGCTGGCAGAAGGCGGCACCCGCGATGGGCTGGAGTGGCTGAAGGCGACGCCAAAGGCCAAGGACCCGGCGTTCGAAAGCGTGCAGATCGGCCTGCGCAACGGCGTGCCGGAAGCGATGGAGCTTCGCGACGCGTTCGGGCAGACCAGCGTGCTCAAGTTCTCGCGCTTCGAGAAGAATCCCAAGCTGGCCGACACGCACTTCAAGTTCGTCACGCCGCAGGGCGCCGACGTCATCACCAACTAAGGTAGGCGCCGCGTCATCCCCGCATTGCGGGATGGCGTGGCGGGCATACTCCCCCCCAATACGCCAGGCGCCGCCGTTCAGCGGCGATACTCCCCCGGGTATCCTGCTCTGCCTGGCCAATTTGCATATACCCCCTGGTAGCGGGCGGTCCTGCCGCCTTGGCGCCTGCGGGGGCGGTCGTCCCGCTCAGAAGGTCATCGGCAAGCGCAGCGTCAGCGCGACGTCCGGGGTGTCGCGCGTGACGCCGGCGCCGACCGACAGGTTGACGGTGCGCTTTTCCGATACGCGGTACGACAGTCCGAGCAGCAGAGTCCCGAGCTGCGTGCGCACGGAGCCCGGCACGTTCACGCCCCCCTGCTTGGTGCGGCCGACCGACTGGTGGTCGTAGCCGAGGCTGAGCGCGGTGCGGTCGTTCAGCGCCAGGCCGATGCCGAAGTTAAATCCCACCACATCCCCCGGTTTCACCTCCCCCAGCGGTTCCTTTTCGCCGTTCAGCACGGTGCGCTGCACGTTGCTGCGCTTGAAGTTGTGCAGGTAGCTGATGCTGCCGAAGAAGATGGCCGGATCGGCCGGCAGCAGGAAGGTGAGGTTCGGCTGCAGCGAATAGAAGCCCGAGCCGGTCGGCAGTTCCAGCGGCAGGCCGGTGCCGGTGACGTTCTGGCCCACGCAGCGGCGGCTGCAGTCGGTCACGACTTCGAACGGGTCGGTGCCGGTGCGGGTCTTGGCGCGCAGCCCGGCGATGTAGTAGGGCTTGTCGGCGCCGCCATCGTTGAGCTGGTAGCGCGCGGCCAGTTCGACGTCGCCGATGTCGTGGCCGCTGGTGTCGAACACGCGCTCCACCGCAGTGCCGGTGAAGATCTCGCGGCTGACGGTGGAGTCGGAGCGGTAGATATACGGGATGCGCGCTTCCACCTCGAAGCGGTTGGTGATGCCCCTGCGGCCGGTCAGCGCGAGCGTCGTGGTATTGCGTTTGACTTCGCGCACGTCCACCAGTCCGATCAGCAGGGCGGGGATGATGGTATAGCCCACCAGCGCCACGCGGTTGCTCGACGAGTAGCCGAACTGCAGCGATGGCTCGAGCACGTACTTGCCCCGCGGTGTGAGGACGCCGGGCTGCTCGAAGAGCGGCGCGACCTCCGGCGGACGGTTGCTGGCCGGACGCCCGACCGGCTGCGTGGCTACCGCCCGCTGCGCCGCTTGCTGCGATGAGGTGGCCGGTTGCCGGGGCGCCGCAGCCGCAGCGCCGGCAGCCGGAGCGGCGGCGCCCGCGCTGCGCGCAGCGGTCGGGGAAGCCGCCGCTGCCGGCGTGGCGCCAGCGCTGGCGGTGCGTGCGGCGGTGGGGTTCGCGCTTGCGGGGCCAGCCGCGGCTGCCGCCGCCGGTGCCGCACCGCCCCCGCTGGCCGCCTGCGTGCGCTGGGCCGGACGCTTGCCGCTGTCCGCGTTCGATGCCTGGCGCTGCGGTTCGCCGCCGCTGGCGTCGTGGCGCGGCGCCTGCTGCGCGTTTCCCGCCTGAGCCGGCGCCGCCTGTCCCATCAGGCCTGCGATCGCCGCGCGGCTGGCCGCTTCCGGCGAAACGCCCTGGGTGCCGCGCAATGCTTCGAGCACCTCGTCGGTGCTGGGCAGGGCCGGCTCGCGCGCCGACTGTGCGTCGACCTGCCGCTGCAATTGCTCGAGCTGGGCGCGCTGTTGTTCCAACTGCGATTTGAGCAACTTGATTTCGGCGGCAAGGTCGCGCGGAGGGGCAGGCTGCTGCGCCAGCGCCAACGGACTGGCGAGGACGGCGAACAGGCTGGCGCGCGCAATGCTGATGCTTTTCGGGGGCGGCATGCGTGTCTCCTTCAGGGAATTTTCAGTGCAGTCGGACTGCATCTCGTATAGCTTGCCCCACGCTGTCGTTGAAATTCAGCGATTGCATCAATGTCGCGCTATTGACGGAGGCATTGATGATGGTTTGGCTGCGAATTGTCTGGTCGTTCAGGGTGTTCTGGATGACGGTTGCGCCGAGCATGTCGGGTGAAAACACGGGGGCGATGTTGCCAGGGCCGTTCTGGATCAGCCCGCCGCTATTGAGGGCGTCGCGCGCCGCATGCGCCGCATCGCCGGCGACGCTGCCGGCATTGGGCAATTCGAAGCGGGTGCTGGCGACCAGCTCGCCGTTGATCGACACCAGCCGCTCCACGCCCAGCGAGACGACCAGTCCGCGCGTGTCGGTAAAGCCGCCGCGCATGCCGTCCAGCGCCGCGCCGTCGACGGCCTCCCAGCCGTCCGGTACGCCATCGGCATCGACCTGAACCAGTTCCGCGGAGGCTTCCGGCGGAATGTCGTCGAGGACCGGATCGTCCATGGCGGCTGCATCGGCTTCGATGCGCGCCAGGCCGAAGGCGGACAGCGGCAGTGCGCCATCGATCATGGGCGCCAGCGCGAGCGCCTGCTCCCAGTCGGGCCGGCGCTCGGCCTGGGCGCCTGCACCGACCGCCGACAGCAGCGCGACCAGCAGGCAGGTTGTTGGGGTTTTCATGTGCGCTCCTTCAGAAATCGCCCGGGCCGAGTTTGGGGATCGTGATCAGGTCCAGCCCGCGCCGGTCCAGGCCCTCTCCAAGAGGTACGCGCGGCGCCGCGCGCCAGTCCGACGGCGTGTTGAAGGCCGGCTTGACCTTGGCGCCGTGGATGACGAACAGCAGGCGGCTGGTCCACATCTGCTCGAACCGGTGCAGCGGCACGGCGAGCGTGCCCATAGCCGGGTCGCCGATCAGGACGCGGCCATCGGCCAGGCCCTTGATGACGACGAAGTGCTGGTAGCCGTTGGTTGTGATGAGCACGATCGCGGGCACGCCGGCCTGTGCCAGCTTGTGCAGCGGCTGTTCGAAGCCGTCCGCCTGGTAGCCCATCGATTTCAGGAATTTCTTCATGTCCAGCAGCGAGAAGCCCTCGCGCCGGATCTTCTGCTGGTCGCCGGCGAGGAACATGCGTTCGAATACGAAGCGCTCCGAGACGGGCTTGCCGTAGTGATGGGTCAGCAGCGTGGCCAGTGCGGCCGAGCCGCAGCTGAAGTCGTACTGCTGGCGCAAGGTGCCGCGGAAGCGCAGCTCCTTGATGCTTGCGACCTTGGCCTGGAAGCGCACGCCGGCCGGGTTGAAGTCGATCGCCGCAGCGGGCGCTGCGATGAGCGCAGCGGCCAGGATCGGGAGGACTGCAGCTTTCATGCTCTAGCGTAGCTGCAGGTTGATGACGGTGGCGTTCTGGATCAGCACATTGGCGCCGGTGTTCTGCACCACCATCGGCACGCCGGACGCATTGGCGAACGAGCCCTCCGTGATCATGTTGGTGCCGGTGACGACATTGGTCGCGCGATTGTCGGCGACGGTGCCGTTCATGACGATCGAACTGCTGCTCGTGCCATCGCCGCCGCGCATGCCGTCCAGGCTGGCCGAATCGGCAGCCGGGCCGAAGCCGGGCAGCTCAGCGTCCGAAGGCAGTTCCGGAATTCCGGCGATGTCGGGCAGGTAGCCGGCATCGGCAACCAGCGTGGCGGCAGGGAGCCCGCCGGGATCGGGTTGTGGTTCCGCGAGCGGAACCTGCGCCGTGCCGAGCGCGACCGACAGCGCGGTCAGGGTAAGAGGTAACAGTAGCATACGCCCGCCTTTCCATGAGAAGGTTGGGAAAGCGCCGCCGCGCGCAGCGGCGGCGCCCCGGCTTAGTTGCCGACCGTGAGGTTGGCCTGCACGTTCACGCTTTGCTGGATCAGGGACGAGAAGCCGTTGTTCTGGCTCACGACCATGATGCCCGCTGCGTTCTGCGCTACGCCGCTCATGGTTTGGGACATGTCGAAGGTGCCTGCATCGGCCATCGCAGTGCCGCCTGCGCCGCCGGTACCGCCTTCGCCAGCGCCGCCGGTTGCCGCGCCGCCGGTGTTGCCGCCGCCGTCGCCGCCAGCGCCGCCGGTCGCTTCGCCGCCTGCGCCGCCTGCGCCGCCGTCGCCGCCGGTGCCTGCGCCGCCGGTGGATGCGCCGGAGGTGGCGTCGCCGTTGGTGCCGTCACCGCCAGCCGCGCCTGCGCCGCCGGTGTTGGTGGCATCGCCGGTCGCGCCGCCTGCGCCGCCTGCGCCGCCTGCGCCGCCCGCGCCGCTGGTGCCATCACCGCCCGCGCCGCTGGTGCCGGTGTTGGTGCCGCCTGCGCCGCCCGCACCGCCGGTGCCGTCGCCGCCTGCTGCGCCTGCGCCGCCGGTGTTGGTGGCCGAGCCGCCAGCACCGCCTGCGCCGGAGGCAGCTTCACCGCCCGCGCCGCCTGCACCGCCTGCGCCGCTGGCGCCGTTACCACCTGCGCCGCCTGCGCCGCCGGTGCCGGTGCCGGTGCCAGCCTCGCCTACGCCGCCGGTCGAGGTACCACCCGTGCCGGAGCCGTCGCCGCTGGTCCCTGCGCCGCCAGTGCCGGTGCCGCCGGTGCCGGAGCCGGCGCCGCCGCTGCCAGCGCCGCCGGTGCCGGAGCCTTCTGCGCCCGTGCCGGTGCCGCCGGTGCCGCTGCCTGCGCCGCCGGTACCGGTGCCGCCGGTGCCGCTGCCTGCGCCGCCGGTGCCGCTGCCGCCCGTGCCGCTGCCTGCGCCGCCAGTGCCTGCGCCTGCGGTGCCGCTGCCTGCGCCGCCGGTGCCGGTGCCGCCGGTGCCGCTGCCTGCGCCGCCGGTGCCGCCGCCGTCATTGGCGTTGCCGCCGTCGCCGCTGGTGGGGCCGTTGCTGCCGTTGCCGCCGGAGCCGCCACCATCGCTGGAGCCGCCGCCGCCGCTGCCGCTGGCCCCGCCGCCGGAGCCGTAGCCGCCGGTGCCGCCGGTGTCGCCGTTGGAGCCGGAACCGCCGTTGCCGTTGGTATTGCCGTTCGAGCCGGAGCCGCCGGTGCCTGCGCCATCACCGCCAGGACCGTTTCCGCCCCAGCCACCGGTGTCGCCATTGCTGCCGGCGCCGCCCGATGCGCCGCCCGAGCTGCCCACGCCGCCACCGCTGTCGCCGGCGTTTCCGCCGATCCCGCCCAGACCGGTCGAGTCGCCCCTTCCGCCGTTACCGCCGTCGCCGCCGGTGCTGGCGCCGGTGCGTCCGCCATTGCCGGCATTGCCGCCAGTGACGCCGCCGGTGTCGCCGCCGTTGCCGCCGGTTGCGTCGCCGGCATTGCCGCCGCGGCCTCCGTCACCGCCGTGCCCATGGGCGCCGTCGCCGCCGTTCGCACCGTCGATCGGTCCGACCCGGCCGCCGTTGCCGCCCGAAACGCCACCCGTGCTGCCGCCGTCGCCGCCGTAGCCGCCCTGTGCGCCGTCGCCGCTGGTCGCGCCGCTGGCATCGCCGCCACGCGCGCCGCGCCCGCCGCGGGCATCGCCCACTTCGGCATAGCTATCCGCATTGCCGCCGTGGCCATGGCCGCCGGCATTGCCGCGCGAGCCGGCGCCGCCGGTGGCGTCGCCGCCATGGCCGCCGGAGCCGTCGGCATAGCCGCCGCGGGCCTCGCCGCCGGTGCCGCCGTGGCCGGCGCCGCCGTTGGCATTACCGTTGTTGCGCGCGACGTTGCCGATGTTGTTGATGTTGTTGCCGGTGACCGTGCCATTCAGGGTGCTGACGGCGGTGGCGGTCGAGGTGTTGAACGCGTTGTCCATGTTGGAGGTAGCGGTGGCGCCGTTATTGGCCGCCGCCGCCCCCGCAGCCGTCGCACGGGCATCGCCCGACGAGTTGTTCTGGCCGGTGCTGTTGTCGTTGTCGTTGGCCTGGGTCGAGGTGGCAGTACCGCCGTTGTTGGCGGCCGAGGCGCCATTGGCGCTGGCCCGCGCATTGCCGGACGAATTGTTCTGGCCGGTGCTGTTGTCGGTGTAGCTGTTGTCCTGCGTGGTGGTGGACCCATCGTTGGCGCTGGCACCCGACCCGCGCTGGGTCGTGGTGTTGGTCGCCGTCTGGTTGTTGTCCGCGGTGACGTCCCCTGCCGTGTTGGTCGGATCCGCCGCCTGTGCCGCCGTACCGAACGCCAGGGCTAGCGCCGCAACTATCAATTTTTTGTTCATAGCATCTCCGCTGTCAAGTTGTGAGGTCGTGAATGGGTTCGATGAGCCCATCGCCGGAGCTATACGCAATCGCTGTGCCAGTACAACCGAGGCCGGCGCTAAGCGCTTGATTTGTAGCGTAAAGCCCGGTTCGGGGCGGTGGTGGTATGGAAGAGTTGTCCCAGCCGTGCTGTAACGTCGGTGTAACAAAGGTGTACGAATGTGTACCGCCAGCGAGCTCAACGGCTGATCGCGTGCTTTTCCATCAGGCGGTAGATGGTGGTGCGCGACACACCGAGCGAACGCGCGGCCTGGCTGACGTTGCGCCCGCAGCGCTCCAGGCTGGTGAGCAGGGCGGTCCGTTCGGCCTTCTCGCGCGAGCGGTCGAGCGCCTGGCCGAGCTGGTCCGACCCGTCCGGAAGCAGGCCCAGGTCGGCGGCGGTAATCACCGCGCCGTCCGCCATCACCATCGCATAGCGGATGCGGTTGAGCAGCTCGCGCACGTTGCCCGGCCATTCGTGCCGCATCATGGCGTCCATGGCGCAGTTGCTGAAGCCTTTCACGCGGCCGCCGGTCTCGCGCAGGAAGCTGTTGAACAGCTCGTCTGCCAGGCGCGGCAGGTCCGACTTGCGTTCCCGCAGCGGCGGCACGGTCAGCGGCAGCACGTTGAGGCGGTAATACAGGTCTTCGCGGAACGCCCCTTCGGCCACGGCGTCCTGCAGCTTGACGTGCGAGGCGGCGATGATGCGCACGTCCACGCTGATGCTGCGGGTCGAGCCGATCCGGTAGATGGTCTTCTCCTGCAAAAAGCGCAGCAGGTTCGACTGAAGGTCCTTGGGCAGGTCCGCGATCTCGTCCAGGAACACGGTGCCGCCGGCCGCCGTCTCGATCAGCCCGGCCTTGTCCTTGGTGGCGCCGGTGAACGCGCCGCGCTGGTGTCCGAACAGCTCGGACTGGATCAGGTTGGCCGGAATCGCGCCGCAGTTGATCGGTACGAAGGCGCCCGCGGCGCGCGGCGATGCCTCGTGGATGGCCTGGGCGGCGACCTCCTTGCCGCTGCCGCTCTCGCCCCAGATCAGGACCGGCGCGTTGACTCCGGCCACCTTGTGGATCTGGGCCCGCAGGCGTTCGATCGCGGGGCTGGTGCCGGTCAGCCGGGTGGGCGGCGCGGCTACCGGCAGCGCCGCATCGCACAGCATCGCGTGCCCGTAGGCGTGGCCGAGCGTGAACGCCAGGCGCTCGCTGTCCACCGGACGGGTATGGTAGTCGGCCATGTGCCGGGCGACCAGGTCGCGGTAGGCCGGCAGCTGTACCAATCCTGGCTCAACCACGGCAATCCAGCTGACATCGCGATGGTGGTTGAGGAACAGTTCCACCTCGCCCATCAGGTGCGGCGGCCCGACCACGTCGACCAGAAGCCCGACCAGGTAGCGGCGCTCGCGCAGGGCATGCGCCGCAGCCGACAGCGTCGGCACGGTCAGGATCGTCCATCCCTGCATCTCCGCGGGGGACAGCGCGGACATGTGGCGTGCGTCCGTGCAGACGCATAGAAGTTCTTTGCTATTCATTGCGCTCTTCTTCAAGTGAAAACAAGGAAGCGCGCAGCGACTTCAGGTGTCATTATTCAGTGCTTAGTCCGCAGTCTAGCGATGCAACGGGCGCGGCCGGCGCACCTTACTGATCGCAAAGACGGATTTGCAACAAGTATGCGTCCGATTGTGTCACTCGCTTGCGCCTGTACCAAATTTGCGCCATCGCCGATACGCTACACTAGAGGTTCCGCAAACACCGCCGCTCCCATGGACGATTTATTCAAGAACGAACCCGCTCCCCCGCTGGCCGAGGCGATGCGGCCGCGGACCATCGACGAGGTGATCGGCCAGAGCCACCTGCTCGGTCCCGGCAAGCCGCTGAACCTGGTGTTCAAGTCGGGCAAGCCGCACTCGATGATCCTGTGGGGGCCGCCCGGCGTGGGCAAGACCACGCTGGCGCGCCTGACTGCGCACGCGTTCGACTGCGAGTTCATCGCACTGTCGGCGGTGCTCTCGGGCGTCAAGGACATCCGCGCGGCGATCGAGCAAGCCGAGCACTTCCTCGCGGCGGGCAAGCACACCATCCTGTTCATCGACGAGATTCACCGCTTCAACAAATCGCAGCAGGATGCGCTACTGCCGTTCGTCGAGTCCGGCCTCGTCACGCTGATCGGCGCCACCACCGAGAACCCGTCGTTTGAAGTGAACTCGGCGCTGCTGTCGCGCGCCCAGGTGTACGTGCTCAAGGCGCTGAACGACGCCGAGATGCTGCAACTGCTCACGCGTGCGCGCGAGCGCGTGATGCCGCACCTGCATTTCGACGAGGTGGCCATCGCTACCCTGATCGGCTACGCGGACGGCGATGCGCGCCGCTTCCTCAACCTGCTGGAACAGACCAAGACTTCGGCCGAGGCTTCGGGCGCCGCCGAGATCACGGGTGAGTTCGTCGAGAACGCGCTTACGCTGAATGCGCGCCGCTTCGACAAGGGTGGCGACAACTTCTACGACCAGATCTCCGCGCTGCACAAGTCGGTGCGCGGCAGTCATCCGGACGCCGCGCTGTACTGGCTGTGCCGCATGCTCGATGGCGGCGCCGACCCGCAATACCTGTTGCGCCGGATCGTGCGCATGGCGTGGGAAGACATTGGCATCGCCGACCCGCGCGCGCTGCAGATCGCCAACGACGCGGCCGCCACCTACGAACGGCTCGGCTCGCCGGAAGGCGAACTGGCGCTGGGCCAGGCCGTCATCTACCTGGCCATGGCCGCGAAGAGCAACGCCGGCTACAACGCCTACAACCGCGCGATGGCCTTCGTGCGCAAGGACAAGTCGCGCGAGGTGCCGGTCCACCTGCGCAACGCACCGACCCGGCTGATGAAGGAACTCGGCTACGGCAAGGAATACCGCTACGCGCACGACGAGCCGCACGCGTATGCAGCCGGCGAGACCTACCTGCCTGACGGCATGGCCGAGCCGCGCTGGTACGAGCCGGTCCCGCGCGGCATCGAAGCAAAGATCGCCGAGAAGCTCGCCTGGCTGCGCAGCCTCGACGACGACGCCACCCGCTAACGCCGCTGCGCACGCGGGTTCACGCGCCCGCCCGGCACGTACCTGCCTGCGCTTCCGCCCCGGCCGCTTTCCGCATCGGTCCCATCCATCGCCCGGACAAGGGCGCGCGGCGCAACGCCCCGCCTTTTCGGCACTCCATCCCCCGTTTTGTGCGCTTCATCGCATACCGATGGAGCGCGCGCCTGCCTTTGGATACAGTACGACCATACCAACACAGATCACCCCCACGGAGAAAATCATGAACGTACGTAAAAACTTTGAAGGCGTCTTCATCGCAGCAGCTGTCGTCGCCACTTTCGCTTCCTTCGCTACCGCGCAGAACCCGCAAGTGCGCGTCGCGCAGGCCCCGGCCATCGTCGCAGCCGCGGACGGCAACATGCCGACCGTCGTTGTCACCGCCAAGCGCCTGACCGAAGCCGAAAAAGCAGCACTGAACTAAATCCGCGCCCCTGGCGCGAATCTGGCGAGAATTGCTTGTCGGCTTGGTACAATTGTGGCTTCGACATCCAGCCACACCGATACCAATGATTGACATCCAACTTCTCCGCAAAGACATCGACACCGTCGCAGAACGCCTGGCTAGCCGCAAATTCAAGCTCGACGTGGAAGCGTTCAACGCCCTCGAAGGCGAACGCAAAGCGATCCAGACGCGTACCGAAGAACTGCAGGGCAAGCGCAACTCGCTGTCCAAGCAGATCGGCATGTTGAAGGGCAAAGGCGAAGACACCAGTGCCGTCATGGCGGAAGTTGCCGGTCTCGGCGACGAGCTGAAGAACAATGAAGCGGCCCTCGCGGTCGTGCAAGCCCGGCTGGCGGAATTCATGGAAGCGGTGCCGAACCTGCCGCACGCCTCGGTCCCGGTCGGCAAGGACGAAAGCGGCAACGTTGAAGTCCGCAAAGTCGGCACCCCGCGCACCTTCGACTTTGAAGTCAAGGACCACGTGGACGTCGGCGCACCGCTCGGCCTCGACTTCGACGTCGCAGCCAAGCTCACCGGTTCCCGTTTCTCGGTCATGAAGGGCGGCATCGCCCGCCTGCACCGCGCGCTGGCGCAGTTCATGCTCAACACGCACACCGAGAAGCACGGCTACACCGAGTGCTACACCCCGTACATCGTCAACGCCGACTCGCTGCGCGGCACCGGCCAGCTGCCAAAGTTCGAGCAGGACCTGTTCGCGGTGAAGAAGGGCGGCCAGGAAGGCGAGGGCGAAGCCCTGTACCTGATTCCGACCTCCGAGGTTTCGCTGACCAACCTGGTGCGCGACGAGATCGTGCCGGGCGACGAGCTGCCGATCCGCATCACCGCGCACACGCCATGCTTCCGCTCCGAGGCGGGCAGCTACGGCCGCGACACGCGCGGCATGATCCGCCAGCACCAGTTCGACAAGGTCGAACTCGTGCAGGTCGTCCATCCGGAAAAATCGTACGACGCGCTGGAAGAGATGGTCGGCCAGGCCGAAACCATCCTGCAGGCGCTCGGCCTGCCGTACCGCGTGATGTCGCTGTGCACCGGCGACATGGGCTTTGGCGCCGCCAAGACCTACGACCTGGAAGTGTGGTTGCCTGCGCAGAACACCTACCGCGAGATCTCCTCGCTGTCGAACTGCGAAGCCTTCCAGGCCCGCCGCATGCAGGCGCGCTTCCGCAACGCCGCCGGCAAGCCGGAACTGGTGCACACCCTGAACGGCTCGGGCCTTGCGGTCGGCCGCACGCTGGTCGCCGTGCTCGAGAACTACCAGCAGGCGGACGGTTCGGTGATCATCCCTGACGTGCTGCGTCCATACATGGGCGGCCAGGAGCGTCTCGCCGCAGCATAAAAAATTATTGCAGAGTTTGCTCTTCCTTTTTCCGGCGAGCCTGCTATAATCTTGGACTTCCGACGGTGACCACCGTTGCTGCAGTACCTGGAGAGGTGGCAGAGTGGTCGAATGTACCTGACTCGAAATCAGGCGTAGGGTGTCCCCCTACCGTGGGTTCGAATCCCACCCTCTCCGCCAGAACATGCTATCGAATCAAGGAGTTACGAGTGATCGTAACTCCTTTTTTCGTTTCCGGCCCAGCCAGCTTCTCGCTGGGTTGTGCCGTATTTGTGTCATGCAGCAGGGAACCGACGATGGCCGCGTGTTTGGCCATCTGCGCCGGCGCCAGGTGCGCGTACCGCCTGATCATCTCCACCGACTTCCAGCCGCCCATCTCCTGCAGGTCGTAAAGCGGCGTACCGTTCTGCACCAGCCAGCTCGCCCAGGTGTGGCGCAAGTCGTGCCAGCGGAAGTTTGCGATACCCGCCCGCTTGAGCGCATTGCGCCAGGCTTCCGTGTTCGCCTGGTGCAGCGGCCTGCCGCAGTAGGTGAATACCCGTTCGGGATGCTTGCCTTTCTGGCGCGTCAGCACGTCGACGGCCAGGTCGCTTAGCGACACGTGGATATCCTCCTTCCCCTTGGCCTGATCGCCATGAATCCATGCGGTCCGGCGAGCGATGTCCACCTGCGACCAACATAGACCGATGACGTTACCCTGCCGGAGCCCCGTGGCCAGCGCAAACATGACCACGTCGCGCTGATGCACCGGTAGTTCTGCCAGCAGCAACCTGACTTCCTCCGGCGTGATCCAGCGGATGCGGCGCCTCGCTTCCCGGTACAGCTTCACCTTAGGAGCCTTGTCGATCCACTCCCATTCAAAGCAGGCCTTGCGCATGATTGCACGGATCAGGGCGAGGTAGCGGTTGGCGGTCGGGCCACTGGTTTGGGCCATTTTGCGCGCGCCGATCGCGGCGATCTGGTCGCGCGTGATCTCGGCCAGGACGCGGCCGCGCAGAAACTGCTGCAGCCACTTTAACCGCTGCACGTCGTCGTCATGTGTACGTTTGTGCGCCATCTCGGTCAGCCACCTGTATCCAGCATCGTCCCACGTGTACTTCGGCCGTTCGCCCAGCTTTTGGACACGCCATGCTTCTGCTTTCAGCTGGTCGTGGAGGTGCTGCGCTTCTATTTTGATGCCTGTTTCAGCAGAACGTCTAATGCGCTCTCCTGATGGTGTGGTGAAGTCGATCCACCACACGCTTTTGCGTTTGTAGAGTGACATGGTTGTTGCTCCTTGAACGATGTCACCTGCAACGCTTGCCACGAACCAGCATAGGCAGCGCGCACGTAAGCGACAAGGTCTTCTTCGAGGAATATCCAGGCCTTGCCCGGTTTTGCGCCCGGCAGTAGTCCTAGTTTGGCGCGTCGCCGGACCTGTTCCGGGTGCATGCGCAGGAAGCGCGCGGCCTGTTGGAGATCCAGCGTGCCCATGGCCAGCGCCTACCTTCCCAGGTACACGGCGGTGATCTGCTCGCGGCCATGGCCCATCTCGTTCGAGATTTCGAGGCGAACATCACGGTCGCGTTGCTTTTGTTCGCCCGTCAGCATCCGCGAATGGGGGCCACCAGCAGCAGGGGCGAGCCAGCCAGTCAGCGCAAGGTATCGCTGTTGCGCGTACTGGTGCCGCTGCCCGTGCACCCTGTGGATGCCTGCTTGTGCGCATTGCGAGATAAAACGATGCAGTTGCTCGCGATAGCTCATGTGCGGCGGAATCAGGCTGCCTTTCCCAACGAGCACCTTGGCATCGTTCAGCGTCGCACGTTGCATTAGCGTGATGACGGGCACCTCCCGATAGCGGCCCCCCTTGGTCCAAGAGTCCTTCAGCCGCAGGAAGTCGCCCTGGTCTGCCCAATCCGGAATGAGCTTAATGCTCTCCTCCCGCCTGAGGCCAAAGGCAGCCTGCATCCGAAGTGACATTGCTGTGAACTCGTCCTTGATCAGTGCCAGCTGGTCCGGCCCGACCGTGACCGCTTTCGATTCATTGGTCACGAATACCCGATCGGCGATACCGTAGACACCATTGCCGCGGTCCATAACATTTGGTTTACCGATCTTTTCGGCCCACCAGCGCAGTGCCGACATGCGGTTCTTGATGGTGCCAGTGCTTAGCTTCTCGCTGTGCCAAAGTGCGACTAGGGCAGCGACGTGCTTCGGCTTCAGGCTCGCGGCGGTCATGTGGCGAAAGCCGAGAGCATACAGTTGGTTTGCGATCAGGCTCAGCATCCGGTTGCGGTCGGACCTGGTAGCGAAGCTGCCGTCGCAGTTGCGTTCGGCCAGCCTCTTCAGTTGGTAATTCAGGTCTCGCATGTTCCACTCCTAGCAAAAAATGAGTCGATTTACAGCGTGGTGTTGGTTCTGATTGGTAAGTGTTTCTGGCCGCCTTCTTGCCGTGGCAAGGAAGGGCTGTCGAAGGCCGCGGGACACCATTCCCGATCATGCGGTTCGTTTGCTGCCCGCCTGCGCCGCATGCGCTTGGCGTCGCTGTATGGCCGCGGGGCCCCTACAACGGATGGACCAGTAACCCAGGGACCATGGGGTGCACTTTGTGCACGTTCGTTTGCCTGACTAACAGGCTTGCGGCGGGGCGGCTTTGCGGCCTGCGCCGGCGCTCGGTGAGCGCGGTCGGACCAGTCACCCGGGGTCCACGGGGTGCACATCGTGCACGTAGCGTCAGCCGATCAGCGGGCTGTTGATGTGGCCTTATTGCGGCCACTGCCGGAGTGCGCTCTGGCGAACGGAAATGTCATCGGTGCTACAAACACTCCCCGTCCGGGGCGGTTGATTTGCTACTGATCAGAGGAGGATTGATGCTGGCGGCGCCGTCACTTGCCGCGTCACGTATCGAAAAGTGCTGGCTCCAGGATGGGAGTTGAGTCGATTCGGACATCGTCACTGTCAGCTCGTTGTGACGATCAGTTAGGCATCTTCGGGAAGGTTGCGAGCGCTGCGCTGGCGGGATTGGCCGGCGACGCGGTATTTTCAGTCAGGTGAGCGTATGTGGTGACGGAGCACGCACTGGGCGTGTGCGACGGCCTGCGGCGGAACCGCGGCGACGCCGATCTGGCTCTGGCCAGCTCTTCTCGTCAACAGCAGAGTGAATCTGCCAGGGGCATACATCCCGGCGTATCGCCAGGAAGGCGGAATGATGGGACTACAGTGATGTGTATTGCGGATCGCTCAACGCAAGCGTCGAACGAGCAGGATCGAATGGCAACGTGACCTGGCCGCGTTTGCCGGAGTAGCCGTTTTTCAGGCTGGCGGTGTAATACCGTTCGCTGCTTATGGACCAGCTGTCCGTGGAACTGAGCTCACATTACACCTGAGGCCGCTCGACTGCAAGACTTCCAGCTTGATAGAAATCAGCAGAAAAGCGGAATCCGATCAAAGACATAGTCGTTGTTTCCAGCCAGTATTAGGCCCATTGCACGTGCAGTCCGTTTTCAACCTGGGTCGACAGAAAGGCATATTCATGAGACACGCCGGACGAGGAGTTATTCGACTGGGGGACAAAACCGATCATGGCGGAGTTGTGACCGAGGTTTCTTCGGACACCATCGCGATGGGTTTGGAAGCTGCGTTGGTGGGCGACCTAACGGCCTGCCCAAAGTGCAAGGGGACTTTTCAAATTGTTCGGGGAAGCGAAGGAGCTCTGCATATTGGCCGCCAATATGCGTACGACGGCGACAAGACGGCATGCGGCGCGAGGCTGATCTCGACGGTGTGAACGCAGCCGCTCGCGATCGCGCTGCCCGAACGGTTGCACCGAGATCAAGCTGAGTAGTTGCAAGTTTCACCATTTTTCCTGCGAACCAAGTCGACCTAGACCAACCAGATGACATCTTGTTCTCCACAGGTGGCCACACCACACGGGTTAATTAAGGAGCTCGCGAATGGAATTTATGGTTTGAGCTATCAAACGGATATCTTGGGCAGGTGCCTGCAGGTAAAGATCGTTAGTAGGCTAGGAGCGGCCGATGTGATAGAGGTGCGGCGGAGGCTGGATCTGACGATCGGTCTGATCAACGCCAATGAAAGGCGGCTCAGTGAACTGCAGAAAGGCGCGATTCGCGCTATTAAGGAAGTACATGCTGACCCAACGCGGCATACGGGAGTTTCGGTCTCAAGACAGCTCTATAACATGAGGACGGACTATGTGAAAAGCGCGTCCACAGCGTGGTTGGCGGCCACTTTTGTACATGACGGGACGCACATTCTGCAAAAACAGCGCGGCGCAATATACGATGAAAAAAACGCTGCCAGTCTCGAGAAAGAAGCCAACATGGCAATGCTCGGCGTTGGGTCTATCTTTGGCCTCACTGCGGAAGAGATGAACACGATTCGCCGCGATCGTCACACCGCTTATAACGTTAATTTTTATTGACCTCTCTTCAATGAAGTCTATACTCTGCTTCTTCGTTTCGGCGATCGCTTTTTCCATACCTACGGCCGCTGCCGAAAAAAACCAAGTGAAACCTATGGTTGTGCGAGAAGTGGGAATTACCCTCGCGTTGCCGAAGAAGGAGTATCTCCGCACAGACGAGATTGCCGTTAACATCACGCTTACGAACAAATCCAAGCAAAATCTGTTTATTCGCCGCTTTATTGGTTGGGGCGAAAGCTCAAGTGTGTCGGTTTGGATAAACGACCGATTTGGTAAGATCGTAAGTAGTGATTTTTGGGCGGACGAACTGGATCCACCGATTACGTCGGTGGCCCAACTGGAAGAGTTGAAGCCCGGCGCGAGCAAGCGGGTAATTTTGAACGTACCACTTGCTGACTATGATTTGAAAATAGGGGAAAGCTATACGCTCACTGTGGTGTACCACAGTTCCATATCTCCGCACACCCCGCTGTCCCTGCCACTGCTCACCGCGGGGCATCCCAAGATATCCAGCTGCGGCAGCTTTGTCATCAAATAGGTACGTCGATACTTTGGCATCGATTGAGGACAGGTGTAACTTTGCGCTGCAGCATATTGAGACAACTGAGGTGCTGATGACGCCTGACAGCTGGGCGACGCTCCTGTCAACGCTTGAGCTTGCTCAACTGACCTGCTGCTGAGCTCCTTATAGTTTGTGCCTGTCTTTCTATTTGGCAGCTACTGTGGAGGATCTATGGAACGAGGCATACTGGAGACGCTAAGCGCGCGGTTGTCGGCCCTCACCGCCGGATCCCAGCACAATCGACTCCTGCGACTGGAGTTTCCAAGACAGGACGGCCCACACTCCCTGCTGCTGGTCAACCGACTCCACGCTGACGAGGAAGTTTCGCGCGATTTTCACTTCCAGGTTGAGGTACTTTCGGACGACGCCGGCATCCCGTTGGCGAGCGTGCTCGGCAAAATGGTCACGATTTCACTCGTGCGCGTCGACGGTTCACTTCGCTATTTCAACGGGTATGTGACTCAATTCCGGCATACCCACGCTAATGGCGGCTTTGCATTTTATGAGATGGTTCTCGAACCGTGGTTGGCCCTGACCAAGTATCGAAAGAACTGCCAGTCCTTCCTGAACCGTAGCGTCCTCGAGATTACCGAGGACATCCTCCAAAATTATGAGTTCCGCGATTGGAACTACAGCTTTACCGCTGAACTCCCTCCGCTCACATGCGTCACTCAATACAATGAATCGGACCACAATTATCTCCATAGACGATGGGAAGAGTTTGGGCTGCATTATTGGTACGAGCACCGAGCGGATGGACACACGCTCTGGCTGAGCGATAACACGACTACGAGCAATTTTGTGGATGGCGCCGTAGACGATTCCGTTCCAGTCAGCATCGAGTTCCGGAGTCAGTCGGGATCTGAAGAAGGTGACGGCATATGCCGTTGGTTGGCATCTCAACAGGTTGAATCTGCAATCACGACTTTGGCAAGCTACGACTTCAAGAAGGCCCGGCAGGAATTGGCGACGATGGGTTCATTGACCGCTGGGGGCGAGGGCGAGCGGTTCGAGTCGTATGAAGACGAGAGCGCGTATGGTTTCAAGAACGCCGATGATGGGGAGTCCCTGGCGCGTCGCCGAATGGAAGAAATCGACAGTCGCCGTCGGTACTTTCATGCATCGGGAAATGCCCGTGTTGTACAGGCTGGACGTTCATTTGCGCTAAGTGGTCATTACAACCCAGCTGTTTCAGTTGCCGGTGATGAAGGTGACTTACCTCGCGGCGCCGAAGAATTCTTCATTATCAGGACCACCCATACCGCAACGAATAACTACCACGTCGGCGCTGCGTCCCGCTCTGAGTACGCCAACGATTTCACATGTATCCCGAAGGAGATCCCTTGGCGGCCAGGGCTTGGGTTCAACAGTGGCGCATCTCCTTATCCTGGCCTTTTGACGGCTACCGTTGTAGGGCCGCATGGCCAGGAGATTTATACGGACGGCTACGGCTCAGTAAAAGTTCAGTTCCACTGGGATCGTACCGGTCAGCGTGACGAAAACAGCTCCGCCTGGGTCAGAGTAGCGATGCCGATGGCCGGAGACACGTTTGGGCACAGTGCCTTGCCTCGCGTGGGGCAAGAAGTTCTCGTGGATTTTTTGGGCAAGAACATCGACCGTCCAATCATCATTGGGTTGGTTCACAACGCGAGCAATCTACCGCCTTGGAATTTGCCCTCGCAACATGTCTTGTCGGGAATTCGGAGCCGCGAACTCGGTGGGGGATCGCGAGGGAACCATTTGCTCTTTGACGACACGCGAGAACAACTCCAAGTGCAATTGAGAAGCGACCATGAGCATAGTCAGTTATCGCTCGGGCATATCACTCGCGTCGAGGATTCGACCGGGCGGCACGAGCATCGCGGCGAGGGCTGGGAGCTACGCACGGACGCCCGTGGAACTGCCCGCGCTGGCTCGGGGATGTTGATCACGACTGAGCCTCGCTTGCGTGCAGAACAGCACATCACGAGTATGGACAAAGAGGTGGAACGTCTTTCGAATGCTGAAGCGTTTCACCGCAATCTCAGCAGTGCTGCAGTTCGGAGCGGTGCCCAGGAAGCAGGACAGCAAGATAGGGCAGCGGAAGCAATTGCTGAGCAAAATAGCAAATTTACGAAAGTGAAACCAGCCGAAGAAGGAGGTGGAGAGTTTCAAGCACCTCATCTAATGCTGGCCAGTCCTAGCGGTATTGCCACAACAACGTCCGGCGCAACTCATATTGCAAGCGAGACACACACGCTTATTACTAGTGGGAGCAGTCTGTCGATCGCTGCTGCGCAATGGTTTGGGAGTATAACTGACACCTTCCGGCTATTCGTGCAGAAGGCGGGCATGAAGTTCGTCGCGGCGCAGGGGAAGATTAGCCTGCGTGCACGCTCTGACGACATCGATGTCATCGCGAAGAAAGTCCTGCACTTGTTGAGCGAGTCGGACTGGGTCCAGATCAGCGGCAAAAAGGGTGTGCGGATCCAGGGCGCCGGCTCTCTCGTCGAAATTAGTGATTCTGTACAGTTTTTCACCTCCAGTCCCACGCAATTTCATGGAAATTTGGAGACCTTGCCTTCTGCCAGTTCGGCGGCGGTTGAAAATGAGGCCACTCCAGAGCCGGACGAAGTCGCTGCAGTGTTACAAGACAGCGCCGTCGCGGTCCCGGTGGCAAAAATCGAGTCCATCGCGTTTTTGGACGGAAGCGAGCAGAAGGAGGTGCAAAGTGCTCGCCAGTGGGTGAATTTAACAAAGGCCGACAAATTTGCCATCGGAACCGACATCAACATCGACCGGGTTGGGCGACATATACGCCTTAGGGTCCGTTTTGACCGGCCGGGTTCACATCGCTTCTCTGTAAAGTGCGTTCCGCACCCTGCAAACACTGCCTATTCGGCGAGTGAGAGAATTCGCAACAATAGTTTCAGACACCAGGAAAATGAACGGGCATATCAAACGACGAGCGACGGGACATTGATTCTGCCGCTCCACGATTTTTTCGTCTCGGCTGCGGGAAAATGCCGATATGTTTTCGAAGCAAAGGACAGTGCTGGGACCGTCGTTCGCACTGGGGAGCTAGAGACATACCGTTTGATTTACTTTGTTGAGTTGAAAATGCGCGGACTTTTAAGCGCTGCAAGCGGGCTCAGGACATTGACGGAGGAGTTCGGGAAACATAACGTCACCCTTGTCGACCTGCCCCCGGTAGACATGCAATATCTTGCAAACGTAAATAGCCGTGTTCGCCAGGAAAACGAGCAACTCATGGACAGCGTTTGCGACGCATATGCTAAATCTGAAGCCCTCCGACGCCCGCGACGAGTCATTGCCATGGCTTATACCGACCATTTAGCCATCAAGCGGGAGAGGTTCGTGGTTCAGGTTACAAACGTGGCAGTGGGACCCGGATGCAGTCCTGTTCGAACTGTTACCGCCGCCTCCGGAATGCGATTTCTCTGGAAAGACATCGTGCCAGGTGAGGATTGGTTCATCTCGGCGACGTTTACTGCAGCCGGTACCGGTGCTCATGGCTCGATTCCAATCGCAAGGACTGCGTTGACCGCTGTGGCTGACGATCCACGCGAGCCGATGAAGTGCTCGATTATCGTTGTGAATGTTGATCAGCTACCCGCGGCTCATGGGTCAATTTCAATCGAAGTGAATATTGTAGAGGCGATGGCCGGAGGTCTTGCTTACCCGAACTCCAATTTGATTGCGATTTGTACCAAGGCGTGGTGGCGACCTGTTAGCACCGCGGAGCAAAATAGAGCCATGATCCACGAGTTCGGTCACAAGATGTGGTTAGTACCCGACGGGACACATGATCGTCCGGATAAATCATCGACTTGGTACGATGACGCTAAAGGGCACCGTGGACCGCACTGTTTCTACGGACTGCCCTCTGGTCAGAGCCGGTACGATTCAGCAGTTGACGCAGCTTCAGCTAAGTGCGTTATGTATGGAAAGATCACGGGGCACAGTGCGTTTTGTCCGAATTGCAGTGAGGCGGTGCGTAAGATGGATTTAAGCGCAGGCTGGGATCCGATTTATGAACAAGAGTGAGGCGGCTCTTCATCCTCGCTTTCTAGTTTTGGTTTGTGCGGGGGTGCTCGCAACTTTCGCCGTTGCGCCAGCTCTAGCTAGCCTGGGGTTTGTGGGTCCATACCAAATCATCGACACAGTAGGAGTAGGAGGGTCTATGTCAAGTGAAGACGATGTGTTTCGCTCTGTTAAGCTTAATACGTTCGGGAAGACTGAATGTTCGCCGTCAGACCCAGGCATGGACTGGGAAGGGATCCTGATCCGTGCTCCGCGTACCGTTGTACTGTCTCGCGAAAATGTACGAATTGATGGTATTCGAATCCCGCTGTGCGGATTCTATAGGATAAATTTGGGTAAGGTTTTTGGACAAAAGCCGTTAGCTATTTCTCTGACCAACACTCGTACGGGTACCGTATATCACGGAGAAGCTGTGGAGAAGTACGAGCATCTTATGATTCCCCCCCCGCCGTCGAAGTCGCCAGAGCCGGAGATGCTTGCGCGGCAGTCCGTGGTCGAATACTTCAACTACGACATCTCTACATTCGTCGCCTTTCCAAAGGAGCCTGCCACTTATGATGTGTTCGTTGAGTTTGGGCAGACGCAATCAAACGTGGTACGCATAGTGGTGACTCAAGAAAAATGACAGTTGAGCTTGGGCTGACCTATCTGAGCCACAACCGCCCATTAAACCACCAGACCTGAGGAATTAGCGCGCCCCACAGTAAGTAGCCAAGCGCCCGCAAGTCAAGCAATATCTAATCGATACGAAATACGGCGGGGATGAGTGAACGGCCGGGTCATCAACACGGTATCGTATCCCAATTGCCCGGCACGACCGAAGGAGCGGAGCTCGAGCGCTTCGACGCAACCCGGTTTTTGACTGAGAGCAACTTCAAATTGCAAAATGGGGAGCGAAAACATACTCAGGATATCGGCCAGTTCGCGAGCAGCTGCTCCGTGTTTCAAGAAGCGCTGAAATCCCACGCGGTCCAGCGGACCGACGTGGATTCGGACGTTGCGGTCATGCCGCCACTGCCGGAACCCAGCGGTTGCACTGTAGCCTAAGCGAGGCGCAGTCCTCCCGAGCGTGCTGCGCGCTGATGGCGCAAGGTAGTCCCAGCTTCCAACGAACTCTTCAATCTCAATGGGGACGCCGAAGTGATTCGAAAGGACTGCCTCCAGCGTCGAGGCTGATAACGTTTGAGTTCCCACGAGTCCAGCATAATATCCCGCGAACCTGGCTCGGTCTGAGGCAGGTCGGACCGGATTCAAACAGACGCCGGCGATGGCGGTCAAGATCCCCAGATAGTCGTCCTGCGTATCCTGTCCTGCCTTGTGCTCGATGCGGTAGTGATTCCATGCCGAATAAAACGCGCGGACCAGAGGGGTGGCGAGCAAATCGAGGAAGTCCCGGGCTAATTGGCGATAGGTTGACGGCAGACGTCCAATCCGCTCCGTGTATTCCAGCGGCAGTGTTCCACTGATGCCCAGCAAGCCAGTGAACGCTGTGATGAGAGTTGCCGTGTTTTCCGTAAGGTTTTTTTTTTCCGAGCTGTCGCCGGTAGAGGGACCCCAGTCTAGAGCTTCGATCTCGCTCGCGGGGAACCCCAACGAGATACTGCTGCCGAATCGAATCCTTGCGCTCAGTGGATCTCGGCCAGCGGGCGGCCTCTGGTCGTAATAGCGCAATAGCAGAGTGACCGCCTGGAAAAAGCTAAAGCTACTTGGATGCTCAAGCAGCTGGTCGATTACAGAAGTGCTTTCTTGCCCGTCCGCGGCTTGCATCGGATGATCTCCTCCCTCGATTGCTGCGACACGATCACTAGTTCGATAAAGCTGTTGAGTTGCGCATACATCGCAAGGAAGTGGTCGAGTACCTGAGCAAACAAATGAATGCTCCGGCCGACAAAGGCGTCTTCGTCAACGGTGATGCGCACTTCGGTGCCATGGACCAGCGAGGCTCCATATTTACTCTTGATCCAGGTCGCGGCGTCCCGGTGCTCGAACCCAACGACGCCGCTGATCTGACGTTGGGTTGCGGCCGATTGGGTGACATCGTACAAGAGCAACATCTCTTGGAAGCCGCTCGCTCCATCGTTGGTCAGGGAGCGATGATTCAGCGTCAGGTGCGAGATCAGGCGCCAATGTAGCCCAGCGTCGACCCTGAAACGGTAGCTCGGCGACGGACGCCTGATAAAGCGGATGGGCGCGCGGCTCGTCCCGGCAATCGGCTGAAGGCTACCGCCAACACCCGTATCCTTGATCCGCAACGGCAGATCGCGGTTAGTGCAGGTCAGGCTCAACGAGACGCTGGTCTTCCCGACTACTGCTGGATTGAACGATGAGTCGACGAAAGAAATTCGTTTGTCGCTCCCAGGGTGTGATCTTCCGAGCGCGGCGTCATGCCTGAGCACCCAATAGTGTCCGCCGGCAGACGGGTCTTCCGCATGGCGCAACGCGTAGAGTGGCCGAAACTCGGTGACGCTAGCGTTCTTCCCCGACTGGTGCTGCATATAAACCTTGTCAATGGAATAGATCTCGAAATTGTGGGCATAATTTGGATGTGCGCTCACCGGGTAGTCGGGCGCGGTGCGCGTCACTGCGATGGGCTCCCCGGGCCGCTTGAACAGATTGACCACGGGGGTGCAGCCGATGCGCAAGTTCTTTTTTGACAAGGATGCCAACAGTCGGGCGGCGTCCGAGTCATGCCGGATGTCTCGTAGAAGGAAATGGATGGTCGCTACCGTCCCGTTGCCTTCGGGTTTGGCCCACAGATCAGATAGCGCGAGGTCGACGAAGTTGAATTTTTCCGGGAACGCAAAATACTCCAGAAGGATTCTGCTGGCGGCGTGGGACCTGGCAGTGAAGGGAATGAGTGCATCTTCGTCGGCAAAGCCAACTCCAGTGAGCGGTACCGTGGCGAGTTTGCGCGCCTCCCCACCGTGCGACTCAAGGATTGCGCCAGTGCAGCGGAGGAAAAGCGTGTCCCGCAGCACCGCGCAGAATGACGGTTCTCCATCAATGTAGAGTCGAATTGTGGTTTGCTCGGGACGGCGAATCGGCAGTGAGCCTAAGGCGAGACTGATGACCGCGGTGGCACCAGTTGGGATGCGTACCGTGGTCGGTAGTTTTGCTGCCGGATCAAAACGGGCATCGGTCAGGGAGATCTCTGTCGCGGGAACGTCGTAGGCCGTCTTGAATCTGCAGCGAATGCCGTCGATGGGCTCAGTGTCCAATTCCGTCCCGCGCGGAAGGGTGGCGTGCCCAGGTTCGACGTGCGCGATTGCGCAAGAAGGAAAGGGCCGGAGGTAATGGGGGAACAACGTTTCGAGCAGGCCCTCTGCCAGTTGTGGGAAACCGTCGTCATATCGCTTGGCGGCGCGGGCCGCCAGGATCGCAAGGGACTGGATCAGACGCTCGGTGCTGGGATCTGCGCCCCCATCGTTGTCAATCTTCAGATTCTTAGCTAGTGTGGGATATCGTTCGCATAGCTCGCGCAGCGATCGGCGGAGGGCGACAAGTTCGCGCTCGATATAAGGAATAAGGGGTTCGATGCTCACGCTGGACCTTCCTCGGTTGGGAGGTCTTCAGTCGCTGGCGTCTGCTTGACCGAATATTGCTGGGACCATGGCTTCAGCATGGCGCTGAAGCGTACCGCACCTGACTCCTGAGCCGCCCTGAGGGTTCCCTCGATTTGAATCTGCACGCGCAGAACTGGGCGCCGCTGTACGCGTACTGCTGCAGTCACATTAACCAGCCGAGGTTCGTGCCGTTCCACGGCCAGCTTGACAGCGGCGCAAACCTTTTTCTGGTCTTCATCGCTGGTAAGGCAAAGGTCTGCGAAGTCGCGCATGCCGTAGGTGAGAACTGAAGCTGCGGCATGGGGATAGCCTTCTAATGATTCCTCGGTCAACGCGGTTCGGGTGTTGAGAAGTGCCTCGAGGTCTCGCGCTACTGATTCCTTTAGCTGTTCCAGCGTCCAACCGCGCTCACTGACGTCGGCGGCGCCAAACAGTTTATCGAACAGGGTTGGTTCAAAGCGTTGAGCCAAGATTGCCTCCGTTAAAAGGTCATTATTCAGGCGCGACGTCTAACGCTATTGATACTAAGCAAGAGGGAAGGGTGTTTTGATCCGGGCGGGTAGGTTTCCGGCAAAATTGACTGATCCGTTCTAACCTGGAGATTCGCAATGAGCTTACCGCTTAGGGTGCTATGGGGAGAGGGCCTCACCCTCGGGCCGCAACATTTCCAACAGTCCGATGAATACCATGAAGCACGCCTGCAGCGACTGTCGTCAATCATCAGTCCGCATCTATGGGGGCTACGGCATGCCAGTTGGTCGAAGGAGCACTTGGCCAATAACGTCCTGGTGCCGACTTCATTGTCACTTGTGTTTCCGGACGGTGAATATTTCGAAGGCTCAGAATACGAGGCTCTTCCTGAAGCAGTAGACCTTGGCCGGCTGCCGGCTGACCAACATGCGTTTGTGTTCTACGCATCACTGCCCACGCTCCGCCTTCACGGCGGCAACCTTGACGGAGAGTCCGCCCGGTTCGCGCCAGTTGTGAGGTCAGCACCAGATCTGTTCACGGATGGGCTTCCAGTGGAGGTCCACGGCCTGCGCCGTACCGTTCGCTTATTGAATGAGTCTGAGTCACGCGATGGCTTCACATCCGTGCCGGTCGTCAAAATTCAGCGACGCGAGGGCGGTGGCTTCGAAGAAGATCCAGACTACATGGCACCCGGCTTGATGGTCCGAGCAATTCCCCCTCTGCGATTCATGGTAGACAGTCTGCTGGCCAAAGCGAACGCAAAGATCGAGTCGCTCTACAGTCGGCATCGGCAACGAGGAGGCCAAGTACTCGAGGTGCAAAATGGCGATCTCGTGTCTTTCTGGATGCTGCACGCACTAAATACGGCCGCCGCAGGGTTCTCGCACTATTCCAAGTACGATCATCTTCACCCGGAACAGTTGTTTCGTGAGCTGACCACGCTGGCGGGTTCCCTGATGACGTTTTCGACGCGCTATTCACTGAGGGATCTGCCGAACTATCAGCATGACGATCCGGGGCAATGCTTCGGAAAGGTGACGGCGGTCATAAGGGATCTGATCGACACTGTCATTTCAACGAAGTACTTGATAATTCCGCTTTCTTCAGAGCCGAATCGACCCTCGCAACACGTCGGCAAGCTGGATCCCACGCGGATTGTTGGCAATACGAGCTTGTGCCTGGCTGTCAACGCCGACATGCCGGCCATCGAGCTCTTGGAGGCGATCCCGCTGCGGATCAAAATTGCGTCACCCGAAGACCTGGAACTGCTCGTTATGGGCGCACTACCGGGGATACCGCTGACACATCTTGTCCAGCCGCCGTCTGAGATTCCTGCGCGCCCTAATACGTATTATTTCTCGCTGGAAAATAAGTCCCCCCTATTTGAAGCCATGCTGAAAGCGCAGGCTGTCGCTCTCTTTGCGCCCTCAGGGCTGCCGGGGCTCAAGCTCGAACTGTTCGCTATCATAAATTAATGGAAACGGTGCGGAGTGCCCATGCTATTTCTCTGCCTGTCCAATTCGACCCGAAGGATAGATGAGTTGAATGCCGACGACCCCGAATATCTCAATCAACACGTGATCGCGCGGCATTCGGCAGTCAGCTACGATTGGCTGGAAGTGGCGAGCCGAAAAGTGTCTCTCAAGTTCTACAGTTCAGACGTGAAGCGTCTGTTCACTCGCCATTTTCACGCATTCCAGATTAGCGTCCTCTCGCTGGGAAATGCACAAGAAAAGGACTTGTGGAGGCTTCGGGCCGGTACGCCTTATCTCGATGAAATAGCGGCGCACATCAGTAGTACGATGGAGATGGTCGAGTTAGAGATTCAATGGATTCAGGCACTAATAACGGTGCCGTCCTTCGAAATATGCCGACCCGCTAATCCGCTGGAACTCACCGTGCGCATATTCTCGGGGCACGTCGCGTCATACCTTATGCTCCTTCACCGCATTGACGACCTGCTGGTCTGGCTTGCACATCTTGCACAATGCCGAGTCATCGACATCCGCGAGCAGGCACGGCTTCGCGCTCAGCTAAAAAGCTCGGCAGCCAGTCTGGCCCGATTGGCCACGAAGTCTGCTCGTGCGTTGCAAGCCAGCCTTCATAAGAGATCGGCTTCGCCGTAACCATCCGCGTTTGCATGGGCGCTGGCAGCGGGAACCCTGCAGCGCGAGGTCCGGGCGATCTGGTAGAGGGCTGGTACGGTTTGGCTGTCCCGTTAAAAGACCGAAGCGTGGCGAGCAACTGCGCGAGGCTGAAGACATGCGATTATCAACGTGGCGAGCTCTTGTTAAAGCCGCGAAATTAAATGCCGCGAATCCGGATGATTGGCGGGGCTACGTTGGTTATCCGGAGATTGATGAGTTAACCGTTGACGTAATAGATCACGACATGGTTTTGCGTGCGCGTTTCTCGCGGCATCACGGGCACGGGGAGCACGCTGTCATTGCGATGTTCCCGCTTCCGCCTCCTCTGGTGAGCGGGCTAGTGATGCGGTCGTCCGGCCATCCTCCCTGATTATTCCCTGTTCCGCATTACAGTCCGGTATGATTGGACTTTTCTTTTTGCAAGTCGCACTACCGTTTCATGAACCAAGACCTCAAGAGAACATTATGGGCCGCGGCAGACAAGCTGCGCTCCTCAATGGACGCCGCCGAGTACAAGCACATTGTTCTGGGGCTCATCTTCCTAAAGTACATTTCCGATGCGTTCGACGAGCGCCGTGCGCAGCTGGCCGCTGCGTTCGCGAACGAGGAAGATGACCTGTACCTGCCCGACGCCGCCGACCACGACCATGCTCTGGAAGAGCGAGACTACTACACGATGGCAAATGTGTTCTGGGTTCCGGCATCTGCGCGCTGGGAGACCATTCGCGCCTATGCGAAGCAGGCCGATATCGGCGTACGTGTCGATGGCGCGCTCGAGGCGATCGAGGCAGACAATCCGCGCCTGAAAGGAATCCTCGACAAACGCTTTGGTCGCTCGCAGCTTGAACCTGGCCGCTTGGGCGAACTGATCGATTTGATTTCGACTATTGGCTTCGGGGAGGGGCACCGCGCAAAGGACCTGCTGGGCGAGGTCTACGAGTACTTCTTGGGCCAGTTCGCCAGCTCCGAAGGCAAGAAGGGCGGCCAGTTCTATACGCCGGCCTCGGTAGTAAAGGTGCTAGTCGAAGTGCTGGCGCCGCATCAGGGGCGTGTTTACGACCCTTGTTGTGGATCCGGCGGTATGTTCGTGCAGAGTGAGAAGTTTATTGAGGCGCACGGCGGCAACGCGGATGACATTAGCATCTATGGCCAGGAGGCCAATCCGACTACTTGGCGTCTTGTCGCGATGAACCTGGCGATACGAGGTTTTTCGGCGGACCTGGGCAAGGAGCCAGCAGACACTTTTCTCCGTGATCAACACCAAGACCTGCGCGCTGACTATGTGCTTGCCAATCCGCCATTCAACATCAGCGACTGGGGCGGCGAACGCCTGCTTGAGGACCGGCGCTGGGTGTACGGAGTTCCGCCGACCGGCAATGCCAACTACGCCTGGCTGCAGCACATCCTGCACCACCTGAGCCCACGCGGCCAGGCCGGTGTGGTGCTGGCAAACGGCAGCATGAGCAGCAACCAGAACAACGAAGGTGCGATCCGCAAGGCGATGGTTGAGGCTGACGTAGTGGACGTGATGGTGGCGCTGCCGCCGCAGCTGTTCTTTAATACGCAGATTCCAGCCTGCCTTTGGTTCCTGTCCAAGGACAAGAGCGGCGCAGCGGTGCCAGGCGGCCAGAAGGGCCGCAACCGTCGCGGCGAGGTGCTGTTCATCGATGCGCGCAAGCTAGGCCGCATGGCCACACGCGTTAACCGCGTGTTCGAGGACAAGGATGTGGAGCGCATCGCTGCCACTGTGCACCGCTGGCGCGCCGATGGCGAAGATGGCGCTAACGAACCCTATGCCGACCTGCCTGGGTTCTGCCGCGCAGTAAAGCTGGTCGAGATTGCCGAGCATGGGCATGTGCTGACGCCGGGGCGCTACGTTGGTGCGGAGGCAGCCGGCGATGACGATGAGGCGTTCGGCGAGAAGTTGGAGCGGTTGACTGCGCAACTCGCCGAGCAGATGGTCAAGGGGGCGGAACTTGATGCAGCGATCCGTGAAAAGTTAGGAGCTATTGGTTATGCAGTCTAGATGGCCAAAGGTACGGCTCGGGGACCACGTAGATGCATGTCTTGGTAAGATGCTCGATGCCAAAAAGAATAAGGGCACTCTTCAGCCATATTTGGGTAACAGCAATGTCCGTTGGGGATCTTTTGAGCTCGAGCGTCTCGCCGAGATGCGGTTCGAACCACAGGAAGAAGAACGCTATGGGTTAGCTGAGGGCGATCTAGTTGTCTGCGAAGGTGGAGAGCCTGGGCGATGTGCAATTTGGAGCGGTTCTGTACCGGGGATGAAAATCCAGAAGGCGCTTCATCGGATCAGGCCAAAGTCAACTTTCAATAACTACTACCTCTTCTATTGGTTCCAACTAGCAGCAAAGACCGGACTGCTTGAGCCGTACTTTACCGGCACAACCATCAAGCATTTGACCGGCAAGGCCTTAGCCGCTCTGGAGGTGCCGCAACCTCCCGTCGAAACGCAAGAAGCTATGGTCGATTTGCTGAAACACTTAGATGCTCGGATCGCACTCCTGCGTCAAACCAATGCCACGCTTGAATCCATCGCCCAAGCCCTGTTCAAAAGCTGGTTCATCGACTTCGATCCGGTGCGCGCCAAGGCCGAAGGCCGTGAACCGGAAGGCATGGATTTCGCCACGGCGGCTCTGTTCCCCGCCGAGTTCGAGGAATCGGCGCAGGGTTTGATTCCCAAGGAGTGGACACTCCGCTCGCTCGATTCATTTGCCACCTACCTGAACGGATTGGCAATGCAGAAGTTTCCCCCTGATAGCGAGGACGAGTATCTGCCCGTCATAAAAATTGCTCAGCTTCGTGCTGGGAATACTAACGGTTCAGATCGCGCTAGTACGAGTCTAAAGCCGGAGTACATTGTGAATGATGGCGATGTACTGTTCTCTTGGTCCGGATCTCTTGAAGTCGAGTTCTGGTGCGGTGGCGAAGGCGCATTAAATCAGCACTTATTCAAGGTTACTTCTGTTGAAGTGCCGAAATGGTTCTACTACTTGGCTAATCGTCATTTTCTGCCGGCTTTTAGAGAGATCGCAGCCCATAAAGCCACTACGATGGGACACATTCAAAGGAAGCACTTAACCGAGGCACGGCTTGCGGTGCCACCGCGGCCATTGATGGCACTACTTGGTCAAGTCGTTGAGCCATTGTTAGAGCGGCGCATCGCTAACTCGCTGCAGGCACGCGAGCTTGCCAGCTTGCGCGACACGCTGCTCCCGCGCTTCACCTCCGGGAAGCTGCGGCTTCCGGAAGCAGTGGAACAAGTTGAAGCCGAAGGAGTGCTCGCATGAATATTTTGCAGCAATCGAGCAAAGCCCAGGATCGTACATTAGGAACATGGTATGTGCAGGTCCAGTCGGGAACTCTCAAGCTGCCACGTTTCCAGCGCTTCGAAGCATGGGACCGCGCGAGGGTGACTGGCTTCCTCAACACTATCATTCAGAATCTCCCGGTAGGCGTGACCCTGTTGTTACAGGTTGGCGACAAGGAGCAGTTCATCTCGCGTTACATCACCAGTGCGCCTGAGACAGGCAATAGGGTGACTGAGCACCTGTTAGACGGCCAGCAGCGCCTCACGGCGTTCTGGCGGTCGGTGCATAACAACTATGAGGGCGAGACATACTTTATCTACCTGCCGGAATTTGATGCCCACCCGACGGACGGCATCGAGTACGACGAAGTGACCGTTCATTGCCAGCCGCGTTGGGCCAAGAAAAAAGAGCCAGGCCTACGTTACCCGGTATGGGCGGACTCACCGGCTCGTTGTCTGGAGCGGGGGCTCGTGCCGGTGAATCTGTTGTGTCCGGGCGACCACGGCGTACAACTGGAGAAGTGGATAGCAGATGCGACTTCCGAACTTGAGCCTTCTGATGACGCGCCAGATGCAGTAAAACTGCTCCGTGCTTTGGAAAAGCGGCGTCAGGAACTGCGTGCTACGTTGGCCATGTTGCGCGAGCGAGTTACGCACTTTAATTTGCCGTTCCTTTCGCTGCCAGCTACTACCAGCGCGGACGTCGCGCTGCAGGTGTTCGTGAACATGAACACGAACAGTAAGCCGCTGTCGATGTACGACCTGACGGTAGCAAAGGTTGAGAGTGAAGCCGGAGCATCGCTGCATGCAATGCAAGAAGCCACGGAGGCTGCGTACATCGAGTTGACGCACTATGGTGACGTGTCCTGGACATTGCTGACCTCAGCAGCGCTCATGCAAGGAAAAATGCCAAATCGCGGCGGTGTCGGAGCAATGGGTATGGCGACCATGGTGACCGCTTGGCCGCGTGTGGAGCGCGCCTTGGTACGGGCAGCGCACTTCATGGCACGTCAGCACATCTATGACGAAGAACGTCTACCTTCAGCCCCGGTCGTAGCGGTTATCGCTGCGTGCTTCGACAAAGTGCCGGAGCACGGGGACGAATTAGGGCGCGCCGAGCAGTTGTTGCGTGCGTATATGTGGTCATGCTTCTTTACGACTCGATACGAAGGGGCAGCAGCCACTCGGGCATACCAAGATTACAAAGCACTCGTCGAATTGCTGGAGCGGCCGCATTTCGGGCCTGCCGACTACGCCCATGTGCCCGTCCTCCGCCGAGTTGACTATCCGCTCCCAACGCCAGAGCAACTGACCCGTGTCGGCTGGCCGAAAGGCGCCGACAGGTTGGCTCGCGCTGTACTCGCTGCCAACCTTCACTTTGGTGCATTGGATTTTGCAGACGGGCACCCAGTGTCGTATGAGTCACTGCGGCACCGCGAATACCACCATATCTTTCCAGACGCGCTACTGCAGGAGGTCGGCATCAATAGCTACCTCGCGCTCAACTGCGCCCTAGTGACGTGGAAAACCAATCGTAGTATCGGTCGCAAGGATCCGCTGGCATATCTGCGTGATCGCGTCGAGTGGGCCGACGAAGATACGGTTCGCCAACGGTTGCGCACTCATCTGCTCGACTACGACACGCTGTCGCAGGCCACCTATGAAGCCGATGGTGAGCCGCTTCGCGGGGATGCCTTGGCGGCCCGGCTGCGCACCGACTTCGATCGCTTCCTTGAGAGTAGAGCTGCCTTAGTGGCCTTGGCTGCACGCTATCTAGCTGAAGGACGAGTACTAACGCTGGAACAACTGCTGCGCGAAGCTAAGAACGCAGGGGGCGAGCCGCACGAAGCGGCGTTGGAATTAGACTGCTGAGGGGCGATGGGCATGAACGGCATTAGCGAAGACGCAGTCGAACAATCCATGCTTGGATGGCTGGCCGATCTGGGCTGGGAGACCGCCCATGGCCCCGACATCTCTCCTCCTGAAGCCCAAAAACCAGGCATCGAGCGCGCGAGCTACCGTGAGGTAGTGCTGGCCAGTAGGCTGCGTGACGCGATTGAGCGGCTTAATCCGCATATTCCGCCAGGAGCACGCGACGACGCGTTGCGTCGCATGCTGAACCCTGACATGCCAGGCCTCGTCAATGCAAATCGTCAGGTGCACCGCTGGTTGGTAGATGGCGTGCCTGTCGAATTCCAGAAAGACGGTGAAACGCGCGGCGACCGCGTGCGCCTGATCGACTTCGCCGATGTGGCGTCCAATGACTGGCTGGCCGTGAACCAATTTAGCGTGCAGGGTCCGAAGCTCACGCGCCGGCCCGACGTGATACTGTTCGTCAACGGCCTGCCGTTGGTTGTCGTCGAGCTGAAGAACCCCGGCGACGAGGACGCCGACATTTGGGCGGCGTGGAACCAGCTACAGGCCTACCAGCAGGACATCCCCGACCTGTTTCACACTAACGTGCTGCAGTTAATCAGCGACGGCATTCAGGCACGCATGGGCTCACTCACCAGCGATCGTGAGCGCTTCATGGCCTGGCGCACGATTGACGGCGTGGCCACAGATCCGCTGGGCGCAATGCGTGAGCTGGAGACGTTGGTGCTGGGCCTGTTCCAGCGAGAGCTCCTACTCGAGTACTTGCGCCACTTCGTGCTCTTCGAGGATGAAGGGCGGTTGGTGAAGAAGGTGGCCGGTTACCACCAATTCCACGCTGTCCGCGCTGTGGTGCAGAGTGTTCTTATCGCCTCAGCACCTGGCGGCACGCGCAAGGGCGGGGTGGTGTGGCACACCCAAGGTGCGGGTAAGAGCATCGAAATGACCTGCTTGGCCGGTGCTTTGATGGCGCACCCCGAAATGGGTAACCCAACGCTGCTCGTCGTCACGGACAGGAACGACTTGGACAACCAGCTATACGGAGTGTTTGCCGCGGCCAGTGAAATGCTGCGCGAGACCCCGGCTCAGGCCGATACGCGGCCGGAGTTGCGCAGACTGCTGACCAACCGGCCGTCAGGCGGCATCATCTTCACAACCATTCAGAAGTTCACGCCGGGCGAAGACGAGGATACCTTCCCTGTACTTTCCGACCGCCGCAATATCGTAGTGATCTGCGATGAAGCACACCGTAGCCAGTACGGCTTCGAGGCGCGTCTGGTGGGCGGCAAGGGCCCGCGTGCAGACCTGGTGGCGAATGATGTTCAAGTGCTGCAGGCCGCACAGGTTGCAGCCCCGTACGAAGTCCACAGCGCAGTTCGTTATGGCTATGCGCAGCACCTGCGCGATGCACTGCCCGGTGCCACCTTTGTTGCCTTTACTGGCACACCTGTAAGCCTGGATGATCGCGACACGCGCGCGGTCTTCGGAGACTACGTCCACATTTACGACATCGAACAGGCCGTGCGCGACGGCGCCACGGTGCCCATTTACTACGAAAGTCGTTTGGCGCGATTGGAGCTGGACGAGTCGAATGTTACGCGTCTGGACAACGAGGTCGAAGGTCTGACCGAGGATGAGGAGGGCGACGCAAACAAGGTGGCAAAGCTGCGCCGCTGGGCTGCGCTGGAGCAGCTGGTAGGCGCGCCGCCACGTATCCAGAAGGTCGCAGCAGACATCGTCGCCCACTTCGAGAGTCGCCTGACGGTCATGGACGGTAAGGCGATGGTTGTGGCCATGAGTCGAGATATTTGCGTGCACCTCTATAACGCCATTGTCGAGCTACGGCCGGAATGGCACAGCGATGACCCCATGCAGGGGGCCATTAAGGTGGTGATGACCGGTTCTGCCTCCGATAAGGCACTTCTGAAGCCACACATCTATCGGAAGGATGTGCGCAAGCGTCTGGAGACGCGTTTCAAGAACCCTGGCGACCCCTTCAAGCTGGTGATCGTGCGCGACATGTGGTTGACTGGGTTCGATGCTCCCTGCCTGCACACCATGTACGCGGACAAACCAATGCGAGGCCACAATTTGATGCAGGCTATCGCGCGCGTGAACCGCGTGTTCAAGGACAAGCCTGGGGGCCTGGTCGTCGACTACATCGGAATTGCGAACGAGCTTAAGGCCGCATTGGCCGACTACACGCAGGCTCATGGGCGAGGCAAGCCGACGATCGATGCGCATGAAGCGCTGGCGGTGCTACAAGAGCAAATGGATGTGCTTCACGACATGCTCTACGGGATGGACTATGCCGAGTTTCGCAGCAAAGCCTGGCAGCTGTTGCCGGCTGTGGCGAACCACGTCCTGGGACTTGACGATGGAAAGAAGCGCTTCGCGGATACGGTGCTTGCTGCAAGCAAGGCATTTGCTTTGTGCTGTACGTTAGATGAAGCACTTGGCCACCGCGACGAACTGGCCTTCTTGCAGGCCGTGAAGGCAGCGTTGACCAAACATGCGAGCACCGACCAAAAGCTAACGGATGAGCAGAAGGAGCATGCCCTCCGCCAGATCATCAGCCGCGCGATCATCAGCGACGAGGTGGTCGATATCTTCTCGGCCGCCGGCCTGAAACGGCCCGATATCGGTGTGCTGTCCGAGGAGTTCCTGGAAGATGTGCGTCACATGAAGGAACGGAATCTGGCGGTGGAGCTGCTGGAGCGCCTGCTAAAGGGTGAGATCAAATCGCGCTTCAAGACCAATGTGGTACAGAGCGCGAAGTTCTCGGAGCTGCTGCAGCAGAGCTTGACGCGCTACCGCAACCAGGCGATCGAGACGGCACAGGTCATTGAAGAGCTGATCGAGATGGCCAGGAAGTTCCAAGACGCGGCCCAGCGGGGCGAGAGTATGGGGTTGAGCAGCGATGAAATGGCGTTCTACGATGCGCTTGCCATGAACGAGGCCGCGGTGCGTGAGCTTGGGGACGCAACGTTAAAAGCAATCGCGGTCGAGCTGACGCAGAGCCTGCGGAAATCGGTCAGCGTGGACTGGGCCAAGCGTGAGACCGTGCGGGCGAAGCTGCGCGTGATGGTAAAGACGCTGCTGCGTCGGTACAAGTACCCCCCAGATCGCCAAGAAGAAGCAACTGATACTGTCCTTAAGCAGGCTGAGTCCCTGTCTGCGGAATGGGCTACAGCCTGACGAGCTTCGTGGAATTTAATGCATTTGCATTACCTAGCGTGTCGTTTTAATGCAAAGGCTCGGAAGGTATCCACCAGCCCGGAAATTCTGGACGAACTACGGTTGCTTAAATGCTAACGTACTGGATTTGTATTTCGCAACTTCTAGGCTTGTGGGATGCTTAGCAAGCAGTACAATCCCATTGGTGCTAGGAAATAGCACTGTGGTGGTCACCCGAAGGCGTGTGCCTTCGGGCGCCAAGGACCCGTGGTTCACCGATCCGGACTAGAGACCTGGAAGTGTGTGGAAGAGCGCGGGAAATGTCAATCCTGACGTTTAAACAGTATTTGGCCTGTCCACCTCAACTAGGAGCGTGCAAATGCATATATTGCAATTAAACGGGCACTGTTTCGTTGGTGCTCCCATTGGGTCCCGATATTTGTGGCCTAATCGTCCAGGCATCTACGTGTACTCAACTTCTCCAGGGCAGTACTGCCAGTGTCTTTATATCGGACAGGCTACGAGTATTCAGGCACGATTGACTGGCCATGAGCGATGGGATGCGGCGGTTGAGGCGGGTGCAACACATCTGTCGTTCTTAGATGTGCCCACCCAAGGCGAGCGTAATCGCATTGAGCAGGAGTTGATCAGCTTGTTCAACCCGAAGCTGAATAGAATGTATCGTTCGGGCCCGCCTCTCCCAGGAGGGACCGGCCCTATGCACGGGCTTGTAACTTCGTCCCCTCAGATCGGCAATACGCTTAATGGTTCTGGGTCGTTCAGCGTCGTTGGTATTATGAATCGGCCTGTGGTAACTCCCGCCAGAGTCGGGCTCCGAACTTCGATAAAGCCGATCCTTGGTGCCTCATTGGCTAAGACTGGTATTTCGCCAGATCCTCTTCTTTTGCTGTTGAAGAACCGTAAGTAGGTTTTGTGGCTCAAATCGATCGGTTTGGTTTCGAACGATTTGAGCCCCTTCAAGCGTATCTGCATTTTTCCCAGCCGTTTCAAATCCGCATGCGAACGTCGCACCTGCGATCTACGGTCGCGCTGCCAGAAGGTGAGTTGAGGGGCGCTTTTCACCTGTGCCTTGCAGCGAGCCAAGTGACGTGCGTGGCGCCTTCGGAACTTGCAGCCGCGCTTCTGCTCGAAACGAGTTGACTAGCGTCGCGCTTGCGGCGCTTGCGACCGAGCTGCGCCGGAAGTCGGTTGGCAGGCGTCACGCCTGCTGCGCTTGCGGCCGCGCCCCGCTGGAAGTCAGTTGACAAGGCGTCGCGCCTGCGGCGCTTGCGGGCCGCGCTTCGCCGGAAACCAGTTATCAGGCTTCTTCGGCGCTTGCAGCCGCGCTCCGCCGGAAGTGAGGGGCCTGGTGGCAGGGGCTGGGGTAGCGGCGGGGAAGTACCGACCATCCAGATGCAGCAAGTGTTTTGCCCCGGCCTGGCAGGGATGCACGCGGTTCCATCGTTCCGGGGGCACCCGGGGCGCCCGCACCGGCGAAATCAGGTCGGAGCGTGGCAGTACATTTTTAAGACGCTATGCCGCGCCAGCGGCGAACGTGTATCCACGTGTTATCGATTCCCGCCGCCCATGGGCCGTGCGGCGGCAGCGGCACGACAGCAGCTAAGCGCAGCGACACGCAACACCGCGCCCGGGCACGGCCGCGCGCGCAGCCCTCCCGCGATGCGGTTTTTTTCAGGGCAGGGGACATGGGCAAGACCGGCGAAGGGGGCGCTGGGGGCGCGCGCTGCAGCGCCTAATCGATGAGCACAACGGCCAGCACGGGCTGCGCAGCAAGGTGATCTCGCACCGCAGACGCTGCGCCGCTTAGCGGACGGCCTTCAACGCCCCGGGCAGCGACTTGATGATCCACTCGACGAGCGCCTTGATGAGCACCGGTGCATGGTCGACGAGGATGTCACGCGCCATCACTTTCAACTCGTTCCAGATCCCGCGCTTTGCCTTCAATTCGGCTTTCGGCGACACGTGTTCATCGCGCACCTCGCGCGCGAACCCGAACTTTTTTGCGTCGGGCAGCCTGTCGACGATGGTGTTGACTAGGTCCACCAGTCCGTAGCGCTCGTCTGCCGATACGGCGACCACGGTCGGGGTCTTGCCGCGCTTACTCTTGAACTTGCTCCCGACATCGGCAACCTTTTTCTTGATGTTCAGCGCCTGCCGCTTGCCCGGTTCGGCTGCGGCGACGTCCCACTCGCGAAATGGGGCAATCTTGTCGACCTGGTTGACCACGAAAATAATCTCGCGCTTGCCGACCACCGGCAGCACCACTTCCTGGTAAAAGCGTTGGTCGACGCTAAATGCCCGGTCGTCGCCTTTCAACACCCACAGCACCAGGTCCAGTTCCGGGATTAAGCGCTCGTACAGTTCCTGGTACTCGATATCGCGTTCCTCGCTCTCGCCGACCCCAGGTACATCCACCAGCGTCATGCCGGCACCATCCGGAGTTAGATTGACCAGCATTTCCTGAGGCGACCTAGTGCAGGCTTTCACGTTGCTCACCTTGGCAGTGCGCTGGCCGAACAGGGCATTGCACAGCGAGGACTTCCCGACCCCGGTTTTTCCCAGCACGCCGATCTTAGGCTGATACGACTCCATCTGCTTGAGCTTGGTTTTCAGCTTGCGAACTTGCGCCGGCGTGGCCTGGATGCCGTCGGCTTTGATGCGGTCAATGAATGCAGCGAACTCGGCCGAATTGTCCAGCCGCGAAGTTTTCTTTTTGCGCGTGACCATGGAGGCATTAACGTAGTGGTAATGATCGCAATGTTACCATCAGGAACTCACGCGGCCCAAAATATCAGAGGGCGCGCTCCGTGTTCGGCATGAGGGCACTAGCGTGGCGTCAGGCGGCGCCAGGCGCGACTAGGAAGGGCTGTCCGCGTCGAGCGCCTGGCGACCGGGATTCCACATCTGGCGGGGGCTGGCGACCTTCGCCAGCGCATCCTGCAGCGCCGCCGGCAGCGGCCTGGCCGGGCCATGCGACGCCATGTCCTGGCAGCTCAGGTACAGGCGCGGCGCCAGGTGCCAGCAGCGTTCGACCGTGTCGACCAGCTTGTCGAGCTGGTCCGGCCGCGCGCCCTCGGGCGGCTCGAGCCATCAGACGCTGCCGGCCGTCGCCTTCTCGCTGACCAGTTCGGACCAAACCGCCACGGCGCGCCCGCCCGCAGCGAGCGCCACCTGCACGCTCGGTGCCATCGTGGCGGTGCCGCCGTCGAGGCGCTGCGGCGCGCTCCAGCCGGGCCCGGGTGCGTGGCAGCGCTGTACACCCCGTGGGCTGCGGCCAGCCAGAGGCGGCGGTCCCGGCGCGCAGCTGGCTCCCCAGCAGCCCGGCGGTGGAGGCAGTACCCGGCGGCGGCGATCCGGGCGGCGGTGGCAGCAATCCGGGTAGCGGCAACACCGGCGGCGGCAGCACCCCGGACGGAGGTGGCACGCCGGGCGGCGGTGGCGGCACGCCGGGCGGTGGCGATGCTGCCCCGGCCGTCCCGCAGTGGCAGCCTGCCGTGGCGCTGAGCCATCGCCGCCAGCACCGGGGCGCACAGCAGCGCTGCCGCACCCGCCAATTTCGATTGCATCGTCATGTGGATCTCCTCTGGTTGTCCTGCTCGTTTGGGCTGAGACTCAGCCGATGGAGAAATCCGCCGGAAGCCAGTTGACAGGCTTCGCGTCTGCGGGCGCTTACGGCCGCGCTCCGCCGGAAGCCAGTTCACAGGCTTCGCGCCTGCGGCGCTTGCGGCCGCGCTGCGCCGGAAGTCAGTTGACAGGCGTCGCGCCTGCGGCGCTTGCGGCCGCGCTCCGCCGGAAGTCAGTTGAGGGGCGTCGCGCCTGCGGCGCTTGCGGCCGCGCTCCGCCGGAAGTCAGAGGGAAGAGCGCAGTGCCTGCGGCACTGCGGCCGGCTTCGCCGGTGGTCAGAGGAAGGGCAGTAACGGCGGGGGAAATCGCTGCGCGATTTCACATAAGGTGCCCTTATGTCCAATCCGGACATTCGCCAACAGAGTTGGCTCGGTGTCCGGATCGCTCCGCGCCCTTCGGGTAGACATAAGAGACCTTATGTCTCGCGCCCCGCCGTTACTGCCAAGTCAAAAGCCAATATGGTCGACAAGGTCGCGCTGGCGCGCGACCGGCTGCGCTACGCCAGGGGATGGTGCTACGGCGCGCGCGGCCCGTCGCCGCTTGCGGCTGTGCTTCGCCAGTAGTCAGAGGTACGATGCGCGCGGCCTGCGGCCGCTTGCAGCCGCGCTGCGCCGGCAGTCAGATGGAGAGCACACGGCTGGCGCCGCGTGCGCGTGTGCAGCTTCTGAGGCATTAGCGAGCGTGCGCGGATTTTCATCCGGCGCTGGTCCAATAATGCCGGCGGCAGTACTGCGGGGGTGATCGGCCAGAGGAAGGCAACAGAGCGATCGTAGCTGGGCCAGCGGGAGCTGCCGGACTTGCTAGTCCGGGAAGAACTCATGGATCGATCCCCAGGGATCGTCGCCGTTCCAGTCGCCGAGATAAATCCCTTCCAGCGCGATGGGATGCACAACAACGCCTCGTCCACCTTCGAATGCCTTGGTTGAGCACTGCTTCGGGTTCTTATTGGTTGTGTGATGAGTGCGGCATCGAAGTGGACGATGCGGGTATACAGAACACAAGTCATCTTTTAGAAATGGACATGGCCTGGAATGGCGTTCCCCCGCCAAGGCAAGGTATTGCACGGGGGAATGGTGTGACACGGGAACCATTTTTCTATTTGTGACCTCGGCCAGTCGCTTCGCTTCGTGCTCCTGGATTAGAACCGGCCCGTGGCAGCAGGTAACGCACCCGGGCCGGCACGTGACGTGCGGCGCCAACAGTTCTCCCACTTGGTCGACTGCTTTTATGATCTTTGCTCTCCGAACCTTGACGCTCGAGTTTTCTGTGGAGATGCGGTCCAGCCGCTCCATCAGGAGCACTTCGTTGAGCTGGGGATCGGATAATAGATCGATTAACTTCTTGCTGCGTTTCATGTTTGAAGTCCGGTGGGTGGATAGGAATGCGCTGTCGGCAGCTCGCAATTCTACGTTATTCGTAGAGACCGTCGCTAGGAAATCTACGATTATCGAAAGATGCCGCCGCGCTCTAATCCACCTCCAACTGTCTTTGGCCGCAGATTGCGGCAGGCGCGAGAGCGCCATCAGCTCCCACAGGACGTGCTTGGTGTCCTCGCCGGTCTCGAGGAGTCTTCGAGCAGCGCGCGTATCAGCCGATACGAGAGCGGCATTCATGAGCCTTCCCATCGGTTTGCCTCATCGCTTGCAGAGGTACTCCGCATCCCTACGGCATTCCTGTATTGCGATGATGACGGCTTGGCGGAAATCATCCTCGGCTATTCCCAACTTTCAGAGGCGGGGCGCCACGCACTGCTCGCGTCGACAAGAGACCTGTTGTCGATCGAAACGGGCGATTCAACCTAATAGGCGGCACCTGCCATTGGCCCGGGCAGGACAGGGTGCCTGGCACTCGTCAGTCGTTCATCGTCACCTCCAGCGCCGGCCCGCTGGTGTCCGCGAACATGTCGACCTGCTTGAACTGTCGCTTTTTCGCGCCTGTCGTGACGCGGGCGCGATTTTCCTCGAGTGCCATCTGGACAGCCAAGTCTCGCTCCAAAGCGGCAGTCTTTTGCCGCTCGCTGTCCAGATCCTCCTGTAGTTCACGGTTCCTCTCTTCGAGGCGAGCGCAGCTCTCATGCATCCGGGCCAGCAAGTCCTTCTTTTCCGCGAGCTGTGCCTCAGCCTGCGCGTGCTTCACTTCGAGCACTGCGGACTTCCGCTCGGCGTCGACACAAGCATCGCGCCGGATGTCGCGCTCGGCACGGAGATCTCGTAGCTCTTCTTCCAATGCAGTGGCCGCTTGGAGTTGCTGTTCTGCTCGGGCAAGTTCATTGCGTGCCTGGTCGAGGAGCGCTCGCTCTGCCACCCTCTCTGCGCGGGCCGCAGCCAATTCAGCTTCGAGCTGCAAAGCACGTCCGGAGATAGTCGCGCGATCGGCATCTGTTTGCGCTAGCTGCGCACGTAGATACGCCAATTCAGCATCCAGGCGAATGCTTTCTTCGGCCAGCGTGGCCGCTTCTTGTTTGGCTTCCAGCAGCTCGTGGGCAACCGCTTCGCGAGCAGTGCTCGCTGATTGATCGGCGAAGGCAAAGATGCTGGCTTTGATTTCAAGGGGCAGCATACGCAGACTTTGGGGAGGCTTTTGTGTTTCGTCGAGTTCAGCGAGGTATCGCTTAACCAGCTTGTGAACTGTTCCCTTGCTTCCGACGTTGCCGAGATCCTTCCAGACTCGGTCGACGGTGGGCTTGATCCCCTGCGCCCGGAGAGAATCCACCGAGGTGATGACCTGCTCGTAGGTGAGCATTGATGTACGTCCCATGATTGATCTCCTATTCCGTAACGTTCGGCATTCCGGTATACCGATACGATTTGCGTAAAGTGCGTCATCAAGAAAAAGCCGCCATTGCGTTGGGTTGAGCTGCCTCGGCGTTGTCGCTGGCCCCCAGGTTCGGTGTGACGAGAACGTGACGTGGAAGCCAGAGGCTCGGATGTGCCGTGAGTGGACAGGGTTGGTTACGTATCGCTGGCAAGCGGTGCAAGTGATTGATTTTTCAGTGAATATTGAAGTTGGTTTCGGACTCGAAATCAGGCGTAGGGTGTCCCCCTACCGTGGGTTCGAATCCCACCCTCTCCGCCAGAACAAACGAAGAAGCCACCCTCGGGTGGCTTTTTTGTTTTCTGCGGAATCGTTGACGTGACGCTGCGGATTATTCCAGCAGGCGCGTGATGTCGAAGAACGGCGCCGGCCGCCCGAACAGCCAGCCCTGCGCGTACTGGACGCCGCGTTCGCGCAGGTATTGCGCCTGCGCTTCGGTTTCCACGCCTTCGGCGATCATGTCGAGCCGCAGCGATTTCGCCATCTCGATGATGTGCTCGATCACGTGGCTGGTGGGCGATTCCGTGCCGATCGCTTCGACGAAGGACTTGTCGATCTTCAGGTAGTCCAGGTCGAAGGTCTGCAGGTACGACAGGCTGGAATAGCCGGTGCCGAAATCGTCGATCGCGATGCCGATGCCCTGCGCGCGGATCGCGGCCATGATCTCGCGCGCCACGTTCACTTCGAGGAAGCCACGCTCGGTGGCTTCGATAATCAGATTGCACGGCCCCGCCTTTGTGCGGATCAGGAAGTCGGCCAGCATGCCCGGCGTCTCGGCCGAATGCAAGTCCGCCTGGGACAGGTTGACGGCAACGTGGAAGCCAGGGTGCCTGCTGAATATATCTCCCAGGTCGGCCGCTGCCAGGTGCAGCACGCGTGCCGTAAGCCGTCGCACCAGTCCGGTCTGTTCTGCAATGGGGATGAACAAGTCCGGTCCCACCACCTCGCCGGCCGGGCGGAGCCAGCGCATCAGCGCCTCTGCGCCGACGCATCTGCCCGAACCCAGCTCCACGATCGGCTGGTAAACCAGGTAGAACTCGTCGCGCTTGAGGCCAGCCTTGATGGCCGCAGGGAGCGCCAGTTGCGAGCGTGCCAGTTGAAGGATGGCGAGCGTCAGCACGATGCCGGCGATCAGCCCGATCGGCACCAGGCGCTTGGCGGCCTCGACCGTGCGCGCCTCGGCGTAGGAGATCGGTATCGCCGCCAGCGCGGCAGTCTGATAGCGCCTGGACCTGACGATGGCCACGATGTGGTCGCCATCGGAAAACGTGATATCGGCACGGCCCTGCAACCGGGAGATCCAGCCCGGGTCGATTGTGCCGCGGGCGCTGAGCGGGATAGGGCGGAACAGCGAAAAGATCGCCAGCGCAACGTCCTTCTCGTTCGTGGTGGTATCGATCGGCAGGTCCTTGTGAATGACGCCGGCAAAGCCCTGCTGTTCGATGACGATGAAGCTGCTGTTGGGGGCAAACGGAAACCTCACGTTGGCCCGTATCGATGCCCCTGCGGGAGTCCTGATATCTGCGGGCCCGAGCAGCCAGGGCTCATCGGGCGTTCCGAGCGATGAGCACATCAGCTGGTCGCCAACGACGTGCCCGAACGCCTGGATGTAGCTGGATGCAAGATCGACCTCGCGCATCATGGCAATGCCCGCGTCGGAACACGGGGCTCGGCCGGACAAGCCCCGCAGTTTGAGGATGGCGCGCGATATCTGGTCCGCAGTCGAGTCCGACCGGTACAGCACGTCCCTGGCGTACGTCTGGACGCGCTCGGTCTCCACGCGAAGTCCCTGCTGCCGGGACTCTTCGACTGCGAACCAGATGGGCACGCCGATCGCAAGGGTGGCCACCACCAGGGTGAGGGCGAAGGCAGCTGATTTATTCATTGTATTGTCGAGTCTGTAATGAATGATACTGGTACGACCCGGGCGACGCGGTTCGTTTCCCGCCGGCTTCGGTAGCCTGTTGTTGCTACTTGAGGTAGCAATTTCCGCTACATTTTGACCGATGGTGGCAAAATGCTTTACAGCCGGTAAGCGGGGCCATAGCATCCAGTCATCGCGGCATTGGTCGCATTGACACGACAGAGGAAGTGATGAAAACAAATAAGGTGGTTGCGGGAATCCTGCTGCTGACCATGCTCACGGGTTGCGCCACATCGCGCAGCAGCTTCTACGCGGATCCTGTCGCCGTCGGCAATGCGGAAATCTGCCGCACCCTGGCCGGGGACGAAGCACGGCTTGACCCCGACTTCCAGGACGCCCTGCGCTCGGAACTGCGCATGCGCGGCGTGAACGAAGCCGATTGCAAAGCCATCGTCGACAACCAGAACCTGGCCATCGGCGCGGGCGTGCTGGTGGGCGCGGCAATCGTCGCAGCCGCCGCCAGCAGCAAGGACGAGGACTACGGACATCACCACCACGGCCGCGGCAGCCGCGAGACCTATATCGACATCAGCATCGATGTGCCGCCGGCACCGCCGGCACCGCCAATCCCCGTCGAAGCAGCCGACTGGGACCAGTACGCCAATGCCAGCGGCGCGCTGGTATGGGGCTGCCGCGGCGTGCAGAGCAAACAGCTGCTCGATCCCGCACGCTGCACCGGCCGCGACATGGTCGACGAACGCTGGCCTTCCAAGATTTTCTGACGCATCCCCCACCGGCCCCGCGAGGGCCGGTTTTTACGCTGTCAAGACTTTGGATTCCGCGCGTTGACGGGCATACTTGCGGATTCCCGAGATCCGACACATGCACCGACTTAGCCCGATCACGCTGGCGATCGCCACCGCCTTTTCCCACCCCCTTGCGCACGCCGACGACGTTTTCGGGCACCGCGTGTTCGTGGACGCCTCCCGCAACAGCCAGCTGGGCGTGGCCGACTCGGCGAACATGGGCACGATCGCCGGCCGCCAGCTCGAGATGCGCACCGCGTTCCGACCCGGCGAGCTGCTGGAAGCCATGCCGGGACTGGTCGCGAGCCAGCATAGCGGAGAAGGCAAGGCCAACCAGTTCTACCTGCGCGGCTTCAACCTGGACCATGGCACCGACCTGCGCACCACGCTTGACGGGATGCCGGTGAACCAGCGCAGCCACGCGCATGGGCAAGGCTGGACCGACATGAACTTCGTGATTCCCGAACTGGTGGGGCGCCTCGACTTCCGCAAAGGTCCGTATTCCGCGCAGGCGGGCGACTTCGCCCCCGCCGGCAGCGCGGCCATCGCCTACGCCAACCGGACCGCGCGCAGCGCCAGCCTGACCGCTGGCCATGGAAACTACCGCCGCGGCCTGGTGAGCGGCGCGCCGCGGGCAGGGCAGGGCAACCTGCTGTATGCGCTGGAGCTGACGCGCAACGACGGCCCCTTCACGCGCGGCGACGACTACAAGAAGACCAACGCCGTGCTGCGCTACGGCCAGGGCACCCCCAGCAACGGATTCAGCGTCACGGCGATGGCCTACCGCGGGAGCTGGAACGCGACCGACCAGGTCCCGCAGCGCGCCGTCGAAGGAGGCCTGATCGGCCGCTTCGATGCGATCGACGGCAGCGATGGCGGCGAAGCGGAGCGCTACAGCCTGTCGGCGCTGTGGCGCAGCTCGGGCGATGAGGGCGGCACCGCGGTGTCCGCCTACGTCATCCGCAACCGGCTCGAGCTGTATTCAAACTTCACCTACTTCATGGACGACCCGGTGAATGGCGACCAGTTCAGCCAGCCGGACCGCCGCGTCACTGCGGGCCTGAATGCGACGCGGACCTGGCACGGCCACATCGGCAAGACCAGCAGCGATGTCGTCGCCGGCGTACAGGTCCAGCACGACAACATCTTCAACGCCCTGCACAGCACGCGCCAGCGGCAAGTGCTGTCGACCACGCGCTCCGACCATATCGTGGAAAGCAGCGCAGGCGTGTTCGTCGAAAACCACACCAGCTGGAGCCCGCGGTTTCGCACCGTGGCCGGTGTGCGCGGCGACCATTACCGCTTCCACGTGCGCAGCGACCGTGCCGCCAACAGCGGCCGGAGCGACACGAGCTTGGCCAGCCCGTCGCTCAGCCTGGTCTATGCGGCCGATCCCGCCGTCGAGCTATACCTGAACGCGGGCACGGGCTTCCACAGCAACGATGCGCGCGGCACGCTCACCACCATCGACCCCAGGACGCTGGCCGCCGCCGATCCCGTTCCGGGGCTGATCCGCTCGCGCGGCATGGAGTTCGGCGTGCGCAGCGAGTACCTGCGCGGCCTGCAGACCATGCTGTCGGTGTACCGGCTGGACTTCGACTCGGAGCTGACCTTCGTGGGCGATGCGGGCACCACGGAAGCAGGGCGACCGAGCCGGCGCACCGGCATCGAGCTGTCCAACTATTACAAGCCGCTGAAGTGGCTGACCATCGATCTCGATCTGGCGTATGCGCGCGCACGCTCGCGCGGCGGCGACCCGGCGGGGAACCACATTCCCGGAGCGGTGGAGGGCATTGGCCAGCTGGCGTTCACCGTGGACCAGGTGGGGCCCTGGTCGGGCAGCTTGCGTTTGCGTTATTTCGGGCCACGTCCGCTGGTCGAGGACAACAGCGTGCGCTCCGGCGCGACCGCCACCCTGAACGGGCGGATCGGCTACCGCATCGACAAATCGATGCGGCTGGAGCTGGAAGGCTTCAACCTGGCCAACCGGCGTGATTCGGCGATCGATTACTTCTACGCCTCGCAGCTGAAGGCGGAGGCGGCGCCCCGGGAGGATGTCCACTTCCACCCGGTCGAGCCGCGATCGGCCCGGCTCACGCTGCACCTGAACTGGTGAACCCCGTTCCTGTGATACACGGAAAGTATCACAGGGGCGTTTTCGAGTCGCAGAAAGTATCAGGCCGCTTGCAGCGTGGCGATTAAGCTGGCGAGCGGGGCGGGGCGCCCGAACAGGTAGCCCTGCATCTGCGGACTGCCGTTCGACGCCAGGAACTGCGCCTGCTCGACGGTCTCGACTCCCTCGGCCACCACGCGCAGCCCGAGGTGTCCGGCCATCGCCAGGATCGACTGCACCAGCGCGGCGCTGTTGGCATCGCCCGGCGTATCGCGGATGAAGCTCTTGTCGATCTTCAGTTCGTAGAGCGGCATGCGCTTGAGGTAGCCGAGATTGGAATAGCCCGTGCCGAAATCGTCGATCGAGAAGCGGATCCCCATCGCAGCCAGTTCGTGCATGCGGGAGATGGTCTTGTCGAGGTCATCGATCAGCAGGCCTTCGGTCACTTCGAAGATCAGCTGCCCGGCCGGGGCGCCGGTCTCCTCCAGTACCGCGCGCACCTTCGCAACAAAGTCCGGCTGCCGGAACTGCGAGGGACTGACATTGACCGATAGCGGCACCGCGCGCCCTGCACGATCCAGCTCCAGCCATGCAAGGCAGGCCTGGCGCAGCGCCCAGTGGCCGATCGGCACGATCAGGCCGGAGGCTTCCGCGACCGGGATGAAGACGTCCGGCGGCACCATCGCACCGTGCGCGCGCTGCCAGCGCATCAGGAGTTCGGCCCCGGTGGGCTTGCCGGCACTGTCCACCTGGATTTGCATGTGCATCGCCAGCTCGCCGTTGGCCAGGGCGGCGCCGAGGTCGCGCTCCAGCGTCAGCCTGTGCTCCATATCGGCCTGCATCTTCGCTTCGTAGAACATCACGCTATTGCGGCCGGCAGCCTTGGCGCGGTACATCGCGGTATCGGCTTCGCGCAGCAGGTCCTGGGCGGTCTGGCCCGGCTTGGGCAGCAGCGATACGCCGATACTGGCCGACGAGGTGTAGACCTGGCCTTCGAACTCGAAGCCTTCCGCCAGCACGTTGCGCACCTTTTCCGCCACGCGCAGCGATGCGCGCATCGCGCTGTCGGTGTCGTTCCCCAGGTTAGCGAGCAGCACCACGAACTCGTCGCCGCCCAGGCGCGCGATGGTGTCTTCCTTGCGCACCAGCTGTTCCAGCCGCTCTGCCGCCGCACGCAGGACCGCGTCGCCCGTGGCGTGGCCGCGCGCATCGTTGATGAACTTGAAGTGGTCAAGGTCGACAAACATCACCGCGCCAAAGCCTGCGCCGGCCTGCGCCAGCTTGAGCAGCTGCTCGAGCCGGTCCATCAGCATGCGCCGGTTCGGCAATCCGGTGAGCACGTCGTAGAACGCGAGGCGGTGGATGGCCCGCGCCGACTTCTTGCGCTCGGTGATGTCGCGCGCCACCACGACCAGGTGCGTGTGCACGCCGCCTTCGTCGGCGAACGGCACCAGCTCCATTTCGGCCCAGAACTGCTCGCCCGACTTGGTGTAACTCAGGATTTCTGACGTAACGGGCTCCACGCGCGCCATCGCCTGCATGATCCGGGCCACTTCCGCCTGGTCCGTCGCGGGCCCCTGCAGCACGCGCAGGCTGCGGCCGATCACGTCCTCGCGGCGGTAGCCGGTGCGTTGCTCGAACGCCTCGTTGACGAAGATGATGGGCTGGTCGCCCTCGGCGGAGCTGCCGGCGACCTGCGCGATCAGCACCATGTCGTTCAGGCGCGCTACCGCGGCGGCATGCAGGCTCAGTTCCGCGTTGAGCTTGCGCAGGTCATCCTGTCCACGTTCGAGCGACTCGGCGAACACCTGGAGACTGTCGACCGACTTGGAAAGCCTGCGCAGCAGGACCGCGCCCGGAATCGTGATCAGGAAGCCAACGCAGATGAAGTTAAAGGTGATCATCAGCGTCGGCACCAGCGCATAGTCCGGCATTCCGGTCACGTACAGCTTGGCGTGCCCCGTCAGGCCAAGGACGAAGATCGACAGGGCGCCCAGCGCCAGTGCCAGCAGCGCCGGGATGGTCCCCAGCAGCACCGCCGCCATGACCGGGGGCGCCAGCAGGAAGATCATGCTGACCGGGCCCACCGACAGCATCAGGGAGATGCCGATCAGGTTCAGGACTGCGAGGAAGTTCAGCACCCGGGTCTTGTAGGGGATCCGCCTGAGGCGCCACAACGCCAGGATCCAGCCCAGTCCGGCGACGTCCGCAAGGATGAGCGAGTAAAGGCCTTCCTTGAAGGACAGGGCAATACTGGGGATGGCCAATACTGTGCCGAGCACGGCAACGATGGTCAGCAGGCGGGAAAAGATCTGGCTGCGCCAGTGGTCGATATCGGTATAGGCAAGCATGGAAGGGCCTCATGATGCGGCCTGAGGTATGACCGCCTGAATTGCTGCAACGCAACATTATATCCCTTTGTTCAAGATCTCTCCGGAGAATAAGACGGGCGTTGTCGCGGTAAAGACACAGCACAAACCCTGCCGTTGCAGGCACATGCATATAGATTTTGCCTTGGCGCACTAAACAATATGCTTTAGCATCGGATTCCGGCCGTCCACGGCCGACCGACAAGAAGATGGAGAGAGAAGCATGAAACGTACCCTGTGCAGCAGCCTGATCGCCGGCCTGATCGCCGGCAGTGCCTGCGCCCAACCGAACGACACCCCGGCCACGGCGGCCGGCGCCGCCATCGCCCCGGCGCATCACCTGCATTCCGGCGTCGACCTGCCGTCGATCGACAAGGCCGTGCGCTCGCAGGACGATTTCTTCCGCTACGCGCAAGGCACGTGGCTGAAGGACGTGGAGATCCCGTCGGACCGTTCGAGCTGGGGCGCCTTCAATATCGCGCAAGACAAGGTCGAGCAGCAGATCAAAGCGATCATCGAAGAGGCCGACCAGGACAAGTCCAAGAAGCCGGGCTCGGATGCGCAGAAGATGGGTGATTTCTACGCCAGCTACATGGACGAGCAGCACCGCAACGCCATCGGGCTGGCGCCGCTGAAGGCGGAGCTCGCGCGCATCGCCGCGCTGGCCGACAGGAAGGCGATCGCCGCGATCAGCGCACGCTTCGCGCGCATCGGCGCCGGCGCGCCGCTGGACATGTACGTCCACCAGGACAACAAGGATTCGACCCGCTACATCGTCGACATCGGCCAGTCCGGCCTGGGCATGCCGAACCGCGACTACTACATCAGCGAGGGCGACGCCCGGCTGGCCGAGATCCGCGCCAAATACCAGGCGCACGTCGAGAAGATGCTGGCGCTGGCCGGCCACAAGGATGCCGCGACCGAAGCCGCGCAGATCGTCGCGCTGGAAACCAGCATCGCCCGCGCCCACTGGTCCGCTGTCGAGAACCGCGATCCGGTCAAGGCCTACAACAAGCTCGATATGGCGCAGCTGGCGAAGCTGATGCCGCACTTCGACTGGAAGGGCTACCTGAAAGGCGTCGGCGCCGCCGGCACCGCGACGCTGATCGTGAGCCAGCCAAGCTACCTGTCGAAGCTCGATGCCATCATCCAGTCGACCCCGCTGCCGGTGTGGAAGTCGTATTTCGAGTTCCGCCTGATCAGCGCCTACGCGCCGTTCCTGTCGCAGCCGTTCGTGGACGAGAGCTTCGCGTTCCGCGGCACCGTGCTGTCCGGCGCCAAGGTCAACCGCCCGCTGCAAAAGCGCGCCCTGTCCGAAGTGAACCGCTCGCTGGGCGAGGTGGTCGGCAAGGCCTACGTCGGCAGGCACTTCCCGGCCGAGCGCAAGCAGCAGGTCGAGACCATGGTCAAGCACTTCCTGGCCGCCTTCGACGAAGGCATCGGCACGCTGGACTGGATGTCGCCGGAGACCAAGCAGCAGGCGCGCATCAAGCTGTCCAAGATCAGCGTGAAGGTCGGCTACCCCGACACATGGCGCGACTACAGCGCGCTGAATGTGAAGCCGGGCGACCTGGTGGGCAACGTGATCCGCGCGCGCGAATTCTCGCACCAGCGCCAGGTGGACAAGCTGGGCAAGCCGGTGGACCGCAGCGAATGGGCGATGACGCCGCAAACCGTCAACGCCTACTACAATCCGGAACTCAACGAGATCGTGTTCCCGGCCGCGCGCCTGCAATACCCGCTGTATGACGCCAACGCCGAGCCGGCGATCAACTACGGCGCGGTGGGCATCTCCATCGGCCACGAGATCAGCCACGCGTTCGACGACCAGGGCTCGCAGTTCGACGGCGACGGCAACCTGCGCAACTGGTGGACGGACGCCGACCGCGAGAAGTTCGCGGCGCGCGGCAAGGTGCTGGTGGCGCAGTACGGCGCCTACAGCCCGCTGCCCGGCTACACCATCAACGGCGAACTGACGCTGGGCGAGAACATCGCCGACAACGCCGGCGCCATCATGGCCAGCCGCGCCTACAAGCTCTCGCTGGGCGGCAAGCCGTCCCCGGTCATCGACGGCTTCACCGGCGAGCAGCGCCTGTTCATGGGCCTGGCCCAGGCGCGCCGCGGCAAGGCGCGCGACCCGAGCCTGATCGCGCAGATCAAGTCCGATCCGCACTCGCCGGCGGAGTTCCGCGTCAACGGCAGCCTGCGCAACCATCCGGGGTACTACGAAGCGTTCGACGTCAAGCCGGGCGACAAGATGTACCTGGCGCCGGAGCAGCGCGTCATCTTCTGGTAACGGGAAAGACAAACGCCACCTTCGGGTGGCGTTTTTTTTGGGGAGCCCCGGACGGGCATGGACCGCAGCCTGCGACGGGATGACTACATCTTCACACTGAAGTGCATCAGGAACGGGTACACCATCTCGCACGGCGTGCCGCCGCACATTCCCGGCTTGTAGCGGGTGTTCATGAGGATCGCCTTGATGTCGTCGGTCAGCGACTGCTTGGGCGTGCGCGCGACCAGGGCCGATTTCGCCGTCCCATCCGGGTTGACCGTCACGTAGATAATCGCGGTGCCGCGGGCGAAGCGCGCGCCTTGTTCGCGCCGCACCTGTTCCATGATCCCTTGCGTGCCGTGCTGGGGGTAGGGCGGTTCGTCCGCATCGTCCATGAGCGGGTAGTGGGCGCGCACCAGCTGCTTCTGCTCGGCGGACAGCTCGTCGTATGCCTTCCGGTACGGCACATTGGACCCCTTCACCTCTTCGGACTTCGCCTCCTCGCCCACCAGCGGGCGCCCGAAATCGAGGCCATAGTTCTGCCGGGCCGCCGCGGGATCGACCGGCGCGGCGCCGCCGAAGCGCAGCACATAATAAGGCGAAGCGAGTTCGTCACCGTGGCCCGCGAACGCCGGCATGTCGCTGATCACCGCATTGAGCTTGCGCCCGCCCGGGAACGTCACGACGCCCTTGCCGTGATAGCTGTTGGATTTCCATTCGCCCTCATAACTGCCGCCCGCGTGGAACACCATCGTGCCGCGACCCTCGCGCAAGCCCTCTTTCCATTCGCCTTCGTAGCGGCCGTCCGCATCGCGCATCGTGCCAATGCCGTCGAACCTGCCGTTGCGGAACCCACCCTCGTACACGCTGGTTTCCCAGAACGTCTTGCGGCCGCTGCCATTGGGCAGGCCGCGCTCGACATCGCCTTCGTAGCGCGCGACGAACACCTTCGAATAATGGAGCTGCTTGAGTTCCCACAGCAGGACGCCCCTGCCGTGCGCAAAGCCGTCCTTGCACGGACCTGACCACTCGACCCGGTTCGCCTGGGCGGGGAAGAGGTTGACGACGCGGCAGTCGCTGTCGCCGAGCAGGGCCGGGTTATCGGCCGCATGCAGCGCAGGCGCCAGCAACAGGGAGAGGAGGAGGGTGGCAGCTCGCATGCTTTTGTTTGAGGGGTTCGGTAATCAGGCATTGTAACGAGCGGTCAACTGGGCGGAAATGGGTTTGTAGCAACTTTGGCCCATAGCCCACGCCGACCGCCTGGCTCGCGCGGCCTTTGTGTGCCTCTTTATACAATGACCTGCAGGCGCCCGGACCGGGCCATTCCATTTTTTTCAGGAGATAGCATGTCGGGATTCAGCGTCAACATCGAACAAAAGACCCTATCAGGCAACAACTTCCGTGAAGTGCTCTACACGACCCAGCGCAGCCAGCTGGTCATCATGACCCTGCAACCGGGCGAGGAGATCGGCACCGAGCACCACGAAGGCCATGACCAGTTCATCCGCGTGGAGCAGGGCGAGGGCGTGGCGATCCTGGGCGGCGAGAAGCATCCGCTGGAAGACGGCACTGCCGTGGTGATCCCTGCGGGCACCGAGCACAACGTCATCAATACGTCCAGTACGTCGCCGCTGCGCCTGTACACGCTGTACACGCCGCCGGAGCATCCCGACGGCATCGTGCACGCCACCAAGGCCGACGCGGACGAGTACGAGAAGCAGCACGGTCATTGAACCGCTCATGAAAAAAGCCACCCGGGGGTGGCTTTGATCGTTGCTGCCTGCCTGGTTTAGAAGGCGTGGCGCAGGCCGATGGCCAGTGCGCGCGGATCGGCGCCGAACGCCGTTGCCGGCGGGGTCACCGAACTGCCTGCCGACGCCAGCGCGAAGGTGGCTTGTCCGTTGTTGGACAGGTGGCCGAACGAGCCGTACACGAAGGTACGCTTGGACAGGTTGTGGGTGTACGCCACTGCGAAGCCGCGGCCTTCGCCGCCGTTGTCGAATTCGCTCTGCTGCACGCTGAACAGCACGGTGCCTGCCGCGGTGACCGGGAACGCCACGCCCAGGTTCACCTGGGTGAAGGTGTTGCTGTCGCTGGCGCGGTTGTGCACCATGTAGTTGCCCTTCACTTCGGCTACGCCCAGCTTGTACGCGGCGCCGACGATGTATTCCTTGTCGCGGCCTGCGGCACGTTCGGTTTCGCCGGCTGCGGCAGCAACGAACAGCGGACCGTTCTTGTACTCGAGGCCATAGCCGATGTAGTCGTTCGATGGCTGGCCGGTTGCGGTCTCGCCCGCACCGTAGGCCAGGCTGACGCGGAAGCCGCTGGTCGCCTTGGACTTGTAGTTGACCGAGTTGCTGATGCGGCGGGTCATGCCGCCCTGCGAGAACGCGTTCAGGTTGCTGCCGTAGAAGCCCTGGCCCATGGTGGTGCTGGCGCCGCTGACGTTGTCCAGCGGGGTGTATTCACGGCCGGCGGTCAGTTCGCCGAAGCTGCCTTGCAGGCCGACCACGGCGCGGCGGCCGAACAGGGCGGAGTCGCCCACGCCGGTGCTCGCGTCAAAGCCGCCTTCCACGTTGAACATCGCGGTCAGGCCGTTGCCCAGGTCTTCCGTGCCGCGCAGGCCGAAGCGGCTGCTGTCGCGGCCCGCGTGCATCGCGGTGCGGCTAGCCACGCCAGGCGCATCCGCGTCTTCGCGTGCCATCGCCAGGTCGACGATACCGTACAGCTGGACGCCGGTGTCGGCGGACGCCGACAGGGGAAGGACTGCGGCAAACAGCGCAGCGATCATTTTCAGTTTCATACTTTCTCCGGTTATTCGTGTTGAGATCGACACATGGGGAAAACGGATCTTGGTGTTGTCTGTTTTCCTATTGGTACAAGTATATGTTCTGGCCAGAAAGTTAGTCAAATGCAATATCCGGAAAACGTCATTCATAATTCATATGTTGTTTTTCGATCCGTGTGCACCGTCGCGTCGGGGCGACTAACCGGACGCGGAGTTTGCCGCCGCTAGGCTATATTCTGGCAACAGCCGGCGTGCGCTCGCCCTTCCGGGCAAGGCACGCCCGGCGGCCAATCGGAGGAAGTGTGCGTCTGCGGCTGTTACGTTTTCTGCTGTGGCTGCTAGCGGCCGTCTCAATGGCGGGCAGTGCCGCTCCGCAGGTCCGCACGCTGACAGTCGGCGTGTACGAGAACGCTCCCAAGATCTTCATCAACCGCCAAGGCAATGCCGACGGCATCTTTCCCGACCTGCTGGAAGAGATCGCGCGGCGCGAGAACTGGTCGATCCGCTACGTCCGCTGCGAGTGGGAAGATTGCCTGCGCCAGCTGCGCGAAGGGCGCCTGGACCTGATGCCGGACGTGGCCCGCACACCGGAACGCGAAGCCACCTACAGCTTCCACAGCAAGCCGGCACTGTACAGCTGGTCCCTGGTCTACCGCCGGCCGGACGTGCCGATCGCAACGCCGATCGACCTGGACGGCAGGCGCATCGCGGTGCTGGCCGGATCGGTGCAGGCCGAGTCGATCGGCGGCTTCCTGGACGAGTACGGGGTCAGCGCCGTGATCGTGCCGACGTCGACCTTCGACGAAGCGTTCGAGCTGGCGGGAGAGGCCCGGGTCGATGCGGCGATCACCAACAAGTACTACGGCGAGCTGCATGCGGAAAGGTACCGGCTGGTATCGACCACCATCGTGCCGCCGCCGTTGCGGCTGTATTTCGCCACTCCGTACGGACGCCACCAGGACATACTCGCGACCATCGACCGCTATATCGGCCCCTGGCACGACGATCCGGACTCGGTCTATTACGACGTGCTGGCGCGCTGGGAATCGCGCACCCTGCTGTCGCGGGTGCCGCTGGCCTACTGGCTGGCGCTGGCGGTGGCCGGTGCGATGCTGGTATCGGCCATCCTGGCCACGCTGGTGCTGCGCAAGCGGATCAGGCAGAAGGAGCGCGAGCTGGCCGAAAGCCAGGACAAGCTCAACGCCATCCTCGACGGTACCGACAGCATCATCTATATCAAGGACCGCGATTACCGCCTCCAGTACATTAACCGGGCCGGCAGCAGGCTGGCCCAGCGGCCCGCATCGGAGCTGATCGGCCGCACCACGGAAAATCTGGTCGGCCCGCGGTTCTACAAGGAATCGACCGAGAGCGACCGGCGCGTGCTGGAACAGGGCGAACACATCACCGCCGAGGAAGTCGAAGTGACCGACGGGGTGCGCAACCTGACGCTGCTGTCGACCAAAGCGCCGCTGCGGCGCGACGACGGCAGCATCTATGCCTTGTGCGGCATCGCCACCGACATCTCGGCGCAAAAAGAGACCGAGCGTGAACTGCGCGTGGCCGCCATCGTGTTCCAGTCGCAGGAGGGCATGTTCGTCACCGACGACCGGCGCCGCGTGCTGCGCGCGAACGACGCATTCACCCGCATGACCGGTTTCCGCCAGGGCGAGCTGGCCGGCAGCGAGCCTCCCGACGTGTTCGTGCACGAAGACGGCGACAGCGCGCAGCCTACCATGTGGTCGGGCGTGGAGCAGGACGGCAAATGGCAGGGTGAGGTGCGGCTGCTGCGCAAGGGCGGGGGCGAGCTGCACTGCTGGCTGGCCATCAACGCGGTGCAGGACGATCACGGCGCCATCACGCACTACGTGTGCGCGCTGGCCGACATCACTCAGCAGAAGATCGCGCAGGGCGAGATCGCGCGCCTGGCCAACTACGACCCGCTGACCAACCTGCCGAACCGGCGCCTGCTGATGGAACGCCTGCAGCACTGGCTGGCCGGGCATGCGCGCCGCAAGGGCCTCGCGGCGCTGCTGTTCCTCGACCTCGATAATTTCAAGGACCTGAACGACACCAGCGGCCACGCGGCCGGCGACCAGCTGCTGCGCCATGTGGCCGATCGCATCCTCGGCTGCGTGCGCGAAGGCGACACGGTGGCGCGCCTTGGGGGCGACGAGTTCGTGATCCTGCTGGAGGGGATCGAGGGCGGCGCCGAGGACGCGGCCACGCATGCCGGCGCCATCGGCTGGAAGATCCATGATGCCGTCAACCGGCCCTATTCGATTGCCGGCACCGCCTATCACACCACATGCAGCATCGGCGTGACCCTGTGCGATGACGACTGCACCCAGATCGACGAGCTGATGAAGCGCGGCGACCTGGCCATGTACGAAGCCAAGCGCGCAGGCCGCAATACCTTGCGCTTCTTCCGCGCCGACATGGAGTCGGCAGTGCGCCAGCGCATCGCGCTGGAGTCGGAGATGCGCGAGGCGGTGCGCAACCACGAATTCGTGCTGTATTACCAGCCGCAGGTCGGCCGCGACGCCGGTATCACCGGGGCCGAAGCGCTGGTGCGCTGGAAGCACCCCGAGCGCGGCCTGATCGGTCCGGCGACCTTCATCCACGTGGCCGAAGCATCGGGCCTGATCGTGCCGCTCGGCCGCTGGGTGCTGCGCACCGCGTGCGAGCAGCTGGCCACATGGGCCGGGGCCGCCGAAACCGCGCACCTGTCGATGGCGGTCAACGTCAGCGCGCACCAGTTCCGCCATCCCGACTTTGTCCAGGAAACGCTGGAGATCCTCGACCAGGCCGGCGCCAACCCGTCCCTGCTCAAGCTGGAACTGACCGAAACGCTGCTGATCGAGAACGTCGAGGAGACCATCGCCAAGATGCGCGAACTGAAGGCGCGCGGCGTGTGCTTTGCTCTGGACGATTTCGGCACCGGCTACTCCTCGCTGTCCTACCTCAAGCGCCTGCCGCTGGACCAGCTCAAGATCGACCGCAGCTTCGTCAACGACGTGCTGGGCAACCCGAACGATGCCTCGATTGCGCGCAGCATCGTCGCGCTGGCGCGGGCGCTGGACCTGGACATCATTGCCGAAGGGGTGGAGACCGAGCGCCAGCGCGAATTCCTGGCCGGGCTGGACTGCGATGCCTACCAGGGCTACCTGTTCGGCCGGCCGATCGCGGCCGAGCGCTTCAACCCGGTGCCGCTGGCGACCTGAACCCGGCAACGGACGGGAAACGAACGCTGCGCCACGGAAATTGTCAGGTGGGTATAGTCGCCCGAAAACCTACCGGAGAGAGCAATGCAGGAGCCCTGGGATGTGCGCCAGCTGTCGAAGCTGGGCGAAGCGCTGCGGGAAGCACGCTACCAGTTCGTGACGCCGACCAACGCCACCATCCGCCGCGTCAATGGCCGCGATCCGCATGCGCGGGCGCGGCAGGCGGTCGACATCTTCGGCTGGGGCCGGCCGATGGACGGCGCGCAGGACGCCGAGGCCACGCCGTGGCTGGCCCGCGTCATCGAGACCGGACTGGCGCGCCAGGAACAGGGCCAGTGGCGTACGCCGCTGCGCGCCGCCACGCTAGGCGCCCACCTGCTGTTCCACACCAGCGGGCCGGGCGCCGCGCGCGATGCGGTGTTCTTCGGACCCGACAGCTACCGCTTCGTGCGCGCGCTGCGCTGCGAACTGGCGTCCCGCCCGGTCCACTGCGCGAAGGCGCTCGACCTCGGCTGCGGCGCCGGCGCCGGCGCCATCACGTTGGCGGCGCTCTATCCGCGCGCCGAAGTGGTCGCCACCGATATCAACGGCAAGGCGCTGCGCCTGGCATCGCTCAACGCGGCGCTGGCCGGCGCGCCCAATGTGATCACGCGCCACAGCGACCTGTACGACGATACGGGCGGCGGCTACGACCTGATCGTCGCCAACCCGCCCTTCATTGCCGACCCGGACGGGCGCGCCTACCGCGACGGCGGGGAGGACGACGGCCTGGGCGTGAGCCGGCGCATCGTGGAAGGCGCGCTGGAACGGCTGGCGCCGGGCGGCGCGCTGATGCTCTACACGGGGGTGGCCATCAGCGGCGGGCGCGATCCCTTGCGCGACCATGTGGAGCAGCACATCGGTGGCCGCGCCGCCTTCCACTATGCCGAGATCGACCCCGACATCTTCGGTGACCTGCTCGCGACCGAGGCCTACCGCCACGCCGACCGGATCGCGGCGGTGTGGCTGGTCGTGCGCAAGCCATCAATGTGAGTCAGCGAACGGTCAAACCGCCCCGGACGCGCTTTACTAGGCCATTCACACTGGGGAGGCGACATGGAAAGCACGGGCTCGATCTGGAAAGCAACAGCAGAGGTGGAGCAATACCCGCCGCTGGCCGGCGGAGCGCGCGCCGATGTGTGCGTGGTGGGCGCGGGCATCGCCGGCCTGACCACCGCCTACCTGTTGCAGAAGGAAGGCAAGTCCGTCATCGTGCTGGAGGCCATCGGCGTCGGCTCGGGCGAGACCGGCCGCACCACCGCCCACTTCTTCCCGCCGGACGAGCGCTACTACATCCTTGAACGCAAGTTCGGCACGCCGCGCGCGGCCATGATCGCGGACAGCTATGCCCGCGCCACCGACCTGGTCGAGTCGATCGTGCGCGCGGAAGGCATCGACTGCAACTTCATGCGCGTGGAGGGCTACCTGGTCCCGCAGGTGTACAAGCAGATCGACCCGATCGAGCGCGAGTACGTGTCCACGCAGCGCCTCGGCGTGCCGGTCGAGATGCTCGAGCGCGTGCCGGACATGGTGTTCGACACCGGCCGCTGCCTGCGCTTCGGCGGCAACGCCCAGTTCCACCCGCTGCGCTACCTGGACGGGCTGGCGCGCGCCTTCGTCGCCCGCGGCGGCGTGATCCACTGCGGTTCGCGCGCGGTCGGCATCGACAAGAGCGGCGCCGAGCAGACCGTGCGCACGCTGGACGGCCATGTCCATGCCGCCAATGTGGTGGTCGCCACCCACACCCCGTTCAACGAAAAAGTGGTGATGCACACCAAGCAGTCGGCCTACAGCACCTACGTGATCGGCCTGCGTGTTCCAAAGAACGCGTACAAGCCGTTCCTGCTGTGGGACACCGGCGACCCTTATTATTATGTGCGCCTCGCTGCGATCGACGACGATCCGGACGATATCCTGATCGTCGGCGGCCAGGACCACAAGACGGGCCAGGACGAGGTGCCGCAGCACCGCTGGCACGAAGTCGAGATGTGGACCCGCAACCGATTCCCCGAGGCGGGCGAGGTGGTGTACCGCTGGTCGGGGGAGGTGATGGAGCCGTCCGACGGCGTCGCCTTCCTGGGCCGCAATCCGCTCGACAGCGACAACGTGTACATCATCACGGGCGACTCGGGCAACGGCATGACCCACTGCACGGCCGGCGCCATGCTGGTCACCGACAAGATCATGGGCCGCGAGAACCCGTGGGAAGAGATTTACGAACCTTCGCGCAAGCCGGTGCACGGCATTGGCGACTTCGCCACCGAGCAGGCCAACGTGGCGCAGCAGTACACGGACTGGATCAAGGGCGGGGAGGCCGAGTCGCCCGCGCACATCGCCCCGGGCGAGGGGGCGCTGATCCGGCGCGGCATGACGCTGTATGCGGTGCACCGTCCGGTGGAAGGGGCATTGCAGGTACTGTCCGCCAAGTGCACCCACCTGGGCTGCGCGGTGCACTGGAATTCGGCCGAGAAGTCCTGGGACTGCCCATGCCACGGCTCGCGCTTCTCCACGACCGGCGAGCCGCTGCACGGGCCGGCGGTCACGCCGCTGGCCATCCTGTCGCTGCCGCGCGACTAGGCGCGTCTGCAGGCTAGCCGGCCAGGGCCGGCTGGCGCCGCTCCACCAGCAGCGCTTCGAGCGAGTCCAGGCCGAACGGCTTGGTGATATGGGTGTCGAAGCCGGACGCCGTCGCCCGGCCCTTGTCGTCGTCATGGCCCCAGCCGGTCGCCGCCACCAGCAGCATGTTCACGCCCCACGGCTCCTTGCGGATAGCCTGCGCGAGCTGGTAGCCGTTCATGCCCGGCATGCCGATGTCGAGGATCGCCACGTCCGGGCGCACGGTGCGCGCCAGCGTCAGTGCTTCCAGCCCGTCGCGCGCCTTGACCACCGAGTGGCCCTGCATTTCCAGGAACTGGGACAGCATGTCGACCAGGTCGCGGTTGTCGTCGGCCAGCAGGATGCTGCGCCGCTCCACGCGGATCTCGCGCACCGGGTCTTCCGGGCACAGGCTGAAGCTGGCGCGCCGCGCGGCTGGCAGCCTGACGGTGAACTGGCTGCCGCCGCCGACGCCGGTGCTTTCCGCTTCCACCGTGCCGCCGTGCAGGTCCACCAGCCCCTTTACCAGCGCCAGGCCGATGCCAAGCCCGCCTTCGGAGCGCTCCAGCGCGCTCTGTTCTTGCGAGAACATGCGGAACACGTCGCGCAGCGCCTCGCGGCGCAGGCCGATGCCGTTGTCGCGCACGCTGACGGCGCACATGTCGCCGTCCAGGCGCGTCTCGACCGTGATCTTGCCGCCCGGGTCGGTGTACTTGGCCGCGTTCGACAGCAGGTTGGAAATCACCTGCACGATGCGCACGGGGTCCGCGTCCAGCTCGATCGCGCCGTCGTGGTGCACCACGCGCAGCTGGTGCTTGCGCGCCTCGATCAGCGGGCCGGAAGTCTCGAGCGCCAGCGCCACCAGTTCGTCGGCGTTGACCGCCTCCTTCTGCAGGCGCACCTGGTTCTTGGTGATGCGCGCCACGTCCAGCAGGTCGTCCAGCAGGTGCGCCATCTGTTCCACCTGGCGCGTGATCACGGCGGTGGTATGGGAGATCTGTTCGCGGCGCAGGTTGCCGCTTTCCAGCAGGCGCGCCGCCGCGCGGATCGGCGCCAGCGGGTTGCGCAGCTCGTGGGCCAGGGTCGCGATGAACTGGTCCTTGTGGTGGTCCGCTGCCAGCAGCGCCTGGCGCGCCAGGAACTGGCCGGTCACCTCATGGCCCTGCACGAAGATGCCGACCGCCTCGCCCAGCGCATTGATGATCGGCTGGTAGACGTAATCGAGGTAGATTTCCTCTTCGCGGCCGTTGGGGTGGCTGAAGATGAAGCGTTCGCAGCGCCCAACGTAGGGTTCGCCCGTGCGCAGCACCTGGTCCAGCAGGTCGACCACGCCCTGGCCCACCATCTCGGGGACCACGTCGGCCAGCCGCCGGCCGATCGCCTCGCGTCCGCCCAGCAGCTGGCGGTAGGCCGCGTTCTCCATTTCGTACACATGCCCGGGGCCGCGCAGCACGGCCATGAAGCCGGGCGCCTGCTCGAACATCTGGCGCATCACCTCGGCCTGGCCGCGCTGGGCGCGCTCGGACACCACCGTGGAGGTGGTTTCGTGGCAGACGCCGAACACGCCCTCGATGGCGCCGTCCTCGCCGCGCAGTGGGGAGTATGAAAAGGTGAAGTAGGCGGTTTCGGGGTAGCCGTTGCGCAGCAGGCGCACTTCCATGTTCTCGAAGTGGCTGGTGCGTCCGTCGCGCGCGGCAGCGAGCAGCGGGCCGGTCTCGTCCCAGATCTCGCTCCACAGCACGGAAAAGGGCAGGCCGATGCCGGCCGGATGGCGGCTGCCGAGGATCGGGACGTAGGCGTCGTTGTAGATGACGGTGTGCGCCGAGCCCCACGCGATAAACATCGGGAAACTCGACCCGAGTATCAGGTCGACGGTGGTGCGCAGGGCGGCTGGCCACGCACTCATTGGGCCGAGCGGCGTCGCTTCCCATGCATAGCGGCGAACCAGGTCCGCCATTCCCCCAGGATGAACATTCATGCTTATCCTTTTTAGTTTTTTGCCCGGATGAGTTTAATCCGATTCCTTTAGTACACGAATGTTTATTTCAATCGTGCGCAGACTATTGGTAGCCTGCGTCGCGCGTGCTGGAATATTGGTAGCATCTGCCTGTCACAGCGAGCGAGGTATCCATGAGCGGTCCAACGATCACCAAGGCCCCTTTCGGGCGGGCGCCGGACGGCGCCGAAGTGTCCCTGTACACGCTGCGCAACAGCCAGGGGCTGGCCGTCAAGGTCACCAACTACGGCGGCATCGTCACCGCCATCGAGGTTCCGGACGCCGGCGGGCAGGCTGTCAACATCACGCTTGGCTTCGACAGCATCGAGCCCTACCTGGAAGGCACGCCGTACTTTGGCGCGCTGGTCGGGCGCTATGCCAACCGGATCGCGCACGGCAAGTTCACCCTGGACGGCGTCGAGTACCGGCTGCCGCTGAATAACAACCACCACCACCTGCACGGCGGACCGCACGGTTTCGACAAGGTGGTGTGGGAGTCCTCGCCGTACGAGCGCGACGGCGTGGCGGGACTGCGCCTGCACTACGTGTCGAACGACGGCGAGCAGGGCTATCCGGGCAACCTCGACACGGTCGTGACCTATGAACTGACGGAAGACGGCGAGCTGCGCATCGATTTTTGCGCCACGACCGACCGTGCGACGCCGGTCAACCTGACCTCGCACACCTATTTCAACCTTGCCGGCGGCGGCCCGGTCCTCGACCATGAACTGGAACTGTTCGCCAGCCGGTTCACGCCGGTGGACGAAGGCCTGATCCCGACCGGCGAACTGGCGCCGGTGGACGGCACGCCGTTCGATTTCCGCCAGCCGCACCGGATCGGCGAGCGCATCGGGGCGGCGGACCAGCAGCTGCAGTTCGGGGGCGGCTACGACCACAACTTCGTGCTGGACGACGGCGCAGGGCAGGGTGGCAGCGCCGCGCCGGGCGCACTTGAGCGCGGGACGGTGTCCTCGGCGCGCCTGGACGGCCTGAGCGGCGGCGACGAGGCGCCCGAGGCGCCGGGCACGGTCGCCTCGGCCGACCTGGACGGGCTCGATGGCGGTCCGCACGCCAGGCCGATGCGCCTGGCCGCGCGCGTGCGCGACCCGCAATCGGGCCGCGTGCTGGAGCTGTACACCCAGGAGCCGGGCCTGCAGTTCTACAGCGGGAACTTCCTCGACGGCTCGCTCGGCTTCGCGCACCGCAGCGGCTTCTGCCTCGAGCCGCAGCATTTCCCCGACTCGCCCAACCAGCCCGGCTTCCCCAGCACCATCCTGCGGCCGGGCCAAACCTACCGTACCGCCACGGCCTACCGCTTCCGCTAGCCACGGCCATCCCACCGGAGCTTGCGTAAAGGCAAAAACGTCGGCTCCGGTTTGCGCGACATTGCGAGGACCACACCACTCGCAGGGAGCGCACATGAAACTGACCAGGACCGTGCTGGCAGCCGCACTCGCGGTTGCCGCAATCGATGTGCAAGCGGCGTCCCAACTGCCGCGCATGGCCGCTCCGGCGATCCGCCCGGCGCAGGCCGACGCCCAACTGCTCGCCGCGCTGGCCGCCCGCCGTCCCGCGCTCGGCCTGGACGCCGACCACGGCCACCGGATATCGCATCACCACCCTGGCGCGGAAGGCACCATGGTGGTCAGGATCGACCACACCTACAAAGGCGTGCGCGTGTTCGGCTCGGAGACGCTGGTGGTCACCAATGGAGCGGGCAAGGTGGTCAGCGAAACCGTCAGCGACCGCCGCTCGGGCCTCGGCAAGGGAAAGTCCAACCTGCTGGGCGGCGTGACCGCCTCGTTCGACGTCACCCCGCGGCTGTCGGCGCAGGAAGCGATCGACCGCGCCGGCCGCGGGATCGAACCCAAGCGCTTCGCCGCGGCGCCGCCGCAGGCCGAACTGATCGTCTATCCGCTGGTGCGCACCGAGCGCGTGAAGGAAGCGCAGGCCAAGGGCGAAGAAGAGCTCAACGCGCTCGACCTGGTCGATGTGGTCACCGGTTACGAGCTGGCCTATTACGTGCGCTCGCGCTACGTGGTCGGCAGCCGTCCCGTGTACCGCGACAGCATCGTCAGTGCGCGTGACGGCAGCATCCTGGCCGAGTGGGACGCGCTGCAGACTGCCGAAGGCGTCGGCCACAGCCAGTACAACGGCAAGGTACCGCTCCATACCACCCCGGATGGCAAGCTGTTCCGCATGATCGACCCGACGCGCGGCAGCGGGGGCGCCTTCGGCGGGCTGGCCATCACCAACGCCGACCATGGCAACGCAACGGGCGAGGTGTATTCGCACACCGAGAATGTGTGGGGCGACGGCAAGCAGTTCGTCGAGGGCGGCAGCACCACCGGGGCGAACGGGCAGACCGCCGCCGTCAACGCCATGTGGGGCATGTCGAATACCTACGATATGCTCAAGCGGACGCTCGGCTGGCACTCGCTGGACGGCAAGGACACCGCCACCCACATCAACGTGCACGTCAACCGGGCCTACGATAACGCCTACTACGACGACTCATGCCGCTGCATGTCGATCGGCGACGGGCAGACGTTCTACAACCTCGGATCGATCGACGTGATCGGCCACGAGATGTCGCACGGCGTCACCGCGGCCACTTCGCGCCTGCTGTACTTCGCCGAATCGGGCGGCCTGAACGAATCGAGCTCTGACATCATCGGCGAGGTGGTGGAATCGTATGCACGCAACGGCGGCACCGGCGAGAGCATTCCGGCGGACGGCAACGACTGGTCGCTCGGGAAGGAGATCGCGCGCGACGGCATGCCGCTGCGCTGGATGCACAAGCCCTCGCTCGACAATCGCAGCCCGGACGCCTGGAGCAGCTCGCTCAAGGGGCTCGATGTCCACTACAGCAGCGGTCCGAACAACCGCATGTTCTACTTCCTGTCGCGCGGCTCCGACGCTTCGCCATCGAGCGAGTCGTACAGCAAGTACCTGACCGGCAAGCCGGCTGCGATGAGCGGAATCGGCATGGACAAGGCCTACCGCATCTGGTTCACGGCGCTCACCACCAGGTTCACCATGATCACCAACTACGCCGACGCCCGCAAGAAGATGATCGAAGTGGGGCAGCAGCTGTACGGCCGCGGCAGCCCGGAAGAAGTGGCGGTGACGCGCGCCTACGCGGCGATCAACGTGGGCAAGGACATCGACGAGCCGAAGGTGCGCAGGCGCTAGAAGCCGCGCGCGGCTGCAGGTCAGTCTCCCGTGGTGGCGGGAGTCTTGATCACGATGGGTGGGGCGGTGTGTTGGGTCGGGGGCTCGAGCATGAAGAACAGCACCGCCGCGCCGAATGCGACTCCGGCGAGCAGGGTAAGGATTTTTTTCATGCCCACAGCCTAAGCTGCCGCCCGCCTGCCCGTCTGTTCGATACCCAACCCAGCAATAAAGGGGACTGTCCTCCTGCAGGCCGGTCCCCTTCGCTACAATGGGTCCATGCCCACCTACCGGATCACGATGGAGCGCAGCGGCGCCACCTTCGACGCGCGTGACGACGAACCCGTGCTGCTCGCCGCCGAACGCGCCGGCATCCCCATGCCCAGCTCCTGCCGCAATGGCAGCTGCCGCACCTGCATGCACAGGCTGCGCGCCGGCGCCATCGAATACACCATCGAGTGGCCCGGCCTCACGCGCGAAGAAAAGGCCGAGGGCCTGGTGCTGCCCTGCGTCGCGCTGCCCCGTTCCGATATCGTGCTGGGCCCGGCCTGAGCGCATTGGCGCGCGCCGCGCGCACGATTGAAGGACCTGCTTAGCGCCGCGTTTTCATGCGTGCTAGTCTCCAACTGAACGCGCGGGTGGTCCGCGCTTCCCAACCCAGGAGGATCGACAAATGGCGCAATCGAAATCGGGTGGTAGTCCAGGCAGCAAGCAGTCCGACCAGTCGCAGACGGAAGCCGGATCGGGCGGCAAGACCAGCAAGAGCAGCCGCAACAACAAGGCGAACGTGAAGGCCGGGTCCACCAAGGGCGCAGGCGGCGGCGCCAAGCAAAAGCAGGGCCGCTAGGTCAGGCCGGCGGCGGGTCGAGCCGGGCCGCCAGGTGGGCACCCTCACTGGTGGTCTTGCCGACCTCCCGGGTGACCGGATGCCAAGCGAATTCGCCCGCGCCCAGCGCCACCGAATGCGCGAGCTGGCCGGCCTGGGCCGCGTCCAGCGACGGGTCCATCCACAAGGCCGCGTCCTCCGCGCTGAACACGATGGGACGCCGGTCATGCACGTCGACCATGCCGCCTTGCGCATCCACGGTCACGAGCACGAAACCGGATTCGCAGCGGTGCTCCCTGAACGGCCCGAAGTTCGCCAGCGCAGCGATGAACATCGGCTCACCCGATGTGCGGTGGATGTGCCAGGGCTGCCTGTTGCCTTTTTCGCCGGTCCATTCGTACCAGCCATCCGCCGGCACGATTGCGCGGCCGGCGCGCAGCAGGGGGCACCAGTAGCGGTTGGAGATGCGTTCCAGACGCGCGTTGATCGCGACCGGGACCCTGCCCACGGCCCATGCGGCGCGGTAGCCCCAGTAGAGGTCCTCGACCGTGAGCGTGTCCCCGGCGATGCGCATCAGGGGACGGTAGGTCCCCGGGCAGGCGTTGTAGCTGGGACTGGCCTCGCTGTCGATATGGGGCGCTCCGCGCAGCCAGCGCAGCGCGGCAACGTATTCGGCGGCTGTGTGGTTCTGGTCGAGTCTTCCGCACATGTGGGCAAGCTTGAGTCAGTTTTTGAAAACAGAGAGGAAATGAAGATGAATGAACAGCCGCGCGACGCGCACCAGACCCCCGACCCGGAGATTCCGCCGCCGGACAAGAAGCCGCCGCAGCCTGACGACGTGCCGCCACCGGAATACGCCCCGGTCAAGGAGCCGAATCCGGCCGACCCGCCCATCCGCGCAGTCTGACGCTCATCCCCGCGACAGCGGGGACGCCGCATGCGTTCGCATCCGGGCATGCGCGGCGATTGCGCCAGTCCGGCATGCGTCCCCGCATTGCGCGGGGTGCAGGCGGCATGATGCCGCCACACGTTCTGCCGGCAGGACTACTTGCCGTCCTTGCCCGGCTTGTCGGCCTGGTCCTCCTCGCGCTTGCCTACCTGGCTTACAATCTCGTCGGTCTCACGTTCTCCCGGCGTTTTTTCTCCGCTCCCGATGTCGGCTTCATCCAGCAACGCATGCGCTTGTGCGGGATCGGGGAAGGGTTTGTTTGGTTTCATTGCTTGGCTGCTCCACTGAAAAAACTGTCATCAAAATGTAGCAGCGCGTCACCATCATTGGCGCGCTGTAGAAACGGTGAAATTGTGTTGTGGACAAGCTACAGCGTGAGCATTGAATTGCAGAATGTGTGTGACATCACACAATGCTGTCATATTCGCTTCCTATAATTGGTCCATATCGAACGACAAATTTTTTTCAGGAGCGGAGCAAGCACATCATGGGCAATTCCTTACACAACAAAATCTACCTTGGACGCACTCCGGTGCTCGGTTCCCGCAAGGCGCAGACGGCCGTTGCGATTGGAACGATGATGGTGATTGCCCTGGCATGGCTGGCAGTGAGGGCATACCGTTAATTGGAAGCGAAACTGACTGGTGACGAGTTCGACGCGCTCGAACTCCTGCGCCGCGGCGCGAAATCGATCCGGGCGAACGCCTGCGTCGGCCGCAACGCGAAACGTTTGTCCGGCCTGAAGCTGGTCAAGGTGGACCGCGCCAACATGGCCACCCTGACCGACAAGGGCACGGAAGTGCTGTTCCTGCGCCGCTGCGTGAACGCGCTGCGCGGCCTCTCGGACGATCCGGCCAGCACGGTGGAGCCCGATGTAGCGGCCTTCCTGCTGCGCAAATCGCATATTGCGGAGCGTCCCGAAGGCGGGTTCGACGTGACTGCGCGCGGCCGCGAGTCGCTCGCCGACATCGACCGCTAACGTCCCCACCTGTTCGAGGGCAAGCTATAAACAACGGGGCCGGTCAGCAATGCTGGCCGGCCCCGTTGTCATTCAAACGCCGCGATCAGCGCGGCTGGAAGCCATCGGCCGTGATGTCCAGTTCCGTCACCGTGCCGTACTTCTGCGCGATCGGACGAATCTTCTCCGCATTACCGATCATGACCATCTGCAGGGCCTTGCGCGGGAAGTGCTTGTCCACCAGCGCGCGTACGCGCGCCGGCGTCAGGCTGTCGACGTCGCGCATGAAGTTGTCGATTTGCTCGCGGCCCATGCCGGCCACGAACATCTCGCCCAGCAGGCCCGCCAGCTGCGCGCTGGTTTCAAAGCGCGGCGGGTACTGGCCCTTGACGTAAGCCTTGGCCGATTCCAGCGTCGCCTTGTCGATGCCCTTGTCCCACAGGCGGTTGTAGGTCTTGAGCGCGAGTTCCAGCGCCGGCGCGGTCTTCTCGGTCGCGGTGAAGCTCGAGATCGCGAACGTGCCGGCCTGGGTGAAGGTCGCAAATTCGCTGCGCGCCCCGTAGGTCAGGCCCGAGTTCACACGCAGCTCGTCGTTCAGCCACGACGTAAAGCGCCCGCCCAGCACCGTGTTCACCACCTGCAGCGGCACGTAGTCCGGATCGTTGCGCGCGATGCCCGCGCCGCCGATCAGGAAGGTCGTCTCGAGCGCGTCGGGCTTGTTCACCAGCCACACGCGCGGACCGCCGGCCTGCGGCTTGCCGTTCACCTGCGCCGGCAATGCCGGACCGGACGCCTTCCAGCCGCCAAACAGGCTGGCCAGCTGCGCTTTCATGTCGGCCGCCTTGAAGTCGCCGACCACCACGATGGCGGCGTTGTCCGGGCGGTAGAAGCGCTGGTGGAAGCCCTTCACGTCGTCCGGCGTCAGCGCGCTGACCGTGGAGACGGTGCCGCTGGCCGGGCTGGCGTACGGCGTCGAGCCGAACAGCATCGCGCGGTAGTAGTTCTGCACCACGTTGCGCGGATGCTCCTTGGCCTGCTTCAGCTCATCGACCTTGCGGTCGCGCAGCTTGCCCAGCTCCGCCTTGTCGAAACCGGGCTGCTGCACGATCTCGGCGAACAGCGGGAGCAGGGCGGCCGTGTCCTCGGCCTTGAAGCTGGCGAACAGACCGGACTGCTCGGCGCCGCTGCCGCCGGAAATATCGGCGCCGCGGAAGTCGAAGGCCTGGTCGATCTGGGCCTTGGTGTGGCGCGGGGTGCCGAGCAGCAGCGCGTCGCCGGTCATGTCGGCCAGGCCGGCTTTGGACGCGTCATGGACGGCGCCTGCCTTCACCACGGCGCGCACCGACACCAGCGGCACCTCGTGGCGCTCCATCAGGATCACGGTCAGGCCGTTCGGCAGCGTGGTGGTTTCATAGGCCGGCAGGCGAAATTCGGCGGCGCCGGCTTGCAGCGCCGTCGCGGCCAGGGCCACGGTCATCAGTTTTTTCATCGGTCAGTCCTCCTTCGCAGCCAGCACGCCGACGGTACGCTGCGACTTCTTCATGTATTTGGCGGCGACACGCTGGATGTCGGCCGCGGTGACTTTGCGGTAGGCGTCCGGCGCATCGAACAGCGTGCGGTAGTCGCCGAAGAACACTTCGTAGTTGCCGAGGTTCTGGGCCTTGCCGTTGATGGTCTCGAGCGCGCGGTAGATGCCGGCCAGCTTCTGGTTCTTCACCTTCTGCAGTTCTTCTTCGGTGACGCCGTCCTTGACCAGGCGGTCGACTTCGGCCAGCAGCGCCTGTTCCAGTTTCGCGGCCGGCACATTGGCGCTGGCAATCGCGTACACGTACAGCAGGCCCGGATCGAAGCCGTCGCTGTTGTCGGAGCCGACGTCGGTGGCCAGCTGCGTCTCCACCAGCGCCTGGTACAGGCGCGAGGTGCGGCCTTCGGACAGGATCGACTGCAGCACGTTGATCGCGTAGTAGTCCGGATGCGAGATCTCGGGCGCCTTGTAGCCGATCAGCAGGTTGGCAGCCGTGGCGGACGGCTTGGCCACGAACACGCGGCGCTCGCCTTTCTGCTCCGGTTCCACGGTGCGCACCTTCGGCGGCATCGGGCCTTTCGGGATCGCACCGAAGTAGCGGGTGGCCATCGCCTTGACCTGGTCGAAGTTCACGTCGCCGACGATCACGGACACCGCATTGTTGGGCGCGTAGTAGGTCTTGAAGTAGCGCACCAGGTCGTCCTGGGTCCACGCCTTGATGTCGGACTCGTGGCCGATCACGGGCCAGGAATACGGGTGGGCCTGGAACGCGACGCCGTTCACTTCTTCCCACAGCATGCGCAAGTTGGAGTTCTCCAGCCCGGTGCTGCGCTCGGACAGCACCACGCCGCGCTCGCTCTCGACCACTTTCGGGTCGATCGTCAGCGCCGCGATGCGGTCCGCTTCCAGCGAGAAGATGGTCTCGATCGAGGAGGCCGGGAACCAGTCCTGGTATACCGTCAAGTCGTTGCTGGTGTAGGCGTTGTTCGAGCCGCCCTTGGCTTCCATGGTGCGGTCGAACATTTTGGGACCGTACTTTTTCGAGCCGTTGAACATCATGTGTTCGAAGAAGTGCGACAGGCCGGTGATGCCGGGCGTTTCGTTGCGCGAGCCGACCTTCCAGAAGGTGTACATGTTCGCGTTGGGGATGCTGCGGCTTTCGAGCACGATGAACTTCATGCCGTTCGGGAGCGTGAAGGTCTTCACGTCCTTGGCTTCCAGCGCGTGCGCTGCGCACGACACGCCGAGCAGGGCCGCGGCGGCCAGGGCTTTCCACTTCATGGGGGTTCCTTTCCAGGGGCAGATTCAGGCGCACATTGTAGTGCGCTGTTGCCTGGAAGGATAGTTATGAGGCGCGGCGGCGGCCCGGGTAGACCAGCGTGCGGACGGCAACCCTGGGCGCAACGCGCATTGCCGCCAGGAACTCGGCCGCCTGGCGCAGTCCGACGCGGGGCAGGGCGGCGATCGCCTGCTCGACGATGGCGCTCGTGTTGCGGTCGGTGCGTGGATGTGGTGTGCGCGTTGTCATGGCGAGCCTCGACGGCCGGGAAAGGGCCGACCGTTGCTCAACTATACGCCGAAACCGGAAAGAATGCCTGAAATGCCACAAATGTGCGCGCCCCGGCATTGCCGCGCGGGGACGACCGATCAGGCGGCTTCAGGCACGTCCAGGACCGGCACCGCAAGCGCCTTGCGCTGCCGAATCACCTCGTAGAACTCCGCCGCCGGCAGCGGTGGGCTGAAGTAATACCCCTGCATCTCGTCGCAGCCGTGCTTGCTCAAGTACTCCAGCTGCTCCGCCGTCTCGACGCCTTCCGCGATCACGGCCAGCTTGAGGTTGTGCGCCAGTGCGATGATCGAGGTGACGATCGCCGCATCGCCGCCGTCGTGGGCGATGTCGTTGACGAAGGAACGGTCGATCTTCAGCACGTCGATCGGGAAGCGCGACAGGTACGACAGGCTGGAATAGCCGGTGCCGAAGTCGTCGATGGACAGGTTCACGCCCAGCTGCCGCTTCATCTGGTGCAGCATGTCGACCGCTTGCGCGATGTCGGTCATGAACAGCGATTCGGTCAGCTCGATCTCCAGCGACTCGGGCGCGAGGCCCGTATCGTCCAGCACTGCGCGGATGTCCTCGATCAGGTGCGGGGAGCTGAACTGGCGCGCGGACAGGTTGACCGCCACGCGCAGGCGCTCGAAGCCGGGCTCGCGCTGCCATTGCTTGTTCTGTTCGCAGGCGGTGCGCAGCACCCACAGGCCGATCGGCACGATCAGTCCCGTCTCCTCGGCCACGCCGATGAAGCGGTTCGGCGGCACCATGCCCAGTTCCGGGTGCTGCCAGCGCAGCAGCGCTTCCATGCCGCACACCTGGCCGGTCTTCAGGTCCACCTGCGGCTGGTAGTGCAGCACGAATTCGTTGCGCTCCAGCGCCTTGCGCAGCGCGCCTTCGATGCGCACGCGCTCCATCGCTTCCTCGTTCATGGCCGGGGTGTAGAACTGGAAGTTGTTGCGGCCCAGCTTCTTGGCGCGGTACATGGCGATGTCGGCGTGCTCGATCAGGCTGTCGGCAGGCGTGCCGCCGCTCGGGTAGACGGCCACGCCGATCGAGCACGACACCGTGAATTCCTTGGTGCCGAGCATGACCGGCTGGGCAACCGATTCCATCAGGCGTTCCACGATCATCGGCGTGAGCGCCTGCTCCTCGGTGGCGCTGACGATCACCACGAACTCGTCGCCGGACAGGCGCGCCACGGTGTCGTGTTCGCGCAGCGCCGAGCGCAGGCGCGCGGCCACCGTCATCAGCAGCACGTCGCCGGCCTTGTGGCCCATGCTGTCGTTGACGAACTTGAAGCGGTCCAGGTCGACCAGCATCACCCACACCGGGTAGCGCGAGCGGTCGGCATAGGCGATCGCCTGCGACAGGCGGTCCTGCAGCAGGCTGCGGTTCGGCAGGCCGGTCAGCACGTCGTGCTGCGCCACGTGGTGGATGCGCTGCTCCGCCTGTTTGCGCGAGGTGATGTCGGTGCCGGTGCCGCGGTAGCCGGAGAACATGCCCTGCTCGTCGAACACCGGCTGGCCGTTGATGCAGAACCAGCGCACCGCGCCCTGGTCGTCCACCATCGTGTATTCGAAGTTGGTGAACGGCAGGTGCTGCTTGACCAGCTCGATGTGGCGGCGGCCGGACTCGGTCTGCTCGATGCACGGCACCGCTTCCCACCGGGTCTTGCCGACCAGGCGATCGGCGCCGACGCCCGCTTTTTCACGCAGGTCGTTGCTGATGTGGACAAAGCGCAGCTGCGCGTCCTGTTCCCAGTACCAGTCCGAGGACATGTTCACCAGCTGGCGGAAGCGCTGCTCCGAATCCTGCAGCGCGCGCTCGGTGCGCTTGCGCGCGATGACGTCTTCGATCAGCTGTTCGTTGGAGCGCTTCAGGTCGGCGGTGCGATCGGCCACCAGCGCCTGCACGCGCTGCGAGCGGCGCACCAGCACCTGGACGAAAGCGGCGAAAGCCAGCGTCACCAGCAGGCCGCCGACCAGGGACATCAGCGAACCGGTGTGGGCCGAGGTGAGCGGGCCGTGGCTGGAACCGATCTCGATGCGCCACTGGCGTCCCGCGACATCGAGCGTTGCGACGGCGGTATCGGCGTGGTCCACGCCCAGCCACTGCGCCATCCGGCTGCCGAAGCGGTCCGAGGCGTCCGGGCCGGTGCCGACCGTGTGCTCGAACACCATCGCCCTGGGATTGCCATCCACGCTGGCGAACACGCGCACCGAGGTGTCGTTCGAGAGCAGGGCGCTATCCTGCAGGATCCCTTCGACCAGTCGGCTCGGCCGGATGATGGCGGCGGTGTCGCCCAGCAGGGCTTCCCGGCGCAGCTCGGCCGAATCGAGCGGCATGCCGCGCTTGTAGACCGGCAGGATGATCTCGAAGGCGCGCAGCGGCTCGGTGTCCTGCGCCAGCGATATCAGGGTGGTGGAAGCAGGCCGGCCGGTGCGCACCGCCAGGTCCAGCGCATCCATCACGGCGGTATAGGGTTCGACGTTCAGGCCGAATCCGCGTTCGTTCCCGCGCATCGGTTCCAGGTAGTCGACCACGATGTAGCTGGGGCGCCACGGCGCCACCGAACGCACGCCGTTGTTGTTTTCGGTCAGGACCGTGCCCGGCACCACCTTCTGCAATTCCGCCTCGAGCGCGGGCCGCTCGGCGTGGGTGATGCGGCGGTGGTAATTGAAGGCGGTGATGAAGGGGTAGCGCGCGAGCAGCGGAGCGGTAAAGTCGTGGAACTGCTGGCGCGTCACCGGATCGATCGTGCCGAACAGGTGGTTGGTCGCGTTCACCACTTCCACGGCCTGGTCCAGTCCCTGGCGGATCGCTGCCACGCGCACGTCCACGCGCTGCTGGAACGCGAGCGCGCGCTGCTCGAACTCGAGCCGCGCCACGGTCGCAAACAGCAGGAAGGTGGCAGCGATACCGACCGCCAGCGTCAGGGCTGCGGCAAAGGTAAGCTGGAAGGACGGCCGGCGAAGCATTGATTCCTTTATGTGATCGGAGGGGACAGCAATTGTCTGAGCGCAAGTTTGTCACAGATTGTCGTCCAATCGTACAGTTTGATGCAATACGACAATAGCGGTCGCACGGTATGTTGCTTTTGAGCACGAGATATGTATATTGAACCACCATGCCTGAGCTTGTTTGCATGCATGAATTTCTGATAAGCTCGACGCGGCCTGAGCCATGTTCCCAAGGAAACCGATGTTCCTGGACCACCCGACTTTTACCGCAACCAACAGCCTGACGGAACCCGACCGTATTGAACGGCTGATGCGGGTGTACGGCTACGCCGTCGCGCTGGCCGACGCGGCCGGGGTGCCGGGCTTCGTCGAGAAATTCGTGCAGTTGCATGACCACAAGGGCACCCTGATCGTATTCTGGTACGCAGCCCCGACCGAGCAAGAAAAAGCCTTCTTCGTGCGGGCATGGGAAAGCAGGATGGGTGACGGCACCGCCAACGTGGAGCACGAAGCATGACGATGGATGTCAAAACCATGCTGTTCGCGCTCGCACTGGGCAACCTGGTCATGTGCGCGGCCCTGTTCTTCCATTTATATGAGCGCCACAAGACGCCCGCGCTGGGCAGCTGGGCGCTGGCACGCCAGCTGCAGGCCGGCGGCTGGCTGCTGCTGTTCCTGCGCGGGAGCGGCATCCTGCCCGACCTGCTGACTGTGCCTGCCGGCTACGCGCTGGTGTTCGCCGGCGTGGCTGCGGAAGTGGCCGCGCTGCGCCAGGCATCCGGCGCCTCGCCGTGGCGCGTGCGCATGTGGATCGCGCTGGGCGTCGCGATCCCCGTGTATGTGGCGGCATTCGTCGCCGGCGACGCCGCGATGCGCGTGGTCGCAGGTTCGCTCATCATGGGCATCCTGTATTTTGCCGCCGCGGCGGCGCTGGCCTCCGGCTGGGGCGCGGCCAGCGCGCTGCGCCGCTTCATGGCCGTGGCCACGGCACTGCTGGCGGCGGTGGTGGCGGCGCGCGGCCTGATGGTGCTCAGCCTGCCGGAAGGGTGGGGCTGGATGACCGTGCCATTCCTCGAAGTGCTGTCGGTCGGCGCGTTCTACCTGCTGATGGTCCTGGGCAGTACCGGCTTCCTGATGATCGAGCGCGAACGGCAGCAGGGCGAGCTGGCGCGCCTGTCGGTGGCGGACACCCTGCTGGACGTGCCGAACCGGCGCGGCTTCTTTAACGCGCTGGCGCCGTGGATGGCGCTGGCACGCCGTCCGGGGCAGCCGACCGCGCTGCTGGTGCTGGACGTGGACCAGTTCAAGCGCATCAATGACGGCTACGGGCATCCCGCCGGCGACACGGTGCTGCGCGCGATCGTGGACACCTGCCGCAAGCAGTTGCGCGACAGCGATCAGCTGGGCCGGCTCGTCGGTGTGCAATTCGCCGTGCTGCTGCCTCGTACCGGGCTGGCCGACGCCGCGATGGTGGCCGAGCGGATCCGGGCGGCGGTGGAAGCCACGCCGATCAAGACCGAACGGGCGCTGGTTAACATGACGGTCAGCATCGGGGCCACCACGATCCGGGCCGACGACACCACCGTGAGCCTGTTCAAGCGGCTCGACGACGCGCTGCAGGAAGCCAAGCGGGCCGGGCGCAACCAGGTCTGTGCGACGCCGGCGGCGCCGGTGGCGCTCGAGGCCTGAGGCGCCTGCGGATACTCCCCCAGGGTATCTTCCGCCGCAGCTTCCCGCGCCGAAAACGGCAGGGGTATATGTAAAACCGGCCTTTGCCCCCGCATACCCCCCAGGCGATTCACGGCAGCGGCCAAATCGTCTATACTGTTTGGCTCGTTTTTCAACCGGAGCAGTGCATGGCGCGAGCCCCGCGCGCGGCCCCCAAGGCCGCCCCCACCAAGTCCAGCAAGGCAGCACCCGCCCGCAAGGCCGTTGCCGCCAAAGCCGTCCCCGCGCGCCGCAAGAAGCCTGCCGCGACTCTCGTGCGCGAAACGCACGACCGCGCCAGCCTGGTGCGCGACAGCTTTACCATGCCGGAAGCCGAATACGCCTTGCTCGCGCAAGCCAAGCAGGCCTGCCTGAAAGCAGGAATCGATGTGAAGAAGAGCGAGCTGCTGCGCATCGCCGTCGCCCAGCTGGGCCGGATGGACGGCGCTGCGTTGAAGAAGGCGCTGGCCAAACTCCCAATCATCAAGACCGGACGCCCGCGCGCGGAATAGCTCAGTGCATCGAGGCGTTCGAGAGCTCCTTGAGCTCCTTGATCGACAGGTCGGACTTCTCGTGCATGCGCAGCAGGATGGTGGCGCCGACCGCGAGCTTGCGGTGGCGGATCTTGCTGATGATGGGAGGCTGCACTTCCAGCACGCGGCACAGCTCCGCGTCGTTCTTCAGGTTAAGCTTTTCGATCAGGGTATCGAGCAGCTTGTTGGGTACGAAAGTCGACGGTTCCAGCGCGCGTGCGCGGTTCATCGCTTCGATCATTTCCAGTTTCCGTTGCCTGACGCTCATCGCGCATCTCCATGTTGAACAGTCTTGAAGGACCGAATCACCCATCCGCAGGCACCGGAACGTAGCCAACGGACAGCAACTGATGATACTACGATAAGTATGCATCTGGAGCATTGTTGATAATTCTCAATGCAAAAAAATCCAGCGATGCTTGCGGGGGGGGGGCGGCCCCCGACGTCACTGCGGCCTAAAGGCCTTGCCCCGGCGCAGGAGCAGTCCCCCGTGGCTGCAAGCCGGACCGGCCGAGGACGAGGACATGGTCCGCCAGCGAGGCTGCGGCCTGCGAGTGCGTGACCATCAGCGCACAGGCGCCATTCGCCTTCAGTTCGCGCACCAGCAGTGCCAGCACGGATTGCGCGGTCTCCGGGTCCAGGTTCCCGGTCGGCTCGTCGGCCAGCACCAGCGCGGGGCGGTGCACCAGCGCGCGCGCGATGGCGACCCGTTGCATCTCGCCGCCGGACAGCTGGCGCGGGAAATCCGCGCCGCGGCCGCCAAGTCCCACCGCCTCCAGCATCTCGTTCGCACGTCCCAGCGGCATCCCGTTCAGCACCAGCGGCAACGCGACGTTCTGCTCCAGCGTCAGGTGCGGCAGCAGGTGGAAGGCCTGGAACACGAAGCCCATCCTGGCCCGCCGCAGCCTGGTCGCATCGTTGTCCGACAGGCGCGACAGGTCCTGGCCGTCGACGATCACCCGGCCCGCGTCCGGCGCATCCAGTCCGGCGATCAGGTTCAGCAGGGTGGACTTGCCGACGCCCGATTCGCCCATGATCGCGACAAACTCGCCGGCCTGGAAACGCCACGACAGCGCATCGAGCACCTTGCGTCCCCCATAGGACTTGGACAGGCCGGCCAGCTCCAGCGTCGTCATCGCGTCACCGCGCGCCGCAGCGCAAAGCTGGCCGCGTCCACCGCCGCCACCAGCAGCAGCATCGCCAGCACCACCGTGGCCGCACTCTGCATCTGGAACAGCGACAGGTGGTACTTGAGCATCTGTCCCAGCCCGCCCGCGCCCACCACGCCAAGCACGGCGGCGGCGCGGATATTGTTCTCCCAGCGGTACAGCGTGTACGACAGCATCTGCGGCAGGGTCTGCGGCAGTGTCGCGTACAGGAACGCGGCAGCGGCGGAGGCGCCGTTGGTGCGCAGCGTCTGTTCCGGCAGGGGCGTGGCGTTTTCCAGCGCGTCGGCGAACAGCCGTCCCAGCACGCCGCTGGTGTGGAAGGCCAGTGCCAGCGTGCCGGCGAACGGCCCCAGGCCCGCGGCCACCAGCAGCAGCGTGGCCCATGCCAGTTCGGGAATCGAGCGCAGGATGTTCAGCAGCAGCCGCGATACGCGCCGCAGCACGGGGCCGAGCCGTCCCGCAGCCAGCAGCGCGAACGCCAGCCCGGCCACGACCGCCAGCAGGGTGCCGAGTGCGGACATCGCGAGCGTCTCCACCGTCGCCATCCCGACCCGCCTCAGGTAATCCGGCTCCAGGTCGGGCGGCGCGAAGCCGGACAGGAATTCCGTCGTCGTGGCCAGCGCTTCGGGTCCGAACAGCGCGCGCCATTCCAGGTCGAGCGACGCAAAGCTCGCCACCACCAGCGCCAGGACTGCCATCGCCATGAGTGGCGCGCCGAACGTGCGCGCGGGCGGGGAGGGCATGCGCGGACCGCTCATCCCAGCCACTTTCGCAGGATCTTCGAGACCAGGTCCGCCAGCGCCACCAGCAGCACCAGCACGATCAGGATGGTGGACACTTCGCCGCCGGCCATCATGCGCATCGACTCGTCCATGCGCTGGCCAAGTCCGCCCGCGCCGACAAAGCCCATCACCGCCGAGCCGCGGATCGCGCACTCCCAGCGGTACACCGTGTACGACACCAGTTCCGGCGCCGAATCGGGCAAGGCGCCATACACCAGCGCCGGAATGCGGCCGGCGCCGTTGGCCAGCAGCGCATCGGTCGCGTGCGCGCTGGACGACTCCAGGATCTCGGCGTACACCTTGGCCAGCATGCCGCTGTAGGTCAGCGCAATCGCCAGCACGCCCGCGGTCGGGCCGAGGCCGACGATGCGCACAAACAGCAGCGCCCACACCAGTTCCGGCACGGAGCGCAACAGCACCAGCACCCAGCGCACGGACTGGCGCACGAAAGCGGGCAGCGCGTGCATGACGCCTGTGCCAAGGCGCGACACCGACAGGCGTTCATTGATGACCAGGGTGGCGGGAACGGCGGCGACCATCGCGAGCGTCAGGCCCGCGGTGGCAATGGCCACCGTCTGCCAGGTCTCGCGCAGCACCATCGCCAGGAACTCGGGCGAGTGCGCGGGCGTGGCGAAGTCGGACAGGAAGCGGCCCGCCGCCGCCAGGCTTTGCGGATCGAGCAGCAGCCACGGCTTGAATTCGCTGTACACCAGCATGGGCCACAGCAGGAGCAGCGCGACAACGAACGCGGTGACGCGTCCGCGCCATGCCGGATCGGCCATGCGGGGCGCCGCGGCATCCATCAGTAGCAGGCCCCGATCGCGATCGCATCCGGGGTTTCGTGGAGTTCGGACGATGCCGCCGGCGGCTGCTCGTTGGCGTACAGCGCCGCGATCATTTCGTCGCTGACCTGCTCGCGCGGCGCATCGAACACGATGCGTCCGTCGCGCAGGCCGACCAGGCGCGGGAACCAGGCGCGCGCCATCTCCACCTGGTGCAGGCTGCACACCAGCGTCGCATTACGGCCGGCGGCCTCCTGCTGCAATGCGGCCAGCGCCATCCGGGACAGGGCAGGGTCGAGCGCCGACAGCGGCTCGTCGACCAGCAGCAGGTCGGCCGACGACAGCACCAGCCGCGCCAGGCCGCAGCGTTGGCGTTCTCCACCCGACAGCCGGTCCACGCGCGCGTACAGTTTGTCGCCCAGGTTGAAGCGCGACAGCGCCGCGAACGCCGCTTCCGGATCCTGCGGGCGCACCAGCGACACAAGCGCCTGCCACAGGCTCCATTGCGGCAGGCGCGCGGCCAGCACGGCCGTCACCACGCGCTGGCGCGGCGGCAGCGGCGGCACTTGCGGCGCCAGGAACAGGCGGGTGCGCAGGCGGTGCCGTTCCTTGCCCGCCATGGCCCACGGGTCGGCGCCAAACAGCGCGAACTCGCCCGACGCGGGCTTGTGGGCGATCGCCAGCGTGGACAGCAGCGTGGTCTTGCCGGCGCCGGACGGGCCGATCACCGCAACCTGCTCGCCCTGCGCCACCGACAGCGATACCGAATCCAGCGCGACGCCGCGCGAGCCGGCGTGGTGCCGGACCGTCAGCTGCGACAGGCGGATGGCAGGTGTATCCACTTACTTGAGCAGCTTGGCGTTGCGGGCGGCCGCTTCGATCGCGGCGTAGTTGCCCGCGTGGGTCGGGACGAACCGGGACGCGCGCTGCAGTTCCAGGATTTCGCGGCCTTCCGGCGTCGATGGATCGAGCGCCAGGAAGGCGTCGGTGATCTTCTTCTTCAGAGCGGCCGGCATGTCCGCGTGCACGCTCCAGTTGTAGTCGTAATAGCCAGGCGTGGTGTAGAACACCCGCACCGCGCCGGTATCGACCTTTTTCTCGTCCACGAGCTTTTTCCACACCGAGGCGTTGACCGCGCCGGCGTCGACCTTGCCGCCCGCGACCGCGGCCACGGTCGCGTCGTGCGCGCCCGAGAAGGCGATGCGCTTCATGTCCGCCTCCGGATTGATCTTCGCGGCCAGCAGGAACGAGCGCGGCATCAGGTGGCCCGAGGTGGACGATTCGGAACCGAAGCTGAAGGTGCGGCCCTTGAGGTCCTGCAGCGTGCGGATCTCCGGGTTGGCGGTGATGAATACCGACTGGAATTTCTCGTCCTCCGCGCGCTGGACCAGCGGCACGATCTTGCCCTTGCTGCGCTCATTGGCCTGCACGAAGGTGAAACCGCCGAACCAGACCATGTCCAGCTTGTGGTTGACCAGGCCTTCGACCGACGCCGCGTAGTCGGTCACCGGGGTGAACTGCACCTTCAGTCCGGTCTTCTTTTCCAGGTATGCGCCGAGCGGCTTGAACTTGCGCTGCAGTTCGGTCGGATTTTCATCCGGAATGGCGGAGACGCGCAGGACGCCGGGCTGCACCTGGGCGTAGGCGGGAGCGCCCGCCACGATGCCGGCGGCGACGGAAAGCGAAGCGAGGAGGCGGCAGAAAATGTTCATGTCAGGGTCGATCGGAGAGAAGGAAAAAGGGCTTCGGCACGGATGCGGCCATGCCTTGCGCGGGGAAAAAACGAATCACGATATTATACAAGAATGGCAACTTTGAGCCCGCCCGCCGGGTGCAACCGAGGAGCGAGACCCATGCCAACATCCCAGGCATCCCAGGCCAGTGCCCAGGCGCTGGCCGAAGTAGCAGCCGGACTCGATGCGGACCATGCGTCGATTTCGCCCAAGTTCCTGTACGACGAACTGGGTTCCCACCTGTTCGAGGCGATCTGCGAGCTGGACGAGTACTATCCGACCCGCACCGAGGCCGCCATTTTCAGGCGCCACGCCGCCGACATCGCCCACGCCATCGGCGCGGGCAGCACCATGATCGACCTGGGGGCGGGCAACTGCGCCAAGGCCGCCAGCCTGTTCCCGCTGCTGCATCCCGCGCAGTACGTGCCCATCGACATTTCCGCCGACTTCCTCGAGGATGCCGTCGAGTCCCTGCGCCAGCGCTTCCCCTATATAGAAATGAGCGCGCTGCCGCTCGATTTCTCGGCCGGGCTGGACCTGCCGGCCACGGTGTCGGAGCAAAAGCGCCTGTTCTTCTATCCGGGTTCCTCGATCGGCAACTTCACCCCGGCGCAGGCGCACGACCTGCTGGCGCGGATGCGCGGCCAGTGCGGCGCCGACGGCGGCATCCTGATCGGCATGGACCTGGTCAAGGATGCGGGCGTGCTCAATGCCGCCTATGACGACGCGGTCGGCGTGACGTCCGCCTTCAACCTGAATGTGCTGCGCCACCTGAACCGGCTGGTCGGGACGGACTTCGACGTGCGCCAGTGGCGGCACGTGGCGTTCTACAACCCGACCGAGAGCCGCGTCGAGATGCACCTGGAAGCCATCGAGGACACCACGGTCAGCTGGCCGGGCGGCCGCAGGTCCTTCATGCACGGCGAGCGCATCCACACCGAAAACAGCTACAAATACCGCAAGGACGCCGCCGTCGCGTTGCTTGCGCAAGCGGGTTTCCGCACCACGGACGTGTGGACGGACGATGACGAGTGGTTTGCCGTCCTGTACGCACGCGCGGAAGGGACCGGATGAAGCGCGTCGCCGACTTTGCCCATCACCGCTTGTACGACAGCGTGCGGCGCCGCTCGCTGGCCATCGCGGCGCCCCTGTCGGCGGAAGACTGCGGCGCCCAGTCGATGCCGGACGCCAGCCCGGTCAAGTGGCACCTCGCCCATACCACCTGGTTCTTCGAGACCTTCATCCTCGAGCAGCATGAACAGGGGTTCGCGCCATACCATCCGGCGTTCCGGACGCTGTTCAACTCCTATTACAACGGCGTCGGCGCACGCCACCCGCGCCCGCAGCGCGGGCTCCTGACCCGGCCTTCGCTCGACGAGGTGCTCGCGTACCGCGCCCATGTCGACGAACGCATGGTGCGCCTGCTGGCGCAGCGCGGCAGCGAACCGCGCATGGCGGCGCTGGTCCAGCTGGGCCTGCAGCACGAGCAGCAGCACCAGGAGCTCATGCTGACCGACCTCAAGCACCTGTTCGCCCAGAACGCGCTGCTGCCTGCCTACGCCGGCGAGGCGCTTGCGCGCGGCGCTGCGGCGCAGCCGGTGGAATGGATCGCCTTCGAGGGCGGCATGCGCGAGATCGGCTACGACGGCGACGGCTTCTGCTTCGATAACGAGCTGCCGCGCCATCCGCAGTATGTCCTGCCGTTCGCGCTGGCCAGCCGGCTCGTCACCAACGGCGAGTACCTCGCCTTCATCGAGGCGGGCGGCTACCGCGAGCCCTCGCTCTGGCTGTCGGAAGGCTGGGATGCCGTGTCGGCGCAGGGCCTGGCCCATCCGCTGTACTGGATGCGGATGGACGACGGCAGCTGGGCCGAATTCACCCTGCACGGCCTGCAGGCGCTCGACCCGGCGCGGCCGGTCACCCATGTGTCGCTGTACGAAGCGGACGCGTTCGCGCAATGGAGCGGCGCGCGCCTGCCGACCGAGGCGGAGTGGGAATGCGCGGCGGCCGGCATCGTCCCCGGCGACGGCGCGCTGCATCCGCGCGCGGCGGCAGGGGCGGGACTGTCGCAAATGTTCGGCGAATGCTGGCAATGGACCAGCAGCAGCTACGGCCCGTATCCCGGCTTTGCGCCGGCCGCCGGCGCGATCGGCGAATACAACGGCAAATTCATGCTGAACCAGTACGTATTGCGGGGCGCCTCCTGCGTGACGCCTGCCGGCCACGCGCGCGCCAGCTACCGCAATTTTTTCCCGGCGCATGCGCGCTGGCAGTTCAGCGGGATCCGGCTCGCACGCACGGGTGGGTAAATGACGGACACCGATGTTTCCGACCTGCGCGCCAGCGAGTACGTGCTGCGCCATCCGCTGACCTTCGCCTTTCGCGTGCTGAATGGCTTCCGCTCCAACCAGGGGCTGCTGCTGGCCGGCGCGGTCGCCTACTATTCGCTGCTGTCGCTGATTCCCTTCCTGATGCTGGTGGTGGTCGTGCTGTCGCACTTCATCGACCAGCAGGCGCTGATCGCGACCCTGAGCCGCTACCTGGAGTGGCTGGTGCCGGGGCAGTCGCGCTCCGTGGTGACCGAACTGGCGCTGTTCCTCGAACAGCGCGATGTCATCACCTGGGTGCTGGGCCTGACCATGGTGTTTTTCAGTTCGCTCGCGTTCACAGTGCTGGAAAATGCGATGTCCGTGATCTTCCTGCACCGCGTGGCGATCCGGCGCCGGCACTTCCTGGTGTCGGCCATCCTGCCGTACTGCTACATCGTCGCGCTGGGCATCGGCACGCTGCTGATCACGCTGGTCGCGGGCAGCCTCCAGGTCATGGGCACCGAACAGATCGAGTTCCTCGGGCGGACATGGTCGCTGGGCGGGGTGTCCGGCGCGCTGCTCTACCTGCTGGGGGTGGTGGGCGAAGTGCTGGTGCTCACCTCCATCTACCTGGTGATGCCGGTCGGCCGGCTGTCCTGGCGCCATGCGCTGATCGGCGGTGTCAGCGCCACGGTGCTGTGGGAGATTGCGCGCCATGTGCTGGTCTGGTATTTCTCCACGCTGTCGCAGGTGAACATCGTGTACGGCTCCATGACGACCGCCATCGTCGTCATGTTCAGCCTGGAGATCGGCGCGACGCTGCTGCTGCTGGGCGCCCAGGTGATCTCCGAGTACGAGCGCGCCGGCCGCGTCAATCCCGGCAAGCGTCCTGAACCTGTCTGGACCGCACCCGACTAGGTCGCCGCCACCGCGCCGTGCCCGGCGATCGCCATGTGGCGGTTCACCGCCGACAGCACGGCCTTGAAGGAGGCCGTGACGATATTGCTGTCGATGCCGGCCCCGAACAGGGTCGGGCCGTCTTCCACCCGCAGCTCGACATAGCACGCCGCGCGCGCATTCGCGCCCGATCCGATGGCATGCTCGTGGTAGTCCATCAGGCGGATCGGCAGGCCGAGCGCATTCACGAACGCATCGATCGGGCCGTTGCCTCCGCCCTGGCGCGCGTGCTGCTGGCCGCGCAACATGAGCGTCAGGTCGAGCGCGACCTTCTCGTCGCCGGCGCTGTCCTCCACCATGCGGTGCGAACCGTAGGCGTAGGGCTCGGTCTGCTCCAGGTACTCGCTTTGGAAGATGTCGTGGATCTGCGCGGCGGTAATTTCGCGCCCGCTCTGGTCTGCCACCTTCTGGACGGCGCGCGAGAACTCGATCTGCAGGCGGCGCGGCAGCGCCAGGCCGAACTCCTGCTCCAGCAGGTAGGCCATGCCGCCCTTGCCGGACTGGCTGTTCACCCGGATCACCGCATCATAGCTGCGGCCGAGATCCTGCGGGTCGATCGGCAGGTACGGGATGTCCCAGTGAGTACCGGGCTGGCGCTGGGCGAAGCCCTTCTTGATGGCGTCCTGGTGCGAGCCCGAGAAGGCCGTGAACACCAGGTCGCCCGCGTACGGGTGGCGCGGATGCACGGGCAGCTGGTTGCATTCCTCGACCACCTGGCGCACCGCATCGATGTCGGAGAAATCCAGCCCCGGATCGACGCCCTGCGTGTACAGGTTGAGCGCCAGCGTGACCAGGTCCACGTTGCCGGTGCGCTCGCCATTGCCGAACAGGCAGCCTTCCACGCGCTGGGCGCCGGCCATCACCGCCAGCTCCGCCGACGCGATGGCCGTGCCGCGGTCGTTGTGCGGATGGACGCTGAGGATGATCGCATCGCGCCGCGCCAGGTGGCGCGACATCCATTCGATTTGGTCGGCGTACACGTTCGGGGTGGACGATTCCACCGTGGACGGCAAATTCAGGATCATCGGCCGTGCCGGCGTCGGCTGCCATTCCGCCGACACCGCGTTCGAGATCTCCAGCGCGAAATCGAGCTCCGTGGTCGAGAACGACTCGGGCGAGTACTCGAAACCCCATGCCGTGTGCGGATGCTGCGCCACCAGTTCCTTCACGAGCCGGGTGCCGCTCACCGCGATCTGCACGATCTCTTCGCGCGACATGCCGAACACCACGCGACGGAACACGGGCGCGACAGAGTTGTACAGGTGCACCACAGCCTTCTTCGCGCCGGCCACCGACTCCACGGTGCGGCGGATCAGCTCGTCGCGCGACTGGGTCAGGACGATCAGCGTGACGTCGTCCGGCACCCGGCCGCTGTCGACCAGGCCGCGCACGAAATCGAAATCGGTCTGCGAGGCGGACGGGAAACCCACTTCAATTTCCTTTACGCCAATATCGACCAGCATGTCGAAGAAGCGCAGCTTTTTCTCCACGCTCATCGGTTCGATCAGGGCCTGGTTGCCGTCGCGCAGGTCGGTGCTCATCCAGATGGGCGGGTGCGTGATGGTGTGGGACGGCCAGCGGCGGTCCGGCAGGTCGACGGCGGGGAAGGGACGGTATTTGGACGACGGATGCTTGATCATGGTGCTGCTCCTTGGCTGCTGGGACGGATACCGGAAACCGGTGTCGGTGTGGCAAACAGGCTGCCGGGCGGCCACGGGACGCTAGGCCAGGCAACCGGTCGGTAGGTGTAGCAGCAGGGATGGGGTAGTGGACAACATCGTAACTTCCTTCAACTTCAGCGGTGCCGACGGGGTCGGCGGGCGGGGCGTTAGGCGCGCGCGGCTGGTAGCGACGCTAGCGATAGCGCGGCTGGAAGGAGAGTTGGCAGATGCAGTTGGAAGGACATGCGATTGACTGTACGCGGCTTTGCGGCGGCGGTCAAGCGGCGTGGCGTACGATGCACACGGGGAAGGGAACCGCCGCCGTCCCCGCCTCGGCGGGGACAGCAGGCGTGCTTATTGGGCGACGGTAACGCGCGGTGCGCCGGCAGCCATCTCGCCGATGACCGCGGCATGGCCGAAGCCTTCGCGCTCGAACAGTGCCAGCACGTCCTGGACCGCGGACGGCTCGCACGACACCAGCAGGCCGCCCGACGTCTGCGGATCGGTCAGCAGCGCCTGCTGCGCCGGCGTAATCGTCGGCGCCAGCGTCACATCCTTGCCGTAGGCATCCCAGTTGCGGCCCGAGGCGCCGGTGAAGTAGCCGTCCGACGCCAGCTGCTCCACGCCCGGCAGCAGGGGGATGCGCGACATGTCGAGCCGCGCCGTCAGCCCGGCGCCGCGCGCCAGTTCCAGCAGGTGCCCCAGCAGGCCGAAGCCCGTCACGTCCGTCATCGCATGCACGCCCGGCATGTCGGCCAGCGCGCGGCCCGGCTTGTTCAATTTGGTGGTGTTCTCGATCATGGCCGCGTAGCCTTCCGCGCCCAGCACGTCCTTCTTGAGCGCGGCGGACAGCACGCCCACGCCGAGCGGCTTGCCCAGCACCAGCACGTCCCCCGCGCGCGCGTCGGCATTGCGCTTGACCTTGGACGGATGCACCAGGCCCATTACCACCAGGCCGTAGATCGGCTCGACCGAGTCGATGGTGTGCCCGCCAGCGATCGGAATGCCCGCTTCGGCGCAGATGGTTTCGCCGCCCTTGATGATCTGGCCGATGGTCTCGATCGGCAGCTTGTTGACCGGCATGCCGACCAGCGCGAGCGCCATGATCGGCGTGCCGCCCATCGCGTACACGTCCGAGATCGCATTGGTGGCGGCGATCCGGCCAAAGTCGAACGGATCGTCGACGATCGGCATGAAGAAGTCGGTGGTGGCGATCAGCGCCTGCTCGTCATTGAGCTTGTACACGGCTGCGTCGTCCGCGGTTTCGATACCGACCATCAGCTCCTTCGGCACCGGAAAGCCGGTGGAGTTCTTCAGGATCTCCGACAGCACGCCGGGCGCGATCTTGCAGCCGCAGCCGCCGCCGTGGGAAAAGGAGGTCAGTTTGATTTTCTGGTCTGGTGCGTTCATCGGTAATCCTGTTCGGGCAGCTGTGGCAATCTGCAAATTATCGCACGCTCTCCAGCAGCTCGCCGGCCAGCGCCAGGACCGCGCTGCGCTCCGCCTCCGGCGAGAACAGGGCGGCGCGGCGCGCGCACTGCGCACGCAGCTGCGCGTACCAGGCCGGATCGGCGATGCTGCGGTCGATCATGCGCGCGAGGGCGGCGGCGTCGCCCACGGGGAAATAGCCCGGGTAGTCGTCGCCCAGCATCCCGCGGTTGCCCTCGATGTCGCTGGCCAGCACCGGCACGCCGCTGGTGACCGCCTCGATGATGACGTTGGCGCCGCCTTCCATCACCGAGGTGATCGCCATGGCATGGCAGCGCTTGAGGCGCTGGCGCGCGTCGGCGTGCGAAATGCTGCCGAGCCAGCGGTAATGCGGTCCCTCGGCGGCGCGGGCGGCCTCGCCGAGGGCCGGATCGAGCGCGCCGCCGATGTGCACCAGCCGCGCGCCGGGCGCCGTCACCAGCGATGCCGCATGGATGAAGGTCAGCGGATCCTTTTCCGCCCGCAGGTGCCCGACCATGCCGATATCGTGGAACCGAGGGCGGGCAGGGAAGCGGTGCGGCGCAAGGCCGGGGGCGGACTGGAAGATGACCCGCGTGCGCGCATGCAGGTGTGGCGGCAGGCGCTGGAACCCGGCCGGCTGCAGCAGCACGATCCGGTCGGCCAGCTCCAGCGACCGCTGGGCGTCGCGGTCCGAGCCGATGTCGCGGTACAGGTCGGTGCCGGTCAGCACCAGGACGACCGGGCGGCCCGCCGCGGACACGGCTGCGACCGACGAGGCGGAGCGGCGCGCATGCAGCGCAATCAGCAGATCGGGGGCGGGCAGGGGCGGGCTCCACTCGCGCACGACAGACACCTCGTAGGCATCGCGCAGGAACGCGGACCAGCGCCTGGCGGTCTGCCAGTTGCCGTTGTTTTCCTTGTGCGAAGCCGGGCTGGCGATCGTCACTCTCAATGCCACGATATCTCCATGAAAAGCCGCTAGAATGAGCCGATGGAAGATCAATCGGTATCGATGCGCGACCAAGGTTCCCACGAGCTGGCGGGCTCGCTGCGGAGTGCGCGGAATTATACGTTAAGCCTGTTCGAGTGCTTTGCTGCGTACGGGCTCGACCAGCTGTCGGCGGTTCCGCGCATCGACACCATCAATCCCCCGCTGTGGGAAATCGGGCACACCGCCTGGTTCGCCGAATGGTTCATCCTGCGCGAGGCGGAATCGAGCCATCCGGCCGCCGCCAACGGCCATTCGCTGCTGTCGCGCGGCGACGACTGGTTCGACTCGGCCCTGGTGCCGCACCGGGCGCGCTGGACGCTCGACCTGCCGTCGCCCGGCGCGATCAAGACCTACTGCCACGAAGTGCTGGACCGCGTGCTGGACAAGCTCTCGCATGCCGACGACAGCGACGCGGCGCTCTACCCCTACCGGCTGGCGCTGGCGCACGAGGACATGCACGGCGAAGCCCTGCTATATGCCCTGCAGACGCTCGGCCTCGACGCCCCCAAAATGGGGACAGACCCCATTTCGAAAATGGGGTCTGTCCCCATTTCTGAGGTTGCGTATCCGGGGGGCAGCCTGCGCATGGGCAGTGAACAGGGCAGGAGCTTCGTGTTCGATAACGAGAAGTGGGCGCATCCGGTCTACGTGCCGCCGTTTTCGGCCGACAGCGCGCTGGTCAGCAACGCCGCCTTCGCCGAGTTCGTCGACGATGGCGGCTACCAGGATGCGCGCTACTGGACGCCCGCAGGCAGGGCGTGGCTGATGCAGCAGGAACGGTCCTGTCCGCGCTACTGGGTGCGCGGCGGCGGCCGCCACTGGTCGACGGTCCGCTTCGGCGCGGCGAGCACGCTAGCGCCGCATGAGCCGGTGCGGCATGTCAGCCTGTTCGAGGCGCAGGCCTACTGCAGCTGGGCGGGCCGCCGCCTGCCGACCGAGGCGGAGTGGGAGTTCGCCGCCACCTCGCGCATTCCCGGCTTCCGGTGGGGGCAGCTATGGGAGTGGACCGCGTCCCCGTTCGAGCCGTATCCGGGATTCTCGCCGGACGCCTACACGCAATACTCGGCGCCCTCGTTCGGCACGCACCAGGTGCTGCGCGGCGCCTCGTTTGCCACGCCACGCAGGCTGTGCGACGTCCGTTTCCGCAATTTCTACCTGCCCGCACGCGACGATATCTTCTGCGGCTTCCGTTCCTGCGCGCTGTAGTCAAGCGGGCGATGCCTGCCGGGCGATTGATGCGACAATCGCCAACAACCTTCCATTCCCGATGTCCACCATGAGCAAAGCAAGCAAAGAGATTCATCCGGCATTCGAGGTCCACAACTCGCCGGTCCACGGCAACGGTGTGTTCGCGCGCCGCCCGATCGAAGCGGGCGAGCGGATCGTCGAATACCAGGGCCGCCGCATCGAGTGGGACGAGGCGACCGAGCGGGCCGAGCGCAGCGGCCAGCCCGTCAACTACACGCTGTTCTTCACGCTGGCCGACGGCAGGGTGATCGACGGCGGCGACCAGGGCAACGACGCGCGCTTCATCAACCACTCGTGCGAGCCGAACTGCGAGGCGTACGAGGAGGATGGCAGGGTCTTCATCCACGCGCTGCGCGACATCGACAAGGGCGAGGAGCTGGCCTACAACTACGCGCTGATCTACGACGGCCGCCACACCGCCGCGATCAAGAAGGCGTTCGAGTGCCGCTGCGGCGCGCCGAGCTGCAGCGGCGTCATGCTCGCGCCGAAGAAGCGATCCCGCAAGAAGACCGCTGACGCGTAAGCTGACCAGCCCCGAGGGGACCGCCTGGTGTCTCGGGCGCCGGCCCCCAGCCCGAAAAAAAACCCGCCGAAGCGGGTTTTTTTACTTACTCACCAAAGGTGCGTCGCGCGGTGTCCGAGGAGCGCGAATGCGTTCCCTTGTAGCCGCCTTCGCGGCGCTGGCCGCCGGCGTCACGGTTGTAGCCGCCCTGGCGCGGGCCTGCCGACGGGCCGCGTGCATCGCGGTTGTACGGGCTTGGCGCTGCCTCTCGGTTGTAGCCGCCTTCGCGCGGCGCAGGTGCGCCACGGTTGAAGGAGCCCCCGTCGCGGTTGTAGCCGCCTTCACGCGGCGCGTTCGGGTTGGCGAAGCTGCGCTGGCCCGGCTTGTTGTAGCCGCCACGGCCATCGCCCGGCTTCCAGCCCGGACGCGAAGCGGTACGCGCTGGCGCGGACTTCTTCGGCTCGAAGCCTTCCACCACGCCGACCGGGATCAGCTGCTTGGTGAAACGCTCGATGCGCTTGACGTTCATGCCTTCGGCATGGTTCGCCAGCGAGATCGCCAGGCCATTGCGGCCCGCGCGGCCGGTACGGCCGATACGGTGCACGTAGTCCTCAGGGAACTTCGGCAGGTCGTAGTTCACCACGTGGGTGATGTTCGGCACGTCGATGCCGCGGGCGGCGACGTCGGTCGCCACCAGCACGCGCACCTGGCCGCGGCGCAGGCTGTCCAGCGTGCGGTTGCGCGCACCCTGGTGCATGTCGCCGTGCAGCGCAGCGGCTGCGAAGCCGGCGATGTTCAGGCGGTCGGCGATCATGTCGGCGTCGCGCTTGGTCGCGGTAAACACCACGGCCTGGTCGAGCGACTCGTCGCGCAGCAGGTGGTCCAGCAGGCGGTTCTTGTGCGACAGGTCGTCGCAGAAGTGCACGCGCTGGGTGATGTTTTCGTGCTTGGCGGTCGACATCTGGATCTGGATGATCTTCGGATCCTTGGTGATGCGGCGTGCCATGTTGCCGACCACGCCATCCAGCGTTGCCGAGAACAGCATGGTCTGGCGCGATTCAGGCGTCGCGGCGACGATCTTCTCGATGTCTTCGATGAAGCCCATGTCCAGCATGCGGTCCGCTTCGTCCAGCACCAGGATCTGCAGCTGGGAGAAGTCGATCTTGCCCGACTCCATGTGGTCGATCAGGCGGCCAGGGGTGGCGACCAGGATCTCGGGATTCTTCTGCAGCAGTTGCATCTGCTTCGGGTAAGGCATGCCGCCCAGGATCGAGACGGCGCGGATGCGGCGTGCCTGGGTGCTGTATTTGTCGGTTGCGGTGGTCACTTGCAGTGCCAGTTCGCGGGTCGGGGTCAGGACCAGCATCTTCGGCTGGGCCGCCTTGAAGCGCGGACGCTCGCCGGCGCGGGTTTTCGATGCCTCGAATGGAACTTCAGGCGCGGAGACCAGCTTGTGCAGGGCCGGCAGCATGAATGCCGCGGTCTTGCCGGAACCGGTCTGGGAGGACACGAGCAGGTCGCGGCCTTCGATGGCAGCAGGGATCGCCTGTTCCTGGACCGGGGTCGGCTTGGTGTAGCCGGCGGCGGTGACAGCGTTAACGATGGCGGTATGCAGGCCTAGTGCTTCAAAACTCATTGATCTTTACTTTCGTTGGTAGAAATTTGCACGTCCATGCAACAGGCAGGGACGAGGTAAAGCAACGCTAAACCAAGACTACGAAATGACTTTGAGGGTGCAAGAAATTTCGGCACAAAAAGCTTTGCGCCGGGACGGTGTCAGGTGCGACACACAAGGCGGGAGGGCTTTATTTTGAGGGCGCCGGATTAACCGGTGCGCCTGGGTTTGCGATGCTGCTTGTTGTTCTTATTGGGCGCTTATTGCAGCGCACAAACGAGACTATACAGTAGTTTTGGACTTCACGTACAGGTATCTCGTGTTTGGAGACTTGTCCCCGGATCTTTTCGGGGACCGGGGGACGGTCCCCATGCAGGGACCGTCGCCGAGTTGATCACTCGTAATCGGACGCGTTCAGGCCCATGACGTGCGAGAAGCCGCCGTCGACGTACATGATGTCGCCGGTGATGCCCGACGCCAGGTCCGACAGCAGGAAGGCGGCCGAGTTGCCGACTTCTTCGATGGTCACGTTGCGGCGCAGCGGCGCGTGCGATGCCGCAAAGCCAAGCAGCTTGCCGAAGTCCTTGATGCCCGATGCCGCCAGGGTCTTGATCGGGCCGGCCGAGATGCCGTTGGCCCGGATGCCTTTCTGGCCCAGGTTCTCGGCCAGATAGCGCACCGATGCTTCCAGCGACGCTTTCGCCAGGCCCATCGTGTTGTAGTAAGGGATCGCGCGCACCGCGCCCAGGTAGGACAGGGTCAGCAGCGAGGAGCCTTCGCGCAGCATCGGCAGCGCGGCCTTGGCCATCGCAGGGAAGCTGTAGGCCGAGATGTCGTGGGCGATGCGGAAGTTCTCGCGGGTCAGGCCATCGAGGAACTCGCCGGCGATCGCTTCGCGCGGCGCAAAGCCGATCGCGTGCACGAAGCCGTCCAGGTGTTCCCAGGATTTGTTCAGGTCGGCGAACAGGCGCTCGATCTGTTCGTCGCTCGAGACGTCGCAGTCGAACACCAGATTGCTGCCGAACTCGGCAGCGAACTCGGTAATACGGTCCTTGAAGCGGTCACCGACATAGGTGAAAGCCAGCTCCGCGCCTTCGCGGTGGCAGGCTTTGGCGATGCCGTACGCGATCGAACGGTTCGACAGCAAGCCGGTGATGAGGATTTTTTTACCTTGCAAGAACGCCATATGGACTCCGGATGTTCAACTCTTTGGTTTTGAGACGGATGTGCCGCGGTCGCGCCGGGCCAAGCCGAGATTGTAGGGGGAGTTTGCTTCAACTGCAACTTGGGAGGGGGAGGGGACCTGTCCCGGAAAGGGCCCGTCCCCGGATCTTCAGCCTGCCGGCAGGCTGCGCGTGCAAACGATCGGGGGGACCATCCCCCCGCCGATCAGCGCTTCTTGCGGTTGTTGGTCGCGCTGCGCGAGCGCTTGCCGCTCTTCCTGGACACGCTGGCCTTGGCGCGGAACTTCGACTTGCCGCGTGCCGCCTTGCGCTTGGCCGCACGTTCCGGCTCCAGTGCCATCACGGCGTTCTCGACGATGTTCTCGGCGATGTCGCCCGCGTTGGACGAGGCCAGCTTCGGCACCAGGATGGTCGAACCGGCCTTGAGGCGGGTGCGCGCGGGGATGTTGTTCGCCTCGCGCAGCACCTCGGGGGTGGTCTTGAACTTCGATGCCAGCGATGCCAGCGAGGTGCGCGCGCTGGCGATCTTGTGCGTGGTCCAGCTGGACAGCGCCTTGCCGAACGAGGCCAGGTTGGAGTGGAACTTCTCGGCGTTCTCCTGCGGCAGAAGGATCTTGGTGTTCTGGCCGCCGATGATGACCGGACGCTTGAACTGCGGGTTCAGCGCCTTGAAGTCCGCCACCGACATCTCGGCCAGCTGGGCCGCGACCGCGACGTCGATGTCGCTGGTCTTGTCGATCGCCGTAAAGTACGCAGCGTTCTCGATCGTCGGCAGCGACACGTTGTACTGTTCCGGATGGCCGACGATGTTCTTCACCGCCTGCAGCTTTGGCACGTAGTTGCGCGTCTCGGCCGGCATCATGTGCGCCAGCGACTCGTAGTCGGTCGGCTTGCCGGCGGCCTGCGCCTTGCGGATGGTCTTCTGGACGTTGCCTTCACCCCAGTTGTAGGCGGCCAGCGCAAGTTGCCAGTCGCCGAACATATTGTAGAGGCGCTGCAGGTAGGACAGGGCGGCATCGGTCGAGGCCAGCACGCTGCGGCGGTCGTCCTTGAACGCGTTCTGCTTGAGGTTGTAGTCCTTGCCGGTGGCCGGCATGAACTGCCAGATACCCACGGCGGCGGCGCTCGAGTTGGCCTGCGGGTTGAAGGCGGACTCGATGATCGGCAGCAGGGCCAGTTCGGTCGGCATGCCGCGCTTTTCCAGCTCGGTCACCACGTGGTACAGGTAGCGCGAGGCGCGCGCCGAGGTGCGCGCCAGGTAGTCCGGACGGGTGGCGTACCAGTTGACGTGCTTGCTGACGAGATCGTTATCGATGTCGTTGATGGCGTAGCCGGAACGGATGCGCGCCCACAGGTCGGTCTCGCCGGCTTCATCGGCCGCTTCGGCGTCGACGTTGAGCAGATCTACGGAATTCAGTGCGGCTGCGGCTGGCGCGGCCTGGAGGTGGGGAGCCGGCGACGCAGTGGTCGGCTCAGCGGCGCTGGCGGAATACGGCGCCAGGAGGAGCAGCAATGCTGCAGCAGCGGTGATACGGAGTTTTGCTTGCATGGCTTTCCATTGTTAGGCCCTACGCTGTAGGACACTTCCGATAGACAAGGAGCCAGTGTAGAGAGACCCTACAGTCCAGTCAAGAAATATGTCCCTCTCGCAGTGAATTTCTTTGACAAGATTCATATCCGGAAAGTTTCATAAATTGCTGAAAAATTAAGGACTTAGCGCCGGGCTGAGGATGGCGCCCCGTGCGCGTCCCCTCGGCGGAACTGGCCCGCGCCCGGGCAGCATTTCCTGTTGCGTGGGAGCTGTCCGACGTCCCGTGCCCGGCCCTCACGCGGTAGAATGCAGTTTTTAGGCAGTAACGTATCCATGAGCACCACAGCAAACCTGAACGCCAGCGACGAAGAGATCATCGCCGCGACCCGCAACTGGCTCGAAAAGGCAGTCATCGGCCTGAACCTTTGTCCTTTCGCCAAGTCGGTCTATGTCAAGGAACAGGTCCGCTACGTCGTCTCGGGCGCCACCACGCCAGAGGCGCTGCTCGAGCAATTGATGGACGAGCTCCAGTTCATCGCGGACGCCTCGCCGGAAGAGGTGGATACCACGCTGCTGATCCATCCGTTCGTGCTGCAGGACTTCCAGGACTACAACGAGTTCCTGGACGTGTGCGACGCGGCGGTCGAGGACATGCAGCTGGACGGCGAAATCCAGGTCGCCAGCTTCCACCCGGACTACCAGTTCGCCGATACCGACCCGAACGACATCAGCAACTACACCAACCGCGCGCCGTATCCGATCCTGCACCTGCTGCGCGAGGAGAGCATCGACCGCGCGGTGGAAGCCTTCCCGGAAGCGGAAGCGATCTTCGAAAAGAACATCGAAACCATGGAAAAGCTCGGCCACGAAGGCTGGGACAAGCTCGATGTCGGACCAGCCAAATAACCTGCCCGAGCGCCCGGATACGCCTTGCGTGGCGGTGTGCTCGACCACGTTCGACGAGATCTGCCGCGGGTGCGGGCGCACCTACGTCGAAGTGGCGCACTGGGTGTCGATGAGCGCTCCCGAGAAGGAGCGCGTGTGGCAGCGCATCACGGCGCAGGGCTACCCGCGCCGCAATACCTGATCAGTACGAACCGATAAAGTCCTTCTTGCCGATTTCCACGCCGTTGTGGCGCAGGATGTCGTAGGCGGTGGTTGCATGGAAGAAGAAGTGCGCCAGCGCGTAGTGCACCAGGTAGGACTGGCCCTTGAAATGGCGCGTCTTGTCGCCGCTGCCGGTGGTGATGTCGCGCTCGGCCGAGGCCTCGATCGCCTCGCGCGGCAGGCTCTCGATGAACGCAAGCGTTTTCGCAATGCGTTCCTTCAGTTCGCCGAACGTGGTTTCGGTGTCCTCGTACTTCGGCACCTCGACGCCGGCCAGGCGCGCGCATGCGCCCTTGGCGAAATCCGCCGCGATCTGCACCTGGCGCGCGAACGGGAACATGTCCGGGAACAGGCGGGCCTGGGTCAGCGCCGCGGTCTCGATATTGCGCGCGCTGGCGTGCGTTTCGGCCTTGTCGATGATGTCGGACAGGGCGGTCAGCACCTGGCGGAAGACGGGGACGGAGGCGGAATACATCGTGAATGCCATAAATTACTCCTTTGTAAAGTGGTGGCGATGATAGCAAGGCGCTTCATTTCTTGCTGGGGAGGCCCCAGAATTGATGACCTGAAGCATTAAATGCGTGATAATGGTCCACACGTTTTTTTGCCTTGAAGCATCAAAGATGCCTATATGTTCATTGTCCGGTCGGGTAGCACGCTTGCATGACTAGTTTCACCTCGCGCCTTCGCTCCAGGTTGTCCCGGCTGACCGGTCGCTCGATCTATGGATCGCTGCTGCTGGTCGTGTTCGGCGGCCTCGTCATCCCGGCGCTGATCGGCAGCTATGTGCTGATCGGCGTGCAGCAGCGCCAGGCGGCGCGCTCGCAGCTGGACGAGTCGCTCCAGCGCAATGCCGACATCCTCGCGCTCGGCATGCAGGAGTCGCTCTGGAACATGAATCCCGAATCGGCGCGCTCGCTGGCCGCCTCCGTCATGCGCGACCCGTCCGTGGTCGGCGTGGAGGTGCTCGACCAGTCCGGCCGCCAGTTCATTGCCGCCTTCGCTCCGCCGCGCGCCCAGGGCAACGTGGTGCGCGCCCAGCGCGAAGTCACCGTGCGCGGCGAACGCATCGGCCGCGTCGTGCTGGCAATGGACGATGCGCGCACCCAGGAAGAATTGCACGAGAAGCAGGTCAGCTATGCGCTGGTGCTGGCGAGCCAGCTCGGCGTCTCGCTGGTGCTGATCGTGCTGTTCCTGAACCGGCGCCTGCTGTCGCCGCTGCGCAAGCTGATGAGTTTTTCGGACCGCCTGTCGCACGGCGACTTCACGACCCGGCTCGACATGGGCGGCAACGACGAGCTCGGGCGCCTGGCGATCCAGCTGGACCAGATGCGGGTGGCGATCCGCCACCTGTTCGACGACGTGGCGCGGCGCGAGGAGCGCTTCCGCACCATCGTGACCCAGGTGCCGGGCGCGGTGTTCCGCGTGAATGCCGACGGCAAGGTCGATTTCGTGTCCGATGCGATCGAGGCGATCGGCGGCTTCCCCGCCTCGCGCCTGATCGGCAACAGCGTCGGGCTGTGGCAGGACATGGTCGCGCCCGAAGACCGGCGCGAGCAGTATCGCGTGATGGCCGGCGCCGTCGCCGAGGGCCGCCCGTACGAAGCGGAATACCGCATCATTTCGCCCAGCGGCAGCGAGCGCTGGGTCGCGGAACGCGGCCAGCCGCAGTACGATAGCGAGGGCAAGCTGCTGTGGGTGGACGGACTGATCTCGGACATCAGCGAGCGCAAATACAACGAAATGCGCATCGAGGCGCTGCTGGCCGAGCAGAGCGCGATCCTGGAGAACGTGATGTTCGGCGTGATGTTCGTGCGCCACCGCCGCATCGTCTCGGTCAACCGCCGCTGCGAAGAGCTGTTCGGCTACGCACCGGGCGAGATGCTGCACGAATCGACTGTCATCGTGTTCCCGACCGAGGCCGAATACGAATTGGCCGGCGTGCGCCAGTACCCCGAGATCGGACGCGGGGGTTACTTCAGCGAGGAGCGCAAGTACAAGCGCGCCGACGGCTCCCTGTTCTGGACTATGGTGTCGGGCTGCGCGCTCGACCCGTCCCGTCCGGACGAGGGCAGCATCTGGGTGTACGCCGACATCACCGAGCGCAAGCTGGCCGAGGAAAAGCTGCGCCTGTCCGCGACCGTGCTGGAGCAGATCGCCGACGGCGTGATGGTGGTCGATGTCGACGGCCGCATCGTTGCGGTCAACCCGGCCTTTACCCAGATCACCGGCTACACCGAGGAGGAGGCGCTGGGCCAGCCGTACAACCTGACGCGCTCCTCGCGCCACGACCAGTCCTTCTACGACGAACTGTGGCGCGAAGTGCAGGAGAGCGGCTACTGGCGCGGCGAGCTGTGGAACCTGCGCCGCAATGGTGAACTGTATCTTGAATGGCTGACCATCTCGGCGGTGCGCGACAACAGCGGCGCGCGCACCCACTATGTCGGCGTGTTCTCGGACATCACCAAGGTGAGGGAATCGCAGGAGCAGCTGGACCACATGGCGCACCACGATCCGCTGACCCAGCTGCCGAACCGCCTGCTGTTCCACGACCGGCTGCAGCACGCGTTGCAGCGCGCATCGCGCGACCAGGAGCAGCTGGCGCTGCTGTTCATCGACCTGGACCGCTTCAAGAACGTCAACGACACGCTCGGCCACCATACCGGCGACGAGCTGCTCAAGCAGGTGGCGCGCGCGCTCACCGGCAAGCTGCGCGAAGGCGACACGCTGGCCCGCCTGGGCGGCGACGAATTCATCGTCCTGCTCGAGGACGTGGCGGGCGCCGGCGGCGCGGCGCACGTGGCCGAGAAGCTGGTGGCGCTGTTCGAGCAGCCGTTCATGGTGTCCGGCTACGAGCTGTTCGTCACGGCCAGCGTCGGCATCGCCATGTACCCGAACGATGCGGGCGACCTGAATATGCTGATCCGCAATGCCGACGTGGCCATGTACCAGGCCAAGGCGCGCGGCCGCAACGGCTACCAGTTCTACACCGAATCGATGAGCGGGGAGGGCGTCGAGCGCCTGCGCCTGGAGACGCTGCTGCGCCGTTCGATCGAAAAGGGCGAGATCTTCCTGCACTACCAGCCGCAGGTGGAAATCGACAGCGGCCGGCTGATCGGCGTGGAAGCGCTGGTGCGCTGGCAGAATCCGGAGCTGGGCCTGGTCCCGCCGGCGCGCTTCGTGCCGCTGGCGGAAGACACCGGTTTCATCAACCAGCTGGGCGAATGGGTGCTGGCCGAGGCGTGCCGCCAGATGGTGCGCTGGGACGAGGCCGGATTCGCGGTGCCGAAAGTGGCGGTGAACCTGTCGGCGCGCCAGTTCGAACGCGGCTCCATCGTGAGCACCGTGGGCGAAGTGCTGAAGGAAACCGGGCTGGCGCCATCGCGCCTGCAGCTGGAAGTGACCGAAACGGTCATCATGAATACGGGCGACGCGCTGGCCTTCATCAACGGACTGCACGAGATCGGCGTGGGGCTGGCGATCGACGACTTCGGCACCGGCTACTCGTCGCTGGCCTACCTGAAGCAGCTGCCGGTGCAGACGCTCAAGATCGACCGTTCGTTCATCAAGGACATCTCGACCGACGCCAACGACGAAGCGATCGCGATCGCGATCATCCAGCTGGGCAAATCGCTGAACCTGTCGGTGGTGGCGGAAGGCGTGGAAACGGACGACCAGGCGGCGTTCCTGCTGCGGCACGGCTGCACGATGGCGCAGGGCTACTTCTACAGCCGGCCGGTGCTGCCCGGCGACCTGCTCGGGGCCTGGCGGCGCTAGTGTTCCAGGGGGCTGTTCCCCTGGCTCAGCCCCGGAGCATCTGGCGCAGGTTGCAGTCGCGCTGCCACATGCGCCGCTCTTCGCTCGATTGCGCCAGCCTGGCCAGTTCCTGCTCGGGCAACTCCGCCTGCGCCTGCACCAGCCGGTCCAGCAGCAGCGGATCGGGCAGCATGGTCCCGAAAAATGCCACCCGGTCCTGGCGCTGCACTAGCACGGTCGGGAAATTCTCCACATCCAGGTCGCCCAGCAGGTCGGCATTGTCTTCGATGTCGATCCACACAAACACCTTGTCCGGATGCCGCTGCGCCACGCCGTCGAAGGCGTTGCGGTAGACGCCGCAGGTGCCGCACCATGCGGCGCACAGGCACGCGACGATCCAGCGGTCGCCTTCCAGCGCACGCGCGATCTCGCCTACATTGTCGGGGGTAAGGGTCAGGCTATGCATGAGCAGGTATTCTAACCCGCAGGTGCGCACGCTGTCCCGCGCCGGCATCGGCCAAGGTAAAATACTGGTATGTCTACCATTCTCGCCATCGAAACCTCGTCCGAACTTGCCTCCGTCGCGCTGCTGAAGGATGGGGCGGTGCTGGCGCGCGAGTCGAGCGGCGTGCGCACGCATTCGGCGTCGGTGCTGCCGATGGTGCAGGAGCTGCTCGCCGAAGCGGGCGTTGCGCTGGCCGACATGGATGCGATCGCATTCGGAGCCGGCCCCGGCTCGTTTACCGGCGTGCGGACCGCCTGCGGCATCGCCCAGGGCCTGGCGTTCGGCGCGTCCCTGCCGGTGGTGCCGGTCGTGACCCTGCCCGCCATGGCGCTGGCCTGCCGCGAGCAGTGCGGCGCCGCCGACATCCTCACGGTGCTCGATGCGCGCATGGGCGAAGTCTATTGGGCGCAATACCGCTGGACCGGCGGAACGTGGACTGCCGTTGCGGAACCGGTGCTGTCGGCACCGGAAGCCGTGGCGCCAGTGCCGGCCGATGGCCTGGTCGCCTGCGGGAACGGCATCTCCGCCTATCCGGAGGCGTTTGCCGGCAAGGCATTCGCGCAAGGTGCGCTGACCGCGATCCTGCCGCATGCGGCCCAGATCGCCCGGCTCGCCGAGGCGCTATTCGCCGCCGGCCATGCCGTCCCGGCGGCCCAGGCGCAGCCGCTGTACCTGCGTAACAAGGTTGCCTACACCAGCGCCGAGCGCAAGGCGATCAACGCCGCGAAGGACGCCGCATGAGTGCCGCGCACGCGCAGGACAGCCTGGTGTTCGCGCCGATGCGCGAGTCCGACCTGGACGAAGTGGTCGCGCTCGAACAGGCCGTCTATCCCTATCCCTGGACCCGCCCCAATTTCGCCGACTCGCTGTCGGCGGGCTACGAAGCGACCGTCGTGCGCGACGAGGCAGGTGCGCTGGCAGGCTATTACCTGGCCATGTGGGCCGTGGACGAGGCACACCTCCTGAATGTCGCCGTCGCCGCAGACCACCAGGGGCAGGGCATCGGACGCCGCCTGCTCGACCGCCTGAGCGCGCGTGCGCGCGAGCAGGGCATGGAGTCGATCCTGCTGGAAGTGCGCCCGACCAACGAGCGCGCGCTCAAGGTCTACCGGCACTACGGCTACGTCGCGATCGGCGTGCGCAAGGGTTATTACCCGGCAGGCCCGAAAGGCCGCGAGGACGCGATCGTCATGAGGTACACACTATGAACGGCCGTACCGCCGCCTTCCTCAAGGAGATGGGCATCACGCCGCTGTGGGTGCCGCGGACCGCTGCGCCGCAGGCCGAGGCGGAGCAGCAACCGGCTGTCGCGCCGGCCGCGCCCGCGCCTGCACCGGTGCAGGCACCGCAGCGCGATGCAGCCGTCCCGGCCGAACTGAGCGAGGAGCAGCGCATCGCGCGCATGGACTGGGCAGAGCTGGAGCAGGCCATCGCCGCCTGCACGCGCTGCGGCGCATGCGCTCCCGGCACGCGGCCCGTCATGGGCGCCGGCGCGCGCCGCGCGCGCTGGGTCGTCGCCGCCGGCGCGGCCAGCGCCCAGGACCACAAGGAAGGCGTGCCGCTGGCCGGCGAAGCCGGCACGCTGCTCGCGAACATGCTCGCCGCCGCCGGCCACTCGGCCGACAACGATGTCTGGGTCACGAACGTGATCAAGTGCCGGCCGTCGACGTCCAGCGGCGCGGACCGCGCGCCGACGGCGGAAGAAGCCGCCGCGTGCCGTCCTTTCGTCGAACGCGAGGTCGCGCTAACCGGCGCGGACACGCTGCTCACCCTCGGCCAGGTCGCCGCCAACGCAATGCTGGGCCAGCCCCTGTCGCAGCCGCTGGCGCAGGCGCGCGGCCAGCAGCACCAGGCCGCCGGCGTGCGCATGGTCGCCACGCTCCACCCGGCCGAACTGCTGCGCCGCGGCCAGGACAAGTCGCTTGCCTGGACCGACCTGTGCCTGGCCGCGACCGATGGACCGCCCGCCTGACAACTACCAGGCCCGCTTCGCGCGGGCCTGGAGCCAGCTCTCCAATCCCCACGTCCGGACGCTTGCCTGGCTTCTCGACTCGCCAGGGCTGCTCGACCCCGTGCACCCTCACTGGCAAGGCAAGATCGCCACGCTGCCCGAACCGGACGCCGCGCTGCGCGACTGGCTGCTCGGCCTGGATGCCGATCCGTCGCCGTTGCTGGCGGCGCTGGGCGAGCGCGCCTACACCCGCCTTGGCCTGTACGCGGAGAAGCTGATCGCCTTTTATTTCCGCGAACAGGGCACGCTGGTCGCGCACGGCTTGCAGGTGCGGGCGGCGCGCAACGACACGGTCGGCGAGTTCGATTTCCTGCTCGATGCGGGTGGCGGCAAGGCGCTGCACATCGAGTTCGCCACCAAGTTCTACCTTCTGGAGGGCGTCTGGCCGGACCAGCTGGATTCGCTGGTCGGCCCCAACCTGGCCGACAGCCTCGGGCAGAAAATGCGCAAGATCACCAGCAAGCAGCTGGCGCTGGCGGACCACCCGGCAGCGCAGGCCGTGCTGCCGCGCCCCGTCGCGCGCGCGCAGGCCCTGGTCAAGGGCTGGCTGTTTTATCCGCGCGGGACCGTCAGTGGGCTGGAAGGACTCGATCCGCAGCACTGCCGCGGCACCTGGTGCAGCGCGGGCGAACTGGAGCAGCTCGAGGGCGACTGGTTCATGCCGCTGGCGCGGATGGAGTGGCTGGCGCCGGCGCGGACCGGCGACGCCGGCGCTGTGCTGGCGCGCGAGGCGCTCGCCGGGCAGGTAGCGGAACACTTCGCAGCGCCGGCGATGCCGATGCTGGTGGCGTCGATGCGCGAGGATGGGGGAGTGTGGACCGAATGCGAGCGTGCATTCGTGGTGCCGGACGACTGGCGCGGCCGCGCCGCGAGCCGCCGGGTGGGATAGAAGTTGGGGACGGTCCGCATGGACAGTCCCCATCCATTCAATGTTTGTGCTCGCCGATCAGTGCCAGCGAATCGTGCTCGCGCTGGTTGGCCGCATGGCGGCGCATGATCAGGTACATGATGCCGGCGATCGACAGTCCGAACAGCACGATGATCACGTCCAGGTCCACGTTCAGCGTGATCAGCGCCGCGTAAATCGCGAGCATGGTCAGGATCGACAGGTTCTCGTTAAAGTTCTGCACCGCGATCGAATGGCCCGCGCTCATCAGGACGTGGCCGCGGTGCTGCAGCAATGCGTTCATCGGCACCACGAAGAAGCCGGACAGCACGCCGATCAGGATCAGCAGCGGATAGGCGATCACCACGTTCGTCACCGCCACCATCAGCACCACGATCATGCCCATGATGATGCCCAGCGGGATGACGGTCAGCGATTTGCGCAGCGGGATGATCTGTGCGGCGGCAGCGGCGCCCACCGCCACGCCGATCGCCACCACGCCCACCAGGCTGGTCGCTTTATCGAATGGCATGTGCAGCGATTTTTCCGCCCACTTCAGGACGATCAGCTGCAGCGTCGCGCCCGCGCCCCAGAACAGCGTGGTCACCGCCAGCGAAATCTGGCCCAGCTTGTCGCGCCACAGGGTGGCCGAGCAGTTGGCGAAATCGGTGATCAGCTTGAGCGGATTGCGCTCCTGGTGCTCGTAGCGCGCGCCGGTATCGGGGATGCGCAGGTTGAACAGCGTGGCCAGTGCGTAAATGCCGATCACGACGGTCAGCGCGGCGTCGGTGGTGGTCGTGATGCCGGTGTCGATGCCGGGCAGGTCGATCCCCAGCAGGTATTCGGACACGCGCGCGGAAACCAGCGCGCCGCCCATCACGGTGCCGAGGATGATCGACATGACGGTCAGGCCTTCGATCCAGCCGTTGGCGGGCACCAGTTTTTCAGGTGGCAGCAGTTCGGTCAGGATGCCGTACTTGGCGGGCGAATAGACGGCCGCGCCGAAGCCCACCACTGCATACGCCATCAGCGGATGCACGGTAAAGAAGATCAGCGAACACCCGGCAATCTTGATCAGGTTCGCGATGAACATGACACGGCCCTTCGGCAGCGCGTCGGCGAAAGCACCGACAAACGCAGCCAGCAGGACGTAGAAAAGGACGAATGACAGCTTGAGCAATGGCGTCAGCGACGCCGGCGCATTCATGGAGACGAGCAGGTCAATCGCGACGAACAACAGTGCGTTGTCCGCCAGCGACGAAAAAAACTGCGCCGCCATGATGGTATAAAAACCACGGTTCATTCGACAAGGCTAAAAACTAGTGTGGGTTGCTTTATACCATGAATGGATGCGATCCCAAAGAAACGGCGGACCGCTGCGGCGGCCCTCCGGAAGGCCTTGCGTCCGGTAAAATATCGGCTTTGCATCCACTACTGTACCGTCATGCCAAGGCCGACTACCGCCACCATCCATCTCGACGCGATGGCCCACAACCTGCAGCGCGCCCGCGCGAGCGCACCCGGCACCCGCGCCTGGGCCGTGGTGAAGGCGAATGCGTATGGACACGGCCTGGAGCGCGGCATGCGCGGTTTCGCGGCGGCCGACGGCCTGGCGCTGATCGAGCTGGAGAACGCGGTGCGCCTGCGCGAGCTGGGCTGGACGCGCCCGATCCTGCTGCTGGAAGGCTTCTTTGAAACGTCCGACTGCGCGCTCCTGGCCCAGCACCGGCTGCACGCGGCGATCCACTGCACCGAACAGATCGCGATGCTGGAATCGGCAGCCCTGAGCCAGCCGGTCGACCTCTATTTAAAGATGAACACCGGGATGAACCGCCTCGGCTTCAAGCCGCGCGACTACCGCGCCGCCTACGAGCGCCTGCGCGCGATCCCGGCGGTACGCGACATTACCCTGATGACCCACTTTGCCAACGCGGACGAACTGGAGCATCCGCGCCTGCCCATGATGGAGCAGGTGCGCCGCTTCTGCGAAGGCGCGGACGGGCTGCCGGGCGACCGCAGCCTGTCCAATTCCGGCGGCGTGCTGCTGCGCTCGGGCCTGGGCGAAAGCCTGTCCGAGGACTGGATCCGCCCGGGCATCATGCTGTACGGCGGCACGCCCGGCTGCGGCACCTCCGAAGAACTGGGCCTGCTGCCCACCATGACCCTGACCGCCGGCGTGATCGCCGTGCAGGAGCTGGAAGCCGGCGACACGGTCGGCTACGGCAGCCGCTTCGTCGCGCCGGGCCCGATGCGGGTCGGCATCCTGGCCTGCGGCTATGCCGACGGCTACCCGCGCCACGCGCCGCACGGCGCGCCGGTGGTGGTCGATGGCGTGCGCACCACGCTGGTCGGGCGCGTCTCGATGGACATGATGGCCGTGGACCTGACCCCGGTGCCGCAGGCGCGCGTCGGTTCCACCGCCACCCTGTGGGGCAGCGAACTGCCGATCGACGAGGTGGCCCACGCCGCCGGCACGATCGGCTATGAACTGATGTGCGCCGTGGCTGCCCGCGTGCGCTTCGAAGAACGCAATCTCTTGCCGGACGCCTGATGGCCAAGCCAAAAACACAGTACACCTGCAGCGATTGCGGCGGGATCAGCTCCAAATGGACCGGGCAGTGCTCCGCGTGCCAGGCCTGGAACACGCTGGTCGAAAGCGCGGTCGAGGCGCCCGGCCTGAATCGCATGTCGCAGACGGCGCACCGCAGCCTGGCGCAGACCGCGCCGGTGCTGTCGCTGGCCGATATCGAGGCGATCGACGTGCCGCGCTTCGGCACCGGCATCGAGGAGTTCGACCGCGTGCTGGGCGGCGGCCTGGTGGCCGGCGGCGTGGTGCTGATCGGCGGCGATCCGGGCATCGGCAAGTCGACCCTGCTGCTGCAGGCGCTGGCCTCGCTGGGCGCCACCAAGAACGTGCTGTACGTGAGCGGCGAGGAATCCGGCGCGCAAATCGCGCTGCGGGCGCGCCGGCTCGCGGTCGATGCGCGCGAACTGAAGCTGCAGGCCGAGATCCAGCTCGAGAAAATCCTTGGCACCATCGCCGACCTGCGTCCCGACGTGGCGGTGATCGACTCCATCCAGACCCTGTATTCCGATGCGCTGACTTCCGCGCCCGGTTCGGTGGCGCAGGTGCGCGAATGCGCGGCGCAGCTGACCCGCGTGGCCAAGCAGACCGGCGTGACCATCATCCTGGTCGGCCATGTCACCAAGGAAGGCGCGCTGGCCGGTCCGCGCGTGCTGGAACACATCGTCGATACCGTGCTGTACTTCGAGGGCGACACGCAGTCGAGCTTCCGCCTGGTGCGCGCCATCAAGAACCGTTTTGGCGCGGTCAACGAGCTGGGCGTGTTCGCGATGACGGAGAAGGGCCTGAAGGGCGTGTCCAACCCGTCCGCACTGTTCCTGTCGCAGCACGACAACCAGGTGCCGGGTTCCTGCGTGATGGTCACCCAGGAGGGCACGCGCCCGCTGCTGGTCGAGGTGCAGGCGCTGGTCGACGCCAGCCACCTGCCCAACGCGCGCCGCCTGTCGGTCGGCCTGGAGCAGAACCGGCTGGCGATGCTGCTGGCGGTGCTGCACCGGCACGCCGGCATCGCCGCCTTCGACCAGGATGTCTTCATCAATGCGGTCGGCGGCGTCAAGATCACCGAACCGGCGGCCGACCTGGCTGTCCTGCTCGCGATTAACTCGTCGATGCGCAACAAGGCGCTGCCGCGCGGCCTGGTGGTGTTCGGCGAAGTCGGCCTGGCCGGCGAGATCCGGCCGGCGCCGCGCGGCCAGGAGCGCCTGCGCGAAGCGGCCAAGCTGGGCTTCTCCATCGCCGTGATCCCGAAGGCGAACGCGCCGCGCCAGCCGATCGAGGGAATGAAGATCGTCGCGGTGGAGCGCATCGACGACGCCATGAACAAGCTGCGTGAACTGGACTGAGAGACCGACCAACATGCTACCGACGATTGAACGACGGGGAGGGCAGCGCAAGCCCATGAAGACCAAGGCGCTGATTTCGGTAGATTCGAAATCGCCCGTGTGGGTGCGCACGGTCGACCTCTCGGAAAACGGAGTCGGCCTGGCGACCCCCGAACCCGTACGCATTGGTGCTCCTGCGCGCGTGCGCTTCGAGCTGTCGTTCGACGGCCAGTCCCAGCCTGTCGAGGCGCGCGGCACGATCGCCTACTGCATGCTCAGCGGCGATGAGTTCAAGGTCGGCATCACGTTCACCCAGGTGGACGTGGCCGCCATGATGCTGATCTCGAAGTTCCTCAAATAGGCGGCGCCAACCAGACGACAGGGAGTTGTATGGAAAGGCGATTCTTGTATAACTTCAGGCCGAAACTGTCGCATAGCAAATATCGCCGTTTCGACTCCTCCTACCGCTTGTTGAAGCGGCAAACGCATCCTTTACCCGTGCTCCAGCGTTGGAGGCTCATGCGATCAATTGTGGGTAGGGAGCATCTCCATTTCATTCAGTACTTCTCTCGCCGCGGAACGCCGGGGGGACGTCCACATTATGGCCCGATCCTGCGGCAGCGCAGGCTGCGAATTGCGAGATCGTTCGCGGCATTAGGATATGAGGTGCATCCAGTGTTGCTCGGCTTCGCGCTTCCCAAAGGGCCATCGGGCTTTTGGCTAGACGAGCTTTGTCCCTGGAGCGGGCCGGTTCTGCGGCAATCACCCTGACATCCGCAGGTGAGTCGTTGTCGGCCTGGCTTGTGCGCGGCCATGACCTCTTCTTTCGGTTTCGGATGCTGAAAAGGAGGGGAGTGCCCCCTTCGGACACTCCCCTCCTTTTGGCGGAATCGGCCATGTTATGGCGGATTCCGCCAAGTTTCCTTTTTGTCATCAATTTCCCGGCGCCATAGCAGCGCCGCGTGTCCCGTCACACTTGTAATATCGCCGTGCCGACGCTCGCCACAAATATTTTGCAATGTCATAAACGCGTCATATTCGGTCCTTACACTGCGAAGCGTCACAACCACTCTTCCACACAAAAGGAAAACGACATGCGAATCAAACAGTTGGTGATCTCTGCCGTAGTTAGCGCAATTGCAATGTCTTCGGCCGCTGCTGCGGACATCACTGGCGCGGGTGCTACGTTCCCTTATCCGATCTACGCCAAGTGGGCGGAAAATTACAAGAAAGTGACTGGTACTGGCATGAACTACCAGCCGGTCGGCTCCGGCGCCGGCATCAAGCAGATCAAGGCCAAGACGGTCGATTTCGGCGCCTCGGACATGCCGCTGAAAAAAGAAGAACTGGACGCAGCGGGCCTGATGCAGTTCCCGGTCGTGATGGGCGGCGTGGTCCCTATCGTGAACCTGCCCGGCGTGCAGCCAGGGCAGATGAAGCTGACCGGCGCTGTGGTCGCGGACATCTACATGGGCAAGATCGTCAAGTGGAACGACCAGAAAATCGTCGCCCTGAACCCGGGCGTCAAGCTGCCGGACGACGAGATCACCGTCGTGCGCCGCGCGGACAGCTCGGGCACCTCGTTCCTGTGGACCGACTTCCTGTCCAAGTCCAGCCCTGAGTTCCAGAAAACCATCGGCGCAGGCACCACCGTGAAGTGGGCGGTCGGCGTGGGCGGCAAGGGCAACGAAGGCGTGGCCGCCAACGTGCAGCGCATCAAGGGCGCGATCGGCTACGTCGAATACGCCTACGCCAAGAAGAACAAGATGCAGCACACCCAGCTGCAGAACAAGAACGGCGAGTTCGTGCAGCCTGACGACAGCACCTTCAAGGCCGCTGCAGCCGCTGCCGACTGGGCCAAGACCCCCGGCTTCGGCGTGGTGCTGACCAACCAGGCGGGCAAGGGCGCGTGGCCGATCACCGGCGCATCGTTCATCATCATGCACAAGTCGCAGTCCGACGCAGCAAAGGGCCGCGAAGTGCTGAAGTTCTTCGACTGGGCGTTCAAGAACGGCGACCCGGCAGCAGTGGAACTGGACTACGTGCCGATGCCGGAAGCAGTCAGCAAGCTGGTGCAGCAAAACTGGAAGACCGAGCTGAAGGACGCTTCGGGCAAGGCCATCCTGTAATCCAAACAGCGTCAACACATAAAGCGCCCGGTTCCGCGGACCGGGCGCTCACATAATAATGAGTACAACCCAAGACAGCACGATGACGGCATACACCGGATCGGCAGACCAAGAGCATGGCGACGCCCGCATGCATGCAGTAATGCGGCGGCAGCGGCTACAAGACTTCATCTTCCACAAGACCACCATGCTGTTTGCGGCATCGGTGCTTTTCGTACTTCTGGGGATCATCGTATCCCTGATCCAGGGCTCGCTGCCGGCGTTCAAGGAGTTCGGCGCAGCCTTCGTCTCCACCGCCGAGTGGGATCCCGTCGACGACAAATACGGCGCCCTGATCCCGATCGCCGGCACCCTGATCACTTCCGTCATCGCACTGGTGATCGCGTTCCCGATCAGCTTTGGCATCGCGCTGTTCCTCACCGAGATCTGCCCGGTGTGGCTGCGCCGCCCGATGGGCACCGCGGTCGAACTGCTGGCCGGCGTGCCGTCGATCATCTACGGCATGTGGGGCCTGTTCGTGTTCGCGCCGATGTTCGGCGACCATGTCCAGCCCTTCCTCAAGGAGACGGTCGGCCACCTGCCGTTCATCGGACCGCTGTTCTCCGGACCGACCATGGGCCTGGGCGTGCTCACCGCCGGCATCATCCTGGCAGTGATGATCATCCCGTTCATCGCCTCGGTCATGCGCGACGTGTTCGAGGTGGTGCCCGCGGTACTGAAGGAATCGGCCTATGGCCTGGGCTGCACCCGCTGGGAAGTGGTGCGCAAGGTCGTGCTCCCGTACACCAAGACGGGCGTGGTCGGCGGCGTGATGCTGGGGCTGGGCCGCGCGCTCGGCGAAACCATGGCCGTCACCTTCGTGATCGGTAACGCGCACGAGCTGCCCAAATCGCTGTTCGACGCCGGCAATTCGATCTCGTCCACGCTGGCCAACGAATTCGCGGAAGCCGCGTCGGACCTGCACCTGGCCTCGCTGTACGCGCTGGGCCTGATCCTGTTCGCGATCACGTTTATCGTCCTGTCCGCCGCCAAGCTGATGCTGGCCGGGATGGCGCGCAAGGAGGGCGCAAAATGAACACCCCAATGAATCCTGTCTACCGCAAGCGCCTGTTCAGGCACCGTGTCGGCATCACCATGTCGGTGCTGGCCATGTCGTTCGGCCTGGTCGCGCTGTTCTGGATCCTGGCCACGCTGCTGATCAACGGCTTCGACGCGCTGGCGCTGACGCTGTTCACCGCCGACACGCCGGCGCCGGGCAGCGAGACCGTCGGAGGCCTGCGCAACGCCATCGTCGGCTCGGTGATGATGGTGGGCCTGTCCACGCTGGTGTCCACGCCGGTCGGCATCCTGGCCGGCATCTACCTGGCCGAATACGGCGACGAGAACCGCTTTGCCTCGGTCACCCGCTTCGTCACCGACATCATGCTGTCCGCGCCGTCGATCGTGATCGGCCTGTTCGTGTACACCCTGTACGTGGCCAATGCCAAGCACTTCTCCGGCTACGCCGGTTCGATTGCGCTGTCGCTGATCGCCATCCCGGTGGTGGTGCGCACCACGGACAACATGCTGCGCCTGGTGCCATCGAGCCTGCTGGAAGCCGCGTTCGCGCTTGGCGCCCCGCGCTGGAAGGTCGCCACCATGGTGCGCCTGCGCGCCGTCAAGGCGGGCGTGATCACCGGCGTGCTGCTGGCGGTGGCGCGCATCTCGGGCGAGACCGCGCCGCTGCTGTTCACCGCGCTGAACAACCAGTTCTTCAGCGCCGACATGAACGCCCCGATGGCCAACCTGCCTGTGGTGATCTACCAGTTCGCCATGAGCCCGTACGACGACTGGCGCGCCCTCGCATGGGGCGGCGCACTGCTCGTGACCCTGAGCGTGCTCGGATTGAACATCCTGTCCCGCACCGCATTCAGCCAGAAAACGCCTAAATAATGATGACCATGAACGAGAACGACATGAACGACGCTACCGTGGCGCAGAAGGTCACGATCGATATCGACCACCTCAACTTCTTCTACGGGAAGAGCCAGGCCCTGCACGACGTCAGCCTGGATATCCACGAGCGCAAGGTGACGGCCTTCATCGGCCCGTCCGGCTGCGGCAAATCGACCCTGCTGCGCACCCTGAACCGCATGTACGACCTGTACCCGGGCCAGCGCGCGGAAGGCCAGATCATGTACCGCGGCCGCAACATCCTCGATCCGGACCAGGACGTGAATATGCTGCGCGCGAAAGTTGGCATGGTGTTCCAGAAGCCGACCCCGTTCCCGATGTCCGTGTACGACAACATCGCGTTCGGCGTGCGCCTGTACGAGGACCTGTCCAAGGGCGCGATGGACGAGCGCGTGGAGTGGGCGCTGAAGAAGGCGGCGCTGTGGGAAGAGGTCAAGGACAAGTTGAACAAATCCGGCCTGTCGCTGTCCGGCGGCCAGCAGCAGCGCCTGTGCATCGCGCGCGGCGTCGCCGTCAAGCCTGACGTGCTGCTGCTCGACGAGCCCACGTCCGCGCTCGATCCGATCTCCACCGCCAAGGTGGAAGAGCTGATCAGCGAGCTGAAGAAGGACTACACGATCGCGATCGTCACCCACAATATGCAACAGGCCGCGCGCTGCTCGGATTACACTGCATACATGTACCTGGGGCACGTGGTCGAGTTCGGGGAGACCGACCAGATCTTCATGAACCCGGCACGCAAGGAAACGCAGGACTACATCACCGGCCGCTTCGGCTGACCATAACGAGACCAGGACCCACCATGATTGGCGAACACTCTTCCAAACAGTATGACCAGGAACTTGAGGCGATCCGTTCGAAGGTGCTGCAGATGGGCGGCATCGTCGAGGAGCAGTTCCTGGAAGCGATGGAATGCTTCAAGGGCGGCAATGTCGAACGCGCCGCGCAAGTGATGGCGAACGACGCCACCGTCAACCAGCTCGAAGTCTCGCTGGACGACGCCTGCAGCCACCTGATCGTGCGCCGCCAGCCGGCCGCGAACGACCTGCGTACCGTGATGGCGACGGTAAAGGTCATCACCGACCTCGAACGCATCGGCGACGAGGCGGCCAAGATCGCCCGCACCGCGCGCGACATGTACTCGCGCGGCACCGCGGCCAACCTGCAGCACTACGACATGGTGCGTTCGATCGCTGGCACCACCGGGCAGATGCTGCACGACGCGCTGGACGCGTTCGCGCGCCTGGACGGTTCCCAGGCGATGGACCTGATCGCGCAGGACGAAATCGTCGACCACGATTTCCGCACCATCATGCGCAACCTGATCACCTTCATGATGGAAGATCCGCGCACGATCTCGCCGGCCCTCGATACCCTGTGGGTGGCCAAGGCGATCGAACGCATCGGCGACCATGCCAAGAACATCGCGGAATACGTGATCTACGTGGTCGAGGGCAAGGACATCCGCCACACCAAGCCTGCCGCCGGCAACGGAGCCATCGAATAAATGGCAGGCGAACGTACCCGGATCCTCGTTGTCGAGGACGAGCCGGCGATCGTGGAGCTGGTGAGTTTTTCCTTGCGCGAGGCGGGCTGGGATGTGGTGGCGGTGTCCACCACGGCCGCGGCGTGGGAGGCGATCACCCAGCGCATTCCCGACCTGATGCTGCTCGACTGGATGCTGCCGGACCAGAGCGGCCTGCGCCTGCTCGGGCGCATCCGCGCCGACCGCCAGTTCCAGCGCATCCCGGTCATCATGCTGACTGCGAAGAGCATGGAAGAGGACAAGATATCGGGGCTGGACGCGGGCGCGGACGACTACATCACCAAGCCGTTCTCGCCGCGCGAGCTGCTGGCGCGCGCCAAGGCGCTGTTGCGGCGCAAGGCGCCGGAGCAGGGCATGGACCTGCTGACGGCGGGGCCGGTCCAGCTGGATCCGGCCAGCCTGTCGGTGACCGTGGGCGGCGAGCGCATCGAGATCGGCCACGCCGAGTTCAAGCTGCTCAAGTACCTGATGGCGCATCCTGACCGGGCGTTTACGCGCGCGCAGCTGCTCGACAAGGTGTGGGGCAACCATGTCGCAATCGAGGAGCGCACGGTGGACGTGCACGTGCTGCGCTTGCGCAAGGCGCTGGGCGAGGCCGAGCACATGGTTCGCACCGTGCGCAGCGTCGGCTATATGCTGTCGGAAAAATAAACGCACCGTCGAAGAAACCAGATGAATCCAAAACTGCTGTTCTGGGTCCCCGCGCTGCTGCGCCTTGCCCTCGTCGGCGTGCTGTCCGCGCTGGTCGGCTGGCTGGCCACGCCGCGCGACGGCTTCGCCTTTGCCGCGATGATCCTGCTGTACTTTGTCGGCACCCAGCTCCACTACCTCTACCGCCTGTCGATGTGGATGGACGATCCGTCCTCCACGCGCCTGCCGGACGGGTGGGGCGCCTGGACCGCGATCTTCGCGCGCCTGTACCGCATGCGCCGCGACGACGAACGCAGCCAGGCCGAACTGGCCGAGTGGCTGGCACGCTTCCGCCAGGCCATGCGCCTGCTGCCGGACGGCGTCGCGATCATGGACGACGTGCTGTTTCTGGAGTGGTGCAACCCCGCCGCCGAACGCCACCTGGGGCTCACGCTCGAGCGCGACAAGGGCATGCGCGTGACCAATCTGGTGCGCCATCCCGACTTTATCGACTACGTCGTCCTGGGCCGCTACGAGCAGCCCCTCACGCTGTCGCTGCGCGGCCGCAAGCTGGTGGTGCAGATCATCCCGTTCGAGAACCGCCGCCAGATCCTCGTCACGCACGACACCACCGAGGCGCAGCGCATCGAAGAGATGCGGCGCGACTTCATCGCCAACGCGTCGCATGAGCTGCGCACACCGCTGACGGTGATCGTCGGCTTCCTCGAGATCGCGTCCACGCAGAAGGAGCTCGATCCCGCCACGCGCGAAGCGCACCTCAAGCTGATGACCGAGCAGGGCCATCGCATGCAAAGGCTGATCGACGACATGCTGACGCTGTCGCGGCTGGAATCGGCCGACTATCCGCTGCGCCCCGAACTGGTGGACATGCGCGCTCTGGTCGAGGACGTGGCCGGGGAGGCGCGTGCGCTGTCCGGCGGCAGGCATGAGGTGACGGTGAGCATCGACGGTCCGGACCTGATGGGCAGTCCCGAGGAATTGCGCAGCGCCTTCGCAAACCTGGCGTCGAATGCCGTGCGCTACACGCCGGAGGGCGGCAGTGTGCATATCAGCTGGAGCCAGTCGGAGCGGGGACCGCGCTATGCCGTGTCGGACACCGGGATCGGTATCGACCAGGTGCACATCTCGCGCCTGACCGAGCGCTTCTACCGCGTCGACAAGAGCCGTTCGCGCGAGACGCAGGGCACGGGGCTGGGGCTGGCCATCGTCAAGCACGTCCTGCTGCGCCACGGCGGCCAGCTCTCGATCGAATCGCAGCCCGGCAAGGGCAGCACCTTCGCCGCCACCTTCCCCGCGGCGTAATCCAGGGAGGGCGACGGTCCCTGCGGGGACGGTCGCCCTCCCATGCGTTACAATCGGGGTCGCCTTCAGTCACCCTTTCCCAATCAATGCACGCTCGACAATCCCTTTCCAAACGCTCCTTCCTGTTCGCCCTGGGCGCCCTGGTCCTGGCCGGCTGCGGCAGCACGCCCGAACCGGTCGCGCCTGCGGCGCCGGTGGCGGTGGCCCCGCCGCCAGTCGTCGTGCTCCCGCCGCGCAAGGTCAAGATCGCGCTGGCCCTGGGCGGCGGTGCTGCGCGCGGCTTCGCCCACATCGGTGTGATCAAGGCGCTCGAATCGCAAGGCATCGTGCCGGACATCGTGGTCGGCACCAGTGCCGGCAGCGTGGTGGGCGCCATGTACGCGGCCGGCCACAATGGCTTCGCGCTGCAGAAAATGGCCATGGACATGGACGAGGCGATGATCACCGACTGGGCGTTGCCGCTGTTTGGCAAGTCGTCCGGCGTCCTGAAGGGCGAGGCGCTGCAGAACTACGTGAACAAGGTGATCGGCAACCGCGCGATGGAAAAGCTGAAGATCCCGTTCGGCGCCGTCGCGACAGACCTGAAGAACGGCCAGCCGATCCTGTTCGTGCGCGGTAATACCGGGCAGGCGGTGCGCGCGTCGTCCTCCGTGCCGGGCGTCTTCCAGCCGGTCACGATCGGCAACCGCACGTTCGTGGATGGCGGCCTGGTGGCGCCGGTGCCGGTGAAGTATGCGCGCGAGATGGGCGGCGAATTCATCATCGCGGTCAACATCTCGACCCAGACCGATACGCAAGCCACGCAAAGCTCGCTGGACGTGATCATGCAGACCTTCTCGATCATGGGCCAGCGCCTGAACCACTACGAGCTGAAGGATGCGGACGTGGTGATCCAGCCGCGCCTGGGTACCATGAAGAGCCAGGACTTTGCCAGCCGCAACGAGGCGATCCTGGCGGGCGAGCAGGCGGCGTTTGCCGTCATGAACCAGCTCAAGGCAAAACTGAAGGCGAAACAGGCGCCGGCGCCGATCGCCAGCCAATAAGAGGAACGAACATGCAAACCAAGCCAGTACTCAGCCTTGCCGAGGTCAAGAAAATCGCCGCTGCGGCCGAAGCCGAAGCGGTGGCCAACAAGTGGGCCGTGACCATCGCCATCGTGGACGATGGCGGTCACCTGCTGTGGCTGCAGCGCCTGGATGGCGCGGCGCCGATTTCGGCCCATATCGCGCCGTCGAAAGCGGTGACCGCGGCGGTGGGCCGGCGCGAATCCAAGGTGTATGAGGACATGATCAACAACGGCCGCGTGTCGTTCGTGACGGCGCCGTTCATCGACGGCATGCTCGAAGGCGGCGTGCCCGTCATCGTCGACGGCCATGTGGTGGGCGCCGTGGGCGTGTCCGGCGTCAAGTCGAGCGAAGACGCGCAGGTCGCGCGCGCAGGCATCGCAGCGATCGGCTAGGAAGAGCTTCGATCTTCGCTCAATTCCGCCGATCTGGCGGGATCTGCGGCTATCTTCGCCTAACTACAGGTGCTTGCGCTTTTCCGGCGGGCCCGCGTTGATCTGCGCCTGCTCAGGCGCCGAGTCCATCACGCCGCAGCGCTCCAGCCAGCGGTGCAGCAGCGCCATGTCGGTCACCAGGATCTCGTGGCCTTCGATGAGTCCCACCTGGACGAAGTTGCCGGAGTCCGCCGTCACCTTGTTGACCGTCGGTGCTCCCTTGGTCATGCGGTCGTACGCCTTGAAGCACTTGTCCTGCCACCGCTGAAGCGAAGAATCGTTGAATTTGTTATTCTCGAAGTACACCGTGAGGGTGCCGTCGGGGTTGCCGAAGCCGACCATCCCGGAACCGTTCCTGAGCAGGTCCCGTACCGCCTGGTCCGGTGCGTTATGCGGTACGAATACCGCGGCCCGTTCGTTGGGGCCGGGCCGGTAGATGGGTACATCTTTTCCGAACATGAAAACTTCCTCCGTTACATCTGTTCACCGGAATCGTACCCGAAATTCGGCGTCTGCTGCATTGCGGCGAACGCCAATCCACGCTATAATTTGCAGGTTTAGCCACCAAATACACATACCGTAGCGCCTACCACACACCCTCATTCAAAATGGTCCCCCGCCTTCGCGCCACAACGCGCGCGTGCATTGCGGGATGCCGGTCTGACGTGGCGATGCTACGGTAACTTTACAGGAGTTACCCTTGCCGCCATTTTTTTCTGGCCCATCCGTTCCTGCAATCCTGGCACTTGCTGACGGGACCATCTTTCGGGGCATTTCCATCGGCGCTTCCGGCCATACCACCGGCGAAGTCGTTTTCAACACCGCAATGACCGGGTATCAGGAAATCCTGACCGACCCGAGCTATTCGCGCCAGATCGTCACGCTGACCTATCCGCACATCGGCAACGTCGGCGTCAATCCGGAAGACGTGGAAGCGACCAAAGTCCACGCCGCCGGCCTGATCATCCGCGACCTGCCGTTGATGGCATCGAACTTCCGTTCCACCCAGTCGCTGTCGGACTACCTGAAGGCCGAGAACATCGTGGCCATTTCCGGCATCGACACCCGCAAGCTGACGCGCATACTGCGCGAAAAAGGCGCGCAGGGCGGCGCCATCCTGGTCGGCACGCAGGGCAACGAGCCTTCCGAGGCGCAGGCGATCGAGCTGGCCCGTTCGTTCCCGGGCCTGGCCGGCATGGACCTGGCCAAGGTCGTCTCGACCAAGACCGCGTACGAGTGGACCACGAAAGAGTGGAAGCTCGGCGTGGGCTGCGAGAAGCTGACAGAACCCCGGTTCCACGTGGTCGCATTCGACTACGGCGTCAAGTTCAACATCCTGCGCATGCTGGCCGAACGCGGCTGCCGCGTGACGGTGCTGCCGGCCCAGTCGAGCGCGGCCGACGCGCTGGCGCTGAACCCGGACGGCATCTTCCTGTCCAACGGTCCCGGCGACCCGGAGCCATGCGACTACGCGATCGAAGCGACGCGCGAGCTGGTCGAGCGCGGCATTCCGACCTTCGGCATCTGCCTCGGCCACCAGCTGATGGGCCTGGCCGCGGGCGCGAAGACCGTGAAGATGAAGTTCGGCCACCACGGCGCCAACCACCCGGTGCAGGACCTCGACTCGGGCAAGGTGATGATCACCTCGCAGAACCACGGCTTTGCGGTCGATCCGGACACGCTGCCGGCCAACTGCCGCGTGACCCACGTGTCGCTGTTCGACGGTTCGCTGCAGGGCTTTGCCCGCACCGACAAACCAGCCTTCTGCTTCCAGGGCCACCCCGAGGCTTCGCCCGGGCCGCTCGACGTAGCCTACCTGTTCGACCGCTTCATCGGCCTGATGCAAGCAGCAGCGGAGAAAAAGTAAATGCCAAAACGTAGTGACATTAAAAGCATCCTGATCATTGGCGCCGGCCCGATCATCATCGGCCAGGCGTGCGAATTCGACTACTCCGGCGCGCAGGCCTGCAAGGCGCTGCGCGAAGAGGGCTACAAGGTCATCCTGGTCAACTCGAACCCGGCCACCATCATGACCGACCCGGAAATGGCGGACGTGACCTACATCGAGCCGATCACCTGGAAGGCGGTCGAGCGCATCATCGACAAGGAGCGTCCGGACGCGATCCTGCCGACCATGGGCGGCCAGACCGCGCTGAACTGCGCGCTCGACCTGCACCGCCACGGCGTGCTGGACAAGTACAAGGTGGAGCTGATCGGCGCGACGCCCGAGGCCATCGACAAGGCCGAAGACCGCTCCAAGTTCAAGGATGCGATGACCAAGATCGGCCTGGGTTCGGCCAAGTCGGGCGTGGCGCACACGATGGAAGAATCGTGGGCGGTGCAGCGCGAGCTGGGCTTCCCGGTCATCATCCGTCCGTCCTTCACCATGGGCGGCACCGGCGGCGGCATCGCCTACAACGAAGAAGAATTCGAAACCATCTGCAAGCGCGGCCTGGAAGCCTCGCCGACCTCCGAACTGCTGATCGAAGAATCGCTGATCGGCTGGAAGGAATACGAGATGGAAGTGGTGCGCGACAAGGCCGACAACTGCATCATCGTCTGCTCGATCGAGAACCTGGACCCGATGGGCGTGCACACCGGCGACTCGATCACCGTGGCGCCGGCGCAGACGCTGACCGACAAGGAATACCAGATCATGCGCAACGCCTCGCTGGCGGTGCTGCGCGAGATCGGCGTGGACACGGGCGGCTCGAACGTGCAGTTCTCGATCAACCCGCTTGACGGCCGCATGATCGTGATCGAGATGAACCCGCGCGTGTCGCGTTCGTCCGCACTGGCATCGAAGGCGACCGGCTTCCCGATCGCGAAGATCGCCGCCAAGCTGGCGGTCGGCTTCACGCTCGACGAGCTGCGCAACGAGATCACCGGGGGCGCGACCCCGGCCTCGTTCGAACCGTCGATCGACTATGTCGTCACCAAGATTCCACGCTTCACTTTCGAGAAGTTCCCGACCGCCGACCAGCACCTGACCACCCAGATGAAATCGGTGGGCGAGGTGATGGCGATCGGCCGCACCTTCCAGGAGTCGTTCCAGAAAGCCCTGCGCGGCCTGGAAGTCGGCGTGGACGGCATGAACGAAAAGACCAAGGACCGCGAAACCATCGAAGAGGAACTTGGCGAGCCGGGTCCGGAGCGCATCTGGTACGTGGGCGACGCGTTCGCGCAGGGGTTCACGCTGGAAGAAGTGCACAACCTGACCCGCATCGATCCGTGGTTCCTCATCCAGATCAAGGAAATCGTCGACATCGAACTGTGGCTCGACACCCAGAAGCTGGATAACCTGGACAAGCCGACCCTGTACAAGCTCAAGCAAAAGGGCTTCTCGGACCGCCGCCTGGCTTTCCTGCTGCAGACCACGCAGGACGCGATCCGCGCGCGCCGCCATGAGCTGGGCATCCGTCCGGTGTACAAGCGCGTCGACACCTGCGCGGCCGAGTTCTCCACCAATACCGCGTACATGTACTCCACGTACGACGAGGAGTGCGAGTCCAACCCGACCGACAAGAAGAAGATCATGGTGCTGGGCGGTGGCCCGAACCGCATCGGCCAGGGCATCGAGTTCGACTACTGCTGCGTACATGCCGCACTGGCGATGCGCGAGGACGGCTACGAGACCATCATGGTCAACTGCAATCCGGAGACCGTCTCGACGGACTACGACACCTCCGACCGCCTGTACTTCGAATCGCTGACGCTGGAAGACGTGCTGGAAATCGTGGAGCTGGAAAAGCCGGTCGGCGTGATCGTGCAGTACGGCGGCCAGACCCCCCTGAAGCTCGCGCTGGACCTGGAGAAGAACGGCGTGCCGATCATCGGCACCACGCCGGACATGATCGACGCGGCCGAAGACCGCGAGCGCTTCCAGAAGCTGCTGCAGGACCTGGGCCTGCGCCAGCCGCCGAACCGCACCGCGCGCACCGAGACCGAAGCACTGGCGTTGGCACAGGAAATCGGCTACCCGCTGGTGGTGCGTCCTTCCTACGTGCTGGGCGGCCGCGCGATGGAGATCGTGCACGAGCAGCGCGACCTGGAGCGCTACATGCGCGAAGCGGTCAAGGTGTCGAACGACTCGCCGGTGCTGCTGGACCGCTTCCTGAACGACGCGATCGAGTGCGACGTGGACTGCGTGTCCGACGGCCAGACCACCTTCATCGGCGGCGTGATGGAACACATCGAGCAGGCCGGCGTGCACTCGGGCGACTCCGCCTGCTCGCTCCCGCCGTACTCGCTGTCGCAGGACACCATCGATGAACTCAAGCGCCAGACCGCGCTGATGGCCAAGGGCCTGAACGTGGTCGGCCTGATGAACGTGCAGTTCGCGATCCAGCAGCAGGAAGTCGACGGCAAGAAGGTCGACACCGTCTACGTGCTGGAAGTGAACCCGCGCGCATCGCGTACCGTGCCGTTCGTGTCCAAGGCGACCGGCCTGCAGCTGGCCAAGATCGCGGCGCGCTGCATGGTCGGCCAGACCCTGGCCGCGCAGGGCATCACGAAAGAAGTGGTGCCGCCGTTCTTCAGCGTCAAGGAAGCCGTGTTCCCGTTCGTGAAATTCCCCGGCGTGGACATCATCCTGGGACCGGAGATGAAATCGACCGGCGAAGTGATGGGCGTCGGCTACACCTTCGGCGAAGCGTTCGTCAAATCGCAGCTGGGCGCCGGCGTCAAGCTGCCGGAGTCGGGCCGCGTGTTCCTGTCGGTGAAGGCGTCCGACAAGCCGCGCGCAGTCGGCGTGGCGCGCGACCTGTCGGCGATGGGCTTCACCGTCTGCGCCACCAAGGGCACCGCAGCCGTGATCGCGGCGGCAGGCATCCCTGTCACCCCGGTGAACAAGGTGCTCGAAGGCCGTCCGCACATCGTCGACATGATCAAGAACCACGAGATCAGCCTGGTGATCAACACGGTCGAAGAAAAGCGCAGCGCGATCAACGATTCGCGCACGATCCGTACGTCGGCGCTGGCTTCGCGCGTGCCGACCTACACCACGATCGCCGGTGCAGAAGCGGCAGTGCAGGGCATGCGCCATCTCGACGAGCTGCGCGTGTACGATTTACAAGGCCTGCATAAAACCTTAAACTAAGCGTCAAAGCAGTATCCCGGCCACAGAGTTCGAGCGGCGACAAGCCGCTCAGCTCTGTGGTTTTCATTTGATGGAACGCTATAAAGACATGAATACAACGACTACCCCACTGACCAAGTACGGCGCCGAGTTGCTGCGGGAAGAGCTGCACCAGCTCAAGACCAAGGAACGCCGCATCGTCATCGACGCGATCGCGGAAGCGCGCTCGCACGGCGACCTGTCGGAGAACGCGGAGTACGACGCCGCCAAGGAACGCCAGGCGTTCGTGGAAGGCCGCATCGCGGAGCTGGAAGGCAAGCTGTCGTCGGCACAGATCATCGATCCGGCCACGCTGGACGCGGAAGGCCGCGTGGTGTTCGCCTCGACCGTGGACCTGGAAGACCTGGAAAACAGCCAGAAGGTGAGCTACCAGATCGTCGGCCTGGACGAGGCCGACCTCAAGCTGAACAAGATTTCGGTGACCTCGCCGATCGCGCGCGCGCTGATCGGTAAATACGCAGGCGACGTCGTGGAAGTGCAGGCCCCGAGCGGTCCGCGCGAATACGAAATCCTCGAAGTGCGCTACGTCTGATGTCGCGCGAGCGCCTGCGGCAGTCCGTCGCGATCATGTGGCTGAGCGTACTTGGCGCGGCCGCATTGTTTTCGTGGGCGTTTTTCGCGACGCTGGACAGGCCGCTGGCAGGGCAGGCGGTGTCGGTCATGCTCAAGGTGCACGCGTGGTGGGCGATCGGATCCGCCGCCGTGCTGCTGATGACGTGGCCGAAGCAGGATGCGCGCCGCCTGGTCATCGGCATGCTGGTGTGTGCGCTGACGATCTACTTCGGCTTGCAGCCGATGATGGCCGAGCTGCGCGCGCAGGCTGCCGCGGGGACGCTGACAGCGGACATGAAAACGCAGTTTGGATTGCTGCACCTGGGATCGGTGCTGTTCTATGCGGCGGAATCGCTGATGGGCGTGCTGCTGGTCGTGCGCCTGACCCGCCGATAAAAAGGGACTGTCCCCAGAGGGGACTGTCCCTTGATCCTGCGATGCGTAGAGGGCTTGCCGGCTAAAGATCAGCGGACAATCCCCGGACTACTTATTTACCGAGGGCGGACTTCTTCTGGCTGGTCTGGCGCGGCTTGGCGCGCTTGATCGAACCGCCCTGGGTTACGCGTTCGTTCCCCTTGAGCATCACCTTGGTCACGCTCGGCTTCTTGTTGCCGCCGGCGCTGGCCTTGACGATGGTGACTTCGCGCATGCCCGGACCCGCCTTGCTGCTGCGCTCCTTGACGGTCTCTTTCTTCGGGCGGTAGAGCACCAGCAGCTTGCCGATGTGCTGGACCGGCGCCGCGTCGAGCTTTTCGCAGATCTCCTCGTACATCGCAATGCGCGCCTCGCGGTCGTCGCCGAACACGCGGACCTTGATCAGGCCGTGCGCGTCCAGGCTGGCGCCGATTTCCTTCATCACGGAAGGCGTCAGGCCTGCTTCGCCGATCATGACGACAGGGTTGAGGGCGTGGGCTTCGGCGCGCAGCGCCTTGCGCTCGGCAGGAGTGAGATTGATCATAATTATTCTGGAATTACCTTTAAAAGCAGTATTCTACGCGAATGGCTAAGAACAAACTAAACAAGAACTGGTTGCACGACCACATCAACGACCCTTACGTCAAGCTGGCGCAGAAGGAAGGCTTCCGTGCGCGCGCCGCCTACAAGCTCAAGGAGATCGACGAAGAGGCCAAGCTGGTCAAGCCGGGGCAGGTCATTGTCGACCTCGGCTGTACGCCGGGCAGCTGGGGGCAGTACGTGCGGCGCAAGCTGGCCGGCAAGGACGGCGGCGGCATCAACGGCACCATGATCGGCCTGGATATCCTGCCGATGGAGCCGATCGCCGACATGCACTTCATCCAGGGCGACTTCCGCGAGGAGGACGTGCTGGCCAAGCTGGACGAGATCCTGGCCGGCCGCAAGGCCGACCTGGTGCTGTCGGACATGGCGCCGAACCTGTCCGGCATCCCGACCGCGGACGCGGCGCGCATGGAGCACCTGATCGACCTGGCCATCGAATTCTCGCAATACCACCTGAAACCCGAGGGTGCGCTGCTGGTCAAATGCTTCAAGGACATGGGATTTACCCAGATCGTCGAGAAATTCCGGACCGAATTCAAAACCGTGCAGCAGAAAAAACCGAAGGCCAGCCGCGACAAATCGTCCGAGATTTTCCTGCTGGGGCGGGGTTTGAAGCATCCGGCCACCGAAAAACGGACCTTCGAAGGGGTGTCCGCCCTTGATAATTAGCCTGTTCGCCCGCAAATCTGGATCGGGTAGCCCCCGTGCAGTATAGTCACGGGAGTTAGCAATATGTCAGCAACGGACTTCACTGGGCAGCGCCCCGTCAATGCGAGTAAAATCGGAGTCCTGAATCAGGTAAAGATGCGTCCGCATCGAAGGAGTATTTGGTGAATAACATGTTTTCTAAGTCGGCCGTCTGGGTGATTGCGATCCTGCTGCTGTTTATGCTGTTCAAGCAGTTCGACACGCAAGGCGCAGCCGGCGCGACCCGGCCGATCCAGTACTCCGAGCTGCTCGACGAAATCGAAGCCAAGCGCGTGAAGGACGTGGTGATCGAGGGTTCGACCATCACCGCGACCCGTACGGACGACACCAAGGTCCGCACCACCGCCACCATCCTCGACCGCGGACTGGTCGGCGACCTGCGCGACAACGGCGTGCGCTTCGACGTGAAGCCGCCCGAGGAGCCATCGTTCCTGTCGCAGATCTTCATCTCCTGGTTCCCGATGCTGCTGCTGATCGGCGTGTGGGTGTTCTTCATGCGCCAGATGCAGGGCGGCGGCAAGGGCGGCGCGTTCTCCTTCGGTAAATCGAAGGCGCGCATGCTGGACGACACTAACAACAACGTCACCTTCCAGGACGTGGCCGGCTGCGACGAAGCCAAGGAAGAAGTCACCGAGATCGTCGACTTCCTCAAGGACCCGACCAAGTTCCAGAAGCTGGGCGGCCGCATTCCGCGCGGCGTGCTGATGGTCGGCCCTCCGGGTACCGGTAAAACCCTGCTGGCGCGCGCCATCGCGGGCGAAGCGAAAGTGCCGTTCTTCTCGATCTCCGGTTCGGACTTCGTCGAGATGTTCGTCGGCGTGGGCGCATCGCGCGTGCGCGACATGTTCGAGAACGCGAAAAAGCATTCGCCGTGCATCATCTTCATCGACGAGATCGACGCGGTCGGCCGCCATCGCGGCGCCGGCATGGGCGGCGGTAACGACGAACGCGAGCAGACCCTCAACCAGCTGCTGGTGGAGATGGACGGCTTCGAGGCGTCCTCCGGCGTGATCGTGGTCGCCGCGACCAACCGCGCGGACGTGCTGGACAAGGCGCTGCTGCGCCCGGGCCGCTTCGACCGCCAGGTCATGGTCGGCCTGCCGGACATCCGCGGCCGCGAACAGATCCTCAACGTCCACATGCGCAAGGTGCCGATCGGCTCCGACGTCAAGGCCGACATCCTCGCGCGCGGCACCCCGGGCTTCTCGGGCGCCGACCTGGCCAACCTGGTCAACGAGGCTGCGCTGTTCGCCGCGCGCCGCAACAAGCGCCTGGTCGAAATGAGCGACTTCGAGGACGCCAAGGACAAGATCTTCATGGGTCCGGAGCGCAAGTCGATGGTCATGCGCGAAGAAGAGCGCCGCAACACGGCTTACCACGAGTCGGGCCACGCGGTGGTCGCCAAGCTGCTGCCGAAGGCCGACCCGGTCCACAAGGTCACGATCATGCCGCGCGGTTATGCGCTCGGCCTGACCTGGCAGCTGCCTGAGCACGACAACCTGTCGGGCTACAAGGACAAGATGCTGGAAGAGATCTCGATCCTGTTCGGCGGCCGCATCGCCGAGGAGATCTTCGTCGGCCAGATGTCGACCGGCGCTTCGAACGACTTCTCGCGCGCGACCAAGCTGGCGCGCTCGATGGTGACGCGCTTCGGCATGTCCGATTCGATGGGCGTGATGGTGTACGAGGATTCCGAGAACGAAGGCTTCTTCGGCGGCCATACCAAGACCATCTCCGAAGCGACGCAGCAAAAGGTCGACGCCGAGATCCGCAACATCCTCGACTCGCAGTACGCGCTTGCGCGCCGCCTGCTGGAAGAGAACCGCGACAAGGTCGAAATGATGACCAAGGCGCTGCTCGACTGGGAAACCATCGACTCCGACCAGATCAACGACATCATGTCCGGCAACGAGCCGCGTCCGCCAAAGGCTGGCGTCGCGCCAAAACGCGGTAGCGGCGACGCCGGCGCCGGCGGCGTCCAGAACGCCCCGGCTCCCGCGTAACAGGGAAGGGGACAGTCCTCCGCAGCCGCTGAGCGGACAGTACTGTCCCCGGATATTCAAGCCGAATAAAGGGTGGGCCATTCCCACCCTTTTTGTTGTCCCATTTATTAGCAATCCAGCATGCGCCAATACCTCCACTGCGGCCGCTTCGGCTTCCACCTCGACAAACAAGCGGTTGTGATGGGCATCCTGAACGTCACTCCCGACTCGTTCTCCGACGGCGGCAACTTCGCCTCGCTCGAGTTCGCGCTGTCGCACGCCGAATCGATGGTGGAGCAGGGCGTGGCCATGATCGACATCGGCGGCGAATCGACCCGCCCCGGCTCGCCGCCCGTCCCGCTCGAAGAAGAGCTGCGCCGCGTGATGCCCGTCCTGTACGCCCTGCGCGACATCGGCAAGCCGCTTTCGGTCGACACCTACAAGCCCGAAGTCATGCGCCAGGCCCTGATCGCCGGCGCGGACCTGATCAACGACATCAACGCCTTCCGCGCGCCGGGCGCCATCGAAGCGGTGCGCGACAGCGAATGCGCGCTGTGCATCATGCACATGCAGGGCGCACCGCAGACCATGCAGCAGGAGCCGCATTATGGCGACGTGGTGGAAGAAGTCATCGCCTTCCTGCGCGAGCGCGTCGACGCGCTGACCGCGGCCGGCATCGAGCGCGAACGCATCTGCCTGGATCCCGGCTTCGGATTCGGCAAGACGCTGGAGCACAACCTCGCCCTCATGCGCGGCATCGGCCGCATGCGCGACGAACTCGGGCTGCCGGTGCTGGCCGGCGTCTCGCGCAAATCGATGATCGGCGCCCTGACCGGCAAGCCGGTGGCCGAACGCATGGCCGGCAGCATTGGCGGGGCATTGGCGGCAGTCGCGCATGGCGCTAGAATCGTGCGCGTACACGATGTCGCCGAAACCGTCGATGCCCTCGCAGTGTGGCACGCATCGGCCTGAACCCTTTGAACCTACAAGAGAAAACAGCACATGGGACGTAAATATTTTGGCACCGACGGCATCCGCGGCCTGGTTGGGAAGGCACCGATCACCCCTGACTTCGTCATGCGCCTCGGTTACGCTGCCGGCAAGACGCTCGCGCGCAGCGTGGGCAGCAACGGCCGTCCGACGGTCCTGATCGGCAAGGACACCCGCATCTCCGGCTACATGCTCGAAGCGGCGCTGGAAGCCGGCTTTGCCGCCGCCGGCGTCGACGTCATGCTGGCCGGCCCGATGCCCACGCCGGCCATCGCCTACCTGACCCGCGCGCTGCGCCTGTCGGCCGGCGTTGTCATCTCCGCCTCCCACAACCCGTTCCAGGACAACGGCATCAAGTTCTTCTCCGAGCACGGCACCAAGCTGCCGGACGAAGTCGAACTCGAGATCGAGACCGCGATCGACCAGCCGATGGAATGCGTTCCGTCCGAACGCCTCGGCCGCGCCAAGCGCCTGGACGATGCCCAGGGCCGCTACATTGAATTCTGCAAGAGCACCTTCCCCAACGAGCTTGACCTGCGCGGCCTGAAGATCGTGGTCGACTGCGCGCATGGCGCCGCGTACCACATCGCCCCGCACGTGCTGCACGAACTGGGCGCCGAAGTGATCTCGATCGGTAACAAGCCGGACGGCTTCAACATCAACGCCGGCTTCGGCGCCACCGCCCCGCAAGCCCTGTCGGAAGCGGTGGTCGCGAACCAGGCCGACCTTGGCATCGCGCTGGACGGCGACGCCGACCGCCTGATCATGGTCGACGCGACCGGCCGCATCTACAACGGCGACGAACTGCTGTACGTGATGGTGCGCGACCGCATGTCGGTCGGCGAAGTCAAGGGCGCGGTGGGCACCCTGATGACCAACATGGCGCTGGAGGTCGCGTTCAAGGAGATGGGCGTGGGCTTCGCGCGCGCCAAGGTCGGCGACCGCTACGTGCTGGAGGTGATGAAGGAGCGCGGCTGGCTGTACGGCGGCGAAGGCTCCGGGCACCTGCTGTGCCTCGACAAGCACACCACCGGCGACGGCATCGTCTCCGCGCTGCAGGTCCTGTCCGCGCTCAAGCGCAGCGGCAAATCGCTGGCCGGCTGCTGCGGCGAACTGACCCTGTTCCCGCAGACCCTGATCAACAAGCGCGTTGAGGCCGGCTTCGACTGGACCAAGAACGCCGCCATGGTTGCCGAAAAAGAACAGGTCGAACGCGAGCTGGGCGACAATGGCCGCGTGCTGATCCGGGCCTCCGGCACCGAGCCGCTGATCCGCGTAATGGTGGAAGCGCGCGACGCCTCCATGGCCGAATCGATGGCGCGCCGCATCGCCGACAAAGTCGCCGCCTGAAAGATTTACTGCTGAAATTGCCCTTCCGGGAGCCGGGGAGTATAATCAGCACATCGGAGTGTGGCGCAGCCCGGTAGCGCACCTGGTTTGGGACCAGGGGGTCCAAGGTTCGAATCCTTGTACTCCGACCACAACATCTACAAGGCGGGTTGTCATTGACAGCCCGCTTTGTTTTTATCTGGCGCAATTGCGCCGCTGACTGCCCATAGCTCAGCTGGATAGAGCAACGGCCTTCTAAGCCGTAGGTCGCAGGTTCGACTCCTGCTGGGCAGGCCACGCTACCTTCCCCCCGCAAAAACCCGCCCAACCTTTGATCTGCCTCAACCCTGGGGTCAGGCCTGGGTTCAAGGGGGTGCCTGACCCCGAAGTTGCCTTCCGCCACTTTTCTGCCGGACCGATCAGCCAGACAGCCTTCAACCACGGGCGTTCAATATGTGCCGCGATTCGGTGCGCCTCGGCAAGTTGGGGCGTCACGGGGAGGGGGCGCGTGCCTGACCTCGGTATCGGAATCTGATACTGCCAAAGTGTTGCTCAAGCGTGTCGCGTTGCGGAAGAGAAAGCGTTATGCTGGACGTTGTTATTGTGCAATGGAAGGCCAGTGGGAGACATCGGGAAGGCACCGCCGCAGGATACTGTGCAGCACCGCTTTACGGCGGCGCTGACGGTGTCCCTGCTCGTCCATGCGCTGCTGCTTTCGCTGCAGTTCGGTGTGATGACGATCGACCTGCCCGGCCTGGGCAACCCGCCGCTGAATGTGACGCTGGAACTGCCGGCCGAACCGCCGCCGCTGCCCGATCCGGTGCCTCCGCCGCTGGAGAAGCTGCCGACCGAGCGTCCGGCGCCGGCGCAGGGGCTGACCATCGTGGCGCAGGCCACGCCAAAGGCGCCACCGCCGCCGCCCAAGGCCGCGGTGAAGAAGAGTGCGCCCAAGAAAAAGCAGAAGAAGGTCGCGACGCCGCGTATCGCGAAGGCCGATCCCGTCCAGGGGCCGCGCGTGATCGCGCAAACGCAGGTCGAGTCGGACTTTTCGGTGCCCCTGCCGGAGCCGCAGGAAGCCAAGGCGGTCACGATGGACCTGACGGAAGCGCAGGACGGCACCGATGCGGAGGCGGATGCGACGATGGCACAGGCTGCAGGCACGCCCGCCGAGGCAGGCGACGATGCCGCGAAGGCCGCCGAGGCGCTGGCGCTGGAGGCGGCAACCCAACAGGCAGAGCGTGAGCGGCAGGAGCAGGCGCTGGCGCGCGAGCTGGCGGAGCGCGAGCGGCAGGACCGCGAGCGCATTGCGGCCGAGGAGCTGCGCCGACAGGAGGAGCGCCTGGTGGCGGAGCAGGCGCAGCGCCGCGAACGCGACCGCCTGGCGGTGGAGGAAGCCGAGCGGCGCGAGCGGGAGCGCTTCGCGGTCGAGGAGGCCCAGCGCCGGGAACGGGACCGCCTGGCGGCGGAAGAGGTCCAGCGCCGTGAGCGTGACCGCCTGACGTCGGAAGAATCGCTGCGCCGCGAGCGCGAGCGCGTTGCTATCGAGGAGACGCAGCGCCGCGAGCGCGAGCGACTCGCGCAGGAAGACCAGCGCCGGGAGCGCGAGCGCGTGGCGGCGGAGGAGGCGCGCCGCCGCGAGCTCGCGCGCCTTGCCATGGAAGAGGAGCAGCGCCGCGAGCGCGAGCGTCTTGCGTTCGAGGAGGCGCAGCGGCGCGAGAACGAGCGGCTGGCCGCGGTGGAGGAGGCGCAGCGCATCGAGCGCGAACGGCTCGCGATCGAGGAGATCCAGCACCGCCAGCGTGAGCGCATCGCCGCCGAGGAATCGCAGCGCCGCCAGGTCGAACAGGCCAACGCGCAGCTGGAGGCGGAGCGCCTGGCTGCGGAGGCTGCGCAAAGGCGCGAACGCGAGCGGCTTGCAGCGCAGGAGGCGCAGCGGCAGGAAAGCGAACGGCTCGCCGCGCTCGAGGCGCAGCGCAGGGAAAGCGAGCGGCTGGCGGCGGAGGAAGCGCGTCGCCGTGAAAGCGAACGCCTGGCGCAGGAAGAGGCGCAGCGCCTGGAACGCGAACGCCTAGCCGCCCAGGAGGCGCAGCGCCGCAGCCAGGAGCAGCTCGCCGCCGATGCGCTGCGCGGCAGCGATGTGCTGGCGGGCGACAGGCGGCCCGGGACAGGCTCGGGGCTGGGCCGCAGCGATGGCCTGGGTGCCGGCACGGCCAAAGGCAATACGATCCCCCGCTCTATGCTGGACAGCGACATCACCAACCGCGCGCGCGAAGCGGTGCGCGGACTGGGCGTGCTCAGTGGCGCGCCGCCGCGGGCGGTGCCGGAGCGCGAGCGCAACGGGCGCCGCGTGCTGGCCGGCCGCGTGATCCGCGATGTGCCGCTCAAGATGTACGTGGAAAACTGGCGCCAGAAGATCGAGCGTAATGGCCACCTGGTCTATTCGTCACACCGGGGCAGCCAGGTCGAGCTGACCGTGGTGGTGTCGATCCGCAGCGACGGCACGGTGGAAGACATATCCTTTGCGCGCTCCAGCGGCCGTCCCGATATCGACCGCGCCGTGCAAAGCATCGTGCGGCTGAACGCGCGCTACTCGGCGTTCCCGCCGAACGTCGCCTCCCAGTACGATGTGATCGAGATCCGCCGCGTGTGGGTATTCGGCGAGAACCTGAAGGTCATGGAAGAAGTGAATTAGGGGGGGCCGTTCCCGGCCTTCCACTTGCGCGCCCGCGCTCAGGAGACGGACCGCTCCGGCGACGGTGCCCGCGCCGCGGGGCGATGCGCGAACGAGGCCCACAGCACCGCGCCGCATATCAGGCTGCCGCCCGCCACCGTCCGGAGTCCGGGCTGCTCGCCGATCACCAGCCACGCCAGCACGATCCCGTACACCGGCTCCAGCCCGAACACGACACTCGCGGTCTGCGCGCGCAGCTGCCGCAGGCTCGCCACCACCAGTCCCTGCACCAGCGCGGTGAACACGACGCCAAGAATCGCCAGGTCGCGCAGGTCGCCCAAGTTCATCGTGCCGTCCCATTGCAGCGCGAACGGCAGGGTGCACAGGGCCGCAAAGCCCTGCTGGTAGAAGGCGATCGCCGGCGCCGGATAGCGCCCCGAGTAGGTCCGGCTCATCAGCGATAGCACCGCGAACGCCAGCGCCGAGACGATCCCCCACAGCAGTCCCTGTGTCATCCGGTCGCCGATGTCGAAGCTCGGCGTGACCAGCACCAGTCCGGCGGCCACCAGGACGGCGGTCAGGACATCCGCCCGCCGCAGCGGCACGCCGTCGATGGCCGGCTCGAGGAAGGTCGTAAACAGGGGGAAGGTCGCAAATGCCAGCAGCGCGATGGCCACGCTCGATGCCTGGATCGACAGGAAGAAGGTGAACCAGTGGATCGCCAGCACGAGCCCCGACAGCAGGATCGCGAGCAGGTCGCGCGCGCTGCCAAGGCGCAGCGATGCGTGCGTGAACTGGGCAAACAGCAGCAGCGCGACGCTGCCGAACGCGGTGCGGCCCGCTGTCAGCACCACCGGGCTGACCGGGACCAGTTTGGCGAACAGGCCGGCCCCGCTTGCAAGCAGCACTGCAATGTGGATCTGGACGAGGCTGATCCGGCGCCTATCTTCCTGTTCTGGCATCGCCGCATGATACAGCCGAATGGAAGGGGACAGGCCATGCGGGGATGTCCCCGACGCTGGCCTTGATGGCGGAATCGCCTAAAACATGGCGGATTCCGCCAACGGGCGGGCAGGAGGTCCCGGGTGTCAGCTGCCGGGACGCGGCTGCGGCAGCATCGGCGGCACCACCACCTGGTCGTTCAACCGCAGGAACTTGAAGCCGGCCAGCTTCTGCCCGTTCGGCCCATTGCGCGCATCGCGCTCGCGCACGCGCAGCACGAATGCGTCGAACGTCTCTTCACGCACCATCGGCGCGGCCGAATTGAGGAACATGCGCTGCCCATTTGGCGCCGTGACGATCAGGCCCACGTGCGAGGCCCAGTAGCCGCCGTCCTTGGTCGAGATCACGTTGACGAAGTCGCCGTCCTGCAGCTTGCCCAGCACCTCGCCGATGCGCTCGGTCGGGATGTAGGCTTCGTTGCTCACCTGCACCGGCATCTTGACCTCGGTGTTGTGGCGCGTGCGCAGGAAGCGCTCGCGGTCCACCGTCAGCTGGTAGGAGGCGGTCGCGTCGCCGCCCAGCTGCGCCGTTACGTCCGTGACCAGCCAGCCATTATTGATGTTCCAGTCCTGTTCGGTGTAGTGATTGCGCGTGGCGACGCCGATCACGCCGTCCTTGTAGCGGATCCGCTGCAGCATCCAGAAGAATTCTTCCCACGATTTGGACAGCGCCATCGCGTAGGTATGCTCCGCAAAAACAACACAATCGCTGTGCGTGAGGCTGAACATCGGCAGGGTATCGTGCAGCTCGAACGGGTACTCGCCCAGCAGATTCAGTACATACGGCTGCCCGATATTCTGCCGGCCGATCGCCGCGATGCGCTTGCGCAGGTCCGGTTCGGCTTGCTGCATGTGCGCGATATAGCGGTGCACTTCCTGCGGCGTCATTTGATAGATCTGCTTTTTTAGCAGCTGTTCCATGCTCAATGGCTGCACGGTCTCGACTTTTGCAGGCTGCACGGCGCAGCCGGCCAGGGCCGCTGCGATCAGGAGAGGGGCGAAGCGTTTCATAAAATTCCGGGTGAAAAAACGTCCACGCTAGTGCGCCCGGCCGTTTAAAGCTAATTAATATTCCCAATGAATAAATTCACATCAATTTGGATATAAAGCGGGGTTATGAGTCGAAACATTGTTGTCATTATCATTCCCTCCCGAACTCATCAATACTCGCGCCGACGCTGGCATCAGTCCGGCATCCCACCCTCTATACCGATCCAGGAGACAAAATGAGTTTTCGGAAAACCCCGGGCGCCGCTGCCGTTTCAATGGCAATGCTGGCGCTTTACGCACTTCCCGTTGCAGCGCAAACCGCGCCTGACGCACCCGTCCAGACCGTCGAAGTCAGCGGCATCCGCGCTTCGATGGCCAAGTCGCTGAGCGTCAAGAAGGACGCCACCGCCAACGTCGAGGTCATCACGGCCGAAGACGTCGGCAAGATGCCGGACAAGAACCTGGCCGACTCGCTGCAACGCCTCGCCGGCGTGGCCGTGCGTACCGACTACGACGAAGCGGAAAAGGTCGCGATGCGCGGCACCAATCCGGACATGACCCTGATCCTGTTCAACGGCCACACCGTCTCCGGCGGCGACTGGTACTTCGCCGACCAGCTGTCGAGCAGCCGTTCGACCAGCCTGTCGCTGATGCCTTCGTCCGTGCTGAACCAGGCGCTGGTCTACAAGACCTCGCAGGCGAACATCGTCGACGGCGGCCTGGCCGGCACCATCAACGTCACCACCCGCAAGCCGCTGGCGCAGAAAGAGCGCCTGGGCGGCATGATCAGCACCGGCGTCGCGTACGCGGACCTGCCGGGCAAGGCGGCGCCTGACATGCAGGCCACCGTCAACTGGAAGAACGAAGCGAACACCTTCGGCATCATCGTCCAGGGCTTCAAGGAAAAGCGCTATGTGCGCCGCGACTCGGCCTCGCGCTTCGCCTATGTGGGCGGCAGCGGCTGGGACCAGATCGACCTGGCCACCATGAAGGGCATCACCGACGAATCGCTGGCCGGCACCGGCTACAAGGCGTCGGACCTGCAGGGCGTGCGTATTCCCGGCTCGATGTCGACCGAATTCGTGGAGAGCGTGCGTGACCGCAAGGGTGGCATGTTCTCGATGCAGTTCAAGCCGAACGCAGACCTCGACATGACCATGACCGGCTTCCACTCCGGTATGAAGGCAAACAACTTCGGCCGCCTGAACGCGGGCGCGATGTTCAGCATGCTGCGCGGCCGCGGTGGCGTGCAGGGCGGCGCCGCGCCGACCGTCGGCGCGAACGGCGAACAGGTGTTCGCACAGATCAAGAACCCGGTGATCGTCGAAGAGACCACCATGTACGGCCACAAGCTGAAGGTGCTGAAGGCCGCCGATATCGTGTACGCGAACGGCGTGCCGCCGCAGTACATCGGCGAGACCGAAGGCGCATACCGCGATGGCGCCGAGGCCACCAGCTCGTTCCTGGACCTCGACACCAAGTATCGCATCAACCAGGACCTGACCGTCAAGTCGCTGTTCTCGATCACCCGCGGTGTCGGCCAGACCGGCCGCGACCAGGGCCTGACCTACACCCGCTACGGCACCGGCGTCTCCTACCGCCTGGGCGACCTGCACGACGCGCCTTACGTGCAGTACATGGGCACCGGCCCGAACGTCCCTGGCCGCAACCCGGACGGCAGCGGCTACGTGCTGACCGGCCGCGCCGCCTCCGGCGTGAAGACCACCGACAAGGAACACAGCGCCCAGTTCGACTTCGAATACGCGCTCGAGAAGGGCATGTTCCAGTCGCTGGAAGCCGGCGTGCGCTACGCCGACCACCGCCGCGACAGCGCGCGCCGCTTCCCGCAGATGAAGACCGGCGCGCTGGCGACCAACGCACCGGACAGCAGCAACTACATCCCGTTCCCGTCCGATTTCGGCGACGGCCTGGATGGCCCGGCCGGCTGGGATAACACCAGCTGGACGCTGACCCCGGAGACGCTGAAGAACTACTTCAACGCCAACTACAAGCCGACCACCGCGGATTGGGAGCGCCGCGTGTCGTCCGAGCTGGACATGCGCGAGCGCCAGACCTCGACCTACCTGATGGCCAACATGGAAAGCGGCAAGTGGTCGGGTAACGTCGGCCTGCGCTTCGTCCGCACCCAGGTCAACGCGCTGATTCCTAGCCCGATCCCGGTCGGCCTGTGCGAGCGCACCGAACCGGGCAAGCCGGCGATCCCTTGCGCGGCCGTGCCTGGCGCGATCACCACCGCCAGCGACGGCGTGCAGTACTACGACGGCGTGCCGTTCCCGAACCGCACCGGCGTCATGTACTACAAGACCGCGACCAGCAAGACCTTCAACGACTGGCTGCCAAGCGTGAACGTCCTGTACGAGATGAACGACCAGATGCAGGTCCGCTTCGCCGCGAACAAGACCATCGGCCGCCAGAACTACAACATCCTGGGCGCCGGCTACGGTACGCCAACCTGTACCGATAGCGCCTGCACGGTCACCGGCCCGAACCCAGACCTGAAGCCGCTGAACGCGACCAACTTCGACGCGCTGTGGGCATGGTACTTCGCTCCGCGTTCGATGGTGGGCGTGAACGTGTTCTACTCGGACATCGACGGCTACGTGAAGACCGGTGTCGCCGGCTCCAACCGGGTCGACCTGTTCGATTCGCGCGACAACCAGGTCAAGACCTTCGCGGTGAACTCGGCTTCGAACCAGGGCGCGAAAGTGCGCGGCATCGAGATCCAGTACGACCAGGCGATCGGCGATACGCCGTTCGGCTTCACCTCGAACGTCAGCCGCGCCAAGACCGACGTGGACGATGGCCGTCCGCTGGTCGGTGCGTCCGAATGGGCCGCCAACGTCGGCGCCTACTTCGAGAACGAGCACGTGTCGGCTCGCCTGGTGGCGAACTACCGCAGCGAGTACGTGAACACCAGCACTGCGCCTCCGCCAAACGCGAACAGCCAGGGTCTGGTCACCATCAACGGTCAGCTGATGCCGACCGCGCCGACGATGGCCGCTCCGGTCACGACGCTGGCGTTCAACATGAGCTGGTACCTCAACCCGAAATGGGTGTTGACCTTCGATGCGACCAATCTGACCAACGTGAAGCGCGCCTACTATCGCTACAGCGAAGAAGAGCAGCAGAAGCTGGACGTCTCCGGCCGCCAGTACTACCTGAACCTCAAGTACAAGTTCTGATCCTTGTAGCTTGATGGACGGGGCAGGCCGCGCAAGCGCCTGCCCCGTTTTTTTTTGTTCCGCGCGCGCGGAGCGGCCTGTGCGCAAGCGACGGATGAGGTATTGTCCGACAGCCCCGTTCGCCGTTGTCGGACAAGCGCACGCTCCGCAATAGAGCGCCCTACGTGCGGCAACGAACGGTTAAGTGATCGTTGCGGCCTTATGATGGAGTCGTGTGAGTGAGGCGCCATGCGAATATAAAAAGACCGTGGAATGCGCACTCGACAGGTGAGCCGGTCGCCTCAAGGATCGGCACCAAATTCAGAAGCGGAGGTCGTGATGTCCAACGTTACCAATCCACCGAAGCAGGTCGTCCGGGCCTACCTCGAGCAGCGCACGCGCGACAAGCGTCCGCCGCCGACGCCGGAGGAAATCCGGCGCCAGCTGGGATGGGGATTGACGACGCAGGAGTTCAAGCCTTCGCTGAGCCGGTCGTAAGCAGCCGGGACCAGGCGCGCGTGCCGCGCCTGGCCGGTGGCACGGCAGGACAAGCGGCGGCTGCGCCGCTTTTTTTTCGTCCGCCTCTTCGAATCGTCCGAATCCTACACGCACAGCGCACGCAGTCCTATTTTTGCGCCTCCGGCGCGCATTCAATAATCGAAGGACCTAACGCAACAGGAGAATGAGAATGACCAAGCGCATCGGCAACAAGGATGAAGCGCACCAGCGCAGCAAGCAGGAGAAGAAGGACATCCGCAAGACCAACATCGCACGCGAAGCGATCAAGCAGGCGATCGCCAAGTCCAAGTACCGCAACGCGATCAAGAACCACCAGGTTCCGATCGTCGTCGTCCAGCCCGCGTAAGCACGGGTACACCGAGGGGACCGTCCCTGCCGGGGACCGTCCCCGGTTTTATTGCAGCACAAGGCAGACGCTTCCTGCCCCGCCCGCCACCCGCCGATTTCTTCGGCATTCACCGCCCCCCGTCCGCAACTCACCGAAATCCGGTTTCTTCCGCGCTTACACCCCGCTAAGCTGTGCTCATTCTTTCAACGGGAGGGCAAGGTGAACAACGGAACGTCAAATCAATGGAGAAAGCAGGTCGTCTGGGGCCTGGTCCTGATCGTGGTCGGCGCAGTCTTCCTGCTCGACCGCATGGACTTCCTGAACATTCATGACATGTGGCAATATTGGCCGCTGATTATCGTCTTCATCGGCCTGACGCGCATGATCGCGTCGCCGACGCCAGGCGAATTCACGGGCGGACTGTGGATGGTATTCGTGGGCACCTGGCTGTTTGCGGTATTCGACGACCGCTTCGACCTGACCTTCAGGAACAGCTGGCCCCTGCTGCTCATTGCCGGCGGCCTGATCATGGTGATCAAGCCATTCCTCGAAAAACGCGCATTGGACAAGAAAGGAATCAGCCATGAGTGACGATATCAACAAGCGCCTGCCCGCGCAGGTCATCCTGGGCCTGGTCGTGATCGGCATGGGACTGCTGTTCCTGCTCGATAACCTGAACATCTTCGAGATCAACGACATGTTCCGCTTCTGGCCGATGATGTTCATCCTGGTCGGCGTGCTCAAGCTGTATGACAGCCACGACACCGGCGGCCGGGTCTTCGGCGGCATCCTGATTGCGATCGGCGTGATGCTCACGCTGCGGCACATGGGCTACATCTACTTTGGCTGGCGCACCATCTGGCCGGTGCTGGTGATGGCGGTGGGCGGCGCAGTGGTGTACAACGCCCTGCGCAACCGCGGCGAGAACGGCACCCAGGCAGCCGTGTTCCAGCGCACCGCCTCCCCGGCGGAGGGCGACGCCGACTCGGTCATCGACCTGACCGCCGCGCTGGGCGGGATCGAGCGCCGCATCGTCTCGAAGGACTTCCGTGGCGGCCATGTGACCACCTTCATGGGCGGCTGCGAGCTGGACCTGCGCGAAGCGTCGATCGTCAGCGACGCCGAGATCCGCGTCTTCGCCGTCATGGGCGGCATCACGCTGCGCGTCCCGCCCGACTGGACGGTAGTGCTGCGCGGGACCCCGATCATGGCCGCGTTCGAAGAGAAGACCGCCTCGCCGGCCGGCGCGGGCAAGCGCCTGGTCATCAGCGGCTACGCCATCATGTCCGGTGTCGAGGTACGTAACTGATGTCCGGTCCGTTCGCCTCGCGGCGCGGTGCCACGCTGTACCTGGGGGTATGGCTGGTGCTCGGGCTGGTGCTGTCCGCCCTCGTGGTGGGCGCCACCGGCGCCGCGTGGCCGAACGCGATTGCGCTTGCAGTTCCCGCCGCGCTGGTCTATGCGTTCGCGGCCGGCTTTTCAGCCTACTACCTGTGCCGCGCCTTCCCGCTGGCCGGATCGCCTTCGCTGCGGCTGCTCGGCGTGCTGGCGGTGTCCTCGATCATGGCGGCGGGCGCCTGGACCGCGGCGGTGATGGCATGGAACGAGGTGCTGGCCTCCGGCGGCGTCGGCATTGCGATCACCAGGCCGATGCGGGCCGTGGTGTTCGGCATCGGGATCGCGCTGTACGTGCTGTCGGCCATGGCGAACTACCTGCTTAACGAATTCGAGCGCAGCCGCACGGCGGAACGGCGCGAAATGCAGTCCAAGCTGATGGCGCAGGACGCGGAACTGCGCATGCTGCGCACCCAGATCGACCCGCACTTCCTGTTCAACAGCCTCAATTCGATTAGCGCGCTGACCTCGGTGGACCCGAAGCGGGCGCGCGAGATGACCTTGCAGCTGTCGGACTTCTTCCGCCACAGCCTCGGGCTGGAAGCGCACCGCAAGGTCACGCTGGCGGACGAGGCCACGCTGGTCAACCACTTCCTCGCCATCGAGAAGGTGCGGTTCGGCCAGCGCCTCGGCGTCCGGCTGGACATCGATGACGACGCGCGGCCCTGCCTGCTGCCCCCGATGATCCTGCAGCCGCTGGTGGAGAACGCGGTGAAGCACGGCATCGGCTCGCTGCCGGAAGGCGGTACGGTCAGCGTGCATGCGCGCCGCGTCGGCTCCATCCTGCGGGTGGCAGTCGAAAACGATGTGGACGCCGACGCGCCGCCGGTCAGCGGGAAAGGCATTGGCCTGACCAATGTGCGCAAGCGGCTGGCCGCCGCCTACGAACACCAGGCCAGCGTGCACTGGTCCCAGGAACACAACAGATTCAGGGTGGAGCTGGCTCTGCCCGCGGAAACCGGAGGGGAGTGAAGTGCGGGTCATCATAGTCGACGACGAAGAGCTGGCGCGCGGTGTCGTGCGCGAATTCCTGCGCCCCCATGCGGGCGTGGAGATCGTGGCCGAATGCGCCAACGGGTTCGAGGCGGTCAAGGCAATCACGGAGCTGGAGCCGGACCTGGTGTTCCTCGACATCCAGATGCCCAAGCTGGATGGATTCGAGGTGGTGGAGCTGGCCGGCAGCAAGCCGCGCTATGTGTTCGTCACCGCCTACGACCAGTACGCGCTCAAGGCCTTCGAGATCCATGCCGTGGACTACCTGCTCAAGCCGTTCAGCCAGCAGCGCTTCGACCAGGCGCTGGCGCACGCGCGCGCCGGCCTCGGGGAAACGCAACCGGCGGAGGAGATGGCAAAACAGGCAGCCGCGCGCAGCGCGCCGCTGGAGCGCGTGCTGATCCGCGACGGCGCCAGGGTCCACGTGATCGCCGCGGGCAAGGTGGACATGATCGTCGCGCAGGACGACTACGTGGAGATCCATGCCGAGGGGCGCTCCTACCTCAAGAACCAGCGCCTGTCGGAGTTGGAGAGCCAGCTCGATCCGGGCTGCTTCGTGCGCATCCACCGCTCCTACATCGTCAATATCGAGCGGGTCAGCCGCATCGAGCAGGCCACCAAGGACACGCACCAGGCGGTGCTCAAGGATGGTACCGTGGTCCCCGTCAGCCGCTCCGGCTACCAGAAGGTCCGTTCGCTGGTCCGGTAGCGCGGCGTCTCCGCAAGACTTGCGGCCCCCGCCTGGCTAGGAAGCGGGCGCCGGGCTGACGTCCCACCACAGCGGCAACAGCTCGCGCACCTGCGCCTGCCCGAACCGGTCGTCGATGAGGTACACGACGCCCCGGTCCGACTGGGTGCGGATCACCCGCCCGGCAGCCTGCACCACCTTCTGTATCCCGGGGTAGAGATAGGTGTAGTCGTAGCCCGCCCCGAACATCGCCTCCATCCGCTCGCGCATCTGCTCGTTCACGGGATTGAACTGCGGTAGCCCCAGCGTCGCGATAAAGGCCCCGATCAGGCGCGCCCCCGGCAGGTCGATGCCTTCACCGAACGAGCCGCCCAGCACCGCGAAGCCGATGCCGCGTCCGTCGTGCGTGAAGCGGGCCAGGAACGCATCGCGTTCGCCTTCGCTCATCGAGCGCGACTGGCGCCATGCAGGCACGTCCGGGTACTGCGCCGCGAACGCATCGGCCACCTGTTCCAGGTATTCGAAACTGCTGAAGAACGCCAGGTAATTGCCCGGCGTCGCCTCGTACTGCTGCGCCATCAGCCTTGCGACCGGCCCCAGCGAGCGCGCGCGATGCTGGTAGCGCGTGGAGATCTGCCGGACCACGTGCACCGACAGCTGCTCGGCGCTGAACGGCGACTCGACGTCGATCCAGGCCGTGTCCTTCGGCATGCCGAGCGCGTCGGTGAAGTAATTCCACGGGCTGAGCGTGGCGGAAAACAGCGTGGTCGAATGCGCGAGCGCAAAGCGCGGCTGCAGCCATGGCGCCGGCACCACATTGCGGATGCACAGGGCCGAGTCGCGCGCGCCCTGCATCGACACGTCGAACAGCGAGTGCGCGCCGAACTGCTCAGACAGGCGCACGAACAGCATGGCGTCGAAGTAGAAGCGCTGCAGGGCAGGGTCGAGCTGCTCGGGATGCTCGGCCAGCATGTCGGTGACCGCGGAAACGAGTCCCTGCAGCTCGCTGACCAGTTTTTCAGGGATCGCCTCCAGCACCGCGTACTCGCGCTCCACCCTGGGCCACGCGCGCGACACGCGGTCGAGCGCCTTGCGCAGGTGGGCAGGGGCGGCTGCGCGCGCGGCCCGCAGCGCTGCCTTCGCCAGCTGGCCGCTGTACATCGAGCGCGCCCGCGACACCATGTTGTGCGCTTCGTCGGCCAGTACGCTGACGCGCCACTGGTTGGCCAGCGTCAGCCCGTACAGCATCGCGCCATGGTCGAAATAGTAGTTGTAGTCGCCAACGACCACGTCGCTCCACTTCGCCATCTCGCTGCCGAGGTAGTAGGGACAGACCTCGTGCGCCAGCCCGACCCGCTGCAGCGCCTCGCGGTCCAGCGTTTCCTCGGCCAGCGCCGCCTCGCGCGCCGCCGGGAGGCGGTCGTAGAAGCCCTTCGCGAGCGGACACGACTCGCCGTGGCAGGCCTTGTCCGGATGCTCGCACGCCTTGTCGCGCGCGGCCAGTTCCAGCACCCGCAGCGGAATAACGCACTGCTTGCGGATCACCTGCGCCGCGTCGAGCGCCAGGCGCCGGCCCGGCGTCTTGGCCGCCAGGTAGAACACCTTGTCCAGGCCATGCAGCGGCGCCGCCTTCAGCGCCGGGAACAGCGTGCCGACGGTCTTGCCGATGCCAGTGGGAGCTTGCGCCAGCAGGCATCGCCCGCTGGCGTTGGCCTGGTACACGGCCTGCGCGAGCTGCCGCTGGCCCGGGCGGAAGGCCGGGTAGGGGAACTGCATCGCGGCCAGCGCCTGGTCGCGCGCCGCGCGGTGCGCCGCCTCCTGTCCGGCCCACGCGATGAAGCGATCGCATTGGGCTTCGAACATCGCTTCGAGCTCCGCCGCGGTGCGCTCCTCGCGCAGCACGGTTTCGGCCTGCGTGGCGATGTCGAAATAGACCAGCGCAAGTGCGATTCCGCCAAGCCCGAGCTGGCGGCACATCAGGTGGCCGTAGACGCGCGCCTGCGCCCAGTGGAGATGGCGGTGGTTGTCCGGCATGCGCGACAGGTCGCCACGGTGCGTCTTGATTTCCTCCAGCAGGTTCTGGCCGGGGTCGTAGCCGTCGGCGCGGCCGCGCACGTGCAGCCTGCCGTGGTCGCACGACAGGCTGACCTCGCGCTGGTAGCCCGGACCGCGCCGGCTGGTGACGACCTGATGGCCGGCGATGCCTTCCTGGGCGGTCGGGGAGGGCGTGAAGCGCAGGTCCAGGTTGCCCTGCTTGGCCGTGAACTCGCACAGCGCCCGCACCGAGACGGTGTAGGTCACTCCCATTGCAGGTAGCAGACCGAGACCGGCATGCCATGGGTGGCGCAGTACTCGATCCAGCGCAGCTGGTTGTCCTGGAGGCGGTCGCCCGGGCCCTTCACCTCGATCATCTGGTAGCGCTTTTCGGCGGGCCAGAAGCGGATCAGGTCAGGGAAGCCTGTGCGGTTGCTTTTCACATCGGCCAGGATGCGCTCGAACGAGCGGCGCAGGTGCAGCGCCGGAATGCAGTCGAGCGCCATCGCGAGCAGTTCCTCGCTCAGGTAGTCCCACGCGAGGAAGGGCGACTGGATCCCGTGCTTGCCGGCGAAATTGGCGAGGATGGTGGCGCGGTACTCGCCCGTCTCCAGCTGCCCGAAACAGTGTGCGAACTCGCGCTCGCGCCGCGCGTGGAAGTCGGCGCCATACAGGTCGGCCGGGGCGCGGTGAAACGGATGGAAGAACGCGCCCGGAATGGCGGAGAAGATCGCGCGCCAGCACAACAGGCCGAACAAGGCGTTGATCAGCGTGTTCTCGACGTAGTACACCGGCGCGTCGTCGCGCGTCAGGTGGTCGCGCACCACGCCTTCCACCCACCAGGCTTCGGCCGGCATCGGCAGTTTCAGGTCGATGCGGTCCACGCCGGGCCGCCTGGCACGCACCCTGGCGTGCCCCAGCCTGGACGCGAGGCGCGGCGCAATGCGGGCCAGGTGCTGGCGTTCGGTGTCGCTTTCCGGCGCCTGCTGGGCCGCGGCGAGCAGCTCATGCGCTTCGGCGTAGCGGCCCGCCTTCTCCAGGACCCGTACCGCGCGTGCGCGGGCGCCGGGGTAGCTGCAGTTGCGGTAGGCGTCGTGGGCGTTGGTCCAGTCGTGCAGCTTTTCGTAGTGCTGGGCGATCGCGAACATCAGCTTCTCGCGCCGTCCGCCAAGCCATTCGTTGTCCGGCACCGGTGGCGGGACGTCGCGCAGCACGCTGCCGATGTCTTCGCCATTGGCGAAACGCTCGCGGCACTGGTGCAGCGCTAGGAAGTAGTCGATGTCGCGCCGGCACCGGAACGCGCGCGACGCGGCCGAGAACTCGACCTGCTCGAACTTGTAGATGCCCAGGTCCGACAGCACGATCTCGGTCCAGTCCTGGTGGAAGTTCCCGAAGAAGATCAGGCGCAGCCGGTCGCACAGCGCCTGCGCTGCAACGCGCAGCGCGCGCTCGGGCAGGTCCTTGCACCAGGCGCTGAAGGCGCGCGCGTCGGCAAAATCGGCGCGCAGTGCTTCCAGCTGCTCCGGCTTGCGCGCACCCCTGAGCTGCGCGGGCAGTCCGAATACGGCCGCGACCTCCGCCTTGGTGAGCAGGGCGAACAGTTCGTCGAGCGTGATCTCGGGATCGTCCTCGACCCATCCGGTGGCAACCAGCGCGCGCGATGCCTCGACCGCGCAGCCGATTTCCGCGTAATTGAGCTTGCTGGCGCGAAACAGGGCGCCCTTGCGCATCACCATCCGCACGAGCAGCGCGCGCGATGGCCGGGGCAGGGTGGGGAAACGGTCGAGGAACGCGCGCTCCTCGTCCGTCAGCAGGTCCGGATAGCGCGAGCCGATCCAGTCGAGCACCCGGTGGAAGTTATCCAGGTAATAGAACTGGTTGTCGAGCTGTGGAGTCATGGTGCGGGTACTGTAATTATGTACAGTATAACCCGCCGCCGGCTCCTTACCCAGCCAATTCGGTCATGGCGACTGCGTTTTCGTGGCTTTTCGGATGGCTCTTATCAAGGCGACATCGGGATCGTTGTCCGGGACGGCTTCCGGCGCCGGCTCGGGCTTGGCCCGCTGCGCTTTCGGCACCGGTGCGTTGCGCCGCGCCGCCGTACGCTGGCCCGGCGGCTTGCCGGCAGCGGCTGCCGGCGCCGTGCGCTTCTGGGCGGTCGCTGACCGGGCGGGAGCCTTGGCCGGCGGCGTTGCTGTCTTTTCCCTGGGTAGCACGACCAATGGCATCGGCGGCGGCATGGGCGGCGGCTCCACCTGGGCCAGCATGATCGGGGCCGGCTTGGGCGGGGCCAGCGCGACGCGTTCCACCCGGGCCGGGCCCGATTCGAACACCGGCTTGTGCGCCAGGACAGGGGCGGCCTCGCCGGACGAGGGCTGCAAAGGCCGCGCCTTGGTGGTTGTCGACCACGCGACCGCCGCCAGCGCCGCCACCATCAGGACGATGGCCCCGCCACCCGCCCAGACCCAGCGCGGCTCGATGCCGATGCTGAAGCCTGCCGCTGCCTTGCGCGCCGTCTTCGGTTCCAGCTGGTCGAGGATGCCCCCTGTGCCGGGACGTTTGCGATTTCCGGACATTAAGTTCGGACGGTTCGAGGATTGTTGACGGGGGTCTGAAGGGCGCACGGTTTTGCTCCTAAGATTGATGACTCCTAGCATTGATTAAAGCTAATCCGCGCGGACACATGATGATCTTGATCGCACTTTGTTACTTTTTCATGGTCTGTGGCCTGGGCGCGGTGTTCCTCGCGCCCCAGCGACACGGTCCGGCGCTGAAACTCGGCCGGCTGGTGCGTCACCGCTGGCTGGCCGGCGTCGTCGTTGGCTGCCTGTTGATTCCGCCTGTCCTGGTCGCCCTCCTGTCCAGTACGGACCCGGCCTTGCCCGGCTACGACCAAGGCGAGATCGTGCCCGACGCGCAAGTGTCGGCCCTGCTGCGTGGCGAGCAGCTGGTGGCGCCGCCCGCCTTGCCGCCGCTCGTATTCACGACGGCGGAGGTGGAACTGGTGAGGCCGATGCTGGCTGAAGCCAGCCGCAACTGGGGCATGCTGCATCCGGAATTCCAGCGCCGCCTGCTGGCAGCCTTCCAGGTCATGCGCGAACGGCATGGCTATGAGATGGCGCTGCTGGAAGGGTACCGCAGCCCCGAGCGCCAGGACCGCCTGGCCGCACTGGGCCAGGGCGTCACCAACGCGCGCGCGTTCCAGAGCTACCACCAATACGGGCTGGCCGCCGATTGTGCCTTCCTACGCGATGGCAAGCTGGTCATTTCCGAAAAGGATCCGTGGGCGATGCGCGGCTACCGCCTGTACGGCGAGGTGGCCGAATCGCTCGGGCTGACCTGGGGCGGGCGCTGGAAGATGATGGATTTCGGCCATGCGGAACTGCGCTTGCGCGGCGCGAAACCGGGCTGAGCCCGGCGCTTGCGCCGCCTCAAGCGGCCAAACGGTGAAGGGTGCCAACATTTCCTGACGACTACAACCGAGCCCATCCCATGCGTCGTCTATGGCAATTCCTGACCCACCGCTGGGTCAAGCGCACCCTCGTGCTCACACTGGCCTGCGCCGTCGCGCTGCTGGTCACCGAAGTCCTGGAGATCACGCCGCTGTGGGGCATCGGCAGCGTGCTGCTCGCCGCGGCGCTCTGGGCCCTTGCCGTGCATGCCCGGCGCCGCTGGCGCGAACGGGCCGCGGATCCCCTCGCCAAAGCGATCGCCGAGCCGTGCAACGACGCCCGCGACGAAGTGCCCGCGCTGCGCAAGGCGATGCTCGATGCGGTCGGCACCATCAAGTCGTCCAGGCTGGGCATCATGCGCGGTTCCGCGGCAATGTATGAGCTGCCGTGGTACATGATCATCGGGAACCCGGCCGCCGGCAAGAGCAGCGCGATCGCGCATTCGGGCCTCAGCTTCCCGCTGGCCGGCAGCCGCGCGCTGCATGGCGTGGGCGGCACGCGCAACTGCGACTGGTTCTTCACCACCGAAGGCATCGTGCTCGACACGGCCGGGCGCTACAGCGTGGAGGACAGCGACCGCGCCGAATGGCTGGCCTTCCTCGGCCTGTTGCGCCGCTACCGTCCGCGCGCGCCGGTCAATGGCATCATCATTGCGGCCAGCGTCGCCGACCTGATTGCCGGGCCGCCGCAGAAGAACCTCGAGCTGGCGCGCAACCTGCGCTCCCGCGTGCAGGAGCTGACCGAGCACCTTGGCGTGTACGCGCCCGTGTATGTGGTGTTCACCAAGGCCGACCTGGTGGCCGGATTCTGCGACTTCTTCCACGGCGCGCAAGGGGCCGAGCGCGACCGCACCTGGGGCGCCACGCTGCGCTACAACCGCCGCCGCGCGCATCAGGACGTGCTGGCCTTCTTCGACGAGGGATTCGACGAGCTGCACGAAGGCCTGAAGGAAATGAGCCTGGCGAGCATGGGAATGGCGCAGGCCATGCGTCCCGGCGTGTTTACCTTCCCGCTGGAGTTCGCGTCGATGAAGCCGGTGCTGCGCGCCTTCCTGGCCACATTGTTCGAGGAGAATACCTACCAGTTCCGGCCCGTTTTCCGCGGCTTTTATTTCACCAGCGCGCTGCAGGAGGGATCGGTCGCCAACCATGCATCGGAGCGGGTCGCGGCGCGCTTCGACGTGGAGCTGCCAAAACGGGGGGAGGCAGGGGAGGCGCAGGACGCCGGCGCCGGCTACTTCCTGCGCGACCTGTTCCGCAGCATTATCTTCGCCGACAAGGACCTGGTCGCGCGCTACACCACTCCCACCGCCACGCGCATCAAGTACGGCGCCTTCGCCTGCGCGGCGCTGGCGCTCGGCGTGGCGCTGGCCGGATGGAGCTGGTCGTATTCGAACAACCGCCAGCTGGTGGCGAATGTGGAAGCCGACCTGGCGAAAGTCGTGCGACTGCAGGACAAGCGCACCGACCTGCAGTCGCGCCTCGAGGCGCTGGAGGTGCTGCAGGACCGTATCCAGCAGCTGGAGCACTACCGTGCGGATACGCCGCTGATGCTGTCGTTCGGCCTGTACCAGGGCGACACGCTGGAGCGCAAGCTGCGCGACGAATTCTTCGCCGGCATGCGCGACGTCATGGTGCGGCCGGTCGGCGCGGCGCTGGAGGCGCACCTGGCCGCGATGAACGCGCACGGCGACCAGCTCGATCCGGCGACCCAGGAACGGCTGGGCGCAGGCACCCAGCCGGGCCAGCCCTACCAGGACGGCTCGCCCACCAACGTCGCCGATGGCTACAACGCCCTGAAAACGTACCTGATGCTGGGCGATAAGAGTCATGCCGAGACCGGCCACCTGCACGACCAGCTCACGCGCTTCTGGCGCGGCTGGCTGCACGCGAACCGCGGCGCCATGCCGGAAGAGCAGCTGATCCGCAGCGCCGAGAAGCTGCTCACTTTCCACATCGCGAACGTGGAGGACCCCGCCTGGCCGCAGCTCCAGCCAAAGATTGCGCTGCTCGACACGGCGCGCGAAAACCTGCGGCGCGTGGTGCGCGGCATCCCCGCGCGCGAACGCGCCTATGCCGACATCCGCGCGCGCGCATCGACCCGCTACCCCGCGGTGACGGTCGCCCGGCTCGCGGGCGAGCGCGACGCGGCGTTCATCGCAGGCAGCCACGCCGTGCCCGGCGCCTTCACGCGCGAAGCCTGGGACGGCTATGTGCGGGCGGCGATCCGCGATGCGGCCAACCGCGAACTGGCAAGCACCGACTGGGTCCTGCGCACGACGACGCAGAACGACCTGACGCTGGAAGGCAGCCCCGAACAGATCGAGAAGGCGCTCACCGACCTGTACAAGGCCGACTACGTCAGGCAATGGAACACGTTCCTGCAGGGCGTGACCCTGGCCGGCTTCGACAGCTTCGACGGCGGCGTGCGCGCGATGAACCGCCTGGGCGATCCCCAATCCTCCCCGATCTCGCGCGTGCTCGCCTATGTCCACGAGCAGACTGCGTGGGATGCGCCGGGCGGGGGCGGCGCCGCAACGGCCAAGGTGCAGAAGGGAGTGATCGCCTGGCTGCGCGAGAAGATCCTGCGGCGCGCCCCGTCCGATGTGCGTACCGGCGTGGACGCGGCCGGACTGGAGATTCCATCAGGCGGAGCCGCCCCGTCGCAGGGGCGGATCGCACGCGAGTTCTCGGGGCTGGCGCGCATGGTGGCCGTGCGCGAGAAGGAGGCCACGCTGATGACCGGCTACCTCGACGCGCTCTCGCGCCTGCGCACGCGCCTGAACCAGATCAGGAACCAGGGCGATCCCGGTCCCGGCGCCCGCCAGTTCATGCAGCAGACGCTGGAGGGCAGCGGCTCCGAACTGGCCGAAGCGCTCAAATTTGTCGACGAGCAGATGCTGACCGGGATGAGCGACGAGCAGAAGCAGGCGCTGCGCCCGATCCTGGTGCGTCCCCTGATGCAGTCGTTCGGCGTCGTGATCGCGCCCAGCGAATCAGAAATCAACCGCACCTGGATGGCGCAGGTGGTGGAGCCGTTCCGGGCCTCGCTGGCAAGCAAGTACCCGTTCTCGCCGCGCGCCACGATCCAGGCCAGCCCGGCGGAAATCGGGCAGGTATTCGGCCCGGACGGCGTGGTGGCAAAGTTCGTGAGCGCCTCGCTCGGCTCGCTGGTGGTGCGGCGCGGCGACCTGCTGGAGCCGCGCCGCTGGGCCGACATGGGCATCGAGATGAACCCTGGCGCGCTGGCCGGCTTCCGGTCCTGGGTGGCGCCGCTGGAGGCCAACGGCGTCGCCGGCACGGGCGGCGTGCAGAACATCTTCCAGATCCGGCCATTACTGTCGCCCGGCGTGCAGGAATTCACCGTCGAGATCGACGGGCAGCAGCTGCGATACCGGAACACGCCGCCCACGTGGACCAGCATGGTCCATCCGGGACCGGGCGTGCGCGGCTTTCGGATCAGCGCCGTGCTGGTCGACGGCCGGACCGTGGACGTGTTCAACGAGGCCGGGCCGCATGCGCTCGGCATGGCGATCGAGCAGTCGGACCAGGTCAAGCGCGGCGCCTACAACGAACTTCGCTGGAAGAAGGGCAACGTGAGCGTGGCGCTGGACTTCAAGAAGGTCATCAGCAGCGAGGGCGCCGGCGGGCGCGGCTTTGTCGGGATGGCGCTGCCGGATGCGATCGTGGGCCGGCCGCCCGAGCAGGTCGCCGTTGCAGGAGGTGCGCAATGAAGCCGCTGCCGCACCGGATCGGCTACTTCGGCAAGCTGCCTTCGCGCAGCGACTTCGTGAAAGCGGCCCACGACGCTTCGCTGCTGGCCGCGCTCGACCACTGGCTCGCCGAAGTGATGGACACGCTGCCTGAGAATGCGCGCTGGAAGACGCGCTACGATGCGCTCGCGCCAGTGCACTTTGCCTTCCTGTCGCCGGCGCGCAGGCACGCAGTGGCAGGGCACCTGGTCTCCAGCCGCGACGCATCCGGGCGCCGCTTCCCGTTCATGATGATGCGGCCGCTGGATGTGCCCGAGCCAGCCGCGTTCGCGCGCCATTGCCCGCTCGCGCTGGCGCCGCTGTGGGCCAGCATGGCGGCCGCCGCGGCCGAACTGCTCGCGTGCGCCGAACCGCTGCCCCGGCTGCTGGCGCTGGGCGACTCCGAAGTGGCGCTCGCGGCGCACTGCGAGGGCGCGCTGGCGGGCTTCCTCGATACCGGCACCGTCGGCTCGCTCGGCGCGCTGCTCGGGCGCAGCGATCCGCGCGAGCTGGTCATGGCCGTCGGCATGCTGCTGCAGCCGCTGCTGTCCCATGCCTACGACGACATCGAGAAGAGCCTCGTGCTGCCGCTGCCGGCCAGTCCGTCGGCCGCGTTCCCGGTGGCGGCGTTCTGGCTCGAACTGGTGGTGCCTTTCCTGGCCGGGAACAACGCCGAGCTGGCGCTGTACCTCACGCAGTTTGCCGGCGCGCCGTCGCTGGTGATCGGCTTCTCCAGCGCGAACGCGCGCACGCTGGCGGCCATCGTCGACCCTGACTTCGCGCAAGAACTGCTGGTGACGGTGGACGACACCGCCTGGGTGGACGAACCGGATGCCTCGCCGCTCGACCTGCGCACCCTGTCCAGCTACCTGGAGCAGCCGCACACGCCACTGCGCTTGGCCCGGGACCTGTACCTGCAAACCTTTGTGGGAGCCTGCTCATGAAGCGCCTGTTGATGATCCTGTGCCTTGCCGCACCCGCCGCGCTGGCCCAATTGCCGGCGCCCGGCCCCGTCATCGCCAGCGGCACGATGCCCGACCAGGCGGGCAAGGATGCATTGCTGGCGCGCCTGCGCGAGGTCTACGGCGCCGGCCGCGTGGTGGACCAGATAGCGGTAGGCGACGTGGCTGCCCCCGCCGGCTGGAGCGAGCGCGTCGCGGCGATGGTCGGCCCGGCGCTCAGGAACATCTCCGGCGGCCAGCTGGCGGTGGAGGGGAGCTCGGTCAGTCTGCGCGGCGCCGTCCCCAGCGATGCCGTGCGTGGCGAGGTGGCATCGAAGGTCGCGCAGGCCCTTGGCGGCGGCTTCAGCGTCAGCGATGGCTTGCATGTGGCGGTGCAGGAGCAGGCGCTGCTCGACGCCGCGCTGGCCGACCGCATCGTCGAATTCGAATCCGGCAGCGCGACCCTGACCGGCGCCGGGATGGCGGTGCTGGACCAGGTGCTGGCCGCGCTGCGCCAGGTCAGGGGAAAGCGGGTCGAAGTCATCGGTCATACCGACAACGCCGGATCGCGCGCACGCAACCTGACGCTCAGCCAGGCTCGCGCCGAAGCGGTGAAGGCCTACGTGGTTGCGCGCGGCATCCGTCCGGATGCGATCTCGGTGAGCGGCGAAGGCCCGGACCGCCCGGTGGCCGACAATGCGAGCGCCGAGGGGCGCGCCCGCAACCGGCGCATCGAGTTCAAGGTGATTACGGAAGCGTGATCGTCACGTGCGCCGTGCGCGGCGGCAGCCTGACCACGTCGTTGTAGGACGCCAGCGTCTCTTCCGCCTCGTTGCCGAGCAGGGCCGACAGCGCCGCGTAGGCGCATGCCCCGGCCAGCAGGAACACGCCGGACAGCATCCACAGCGACAGGTCGCGCCGCATCAGGTTCGCCACCTGGTCCGGGCGCGCGCCACGCGGCGCGAACGGGCGCGCGCCGCCACGCATGCGCGCGATTTCCTCACCCAGCCGCGCACAGATATAGCCCAGCTTCTCGACGCCATTGATCGAGTAGCGCCCGCGGAATCCCAGCAGCAGACACATGTGGTAGACCTCCAGCGCCTGCAGGTGGACGCTGCCGCGCAGGCGCAGCTCGTCGAGGCGGTCGAAGAACTGTTCGCCGGCCAGCTGGTCGCCGAACAGCCGCAGTTGCAGCGGTCGCGACTCCCATGCGGCGCGTGCCTGCGGCTGCGTGCGCAGCACGGTCTCGTCCAGCGCCGCGCAAAAGGCGTACTTGGCAGCCAGCGTCTCGTCGGGGGCGATGCCGGCCTTGCGCGCGCGCTTGTCCACCTCGGCGATCAGCTCGGCCATGCGGTCCGAAAAGCTGGCTTCATCCTTGATCGTGGCGCCGTCGCGCAGCAGGAATAGCGCATAGAAGCCCTCGTAAAGCAGGTCCACCAGCGCCGGTGCCCGCTGGGCAGGGGTGGCGGCTTCGCCGGCGGCGCGGCGTTCGGTGCGCTTGCTCATGGCAGCACCGCCACCAGCTCAAGGCGCAGCTCCTGGATGCCGGCCGGGACATAGATGGAAATCGCCTGCGCCTTGAGCATGGCTTCGTAGAGCGGGCCTCGGCTGTCGATCGCGAAGTAGCAGGTGTCCGGCCGCACCGGCAGCGCCGACGGGACCTGCGGCGCATGCGCGATTTTCACGCCCGGCAGCGCGGACAGGACGAACTTGTCCACGTCTTCCGGCGCCCCCACCTTGAAACGCAGCGGCACCAGTTCCACCAGCTGCAGCGCCGGCATGTCCGCCGATACTGCGAGATAGAGCGCGGTGCGCGCGTCGATCTTTCCCGAATCGAGCGCGCCGAGATAGTAGTTGGGGCGCTCGTTGTCCAGCGCGATCGAGAAGTAGCGCGCGGAGATGACCGTGTCGAGCAGGTCGCGAACAATCGCATCCAGCCTGGCGAAGGCAGGTCCGGGATCGGCGTGCGAGTAGGCGGGCAGGTCCTCCAGCCGGTAACTGCGCGAAAAGGTCATCAGCGCGCCGGCCAGCTGCAGCAGCTGCTGGTACAGGCGCTCGGGATGCAGGTCGCGGTGCTGGGCCAGGTGTGCCAGCGCGGCATGGGCGCTGCTGGCCGTGTGCAGCAGCCAGAATGCCGCCGCGTCGCCGGAGCGGATCTCGATCACGTGCCGGCTCGGCTCCCGGTGGTGGCCATACAGCGCGTTCACCTTGGCCAGCAGCTTCTCCAGCAGGCGTGCAAGGCGCCGGTACAGCGCCGCGGTGGCGCCGATCGACATCGAGGGTGGCAGGAAGTCCGCGTCCGCCTCGAAGCCGCCTGCCGCCAGGCGGCGGATCCGCGCGATCGGCACGGTCTCGTAGGCGTCCAGTGGCTCGTGCCCGGTGAGCAGGCGCAGCGACTTGCGCAGCACCGACACCTGCGCGCCCGCGGAGCGTGAATACAGGTCGTCGACCTCGCGCTGCTCGGTGGCGTAGCGCGCATCGGCGCCGCTGCAGTTGCCGCCATGCGGACGGACGCGCGGCAGGGCGGCATGGATGGTGGCCTCCTGCGCATCGTCCGGCAGCGTGGACAGGTTGAGCGGCAGCGGCAGGATGTCTGGGCCGGGCGCGCGGAATGTCTCGCCGTCGCGGAATACCAGCGATAGCGCGTCCACACGCACCACGTCGTTGCGCAGTCCTTCGGGATCGATCTCGACCTGGCGCACGCCCCACGCATACGGGTGCAGCGCGCTGGCCATCTGCTGCAGCCGCATGTCGTGGTAGCGGTCCTGCTGCTGGAAGTGCTGCGGGCGCAGGAACAGTCCTTCGCCCCACAGTACCGGTGCCGGAGTAGTCAATTGAGCCTCGCTGTATTAAAGAACCCGATCCAAGGATCGCCCAATAGGCGCGTCCGATATTGATGACCCGCAACGATTTTCCGCATGGAACGGATCAGCCCATCTTTGTTGACTGGTCGCAATTCACCCGGATTTTCACGCGGCAATAATGGCCACTACAAAACCGAACGGGAGAGCGCGATGAAATATCCAACCCTGTTGACGTGTTTGATGGCGGTCGCGCTGGCGGCCTGCACGACGCAGACGCCTGCGCCCCCGCCGCCGCCGCCGACGGTCCAGGCTTCGCTGGATGAGGCCGAGACGGCATTGCGCGCCAATCAGCGCGACAAGGCACTGGCGGTGCTGAAGCAGGCCGCTGCCAACCATCCCACCAAGGCCGAACCCCTGCTGCGGGCCGCCCAGATGCATTACGACCGCAACGAGTACGGCGAAGCGATCACCTGGGCGCGCAAGGCGCTGGAGCGTGAACCGGCCAATGTGCTGGCCCACAGCATCGTCACGGTCAGCGGCCTGCGCGTGGTGACCAAGTCCCTGAACGACCTGGCCGACCGCAACCTCACCGGCGAAGCGCGCGACGAAGCGGAAGGGCTGGCCAAGCTGCTGCGCACCGCGCTCAAGGAAGACGGGCCGCTGGTCCCGGTGAAGAACGTCCCGGCGCGCAGCGCGCCGGCGCCGTCGAAGAAGGGCAGGAAAGCGCCGGCTGACGATCCGTTCAGCGCACTTAAATAAGGAGAAGAGATGGGCAAGAACGACAGCGTGCAAAAGCGCCTGCAGAAGGTGCGCCCGCCGCGGGTGCAGATGACCTACGACGTGGAGATCGGCGATGCGATCGAAAACAAGGAGCTGCCTTTCGTCGTGGGTGTGGTCGGCGACTTCGGCGCCGACCCGGACGTGGAGCGCAAGCGCCTGAAGGACCGCCACTTCGTCAACATAGACAGCGGCAACTTTGACGAGGTGCTGGGCGGCGTGGCGCCGGCCGCCTCGTTCCGCGTGCCCAACCAGATCGACGGCAAGGGCGGCGAATTCCCGGTCAGGCTGCAGTTCCGCCAGATGGCCGACTTCCGCCCCGAGTCGGTGGTCCAGCAGGTCGAGCCGCTGCGGCGCCTGCTCGACGCGCGCACCAAGCTGGCCGACCTGCGCAACAAGATCGCCGGCAACGACAAGCTGGAGGACCTGCTGGCCGATGTCCTGGCCAGCACCGACAAGCTGGAAAGCCTGCGTTCAACCGTCACCCCTGAGGAGAAATGATGTCCGCGACCCTCGAAGCCGCCGTTGCCGCGCCCGCCGTCACCGAAACCAGCCTGCTCGACAGGATCGTCGAAGAAAGCCGTGTCGCCAGGTCCGGCAGCGAACACGCACGCGCGCGCGACATCATCGGGGAGCTGGTACGCCAGGTGATGGACGGCACGGTGGTCGTCTCGGACAACCTGTCGGCCACGCTCGACGCGCGCGTCGCCCAGATCGACCAGCTGATCTCGCAGCAGCTCTCGTGCATCATGCACGCGCCCGAATTCCAGAAGCTCGAACGCAGCTGGACCGGCCTGCACTACCTGGTGAAGAACTGCGCCTCGCAGCAGACGGTCCAGGTGCGCATGATGAACGTGACCAAGCGCGAACTGGTCAAGGACTTCCAGAGCGCGCTGGAGTTCGACCAGAGCACGATCTTCAAGAAAGTCTACGAGGAGGAGTTCGGCACCTTCGGCGGCGCGCCGTACGGCACGCTGGTGGGCGACTTCGAGATCACGCGCCAGCCGGAAGACATGTACTTCATCGAACAGATGTCGCACGTGGCGGCGGCCGCGCATGCGCCCTTCATCACGTCCGCTTCGCCCGAACTGTTCGGCGTGGACAGCTTCGCGGAACTGGGCAAGCCGCGCGACCTGGCCAAGGTGTTCGACACCATCGAGTACGCCAAATGGAAGGCCTTCCGCGACTCCGAGGACGCGCGCTACGTTGGCCTCGCGATGCCGCGCTACCTCGGTCGCCTGCCGTTCAACCCGGTCAACGGCACCACCGTGGAGGGATTCAACTTTGTCGAAGACGTGGACGGCACCGACCACTCGCGCTACCTGTGGTGCAACGCCGCCTACGCCTTCGCCGCGCGGCTGACGCATGCCTTCGACGAATTCGGCTGGTGCGCCGCGATCCGCGGGGTCGAGGGCGGCGGGCTGGTGGAGGACCTGCCGACCCACACGTTCAAGACCGACGAAGGCGAGATCGCGCTCAAGTGTCCGACCGAGCTTGCCATCACCGACCGGCGCGAGAAAGAACTGTCGGACCTGGGCTTCATCCCGCTGGTCCACTGCAAGAACACCTCGTATGCGGCGTTCTTCGGCGCGCAGTCGGCACAGAAGGCGCGCCGCTATAACAACGAGGCTGCCAATGCCAACGCGGTGCTGTCCTCGCAGCTGCAGTACATCTACGCGGTCTCGCGCGTGGCGCACTACATGAAGGCCATGATGCGCGACAAGGTGGGCAGCTTCGCCTCCGCGTCCAGCGTGGAGGACTACCTGAACCGCTGGATCACGCGCTACGTGCTGCTGGACGATAACGCGAGCCAGGAACAGAAGGCCCAGTTCCCGTTGCGCGAAGCGACCGTGCAGGTGTCCGAAGTGCCGGGACGGCCCGGCGTGTACCGCGCGGTCTCGTTCCTGCGGCCGCACTTCCAGCTCGACGAGCTGTCCGTATCCCTGCGCCTGGTTGCGGAGTTGCCGCAGTCGAGCAAGGGCTGATCCCGGTTTTTTCCACCCAACGATAGGAGCTTCACATGGCAATTGACGTGTATCTGCAGATCGACGGCATCAAGGGCGAATCGGCCGACGACAAGCACAAGGACTGGATCGAAGTGACGTCGGTCCAGTGGGGCGTCACGCAGCCCCGTTCTGCGACGGCATCGACCGGCGGCGGCCACACTGCGGAGCGCTGCGAGCACCAGGACATCGTGATCTCGAAGATGGCCGACCTGTCCTCGCCGATCCTGATGCAGACCTGCTCGGCCGGCAAGACGATCCCGCGCGCGCGGCTGGAGTTCATGCGGGCGGACGGCCAGGGCGAGCGCATCAAGTACTACGAGATCGAGCTGGAGAACGTCCTGATCGGCCAGGTGAATCCTTCGGTGGGGGAAGGGGCGATCATGCAGGAATCCGTCGGCCTGAAGTTCTCCAAGGCCAAGTGGAAGTACTGCCAGCAGAAGATCGGCGGCGGCGCCGGCGGCAACACCTCCGGCGGCTGGGACCTCGCCGCCAACCGCGTCGTATAGGAGCGAGTCACAGTGGCGGTCCTGCGATCCGGACGTGGGACCGCTTCCAGCGAGGAGAAGAAATGGCAGCGCTCGAAATACCGGTCCAGGACAGCCGCAGATATTTTATCCTTCCGCAATCACCGGAAGAGTCCGGCTACTACACGTATGGTCTACCGAAAAATGGGGTTGGTCAGTACACCCATCCTGCCTTGATCAACGCATTGTTCGCTGTCGAGCGCCACTGGTCGTTAATGGATGAGCGGAAGTTTGGGATCGGGAATATAAGTCTCTACGATGGCAAGAAGTTTAGTGGCCATGATTCGCATCGCAGCGGCTTGGACGTGGATATTCGGCCGATTAGGCGAGACGGGAAGCAGTTGGGTGTCACGAGGTTCGATGCAAATTACGATCGCGATGCCACCGCAAGGCTGATTGAACTCTTCTTTTGCCTCGCAAGGGTAAAGCTGGTGTATTTCAATGACATCTCGATTCCGGGAGTCCGTTCGCTCGCCGGGCATGACAATCACTTTCACGTAACGATTAAGGCTCCGCGATGAGAAGGGCGATGTTCGTTTCGGCAGCGGCATTGGCGGTTTCAGCGGCACTTGCCAATGCGGCGCCCGATTGGGATTTCAGCTATCGAAAGTTTACAGGCGAGTACGTGATCTACGCTGGGCAGCTTGGTGAAACGGCGCCGCCGACACCCAGTGACCGCAAGCTCTCGATGATGGTTATGGGTGACCTTGCCCGCGATATGTTCCATTCAATGGGACCCGACATCAAGGGTACATGCGGTACCGAGGACGGAGGGCGAGTGCGACGGAAGCAGAAAGTCTCATGCACCTATTTTCCGGCGGATGGCTACAGCTGTCACATCGGGATCAACCTTCGAACTGGGGAAAGTATTCCGGGATCGATCTGCTGACCACGCGATGCTGCGTACACAAAGTGTTCTCCGGCGTGAGTCGTTAACCGCGGCCCGGTGCCGCGGTCTTTTTTTGGGAGGCGCCATGCACCGGTTCAGCGCCGGACTGATGGAGCGGCTGTTCGGGGATGGCCCGGCACAGCTGACGCTCGAGCAGTACAAGGACAGCATCGCGCGCGACCTGGAAGCGCTGCTGAACACGCGCCTTGCGATCCTGCCGGAAGACCTGGCGCCATATCCGCACTGCCGAAATTCGATCCTCAGCTACGGGCTGGTCGACTTCGCGGACAAATGCATGTCCAGCCCCGCCGACCGCGCCGCCGTGTGCGCCAGCCTGAAGCAGGCCATCGAGCGCCACGAGCCGCGCATGTCCAACGTCCACGCCATGCTCGAGAAGGAGAGCGGCACCGTCAACCGCCTGCATTTCGTCATCAGCGCGACGCTCCGGATGCCATCCGGACGCGAGCCCGTGAACTTCAACGCCGTGCTGCAGCCGTCGTCGCTGCGCTATTCGATCTCCCGTTCCGCGCGCGCCGCGCGCAACAACTGAGGACCCACGCCCATGGATATCAATATGAAGACGCTGATCGCCAAGCTGAACGAGTCGGCCCGCGAGGCCGCCACCCGCGCCGCCAGCATCGCGGTCGGCCTCGGCCACTACGAGGTCGATGTCGAGCACGTGTTCCTGGCGCTGCTGGAACAACCCGACTGCGATTTCGTGTGCATCGCCCGCAACAGCGGGATCAGCCTGACCACGCTGGAGAGCGACCTGCGCGGCGAGGTCGGATGCTTTGCCAACGGCAGCACGCGCACGCCGGTGTTCTCGCGCTACCTGCCCACCTTGTTCGAGCATGCCTGGCTGATCGCCTCGCTGGGCGGGGGGCAGGCGCCGCGCATTCGCAGCGGCCATTTGCTGCTCGCCTTGCTGACCGAGCCAGGACTGGCGCAGCTGGCGCAGCGCGGCTCGCGGCTGTTTGCCCAGTTCCCGCGCGAGCGTATCAAGCACGAGTTCGACAAGATGACGAAGGGTTCGCGGGAAACGGTGGCGCACAGCGACGCGGGACCCGCATCGTCCGATCCGGTGTCCGAACTACGCGCCGATGCCGGCACGCCGGCGCTGGACCAGTTCACGACCTCGCTCACCCAGCGTGCGCGCGAGGGCAAGCTCGATCCGGTTATCGGCCGCGATCCCGAGATCCGCCAGGCCATCGACATCCTGATGCGCCGGCGCCACAACAACCCGATCTTGACCGGCGAGGCCGGCGTGGGCAAGACCGCCGTGGTGGAAGGCCTGGCGCTACGCATCGCCGCCGGGGAGGTGCCGGCCGTGCTGCGCGATGTCGAGATCCACACGCTGGACATGGGCCTGCTGCAGGCGGGGGCAAGCGTGAAGGGCGAATTCGAGAGCCGCCTGAAAAACGTGATCGCGGAGGTGCGCAAGAGCACACGGCCGATCGTGCTGTTCATCGACGAGGCGCACACGATGATCGGCGCGGGCGGACCGGCCGGCCAGAACGACGCCGCCAACCTGCTCAAGCCGGCGCTCGCGCGGGGCGAGCTGCGCACCATCGCGGCCACCACCTGGGGCGAATACAAGAAGTACTTTGAAAAGGACGCCGCGCTGGTGCGGCGCTTCCAGGTGATCAAGGTGGAGGAGCCGGACGAGCAAACCGCGTGCGCCATGCTGCGCGCGATGGCGCCGCTGATGGAGAAGCACTTCGGCGTGCGCGTGCTCGACGAGGCCATCGTGGAAGCGGTGCGGCTGTCCCATCGCTACATCAGCGGCCGGCAACTGCCCGACAAGGCGATCTCCGTGCTCGATACCGCCTGCGCGCGGGTCGCGCTGGGGCAGGACGCCACGCCGGCGCAGGTGGAGGAGTCGGTGCGTGCGCTGGAGCGGATCGACGCCCAGCTGGCCGCGCTGGCCCGCGAGGAAAGCGCGGGTGCGGACCATAGCGGCAGGATTGCGATGCTGCGCGCCGAGCGCGTGGCGGCGACGGCGGAGCATCGCCGCCTGAGCGAACGCTGGGAGCGCGAGCGCGGCATGACCGCCCAGGTCGCCCGGCTGCGCGCGCAGATGGAGGCGGGGGAGGCGGACGGGCAGGCCGATGCGCTGCGCAACCTGCTGTCCGAGCTGCGCAGCGTGCAGGGCGATGCGCCGCTGGTACCGACCCAGGTGGACGGGCAGGTGGTCGCCGGCATCCTCGCGGCCTGGACCGGCATTCCGCTGGGCCGCATGGTCAGGGATGAAATCGACGCGGTCGTGCGCCTTCAGGCGCTGCTCGACGAGCGTGTGCTCGGCCAGCGACAGGCCACGGCCGCCATCGCGCAGCGGGTCCGGATCGCGCGTGCCAACCTGGAGGATCCATGCAAGCCGCGCGGCGTGTTCCTGTTCGCCGGCCCATCGGGCGTGGGCAAGACCGAGACCGCGCTGGCGCTCGCCGATTTGCTGTATGGCGGCCAGCGCAAGCTCGTCTCGATCAACATGAGCGAGTACCAGGAAGCACACAGCGTCTCCGGCCTGAAGGGGTCTCCGCCCGGCTACGTGGGCTACGGCGAGGGCGGCGTGCTGACCGAGGCGGTGCGCCGCAATCCGTACAGCGTGGTGCTGCTGGACGAAGTGGAGAAGGCGCACCCCGACGTGCTGGAACTGTTCTACCAGGTGTTCGACAAGGGCACGCTGGACGACTCGGAGGGCCGCGAAGTCGACTTCCGCAATACCATCATCATCATGACCTCGAACGCCGGTTCTGCCCAGGTGATGCAGGCCTGCCTGAACAAGCCGCCCGAGGAGATGCCGTCCCCGGCAGCCCTTGCCGACATCCTGCGGCCCGTGCTGGTGCGCCATTTCAAGCCCGCCTTCCTGGGGCGCTGCACTGTCGTCCCGTTCTATCCGGTGGGCGACGACGTGCTGGGCGAGATCGTGGAGCTCAAGCTGGAGCGCATCCGCGAGCGGATCCAGGGCCAGCACCAGGCCGAGTTCCTGTACGACGACACCCTGGTCGATGCGGTGCTGGCGCGCTGCACCGAGGTCGATTCCGGCGCGCGCAATGTCGACGCCATCATCAATGGCAGCGTGCTCCCCGCGATCGCGGAGTCGGTGCTGGCCCGGATCGCGTCCGGCACACCGATCGCGCGCATCAGTGCCAGCGCCAATGCGGCGGGCGATTTCGATTATGCGTTCGAACCGGCGGAAGGAGGTTGCGATGCCTGACCTGGAACGGATCCTTGCGCCGATCGCCGGTGCGTCGCCTGCCGGCGAGGACATTTCCTTCTCCACGGAGATCGACGCGATTGCGAAGGCGCGCGTGTCGGACGACCCTTCGCTGGACCAGGGTGCATGGGAGACCGAGCTGCGCGAAGCCGACTGGGAGTTCGTCGCGCGCCGGTGCGCGGACGTGATCGCGACCCGCAGCAAGGACCTGAAGCTGGCGGTATGGCTGGCGGAGGCGCTGGCCCTGACCGGCGGCCTGCGCGGCCTGGGCGACGGCCTGATGGCGGTGGCCGGACTGTGCGACCGGTTCTGGGAATGTGTCCATCCGCAGCCGGACGAAGACGGACACGAACTACGGGCCGGCAACCTGGCGTGGATCGCTGCGCGCACGCCGCAGCTGCTGTCGACGTTCTCGCCAGCTGCCGGCGCCGATGCGCTGCGCCAGCAGGTGCTCGATGCCGACCACTGCGCGACCGCGATCGAGGAGCTGGAGCGGGTAGTGGACGAGCGTCTTGGCAGGGACGGACCGGGCCTCACGGCGGCGAAAGCCGCGATGAGCTCACTGGAGCGGGACATCGTTGCCGCAGCGCGGGCTGCGGGAGCGGGGCAGGAAGAGCAGGGCGATGTGGCGGCCGCGATGGGAGCCACGGGTGCGCAGCCGGCGTCCATCGGCGGCGCGGTGCAGTCGCGCGCGCAGGCGCTGGCGCAGCTGCGGTCGATCGCCGAATTCTTCCGCCGCACGGAGCCGCATAGCCCGGTGGCCTACCTGGCGGATAAAGCGGCGGAGTGGGGGGCGCAGCCGCTGCACGAATGGCTCCGCAGCGTGATCAAGGATCCGGCGTCGTACGCGCATGTCGAGGAGCTCCTCGGCGTGCGCGCAGAATAGGGAAGGGGACTGTCACCGCAAGGTGCAGTCCCCCTGCATCACCGCTGGCTGGCGGGCGGCGTGCCGTTCTTGGACACCATCTCGGTCGCCTTGGCGATCTGCTCTTCCACCTGCTTGACGGCGTCGCGCGTCGCGTGCGTCACCTGCTCGTAGCCACGGAACGCATTATCGATCGCGGCCTTCACGATCAGCACCGCATTTTCCGACCCCGGCTTGACGTTCTGCGTGACGTCGTAGATCAGCGCCGACAACGCGTTCTTCGCTTCCAGAAGGTGCGCGTCGGCCGCGTGCGTGAAGTCGTCGTGGATCTCGTCGATGATCTGCTTGAGATCCTGGCCGTACGTCACCGCGCTTTGCATGCCCGGCTGCGCGTGCGCCGCCGCGGTCGACATCGCCGCCTGCGGGGTGGCCGCCTGTGTGATCTGCTCGCCGGCCGTCAGCGAGTCTCCCATCGCCTTCCTGGCAGTCGCCATGTTGAGGTTGACCACTTGTTCGACGCCTTGCACGGTCTTGCTCGCCAGTGCGTTGAACGTATTCATCTGCAATTCGAACAGCGTCTTGGTGGCTGCCGCGAATTGTTCCGGGCTGGTAAACATCGTCTCCTCCTGCGTTTCGTAAATGTGGACAGGCAAGGTAGTGGTGCTGCAACTTAAGTGTATAACATGAAATTGCGCGGGCGCGTTATGATCGCGCAGCCGTGGCGCCGCCGCGGGCAGGGAGGGACAGTCACATGAGCTACAACATCGGAGAAGCGGCCAAGGCATCGGGCGTCAGCGCCAAGATGATCCGCCACTATGAATCGATCGGACTGACCGGGGCCGCCCGGCGCACCGACTCGGGATATCGCGTCTATATGGAGCAGGACGTGCGCGTGCTTCAGTTCATCCACCGCGGGCGCGAACTGGGTTTCTCGCTGGACCAGATCGCCGAGCTGCTGGCCCTGTGGCAGGACAAGGACCGCGCCAGCTGCGACGTGCGCGCGCTCGCCCTGCAGCACATCGAAGAACTGGACAGGAAGATCGCGCAAATGCAGTCGATGCGGCAGACGCTGGAGCAGCTGGCCCGTTCCTGCCATGGCGACAACCGCTCGGAGTGCCCGATCCTGGAGGACCTGGCCTCGCACGTATGAGGGGGGGTATATCCGGCTGGGGAGCGAAAAAGCACATACCCCCCTGTTTTTTGCGGCCGCCAGGCAGCGGGCCGCATACTCCCCCCTCATTGCGAGATCTGGGCCGGAAATGAAAAACGCCGCAGTCGTTTGCACGATCTGCGGCGCTTTTGCGGAATTCTTGGTGCCCACGGAGGGACTCGAACCCCCACACCTCGCGGCACATGGACCTGAACCATGCGCGTCTACCAATTCCGCCACGTGGGCATTTGTACTGCTGGTACTACCTTACTACGTTTTACTGCAACTTCAGCGGAAATCTACCGGAGTAGATTTGGTGCCCACGGAGGGACTCGAACCCCCACACCTCGCGGCACATGGACCTGAACCATGCGCGTCTACCAATTCCGCCACGTGGGCATTGCTGCTCTGCTATAATACTCGTCTTTGCAGTTTTGCGCCAGATTAACTTTCGTTTCCCCTTCGCATTCCTGCCGACTTCTTCGCGTCACTTGTCGTTTCGCGAAAGACCAAGATTATAGCGGAAAGTTTTGAAATGTCAAAGCGCCGCCTCGGACTTTTCGACGCACGCCAGGTTAGGCGAATCGCGCCTGTCTCCGTTACACTACGCGCCAGAGCGTGTCAAATTTTCACTGAAACAGCGACGGATGCGCCAGCGGGCGCATGCGTCTCCACTAACAAGAATAAAGAACAGATTTGAATCAGCCAACACATATCATTCCCAGCCGCGAAGACATTCTCGGGCTGCTGCGCGGTTCCGGTGAACCGCTGGACATCGCAGGTATCGCGCGCAAGCTGCGCGTCAAGAAGGCCGCGGTCGACGTACTGACCCGGCGCCTGTCCGCCATGGAGCGCGACGGCCAGATCATCATGGACGACGACGGCAATTTCAGCGTCCAGGATCATTCCGGCTTCGTCTCGGGCAAAGTCAGCGCGCACCGCGACGGCTACGGCTTCGTGATTCCCGACGACGCCAGCCAGGAGGACCTGTTCCTCAACGAGCGCGAAATGCAGAAGGTGCTGCACGGCGACCGCGTGATGGCCAAGGTCACCGGCGTGGACCGGCGCGGCCGCCAGGAAGGCACCATCGTCGAAGTGGTCGAGCGCGGCAACAGCCATATCATCGGCCGCCTGCTGATAGAGAACGGCGTCTGGCTCGTCGCCCCTGAAGACAAGCGCATCGGCCAGGACATCCTGGTCGCCGGCACGCCGGGCAAGGCCAAGGTCGGGCAGGTGGTCAGCGTCGAGCTGGTCGACCAGCCGGGCCGCTTCAAGCAGCCGTCCGGCCGCATCGTCGAAGTGCTCGGCGAGGTGGACGATCCCGGCATGGAAATCGAAATCGCTGTGCGCAAGTTCGGCGTGCCGCACGTGTTCTCCAGCGCCGCGGTCAAGCAGGCCAACAAGCTGCCGACCGAGGTGCGCGCGGCCGACCTGGCCGACCGCGTCGACCTGCGCGACGTGCCGCTTGTGACCATCGACGGCGAAGACGCACGCGACTTCGACGACGCGGTGTACTGCGAACCGGTCAAGATCGGCCGCACCAACGGCTACCGCCTGATCGTCGCGATTGCCGACGTGAGCCACTACGTCAAGCCGAACGACGCGCTCGACGAAGACGCGCTCGAGCGCAGCACCTCCGTGTACTTCCCGCGCCGCGTCATCCCGATGCTGCCCGAGAAGCTCTCCAACGGCCTGTGCTCGCTGAATCCGGCCGTCGACCGCCTCACCCTGGTGTGCGACGCCGTCGTCACCGCCAAGGGCGAGGTCAAGGCCTACCAGTTCTACCCGGCCGTGATCCACTCGGCCGCGCGCCTGACCTATACCGAAGTCGCCGCCATCCTCAGCAACACCAAAGGCGCGGAAGCGGAAAAGCGCGCCAATGTCGTGCCGCACCTGCTGCACCTGAACGAAGTGTTCAACGCGCTGCTCAAGGCGCGCATCGCACGCGGCGCAATCGATTTCGAAACGACCGAAACCTACATCGTCTGCAATTCGCTCGGCAAGATCGAGAAGATCATCCCGCGCACCCGCAACGACGCACACCGCCTGATCGAAGAGTGCATGCTGGCGGCGAACGTCTGCGCGGCGGATCTCCTGCTGCGCCACAAGCATCCCGGCACCTACCGTATCCACGCGGCGCCGACCAAGGAAAAGCTCAAGACGCTGCGCGAGTTCCTCAAGCAGGTCGGCCTGTCGCTGAACGGCGGTGATTCGCCAAGCGCTTCGGACTACGCGGAACTGATGAAGAAGGTGAAGGAGCGTCCGGATGCGTCGCTGCTGCAGACCATGCTGCTGCGCTCGATGCAGCAGGCCGTCTACAGCCCCGACAACATCGGCCACTTCGGCCTGGCATACGAGGCGTACGCGCACTTCACCAGCCCGATCCGCCGCTACCCGGACCTGCTGACGCACCGCGCCATCAAGGCCATCCTGCAGGGCAAGCGCTACGAGCCGAAGAACATCAACCTGGCCGCGCTGAACACGACCGTGTCGAACGCCGCGCGCCGCCAGGCTGCCGTCGACAAGGCCGAGGGCCGCTCGCCGAAAGACGAAAAGGACCTGACCGTGTGGGACGCGCTCGGCGTGCACTGCTCGGCCAACGAGCGCCGCGCCGACGAAGCCTCGCGCGACGTCGAGGCATGGCTCAAGTGCTGGTTCATCAAGGACAAGCTGGGCGAGGAATTCACCGGCACCGTGTCCGGCGTGACCAGCTTCGGCATCTTCGTCACGCTCGACGCGCTGTACGTCGAAGGCCTGGTGCACATCACCGAACTGGGCGCCGACTACTTCCAGTACGACGAAGCGCGCCACGAACTGCGCGGCGAGCGCACCGGCAAGCGCTACCAGCTGACCGACCGCGTCACCGTGCAGGTCAGCCGCGTCGACCTGGAAGCGCGCAAGATCGACCTGGTGCTGGCCGGTTCCGAAGCAGCCCAGCCGGTGTACGGCAAGCCGAAGAGCGCCGCGCACAAGGCGCACGACGCCAAGCCGGCCAAGTCGCGCAAGGGCAAGGCATCGCCCGACCGCTATGAAGCGGAATTCGAAGCGCCGCGCGCGCGCCGCAGCAAATCAACAAAATCAACAACAGCAGGCAAACCGGCATCGCGCAGTGCCAAAGCCAGCAAAACCAGCTCCAAATCAGGGAAGAAGAAGCGATAACACATGAAGAATAAAATGATTTTCGGGTTCCATGCGGTGACCTCGCGCTTGCGCCACGAGGCTTCATCGGTGGAAGAGATCTTTGTCGACGCGGCCCGCCAGGACCGCCGCATGCACGACCTCATCGCCGCAGCCAAGGCTGCCGGCGTGCGCGTGATGCCGGTGGAATCGGAGCGCCTCGACCGGATCGTCGGAACCCGCCGCCACCAGGGCGTGATCGCGTTCGCGAGCCAGCTCGCCCTGGCGCGCAACCTGGATGAACTGCTCGATGCGATCGAAGGACCGCCGCTGCTGCTGATCCTCGATGGCATCACCGACCCGCACAACCTGGGCGCCTGCCTGCGCGTGGCCGACGGCGTCGGCGCGCATGCCGTGATCGTGCCGAAAGACCGCGCGGTCGGCCTGAACGCCACCGCCGCCAAGGTCGCCAGCGGCGCGGCCGAGACCGTGCCGTACATCACCGTCACCAACCTCGCGCGCACCATGCGCGACCTGAAGGACCGCGGCATCTGGCTGATCGGCACCTCCGACGACGCCGACAAGGGCCTGTACGAAGCCGACTTCACCGGCCCGACCGCACTGGTCATGGGCTCGGAAGGCGAGGGCATGCGCCGCCTGACGCGCGAGACCTGCGACCTGCTGGTCAGCATCCCGATGCTCGGCTCGGTCGAGAGCCTGAACGTATCGGTTGCGTCCGGCGTCTGCCTGTACGAAGCCCGCCGCCAGCGCCTCGCCCGCGAAGCCTGATCCCGTCGTCCCCGCGCAGGCGGGGACCCATACTGAGCGTGCCTGGCGACAGTGTACGCATCTGCGCTAGCTCGGCATGGATCCCCGCCTTCGCGGGGATGACGAGGCATCCGCCAGCAAGCCTTCGGCGGATGCGCTACCATGTCAAACCTGTCAACTCCCACCCCCGCATCCCCATGTTTGCCCACCTCCGCGAAGATATCAGGAGCATCATCGAGCGCGACCCGGCCGCCCGCAACGCGTGGGAAGTGTTCACCTGTTATCCGGGCTTCCAGGCGATCATGATGCACCGCTGGGCGCACTGGTGCTGGTCGAAGCGCCTGCGCTGGCCAGGCCGCTTCATCTCCTACCTCGCGCGCTTCATCACCGGCATCGAGATCCACCCGGGCGCCATGATCGGCCGCCGCGTGTTCATCGACCATGGCTTCGGCGTGGTCATCGGCGAGACCGCCGTGGTGGGCGACGACTGCACCATCTACCAGGGCGTGACGCTGGGCGGCACCTCGCTCAGCGCCGGCATGAAGCGCCACCCGACCCTCGAGCGGGGCGTCATCATCGGTGCGGGCGCCAAGGTGCTGGGCTCCTTCACGGTGGGCGAATACGCAAAAGTCGGCTCCAACGCCGTGCTGGTCAAGCCTGTTCCCGCGGGCGCGACGGCGGTCGGCAACCCGGCGCACATCGTCGAGAAATCCGATACGCGCGGCGCCATGTTCGCCGCCTACGGCGTGACGCCGGGCGGCGACGACCCGGTGTCGAAGGCGCTGCACAAGCTGATCAGCCACATCGCGCGCCAGGACGAGCAGATCGCATGCATGCGCGCCGCCATGGACGCAGCCGGCGTCAACTGCGCCGCGGTGCCGCCGGTTGACCGGCTCGATTCCGAACAGCTCAACAAGATGGTCGAATAAGAAGAGGATTCCATGAGCGACGACTACGACATCCTGGACCCGTTCGAGGTCCGCGTGCTGGCGGTGCTGGCCGAAAAAGAAGCACTCACCCCCGACAACTACCCGCTGTCGCTGAACGCGCTGACCAACGGCTGCAACCAGCTGTCCAGCCGCGACCCGGTGATGCAGCTGTCCGAAGAAACCGTGGCCGACGTGCTGCAGCGCCTCAGCCAGCGCAAGCTGGTCAGCGGGATCACGCAGGCCGGCGCCCGCGTGACCAAGTACGAACACCGCATGCGCATCAAGTGGAACCTGGAGCAGGACAAGGTCGCGGTGCTCACGGTGCTGATGCTGCGCGGCGTGCAGACGGCGGGCGAACTGCGCACGCGCATTGGCCGCATCTTTGAATTCAAGACGATCGGTGAAGTCGAAGAGGTGCTGCAGTTCCTGATCGATAAATACCCGCCGCTGGTGGCCCGCCTGGAGCGTGCGCCGGGCACCAAGGAATACCGCTACGGGCATCTGCTATCGGGGGAGGGCGCGCTGGAGCAGCAGGTGACGGCGGCCAGCTACGGTGCGTCGGTAGCGGCGCCGCAGCAAAGCAGCCGCGTCGCGGTGCTGGAGGCGGAAGTGGCGCTGCTGCGCGAGCAGGTCGCCGCCCTGACCGCCCAGTTCGACGAATTCAAGAAGCAGTTTGAATAGGAAGGCGACTGTCCCTCCCGACAAAAGAAAAAGCCGCCGAAGGCGGCTTTTTCTCTGCGCGAAAAGGCGATCAGCCTTCGTCACGCCAGCGGCGCATGCGCACCGCCACCGCGATCATTGCGATACCGGCAGCCGCGCCGATCCACACGTTCGCACCGGCCAGCGTGCCCCACGATGCCGTGAACAGGCCGGTGAAGTCAGGCGCCTTGTCGGCCGTATGGATGAACGCATCGGCGTCGAGACCCTCGAAGCCCAGCCACATGCCGGGCACCAGGCCGCCCAGGGCACGCAGGATCACGTTCACGCCGAACCATTCGAGGTCCCAGTGCAGGCTGAACGCAACGGTCAGCATGTTCAGGACCGCCAGCAGCATCAGCGGTACGCCGACTGCCCACAGGAAAACCTTGGACTTGGCCCAGCTCGACACCATCAGCAGCCAGCCCACGGTCGGCAGCGCCCACAGGATATAGACCGGCAGCAGGCCCAGCACCATCAGCGGACCGGTGTACAGCGACGGTTCGGAGAACAGCACGGGGAACAGGTTGATCCCCTTCGACATCATGGCCAGGCTGCCGATCATCAGCGAGATCGCCGCCATGGCGATCGAGATCACCAGGTAGATCAGGGGCACCACCACCATGGCCGCAGCCACCTTGGACAGCACGGTCTGCGAATCCGATACCGGTAGCGATTTCCAGAACAGGATGCTGCGGTCGCGGCGCTCGTCGTACATCGCGCCAAGCAGGTAGAAGAACAGGGCGAAGGTCATGAGCAGCAGCAGTGGACCGGCAGCAACCAGGTAGGTCGCCGACAGGACGGTGCCGACGGTTTCCACCGCCTCTTGCGGCAGGCCGTTGACCTTGGTGGTCACGACATGGCCGTTGATCTCGACCACGTTGTCCATCTGCGTGGCGCCTTTGATGGAGGCTGCCGCCACGGCGAGCACGATCAGTCCCGCTGCGATCAGGGGCGCCCAGAAGAACATGCCCTTGTGTTCCCAGAACTCGCGCCGGACGAGCCATTTCATCGTTTTCATGCGTACATTCCTTTCATCGTCGCGACGAACAGGTCGGCGACGCTTGGGTTGCGGGTTTCACCGAGCGTTTCGAGCTGCTTGCGCGGGACGCCGTCGAACAGCATCACCGACTTGCCGAACACGGTGCGCTTGTCGATCGGGCCCAGTGCGGCGGCAGCGGTCACCTTGTCGGCCGGGACCATCAGTTCGACATAGCGCTCGCCCACTTCGTCCATCGACGCGGCCAGCACGATCTTGCCGTCGCGGATGAACATCAGGTCGGTCAGGATGTGCTCCACTTCCTCGACCTGGTGGGTGGTGATGATGATGGTCTTGTTCTCGTCGAAGTAGTCCTCCAGCAGGTTCTGGTAGAACTGCTTGCGGTACATGATGTCCAGGCCGAGGGTCGGCTCGTCCAGCACCAGCAGCTTGGCATCGATCGCCATGATCAGGGCCAGGTGCAGCTGCACGATCATCCCTTTGGACATCGACTTGACCTTCATGTCCGGCGACAGCTTGGTCGCGGCGATGTAGCGCAGGGCCTTTTCGCGGTTGAAGCGCGGATGCACGCCCTCGACGAAATCGACCGCATCCTTCACGCGCAGCCAGCGCGGCAGGATCGCGACGTCGGCGATGAAGCAGACTTCCTGCATCAGTTGGTCGCGCTGGGTGCGCGGGTCGAAGCCGAGCACGGACAGTTCGCCGTCGAACTCGATCAGGCCGAGCGCAGCCTTCAGGGTGGTGGTCTTGCCGGAGCCGTTCGGGCCGATCAGGCCGACGATGCGGCCGGCCGGGATCTCGAACGAGATGTCATCGACAGCGACGGCCTTGGCGTAACGCTTGGTGAGGCCGCGGGCGGAGATGGCGGCGCTCATGCCGCGCTCCCGGGCTGCGCGGCGCGCAGCAGGACGTCCAGGTCCAGGCCCAGGCGGCGGATGCGCTCCACCATCGCTGGCCACTCATCGCGCACGAAGCGCTCGCGTTCGCTGGCGAGCAGTTTTTCGCTCGCGCCTTCCGTTACATACATGCCAATTCCCCTTCTTTTTTCAACGAGGTTGTCGTCCACCAGTTCCTGGTAGGCGCGCGAAACAGTGATCGGATTCAGTTGGTATTCAGCTGCGACCTGGCGAACCGAGGGCAGGGCGTCGCCTGCTTTAAGGATGCCGTCCAGCATCATACCCACAACCCGCTCCTTTACCTGCAGGTAAATTGGTAAATTGTCATTCCAGCCGTTAGTCATGTCGGTCGCTCCCTGTTCACGTCAGTCTCCTATCGAAGTAGTGTTGTAGTGGACTATAACACCGAAACTCGAAAAGGCAACAAATTTTTGATATGCATGGCTAAAATGTGTGGATGAAGAAACTCATCCTGATCCTGGCGGCGCTCGGCGCCGGACTGTACTACTACTCCAACGAGCCCGCGCCGACGCCGGCGGATACGGTTCCATCGGTGCAGGAGGCAGCGGAACCTGCGGCGGAGTCCGAAACCGCGCTGCTATCCGAGACCGACGCGGCGTACGAGGAAAAGCGCAGCAATGTGCAGGTGGAGGGCAGCGGCACCGTGTCGCGCGTGCTGCCGGACGATAACAAGGGCAGCAAGCACCAGCGCTTCGTGCTGCGGCTCGATTCCGGGCTGACCGTCCTGGTCGCGCACAACGTCGACCTTGCCCCGCGCATCGAGGCGCTGCAGCAGGGCGATGAAGTGGGCTACTACGGCGAGTACGAGTGGAACCAGAAGGGTGGGGTGATCCACTGGACGCACCACGATCCGCGCGGGACGCATGCGGGCGGGTGGCTCAGGCACAAGGGCCGGACGTATCAGTAGCAACGGTGCGGGGACGGTCCCCCGCAAGTTCAGATGACCTGGCCGTCGAGGTTGTGGCGCACGATCGCGCCATCGGAGTCGATGGCGATCCAGCCGCCGCGCGGCACTTCCGCGTCGAGGTCCCAGTCCGGCAGCACGTAGCGCTTGCGCGCGCCGTACTGGTGCACCGCCGGGCGGTGCGTATGTCCATGGATGATCACGTCCGCGCCCGTCGATGCGAACAGCTCGTCGATCGCCTGCGGCGTCACGTCCATGATCTCGTAGGTCTTGCCGCTCTGCGCTTCGCGGCTGCCTTCACGCAGTCCCGCGATGATCTCCTTGCGCCTGGAGAGCGGCATGGACAGGAATTGCTGCTGCCATTGCGGCGTGCGCACCTGGGCACGGAACTGCAGGTACTTCACATCGTCCGTGCACTGCGCGTCGCCATGCACCAGCGCGATGCGGTGTCCGCCGATGTCGGCCACGTGCGGTTCGGCCAGCAGCGTCAGGCCGGCCGCTTCGGCAAAGCCGGTATTCACCAGGAAGTCGCGGTTCCCGCCGATCCAGTACACCTTGACGCCCGCGTCGCTGACCGCGCGGATCGCCCTGGCGACCAGCTGGGGATGGAGTGTTTCGAGGTCGTCGTCGCCGGCCCAGTACTCGAACAGGTCGCCGAGCAGGTAGAGCGACTCCGCCGCCATCGCACGGTCCTTGAGGAAGGCGAAGAACGCCGCCGAGGTGGCGGGGTGCGATGGCTGCAGGTGCAGGTCCGAAATGAAAAGCGCGAGTGTGCGCGGTGGCAGCGGCATGTATTCCGGACCCTGTATTACTTAGTTAGACGACTTCCGCTTTTTCGATCACGACTGCATCGACCGGCACGTCCGAGTGCATGCCTGCGCGCGAGGTGCGGACCTTGGCGATCTGGTCGACCACCTCGGTGCCTTCGGTGACTTTGCCGAACACGGCGTAGCCCCAGCCGTCCTGGCCCGGATTGTTCAGGAAGTCGTTGTCCTTCACGTTGATGAAGAACTGCGCCGATGCCGAATGCGGATCGGAGGTGCGCGCCATCGCCAGCGTGTAGGTGTCGTTCTTCAGGCCGTTCTTCGCTTCGTTTTCCACGGTGCGGTCGGTCGGCTTTTGCTTCATGCCCTGTTCGAAGCCGCCGCCCTGGATCATGAAGCCCGGGATCACGCGGTGGAAGATGGTGCCGTTGTAGTGGCCCTTGTTCACGTAGTACAGGAAGTTCTCGACCGTCTTGGGCGCTTTCGCGTCGTCCAGTTCGATCTTGATGTTGCCCATGTTCGTCGTCAGCAGTACAGCCATGATGGTTATCCTTTGCTTTATTGTCAGGCGGCCGCACGCGGCCGGGAAAGACCGCTATTTTAACTTAACGCTTTACCACGGTTGCAGACTTGATCACGATCGGCGTGACCGGAATGTTCTCGAAGCCGGCCTTGTCGTCCACGACGACTGCCTTGATCTTGTCGACCACTTCCTTGCCTTCCACGACCTTGCCGAACACGGTGTAGCCTTCGTCGACCCGGTTTTCGCGGTCCAGGCCCGCGTTGTCGGCTACGTTGATGAAGAACTGCGAGGTGGCCGAATGCGGGTCGTCGTGGCGCGCCATCGCGACCGTGTAGGCGAGATTGGACAGGCCGTTCGCGCTTTCGCTCTTGATCGCCTTGCGGGTCGGCTTGGACTTGAGCTTTTCGTCGTAGCCGCCGGCCTGGATCATGAAGCCGTCGATCACGCGGTGGAAGATCGTGCCCTTGTAGAAGCCGCTCTTGACGTACTTGAGGAAGTTGTCGACCGTCTTAGGCGCCTTTTCCTGGTCCAGTTCGATGACGATCTCGCCCATCGTGGTCTTGATCGACACTTGCGGCGCATCCGCTGCGAGCACGGAGGCGGAGAGTGCGACGCCGCACAGTACGGCGCCAAGTTTGGTGAATACGCGCATAGGGAGCAATCCTTGAGGTGGTGACGACGGGACTGTCAAGCCATGCGTGAAAAAATAATCATGGCAGGGACCCGGTCAGTCCGGTTTTTATCAATGCTATACTTTACCCAACGTCCCATTCTACCAAGAAGAATAATTCAGGGGTCCTGGCGAACTACGATGTAAGCACTTGACGGTGCGTGCCTGTCCCGGCGCGCGCCTGCCTGCCGTTTGCGCGCGCCTGTCCCTGCAAGAACCAAGAGCCCGATGAGCAAGCTGAAGATCTACAACACGCTGGCGCGTGAAAAGCAGGAATTCGTCCCCAAAGTACCCGGCAAGGTCGGCATGTACGTGTGCGGCATGACCGTGTACGACTACTGCCACGTGGGCCACGCGCGGATGGTGATGGCTTTCGACGTGGTCTACCGCTGGCTGCTCGCGTCGGGCTACGAGGTGACCTACGTCCGCAACATCACGGACATCGACGACAAGATCATCAAGCGTGCCGTGGAGAACGGCGAGACCATCGGCCAGCTGACCGAGCGCTTCATCCGCATCATGGACGAGGACATGCGCCAGCTCGGCATCCTCGAGCCGACCATTGTTCCGCGCGCCACCGCGCACGTGCCGCAGATGCTGTCGATTATCGAGAAACTCGAACAGAACGGCCTGGCCTACCAGAGCGAGGACGGCGACGTGAACTACGCGGTGCGCGGCTTCCCCGGCTACGGCAAGCTGTCCGGCAAGTCGCTGGACGACCTGCGCGCGGGCGAGCGCGTCGACGTGGCGACCGCCAAGCGCGACCCGCTCGACTTCGTGCTGTGGAAAGCGGCCAAGGAATCGGAGCCGGAAGAAGTGAAGTGGGAATCCAAGTGGGGCCGTGGCCGTCCGGGCTGGCACATCGAGTGCTCGGCCATGTCGTGCGCGGCGCTGGGCGAGCACTTCGACATCCACGGCGGCGGCCAGGACCTGCAGTTCCCGCACCACGAGAACGAGATCGCCCAGTCGGAAGGCGCATTCGGCGCCCCGATGGCGAACTACTGGATCCACAACGGCTTCATCCGCGTCGATAACGAGAAGATGTCCAAGTCGCTTGGCAATTTCTTCACCATCCGTGACGTGCTGGCCAAGTACGACCCGGAAGTGGTGCGCTTCTTCATGCTGCGCGCGCACTACCGCAGCCCGATCAACTATTCCGACGTGACGCTGGACGACGCCCGCGTGGCGCTGCAGCGCATGTACACCGCGCTGAGCGACATCGACATCGGCAGCGCGGCCGTGGCCGTGGACTGGAACGAGCCGCACGCGCAGCGCTTCCGCGAAGCGATGGACGACGACTTCAACACGCCGCTGGCACTGGCTGCCGTGTTCGACCTCGTCACCGAAGTGAATAAATCGAAGTCGCCGCAGCAGGCGCGCCAGCTGCGCGCGCTGGCCGGCATCCTCGGCCTGCTCGAACGCGACCCGCAGCAGTTCCTGCGCGGTGCGTCGGGCGACGACGACGCACGCATCGAACAGCTGATCGCCGAACGCGCGGCGGCCAAGAAGGCGCGCAACTTCGCCGAGTCCGACCGTATCCGCGCCGAATTGCTGGCCGGCGGCATTGTCCTCGAGGACAAGCCGGACGGCACCACCAACTGGCGCCGCGCATGATGGCCCTGGTCAAAACGGGCGCCGGGACGGGCGCCCTCGAGGTGCCGTCGTACTGGGAAGAGGCCAAGGCCGAGCTCATGAAGCGCGACCGCATCATGAAGAAGCTGATCCCGCACTTCGGCGACCTGCACCTGGTGGGCCACGGCGACCCGTTCATCACGCTGGCGCGTTCGATCGTCGGGCAGCAGGCGACCCAGAAGGCCGCCGAACTGGCGTGGGCCAAGCTGATGGCCGAGATCCCGAAGTTCACCGCCGCCCAGGTCGCAAAGGCCGGCGCCGAGAACCTGGCCGCCTGCGGCCTGTCCAAGCGCAAAACGGAGTACATCCTCGACCTTGCCGACAGTTTCCGCCAGAAGCGCGTACATACCGACAAATGGGCGCAGATGTCCGACGAAGAGGTGATTTCGGAGCTGATCCAGATCCGCGGCATCACGCGCTGGACCGCCGAGATGTTCCTCATCTTTAACCTGCTGCGCCCCAACGTCCTGCCGCTGGACGACCCCGGCCTGATCCACGGCATCAGCCGGAACTATTTCTCTGGTGAGCCTGTCTCACGCAGTGATGCGCGCGAGGTTTCCGCCAACTGGGAACCATGGCGAACTGTTGCTACGTGGTATTTATGGCGTAGCCTCGACCCAGTTCCGGTAAAATAGCGAACGACTTGCCGCTGGCGGATCCGCCGCGGCCGCACCAAAACACTGGAGGACCAATGACTAAAACTACATTCCTCAATTTTGAGCAGCCGATCGCCGAGCTCGATTCCAAAATTGAAGAGCTGCGTTTCGTGCAAGACGATTCCGCAGTCGACATCTCGGAAGAGATCGACCGCCTGGCCAAAAAGAGCCAGCAGCTGACCAAGGACATCTACGCCAAGCTCACGCCATGGCAGGTCTCGCAGATCGCGCGCCACCCGCAGCGTCCATACACCATGGACTACGTGAACGAGATCTTCACCGACTTCCACGAACTGCACGGCGACCGCACCTATGCGGACGACCAGTCGATCGTCGGCGGCCTCGCGCGCTTCAACGGCCAGGCCTGCATGGTCATCGGCCACCAGAAGGGCCGCGACACCAAGGAACGCGCGATGCGCAACTTCGGCATGCCGAAGCCGGAAGGCTACCGCAAGGCCATGCGCCTGATGAAGGTCGCCGAAAAATTCAACCTGCCGATCTTCACCTTCGTCGACACCCCGGGCGCATTCCCCGGCATTGACGCGGAAGAGCGCGGCCAGTCCGAGGCGATCGGCCACAACCTGTACGTGATGGCCGAACTGAAGGTGCCGATGATCGCCACCATCATCGGCGAAGGCGGCTCGGGCGGCGCATTGGCCGTTGCGGTTGCCGACCAGGTGCTCATGCTCCAGTACTCGACCTACTCGGTGATCTCGCCGGAAGGTTGCGCATCGATCCTGTGGAAGACCTCCGAACGCGCCGCGGATGCGGCCGAAGCGCTGGGCCTGACCGCACACCGCCTGAAGGCGATCGGCCTGATCGACAAGATCGTCAGCGAGCCGCTGGGCGGCGCGCACCGCGATCCGAAGCAGATGGCCACGCTGCTCAAGCGCGCGCTGGCCGACTCGCTGCGCCAGTTCCAGGGCATGAAGACCAAGGACCTGATCGAACAGCGTCACCAGAAGCTCATGAGCTACGGTAAGTTCAAAGAAACTACCCCGTCCGAAGAGTGAACCTGCCGTCGTCCCAGCGAAAGCTGGGACCCATACTGAGTATCCTGACCCACGCACTTGAAAAAGTTCGTGGTTTTTTGTCGACCCCATCCCTCGCTGTCGCCTATAGCGGCGGCCTCGATTCCGCCGCGCTGCTGCACGCCGCCTCCGCATACTGCAAAGAGCACGGCATCAAGCTGTACGCCTTCCACGTCCACCACGGACTGTCCGCCAACGCCGACATGTGGCTCGCCCATTGCGACGCCCGTGCCGCCGCGCTGGGCGCCGTGTTCGAAGCGCGCCGCGTCAGCGTGAAACCGGAAGGCAGCGGCACCGAAGCCTCGGCCCGCAAGGCCCGCTACGCAGCGCTAGGCGAGATGTGCCGCGCCCACGGCGTGCCGCTGCTGCTGACCGCGCACCACCTCGACGACCAGGCCGAAACCGTGCTGTTGCAGCTGCTGCGCGGCTCCGGCCCTGCCGGGATGTCGGGCATGGACGCGTCGAACAAGGCCGAGAGCCTGCTCGGCGATGCGGTCACCGTCATCGCGCGTCCGCTGCTCGACGTGACCCGGGCCGAACTGGCCGCCTACGTCCAGCAGCACGCAATCGAATACGTCGACGACGAATCCAACGCCGATGCGCGCTTTGCCCGCAATGCACTGCGCCACCAGGTCATGCCCGCACTGGAGCAGGCTTTCCCTGGCTACCAGCAGCGCTTTGCCCGTGCCGCCGCACACGCGCAATCGGCGCAGCGCCTGCTTGCCGAGATGGGCGAGCAGGACCTGGCCGCGTGCCTGGTCGGCGAGGCCATCGACTGCGTAAAGCTGCGCGCCATGAGCGCCGACCGGGCCGCCAACATGCTGCGCCACTGGTTCCACGTGCGCGGCATCGCGATGCCCTCGACCGCATGGCTGCACGAAATGCTGGTGCAGGCCGTCGAAGCCCGTTACGAGACGCAGATGCTGGTCACGCACCCGGAATGCCTGATCCGGCGCCACCGCGACCGCCTGTTCATCACGCCAAAGCTTGCGCCGCTGGCCGCCGAGCGTGAGCCGGGCGACGACTACATTCCTCCCGCCCATCCGTTCAAATGGAACGGCGAAGCCAGCATCGCCTTCCCGGCTTACGGCGGCACCTTGCATATCGAGCAGGCGGAGGAGGGCATCGATGCCGACTGGCTGCGCGGGCAGCAACTGGAAATGTCGTTCCGCCGTGGCGGCGAGCGCGTCAAGCCAGCGCACAACCGCCCGACCAAGGCGCTCAAGTACCACTACCAGGCGCTGGACATCCCGGCCTGGGAGCGCACCCGCCTTCCCATCGTCCACGCCGGCATCCACCTGCTGTACGCCGCCGGAATCGGCATGGACTACCATTACATGACCGCCCATCCCGGCGTCGTGTTCCGCTGGACCTCCAACTAGCGCCGCCGTTATCCCAGCCTTCGCCGGGGCGACGGTAAAATTTGCATATACCAATTTGTTATATGCCTATGCTATCCGGTGCTTGTTCTTTTGCACTGCACCATGTAGAGTTAAGGTTCCCACCTAGAATAATCTTTACGCGGAACACCTCCCCAGCATGGCATTAATAGTCCACAAATACGGCGGTACGTCGATGGGCTCGACGGACCGCATCAAGAACGTCGCCAAACGTGTCGCCAAATGGCACGACGCCGGCCACCAGATCGTCGTCGTCCCTTCCGCGATGTCCGGTGAAACCAACCGCCTGATCGGCCTTGCCAAGGAGATCATGCCCCATCCTGATCCGCGCGAGCTCGACATGATTGCCGCCACCGGCGAACAGGTCTCCGTTGGCCTGCTGGCGATGGCGCTGCTGGCGATCGGCAAACCTGCCGTCTCCTACGCCGGCTGGCAAGTCGGCATCAAGACCGATTCCTCGTTCACCAAGGCGCGCATCCAGTCGATCGACGACAGCCGCATCCGCGGCGACCTGGACGAAGGCAAGATCGTCATCGTGACCGGCTTCCAGGGCGTTGACGAGGACGACAACATCGCCACGCTGGGACGCGGCGGCTCCGACACCTCGGCGGTGGCGATTGCCGCCGCGATGAAGGCCGACGAATGCCTGATCTACACCGACGTGGATGGCGTGTACACCACCGACCCGCGCGTGGTGAGCGAGGCGCGCCGCCTGCGTACCGTCACGTTCGAAGAAATGCTGGAGCTGGCGTCGCTGGGCTCCAAGGTACTGCAAAGCCGTTCGGTGGAATTCGCCGGCAACTACCGCGTGCCGACGCGCGTGCTCTCGTCGCTGACCGACCCGCTGATGCCGCTGGAGGAAGAAGCCGTCTCGGGCACCCTGATTTCGTTTGAGGAAGACACACACATGGAACAAGCCGTCATTTCCGGCATCGCGTTCACGCGCGACGAAGCAAAGATCACCGTCCTGGGCGTGCCGGACAAGCCGGGAGTGGCGTACCACATCCTTGGCCCGGTCGCGGACGCGAACATCGAAGTGGATATGATTATCCAGAACCAGTCCGTGGACGGTAAGACCGACTTCACCTTCACCGTATCGCGCAACGACTACAACAGGGCCATCGGCGTGCTGGAAGAGATCAAGGCCAGCATCGGCGCGGCCAGCATCGTCGGCGACGCCAAGGTGTCGAAGGTGTCGGTGGTGGGTGTGGGCATGCGCAGCCACGTCGGGGTCGCGTCCAAGATGTTCCAGACCCTGTCGGAAGAGGGCATTAACATCCTGATGATTTCCACCTCCGAAATCAAGATTTCCGTCCTGATCGACGAGAAATACATGGAGTTGGCCGTGCGCGCCCTGCACAAGGCCTTCGAGCTGGAAAACGCATAAATTTGCCGGATTTTTCTCGTGTTCCATTGACCAAACGGAACGGGACAAGTATGATCCGGTCTCCTGTTGCAGCGCTCGCGCCGCAGCCGGATAGTTGATTCGTCAACTGGAGACGTGGCCGAGTGGCCGAAGGCACTTCCCTGCTAAGGAAGCATACGGGCAAAACCTGTATCGTGGGTTCGAATCCCACCGTCTCCGCCAGAATATTGTCTTGGATCATCCGAGCACATCAAGAAACCCGCTGTTCTCATAGAGGCAGCGGGTTTTTTTTTCCTATACTGTCCAGAGATGTCTTCCACGCAGCCTAAGATTTTGGGGGCATTTTTGTGGGGCATGCTCGCCCCTGTTCAGCCTGAATGCCCCCAAAATATTATCGTCGCATTGCCAATTAACTTCCACTCCCCGAAAGTCAAAGCGACTTGTTTGGAAAACAACAATGCTATTGCATAAAAGGCCACGAAGAGAAGGTTAAACTGCAGTACAGAAAGCAGCACTTCCCTAACGATTCTACGAAGCATAAAGTCCTCTCTGCTATAGCCTGACCGCTTAGCGGTTATTGAACGAGATGTGGGCTTTCCGACAACACGCCGCGGCGGTATTGGCGGCCGCCTGCCCGGCCGGGGGCGCATATTGCACGGTTTTCCCAGCGCTCGAAGCGATTCCGTCCCTCAGTCAACTGCACTGCATGCGCCGGCAGCTGGCCTCGGTTCTTGCCCTGCCTCACCGGTTGTCGCGGCTACTTAAAAATCTAGTCTAAGAACGCCTAAGAAAACCTGATGCTTGCTCTGACAGCAACATGCTCGTACACTGAGCCATTCCGACTGTCCGCTATCGTCAACAGTCCCGACGTTCGCGCGTTTTGCGCATTGAGCCCAACTAAGACATGACCTTAACATCCTTGAAAGAGTTTAGGTTTAACTACCACCTAACAGGTGCCGTATTGCCGGAGCGGGCGCAGATCAGCTTTGGACATCCTACTGACCATCCCTTTTTGCTTTCCGGCCCAAAAGGAGATGCAACTGTTAATGTGTGCGTCGTCTTCAATCAAGTTGCCGTATGGGTCAAAAGCCAATTTGAGTGGGACATCTTCGATCTGCGCAACGAAGTATCAACAATATTACGGCATCAATTGGCTATCGCGGGCTTTCTGCTGGGTTATGCCTACAATCTGGAAATCACTCGAGTGACAACCGCAAACGGAGCTATCGATCACGTATATGGAATAGATATCCCCTGCTTAGTCAAAAAAATGGAGGGAAAATTCTCTCCAGAAGCATTTACCGAGCTGATCGTAAAAGCCTCAGGGCCTAAGGGATTTATTTTGCATCGCTGTTTCACAGACTTGACTTTGGCTATGCAGCATGCGGTGGATACGGCCTTTTATTGCTATAGAGCGATCGAATCACTGCGTCAACATTGGGGGGCAATGAACGACGTTCGGGAAAAGCTAGCTCAATGGGAAGGATTCCGTAATTTCCTCGGGATCGGCAAGGACTTGATCGACCCAGTTCGAATCGCCGCGGAAGGTGTTAGGCATGGGCAGCTTGTTCCGATTACTGATCAGGAACGTCTTGAACTATTTACGCGGACGTGGGACCTCGTGGAGGCATACCTTAACAAGGTACCAGACCCATGCCTCACCGAGCCGGCGGACGTGAGTTCGCTAATGCGCGCTTAGAGGATTAGGGACCGCCTATCCTTTGGCGTCTTAAGGAATAAGGATGAGATTTACCTGTGGATGTCGGAACTGATCTTTCAAATGTGCCACAGCCAAAGCTGCCTCGTCGGAAATCCTAATTTTATAGGGAAACAACAATGCCTATAAAAGGGAAGCTGCTCGATTTCTCGGGTTCCTTGGTGACCGCCACGAACCACGCGCCTGATAACTATCCAGCTTGGAGCTCATGGACTTACGAGACAAACATGGGCGATATCAAGGAGCTGTGGGCGGAAATCCGCCCAAAGTTGAAAAAAGACTCGGACAAGGCCGAGTTCATCGACGGCAAGCTCCGGGAGGCGTTTGCCGCCTTCGACGCCAAGGAGACGCAAAAGGGCCAAGACGCGATCCTGGCGATCTACAACCTCGATGTGAAGAAGCTTCGTTGATTGGTACCACTTTCGCGGAGCCGTCGGCCCCTGGAATTCCGTCTGCCCGAAGGATAAGGCTAGGTCCCTGATGGCACTGGTGGTCGATTCTTACTGGAAGAGTCATGGCGGCGAGGCGCCGAAGGAGCTTCGTTCACGGCAAAACCCGCTTTTCCGTGGAGGAATGGGCCGGCTTCAAGGAGACCGTGCCCGAGGGGACCAATGTTGTGTGGCCCAGCGAGAAGCCGTTCGAGCGCATCGGCGCAGGACCAGAGCCAATGGGTAGGTTGCGGACAAAGATTTCATCCGTTTTTTTTCGAATCGCTGCTACAGTTCTAACCGCACGTTCTTGCGTTGATCCGACATTGGCAGGAAAAATCTTCATTTTCGCCGAGAGGCGCTTCAAGGGGCACCAAGAGTGAATAATCTACAGATTAAGAATGTGATGGCGTTTGTCCCGGCCGTGGATTTTCAGTTGAGCAGCGTATTCTATGAAGATATTGGCTTCACCAAGGCCATTGCGACCGCCAAATCCGCCCAATTTGTCATGCAGGATTACGGCTTTTGGCTACAGGACTACTATGTAGATGCATGGGCGGCGAACACCATGTTATGTCTGTATGTGGAAGACGTTCATGCGTGGGCCCTGCATTTGGATAGGCTCGATTTGCCTAAACGCTACGGCGGTACGGCCAAAGTACTCTCTGTCCCCCATATACAGGAGGAGGGGCTTATGATGCAATTTTGCGATCCCGCCGGCGTGCTGTGGCACGTGCGCGAAATGACCTGAAACCGCATAGTTGAGTTCGAATCCCACCGTCTCCGCCTGAACATCGTCGCTCTCGGGGACATTAAGAACCCGACGCTCTCCTGAGACGTCGGGATTTTTTTATCCTCGCAGGATTTCGAATTCGCTGTACATGGCTGTGCGCTGCCTGGCGTGCCGGCACCCGCGCGAATATAGGATGAATCGGAGCGAAGTATGTTTGATCTATATCAAGATAATTCGGAAAAGAATGTGATTGGCCGCTGCCATGCAACACCGTACGAGCCCCCTCTGCGACGCGGTTTGACAAGGCCATAGGCGCTCGGTAGGATTGCCGGAGATTATGAAAACCCGCCCGTCCAGGCTTCTCGCAGCCATCGTCACCCTGTTCAGCATGCTGTTCATGCAGCTTGCTGTTGCAGCGTATGAGTGCCCTGCGCTGGAGACAGGCCACGGCAAGACGGCGCTGCTTGCGGCGGATTCAAACGGTGACATGTCATCGTGTGCCGATGCAGACCCGGACCAGCCGAACCTCTGCCAAGCGCACGACCAGGCAGGCAACCAGTCGCTCGACAAGCCTGCTGCGCCGCTGCTCCAGCCGTTCATTGCGACCAGCGCATGGCGCCTGGTGCCGCCGGATCCCGCTCCACCTTACGCTTCCACTTCCCATCTCATCCCCTCGCTCGAACATGCGATCGCGCCCCCGCTGGCGATCCGCAACTGCTGTTTGCGCCATTAAGCTCCTGTCCGCCCGATCCTGATGCCGCGCGCAGTTTGCGCGCGAGCCTGATTGTCGCTTTCTGGAGTCGCTATGTTTTCCTTGTTACCCGCGTCCGCCCGGACGCCAAACACTGCCGCGCGTGCGATATGCCTGGCATGCCTGCTCATGCTTGGCGGCGCCGCTGCCGCCGATCCCGCACTGACGCTTGAACGCGCCCAACAGCTGGCCGTTGAACGCTCGTACTCGCTAAAGGGCAAGGACGATGCCCTCGCCTCGGCCCGCGAGATGGCCAGCGCTGCCCGGCAGCTGCCTGACCCGGTCCTCAAGGCTGGGATCGAAAACCTTCCGCTGGACGGTCCCGAGCGCTTCAGCTTGAACAAGGAATCGATGACGATGCGTCGCATCGGCCTGATGCAGGAGTTCCCGCGCTCCGACAAGCGCCGCCTGCGCGCCGAACTGTTCGAGCGCGAGGCGGACAAGGTCAAGGCCCAGAAGGCAGTGCAGATCGTAACGATCCAGCGCGATACGGCGCTGGCATGGCTGGACCTGTATTACGCGCAGGCGCAGGCCGCGCTGCTGGCCGAGCAGCTGGTGCAGGCACGCCTCGAGATCGAGGCAGCCGAGGCGGCGTACCGCGCCGGCCGCGGGCGCCAGGCCGACATCATCGATGCAAAGAAAATGCTGATCGAGATCGAAGACCGCCGCAGCCAGTCCACCCGGATGATCGCCAACGCCAGGGTCAGGCTGGCGCGCTGGGTGGGCGATGCGTCTGGCGGCACGCTGGCGCAAGCCCCGGTACTCGACCGCATCGCCTATCACCCCACCGAAATCGAAGACACGCTCGCCCATCATCCCGATTTGAACGTGATGGCATTGGACGAGGCGATCGCACAGACCAATGCACGGCTGGCGCGCGCGAACCGGAAGGCCGATTGGAGCGTCGAAGTGGCGTACCAGAAGCGCGGCAGCGCCTTCTCCGACATGGTCTCGGTGGAGCTTTCCTTGCCACTCCAGTGGGACCGCAAGAACCGTCAGGACCGCGAACTGTCCGCAAGCCTGTCGCTCGCCGCGCATGCGAAGGCGGAGCGCCAGGACGCAGAACGCGCCCACGTGGCCGAAGTGCGCGAGATGTACAACGAATGGCAAAGCAACAGCGAACGGCTGGCGCGCTTCCAGCGCGAGCTGCTGCCGCTCGCTGACGCTGGCACGCAGGCTGCGACCGCAGCATACCGTGGCGGCAAAGCCTCGCTGGCGGAGGTGTTGTCGACTCGCCGCGGCGAGATCGAAACCAGACTTCAGGTGCTGCAGCTGGAGGCCGAGACGGCCCGGCTGTGGGCTCAACTCAATTTCCAGTTCCCGCACGAGGGAACGCTGGCCGCTCAGCCGAACAAGGATGTCAAATGAAGAACCAGAAAATCGTCCTCGCGATGGTCGCCGCCGGTGTGCTTGCTGCGGGCGGATATGGCATGTACCGGATCGGCATGAAGCAGGGCATGCAAATGCAAAGCGCGCCGGCCGGCCAGCAGGCATCCGGAAAACCGGCGGAGCGCAAGGTCCTCTATTGGCATGACCCGATGGCGCCGGGCCAGAAATTCGACAAACCCGGCAAGTCGCCGTTCATGGATATGCCGCTGGTGCCGGTGTATGCCGACGAAGCCGCCGGTGGAAGCGCCGTCACCATCGACCCGCGCGTGCGGCAGAACCTGGGCATCCGCACTGAAGAAGTGTCGGCCGGCCCGATGGTGCCGACGCTGGAGGCGGTCGGCAACGTGGCGTATAACGAACGCGCGGTGGCACTGGTGCAGGCTCGCAGCAATGGATTCGTCGAGCGCCTGTTTGTCAGGGCGCCGCTCGATCCGGTCCGCAAAGGCCAGGCGCTGGCCGAAGTTTACATGCCCGAATGGGTGGCTGCGCAGGAAGAGTACCTCGCGGTCAGCCGCATGCAGGGCAACGGGGCGGAGGGCCTGCTGGACGCCGCTCGCCAGCGCATGCGGCTGGTGGGGATGACGGAGGACCAGGTCGCAATGGTCGCATCGAGCGGCAAGGTGCAGCCGCGCCTGACGGTGCGGGCTCCGGTGGGCGGCGTAGTGGCGTCGCTGGAGGCGCGCGAGGGCATGACCGTGTCCATGGGGACGCCGCTATTCCGTATCAACGGCCTGGATACGGTGTGGGTCAACGCCGAGGTGCCGGAAGCGCTGGCCGCACAGGTTCGCCCTGGCAGCACCGTCGCAGTGCGCGCGCCTGCGCTGGCAGGCTCGCTGCAGGGCAGGGTGGGGGCGCTCCTGCCCGAAGTGAATGCGGGCACGCGGACGCTGCTGGCGCGTATCGAATTGCCCAACCCGGGACACCGCCTGGTCCCGGGCATGTTCGCGAACGTCAGCTTTGCGCCGGCTGCGCGCGCCGGTGTGCTGACAGTGCCGACCGAAGCGGTCATCGTGACAGGCACCCGCAGCGTGGTCATGCTTGCACGTGAAGATGGCGGGTTCACGCCTGTCGACGTCGACACCGGGGCCGAACAGGGCGGCCGGACCGAAATCCTGCGCGGCCTGGAGGCCGGCCAGCGGGTGGTGGTATCGGGCCAGTTCCTGATCGACTCCGAAGCCAGCCTGCGCGGCACCGCAACCCGGATGGGAGCGGCACCGGCGCATGGGAAGAACGCACCGGCGGCGGGCACCCACCGTGGGGAAGGCAAGGTGGAGCTGGTCGAGAAAGACCACGTCACGCTATCGCACGGTCCCATTGCCAGCCTGAAGTGGCCTGCGATGACCATGGGGTTCAAGATCGCTCCGGCACGTCTGCCGAAGCAACTGGCGGTCGGCGATACCGTCTCCTTTGACTTGCACCGGACCAGCGAAGGCGATTACGAAATCGTCCGGATCCAGCCAGCGCAGGGCGGTGCACATGCGCATGGCGCAGCGAAGGAGGCCAAATGATCGCCAGACTGATACGCTGGTCGATCGGCAACCGCTTCCTGGTCCTGCTGGCCACGGCCATGCTCATCGCATGGGGCACCTGGTCGGTCCAGCGCGCGCCGCTCGATGCGCTGCCCGACCTGTCCGATGTGCAGGTCATCATCCGCACCGCCTATCCCGGCCAGGCGCCGCAGATCGTCGAGAACCAGGTCACGTATCCGCTGACCACGACGATGCTGTCGGTGCCGGGTGCGAAGAGTGTGCGCGGCTATTCCTTCTTCGGCGACTCGTTCGTCTATATCCTGTTCGAGGACGGCACCGATCCGTACTGGGCGCGCTCGCGCGTGCTGGAGTACCTGAACCAGGTTCAGTCACGCCTGCCGCAGCAGGCCAAAACCTCGCTCGGTCCGGACGCAAGTGGTGTCGGCTGGGTGTATGAGTATGCGCTGGTCGACCGCAGCGGCAAGATGGACCTGTCGCAACTGCGCGCGCTGCAGGACTGGTTCCTGAAGTACGAGCTGAAGACGGTGGCCAATGTCGCGGAGGTCGCAAGCCTGGGAGGCATGGTGCGCCAGTACCAAATCGTGCTGGATCCGGACAAGATGCGCGCCTACGGCATCGCGCACGGCACGGTGGTCGACGCGGTGCAAAAGGCGAACCAGGAAACCGGTGGTGCGCTGCTCGAGATGGGCGAGGCCGAGTACATGGTGCGCGCCAGCGGCTACCTCCAGTCGCTGGACGATTTCCGCAAGATTCCGCTGAGCGCCAGCGCGGCCGGCGTTCCGGTGCGCCTGGGGGACGTGGCGCGCGTGCAGGTCGGCCCCGAAATGCGGCGCGGGATCGCCGAACTGAATGGCGAAGGCGAAGTGGCCGGCGGCGTGATCATCATGCGCTCCGGGAAGAACGCGCTCGACACCATCGAGGCAGTCAAGGCCAAGCTTGAAACGCTCAGGTCCAGCCTGCCGCCGGGAGTCGAGGTGGTGGCGACCTATGACCGTTCGGGCCTGATCAAGGGCGCGATCCGCAACCTGAGCGAGAAGCTGATCGAGGAATTCATCGTTGTCGCGCTGGTGTGCGCGCTGTTCCTGTTCCACGCGCGCTCGGCGCTGGTGGCGATCATCACGCTGCCGATCGGGATCCTGGTCTCGTTCATCGTGATGCATTACCAGGGCGTGAACGCGAACATCATGTCGCTGGGCGGCATCGCGATCGCGGTGGGCGCGATGGTGGACGCGGCGGTGGTGATGATCGAGAACGCGCACAAGCACCTGGAAGCATGGCGCCATGCGCGCCCCGGCGAGGAGCTGGCGGGCGAGGAACGCTGGCGCGTCATCGGCGATGCCGCGGCCGAGGTGGGCCCTGCGCTCTTCTTCTCGCTGATGATCATCGTGCTGTCCTTCATCCCCGTATTCACGCTGGAAGCGCAGGAAGGGCGCCTGTTCTCGCCGCTGGCCTTCACCAAGACCTATGCGATGGCGGCGGCGGCCGGCCTGGCGGTCACGCTGATCCCGGTGCTGATGGGCTACCTGATCCGCGGGCGCATCCCGGACGAACACGCGAATCCGCTCAACCGCTTCCTCATCGCGCTGTACCGGCCCTTGCTCGAAGCGGTGCTGCGCTTCCCGAAAGCGACGCTGGTAGCGGCGGGCGTCATCGCCATCGTGACGATCTGGCCGCTGACGCGGCTGGGCGGGGAATTCATGCCGGCGATGGACGAGGGCGACCTGCTGTACATGCCGTCTGCACTGCCGGGACTTTCCGCCGGCAAGGTGGGCGAACTGCTGCAGCAGACCGATCGCCTGATCCGCACCGTGCCCGAAGTGGCAAGCGTGTTTGGCAAGGCCGGGCGCGCGGAGACCGCCACCGATCCGGCGCCGCTTGAAATGTTCGAAACCACGATCCGGTTCAAACCGCGCGACCAGTGGCGCCCGGGCATGACGACCGACAAGCTGGTGGAGGAACTGGATGCGGTGGTGCGGGTGCCTGGCCTCTCCAACATCTGGGTTCCGCCGATCCGCAACCGCATCGACATGCTGGCGACCGGTATCAAGAGCCCGGTCGGGATCAAGGTGTCCGGCTCCGACCTGAAGGAGATCGACCGCATCGCGGGCCAGGTCGAGCGGCTGGTAAAGCCCGTCCCCGGCGTCTCAAGCGCGCTGGCCGAACGGCTGGTCGGGGGGCGCTACGTCGATGTCGATGTGGACCGCGACGTGGCGGCGCGATACGGGCTGAATATCGCCGACGTGCACAGCCTCGTGTCGGCTGCAATCGGCGGCGACAACATCGGAGAGACCGTGGAGGGACTGCAGCGCTTCCCGATCAATGTGCGCTATCCGCGCGAACTGCGGGACTCGGTCGAGAAGCTGCGACAGCTGCCGGTACTGACGGCGCGCGGCGCGCAGCTGCGGCTGGGCGATGTGGCGTCGGTGCGCGTCAGCGATGGCCCACCCATGCTGCGCAGCGAGAACGCGCGCCTGTCCGGCTGGATCTATGTCGATATCCGCGGCCGCGATATGCAGTCGGTGGTGCGCGACATGCAGGAAGTCGTCGCGCGCGAAGTCACGCTCCCCGCCGGGTATGCGGTGTCGTGGTCCGGCCAGTTCGAGTACATGGAACGGGCCGCGGCGAGGCTGAAAGTGGTGGTTCCGGCCACGCTGGCGATCATCTTTGTGCTGCTCTACCTGATCTTCAAGCGTGCGGACGAAGCCGCACTGATCATGGCGACGCTGCCGTTCGCGCTGGCGGGTGGCATCTGGCTGTTGTGGATGCTCGGCCACCACGTATCGGTGGCGAGTGCGATCGGTTTCATTGCACTGGCCGGCGTCGCCGCCGAATTCGGCGTGATCATGCTGCTGTACCTAAAGCAGGCTTGGGATGACCGGCTGGCCGCGGGCCGCACCAGTGAGGCTGACCTGCGCGACGCCATCCGCGAAGGCGCGGTGCTGCGCGTGCGCCCGAAGGCGATGACGGTGGCGGTCATCATCGCCGGCCTGGTCCCGATTTTCATCGGTTCGGGCCCCGGATCCGAAATCATGCAGCGGATTTCGGCGCCGATGGTGGGTGGTATGGTGACCGCGCCGCTGTTGTCGATGCTGGTCATGCCCGCCGCCTTCCTGTTGATGCGGCGGAGAAGGGTGAACGAATGTGCTATTAGGTGACACTGGTATGCCAGCTTGACGGTACGTCCTACGGGCCACGGCGGAACGAGTGTGTCATTTCAAGCACGATTAGTAAAAAAAGTCCTTGCAACACATCAAGCGCGGATGTATTTTCAATTGTATAGACAAGTAAAGCGCGTAACAAAAAGATGTCTATGCAGGCGGAGCGTGTAAGAAGTGCAGGCTAGCAATTAATATGCCTGCAGTTCGATCACGGTTGATCGTTCGATTATTGGAGACCACATGTTCAAGCAGACAGCAACGGCCGTAGGTGTATTACTTCTGATTCAAAGCGTCCAGGCGCAGGAAACTGCTCCGGCAGCAGCCGCCGCCGGCGGCCAGATGTCCAAGGTGCAGGTGACGGGTAGCCGCATCAATGTGCGCCAGGAACAGATTTCCGGAGTGGGGCCAGTTACCGTGATCGACGCGGAGTCGATCCAGCGCTCCGGCGCCATTTCGGTCGAGACGCTGCTGCAGCGCCTCCCTTCGTCCGCCGGCACGGCGGGCAACCAGACCAGCGCCTACTGGACCAGTAACGGTTACGGCACCACGCAGGTCAACCTGCGCGGCCTGGGCATCGACCGGACGCTGGTGCTGCTGAATGGCCGCCGCGTCGTCAGCGGCGGTACCGGGGCCAACAGCTCGGTCGACCTGAACATGATTCCGGTGGCCATGATCGAGCGCATCGAAGTGCTGCGCGACGGCGCCTCCGCCATCTATGGCGCCGACGCGGTTGCGGGCGTGGTCAATATCATCACCAAGCGCAGCGTCGAGGGCGTCGAGCTGGCCACCCGCTACGGCAAGACCGCCAAAGGCGACGGCGCCGAGATGTCGGCCGACCTGGTGTGGGGCACCCGCACCGACCGCAGTTCGATGATCGCTTCGCTGAACTATTCCGAGAGCGAGGAAGTGAACCTGGCCAGCCGCGCACCGTGCGCGCTGTTCGAGGATGACGGCGAGCTGGTCTGTTCGGGCAGCTCGGCGACCATCGGCGGGCGCGCGCGCCTTGCCGACGGCACCCGCGTCAATTTCAACCAGGACCCGAACGGCAACCCACGCGGCTACGAGCCTTACTCCGCCGCCAAGCACGGCTACAACAGCAATCCCTTCCTGAACGCAGTCAACCCGATCAAGCGCATCGGCGTGAGCGCGTTCGGCAACCACATCGTGAACGACAAGATCGCTTTGTTCAGCGAACTGATGTTCACCAACCGCCAGTCGGAACAGCTCGCAACGCCGGGCGCGATCGGCGCCATGCGCCCGATCCGCATCGCGGCCTCGCACCCGACCAATCCGACCGGCCAGGACCTGACCCTGGAGCGCCGCCGTGTGGCCGAAGTGGGGCCACGTAACTTCTTCCAGGAGACCAACACCTTCCGTATCGTCGCTGGCGTGAACGGCGCACTCGGCGAAAAATGGGACTGGTCCGCTTCGGTCAACTGGGGCCGCAATACCGGCATCGACGGCATGACCAACATCATCAACCTGGACCGCGTGGACGCGACGCTGAATGCCGCGACCTGCGGCACCAGCGCCACCGCTGCGCCGTGCGGTAACTACCTCGGTTACGGCAACCTGTCGCAGGCTGTGCTGGATTACATCCATACCAACACCCGCGACACCGGCGGCAATGATCAGAAGAGCTTCGTGGCCAGCGTCAGCGGCGAGCTGTTCTCCCTGCCGGCGGGCGCAGTCGGCTTCGCGTCCGGCTTCGAATACCGCGAAGAGAAGGGCTGGCGCGATCCGGACAGCCTGATCGTGGCCGGCGCCGCCAACACCAATGCGCAGGACCCGATCGCCGGTGCCTACAGCGCGCGCGAAGTGTTCGCCGAGCTGCAGGTCCCGCTCCTCAAAGACGTGCCAATGGTGAAGTCGCTGTACCTGAATACGGCCGCACGCTATTCTGACTACAGCCTGTTCGGTTCGAAGAGCACCTACAAAGTAGGCCTCGACTGGCAGGTGATTCCATCGCTGAAGATCCGCGCCAACAAGTCCACGGCATTCCGCGTACCGAACGTGCCAGAACTGTTCGGCGGCGTCTCCGAAGGCAACCTGACCACCACCGACCCTTGCAACAACTGGAACACGCTCGATCCGAATTCGAACGTGTACAAGAACTGCCAGGCCAGCGGCCTGCCGGCCGGCTACCGCCAGCTGGGCACCTCGATCCTGACCACGGGCGGCGGCAACATCGACCTGCAGCCGGAAGACGCGGACACCTTCACGGTCGGCGCGGTGTGGACGCCTGCACGCGAGATGACCGTCACGCTCGACTATTTCAATATCGAGATCGACAATGCGATCGAAACGGTGCCGGGTTCGACCAAGCTGTCGGTGTGCTACAACACCCCGAACATGGCGCACATCTTCTGCAGCCCGTCGAGCTTCACGCGTGATCCGCAGTCGAAGGAAATCAACTTCCTGTCGTCGCAACCGTCCAACGCAGCGCAGCAGCGCGTGTCCGGCATCGACCTGGGCATGCTGTACGATTTCAGCCTGTTCGGGTGGCGTTCCTCGGTGTCGGCCGACGTGTCGCGCCTGACCCGCTACGACGTGACTCCGTTCCCTGGCGGCGACACGATCGAGTACGCCGGCAAGATCACCGGCGGCCGCGGCAGCTACGCCGAGTGGCGTTCCAGCGCGAACCTGACCCTGGCCAACGGCCCGTGGTCCGGTTCCTACAACATCCAGTACATCGGATCGGCTGACGACATCAACGCTTCGCCCGGGGACATCGGTGCGCGCGCGCCATCGGTGGCGTACCACAACGCCAGCGTGAAGTACGCGTTCAACCAGGCGCTGTCGCTGTCCTTCGGTATCGACAACCTGTTCGACAAGAAGCCGCCATACATCCAGAGCTGGACCGACGGTAATACCGACACCATGACCTACGACCTGCTCGGCCGCCGCTGGCACGTGCGCCTCGGTTATCGCTTCTGATAACTGACAGGAGCCGTCATTTCCACCACAGTGGGAATGACGGCGACAACTTCATGATCGGCAGGTAGAAATGCAAACATCGTTTTGGGTAAGGCGCGTCCATAAGTGGCTGGGACTCGTCGTAGGGGTGCAGGCGCTGTTGTGGATGATCAGCGGGCTGTACATGGTCGTGGTGCCGCTGGAAATCATCCACGGCGACCATCTCGCCCACCTTCACGGCGAGCCGCTGCAACCGGGGCTGGCCAGGATCGGCAGCGCGGAGCTGGCCCGGCAGTATCCGGGAATTACGGCACTCAAGTTGAAGACGCTGGGCGACCGCGAGGTGTATGAGCTCAGGCAGGACAAGCAAGTCACACTGGTGGACGCCGTGAACGGCGCCAGGCTCAGTCCGATTCCCGACTCGACGGTGCGTGCGCTGGCGCAGGCCGCGTACACCGGCGACGGCCCGATCACGAAAGTGGAGTGGATCACCAAGGCGCCGCAGGAAGTGGGAACCCGCCCCGTCCCGATGTGGGCAGTGCATTTCGACGACGCTGGTAAAACGACGTTCTACTACGCGCCCGACACCGGCGAACTGCTGGCGCGCCGCCATGAACTGTGGCGCTGGTTCGACTTCGTGTGGATGCTCCACATCATGGATTACGAGGCGCGCGAGGACGTGAACAATACGCTGCTGCGGGTCGCATCGATCACCGGCCTGGTGTTCGCGCTGAGCGGTGCATGGCTGCTGCTGTACAGCTTTAACCGGAGGAAGCGCACATGACGCCCTGGATGCGAAAGATACACAAATGGGTCGGCCTGATCATTGCGATCCAGTTCGTGCTGTGGCTGGCCAGCGGCGTGGTCATGAGCCTGTTCGATGCGGCCAAGGTCGCAGGCCGCGAGTTCCGCATCAAGCCTCCCGCCGCCGGCACCTGGCCTGCCAACGCGCAGCCGCTGGAGACGGTGGTGGCCAGCAGCAGCGCGCCGGTCAAGGTGGCGAGTTCCGGCTGGCTGCTCGACATTCCCGTTTACCGCCTGGTGAACGACAAGAGCGGCTGGATTGTCCGGGCCGATACCGGCAGCCGCCTCGACCTCGATCCCGCGCTGGTGACGAAACTCGCCCAGGCGTCCTATTCCGGACCCGGCACGGCGCAGGCGCCGCGGCTGCTTTCCTATAGTCCGGAAACGCGCAAGCACAAGGAGCCGGTCTGGCGCGTCGACTTCAGCGACAGCGACGATACCAGCGTCTATGTCTCGGCCCGAACCGGCAATGTGCTGGAACACCGCAACAGCACCTGGCGCGTGTTCGACTTCTTCTGGATGCTGCACATCATGGACTACGCGGAGCGGGAGAACTTCAATAACAAGCTGCTGGTCACCAGTGCGATCGGCGGCGTGTGGATGGCGCTGACCGGCGTCTGGCTGCTGTTCGCCAGCTTCCGGCTGTCCGAGTTCGTGCCGGCGAAGTGGCGCCGCGCTACGTCAGTCAACGTCTTTAGCGGCGATGGCGGCAAACTGTGTACCGTCCCGGCCAACCAGGGCGATACCGTATTCCAGGCGCTCGCGCGCCATGGCCTGCAGCTGCCTTCGAATTGCGGCGGTGGCCAGAGCTGCGGTCTGTGCGAAGTGCGCTGCCGCGGAACGGTTCCGGAACCGACCGCCGCGGACCGGGCAATGCTGTCGCCACAAAAGCTGGCGGCCGGCTACCGCCTGGCCTGCAACCTTCCGCTGCACGGAAGCATGGACATCGATGTGGCGAATGCCGATGCGCTCGCGGCCGAGTACGAGGCGACCGTGACACAGGTCAGGGCGGTGGCGCCATTCCTGCGCGAGATCACGCTGCGCCCGTCCGCACAGCTGGAATGCCGCCCGGGGAGCTACATCCAGGTGCATGTGCCGCAATATGTGCGCAGCGCCAGCGATATCCAGCTGCCGGACGAGCATCGCGACGACTGGAAAGGGATGGCCCTGCCGGATAGCTGGAATAGTCCGGTGCCGCTGCGGCGCTCGTATTCGCTGGCCATCCCGGTCGAAAAGGCCGGCGGGCAGCTGACGCTGCTGGTGCGCTTCATTCCAGGGCAGCAGCCTGGCCGGGGATCGAGCTACATGTACACGCTGAAGGAAGGCGACAAGGTGCGCTTCAGCGGCGCCTTTGGCGACTTTGCGATCAAGCCGGGCAATCGCGAGAAGGTTATCATCGGCGGCGGGGCCGGCATGGCGCCGCTGCGCGCGATGATCCACGCCATGCTCGATAACGGCGTGTCGGAGCCGGTCCACTTCTGGTACGGGGCCCGCAGCCATCGCGATGCGCCCTACGTCGACGAAATGAAGGCCTTCGCCGCCCGCCATCCGAACTTCAAGTGGCACCTGGTACTGTCCGACGAGGACGCGACGGCGCAGGACGTGGCGAAGGGCCTGGTGCATGAAGCCGCGCACGAGGCCTTGCTGCGCCAGCATCCGGACCTGGCGGCCTGCGACTTCTACCTGTGCGGTCCGCCGGCCATGCTGGAGGCCACCCGCAAGCTGCTGCGCGAGCTTGGCGTCAGCGACGAGCACATCGCGTTCGACGACTTCAAGGTGTGATCGAGCACCGTTAAGCGACAGGGGGTTGTTCCCGAGGGACTGCCCCCTGGCGCTGCGCAGTGCAGGCCATCACCCCGGCCGGATCACTTGGCCTTGCGCGACGACCAGTGGATGTGGACGATTGTCCAGGCGTCGCCCTGCTTTTGCAGTACTGCCGTTTCCGTTCCCAACACATGGACTGCCTGGCCGCGTGCGGTCCCTGTCGTTTCGGTTTCCTGCCAGACGATCGCCGTATTGCCGGCAAGGTGCTCGCTTTGCTTCAGCACTTTGCGCGTCGCCGTTTTCGCAAACGCCATGTCGCCGCCCAGGTGGTGGCTAGCGTATTCATCGCGCGAACGTTCCACATAACCCGACTCATAGATGACTGCCTGTGGTGCCAGCGCTTCCAGTGCCCTGGTGCGGTCTCCTGCTGCCAGCGCTGCGTGGAAGGCGGCCAAGGTATCTTTCGCCTCGGCCGCATGGCTGGCTGGCGATGCGGCGGCGGCGGAAAACACTGCAATGGCAAACAGCTTGTTCATGTTCATGGGTGCTCCGTGGTTGGGGATGCCGATCAGGCGGCGGTGGGTGGTGAAGTTGAACTCAGGATCGCCGCCATCACCAGGACGGCGGCCAGCACCAGTGCTTCGAGCTGGAGTATCCATGCAAACCTGCGATCCAGCCTGCCAGCGCGATCATCGTGACCGCGCAGGCCGGCCAGCAAGCCGGGCATGACCAGGAACCGGTTGGCGCCGCCCAGCAGCGCTGCGCAAGCCACCAGTGCAAGCTTGGCCAGCAGGGCCGTGGCGTATGGGTTGCCGGTCGCATTCTCGATGCCGCCCAGCCCGCGCCAGGCGCTGAAAACGCCGGTCGCCACGATGCCGGCCAGCGCGATCGACGCGATCGTCGACAAGCCCTGGATGTACGCTGCGCGATCCGGCATCGCGCCGGGCGCGGGACTGGCCGGCGTGCGCAGTACCAGCAGGCCCGCCACCAGGACTTCACCGACCCAGGCGCTCGCCAGCGCCAGGTGCGTCCATTCGGCAGCGACTGCCCAGCCGGTCCCGTCTCCGGCGCCAGCGTGGCCGACGATGCTGCGGCTGTAGAGGAACGCGCCGATTGCCAGCAGGCGCGCCCACGCCGCCACGGTGCCGGCACGCGGCCATGCCAGCGCTGCGGACGCCAGTGCGATCGCGGCCAGGGACGCGATGCCGATGCTCCATGCGAAGCCATGATGCGTGGCACTCAGCGTCGTGATAACCGCCGGACCGGCTTCGGCCAGCGGCACTTCGGCCATGTACGCAGCGTCCAGCCACAGTAGCAGGCAGCTGGCGGCGATGGCGGCGCCGGTCGCGCCCAGCGCGGCGCTACGCAGTCCGGCCGCGTGTTGTGCCGCCCATGCGGAACCCGCCTGGCGAAGCGCCATGCCCGACAGGCTGGCGCCCATGACGACTGCCATCGCCAGGTTCAGGGCGACGCTTGCTGCCAGCTGAAAGGTGGCGAGATCCATCCGCAGGCTACCTGACCTGGAATGCGATGTCGCCTTTGACCTTGTGGCCGTCGCGCGTGACGGTGCTCCACTGGACGCGGTGGCGTCCGGATTTCAGCGGCGGCAGCGTGGCGATCAGCGCTTTCGGATTGCTGCCATCTCGCGCGACTTTCAGGGGCGCACCTGCAACTCCGGCCTGGTCCACCAGCCTGACCTTGCTGAACGCGAGTTCGACCGTGTCGCTGAACTGCAGGTGCATGACCGCAGGCGCTACATCAACCACGCTGTTCGCAGCGGGCTGCGATGCCAACAGCTTCGCATGTGCGAAAGCCGGAGGCGTGAGCGCGGCACTGCAGGCGAATGCCGCCAATGCGCAAAGCTGTCTCAAAACCATGACTGTCTCCCATCAAAAAGCGCCTCCGGAAGGAGGCGCTCATGTTGTTGTTACTTGGCCGCTTCGAGGCGCACGACCGTGATCGCGCCGTTGATCTTTTCCGCGGCGAAGTTGACCTTGTCGCCAGCCTTGACCTGGCCGAGCATAGCCGGGTCCTTGACGCGGAACACCATCGTCATCGCACCCATGCCCAGGTTCTTGATCTCGCCATGGCGGATGGTAATTTTGCCTGCTTCCTTGTCGACCTTTTTGATTTCGCCGCTAACCAGCGCCGCGTCAGCAGAGGGAGCCGAGTGCGTACCGTGTGCCGCATGGGCGCCGTGGGCCGCGTGCGCGTCCTGTGCCATTGCCGTGCCTGCGGTGGAAACGGCGAACAGGGCTGCTGCTGCGAAGGTGGTAAATGCTTTCATGAAGATTCCTTTACTTGGTTTCAGTGGTTGATCGTGCTGCTTGATTAATGATGGCCGTGGCTTTTCGGCTTGCGGACCTTGAATTCGACCGGCATGCCCGGTTTTGCACGCGGCATGGACTGGCCGCCTGCAGATGTGGCGCGTGCCGCCGGCGGCAATTCGCCTTTCCACTCGTACGCGACCGTGCCCGCAGGGTGCTTGTACCAGCCCGGGTCGGAATAGTCGCCGCGCTTTTGCTCCTTGCGCACTTTGACCACCGTGAACATGCCGCCCATTTCGACACCGCCAAACGGGCCCTGGCCGGTCATCATCGGCAGGGTGTTCTCCGGCAGCGGCATTTCCATGTCGCCCATCGAACCGCCCTTGTCGCCCATGACCATGTAGTCGGGCACCAGCTTGTTGATCTTCTCGGCGATGCCGCGGTGGTCGACGCCGATCAGGTTCGGCACATCATGGCCCATTGCGTTCATCGTGTGGTGCGACTTGTGGCAGTGGAAGGCCCAGTCGCCCGGAGCGGTGGCGACGAATTCGATCGCGCGCATCTGGCCGACCGCGATATCGGTGGTGACCTCCGGCCAGCGCGATTGCGGCCTGATCCAGCCGCCATCGGTGCCGGTCACTTCGAATTCGTGGCCGTGGATGTGCAGTGGATGGTTGGTCATCGTGAGGTTGCCGGCGCGGATGCGCACGCGGTCGCCCTGGCGCACATTCATCGAGTCGATGCCCGGGAACACGCGGCTGTTGAAGGTCCACAGGTTAAAGTCGAGCATCGTGTTGGTGCGCGGGGTATAGCTGCCCGGATCGATGTCGTAAGCGTTCAGCAGGAACACAAAGTCGCGGTCGACCGCATGGTGCGCCGGATTCTTCGGATGCGTCACCCAGAAGCCCATCATGCCCATCGCCATCTGGACCATCTCGTCCGCGTGCGGGTGGTACATGAACGTGCCAGGCCGCTGCGCCACGAACTCGTAGACAAAGGTCTTGCCCGGCTGGATGCCGGGCTGGTTCAGGCCGGTGACCCCGTCCATCCCGTTCGGCAGGCGCTGGCCATGCCAGTGGATGCTGGTGTGTTCAGGCAGGCGGTTGGTGACGAAGATGCGGACACGGTCGCCCTCGACGACTTCGATCGTCGGGCCCGGGCTCTGGCCGTTATAGCCCCACAGGTTGGCTTTCATGCCGGGCGCGATCTCGCGCACCACGGGCTCGGCGATCAGGTGGAACTCCTTGACGCCGTTGTTCATGCGCCAGGGCAGGGACCAGCCGTTGAGCGTGACCACCCCGTTGAAATGGCGGCCGGTATTTGGCACCAGCGGCGGTTGCGTGTTGGCGTTGTCCATGACCGGCGCCTCCGGCAGCGAGGCCGCGCCGACGCGGCTAACCAGGCCGGCCCCGACCAGGGCTGCCGCGCCGGTGAAGAAATTGCGACGTGAATTCATTGATGTCATCCTGTTTAATGTCCTTGGGGCGCGTCGCCTGCCGCCTGCGCGTTCATTTGCATGGAGGCGCCGCCGGTGCCGTTGATGGCAGCCTGCAGTTCCGTCTCCGCGATCCAGAAGTCGCGCTGCGCTTCGATCGATGCGTTCACGGCGCCGATCTGGGCACGCGCATCGGACAGCAGCTCGAAAGTGCTGATCAACATGCCGTTGTAACGCAACAGCATCTCGTCGGAGATCTGCTTGCGCAGCGGGACGACCTCGTCGCGATAGTGCCGGGCCACGTCATAGGTGGTGCGGTAGGCCGAATACGCTTCGCGCACCTGCGACCGTGCCCGGATCGCCGTATCGGCGGTGCGGCTGACCGCCTGCATGTAAATGGCTTCCGCACGTGCGACACGCGCACCGCCCCAGTCGAACAGCGGCAGCTCCAGTTCGATCTCGTAGCCGTCCTCGCGCTCTTCGCCGGTGACGCTCCTGTTGACGTAACCGCCGTGCAGCACGTTGATGAAGCGGGTGGTCTTCGACAGGCCGAGTGCGTTCGCGGTCAGCGCCGCTTCGCGTTTGGCCATCTGCACATCCAGCCGCTGCTGCATGGCGCGCGCTTCAAGGCGCTCAGCCGCTGCGGGTTGCTGCGGCAGATCAGGCAAGCGGTCCGGCAGTTGGAACTTCGTCTGTTCGCCCCATACGCCCAACAGCCGCGCCAGTTGTTCGCGCGCTGCGGTGGCGTTATGGCGGCTGCGCGCCAGCTGGGCTGTGGCATCGGAATAGAACGCCTGCTCGCGTGCCTGGTCCAGTTTGCTCAGGTTGCCGACCTTGGCCATGCGCTTCGCCAGTTCCGCGCTGGCTTCGGCAGCCGTGTGGACCTGTTCCGCATACAGGGCGGCCTGCTGTGCGGAGACCGCATTGAAGTAGGCCTTGCGCGTGTCGGTAGCCAGGCGCACCGCTTCGGCGGCTGCCCGCAGCTTGGCCGATTCGAAACGTGACGCTTCGATCTTGCTGCGCATGGGAAGCGTCAGCAGGCCAACGATGTCGAACATGATGGCCCGCTCGATCTCCACGGCGTGCGGGCCTGAAGAGCGGCCGAACGAAAAGCTCGGGTTGCTCATCCAGCCCGCCTGCACCAGGTCCGCTTCGGCGATGCCGAGCTGGGAGAACGATGCCTGCAGCCCCGGGTTGTTCAGCAGTGCCACCTGGACCGCGCCTTCGGCGCTGAGCGGCTTGGCCAGGAGCTCGCTGACCGTGCCGGCTGTCGTCGCGGGCGCGGAGCCGGGCTTGGCCAGCTGGATCGGCTGGCCGGTTCGCTCCGCCGTCATGGCGGAGACGGCATCGAGGCCGCCGTCGCGCGAGAACGTCGTGCAACCTGCGAGCGCCAGGGCGGCTACGCCCAGGACGACGGGCCGCAGGCGCAGAAAGTATTGCTTAGTCATGTTCATTTGCCCTCGTGCTGGTGCTGATGCTGGTGCTGGTGTTCAGGCTTGGGCTGCGGCTTGGCCGGCGCCTTGGGAGCCGGCTGGGCTGGCGCCTCCGCCTCCTGGGTGTGGCCACCGTGGTGCGCAGCGTGCCCCTGCGCCTGCGTCAACTGCGCATGTGCGGGGCGCCACGCCTGGTCGGGCGTGACGGCCGGCTCGCGCTCGGTGAGGGAGAAGCCCTCGAAAGCGGAGTGGTATGCCAGCGCCGGGACAGGGGCGTCGGCATCGTGCGCTTTCCTGGAAGCGGCCTCCTGGCCGATCGCAGCAAGGTGGGTGCTGGCGAGCGCGCCCAGGACGAACCAATACAGATTTTTCATGAGATTAACCTCCAATCGATGGAACAGGCGTGCTTGCGCACGTCTCGGTTCGGGAATCCGCGCCGCGTACGGCCGATCCCGCGATCAGGCAGGGAGCTGCCGGGGAGGGCGTTTCTGGCCGTCGGGTATGAACCCGGCGACCCAGGGTGCGGGCGTAATCAGTACGGATTCCGACCCGGTCGGGGATTGTGATGGAACCGCTGAAGGTGGAGGGGCAAATGCGCCGATGCAGAATGCGGAGCAGGCGCTGCAGGTCGAGTGGTTGAACTTGCTGTCCGCGTCATCCAACGGGGCCGATGCGGCTGCATGCGCGCCCGACTCGTGGCCGGAATGACCGGCGGCCGCGGCCTGGCCGCCTTGCTGGTGGCCGGCCGGATGAGCGCTGGTCTGCTGGCCGTGGACGGCCTTGCAAGACACGCCAACGGCCGCGGCTACCGCATTCAGCGGCAGCACGGCCATGAGAAGCCAGAGCAGCAATGTCTTGAGCGTTCGATTCATCTTGGGAAAGTATAGCAGGATTGGGACGAGCTTGATCTACGATAAGTGTTCACGCCGGCAGCAACCGCCGCCTTCATGGTTTCAGCGCGCAACGCGAACATGTCGCCCTTGTTATGAAGTAAAGGCATCACTATAGACCTTCCAATTGTGGGAAGGTCAAGGGGTGTCGCGCTGGACAAGGAAATGGCGGAATCCGCCATGAATTGACCGATTCCGCCACCGCCGGTGTGTCCCTAATGTAATGGACGACACCGGCCTGAACTCTGAGCGAATATGCGGTGACGGGTTCTGTCGCTTGCAGCCCGGCGCGCGCGGCACTCAAGGACGCACTGGTGTCCCGCCCAACCATTCCAGGAGTTCGCCTATGTCTGAATTCAATCCCGCTCGCCGACAGATTCTCAAAGGGACCGCGGTGGCGGTCGGAGGCGTTGTCGCGGTATCCCACGGACAACCTGCACAGGCCGCTGCGGCAGCGCCGCGAGCCGTTCCAGCCAGCCCCACGAACGTGAGCATTCGCCTGAGAGTCAACGGCACCGAGCACCAGATGATGATCGACCCGCGCACCACGCTGCTGGATGCGCTGCGCGAACGGCTGCGCCTGACCGGCACCAAGAAAGGCTGCGACCAGGGCCAGTGCGGCGCGTGCACTGTCATTGTTGACGGGCGCCGCGTCACCTCCTGCCTGACACTGGCCGTGATGCAGGAAGGGCACGACATCACCACCATCGAAGGCCTGGGCACGCCGCGCAACCTGCATCCGATGCAGGCCGCCTTCGTCAAGCACGACGGCTACCAATGCGGCTTCTGCACTCCCGGGCAGATCTGTTCTGCGGTGGCGATGCTGGACGAGGTGAGGGCGGGCATTCCCAGCCACGTGACGGCCGACCTCAACGCCGCGCCGCAGCCGGGAGAGGCGGAATTCCGCGAGCGCATGAGCGGCAACCTGTGCCGCTGCGGCGCGTATTCCAACATCCAGGACGCGATTGCCGAGGTGGCGGGAGTCAGGCGATGAAGCCGTTTACCTATGAGCGGGCCGCGACGCCCGCGGAAGCCGCAGCGGCCGCAGCGCGCATTCCCGGTTCGCGCTTCGTTGCGGGCGGCACCAACCTGCTCGACCTGATGAAGCTCCAGATCGAGACGCCCGCCCACCTGATCGACGTGAACGACCTCGCGCTGGACCGGATCGAGGCGATGCCCGACGGCGGCCTGCGCATCGGTGCGCTGGTGCGCAACACCGACCTGGCCGCGGACCCGCGCGTGCGGCGCGACTACGCGGTGCTGTCGCGCGCGCTGCTGGCCGGCGCATCGGGTCAGCTGCGCAACCAGGCGACGACGGCGGGGAACCTGCTGCAGCGGACCCGCTGCCCCTACTTCTACGACACCAACCAGCCCTGCAACAAGCGCAAGCCGGGCAGTGGCTGCGGTGCGCTGGATGGATTCAGCCGCGTGCATGCCATCGTCGGAACGAGCGAAGCCTGCATTGCCACCCATCCGAGCGATATGGCGGTCGCGATGCGCGTGCTCGACGCGCAGGTCGAGACGGTACGGCCGGACGGCAGCACGCGCGTGATTCCGATCGCGGACTTCCACCGCCTGCCGGGCAATACGCCCCATATCGACACCAGCCTGGAAGCGGGTGAGCTGATCACTTCGGTAACGCTGCCGCGTCCTGCCGGCGGAGTCCAGTCCTACCGCAAGGTGCGCGACCGCGCCTCCTACGCGTTTGCGCTGGTGTCGGTGGCTGCCGTCGTGCAGCGCGACGGCACCGGGCGCGTGGCACTGGGCGGAGTGGCGCACAAGCCTTGGCGCGTCGAGTCGGCGGAGCGCGAGATGCCGCGCGGCGCCCAAGCCGTGGCCGCAGCCATGCTCGCGGGTGCACGCACTACCCACGACAATGCCTTCAAGGTTGCGCTGGTCGAGCGTACGCTGGCCGCCGTCATCGCCGACGCGAAAGGACAAGCATGAAATTCGATACTCCCGCCACCACCAATCCCATCGACCAGCTCAAGGTGGTGGGCAAGCCCATCGACCGCATCGACGGTCCGCTCAAGTCCACCGGCACTGCTCCGTATGCGCACGACCGCCACGATGTCGTGCCCAACCAGGCGCACGGCTACATCGTCGGCTCGGCCATCCCCAAGGGACGGGTCGTTTCCATCGATGTCGCGGCCGCAAAGGCGTCGCCCGGCGTGATTGCGGTGGTCACGGCCGCCAACGCGGGCAAGATCGGCAAGGGCAACTTCAATACGGCGATGCTGCTGGCAGGGCCGCGCATCGAGCACTATCACCAGGCCATTGCACTGGTGGTGGCCGAAACCTTCGAACAGGCGAGGGATGCGGCGCTGCGGCTGAACGTGAAGTATGCGCGCGAGCAGGGCAGCTTCGATCTCGACGCGGTCAAGAACAAGGCCGTGGCGCCCAAGCGCGGGTCGGCCGAGACCAAGGTGGGTAATTTCACCGGCGGCTTCGCCTCGTCGCCCGTGCAGCTCGACGCCAATTACTCGACGGCGAACGAATCGCATTCGATGATGGAGCCCCACGCCAGCATCGCGGCATGGGATGGCGACCAGCTGACGGTGTGGACCTCGAACCAGATGGTCGCGTGGACCGTAGGCGACCTGGCCAAGACCCTCGGGATGCCGAAGGAGAAGGTGCGCGTCCTCTCGCCCTACATCGGCGGCGGCTTTGGCGCCAAGCTGTTCCTGCGCTCCGATGCACTGCTCGCTGCGCTGGGCGCGAAGGCAGCGGGCCGGCCGGTCAAGGTGGCGCTGCAGCGCGCGCTCGTTCCCAACAACACCACCCACCGTGCCGCGACGCTGCAGCGGATCCGCATCGGCGCCACGCGCGAAGGCAGGATCACCGCCATCGCGCACGAGAGCTGGTCCGGCGACCTCCCGAACGGCAAGCCAGAGAACGCGGCGACCCAGACGCGCGCCCTGTACGCGGGCGAGCACCGCATGACCGCCAACCGGCTGGCCGTGCTGGACCTGCCCGAAGCGAACGCGATGCGCGCTCCCGGCGAGGCGCCCGGCATGGCGGCGCTGGAAATCGCCATGGACGAGATGGCGGAAAAGCTCGGCATGGATCCGATCCGCTTCCGCATACTCAACGACACGCAGGTGGTGCCGGATAATCCGCCGAAGCCGCCCTCGGCCGATCCGCAGTCGAAGAAGCCGGAAGAGCAGGAGAAGCACATCCCGCATCCGCCATTCTCGAAACGGCAGCTGGTGCAATGCTTCGAGATCGGCGCGGAGCGGTTCGGCTGGAGCCGCCGCAGTGCGAAGCCGGCGGCGCTGCGCGATGGCCGATGGCTGGTCGGCATGGGAGTGGCCGCGGCGTTCCGCGACAACCTGCTGACCAAGTCGGCGGCACGCGTGCGGCTCGACCGGCGCGGCTTCCTTACCGTCGAAACGGACATGACCGATATCGGCACCGGCAGCTACACGATCATCGCGCAGACCGCCAGCGAGATGATGGGGGTGCCGCTGGAGCGGGTGCAGGTGCGGCTGGGCGATTCCAGCTTCCCGGTGTCATGCGGTTCGGGCGGGCAGTGGGGCGGCAACAACTCGACTGCGGGCGTGTACGCGGCGTGCATGAAGCTGCGCGAAGCGGTGGCGCAGAAGGCTGGCGTGAACGCGGCTGACGCGACGTTCGCCGACGGCATGATCCGCGCCGGGGGACGGACGCTGTCGCTTGCCGACGCAGCCGGCGAGCGCGAACTGGTCGCCGAGGATTTCATCGAATACGGAGACCTGGACAAGCGCTACCAGCAGTCCACGTTCGGCGCGCATTTCGTCGAAGTGGGCGTGGATGGCGCGACCGGCGAAGTGCGTGTGCGCCGCATGCTGGCGGTGTGCGCGGCGGGACGCATCCTCAATCCCAAGACGGCGCGCAGCCAGGTGATCGGCGCGATGACGATGGGCGTGGGCGCTGCACTGATGGAGGAACTTGCGGTGGACAAGCGCCGCGGCTTTTTCGTCAACCATGACCTGGCGGGCTACGAGGTGCCCGTGCATGCCGACATCCCGTACCAGGAGGTGATCTTCCTGGACGAGACCGACCCGATGTCGTCACCGATGAAGGCGAAGGGCGTCGCGGAGCTGGGCATTTGCGGCGTCGCCGCCGCAGTCGCCAACGCCGTCTACAACGCCACCGGCGTGCGCGTGCGCGACTATCCGATCACGCTCGACAAACTGATCACCAAAATGCCGCCGATGGTGTGAGAACGGAAGAAGGGACTGTCCCCGCAAGGGCAGTCCCCATCTGTTCAGCGCTTAGAACCGGCTCCGCACCCCGAACACGAGGCTTCGGCCCGGCAGCGGCGCCACATCCTTCAGCACCGAGGTCGACGTGCGAATCTGCTCGTTCAGCAGGTTCTTGGCCAGCACGAACCAGGTCAGGTCTTGCGTGCCCAGATGCTGGGTATACGACAGGTTCGCGCTCAGCTGGTTGTAGGAAGGCGTGCGCGATTCCTCGTGCCTGGCCAGCCGGTCCTGCTCCATGCCATGCACGAGCGAGACGCCCGCACGCCATGCGCTCGACTTCCAGCCGATGGTCGCGCCGACGCGGTCGGCCGGCTGCAGCGGCAGGCTGCCACCATGGTCCAGCGTGCCGCGCGAGCGGTCCGCGAACAGGCGTCCGGACCAGCCCTGACCGGTTTCGTTGATGGTCAGTTCCGCTTCCGCGCCGCGGATCGTCGCGTCGGCCTGGGCGAAGATGCGCTCGCGCAGTTCGTCGCCGGGGTTGCCTTCGTCGTCCAGCAGGTTGCCGGTGATGTCGCCGTAGATGAAGTCCTTCACATCGTTCTGGAACAGGTTGGCCTTCCAGCGCACCAGGCCCGTGGTCTTCTGCATGGTCAGCTCGATATTGCGCGAGGTCTCCTTGCGGAAGTTCGGGTTGCCGATGTCGAAGGTGGCGGTCGCTTCGTGCGGGCCTTCGGAATACAGTTCCTCCGTCGCCGGCGCGCGCTGGGCCACCGAACCGGTCACGCCGGCGGCGTAGCCCGGCATGAAGCGCCACTGGCCACCGATCGAGTACGAGGTCAGGTCGAATTTGCGGTTCATACCCGTCTCCGGCTTGCGCTCCACCGTTTCCAGTCGCAGGCCGGCGCTCATCCGGACCGGGCCGAAGCTCTTTTCCTCGACCAGGAAGGCCGCGGTCGACGCCGACTTGGTGCGCGGGACGGTATTGGCGTGGCCGTGGCCTTCTTCCGCGCTCAGCGCCGAATAGTTCGAGTGCTCCGACTGCATGCCGAAGGTGCCGCTGAAACCTGCCACCGGATTGTGGGTCAGTTCCCAGCGCGATTCGACCGCACGGTTCTTCATGCGGATGGCCGGCGTATTGTCCGGTTCGAGTTCGGCATGCTCGTAGTCCGAGTAGCCCAGCTTGACCTGCAGCGACTTGAAGCCGTCGAACGGGTTCTTTACGAGGCTGCTGGCGTCGTAGCGGCGCTGCTTCATGTCGATGCGCGCGGCTTCTTCCGTCGGGATGCCGTACAGGTTGTCCAGCGTGGAGACGGATGCGCCGATATAGCCCCAGTCCTTCACGTACGATCCGCCGAAGCCGCCGCCGCCGGAGCGGGTGGCGCTGTTGGGCAGCCGTCCCGTAGCGGAGCTGGCGTCGCCGGCGACTTGCGTGCCGGGGAACTTGTAGTCGTCGGTGATGCGGAAGTTGGAATCCACGTGCAGCGCCACGCTGCCCACGGCGGTATCGGCCGATCCCGTCAGGTTGCGGCTGCGGTCCACCGTGCCAAGGCGCGCTTCCATGTGGCCGAATGGCTTCGGTTCGAGCGCGGTCGGGATGCGCTCGTTGACGACATTGACCAGGCCACCGATGGCGCCGGAACCGTACAGCAGCGATGCCGGGCCGCGCAGGATCTCGATCTGCACGGCGGTTGCGCCTTCCGCTGCCACGGCGTGGTCGTTGGACAGGCCGGAGACATCGGAGACGGCCATGCCGTTCTCCAGCATCTTGACGCGCGAGCCTTCCAGGCCGCGGATGATGGGGCGCGAGGCGCCGGCGCCGAATGCGGACGCGGACACGCCGAGTTCCTGCGACAGGGTCTCGCCGAGCGTGGCGCCCACCTTGTCGCGCAGCTCATTGCCTGACAGGACCTTTGCCGGGGTGAGGATCTGGTCGCCTTCGCCGGAGCGGAATGGGGTCGCGGTCACGACGACCTGCTGGATGTCACTGTGCGCGGATTGCGCCTGCGTCAGCGGAGCGAGCGTGGATAACACGGCGCCCGCAATCAAAGTGCGGTGGTACATAAATAACCTCAACAAAAATAGATGACAGCGTCGCGGCGCGGGGCCGCAACGGCTAAAAGCACAACTTAGCTTGCCAGTACTTGAGGAGGAGCCCGCGAGCGGAAGCTGCAGACGGTGCGCAGGCACGCGACGGGCGTGTCGGGCAGGGCGTTGCGCGCCGCGACAGCATCGGAATCGAAGCGGGTATGCCACGGTGTGCCGAGGGCAAAGCCGAACTGCGCGAACGTGGAGCAGTGCGCGCAGCTGGTGCTGTCGGCAAGGGCTTTTTTCCCTGCCGTGCCGGCGCCGTCCTGCGCGCCGGCCACCATGTTCGTGCCCGCCCGCCAGTGCCCGAGCGCGTGCAGCATCGCCATCTGCTGCGAGAACAGCAGAACGAGCGACAGCAGTATTACGCGTAGCGAGCTTCGTTTCATGTGCGGGGCACGACGTCTTTGTATTGATACGGGGTGGCGGATATCCGACAACACCGGGTCGCAGTATAGTGCCCTAAGACCCTGCAAGGAAGAGGGGATTCGTTTGGGGGCAGCCGCGAGCGGTCGGAATTGTCGAAAGGTCAACGCCCGAAGCAAGGTATGTTGGCGGCATAATGGCGACATGTTCAAACTGACCTTCCTCGGCACCTCGGCCGGCATGCCCACCAAATACCGCAACGTGACGTCGCTTGCCGTGCAGCCTGGCCTGAGCCGGGACTGGTGGATGGTCGATTGCGGCGAGGCGACGCAGCACCGGCTCCAGCACGTGCCGCTGACGGTGCACGAGCTGGCCGGCATCTGCATCACCCACGTGCACGGCGACCATACCTACGGCTTGCCCGGCCTGCTCGCGAGTGCAGCGATGGGCGCGCGCAAGCGGCCGCTGGTGCTGATCGCGCCGCGCGCGGTGCGCCTGTGGCTCGACGCGACCTTCGAGCATACGGCCCTGGCCTTGCCGTTCCCGCTCGTGCACGTCGAGGTCGATGGCGGCCAGCAGTCCTATGAGGAAGCCGGCCTGTCGATCACATGGCATCGCCTGTCGCATCGTGTGCCCAGCGTGGGATTCCGCTTTGCGGCCGAAAAATCCAGGTGGAAGCTCGATACCGAGGCCCTGCGTGCGCGCGGCGTGACGCCCGGACCCGGCTGGGGCGAGCTGCAGGCAGGGCGCAATGTGCAGCTGGACGATGGCACGCTGCTGCTGGCATCGCAGTTCCGCAAGGCGCAGGTCGAGCGCGCGGCGATCGTGGTCGGCGGCGACAACGATGCGCCGCAGCTGCTTGCCGATGCATGCAAGGGCGCGCAGTTGCTGGTCCATGAGGGCACCTACACCGAAGCCATCTCGCAAAAGGTCGGCCCGGGACCGACGCACAGCTCGGTGCAGCAGGTGGCGCAGTTCGCCGCGCAGGCCGGGGTGCCGAACCTGATCCTCACCCATTTCAGTCCCCGCTACGACAGCGCCGACGGCATGAAGGAGCTGGAGGCGGAGGCGCGCCAGTCCTACGCCGGCCAGCTGTTCCTCGCGCGCGACCTGGCGAGCTACGAATTGCATACGGACGGCCTGGTGCACAAGCTGGAGGCCGCGCGATGAAGCGCACCACAGGCGCACGCTTCTCGGCGTGCGGGCGGTACCGCTACAGCCTGTGGCGCTACTGGGACACGGCCGCTCCATACTGCCTGTTCCTGATGCTCAATCCGTCCACGGCGGACGAGGTCCGCAACGATCCGACCATCGAGCGCTGCGAGCGCCGTGCACGTGCGATGGGATTTGGCGGACTGCATGTGGCCAACCTGTTTGCATGGCGCTCCACCGATCCGCGCGCACTGTTGCTGGCGGACGATCCGGTCGGGCCGGGCAATGACAGGGCCATCGTCAAGGCGGCGAAAGGGGCGGGAAGGGTGATCTGCGGCTGGGGCAACGATGGAACACTGCTGGGACGCGATGCCCAGGTACTCGCGCTGCTGCGCCGGTCCAATATCGAACCCTACGCGCTCGCAATCAACAAGGATGGCAGCCCGAGGCACCCGCTCTACGTAGCGTACAGCGAGGACCCCAGGCCGTTGCAAACTGACTAGGACCTACCCGGGCGCAGCCCGCGCGGCAAGGGAACACCTGGCGGTGTCCGCTTGCCGGCACAGGCCTGCCGCGTTCAAACGGCCGCCGGTTACGGCGCCGCCGAAGCGCACTGCTCGCGCACGTCCACCAGTGCCGAGTCGCCACGCGGAACGTTGAGCAGCATCGCGGTCAGGATCTTCTCGCGTTCCTCGGTCGAGCGAGCGCTCTTGAGCTGCGCATACATTCCGCACACAGCCTGCTGATCCATGCTTGCCGCGGTGGCGCCGCCGGTCGACGCACCCATCTGCGAGCCTTCGACGATTTCGGTCTTCATCGCGCCGGCTGCGCTGATCTGGCCATCCATGCCGGCCTGGCTGCTCATGGTGCTGGTCTGGCTGCTGCTGTCCATGGCCGTGGAGGTCGACTGGCTGGTCGATGCGCCGGACTGGGTGCCCATTGCGCTCGACTGGCTAGCGGACCACTGGCTGCTGCCTTGCGTAGCCGGCTGGGTGGTGCCCGACGTCGCCGCCTGGCTGCTGGTCGCGTGGCCGCTGGTCGGATACTGCTGGCCGGTGCTGCTTGCCTGGCCCGTGGTTGCCATCTGCGTGCCCGATGCGCCGGTCTGGCCGCTGGTCGAGGCGCCCATCTGGCTGCTTGCGGTCGCGTCGACCTGGCTGCTGCTGGTGGTGGTCATCTGGCTGCTGTCCGCTACGCTGGTGTCAGCAGAAGTTGGCGCTGCCTGGGCGGTGGACGCGGTGCCGGTGGCCATCTGGTCCATCGTGGCGGCGTCCGAGGTGGTCATGGCGGTATCGGCATCGGTGTCACGGTTACCGCTGGCACACGCGGTGAGGGTCGATGCAACGGCCACTGCGAGCAGCGATTTCAAGAGTTGGGATCTCATGCATGTTCTCCTGTGATGTTGTAAAAGGCTCACCTGAGAAGGACGGCTATGGATCGTTCGGTGCGTACTCCTGGCGTCCAATGCATAGCCGTGCCACGCAGGTGTTGATATAGCTATCGCTTTCGCGACAACAGTGAAACCAGTATAGAGCTGTTATTTTTACAACGACGCCATGTTGCCTTTCGGCAGTGTTATCACGGTCTGGTGCCCCTTGTGCCGTGCGCCGCGCTGACACAAAGCCGCAACAATTCCGCGGTTTTTCGCATAGTTGCGCGTGATAAAATCAGCGGGTCATTGTCAGGTGTTCTATCAAAACAAGGACTTGCGACCGGTGGAGACGCCGGACGACCCGCCATGGCGGGTTTTTTCATATCCAGCCAAAAGACGGCCGCCGACGGCCGCTATCACAGGAGTAGGAGTCATATGAACACAACGCGCGCAGCCGTCCTCGCTGCCATCATGGCCATGTCGGCCGCCCACGCAGCCGACGAAGCGAACGGCGACAAGAAGAAGTGGGACGTCAACAACCCGCCCGGCCCGAAAGCCACCGTCAATATCGATACCCGCACCGGTACCTGGATGACCGTCGACGTCAGCCCGGACGGCAAGCACATCGTCTTTGACCTGCTTGGCGACCTGTACCTGCTGCCGATCGAAGGCGGCGAAGCCAAGCCGCTGACCCACTCGATGGCGTGGGAAATGCAGGCGCGCTTCTCCCCGGACGGCAAGCAGCTGGCCTATATGTCGGACGCCGCCGGCGGCGACAATATCTGGGTGATGAACGTGGACGGCACCGGCGCGCGCGAGATCAGCAAGGAGAAGTACCGCCTGCTGAACAACCCTGTGTGGCACCCGAACGGCAAGTACATCGCCGCGCGCAAGCACTTCTCGGGCACCCGTTCGCTGGGCTCCGGCGAAATCTGGATGTTCCACGTGCAGGGCGGCGCCGGCGTGCAGCTCAACGAAAAGCCGAACTGGCAGAAGGACCTGGGCGAGCCCGCGTTCTCGCCGGACGGCCGCTACGTCTACTACTCGCAGGACACCACCCCGGGCCGCGTGTTCGAGTACAACAAGAATTCCAACGGCCAGATCTACCAGATCTTCCGCCGCGACCTGAAGGAAGAGCAGACCACGCCGTTCGTCAGCGGCGCCGGCGGCGCCGTGCGCCCGACCCCTTCGCCGGACGGCAAGTACCTGGCCTTCGTGCGCCGCGTGCGCAACCAGTCCACCCTGTTCATCAAGGACCTCACCACCGGCCGCGAAACTCCGGCGTGGGGCGAGCTGGAACGCGACATGCAGGAAGCATGGGCGATCCACGGCGTCTATCCGGCCTTTGCCTGGATGCCGGGCAGTAAAGAGATCGTGGTCTGGGCCAAGGGCAAGATCTGGCGCGTGGACCCATTCAAGAAGTCCGCCAAAGAGATCCCGTTCCACGTCAAGGACACCCGCATGGTGACCGAGGCGCTGCGCTTCCAGCAGGACGTGTCCCCGGATGCGTTCAACGTGCGCCAGCTGCGCTGGGTGAACGTGGCGCCGCAGGGCGACAAGGTGGTCTACTCCGCGCTCGGCCACCTGTACGTGCGCGACTTGGCCAAAGGCGGCGAACCGAAGCGCCTGACAAAGCAGGGCGATCACTTCGAGTACTTCCCGAAGTTCTCGCGCGACGGCAAGCAGGTCGTGTTCGCGACCTGGAACGACGAGAAGCTCGGCTCGATCCGCACCATCGACCTCAGGTCGGGCAAGGAAACCATCCTCACCGACGCGCCGGGCAAGTACCTCCAGCCAACCTTCACCCCGGACGGCAAGCAGGTGGTGTACGTGAAGGACGGCGGCAGCTACCTGACCACGCCGTGGTACGGCATGGAGCAGGGCGTGTACCGCGTCGCTGCCAGCGGCAAGGGCAAGCCTGAGCTGATCACCGAACGCGGCGCCAACCCGCAGTTCGCGGCCGACAGCGAGCACGTGTACCTGACCCGCACCGAGCGGAAGGACGAGGTCGATTCGATGACCAACCTGGTGCGCGTGAACATGGACAAGCGCGAGGAATTCACGGTCGCCAAGGGCGAGTTCGTGACCAACTTCGCGGTGTCGCCGGACGGCGCATGGCTGGCCTACGGCGAGCGCTTCCACACCTTCGTGGCACCGCTGCCGCTCGCAGGCAAGGCCGTGACGATCGGCGAGAAGACCGATTCGCTGCCGATCCGCCAGCTCGACGTGGATGCGGGCGACTACCTGCACTGGGCCGGCGACAGCAGCGCGCTGCACTTCTCGCTGGGCGACGAGCTGTTCACCCGCGACATGAAGACCGCCTTTGCGCCGGCCGACCCGGATGCGAAGAAGGAGAAGGAGCGCATGCAGGCTGTGGTCAAGCAGCCGGGCGTGAAGATCGGCTTCAAGGCCCCGACTGCCGTGCAGCGCGCGACCGTGGTGGTGGACGGTGCCCGCATCGTCACCATGAAGGGCGACGAGATCATCGACAACGGCCGCATCGTGGTCAAGGATGGCCGCATCGCCGCCATCGGCAAGGCATCGGACGTGGCCGTGCCGGCTGGCGCGACCCGCATCGACGCCACCGGCAAGACCGTGATCCCGGGCCTGGTGGACGCTCACTGGCACGGCGCCATGGGCGAAGACGGCATCGTGCCGCAGCAAAGCTGGGTGAACTACGCCGGCCTCGCGTTCGGCGTGACCACCGTGCACGATCCGTCCAACGACACCGGCACCATCTTCACGCACAGCGAAATGCAGCGTGCGGGCGATGTGGTCGGTCCGCGCATCTTCTCGACCGGTACGATCCTGTACGGCGCGAAGGGCAATTTCGCGGCCCCGGTCAATAGCCTGGACGATGCGATGACCCACCTGCGCCGCATGAAGGCCGCGGGCGCGATCAGCGTGAAGAGCTACAACCAGCCGCGCCGCGAACAGCGCCAGCAGATCCTGGAAGCTGCGCGCCAGACCGGCATGATGGTGGTGCCGGAAGGCGGCTCGCTGTTCCAGCACAACATGACGATGGTGGTGGACGGCCACACCGGCGTGGAGCACTCGATCCCGGTCGAGAAGGCGTATGACGACGTCAAGCAGCTGTGGTCGCAGACCCGTGTCGGCTACACCCCGACCCTGGTGGTGTCCTACGGCGGCCTGGATGGCGAGCATTACTGGTACGCCCGCACCGACGTGTGGCAGCACCCGATCCTGTCGAAGTACGTGCCGAAGTCGATCCTCGAGCCGCGCAGCGTGCGCCGCGAGACCGCGCCGGAAGAAGACTTCAACGTCTTCCGCGTGGCGAGGACCGCGACCGAGCTGCAGCGCGTCGGCGTGCCGGTCAACATCGGCGCGCACGGCCAGCGTGAAGGCCTGGGAGCGCACTGGGAAATGTGGTCGCTGGTCGGCGGCGGCATGAGCCCAATGGAGGCGATCCGTTCGGCCACCATCAACGGCGCCAAGTACCTCGGCCTGGACAAGGACGTCGGTTCGCTCGAAGTGGGCAAGCTGGCCGACCTGTCGATCATCGACGGCGACGTCGTCTCGGACATCCGCAAGTCGGACCGCATCACCCACGTGATGCTGGGCGGCCGCGTGTACGAGACCGCGACCATGAACGAAGTGGGCGCGACGCCGAAGGCGCGCAAGCCGTTCTACTTCGAAGGTGCGGAAGGTGCGGCGGTGCCGGTGCAAGCCTGGACCCATGGCCACAGCCATGGCAAGGGCGAATCGGAATCGCAAGGCCAGCACTGATACCGCTGGCGGCTGAATAGGAAAGGGGCTCCTCGGAGCCCCTTTTCATTTGATGCGGGTACCGTCCCCCGAACGCTAACCGTGGGCAAGCTGGTAAAGCTGGTTGCAGCGGTTGCCGGTGCGGCAGTACCCGAGCACCGGCGACGGCAGCTCGGCCAGCGCCGCGCGGAATTTGTCGACATCCTCGGACGTGATCCGGCCCGGCACGACCGGCACGTACGCGAAAGCGATGCCGTGCGCGCGCGCCGCTTCGGCAATCGCTTCGTGGCTCGGTTGCTCGGGACCGGCTTCCCCGTCCGGACGGTTGCAGATCATGCCCTTGTAGCCGGCCGCCGCAATGGCGGCCACGTCGTCGGGCGTCAGCTGCGCGGTTGCGTGAAAGTTGTCAGTAATCGGTTTGATGTTTTCCATGGCCCCTGCCTCCGAAGGTGTTGGCAAACATTATATCCGCGCCGCCCCGGCGCTGTGATACACAGGAAGTATCACAGCCACGCCTGTGATACTTTTTCCGAATCGTCCGTTTCCACTGGTCCTCGCGCGGCTGCGGCCATGCGTTACCATGCAGCCTGGTTACCTGAGGGGGGAGCGGCACCGATGAACAGGCGCGAAGACAGGGCGGGCGGCGCACCGGAGCAGGCGGCCCGGCCGCCGCATTTCGTCGGCGAGGGGGAGATGGTCGAGCGCGTCAATGCCCTCGACTGGGCGGCCACGCCGGCCGGCGCGGTCGCTACCTGGCCGGAGAGCATCCGCACGGCGGTGAGCATTGCGCTCAACTCGACCTTCCAGCTGGTCGTGCTGGCGGGCCGCGACCTGGTCTATATTTACAACGACGCGTCCAGTTCCATTTTCGGCGCCAAGCATCCCTGGGCGCTGGGCAAGCCCACCCGCGACGTGTGGGAAGAGATCTGGCCGACGATCGGCCCGATGCTGCATTCGGTGCTCGAGACCGGGCGCGCCCTGCGCTACGACGACCTGCTGCTGGTCCTCAAGCGCCACGGATTCGAGGAAGAAGCCTACTTCACGTTTTCGTACAGCCCGATCCGCGAGCCGGATGGGACGATCACGGGGCTGTTCCTGTCGGTGCTGGAGACCTCGGAACGCTATATCAACGAGCGGCGCATGCGCACGCTGACCGAGCTGGCGGCGCGTGTCGCGGCCGAGCGCAGCGAGGCGGCCTATTCCAGCATCGCCGACGCCTTCGAGGCCAACCCGGATGACGTGCCGTCCGCCGCCATGTTCCTGAAGGACCGCGACGGCGAGCTGGCGCGCTGCGTGTTCGCGCGCGGCGCGTGCAGCCACTGCCGCTACGATGACGTCCCGCTGGGCACGGACAGCGCGCACCCGGTGGCGCGCGCGTTCTCGACGGGGAAGATGCAGGTGTTCGAGACCGGCCTGTTGTCCGGCCCTTCCGGCGGCGATGCCGTCTGCGTGTCGCCGGCGTCGCGCTGCGTCGCGCTGCCGCTGATGCTGCCCGGGCGGCGCCAGCCGAACGGCGTGCTGGTGCTGGGCGTGAATCCGCGCAAGGATCTGGACGCTCCCTACAAGGCGTTCTTCAGGCTGGCGGCCGGGCACGTGGCGACGGCGGTGGCCAATGCCGAGGCGGCGCGCATGGAAAAGGAGCGCCTGGAAGCGCTGGCGGAGCTCGACCAGGCCAAAACCGCATTCTTCGCCAACGCCAGCCACGAGCTGCGCACGCCGCTGACACTGATCGAGGGGCCGCTCGGCATGCTGCTGGAAGACGCGGGCGCACAGTTGCCGGCGGACGCGCGCGAATTGCTGGAGATGGCACGCCGCAATACCGCGCGCATGAAAGTGCTGGTCGACTCGCTGCTGGATTTTGCCCGCATCGAAGCAGGGAAGATGGAGGCGCATCTGGAAGAGGTGGACCTGGGCGCGCTCACCGGCGAACTGGCCAGCCTGTTCCGCTCCGGGTTCCATGCGGCCGGGGTGGAGTTCGAGGTGCGCGCGTATCCCCGTGCGGTGCAGACTATGGTCGACAGCGCGATGTGGGAAAAGATCGTCCTCAACCTGCTCTCCAACGCCTTGAAGTACACGCCGTCGGGCAGGGTGGAACTGGTGCTGGGCCGCCGTGCCGGCGCGATCGAGCTGACGGTGCGCGACACCGGCATCGGCATCGCGGCGGACGACCTGCCGCACGTGACCGACCGCTTCTATCGCGGACGCCAGGGCGCCGGCCGGCCTGCCGAAGGCACCGGCCTGGGCCTGGCGCTGGTGAGCGAACTGGCGCGCCTGCACGAGGGCTCGCTGTCCATCGATAGCCGGCCGGGGCAGGGGACGCTCGTCACCGTGCGCCTGCCCGACCGGATGCCGGAGCGCGCCGTTCAGCCGCGCGCGCCCAGCCTGGGCGCGCTCACGCAGGCAGCATTCGCCAGCACGGCGCCTGCTGCGACCCGGCCGGAAAGGGGCGTGGCCGGGCCGGCGCCAGCCCCGGCATCCGAACGGTTCAAGCTGGTGGTCATCGACGACAACGACGACATCCTGCGCTACATCGAGCGCCTGCTGAACGAGGTCGGCACGGTCGTCACCGCCAGCTCGGCCAGCGCCGGCCTGGACGCGATCCGCAGCGAGCGCCCGGACCTGGTCCTGCTGGACGTGATGATGCCCGAGGTCGACGGCTTCGAGCTGCTCGCCCGGATCCGCGCGGAGCGCGCGATCCAGTCGGTGCCGGTGATCGTGCTGTCGGCCCACGCGGGCGAGCACGCGCGCCTGGAAGCGATGGCCGCAGGCGCGGACGACTACCTGGCCAAGCCGTTCAGCGGCCGCGAGCTGGTGGCCACGGTACGCTCGCACTTCAAGCTGGCGCGCCTGCGCCGGGCCGCGCTGGAACGCGAAGACCTGCTGCTGTCGCAGCTGGCCGACATCCGCGGCAGCCTGGAGAGCCTGATCGAGGGCACCAGCGATGCCTTCGTCCACATCGGCCATGACCTGCGCATCCGCGCCATGAACAATGCCTCGGTCCAGCTGGCCGGGAGGCCCAAGGAAGACATGGTCGGCAGGCTGTTCGAGGAGGTGCGGCCGGACGCCTCGCCCACGCTCACGGCCCTGCGCGAGGCCATGGAGAAGAGGTGCATCGTCGGCATGGAGTACCTGCACAAGCGTTCCGGCCGCTGGTTCAACGTGCGCTGCTACCCGACCTCGGATGGCGCGTTCGCGCTCGGGAACGACATCACGGCGCGCAAGGAGGCGGAAGCCAGCCTGCGCCTCGCGCACGATGAGCTGGAGCGGCGCGTGAGCGCGCGTACCCGTGACCTGGATGCCGCCAACGAAGTGCTCAAGGCGCTGTTCGACCGCGCGCCGGCGGCGATCGCGATGCTCGACCTCGAAAGCAGGATCGTGCGTTCGAACCGCGCGTTCTGGCGCCTGACCGGCTACGGCGACGACGAGTTGCGCGGGCAGACGCTGGAGAACATCACGGAGCCGGACGACTTCCGGCGCGGGCAGGCGCAGGTCCGGCGGCTGCTGTCGGGCGAACTGACCCGGTTCGACATGGAAGTGCGCTACCTGCGCAAGGACGGCGAAACGATCTGGGCCGACAAGTTCGTCGGCACCATCCCCGGCGATGACGGCAGGCCGCGTTACCTGGTCAAGATCGTCCAGGACATCACCGCGCGCAAGCGCGCGGAGCAGATGGTGCGCGCATCCCAATCCGAGCTGCGCGAGCTGTACGAGCGCTTGCAGAGCGTGCGCAAGGACGAACGCATTGCGCTGGCGCGCGAGGTCCACGACCACCTTGGACAACTGCTCTCCGCTGCCAAGATCGACATCAAGCTGCTGCTGGAGGACGTGCAGTCGGGCAGCGGACCCGTGCCGCGGGAGATGCTGGTCCCGGAGCTGCGCAGCGCGTCCGATTCGCTCGAGCAGGCGATCGGGTCGGTCAGGTCGATCGCGCGCGACCTGCGCCCGCCCGAAGTCGAGAACCAGGGACTGTACGCGGCGATCCGCTGGCACGCGCAGGATTTCGAGCGCCGCACCCGCATCCGTTTCGTGCTGGAGCTGCCGTCCGACCAGCGCGGACCGTCGGACTCGGCGGCCGGGGAGCTGTTCCGGATTTTCCAGGAAGCCCTGACCAATGTGCTGCGCCACGCAATGGCGACCGAGGTCGTCGCATCGGTCCAGGAGCGCGGCTGCAAGCTGCTGCTGCGCGTGCGCGACAACGGTGTCGGCATCGAACGCAACGCCGGCGGCGGTGCGACCCTGGGCCTGGTCGGCATGCGCGAACGCGCGGCGCTGTCCGGCGGCAGGGTGCTGGTCGGTCCGCTGCGCCCGCGCGGGACGCTGGTGTCGGCGCTGCTGCCGCGCGGTTTCGAGAGCCGCGCGCCGCTTACATCAAGACCCGTATCCCGCTACAATCGGCGGCAACAAAGGAGCCGCGATTGATCACGATTGTTATAGCCGACGACCACGAACTGATTCGGGAAGGGATCAAGAAGATCATCCGTTCGCACAAAGACCTGCGGATGGTGGGCGAGGCTGCCGGCTTCGAGGAACTGGCCGAACTGGTCGAGCAGTCCGCACCCGACCTCGTGATCCTGGACCTGAGCCTGCCCGACTACGAAGGGCTGGCCGGACTGGTCGAATTGCGCTCGCGCTTCCCGCGCCAGCGCGTCCTGATCCTGTCGATGTTCCCGGAAGAGCAGTACGCGATTGCCGCATTGCGCGCCGGTGCTTCGGGCTATGTGAGCAAGTCGATGGCGGCGGAGGAGCTGGTGCTCGGCATCCGCCGCGTGATGTCCGGCTCGACCTACGTCAGCGCGAACCTCGCAGCCTTGCTGGCGACCGATGCCGCGACGCCGCCTGCGCGCCCGGCGCACGAGTCGCTCACGCCGCGCGAACGTGCCGTACTCAATATGATTGGTGCGGGCAAGCAGATCAAGCAGGTGTCCGCGGAACTGGGCATCAGCATCAGTTCCGTCAATACGTATCGCGCCCGCATCTTCCGCAAGATGGGCCTGTCCACCAACGCGGCGCTGATCCACTACGCGGTGAAGTTCGGCCTGGTGCGCTGACTTGCCTCTGCACGGCGCGCGGGCCCCGCGCGCTAGTGTTGTGTATGCCACACATTTTCCTGTAGCAATATTTTCGACGCCCGGATCGCGCGATCCGTGACAGCCGCCCTGCATGGGGGGCACGCCACATGTCACGCCGGCCGCACCGCGCGCGCCGGCCGCCACGGGCCAGCCTGCGCTCAGGGCTTGCGAAAGCGGACGTCTTCCTTCACAACCGCGGCATGCACCTTCGGCTTCTTGGGCTTCTTGGGCTTTTTCACCAGCTCGCCCTTTGCATTGGTCATCGGCACGCGGTGCTCGGCCACGAAGCCCGGTTCCTCGCTGCGCGCCAGCGTCTGGCGCGTCAGGGTCTCGATCGCCGCCAGCAGCGGCGCCTCGTCGGCGCACACCAGCGACAGCGCTTCGCCGCTGGCGCCCGCGCGGCCGGTGCGCCCGATCCGGTGCACGTAGTCTTCCGCGACGATCGGCAGGTCCAGGTTCACCACCAGCGGCAGGTCGTCGATATCGAGCCCGCGCGCGGCCACGTCGGTCGCGACCAGCACCTGCACCTCGCCGGCCTTGAAGCGGTCCAGCGCGCGCATGCGCGCCGGCTGCGGCTTGTCGCCGTGGATCGAATCGACCGGCACGCCGCGCTTTTCCAGCGCCACCGCCAGTTCGTCCACGCCGCGGCGGGTCTTGGCGAACACCAGCACCTGGCCCCATTGCCGTTGCTTGAGCAGGTGCAGGAACAGTTCCGTCTTGCGCTTCTTGTCCACCGTGACGATGGACTGGCGCACGGTCTTGGCTGCCGTGTTGCGCGGCGCGACCTCGATGGAGAGCGGGTCGCGCAGCATCTTCGCCGCCATCGCGCGGATCGGTTCGGAGAAGGTGGCGGAAAAGAGCAGGGTCTGGCGCTGCTTGGGAAGGACCGCGAAAATCTGATCCAGCTCGCGCGAGAAGCCCAGGTCGAGCATGCGGTCGGCCTCGTCCAGCACCAGCACCTGCAGCTGGTTGAAGCGCACCGCGTTCTGGCGGTGCAGGTCGAGCAGGCGGCCGGGCGTGGCCACGATCAGGTCCACGCCCTTGCGCATCCTCATCATCTGCGGATTGATGCTCACGCCCCCGTACGCGACCAGGGTGCGCACCGGCAGGGCGCCGGCGTAGGCCTTGAAGCTCTCGTGCACCTGGTCGGCCAGCTCGCGCGTGGGCACCAGCACCAGCGCGCGCACGCTGTTGGGCGCCACCTGGGTGCCTTCCATCACGAGGCGCTGCAGCAGCGGCAGCGCGAAGCCCGCGGTCTTGCCGGTGCCGGTCTGCGCGGCCGCCATCAGGTCGCGTCCCTCCAGCACGGCGGGGATGGCTTGCGCCTGGACCGGGGTCGGGGATGCGTAGCCGAGCTCCCCGAGGGTGCGCAGCAGGGAGTCGATCAGGCCAAGCGAAGCAAACGTCATGGATCAGTGGTCAAAAGATTAAAACAGCGCGCATCTTACCCTATCCCGGCTCATTTCCCGGGATCGGGCCATATCCCTGCCCAACAGCGCCGAACCATGCCGATCTTGCGTCAACTGTGCCTTACAGCGGCCAAACCCGGCTGTTGGCACTATTGCGCTTTGTTCATCTCGACTTTCGGCTTGGTCGGCTCCGGCTTGGTGTCGCACGCGCCCAGCAGCAAGGTGCAGGCGAGGGCGGCGAGCACGGATTTCAGGATGGTCTGCATGGTCGCTCCCCTGGTCGGTTCGATGTCCCGATGCTACCGGATTCGTGCCGGCCGCGTCGCATGGGGTATCCCCTCTGCCTCACACGCGCTCGGAAAGGGCCATTTCGTCGCCGCCGCGGCCATTCCATCGCATAATGCACCCCGTCCGGCACCGGCGTTGCTATCGTGAAGCCAGTCCCAACCACTTAAAAGAACCCATCATGAGTGCATTCTTCCTTGTCCTGCGCCTGGTCACCGCTTGGTTCCTGGCCTACCTCGCGGTCGCGATCTTCTTCTCCGAAGTCATCCTCGATGCGATCGGCCTGCACGATTCCGAAGGCTTCTTCGTCCTGATCGGCTTCATCATCGCCGGCCTGGTCGCCAGCGTCGCGTTCTCGCACCTGCGCCGGGTGCGCCTGATCGCCGACCGCCTCGACCGCAGCACGCTGGCCAACCGCCACCGCCGCCAGATCGAGATCCCGTTCGACTCGAACGAGGCATTCGCCATCGTCGACGCGGCGATCCGCGAGCTGCCGGGCACCCACAACGTGATCAGCGCCCGCGACAGCCTGCAGGTGCGCGCCAAGGTCACCCGCATCAACCCGTACAACGACGTCCCGGACGGGCAGCCCGAGCGCCGCTGGCTCGGCCCGCGCCGCAATCAGATCCTGGCCACCGTTACGCCCAACGGAAGCGCCGGCACCGTGATGCTGGTGTGCGAGCCGGAACGCCCTGCCTGGACCGACATCTTCCTGGTCGATGACGGCACCAACCTGGAAAACGCCGAGGCGATCTCGCGCGCCCTGACGCGCCGCGTCGCCGAGCACCGCCGCAACGAGCAGGCGTCCGCCCTCCAGACCGTGACCGAGAAGGAGCTGATGGCCGCCCGCCTGTCGCTGCTGCAGGCCCAGGTCGAGCCGCACTTCCTGTACAACACCCTGGCCAGCGCCCAGCTGCTGACCCGCACCGATCCCGAGCGCGCCGACCAGATGCTGGGCAACCTGATCCTGTACCTGCGCCATTCGCTGCCGCGCGCCGGCGTCTCGATGTCCACCTTCGGCGAGGAGCTGGAGCGCGCCCGCGCCTACCTCGACATCCTCAAGATCCGCATGGGCTCGCGCCTGAACCTGCAGATCGAGGTGCCCGACGAGCTGCATGGCCTGATGGTGCCGCCGATGATGCTGCAAACCCTGGTCGAAAACGCCATCAAGCACGGCCTGGAGCCGAAGTCCGGCGGCGGCAACATCTGGATCCTGGCGCGCGCCTTCGACCGCTCGGTGGCGATCACGGTCGGCGACGACGGCCGCGGCTTCTCGGCCGAGGGCGGCGGCACAGGCATCGGCCTGGCCAACCTGCGCGAACGCCTGCGCCTGGCCTTCGGCGACGCGGCCTCGTTCAGCATCGCGGCCAACTTCCCGAGCGGCGTGGCGGCGACCATCACCGTGCCGAATTCGACTCTCAAGGAGAATCAACCATGGCAAGCTGCGTAATCGCCGAAGACGAGGCGCTGCTGCGCGACGCGCTGGTGCAGATGCTGGGCGAGGCCTGGCCGGAGCTGGAGATCGTGGCGGCGGTCGACGACGGCGGCGCCGCGCTGGAGGCGATCGACCGCCTCAAGCCGGATGTGGCCTTCCTCGACATCCGCATGCCGGGACTGACCGGCATCGAGGTGGCCGGCGCAATGGCCAGCGCCAGCCCGGGCACCCAGATCGTATTTGTAACCGCATATGACCAATATGCCATCGATGCCTTCGACAAGGGGGCGGTCGACTACCTGCAAAAGCCGGTGTCGAAGGACCGGCTGGCGCATACGGTAGCGCGGCTCAAGGCGCGCGCGGGAGCCGACGCGGCCAAGCTGGCGGAGCTGCTCAAGGTGCTGGCGCCCGCCATGCCGCCCAAGGCCAGGCACGAGCCGCTGGTGTGGCTGACCGCCAGCACGGGCACGGAAACGCGCCTGATCATGATCGAGGACGTGGCGTACTTCCAGTCCGACAGCAAGTACACGGTGGTGATGACGTCGCAGGGGGAATCGCTGCTGCGCAAGCCGATCCGCGAACTGCTGGAAGTGCTCGATCCGGCCGTGTTCAAGCAGATCCACCGCTCGACCATCGTGAACCTGCGCGCGATTGCCTCGGTCACGCGCGACGAGACGGGGCGCGGCGTCGTCAAGCTCAAGAACCGCCCGGAGACGCTGACGGTGAGCCAGCCGTTCATGGCGCTGTTCAAGGCGATGTAGCGTATCGGAAGGGCGTGCGCAAGGCCGGTTACGCATGACACGTTTGGTAACAATCCAGGCGTGCGTGAACGCACAAAAGTTGCGCGTGGCGTGGGTACAATCTGTTCCATGCATTCACCCACTGAGGCCACAATATGAAAAACCTGATTCTCGCAGCTGCAGTCTTCGCCGGCGCAATCCTGCCCGCCGCAGCGCAAACCAATGTGTCGGTCACGATCGGCCAGCCCGGTTTCTACGGCCGCATCGACATCGGTGACTATGCGGCGCCGCCGGTGCTGATCTCGCAACCGGTCATCATCGAGCGCGAAGTGCGCTACGTGGCCGAACCTGTCTACCTGCGCGTGCCGCCCGGCCACCGCAAGAACTGGGCGCGCTACTGCCGCCGGTACGAGGCCTGCGGTCGCCCGGTGTACTTCGTGCGGGACGACTGGTACCTGAACGAATATGCGCCGCGCTACCGCGAGCGCCACTACCGCGAAGTGCGCCGTGATTACTACGACGACCGCCGTCATTATGCCGACGGCTACCGCGATGGCCGCCGCGAAGAGCGGCGCGACGACCGCCGCGACTACCGCGACCATGACCGCCACGACGGCCATGGCAAGGGCAAGCACAAGGACAAGGGTCACGGTCACGGCAACGGGCATGGCCGCGGCCACTGAACGCCTGGCCTGATGCCATCAACAGGAAACGGACCGCAAGGTCCGTTTTTTTTGGTCGCCGCTCCACTTCAGCGGGCAGGCAGGGGACCAGCCCGGATCAGCCTTTCCGCTGGACCCGCGCGCAGGACTGCGCCCGCGCCCACGCGGCCGCCTGCCGGAGCGGCGCATCCTTTGCGTCCCCGGGCGCGAACGCGACATCCGGCACGAACGATCCGCGGATCGCCGGCTGGCCATCGAACGCGTACCTGGCCACGCTGACCGCCAGCGCATCGCCGGTGGCCAGCGTCACCGTGCGGTTGACGGTGGTGTAGCCGCCGGTCGGCCATCCGAACACGCGCGAACGCGGCTCGCCCTTGAGCAGGATGCCGATCATTTCGCCGGCCGACGAGGTATTGCGCGACACCACCACCGCGAAAGGCAGCTCGCGGAAGCGCGACAGCAGCTGGCGGTTCTCGTCGCGCAGCTGCATCGTGTAGTACTCCACGTCTCCCAACTGCGTCAACGCACCGCGCTTGCCGTCGCGCGTCTCCACCTGCGCCGTGTTGGCGGGCGTGACCAGATCGGCCAGCGAGGCGATACCCGGCCACGCGTTGCCGCCGGTCTGCCCCGACAGGTCCACCACGAGCGCGCACGCATCGCGCGCGCCGGCCGCAGTGCGCACGGCGTCCAGGAAGGCGTCGGCCGCCTGCACGATGTTGCGTCCGCCCTGCGTGGTCGTGGGCGGCGGCGCGATGACCAACACTGTTGCGTCCTCCAGCGTGAGCGTGTAGGCGGGCGCCGCTGCTGCGGGCCGCGAGGCCGGGTCGAACGGCTGGTGGGCCGCCTCCATCCGCTGCCGTGGTATCAGGTGGGTATGCCCGTCCGAATCGATGGTGCCGAGCAGCCGGTTGACGCGCGCATGCAGCAGCTTTTCGCTGACCCGTTCGGCCGATGCCGCCTGGCGCAACGCGGCGAGCGCCGCATCGAATTCCGCCCGGCTCCGCGGCGGCAGCGCGTCGGTGGACAACACGGCATGGATTTCCTCCGCCATCGTGCGCGCGAGCTTGCCGTCGACCAGGTGGTCTTTTTCCGCCGGCGTGGCGGCGGCGCTCACGAGCAGGCTGGCACAGAAGAGGGCACGGCGGATGGTCGGCATGGCTCGTCCTCCAATAGCAGGGATGGCTTTTATACTAACAGAAAGTTTCTCTTTGGAAGCGACCAATCGGCTGCCTGCAGATCATAGTAAACTGGCAATCATGCCCGCCGGATGGGCTCACTGATCGACAGGAGGTTGGCTTTGCGCAGCGAATTTGTGATCGTCGGAGGCGGAGCGGGCGGACTGGAACTGGCTTGCAAGCTGGGCCGCAAACTCGGCCCCGCGCGCGTGGCGCTGGTCGACAGCCGCCTGTACCACATCTGGAAGCCGTCGCTGCACGAGGTGGCGGCCGGGACCCTGGACGTGCACCAGGAAGGCCTGTCGTACCAGATGCTGGCCCACGATAACGGCTTCACCTTCGTGTACGGGGCGATGACGGGGCTGGACGCGGACGGGCGCAGCCTCACTGTCGGCCCGATCGTGACCGGCCAGGGCGAGGAAGTCCTGCCCGCGCGCAGCGTGCACTACGGCTCGCTGGTGCTGGCGGTCGGCAGCGTCTCGGCCTACTTCGGCGTACCCGGCGCGCAGGAACACACGATTTCGCTCAACGCGGTCGAGGACGCGGAGCGGTTCAGGCTCACGCTGCTCAAGATGCTGGCGCGCGCGGAATACCGCAACGACGGCGAGCCTGGCGCCGGCATCGACGTGGTGATCATCGGCGGCGGCGCCACCGGGGTGGAACTGGCAGCGGAACTGCGCGAAGCCAGCGGGGCGTATGCGACCTACGGCATGGGCCATGAAGCCTTGCGCGACGTGCGCATCACGCTGCTGGAAGGCGCGCCGCGCATCCTGGCGCCGCTGCCCGAGAAGGTTTCCGCTGCTGCGTCCCGGCTGCTGGATCGCCGCGCGATCAAGGTGGTGACTTCGTGCCGCGTGACCGAAGTGGCGCCCGGCAGCGTGCGCGACAAGGAAGGCAATGTCTATCCGGCCGACCTGTGCGTGTGGGCGGCGGGGATTCGCGCGCCAGACTTCCTGGGCGAGATGGGGCTGCCGGTGGCCAAGGGCGGCCAGGTCATCGTCGACGAGCGCCTGCAGGTCGGCGGCATGCCCGGCCTGTACGCGCTGGGCGACTGCGCCGACTGCAAGGACGCGCGCGGCGTCCAGGTGCCGCCGCGCGCGCAGGCGGCGCACCAGCAGGCCGACTACCTGCTTGATTCCTTCCTGCGCGCCAAGGCGGGCCGGCCCGCGCCGCGGCAAGGCTACGTGTACAAGGATTACGGCTCGCTGGTATCGGTGGGGCAGAGCACGTCGGTGGGCAGCCTGATGGGATCGCTCAAGGGCCTGAGCTGGTTCGTCGAAGGCTTCACCGCGCGCATGATGTACGTCAGCCTGCACCTCATGCACCACAAGGCGGTGCTAGGGGCGATGCGTACCGCGGTGCTGGCGCTGGCGCGCTTCCTGATCAAGCGCACCACGCCGCTAGTGAAGCTGCACTGATCCGCCGGGCCGCCGCGGCCCGGCACATCAGCGGGGGAGGGTAACGGTCAGGATGGTGCCGTGCCCGGGCGCGTTGGCGACCGCAATGGTGCCGCCCAGGAAGCGCACCCGTTCGCGCAGCATGCGCAAGCCGTGGCAGCTGCGCGAATCGATGTCGATCGCCGCGTTGCCGATGCCGTCGTCGCGCACCGTCAGCACCAGCGTCTCGCCTGTGTCGTCCAGCACCACTTCCGCGTGGTGCGCCATCGCGTGCCGCGCCACGTTGCGCAATCCTTCCTCCGCCGAACGCAGCAAGGCGATACTGTGCTCGCGCGTGCACTCGACATCGTCTTCCGGCAGGCTGGCGCGCACCTTGATGCCGTGTTCCTGCGCGGCGCGCTCCACCACGTCGTTCAGCGCGGCCTTGATGCCGAGGAATTCAAGCTTGTCGTTCCACAGGTTCAGCTGCATCTCGCGGTTGGCATTGACCACCTGCGTCAGCAGCTGGCGCATTTGTCCCACGCGGTCCTGCAGCGCAGGATCGGGCGGCAGCTTCTGCTGCAGCAGCGACAGGTGCATGGTCAGCGCGGTCAGGGAGGAACCGAGATTGTCGTGCAGCTTGCGCGCCAGGCCACGGCGTTCCTCGTCCCAGCAATTGGCCAGGTGGCCGAGCAGCTCGGTGAGGTCATCGGTGCGTTCGGCCACCAGGCGAACCACGTCGGTTTCGGTTGTCTGCGGTGCCGGGGCAGTCATGTGGCCTCTCGAAGAAAGTTTCTGCCGAATCATACCCCAGCTTCCCGGCGGGTGGCGCAGCGCTCGCTACCGCTGAGACGGTGAAGTGCCGCACATACGGCCGCCATGGTTATGAGGGAACCTCTCACTGTACGGCGCCATCACGCGCCGATCTACCAAAGGAGCCAGCATGAGCACAAACAAGACCGACGCCACCAAACTCCTGGAACAGGACCACCGCGAAGTCGAAGACCTCTTCAAGAAGTTCGAAGACCTGACCGACCGCGCCAAGGTGTCGAAGAAAAAGATCGCCGACCAGATCTGCAACGAACTGACCGTCCACACCCAGATCGAGGAAGAGATCTTCTATCCGGCCGTGCGCGAGTCGGGCGACGACTTCGAAGACATGGTCGACGAGGCCGTGGTGGAACACGCCAGCGCCAAGGACCTGATCGCGCAGATCGAATCCATGGATCCGGACGAGGACCTGTACGACGCCAAAGTGAAGGTGCTGCAGGAGATGATCGAGCACCACGTCGAGGAAGAGGAAAAGGAGATGTTCCCGAAAGTGCGCAAGCTGGGGCTGGACCTGGACGAGATTGGCCGCCAGATGCAGGCGCGCAAGGAGCAGCTTAAGGCCGCGATGGGCGCCTAGGAAGCAGGAAGCGCAGCCCGGGCGGGCTGCGCCCCAGGAACCAAGGGGACGGTCCGGCAGGACCGTCCCCTCGTCTTATTTGGCGGTCGTGGCCGGGAACTGGCTGATCGCGTCGATCAGCGCATCCATCTGCACCGGCTTGACCAGGTGCACGTCGAAGCCGGCTTCCATCACCCGGCGGTGATCCTCGGCCTGCCCGTACCCCGTCAGTGCGATCAGGCGGATGTTCTGGGTCAGCGCCGACGCACGCAGGCGGCGCGCGACTTCATAGCCGTCGATGCCCGGCAGTCCGATATCCACCAGCGCCACGTCCGGCACGCTGGCTGCCGCCAGGTCCACGCCCTGCACGCCGTCGGCCGCATGGCGCACCGCAAAGCCGTGCGTGGATAGCATCATGGCCATCATTTCGCGGCCGTCGTCGTTATCTTCGATCAGCAGCACGGATGGCTTGCCGCTCTCGCCCGCCGCCTTCTGCTCCGGCGCGGCCTTCTCCTGCGCGGCGACGCGCGGCAGGCGGATCATGAAGGTCGAACCCGCGCCCGATCCGTCGCTCATCGCGCTGACGGTGCCGCCATGCAGTTCCACCAGCCGGCGCACCAGCGCCAGGCCGATCCCCAGGCCGCCCTGGGCGCGGTCGATCGAGCTGGTGCCCTGCACGAATACGTCGAACACATGCGGCAGCAGGTCCGGCCCGATGCCCACGCCCGTATCGCGAACGGTGAGCACGGTGTCTTCGCCGTCCACGCGGGTGACGAGTTCGATGCGTCCGCCCGGCGGGGTGTACTTGAGCGCGTTGTCGATCAGGTTGGAGGTGATCTGTTCCAGGCGCGTGGCATCGCCTTCGACCCAGCAATCCGGGTTGGCGTCCAGCTCCACGGTGTAGTCGAGCGTGCGGCCGGTGGCGCGGAAGGTGTCGTAGCAGCCGCGCAGCAGCTGCGACATCTCGACCGGCTGGCGGTTGAGCAGGATCTTGCCCGACATCGCGCGCGACAGGTCGAGCAGGTCGTCCACGATGTGCGACAGGTGCTGGCTCTGGCGCTGGATGATCGAACGCGCGCGCGCCACCGTCTCGGTGTTCGCGCCCGGCAGGCCGATCAGCGATGCCGCGCTGGTGATGGCCGACAGCGGGTTGCGCAGCTCGTGTCCCAGCATGGCGAGGAATTCATCCTTGGCGTGGCTCTTGCGCTCGGCGTTGCGGCGCTCCTCCATCTCGCGCACGAGGCGCTTGTTGGTGGTCATCAGTTCCGTGGTGCGCTGGCTCAGCTTGGCAGCCTGCCGTTTCAGCTCCACGTTCTTGGTGGCCAGCGTGACGAACACCTGCACCTTGGCCTGCAGGATTTGCGGGATCACCGGCGTGAACAGGAAATCGACCGCGCCTTTCTGGTAGGCCTTGAGGCGGTCGATTTCGTCCGCCACGAAGGCGGTCACGAAGATGATCGGGATGTCGGACGAGCGTGGACGCTGGTGGATCGTTTCGGCGGTCTCGAAGCCGTCCATGCCAGGCATGTTCACATCCAGCAGGATCACAGCGAAATCGTGCAGCAGCACCTGGCGCAGCGCTTCCTGTCCGGAGCGCGCGGTGACTACCTCATAGTTCGACTGTTCCGCCCATTGGTCCAGCAAGCTGGTCAGTGCCAGCAAGCTGGCAGCGTCATCATTGACCACCAGGATCTTGGGTTTGTCGATTTTAGGCACGAAGAGAAACCAGTCTTTACGTTAAGCAAGCAGGATAGCACGGCCGGGGCAGGATAACCAACGCGAACCGTGCGCGGGGTCGAGCGTACGTTCGCTGCCGCACATACCTTCGGAACACGCTATGCGATAGTGATTGCGGGATTACTAATTTGTCCATCGAAAGGGCAGGAACATGAACATCGATAAAATCATTGATAAAAATCACGCAGGAAAATGTTTCCGCGACCTGGCGGAGGCGCCGCTGTCGGCCCTGCGCGGCTTGTCGGAGCAGGACGCCCGCTCGCTGGAAAAGGCGTTCAATATTCGCACGGTACGCGAGCTGGCCGAGCTCAACTTCGTGAAGTGGGCGGTGGCGATCACCACTCTTGCCGGGGAAGAAGAGCCGGCGCCGGAAGAAGTGGCGCAGGAAGCCCTGCTGGACGATGCCGTGGAAATGACTTTCCCGGCCAGCGATCCGATTTCCGTCGAGTCCTCGATCACCCGCATCGAAGTGGCGCCGGACAAGGTGGACGCCCATCGCGACCACCAGGCAGCGCGCGAGGTGGAGGAGCACATGGAAGAGGCCGGAGTGGCCGGTGCCGACGGCAACGGCAAGTCGGCAAGCAAAGGAAAAGCAGCCAAAGTCTGAGTTTGTAGGGCCGGCGGGGCGCCGCCGGTGTGTTCGGGATTAGCGGCCTGCGGGCCGCTTTTTTTCGTGCGCACGGGACGGTGCCAGCTGCCGGTCCGCGAGGGCAGCCCCGCCAGCGCGAGGGCTTGCCCGTGGGGCGCAGGCCGCTAGCGCTGGGCCGGAGTGCGGCCGCCGGCGACCACTGCCAGCGGCGCGGCGATCGGCGAGTTGGCTGCGGTCGCCGTCGAGCAGAAGCGGTTCTTGCCGGAGCGCTTGGCTTCGTACAGCGCGTAGTCGGCAATGCTGATCAGCGCTTCCACCGTCTCGGCATCGTCCGGATACATGCTGATGCCGATACTGGTCGACAGGCGCAGCGTCAGGTCGTTGATGAAGTAGGGTTCGGATACCGCTTCGACCAGCTTCGCCGCCGGGCCCTGCGCATCCTGCAGGCCGTGCACGTCGCCCAGCACGATCATGAATTCGTCGCCGCCCAGCCGGGCCACGGTGTCTTCCTTGCGCGAGTTCGATACCAGGCGCTGCGCTACCATCTTCAGCACTTCGTCGCCGTAGGCGTGGCCGTAGGTGTCGTTGATGGCCTTGAAGCCATCCAGGTCCAGGTACATGATCGCCGCCTTGTGGTGGTGGCGGTTCGCATGCTGGAGCGTGGTTTCGATGCGGTCTTCCAGCAGGCGGCGGTTCGGCAGGCCGGTCAGCGCGTCGTGCAGCGCCAGTTCCTGCTGGGTGCGCGAGTACTGCGCCAGTTCCTTGTACAGCAGGCGCACTTCCAGCATGTTATGGATGCGCTTGTGCACTTCGAGCAGGTCGAACGGCTTGCTGATGAAGTCGCGCGCGCCGGCTTCCAGCGCGGCGATCTTGAAGCTGGGCTGGGCGGTCAGCGCCAGCACCGGCAGGTAACCGCCGTGCTCGATCTCCTTCAATCCCTTCATGACCTGGAATCCGTTCAGGCCGGGCATTTGCAGGTCGAGCAGGATCAGGTCGTAGTTGTGCTGGCGATGCAGCGGGCAGACCTGCTCCGGCAGCATCGTCGAATTAACGTTCGTATAGCCTTCCTCGCGCAATATCTCTTCCATCAGATCGATATTGTCCGGGGAGTCGTCTACGACCAGGATTTTCGCGTTAAGGATATCGTCTCTACTCGGCATGCTTGATCTCTTCATTCCGTGGGACATCGCGGCGCGCCGCCAGCGATGTAACACAACCCACGAGTGCACGCGCCGTTCAGGCCACGTCTAATGAGAAATAGTGTACCGAATGCCCAAGCGAATTCTTGTAGGACAGCGCCGCGTGTTACGGTAGGAACTGCATGGCGATAGTTAGCCGCCGCGCCCCTGCACCAGCGCTTCAACCGCGGCAATCAGTTCGGTCGGCTCGACCGGCTTGGAAATGTGCGCCAAGAAGCCCGCGTCGAGCGCACGGACCCGGTCTTCCGAGCGGGCAAACGCGGTGAGCGCCAGTGCCGGTACGTCGCCGCCGCGCGCCGGCCCCAGGGCGCGCACGCGGGCCAGCAATTCGAAGCCGTCCACCCCGGGCATGCCCAGGTCGGAGATCAGCAGGTCGGGACGGCGCTGCTCGATGCAGGCCAGCGCCTCGTGCGCATCGGCAGCCATTGTCACTTCGGCATGGCATTCCGACAGGATGCGTTTGATCAGTTCGCGCGCGTCCTGTTCGTCGTCCACCACCAGCACATGCACGCCGGACAGGTCGCGCAGCGTCATCTCGGGCACGCGGGCAGGGCGGGCAAAGGCCGGCGCGCGGTCGGGCCGCGCCGCCATCGCGTGCGGCTTGGCCAGCGGCAGCGAGATCGTGAAGGCCGCGCCCTGGCCTTCGCCGGCGCTCTCGGCGCGCACGGTGCCGCCGTGCTGCTCGATCAGGTGCTTGACGATCGACAGGCCGAGCCCGAGCCCGCCGTGGCGGCGCGTGGTGGAGGCGTCGCCCTGGCGGAAGCGCTCGAACACGTGCGGCAGGAATTCCGGCCCGATGCCGGCTCCCGTATCGCGCACCTCGATCTCCACGTGGCCCCCCACCTGGCGGATGGTCAGGATGACCCGGCCTTCGCTCGGCGTGAACTTGATCGCGTTCGACAGCAGGTTCCAGATCACCTGCTGCAGCCGCGCAGGGTCGCCCGCGATCGGGCCGGCGTCAGGCTGGTAGCGTTTTTCGAGGTGGATGTTCTTGGCGTCCAGCGCCGGGCGCACGGTCTCTACCGCCGCGTCGACGAACTGCGGCGCCGCCACGGTCTGCATGTCCAGCAGGACCTTGCCGGAGGTGATGCGGCTCATGTCCAGCAGGTCCTCGATCAGCTGGGCCTGGGCGCGCGCGTTGCGCTCGATGGTCTGCAAGCCCTTGGCCAGGTCCTCAGGGCCGCGGCTGCCGCGCCGCAGCACCTGCGCCCAGCCGAGGATGGACGACAGCGGCGTGCGCAGCTCGTGCGAGAGCGTGGCGAGGAACTCGTCCTTCATCTGGCTCGCGCGTTCGGCCTCGGCGCGCAGCAGGCGCTCGTTCTCGAGCATGATGTTGCGCTCCTCGGCGGCCTGCTGGGCCGCTTCGTACAGGCGCGTGTTGTCGATCGCGACCGCCGCCTGCGCCGCGATGCCCAACAAGATCCGTTCGGAGCGGTCGGTGAAGATGTTCGGTTCGGGATGGCCGAAGAACATGCTGCCCAGGACTTCGCCGGAGCGCGACTTGACCGGCACCGCCAGGTAGCTGCGCACGGGCGGATGCAGGGTCGGCAGGCCGTTGAACGGCGGGTTCTGGCCGTAGCGCGGATCCTGCAGCACGTCGTCCACGCGCACGGTGGCTTCCCCGCGCAGGCTGGGGCCGAACAGGGCAGTGGCGCGCGGGTGGCCGAACTGGTCGAACTCGGCCGGGTCCACGCCGGACACCACGAACATGTTGAGCGTATCGGCGCCGTGGTAGAAGAAGGCGCCCATGCGCGCACCGCTGATGTCGGTGGCGGCATCGGTCACGGTCTGCAGCAGCGAGCGCAGGTCGCGGTGCGAGGCCAGCGCCGCGCCGGTCGTGTTGAGCAGCTCGAGCACGTTGGACTCGTCGCGCAGCGCCTGTTGCACGCGCTTGACCTGGTCCACGTCGGTGTTGGTGCCGAACCAGTGCACGACATGGCCGTGGCGGTCGCGCACCGGGTTGACCCGGCTCAGGAACCAGCGGAACTGGCCGTCCGCGCCGCGCAGGGGAAACTCCATTTCGAAAGGCTCGCCGGTGCGCAGCGATTCGCGCCAGCGCTGCATCATCTGCGGCAGCACGGCCGGGTCGTGCACCTTCTGCCATCCCCAGCCCAGCATCTCGTCCGGCGTGGTCCCGGTATATTCGTACCAGCGCTCGTTGTACCAGACGACGTAGCCGTCAGCGTTGGCCATCCAGGCCAGTTGCGGAATCGAATTGGCCAGGGCGCGCAGCACTTCCTCGCTCTGGCGCAGCGAATCCTCGGCGTTCTTGCGGGTGCTGATGTCCTGGGCGACACCGCTCATGGTGCGGGTGTCGCCGTCTTCCGGACTGGCGACGCGGCCCACCACGGAGATCCACAGCGGCGCGCCGTGTGAGCGCTCGAGCCGGCACTCGATATCGAGGTCGGTGCGGTCGCGGAAGGCGCTCAGGAATTCCGCGCGCACCATGTCGCGGTCTTCGTCGAAGATGCAGCGGCGCACCTGCTCCCAGGCCAGCGGCTCGTCGGCCGGCAAGCCGAAGATCTCCGCGGCGCGCGCGCCCAGCGTCAGGCGGTCGGTGGCGCCGTTCCAGCTCCAGTCGCCCAGGCGGCCGGCCGCCAGCGCCAGCTGCAGGCGGTTGGCGCTGTCGATCAGCGCGCGCTCGTCCTGCTTGCGCTGGGTAATGTCGCGCACGAACATGGTCAGGCCCTCGGCGGACGGATAACCGCGCACCTCGAGCCAGCGCCGCACCGCGTCGTAGAAGAACTCGAAGCTGACGGTCTCGCCGGTGATTGCCGCGTGTTCGAGGCGGGACTGGGCGACCGTGTTCTTCAGGCCGCCCAGTTCGTCCCAGATGTAGCGCCCGATCAGCGATTCGCGCGTCCGCCCGGGCGGCTCGGCCAGCTCGAGCGCGCGCTGGTTGAGGTAGGTGATGCGCCAGGCCGGATCGAGCATGTACACGCCATCGGTAAGCGCTTCGAGCATGCGTTCGGTGCGTTCATGGCTCTGGCGCAGGGCGGTCTGGGCCGCTTGCAGGCTGCGTTCGGTGCGCTCGCGTGCGGTGGCGGCATTGCCCGCAGTGCGGTGCGCCAGCGGGCGCAGCATGTCATGGCTCTTGCCTGGCAGGCGCGCCACGGCTCAGCTCCCGCGCCCGTGGCGGGCCGGGACCGGGCCCTGCGGGCATGGGCGAGCGCAACGATCCCGCAGCGCGTGGCGCGCTCGGGAAGGCGGGATGTTGCGGATCGGCTCGGTCTTGGTCTGGCGCATCAGGGCAAAGGAGGTGGCATCGTTCCCTGATTCTACTCCGCAGCAGCGGGCCGCTCCCGCACGGTATGCCCTCGGGGCTTAGCGGCGCGCGCCCAGGCGGTGCTCGACCTGGAGCAAAACGTCTTGCAGCTGCTCAAGATCGTAGGGCTTCTGCAGCGAAATGTAGGGGAACTCGACATGGCGCAGCAGCGCGTCGCCATAGCCGGAAGCAAAGATGACTTGCAGGCGCGCATCGTGCGCCAGGGCGCGCCGCGCCAGGTCCACGCCGGACATGCCGGGCAGGCTGACGTCGGTAAACAACAGGTCGTGGCTGCCGGCGGTGAGCAGGGGCAGGGCGTCCTCGCCATGGCTGACTCCTTCCACCTCGTGGCCCAAGGCGCGCAGCATCTCGCACACGAGGTATTGGGAATCGAGGTTGTCCTCCACCACCACGATGCGCAGGCAGCCGGACTGCGCTTCCTGCGCCGGGGTCGCGGGCGTCATGGCGCAGACGGCGCCGGCGACGGCGCCAGTCTCGTCCGTCACCGGTGTCAGGTAGAGGTCCAGGTCCACCATCACCACGCCGGTCTCGCGCACGAAAGGCACCGACAGCGAACGCTGCACGGATGCGTGGCCGGCCAGCGCCTGCTCCAGTGCATCGCGGGCGCTCGACAGGGGCGCGGGCCACAGCGCGGGCATGTTGCCGCCAGGCGCGCGCACCGAGCGGGAAGCCGCCAGTGCGGCGTAGGCGTCGTTATAGACCACGATGCGTTGCTTGCCCCATACCAGGATGGAGGCCGCGGGTGAACCCAGCACGAGGTCGACCGCGAGGCGCAGCGTATGCGGCCAGCGGTCGCGGCTGCCTAGATCGGTGGCGTTCCAGTCGAAGGGATGGAGAGGGAGGCCGGCGTCGGACATACGGAAAAGGATAGCCTGAAAGTAAGGTCAGGCGGCAATCCTACACCATGCTTCCGCTTGCGAGCGCTACGATTGACCGGCTCTCAGGCGCCAGTGGCCAGGGGTACGACCGCAACGGCGGCCGCCGGCGCCGGCACGGGGATCGGGCCGGAGGCTGGCGCAGGGATCGGGGCGCAGACCGGGGCGGGGATCGGGGCGGCCGCGCCGGCGGCGCTGTCGGCCGGCACCACGATCGGGCCGGAGGGCGCCGGGGCCTGCTCGCACTGCGGGAAGAAGCGGCGGCACAGGAAATCCGCAATGCGCGACTGGGCGGCTTCGAGGTAGGGGATGTTCATGTGGTCCGAATCCGGTACGGTCTCGTCGCCTTCGAGCCGAGCTAGCTGCGCGACCAGCATGTCCGTATGCGAGTGGGGCACCACGTCATCGTTGGCCGCGCGCAGCACGAAGGTCGGGGCGGTGAGCTGCGGCGCGTACTTGACCGACTCGAAGCGGTGGCGCAGCACGTATTCGACCGGCACCGCGCGGAAGCGGCGCTTGGCTATCGCCAGGATCGAGTCGTAGGGGGTGACCAGGACCACCGAATGCACCGGCCGGTCGCGCGCCACCTGTACGGCCACGCCCGAGCCCAGGCTGCGCCCGACCACGGCAATCCGGTTCGGATCCACGTGGCCGTGCGAGGCGAGCCAGTCGTACAGGGTGCGGCCGTCTTCGACCATGTGCTGTTCTGCGGGGTCGCCCTGCGATTCGCCGTAGCCGCGGTAGTTCACGGCCAGGACGGTCATGCCGGGGAACAGGCGGCCGGCGTCGCGCGCCACCCACGACACTTCCTCGGAGCGGCCGCCGAAATACAGCACGGCCGGATGCGGGCCGACCGCCTGCGGCGTCATCAGCCAGCCGGACAGGCGGGTGCCATCGCGGGCGCGCAGCACCACCGCGCGGGTTCGGTGGCCGTTGCTGCGCGGGCGGTCGACCTCGCGCTTGAGGCATGGGTTGAACAGCAGCTTGCGCTGGCTGACGGCGACGGCGGCTGTCAGGCCCAGCCAAAGAAGGCTGGCGAACCCGGCGACGCTTGCGACTTTTCGTGAATGGTCCATGGGGCCATGATGGCCCGGTGCAGCACAACCGTATGTGCGCGGGCGCACAAGCCGTGCAAGGCTGCGGCATCTGCGCAACACGTTCGGCCGCAAACAGGTGCGCCGTCCGCCTGCGGGATGGCCAGGCGAAAAAAAGGCCCGCGCAGAGGCGGGCCTGAATCTATCTCGCGGGGAGAATAGAGGAGACGGGAAGAATGATGCTGCATTGCAAAAAAATGTGCAAATTGATTTTCATAATGACTGTCATAGTTGCCATCAATAAACTATTGCTGCCGGCCGCGCACGATTCATTACCAGTCATTTTGTTAAGTTTGGTAAATGTTCTACGATAGCAACTTATGCCATCTTATTTCTCCGCGCGCCGACTCCTGCTGGCCATCCCGCTGGGCGCCCTGTGCGCCACTGCGGCGGCTCGCCAACCGGCCGGACCGCTGGCCGACTACTCGCTGGAACAGCTGTCTCAGATTATCGTGACCTCGGTGGGCCGCCAGGAAGCCAGCCTGGCCAGCGTTCCCGTCTCGATCACGCGCGTCACGCGCCAGCAGATCCGCCGCAGCGGCGCCACCACGCTGCCCGAAGCGCTGCGCCTGGCCTCGAACCTGCTGGTCGTGCGCACCAGCGCGTCGGACTACGCGATCACCGCGCGCGGCTTCGCGTCCACGGTCGAGAACAAGATGCTGGTCATGATCGACGGCCGCGTGGTCTATTCGCCGCTGTTCTCGGGCGTGTTCTGGGACGTGCAGGACGTGCTGCTGGAAGATGTGGAGCGCATCGAAGTGATCAGCGGCCCGGGTTCCACCATCTGGGGCGCCAACGCGGTCAACGGCGTCATCAACGTCATCACCCGCAGCGCGGCGGAGTCGCAGGGCGTGTTCGTGGCGGCCGGCGCCGGCAATACCGAACGCCGCGGGGCGGCACGCTTGGGTGCGGCGCTGCCCGGCGGCGGGCATTACCGCATCTACGCCAAGCACGGCAAGCATGACGACCTGGTCAACGAAGCGGGGCAGCCTGTCCCCGGGCGATGGCGCCGCACGCAGGCGGGCTTCCGCACCGATTTTTCCGCCGGCAACTATGCGGTCACCCTCTCCGGTGACACCTATGCCGGCCGCAACGCTGAAGTTAACGCCGGCGACACCGAGCTGACCGGCTCCAACCTCAACGCCAGCGCCAGCCGCACGCTGGACGACGGCTCCAGACTGCGCCTGCAAGCCTGGCTGGACTACGCGAGCCGCGCCCAGCAAGGCGCCTCCACCCAGCGGATGCACACGGCCGACCTGGAGGCCCAGCACGACGTCAGCATCGGCCGCCACCACGTGGCCTGGGGCGGCGGCTACCGCCAGGCGCGCGACCGGGTCCGCAATGGCGGCCCTTTGCACTTCCTGCCGGCCGCTGCCACGCTGCGCTGGGCGAATGTATTCGTCCAGGACCGCATCCTGCTGTCGCCCGACCTGCAGCTCACGCTCGGCACCCGTTTCGAAAAGAGCAGTTATTCGCGCGTCGAATGGCTGCCGACTGCGCGCCTGGCCTACCACACCGGCCCGAGCGACCTGCTGTGGGTGGGCGCGACGCGCACCGTGCGCGCGCCATCGCGCGCCGACCGCGACCTCTACGTGGTGAGCGCGCGCCCCACGCCGGGCGCGCCGTACGCGGTCGAGGGCAACGACACCTTCCGCTCGGAAATCGCCCGCGTCATGGAGCTGGGATACCGGGCCCAGGCGGGCGGGCTGGCGTATTCCATCGTGGCCTACCGCACCCGCTACGACGACCTGCGCGCGCTGGAGCCGCGGCCCGGGCTTCCGGCGGTCTTCGCCAACAGCGGACTGGGCAAAACGCGCGGCCTCGAGTTCCTGATGCGCTGGCGCGTCACGCCGCGCTGGCAACTGAGCGGCGGCGGGGTCGTGCAGCGCGTCGCCACCTGGATCAAACCCGGCAGCCTGGCCAGTCCGCGCCTGACCGGCGTTACCGGAAACGACCCGGACCACTACTGGCGCTTGCACTCGGCGCACGAACTCGGCAGGGGGATCGAGCTCGATCTGGAGCTGCGCGGCATCGCGCGATTGCCTGAACCGCATGTGCCGTCGTATCATGAGCTCGACGTGCGACTCGCGTGGAATGCCGCTCCCGGATTGGAGGCATCTGTCACTGGGCGCAACCTGCTGCACAGCGAGCACCCGGAGTTCGGGCCGGCCGCGACTCGGCAGCTGGTAGGCCGTTCGGTCTTGTTCAACCTGTCGTGGCGTTACTGAACGGGCTTATGCGCACTGACCGCCTCGCCATGCCGTACCTGCCCGCGCGCCGCTGCCTCAGCGCCGCGCTGATGGTGCTTGCCTGCGTCATCGCAATGCTCTCGATCCCGCCCGTGTCGGCTCAAGGCGGCAGCGCCAGCGCACGCACGCTGGAGCGCAGCGTCAAGGCCGCCTTCCTGTACAAATTCCTTGGCTACACCGAATTCCCGGCCGCCGCGTTCAGCGATCCGGCCGCGCCGGTCGTGATCGGCGTGGTCGACGCGGACGACATGGCTGCCGAACTGACCCGTATCGTGGCCGGGCGCACGGTGGGCACCCGCCCGATCGCAGTACGCTCCATGAAGGAGGGCGACCCCACGACCGGCGTCCACCTGCTGTTCCTGTCGTCGTCGGCGACCGCCATCGCGGCGCGCATCAGCCGAGGCCCCCAGCAGCCGATGCTGCTGGTGACCGAGTCCGAGAGCGGCCTGGCGCACGGCAGCGTCATTAATTTCAGGATTATCGACCAGCGCGTCCGGTTCGATGTCTCGCTCGATGCAGCTGACAAGTACAACGTCAAGCTCAGCTCGCGCCTGCTCACCGTCGCGCACCAGGTCCACAAGGGAGTCAACTGATGTTCTGGCGCGAACCTGGCACCGTCCGCTCCAAGCTGATCGTCATGGCGATCGCTACCACCTTCTTCACCCTGCTTGCGGCGTTTGCAGCGATGATCGCCTACGACCTGCGCTCGTTCCGCGACTACCTGGTCTCGGACGTGATCACCCAGGCCGACGTGGTCGCCAGCGTGACCGCACCGGCGCTGACCTTCAACGACGCCACCACCGCCCAGCAAAGCCTGGCCGTGCTGCGCGTGCGCCCGCAGATCCTGGCCGGCGCCATCTACACCGCCAGCGGCGAGCGCTTTGCCACCTACACGCACCGGCCGGAATTGGCCGAGCCATTCCCGGCGCGGCCCGGCCAGATCGGCTACCGCATCTCCGGCAACGAGCTGGAAGTCTTCCATAACGTGATCGACCATGGCGAAAGGGTCGGCACCGTCTACCTGCGCGCGCGCTACGGCCTGGGCGAACGCTTTGCCAACTACGCCAAGATCCTCGGAGTGGTGCTGCTGGGCGCCCTGGTCGTCGCAGCACTGGTCGCGCGCAAGCTGCAAAGCGGGATCACGCGGCCGCTGGAGGCGGTGACCAACGTCGCGCGCCAGGTGATGCAGCGGCGCGACTTCACGCTGCGGGTGCCGGGCAATAACACCGGCGAGATCGGCGTGCTGGTGGCGGCCTTCAACGACATGCTGGCCGAGATCGGGCGGCGCTCGCATGCGTTGCAGGAAGCGAACCTCACGCTGGAACACGAAATGCAGGTGCGCCAGCGCGCCGAGGACGCGCTGCTGCTGGCCGACCGGCGCAAGGACGAATTCCTCGCCACGCTCGCGCACGAGCTGCGCAACCCGCTGGCTCCGATCCGCACCGGCCTGGACATCCTGCGCATCCGCAGCGGCGACGCCGAAGCGACGCGGCGCGCCACCGACATCATGGAGCGCCAGCTGCGCCAGATGGTGCGCCTGGTCGACGACCTGCTGGACGTCTCGCGCATCAACACCGGCAAGTTCGCCATCAAGACCGGGCGCGTCGAACTGAAGGCGGTGGTCAACGACGCGCTGGAAGTGGTGCGCCCCTACATCGAACTGCACGGGCACGAGCTGGAAATCGACCTGCCGGACCGTCCGGTCTTCCTGAACGGCGACGCGACGCGGCTGGCGCAGATCCTGTCCAACCTCCTGAACAACGCGGCCAAGTACACCAACCGCGGCGGGCGCGTGCGCCTGTCCGGCAAGGTCGAGGACAAGGTCCTGACGCTGCGCGTGATCGACAACGGCATCGGCATCGAACCGCACATGCTGTCCCAGGTGTTCGAAATGTTCGTGCAGGTCGACTCCACGCTGGAGCGTACCAACGCCGGCCTGGGCGTCGGCCTGTCGCTGGCGCGGCGCCTGGTCGAACTGCACGGCGGTACCATCGAAGCGCACAGCGCGGGCGCCGGCAAGGGCAGCGAGTTCATCGTCAAGCTGCCGATCGTGGTCGATCCGGAACCGCCGGCCAAGCCGACGCCGGCCGCCTTCATCAGCGCCGAGACCTACCGCATCCTGCTGGCCGACGACAACGTTGACTTTGTCAACAGTATCGGCGCGTTGCTGTCGGCCATGGGGCATAGCGTCGTCATCACGCACAACGGACCGGACGCCTTGACCGCGGCGGCGCGCTTCTGTCCGGATTACGCTTTCCTCGACATCGGCCTGCCGGGCATGTCCGGCTACGACCTGGCGCGCGGCATCCGGCGCCTGTCGTGCGGCGCGACCACGCTGCTGATCGCCGTGACGGGCTGGGGACAGGAGAAGGACCGCCAGCTGGCATTCGAGGCGGGTTTCGACCACCACATGGTCAAGCCGGTGCGCTTCGAGCAGATCGAAGAAATCCTCAGCAACCGCGCCCTGATCAAAAAAGTCCGCACCTGAGCTGCCGCTGCGGGGACGCCCCGGCGTTGCGGGGCGGCCAAGCGGAGCGGACCCGGCAGGGCAAGACTGCTATATTTCGCACAGCGGCGCGACTGGCGCCCCGGAGCCGGACGGGAAAATCCATCCGGACCAACGCGAGAGGGTGAATGGCGAAACAGCGGTTGTCTTTCGTTTTCCGGGACAGCATCCCGGTACTCGCAGTTTTCCTGTTGGTTTGCCTGCTGACTGGCGTCGTGTATTCGCTGCACGTAGGAGGCCAGCGCAACCTGGTAGCCGACCATGCGGGTGCCGATGCCACGCAGTTCCAGTGGGGACTTCAGAATGGCATCAATGCCAACCTGCAACGTAGCAGGGAACTGGGTGGCTTCGTGGTCGCTTCCCAGGCGCTGACGATGGCCGGTTTCCGCACGTATGCGGAAAGGATGCGCATCCTTGAAGGCGGAACCGGCATGAGCTACGTGGGCTTCGTCCCGCGCGTGGCGCGTCCCGCAGGCGCACCCGTATCCCTGCCCGGGGCGGGCAGTTCCGGCGTGGACCGCCGGGGCGGCGACCCCGATCATACCTATCCGTACTTGTACGTGTTTCCCGATGATGAGCGCAGTGCCGCGGCCCGGGGGCTGGACTTCGCCTCGGTACCCGAGCGCTGGGAAGCGATGCAGGCGGCCCGCGATACCGGGCAGTCGGTGGCAACGCGCAAGCACTCCTACCAGACCGGGGAGCCCACCACCCCAATCATCGTCCTGTTCACACCCGTGTACGACCTGTCCCGCGCGACCGCGACGGTCGAGCAACGGCGCGCGGCATTGCGCGGCTTCGTGTTTTCGATGCACCAGATCGACATCATGGTGGAGAAGGTCATGGGACGGGAGTTCCGCACCTATTTTGACCTTGAGATCTTCGATGGCCCTGTCAGCCGGGAGCACCTGGTCTACGATGGCGACCAGCGCGCGCACGTCCTGTTCAAAGATCGGGACTTTCCTGTGGTCCATCGTGAACTGCTCGATGTCGGCGGCCGCCAGTGGCAGCTGTTCTTCTTCCCGAAGAAGCCCTATTTCGAGCGCTACGAAAGCCTGGAACCGGTGGCCATCCTGGTCGCCGGCCTGTTGCTGTCGGTCGCACTTGCCGCGCTCACGGCAGCATGGTTGCACAACCATCGCGCACGCGTGCTGGCGCAGGGGCAGGCGCTGCGCTTCGACGCCGTATTCCAGGACCATCCTTCGGCGGTGTACCTGCTGGACCGGCAGCGCCGTTTCGTCAACGCCAACGCGCAGGCGTCGCGCGAGCTGAAGGTCGCGAAAGAGGGACTGATCGGCCAGTCGATTGCGGCTTTCATCGCACCGGACAAGCAGGAACTGGCCGCCGAATGTTTCGAGGAGGCGCTGCAGGGCGTGCCGGTTTCGTACGATTCGGCCATCCTGGACAAAGAGGGCGAGCGCAGTGAACTGAGCGTCATCATGATGCCGATCCGGGCGGTCGACCAGGTCAGCACCGTGCTGGTGTTCGCGCAAAACACCACCGCGCAGAAGCGGCGCGAGTGGGAGCTGGCGGAGTCGCGGCGCATGCTGCAGCGGGTGGTCAACCACATCCCCCAGCGCGTGTTCTGGAAGGACCTGTCCCTGCGCTACCTCGGCTGCAACAACGCATTCGCCCAGGATGCGGGCCTGGACGCGCCCGAACAGATCGTCGGCAAGACCGACTTCGACCTCGCATGGCGCGCCAATGCCGAGGCCTACCGCGCCGACGACAGGGCGGTCCTGCAAACGGGCGACGCCAGGATCAACTACGAGGAGCGCCAGGACCGCGCGGACGGCACCGTCAGCTGGCTGCGGACCAGCAAGATCCCGCTGGCGGGCATGGACGGCAGGGTGGTCGCGCTGCTCGGATTGTACGAGGACATCACTCCGCGCAAGGAGATGGAAGCCCAGCTGCGGGAAATGGCGCACTACGACGGACTGACCCGGCTGTCGAACCGGTCATTCTTCTACCACCAGCTGGAGCAGGGCATCCAGAAGGCGCGGCGCCATGGCCGCCTGCTGGCGCTGATGTACTTCGATGTCGACCATTTCAAGCAGGTCAATGATGCAAATGGTCACGATGTTGGCGACGCGCTGCTCACCGAGTTTGCCGCCCGCATCCGCGCCAGCGTGCGCGAGACCGATGCCGCGGCGCGCCTCGGCGGCGACGAGTTTGCCGTGCTGCTCGACGATGTGCCTGACCGCCAGGTGGCGCAAAACGTCGCAGAAAAACTGGTGGCGGCCATGCAGGTGCCGTTCCGCGTGGGCGGGCGCGAACTGGCGGTCAGCACCAGCATCGGCGTAGCCTTCTTCCAGGATGGCATGGCATCCGACGACCTGGTCCAGCGCGCCGACCAGGCCATGTACCGGGCCAAGCGAGCGGGACGCAACCGCTACGAAATCGACGTCGCGCCGCTGGAGGCCGCGGGTCCGCAGCCGCGAGCGCCGCGCTGACGCGCCACTTTCCGCGACCGCGACGCGCTTGGACTTCCACGCAAGTTCGGCGGGGGCGCAATAAAGAAAAATGCCCCGGTGATTTCTCACCGGGGCATTTCTCTTTGATACTGGTGCGGCTGGCAGGAATCGAACCCACGACCCCTTGGTTCGTAGCCAAGTACTCTATCCAGCTGAGCTACAGCCGCGAAGACAACTCATTGTAGCATCGTTGCCGATGTTACCGAAGCACCCGGGCGACCCCGGGACTCCATCGGAACGGCCCGCAAGCGGATCATTCCGTCGAAAAAACTGGTGCGGCTGGCAGGAATCGAACCCACGACCCCTTGGTTCGTAGCCAAGTACTCTATCCAGCTGAGCTACAGCCGCAAAGACAAGCATTATAGCATCGTCGATCTGTTTCCGGAAGAGCAAAACTGTCTCGACTGATCTCCGGGCCCGTAGGGCTTGTCCCCGAAGAAGCAGCATTGTAGGGGCGCCAAGCCCTTTTGTCCAGTGTCAAATCCGGGGTCAGATACCGTCTTGAATTACAAGCCGTCGATTTAAGAAATGTGGATCAAAGGGCTTGCCTGACTTGATCACACCGTAAATGAGGTGGACAAGCTTCCTCATTACAGCGC
>NZ_JBHUJS010000001.1:0-862620 GCF_042683405.1 Pseudoduganella sp. GCM10020061 | reverse complement strand
GTCACGTTTATTTCTTGTGCGAGCGTTTGAAACAATAATTTGAGTATTCGCGGACCGAAATCCGCGGCATCTATCGTCAAACGCCCACACTTATCGACTGTTGATTGTTAAAGAACGCTGGCCCATCCGGGCTTCGGTGCTAACTTTGCTGTTTGTCGACAAAGCGTTGTGTTTGTCAGCAACAGAGAGGCGAGATTATGCGGTGTTTCGTGCAGCTCGTCAACCCCTTCTTTTCTACCGTGTCGCTGTTGCGTGTGCATCAGTTTTCGCGGCAGGGACGAGACTATAGCCCAGATTGTTGCGGTGCGCAAGGCATGAAAATGCGCGGGAGGTGCGCGGGATGAAGACCGAGGGACAGTCCCCTGCGGGGACAGTCCCTTCCTGTGTTTACAGGCCTTCGAAGTTCGGCTTGCGCTTTTCAAGGAAGGCGGTCATGCCTTCGCGCTGGGCCGGGGTGCCGAAGCCGGCGTGGAAGTAGCGGCGCTCATAGCGCACGCCGTCGGTCAGCGTCATGTCGTACGCCTTGTTGACGCAATCCTTGATCTGCATCGCGACCGATACCGGCATCTCCGCGATTTGCTGTGCAATGCCGACCACTTCTTCCATCAGCTTATCGGCCGGGAACACGCGCGATACCAGGCCGGTGCGCTCGGCCTCGGCCGCGTCGATCATGCGGGTGGTCAGCAGCATGTCCATGGCTTTCGATTTCGAGATCGCACGCGGCAGGCGCTGGGTGCCGCCGGCGCCCGGGGTCACACCCACCTTGATTTCAGGCTGGCCGAACCTGGCGCTGTCGGCAGCGACCAGGAAGTCGCACATCATCGCCAGCTCGCAACCGCCGCCCAGGCAGTAGCCAGCCACCGCGCCGATGACCGGCTTGCGGATGTCCAGGATGTGTTCCCAGTTGCGGCCGATATAGTCGGTGGTGTAGGTGTCGGGGTAGCTGTAGTTGACCATCGCGGCAATGTCGGCGCCGGCCGCGAACGCCTTTTCCGAGCCGGTCAGCACGATCACGTTGATGGCAGGGTCGGCGTCGAACTTGCGCAGCGCGTCGCCCAGTTCGTTCATCATGTTGTCGTTCAGCGCGTTCATCGCTTTCGGGCGGTTCAGCCGGATGACGGCGACTTTGCCCTGGGTCTCGATCAGCAGATCGGCGTATTGCATGGGATACCCCTTCTTATTAGTTAGGAACTGGAACCGGGAATTGTAGCCTGAGGGCGGCCCGGCATCACTGCGCCGGCGCAGCGCCCTTCGGCAGCAGCACCCAGACAGTGCCCGGCTGCTTCATGCGGCCTGCCTTGTCCGCGGCCTCCGGACCGAAGCCATAAAAGAAATCGGCGCGCACTTCGCCCCGGATCGCCCCGCCGGTGTCCTGCCCCATCACCAGCCGGCGCATCGGCACGTCGCTGCCCGCCTCGGTGGTGGCCAGGTAGATCGGCGCGCCCAGCGGAAGGAAGCTCGGGTCGATCGCAACCGAGCGGGCCGGCGTGAGCGGGACATTCAGCGCGCCCTTCGGCCCTACGGATGGATCGGCGATGCGTTCTTCGCGGAAGAAGATGAAGCTCGGGTTCGCGTTGAACAGTTCCTGGCGGCGGTGCGGATTGGCGGCGATCCATGCCTTGATCGACTGCGCCGATACCTGGTTGGCTGGCAGCTCGCCCTTCTCGATCAGCCAGCGGCCGATCGCCTTGTAGGGATGGCCGTTCTGGTCCGCGTATGAAATGCGAACGGTCTCGCCGTTATCCAGCTGGACGCGTCCCGATCCTTGCACCTCCAGGAAAAAGGCCTCGACCGGATCGTCCACCCAGAGCAGCTCGTTACCGGCCAGTTTGCCCGAGTCGATCTGTTCGCGCGCGTCGTACGGCACCACCTTCTTGCCGACCACGCGGCCGCGCAGGCGCATGTTCTTCAATTGCGGGTACACGGATGCCAGATCGATCGTTAGCAGGTCGTCGGGCACGCGGTACAACGGGGTCTGGTAGATGTCGCTGCGGATGCGCGAGCCGCGCAGCATTGCCTCGTAATAGCCGGTAATCAGGCCGCTTTGCGATCCGTCGGCGGCGCGCACCAGGTTCGGGACGAAGTTCGATTCGAAGAAGGCGCGTACCGCCGCCAGGTCCGTCGCGTTGACGCCGCGGGCGAGCGTGCACGCCTCGGCCCACTGCGCGCGCCGTCCGAGCACGCTGCACGACGCGGTGAAGGCGCTCCAGGCTTCGCGCTGGTCGTCCTCGGCCCAGCCGGGCAGTTCGGCAAAGGTCGCGGGCGTGAACAGCGGCGCGGGCGCGGGCTTGACCGGCTCCGGCTGCGGCAACGGCAGCACTTCCTTGACAGGCGGCGGCATCAGGACTGGCGGCCTCGCGGGGGCTTTCTCCGGCGCGGTGGTACAGCCGGCGACGATCAACGCCACGGCTGCCGCCGATACGAGTAAACTGCTGCGCTTAACGTTCATAGGATGAAAAGTATGTGGCTGTTGATGATCGAAGCTGCGGTGGCGCTGTTCCTGCTGGTGTTCATCGTCTGGTGGACCGCGGCGGGACGCAAGCCGGACGAGGACCCCGAGGACAAGCAGGACAAGGAATAATCAGTGCAGCGCGCGCGGCAGCGTCAGGATGAATTCCGGGATCCTGGCCTCGAACTGGTGGCCGTCCTCGGCCACGCAGAAGTATTCGCCATACATTGAACCCTGCGGGGTCGCCAGCTGCGTGCCGCTGGTGTATTCGAATTCCTCGCCGGGCTGCAGCAGGGGCTGGTGCCCCACGACGCCGAGGCCGCGCACTTCCTGCTTGTGATTGTTGGCGTCGGTGATGACCCAGTGGCGCGAGATCAGCTGCGCGCCGACGGTGCCGGTGTTCTTGATCGTGATCGAGTACGTGAACACATAGGAAGTACGCGACGGGTCGGACTGCTCCGGCAGGTACTGGGTGCGTACGGACACGGTAAATTCGTATTTGGCCATCTCGTCCCTTGGTATGAAATGCCATGATACCTGCGTTGGCGGGGACTGTCCGCAACGGGGACAAGCGGGCGCCGCGACCCGGGAAGCCAGGGCCGCCCAACGCCCCCCGATAGAGACAGTCCCCTTCCCTCGCGTAAAATAGCGGTTTTACAGTTATACGGCCGGACTTTACACAATGACCACCTACCGCATCGCTCCCAGCATCCTTTCCGCCGACTTCGCCCGCCTGGGCGAGGAAGTACGCAACGTCGTCGCGGCAGGCGCCGACATCATCCACTTCGATGTCATGGACAACCACTATGTGCCGAACCTGACGATCGGACCGCTGGTATGCCAGGCAATCCGCCCGCACGTGGATGTGCCGATCGACGTGCACCTGATGGTCAAGCCGGTAGACCGCATCATCCCCGACTTTGCCAAAGCCGGCGCCAACATCATCACCTTCCACCCTGAAGCGTCGGAACACATCGACCGCACGCTGCAGCTGATCCGCGACCACGGCTGCAAGGCCGGCCTGGTGTTCAACCCGGCCACGCCGATGCACTACCTGGAGCACGTGATGGACAAGATCGACATGATCCTGATCATGTCGGTGAACCCGGGCTTCGGCGGCCAGTCCTTCATCCCCGAAGCGCTGAAAAAGATCGCGATCGCGCGCCGCATGATCGACGAATCGGGCCGCGACATCATGCTGGAAGTGGACGGCGGCATCAAAGCCGACAATATCGCCGCCGCAGCGGCTGCTGGCGCCGACACCTTCGTGGCCGGTTCGGCCATCTTCGGCAAGCCTGACTACAAGGCGGTGATCGACGCCATGCGCAGCGAACTGGCGAAAATCTGATCATCCGGGCCGGCGGCCCGGTTTTTTTTTGGCACACAGGGCGCAAGCAATGTCGAAACCCATGTCGCAGTCCGAAGTGAGCATCACCTCCACGCTGGCGCCCTCCCCCGCGATCCGCCGCAGCCAGACCCTGGCGCTGGCCCTGCTGGTCGTCACCGGCGTCATCAACTATCTCGACCGGGCCACGCTGGCGGTGGCCAACGAGTTCATTCGCGCGGACATGGGTCTCTCGCTCGGCGAAATGGGCGTGCTGCTGTCGGCGTTTTCGTGGAGCTATGCGCTCTGCCAGCTGCCGGTCGGCGCGCTGGTGGACAAGATCGGGCCGCGCTGGCTGCTGGGTATCGGGCTGGTCGTGTGGTCGCTGGCGCAGGCGGCGGGCGGGCTGGTGTCGACCTTCGGCTACTTCGTCATCGCGCGCATCATCCTTGGCATTGGCGAGGCGCCGCAGTTCCCCGCTGCGGCACGTGTCGTCAGCAACTGGTTCCCGCTGCGCGCACGCGGCACGCCGACCGGCATCTACAACTCGGCCTCGCCGCTGGGCGTCGCGCTCGCGCCACTGTGCCTGGCGCCGCTGATCGCGGCGACCAGCTGGCACTGGGCGTTCTTCGTCACCGGCGCGATGGGGCTGGTCGCTGCCGTCATCTGGGTAGCGCTGTATCGCGATCCGGTCCACGCCAAAATGACGCCGGCCGAACGCGCCTACCTGGAAGCCGGCGAGGCGGGCGAAGCACCGCCGAAAGCGGATTTCGCATCGTGGCGCGCGCTGTTCCGCCACCGCACCACCTGGGGCATGATGATCGGCTTCTTCGGTTCCGTGTACCTCAACTGGGTGTACCTGACCTGGCTGCCAGGTTACCTGCGGGCCGAGCGCCACATGGACCTGGCCTACGCAGGGATTGCGGCATCGATCCCGTTCATGTGCGGCTTTGCGGGCGCACTGATCGCCGGCTGGGCCACCGACCGGGTCACGCGCAATGCGGCCTCGCCGGTATCGGCGCGCCGCAACGCCGTGGTGGTGGCGACGCTGGGCATGGTGGCGTTCACGATCCCCGCTGCGCTGGTGGACAGCAATGCCGTGGCAGTGGCCTGCATCTCGATCGTCATCTTCCTCGCCAACGCGTCGTCGGCGTGCGCATGGTCGCTTGCGACGGCCGCGGCGCCGCGCAACAGCATCGCCTCGCTGGGCGCGATCCAGAACTTCGCCGGCTTCCTCGGCGGTGCGCTGGCGCCGATCCTGACCGGCTACATCGCGCAGACCTGGTCTTTCGTACCGGCGCTGCTGACCGGCGCGGCCATCGCCTTCGTCGGCGCCATGTCCTACCTGTTCCTGGTGGTCCGCCCCATCCCCGAGCGCCATGAAGCCGCAGCATAAGCCGATCCGCGGCGTCATCGTCGACCTGGACGGCACGATGCTCGACACCGTGCCGGACTTCGAGGTGGCCATCAACCGCATGCGCGCCGAATTCGGGCTCGGCCCGGTCGCGGCCGAGCAGATCGCGCGCATGGTCGGCAAGGGCTCCGAAAACCTGATCCGCGGCGTGCTCGCGCTGGACTTCGACCAGGCGGGCGTCGAGCAGCGCATCGGCGAGGCGATGGCGTCCTACCACCGGCATTACATCGCCATCAACGGCGATTACAGCACCATGTACCCGGAGGTGACCGAAGGCCTGGCTGCCATGCGCGAGATGGGCCTGGCGCTCGCCTGCGTCACCAACAAGCCGATGGCGTTCGCCCAGCCGCTGCTGGCAAGGAAGGGCCTGTCGCACTTCTTCGACGTGCTGTACGGCGGCGACTCGTTCGAGCGCAGGAAGCCCGATCCGATGCCGCTGCTGGGCGCCTGCGCCAGCTTTGCGCTGCATCCGGATGAGGTGGTGGCGATCGGCGACTCGTCCAACGATGCGGAAGCTGCGCGCGCGGCCGGCTGTTTCGTGCTGACGGTCCCTTACGGTTACAACCACGGCCGCCCTGTACACGAAATCGAATCCGATGGTATAGTGACCACGCTGCTGGACGCTGCACACCGCATCCGCGAGCACAACGAACAAGCCAAAGCACACCGCTAAACGAATGTTTTTCATCAAAAAACTCAATGTCAACCAGACCGGCGCCCTTGAGGCCTGGCTGTGGCGACGCTGGCAATCCTGGGCAAACTGACCCGCTGATTGCTGTCGCCGCTCGCATGCGCGACAGGTTTTTTGAAACAAGCCACCGCCCCCCTCTATCCATCGGGCGGACCGGAGAAGAACATGACCGAACTCGAATTCAAATCGCTGGCCGCGCAGGGCTATAACCGCATTCCGCTGATCGCCGAGGCGTTTGCCGACCTCGAGACGCCGCTGACGCTGTACCTGAAGCTGGCGCAGACGCAGCGCGCGGGCGCGAACACCTTCCTGCTCGAGTCGGTCGTGGGCGGCGAGCGCTTCGGCCGCTACTCCTTCATCGGCCTGCCCGCATCGACGCTGCTGCGCAATGCCGGCAACCGCACCGAAGTCGTGCGCCACGGCGAAGTGATCGAAACGCACGAGGGCAATCCGCTCGAATTCATCGAGGCCTACCAGGCGCGCTTCAAGGTCGCGCTGCGCCCCGGCATGCCGCGCTTCTGCGGCGGGCTGGCCGGCTACTTCGGCTACGACACCGTGCGCCACATCGAGAAAAAGCTGGCGCACTCGCAGCCGAAAGACGACCTGGGCGTACCGGACATCCAGCTGATGGTGACCGAGGAACTGGCGGTCATCGACAACCTGTCGGGCAAGCTGTACCTGATCGTGTACGCCGATCCCTCGCATCCGGAAGCGTTCTCGAAAGCGCAGCAGCGCCTGAAGGACCTGCGCATGATGCTGCGCCGTGGCGTGGACGCACCGGTCACCTCTAGTTCCGTGCGGACCGAGGCGGTGCGGGAGTTTGCGAAAGAGGATTACCTGAAGGCGGTCGCCAGGGCGCACGAGTACGTGATGGCGGGCGACCTGATGCAGGTGCAGATCGGCCAGCGCATCCGCAAGCCCTACGTCGACTCGCCGCTGACGCTGTACCGCGCGCTGCGCTCGCTCAATCCGTCGCCGTACATGTACTACTACAACTTCGGCGACATGCAGATTGTCGGCGCCTCGCCCGAAATCCTGGTGCGCAACGAAAGCACGCCGGACGGCGGCAAGAAGGTCACGTTGCGCCCTATCGCGGGCACGCGTCCGCGCGGCGCCACCCCCGAGCGCGACGCGGCGCTGGCCGAGGAACTGCTGAACGACCCCAAGGAAGTGGCCGAGCACGTGATGTTGATCGACCTGGCCCGCAACGACATCGGACGGATCTCCGAGACCGGCAGCGTCGCCGTCACGGACCGGATGGTCATCGAGAAGTACTCGCACGTCCAGCACATCGTCTCGAATGTCGAAGGCCGCCTGCGCGAGGGCATGTCCAACCTGGACGTGCTGCGCGCCACCTTCCCGGCCGGGACCCTGACCGGCGCGCCGAAAGTGCGCGCGATGGAGGTGATCGACGAGCTGGAGCCCACCAAGCGCGGCATCTACGGCGGCGCCTGCGGCTACCTGTCGTTCGGCGGCGAGATGGACGTGGCGATCGCGATCCGGACCGGCGTCATTAAGGACGGCAACCTGTACGTGCAGGCAGCCGCCGGCATCGTGGCCGATTCGGTGCCCGAAATGGAATGGCAGGAGACCGAGAACAAGGCGCGCGCGGTGCTGCGCGCCGCCGAGCAGGTCCAGGACGGCCTGGACGGGGCCTACTGACATGGCCTGCGCTCTCACCGATCGTTATCGCAGATCGAAGAGCCCGTTCACTTCTGGCGGTAGCATGCGAGGGAAGCGGGCCTCCCGCGGGGCGGAGCGCCCCGGATCGCTGCGGCCCGCATCCCGTGCATCGTTCACCGGAGCGGCCATGAGCAGACTACACGCAAGCCAGGACGGATGGATCAGGATCTCGGCGGGCGCCGGCGCGGCGCCTGCCGTATCCGGCCAGGCCAGGTTCTTCAAAGGATATGCCGTGGACGGCGGCGATGGCGTGTTCGCCAAGTGGGACTGGGACGGCGAACGGCTCAGGGCCAGCACCTGCGCCACCGGCTTCCTGCCGCTGTACTACTACGCCGACGGGCAGCAGGCCGTGCTGGCGACCAGCATCGCCGGCCTGTTCGCCGCGTCCGGAAAGGCGCCGCGCATCTGCCCCGCTTCGCTCGGGGTGCTGCTGCGGCTGGGCTTCCTGGTCGGTGACCACACGCCGTTCGAAGGGGTGCGGCTGCTTGGACCGCAAGGCACGCTGACGTGGCGTCCCGGCGGCGGTCCCGAGGTCAGCTCCTCCTACCTGCAGGTGCAGGAGACACGCGCCGACCATGCCCGGGAATCCTATGCCGCGCTGTTCCGTGCCTCGATGGAGCGCATTGCGGCGGTGATGGCTGGCGATTTCGCCGTCCCGCTCAGCGGCGGGCGCGACTCGCGCCATATCGCACTGGAGCTGTACCGCATGGGCTGCACGCCCCGCTTCGCCCTCACCGCGCGCCACCTACCGCCCCGCAACGACGAAGACGTTCGCGTCGCGTCCGAACTGTGCGGCACGATGCGCTGGCCTCACCGTGTGGTGCGCCAGCCGGTGCTGGGCCAGTATGCGCAGGAATGCGCACACGCGCAGGCGGTCGACTTCATGACCTACGAACACGCCTGGACGATGCCGGTGCGCGCGGCCTTGCACGACAGCGGCGTGGCCGGGGTGTTCGACGGCGTCGGCGGCGACGTTCTTTCGGCCGGCCTGTTCCAGGACGAGCAGCTGCTCGGCCGCTACCTCGACGGCGACATCGAGTCTGTCCGGCGCGGCCTGCTGGCCAGCTGGAGCCAGCTCGGTGGCGAGGACGCGCTCGAAGACACGCTCGGACCGCTGCTCGCCGGCGCTTGCACGCCCGGCGCTGCGGAGGAACTGATCGACGCGGAACTCAGGCGCCACCTCGGGCAGCCAAACCCGCTGAAGTCCTTCTACTTCTGGAACCGCAGCCGCCGCGGTACCGGGCTGCTGCCTTTCCGGATCCTGTCGCGGCATGTGGCGTACGCGCCCTACCTCGACCGGACGCTGCTCGCTTTCCTGCTTGGCCTGCCGCCCGGCGCGACACGCGACAAGCGCCTGCACACCGACGCGATCGCGATCGCGGACCCGGTCATCGGCGCAATCCCGTACGAGGACAAGCATGCGCGCGCGCCCCGGCAGCGCCTGTCGGATAGAGTGGCCTTCTACGCGCCAATGATCGCCCGCTCGATGACATCGGGCGGCTACGTGAACGGGCGTTTCGTGGCGCCGCGCGCGGCCCGCGCCTGCCTGCTGGGCGGCGACCTGCAATCGACATGGTGGAAACCCCGCCGCGTGGCCTACCTGGCCAGCCTGGCGCGCTTCGTCCACCAATTTAACCCTGACACCCGAACGCAAGGGACGGCGAATTATGCTTTTAATGATCGATAACTACGACTCGTTCACCTACAACATCGTCCAGTACTTCGGCGAACTTGGCGAAGAGGTGGTCACGGTGCGCAACGACGAACTGACCATCGCCGATATTGAGGCGATGAAGCCGGACCGCATCTGCATCTCCCCCGGACCGAAAGCGCCGGCCGACGCGGGCATCTCAGTCGCCGTGCTGCAGCACTTCAAGGGCAAGATCCCGATCCTGGGCGTGTGCCTCGGCCACCAGGCCATCGGCGCGGCCTTCGGCGGCAATGTGATCCGCGCCAAACAGGTCATGCACGGCAAGACCTCGCCGGTCGCGCATACGGGCGTGGGCGTGTTCAAGGGACTGCCCAGCCCCTTCACCGTGATCCGCTACCACTCGCTGGCGATCGAACGCTCGTCCCTGCCGGACTGCCTGGAAGTGACCGCGTGGACCGACGACGGCGAAATCATGGGCGTACGCCACAAGGAGTACGACATCGAAGGCGTGCAGTTCCACCCCGAATCCATCCTGTCCGAACACGGGCACGCGTTGCTGAAGAACTTCCTGCAGCGCTGAATTTTTCTGATAAAGGCAAACCATGTCGATCACCCCACAAGAGGCGCTGCTGCGCTGTATCGAACACCGCGAGATCTTCCATGACGAGATGCTGCACCTGTTCCGGCAGATCATGTCGGGCGAGATGTCGCCCGTGATGGTGGCTGCGATCACGATGGGCCTGCGCGTCAAGAAGGAGACCATCGGCGAGATCACTGCGGCCGCGCAGGTCATGCGCGAATTCTCGACCAAGGTGCCGATGGCCGACACCACCAACCTGCTCGACATTGTCGGCACCGGCGGCGACAGCGCGCACACCTTCAATATCTCGACGGCCACGATGTTCGTCGCCGCGGCGGCCGGCGCGCGCGTGGCCAAGCACGGCGGACGCAGCGTGTCCTCGTCGTCCGGCAGCGCGGATGCGCTCGAATCGCTGGGCGCGAACATCAACCTGACGCCCGAACAGATCGCGCAGTCGATCGCGCAGACCGGCATCGGCTTCATGTTCGCGCCGAACCACCATGCGGCCATGAAGCATGCCGCGCCGGTGCGCCGCGAACTGGGCGTGCGCACGATCTTCAACATCCTCGGCCCGCTGACCAATCCGGCCGGGGCGCCGAACATCCTGATGGGCGTGTTCCACCCGGACCTGGTCGGCATCCAGGTGCGCGTGCTGCAGCGCCTGGGCGCGCAGCATGCGATGGTGGTATGGGGCCGCGACAACATGGACGAAGTCTCGCTCGGCGCCGGCACCCTGGTCGGGGAACTGGTGAACGGCGAGATCCGCGAATATGAAATCCATCCGGAGGACTTTGGCCTGCAGATGGTCGCCACGCGCAACCTCAAGGTGGGCAACCCGGCGGAATCGATCGCGCGCGTGATGGAAGCGCTGCGCGGCGAGCCGGGTCCGGCGGCGGACATCGTCGCACTGAATGCAGGCGTCGCCCTCTATGCGGCCGGCGTCGCACCCTCGATCGAAGCAGGCCTGGCCAGGGCTCGCGAAGCGGTGGCGTCCGGCGCCGCGCTGCGCAAGCTGGAGCAGTTCGTCCAGGTCACCCGGCAGTTGGGAGGCTGAGCGGCATGGCGGATATTCTCGACAAAATCATTGCCGTGAAACGCGACGAGGTCGCAGCGGCAAAGCAGCGGCGCGATTTCAACAGCCTGCGGCGCGACGTGGAAAGCGACAGCGCGGCGCGCGCGTCCATCCGCGGCTTCGAGCAGAGCCTGCGCAACCGGATCACGGCCGGCCACGCGGGCGTGATTGCGGAAGTGAAGAAGGCGTCGCCTTCAAAGGGCGTCCTGCGCGCGGACTTCCGGCCCGCGCAGATTGCATACAGCTACGCCACGCATGGCGCGGCGTGCCTGTCGGTGCTCACCGACGAACGCTTCTTCCAGGGTGCGGCAAGCTACCTCGTTGAGGCGCGTGCGGCATGCTCGATCCCGGTGCTGCGCAAGGATTTCATGATCGACCCGTACCAGGTGTACGAAGCAAGGGCGATGGGCGCGGACTGCATCCTGCTGATCGTGTCTGCGCTGGACCACGGCTTGATGGCGGAGCTGGAGGCCTGTGCGCACGCCCTGGGCATGGATGTGCTGGTGGAGGTGCACGACGGGGATGAGCTCACCGCGGCGCTCCGCTTGAAGACGCCGCTGGTGGGAATCAATAACCGTAACCTGCGCACGTTCGAGGTGTCGCTGGAGACCACCATCGGGCTGCTGCCGCGCATTCCGCAGGAGCGGCTGGTGGTGACGGAGTCCGGCATTCTCGGGCCGGCGGACGTGAAGCGCATGCGCGAACATGACGTGCATGCGTTCCTGGTTGGCGAGGCGTTCATGCGCGCGCCGGAGCCGGGGGTGGAGCTGGAGAGGCTGTTCGGCTGACCGGCTGCGAAGCCGGGGGCGGTCCCCTGCGGGGACAGTCCCCCGTGCCTATTCGTAGAGTTCGGCGGATGCGAGGGCGAGGCCGTTGGCGCCGGTGCCGCCGATGATCAGGACCTTGCCGTTCGAGAGCCGCGTCGCCGTGTGGTAGGCACGCGCCTGGGTCATCGCGGGTCCCGCAACCGAAACGCGGCCGGACGGGGTGTACAGCTCCGAACTCGCCAGGGTCGTTCCGAGCGTTGCGGAGCCGCCTGTTACCAGCACCCGTCCGTCGACCAGGGCGGCCGCCGCGTGCAGTGTGCGTGGAGAGAGCAGCTGCCCGCCGTCGTTGAACGCCACGGTGCCGCCCGCGATCAGCGCGACCTTCGATGCCGCCGCGCTGTCGAACGGACTCTCGCCGCCGATGACCGCAAAGTCTCCTGCCGAGGTCTTGACGACCGCCGCCGCAAGGCGTGCAGCGGCATCGAACTGCGGCAGCGTGGAAGCGCTGCTTGCCATGGTCTGCACGTCGAAGACTTCAGGCGCCGCAGCCTGGCCGGACACCGTGGAGCCACCGTAGATCACCAGCTTGTCCGCCGTTACGCGCACGGTTGCATGGCCGTAGCGCGTGGCGGCCAACGTGCCCGGCAGGCGCGTGAACTGTTCGGTTGCGGGATCGAACACATCGACCGTATTCGCAGCCGCGTTGCCGCCGCTGCTCAATCCTCCGACAAACAGTACCCGGCCATCGGCCAGCAGCGTGGCCGTGTGCAGGCTGCGCGAATGCAGCGGCTGCGTGGCCGTGGCGCGCGAGGTGCCGGTCGCCGGATCGAAGCGCTCCGCCACTGGCGTGCCCTGTAGCGTGCGGCTGCCGCCGACGATCAGCACCGTGCCGTCGGCCAGTGCGGTGGCGCTGTGGTGCATCCGGCCTGTCAAAACCGTGCCGGCCTGCGCGAAGGTGTTCGCCTGCGGGTCGTACGACATCACCGTTACCGGCGCCGCATTGGCGGCACCGTCGCCGCCGATGACCAGCACGCGGCCGTTCGGCAGTTCGACTGCCTGGTGCTGCGAGCGGGCGAAGTTCATCGCGACGGGCGTGAACCGGTTGCGGTAGGCGGTCGGCAGTGCGAGGTCGCGCGTGACTTGCGTTTGTCCCGACGTGACGACCAGGCGGTAGGTGGTCGTCGCGAGCAGCGGGCCGACTGCGACAGGCACGCCACTGGTCACCGCGATCGCGCCGGGCTCGATGCGGCCGGTGCCACCACTGAAGGTGGCTGTCAGGCTGGCCTGGTCGCCCACGAAGTAACTGGTTTTGTCGCTCGCCAGGCCGTCGATGCGGGGGCCGTTCGGGGCGGGTGGCGTAGGCGCGGACGTGGAGCCGCCGCCGCAGGCGGCAAGGGTCGCGGTCAGGCACAGCGCGGCAGTGGCGCGCAGCAGTTCTCGTCGGTTCATGGCAGCCATGTGCAGGTTGGATGGGGAGAACCGCGAGTGTAGCCAAAAAAACAGGCGCAGATTTCGGTGATTTGTCACCGAAAGGACGAAAATATGTAGCGCCGGGCGGGGCATGCATATGGCGGAATCGGCTAAAACATGGCCGATTCCGCCAAAATACTGAGCACGCAAGGGCCACGCCGGAGGTCGCAGGTGGAAGCGGGTCCGCCTGAGGGGACGTTCAGCATGGATCCCCGCGTGCGCGGGGATGATGGGAGTTAGCGGACGGCGCTGGGGCGGCGCAGGGCGGCGGACTTCTTGTCGTCGGCGAGGGTCAGCGTGATGCGCGGGATGCGCTCGCCCTGCAACGTGACCGAGAACGCCATCAGCTCGTCGCGGCGGAACACGTGCACGCTGACCGCGTCGCCGACGGCGTAGCGCGCCAGCATGGCGTCCAGGTTGCCGCCCACGCGCAGGCCGTCCAGCGCGATCAGCACGTCGCCCGCCGAGATGCCGGCAGCATGCGCGGCGCCGCCTTCCAGCACATGGGTGAACTTGACGTCGGCGCCATCGCGGGCCGTCGAGACGTCCAGCGACGGGCGGCCCGGCTTGCGCTCGTCCGCCATGCGCACGCCGAAGGCCGCATACAGGCGCGCCAGCGGCAGTTCGTCTGTGCCGCGCACATAGCGGTCGAACAGGGGCTTGAGCCGCAAGCCGGTGACTTCGTCGAAGATCGCTTCCACCTCGGCCTCGGTAATGCCCCGGCCGCCGTCCGGATAGAAGTCGCGGCCGTAGCGCTGCCAGATCGCCACCATCACGTCGTCCAGCGACTTCGCGCCGCCGGTCTTGCTCCGGATGGTCAGGTCGAACACGAGCGCGATCAGCGAGCCCTTGGTGTAGTAGCTGACGATGGAGTTCGGCGCGTTCTCGTCCTGGCGGTAGTACTTGGTCCACGCGTCGAAGCTCGATTCGGCCACGCTCTGCTTGGTGCGCCCGCTGCCGCGCAGGACGCTGGCGATGGTTTTACCGAGCAGCTTCATATAGGCCGGCTCGTCGATCAGGCCGGAGCGCAGCAGGAGCAGGTCGTCGTAGTAGCTGGTGAAGCCTTCGAACAGCCACAGGAGGCGGCTGTAGTTCTCCACCTGCAGGTCGTAAGGCGCAAACTCCGCCGGCTTCATGCGCTTGACGTTCCAGGTGTGGAAGTACTCGTGGCTGCACAGGCCCAGGTATTTGATGTAGCCGTCGCTCGGCGTGCGGCCCTGGTCGGCGATGGTCGGCAGGTCGGCGCGGTTGCACACCAGCGCGGTCGAGGCGCGGTGTTCCAGGCCGCCGTAGCCGTCGCCCACCGCCATCGTCATGAAGACGTAGCGGTCCATCGGCGCGCGCCGGGTCTTCGGTTCGAAAAAGGCGATATGGCGTTCGCACAGCACCTTCAGGTCGCGCTCCAGGCGCTCCATGTCCAGGTTGGGCACGCGTCCCGTGATCACGATGTCGTGCTCCACGCCGCAGGCGGTGAAGCTGCCGAGCGCGAAGTCGCCCATCTCCACCGGGTGGTCGATCAGTTCATCGTAGTTCGCCGCCGCATAGGTGCCGAAGCCGTAGCGCTTCGCTCCCAGTTCCGGCAGCGAGGTCGCCACGCGCCAGTAGCGCGCCGCCGCGTCCTGCGGCTTGAGCAGGTCGACCTGGTGCGTTTTTTCCTCCTGCCCGGCCACGCGCAGGTACATGCTGGTGCCGTTGAAGAAGGCGTGGGTCTGGTCCACGTGCGCCGCGCGCACCGACATGTCCCATGCGTACACCTCGTACACCACGGTCAGCGCGCCCTGCACCGGCGCAGCGCGCCAGGTGTGCTTGTCCAGCTTGTCCAGCGCGACGGGCTGCCCGTCGGACTCGGCGCGGATCTGCACGATATTGCGCGCGAATTCCCGGATCATGTAGCTGCCGGGGATCCAGGCAGGCAGCGCCAGCACCTGGCCCTCGGGCGCCGGCGCGTCCACGCGCAGCGTCACTTCGAACAGGTGCCCGGACAGGTCCTTGGGGTTGACGGTATAGAGGATGGAGGGGAGTCGTTTGGAAGCGGTCTTTTTCATGTGCGGCTGGGCCTTTCTTGTGCAGCGCACAGTGTACTTCAAACCGCCCGCAAGTCGCCGGGCGCGTCGATGTCCCTGAATATGCCCGCGTCAGGCACTTCCACCAGCGTGACCGGCCCCTCCAGCAGCAGGCTGCGCGCTCCCTCGTCGCCGCCCAGCGCCAGCAGCGCGTCGCGCCGGGACGGGCCGAACGCCACGGGGTTGCCGCGCCTTCCGTGCATCGAGGGGGCCGCGATCTGCGCGCCGTCGGCCAGCGCATCGCACAGGGCTTCGATGGTGGACGGCAGCACGTCGGGCATGTCGCCCAGCGCGATGACCCAGCCCAGCGGCGCCGGCAGCGAGGCGCGCACCGCGTGGACCAGCGACACGCCCATGCCCTGCGCCGCATCCGGGCATACGGTGACGATGCAGCCGGCCTGCTCAAGCTCGCGCGCGACAGCGGTCGCTCCGGGCGCCACTACTGCGATCACATGGGGAACCGCCGCAAGCAGGTGGCGGGCGCTCGCCCCCACCACCGTGCCGCCCGCACCGTAGGGTGCAAGCAGCTTGTCGCTGGCGCCGGTCGGGTCGAAGCGCGTGCCCCTGCCCGCGGCGAGCAGGATCCCGACCGGCGTCATGGCCTCAGGCCGAAGCGAGGTCGAACGGCAGCTTGCGCAGCCGCTTGCCGGTCAGGCGCGCGAGCGCATTGGCGAATGCCGGCGCCAGCGGCGGCAGGCCAGGCTCGCCGATGCCGGTCGGCGGCTCGGTCGAAGGCACGATGAACACATCGACCTGCGGCATGTCCACCATGCGCGCCACGGTGTAGCGGTCGAAATTCCACTGCTCCACCACGCCATCCTTGAGCGTGATCTCCGCGCCGGGCAGCGTGGTGCCGAGCGCCATCAGCGCCGCGCCCTCCACCTGTGCCGCCACCGACATCGGGTTCACCGCCAGGTTGCAGTGCACGCCGGCCGTCACCTTGTGCAGCTTGGGCGTGCCGTCCACCACCGATGCCTCGACCACGTACGCGACCACCGAATTGAACGATTCGTGCATCGCCACGCCCCAGGCGCGCCCCTTCGGCAGCGCCTTCTTGCCGTAGCCTGACTTGGCCACGGCCAATTCGAGCGCCGCCAGGTGGCGCGGATGGTCCGTGCCCACCAGCTTGCGGCGGTATTCCACCGGGTCCATCTTCGCCGCCTGCGCCGCCTCGTCGATCAGCGTCTCCATCACAAATGCAGTGTGGGTCGAGCCGACCGAGCGCCACCACAGCACCGGCACGTTGGCCTGCTCGATGTGCGTGGTGAGGTTGAGCGGCACCTTGTACGGCTTGCCCATCCCTTCGGTCATGGTGCCGTCCACGCCGTTGCGCACGCCGAACTTCTCGAACGGCGTGCCGGCCAGGATCGACTGGCCGACGATGGCATGGTCCCAGGCGACGATATTGCCCCGCGCGTCCATGCCTATGTCGGCGCGGTGCACGTACGACGGGCGGTAGTAGCCGCCGCGGATGTCGTCCTCACGGCTCCACACCAGCTTGACCGGCCCCGTGTGGCCGCCGGCGCGGTACGCCATGGCGATGTTCACCGCCTCGACGATGTAGTCCGACGAGGGCACCGCGCGGCGGCCGAAACCGCCGCCCGCCATCATCGTGTTCAGCGTCACCTTGTCCGCCGCCAGGCCGGTGGTCTTGGCAACCGCCGCATGGTCCACGGTCTGGAACTGCGAACCCACCCATACCGCGCAGCTGTCGGCCTTGAGGTCGACCAGGCAGTTGAGTGGCTCCATCGGCGCATGCGCCAGGTAAGGGAACTCGTAGACGGCCGAAATCTTCACCGGCGCGCTGGCCAGCGCCGACGTATCGGCCTTCTGCGCCACCGCGCCCGGCGCCTTCGCACGCTCGCGGAATGCCGCCATCTGCGCCGCCGTATCGACCTTGCCGACCGAGGCGGTATCCCACTCCACGACCAGCGCATCGCGTCCGACCTTGGCCGGCCAATAGCCGTCCGCAATCACCGCCACGCCGCTGCCGCCGCGATCGACGGGCACCTGCACCACTGCGACCACGCCCTTGACCGCCATCGCCCTGGACGCGTCGAAGCTCGCCACCTTGCCGCCGAAGACAGGCGGATGCGCCACCACGGCCACCTTCGTGCCCGGCAGCGTGAAATCGATGCCGAACTGCTGCTTGCCGGTGGACTTGGCGCGCGCGTCGATGCGGCGGGTCGGCTTGCCGATCACCTTGAACTGCTTGGGATCCTTGAGCGTGACGGCCAGCGGCACCGGCAGCTTCATCGCCGCATCGGCCAGCGAGCCATAGGAAGCCTTCTGCCCTGCCGGGCCGTACACGACGCCGTTCTCCGTGCGGCACTGCTCCGGCGCGACCTTCCACTGCTGCGCGGCGGCCGCGACGAGCATGAGGCGCGCACGTGCGCCGATCTCGCGGTACTGCATGAACGAGTTTTTCACCGATCCGGAGCCGCCGGTCATCTGCAAGCCCATGCCGGGATCCTTGTACGCGTCGCCGGCGGGCGCCAGTTCCGCGCGCACCTTCGACCAGTCCGCGTCCAGCTCCTCGGCGATCAGCATCGGCAGGCTGGTGTGCACGCCCTGCCCGAACTCGAGGCGGTTGACCGCCACCGTGACCACGCCGTCGGGCGTGATGTGCAGGAAGGCGTTCGGCTGCGAGATCTTGCGGGCACCGGCCTGCGCGGCGGCGAACTTGTTCGAATCCGGGATCGTGAAGCCGAGCACCAGCCCTGCCACCGCCGACGCTTTCAGGAAACCGCGGCGCGACACGCCCTCGCCTGCTGCCTGTTCTTCGGCGCCCGCGTCGCCATGCATCCATTCGTTGCGCATGACGGCTCCTTAAGCGAGGGTTTTGGCCGCGTCCTTGATGGCCGCGCGGATCCGTTGGTAGGTGCCGCAGCGGCAGACATTGCCGCTCATGGCGTTGTCGATGTCGGCGTCGGTGGGACGCTTGTTGGTGCGCAGCAGGGCCGCCGCGCTCATCACCTGGCCGCTCTGGCAGTAGCCGCACTGCGGCACATCGTGGCGCACCCACGCTTCCTGCACAGCCTTGCCGACCGTGTCGTTTTCCATCGCCTCGATGGTCGTGATCTTCTGTCCCGCAGCCGCCGAGATCGGCGTCACGCACGAGCGGACCGCCTGCCCGTTCATGTGCACCGTGCAGGCACCGCACATGGCCGCACCGCAGCCGAACTTGGTGCCGGTCATATTGAGGTTATCGCGCAGCGCCCACAGGATCGGGGTCGATGGATCGGCGTCGACCTGCATGTCGCGCCCGTTGATATTCAGTGTCGGCACCAGTCTCTCCCAGTAAAAATGGGGACAGACCCCATTTCGAAAATGGGGTCTGTCCCCATTTTTAGGACCGCGTTTCGGAAATGGGGTCTGTCCCCATTTTGATTATTTTTTGATCGAGGCGAGCTTCGCTTCGAGGGTCTTCAGGTCGATCATTCCGGAGACACGGGAGCCGTCCGCAAAGAAGATCGCGGGCGTTCCTTCGATCCGAAGCTTCTGCCCCAGCTCGACCACCTTGTCGTTCGGGTTGTCGCATTTTTTGGTGACGGTTGGCGGGACCTTGCCGTTGACCATCCAGTCGTCCCAGGTCCTGTTGCGGTCGGCAGCGCACCACACATTGGCCGACTTGACGAAGGAATCGGGCGACAGGATGTTGTACATGAAGGTGTACACGGTGATGTTGTCGGCCTGCTTGAGCGTGGTCTGGCGGAAGCGCTTGCAGTAGCCGCAGTTCGGGTCCTCGAAGATCGCGATCACGCGCTCGCCATTGCCCTTGACGGTCTTGAGCGCGAGGCCGAGCGGCAGCTCGGAGAATTTGATCCGGTTGATCTCGTCCGTGCGCGCCTTGGTCAGGTTCTGCGAGGTCTTCGCGTTGAAGATGTTGCCGATGAACAGGTACTCGGCGTTCTTGTCGGTGTAGATGATCTCGTTGCCGATGCGGACTTCATACAGCCCGGAATACGGCGTCGCCGTGATCGACTCCACCTTGGCAGTCGCGCCCAGGCGCTCCTCGATCGCCTTGCGGATCGTTACCTCTGCAGGCTGCTCTGCACCCACGCAGCCCGCGAACAGCACTGAGGCGAACGCCAGCGCTACCTTTGCTTTAACCATGACATCTCCGGATCAAACCGCTGAAAAAATTACTTTCCCATCGCCTGCGCGATCAGCTTACGCTTGATAAAGGGAAACTTATCCAGCAAGTTTAATCCGAAATTGCGAACTACGCGCAAGGGTTCGAGGTCGGTTCCGAACAAACGCTCCAGCCCGTCGGTCGCAACTTGCATAAGTAGCACGTCTTCCTTGCGCTCACGTGCATACCTTGCCAGCACCCGGCTGTCGCCGATGCTGCGGTGCGGCTCGCGGTCGGCGACCACCTTGAGCAGGTCCTGGATATCGCCAAAGCCGAGGTTCATGCCATGCCCGGCCAGCGGATGCACCGCGTGCGCGGCATCGCCTGCCAGCGCCACCCGCGGCGCCACGATCGTATGCGGGCGGATCAGCGCCAGCGGCACGGCTGCCACATCTTCCGGCGTCAGCGGACGCAGCGCGCCCAGCACCGGCTCCGCGTACTGCGCCAGGCGCACCGCCAGTTCCGACAGCGTTTCGGTCAGCAGCGTATCGGCCAGCGCATCCGGCGCCGACCAGACCAGCGATACGCGGTTGCCCGGCAGCGGCAGCAGCGCGATGATGCCTTCGGCGCAGGTGAACCACTGGTACGCCACGCCATGGTGCGGCGTGGTGCACGAAAAATTGGTGACGATCGCCCGCTGGTGGTAATTGCGGTAGTCGTAGCCGATATCGCACTGGCCGCGCACCCAGGAGTGCTTGCCGTCCGCGCCGACCACCAGGTCCGCCTCCACCTGCGCGCCATCCTCGAGCGTAATGCGGGCATGCTCGGTGGTCGTATCCAGTCGGGCCGCCCGGCCGTGCAGCATCTTGACGTTGGCCGCGAACTTGAGCGCCGCGTCCAGCGCCTGGTTGAGGTTGCTGTCTTCGACGATCCAGGCCAGCGATTCCACATGCGCGCCGAACGAATCGAAGGCCAGCCCGCCGCCGTCTTTGCCGTCGCCGCTGACTTTCATTGCCTCGACAGGGGCGATGCGGTCGTGCTCGAGCGCGCCCCACACCTTCAGCGAGGTCAGCAGCTTGTGCGCCGTGTGGTTCAGCGCATACACGCGCACGTCCCACGGCTTGGTCACGCCGGACGCAGCAGGCGGAGGCGCGCTCCCGACCATCGGGCACAGCAGCGTGACGCTGTGGCCGGCCTGCGAGAACCCGAGCGCGGCCGTCTTGGCGATCGGGCCATTGCCCACGATGCAGACGTCGCTACGGTGACGCGCTGCCAAAGATGTTGATTTGCTCATGAAAAGCATTATAAAGCCAAGCGCGTAGCGGACGCTGCACGTCCGGAGCGCTAGCTGGCCCCAAGAATTTGCGCGATGCGCTCTTGCAATATCGATTTGGCCTGACTATAATCATGCCTCTTGGCCTGGTAGCTCAGTTGGTAGAGCAGAGGATTGAAAATCCTTGTGTCGGTGGTTCGATTCCGCCCCGGGCCACCAAGAATTCAGCAAAACGCCACCTTCGGGTGGCGTTTTGCTTTTGCGCCGCCGTCCCTGGCATCCGCTGGGTCAATGCCCGCCACCCGCGGCACCGGCCTTGCCCGGCCCGCCCGACGGGACCCTCAGGTATGTGAGACTGAGGAACGCATAAAAAATCACCGTCGCAGTCAGCCCGAGCAGGATGTAATTCGTGGCGGGCAACAGCAGGGAACACCCGGCCAATACAAAGACGACCAGTGTGTTGACCAACAGGTAGAAGCGGAGTTCGGGTACCTCCATGAAGTACGCGTATTGCTTCCCAAGGAAGAAGCAGACCAGGCCGACGACCGACAGCACGCGAAAATCGTGGATGGCCAGGTCGCCCAGGATGGCATGCCGGATCAGGCTGGCAAGGATCGACAGGCCGATGAAGACGAACAAGTGCGAGTACACGACCGAATGACCGGTCGTGAGCTTTTGCCTGGTCAGCAGGTGGAAGCTGTCAAAGTAGACCCACCAGATGCTCGATATCATGACGAAGCCGGTCGCGGCGGTCAGCATCCTCTCCGCGGTCCAGCTGATGTCGGCCAGCCCGGCGGACAGGCTGTAGACGGACTCTCCCAGCATGATGATCGTGAGCAGGCCCACGCGCTCGATCAGGTGTTCGGTATGCACCGGGATCTCCTGGAGCCGGCGCGGCAGGAACAGCATGAACGCGACCAGGTCGAACACGATCCCAAGATAGAACACGGCATATCGCTGTGGCGCCGGGAACAGGATCGAAGCAAGGCTGATGGTCGCGCCTGCGAGGATTACCCAGCCAACCGCCGTGGTAAGTCCGACGCTTTCCTTATGCCGGTGTTTGGACACGAAATACATGAAGGCGATGACGTATTTCGAACCCGCGTAGCAGACGACGATGGCGTCGAATCCTGCCACGAATCGCCGGTCGATCAGGCCCGAGATGATAATCAGCAGGAACATGATGACCAGCGTGGCCAGCCGATGCTTCCGGTCGTCCGCGTCGAACCGGTTGGCATACATGGTGTGGCTGGCCCAGATCCACCACAAGGGAACGAATATCAGGATGAACTTCCAGAACTGCTGCGGATCGAGATGACCGTCGTGCGCATGGCTCAGGATATGGGTGACATCGCCGATCGTGACTACAAAAATCAGGTCGAAGAACAACTCCAGCCAAGTGGCATGGCGATGGGCATCGAAATATTTTGTGTTGTGCATATCAGCCCATCGCGCGAGATGCGCCGGGCTGGCGGTGGACGGTATGCCCATCGTTAGGGCTGACCGGGGCAGTGCCAGGGTCGGGGCCGCGCAAGCAATCGATACGAGTCTCCATCCCTGCTCCTTCGCGTGGCGGGCCGACGCGTCGATACTAGCAAAGGCTGGCGCTTGCCCGCGCACGGGCCGCCGGAGGCAGCGTGCCCCGGGCGCCGCGCGGGTGGTCCGGCTCCTTGGGCCCTCCACCTGCGTGTGCTAGATTGAATGAGCGAAGGAGGATGTCGCCATGGCTCTCTACTTGACCCGCTTTAGCTATACACCGGAGACCTGGGCCCGGTTGATGACACGGCCCGAAGACCGCCGTGAGGCCGCGCGAAAATACATTGAGTCCGTCGGCGGCAAACTGCATGGCTTCTGGTACGCGTTGGGGCCCTGCGACGGCTACAACGTGTGGGAAGCACCCGACGATGTGTCGATGGCTGCGGTCGCGATCGCGATCGGTGGAGGCGGCGCCGTGTCAAAGTTCGAGACGATCCCGCTACTCTCCGTCGAGGACACGCTGGACGCCCTGGCCAAGGCGCGCACCATCGCATACCGTCCGCCTGGCGCCACCTGATCGCACGCGTTCTTGCCGCAGCTATCGACTGTCATCGCGGCCGGATACACGCGCTAGCTGCCCATGCCCGCCAACGGCAGCCCTTCCGCGCGGGCAAGGCGCTCCATTGCCGCCTCGAGCACGGTACGCGCCAGCCCTGCTGCGTGCTCGAGGTCACGGTGCAACTGGGCATCGGCTTCGTTCCGGCTGGCGCATTGCGCACTGTAGCGCTCGAAACTGCCCGTGATCAACAGCAATTCTGCCAAATGGCGCGGGCATTCGCATTGCAGCACGTAGCTGGCGCGGGTAATCGATGCCAGCGCCTCGTCATTGAATCGCACCGGCGCGACGACCGGCGCGGGCGCGGTGTCGGGCAGCATGGGCTTGCCCGCCAGCGCGCTGCGGCACAACAGCATCAGTTCCCCCAGTTCGGCGGGCACCCGCGCGACGACGCACCCCTCCTCGCGCAGCCGCCGCACCGAAGCGCTCGGGCAGAAGCGGTACAGCACGATGACCGCGCTGATCGCAAGCACATCGCGCGCTGCCAGGATCTGGGGCACGTCCGCGTCGTTGAGTTCTGACAGCTCCACAATCAGCACATCCACCGCGGCACCCTGGAGCGCAGTACCTGCCTGAGCCAGGTTGTCGCAATGGCACTGGACATTCAGGCCGGCACCGTCGCGTTGATCGGATGCGATGCGGCGGTACAGGCTGCGGCCCACGATCGCAGCGCGCACACGCGCGGCGGCCACCACGGCACCGGCGGCGCCCGCGGCTGCCAGCTCCTCCAGTTGCTCCATCGCCAGGCCAGCCAGCACGCCAATCGGATGACCCTGGTCGACCAGTTGCTTGAGCAGCCCGAGCCGGCGCACCTGAATGGCTGAATACAAACGCTGGCCCCGCTCGGAGCGCGGTGTGTCCGAGAGACCATACCGGCGCTCCCATACACGCAAGGTTTCGACCGGGAGCCCTGCCAGCCGGGCCGCGACACCGCTGCGATAGGAAGCTGCGGGCCGGCCGGCCGGCGCCGTGGTGTCGCCTGAAGTATCATCCATGATTGAACCGTTATTGAACCGTAATTGATTCGATTTTACCGGTTCTCGCGTGATTTTTCGAGCGACATTCACGCATAATCCGTTCACACCACGGTTCAACATCTGTTCAACCCGCTGTGTGGAACTGATTACCTCACCCTACAGGAGCTCGCCATGAAAAAAGTTTTGACCGCACTCTCGCTCACGTTCGCCCTCGGCGCCGCGCAGGCTGCCGACATCGTCGATACCGCCAAGTCGGCGGGCTCGTTCAACACGCTGGTCGCAGCAGTGCAGGCTGCGGGACTGGTCGACACACTCAAGGGACCAGGCCCGTTCACCGTGTTCGCACCCACCGACGAAGCCTTCGCCAAGATTCCGAAGGCTAAACTGGATGCACTGCTCAAGGACAAGGCCGCACTGACCAAAGTGCTGACCTATCACGTCGTGCCAGGCAAGGTGATGGCCGCCGACGTCAAGCCTGGCGCCGTGAAGTCCGTCCAGGGCAGCAACCTGACCGTCAGTGCGAAGGGTGGCAAGGTCTGGGTCGACAAGGCCGCCGTGATCAAGACCGACATCGCCGCCGACAATGGCGTCATCCATGTGATCGACACGGTGGTGATGCCATAAACGACGGACGATGCGTGCACCGCATACCCTCTGATCGCATGCCAGCACAATAAAACGCCACCTTCGGGTGGCGTTTTGCAGCGGCGCGTCGCTTCATCGTTGAAACGCAGCACCCGCTAAGGAGTCGTCGACCTACGACTCGACGTTTGCTATAATCGCCCGCCTTGGCCTGGTAGCTCAGTTGGTAGAGCAGAGGATTGAAAATCCTTGTGTCGGTGGTTCGATTCCGCCCCGGGCCACCAAGAATATTCCTTACAAAACGCCAATCCATACGGATTGGCGTTTTTGTTTTCTGGACTGAAAGTCTTCGGCTCCGGTCCATTTCCGGATGCAGTAAGTATTAGCAAGCCCAATCGACCAAATTGTCCAATCGTCCGCAGAGCTGCTTAACGAGACGAATCATGAAAGCGAAAGGTAAAGACTGAAGCTTCCGCACAAACCACTCATTCCGTTGCCCAGCCAGCTTCGCTCGCGATAAAGGATATGCAATGCACAGCCAGTTCCGCGTCGCCATCGGCAATCTTCCGCTGGTCAAGCTCCGCTCGCTCGTGTCTTTTCCCGAGGATGCAATAGGCGGATGGTGTCAAGCGTGGACAATAAAGCTCTTCGATCAGGGAACTGCTTTTCGACCACGCTGCCCCATTTTGCCGAAGTCTCTTTCTTCCTGTGCGCCAATCAGAGACGAACCACTCGACGATTGCACTAGACTACTCAACCCGCGCCCGGGATAGTCCACTATAATTTACGCTGGTAGACTGATAACGATTTTGAACGACTTTGAGGCTTAAAAAGAGCGCCAATGCTATGAATTCCGAGCCGTGGGTCACAGCAATCGATGTCGCTAAGCATTTGGGCGTCGTAAAGGATACCGTTTATCGCTGGCGGGAGCGCAAGGGTTTGCCAGCGCACAAGATAGGTCGGCTATGGAAGTTTCAGCTCTCCGAAGTTGATAAATGGGTGTGAGCGGGAGGAGCTGACGAAGACGATGCGCACGACAAGCTAGATACCGACCGCCACACATCAGGGGGATAAATGGACAAGCACCAGCTCAGTGAGCGTGATATCTGCACCAAGTTTATCACGCCTGCGATTGTGCGGGCGGGCTGGCAGCAGCGTCAGTTTCGCGAGGAAGTAAATCTCACGGACGGTCGCGTCATGGTGCGCGGCAAACTTGCGGCACGTATTAAAAATCCCGATGCCAAAGGTGGCCCTAAGCGTGCGGACTTCGTTTTGTACGCCAGGTCAAACGTACCGATTGCGGTAGTCGAGGCCAAGCAAGCGCGCTTCTCGGTCGGCCACGGCATGCAGCAGGCATTGGCCTATGCGGAGATGATAGATGCCCCCTTTGCCATCAGCAGTAATGGCGACGGCTTCCTGCTGCACGACCGCACTGGCCTGACGCAGCCCAGCGAGCGCGAGCTCTCACTCAGCGAGTTTCCATCGCTGGACGATCTTTGGCCGCTTTATCAGCGATGGAAAGGCCTTGTTGAGCCTGCCGCAGTTAAGCTAATTGAGCAGCCGTTCTACACCGACGGCAGCGGCAAGGAGCCACGCTATTACCAGCGCGTCGCAATCAACCGGGCCATCCAAGCCATCGCCAAAGGACAGCAGCGCGTGCTGCTGGTAATGGCCACCGGCACCGGTAAAACCTACACCGCATTCCAGATCATCTGGCGTATGTGGAAAGCCAAAGCGAAAAAACGCATCTTGTTTTTGGCCGATCGCAACATTCTGGTCGATCAAACCATGCAGCAAGACTTCGCCCCCTTTGGCGAGGTCATGCACAAGGTCTCCAACCGCGAGGTCAAGAAAAATTATGAGATCTATCTTGCCCTTTATCAGGCGGTCACAGGCAAGGAAGAATGGAAGCAAATTTACAAGCAGTTTCCGGCCGATTTCTTCGATCTCGTCGTTGTTGATGAATGCCATCGTGGCAGTGCTGCCGATGATTCAGCCTGGCGCGATGTGCTCGAATACTTCAGCGTCGCCACACACTTGGGCCTGACGGCTACGCCGAAGGAAACCAAGGAGGTAAGCAACATCACCTACTTTGGCGACCCAATCTACACTTACTCGCTGAAGCAAGGTATCGAAGATGGCTTCCTCGCGCCCTACAAAGTGATCCGAATCGCCACTGATGTCGATGCCGTGGGTTACACCCCCGAAAAAAACAAGATCGACAAACTCGGCCAGGCAGTGGAACAGCGCCAATACAACACGAAAGATTTTGACCGCACACTGGTGCTGGAAAGACGCACCAAACTGGTAGCCAGCAAAGTATGGGAATACCTCAAGGCCACCGACCCAATGGCCAAAACCATCGTGTTTTGTGATGACCAGGACCACGCCGAACGCATGCGGCAAGAGCTGGTCAAGCTCATCCCGGCCGCTGCCAGCAACCGTCGCTACGTCATGCGCATCACGGGCGACGACAATGAAGGCAAAGCGCAGCTTTCCTACTTCATCGACAACGACGAGCCTTACCCCGTCATCGCGACCACCTCCAAACTGCTGACCACCGGTGTGGATGCCAAGACCTGCAAACTCATCGTGCTGGACCAAAACATCAACTCGATGACTGAGTTCAAGCAAATCATTGGTCGTGGCACCCGTCTGCGCGAGGACTACCAAAAGCTGTACTTCAACATCATGGATTTCAAGGGTGCGACACGACTGTTCGCGGACCCAGATTTCGACGGTGAACCGGTGGTGATATACGAGCCAAAGCCCGATGAACCCGTAGTGCCGCCTGACATCACCAACCCGCCCGGCATCAGCGAACCCGAGCCCCCACCCTATGGCCCTGGTCCGAGTGGCGGCGATGACACGCCACCCGGCGACATTACGGGCGGAGGCGGAGGCGGTGGCGGCGAAGGCCGCGTCAAATACGTGATCGACGACGTCAACGTGCGCGTGGCGGTGGAGCGCTCGCAGTACCTCAATGCCGATGGCAAGCTCATCACCGAGGATTACCGCGTTCTTTTGAAGGACGACATCAAGAAAGCGCTTCAGGCCGAGTTCGGCAGCATGACTGACTTCCTGCGCCGGTGGAACAGTGCTGAACGCAAGCAGGCCGTATTGGAAGAGCTCGCCGATCAAGGTGTGCCGATCGAAATCCTGCAACAGGCTGTGGCCAACGGCAGCGAGCTGGATGTGTTTGATCTGGTCGCCCATGTTGCCTTCGACCAAAAACCGCTCACCCGTCGCGAGCGCGCCAACAACGTGAAGAAGCGCGATGTATTTGGCAAATATGGCGAGCAGGCCCGTGCCGTGCTCGAAGCCCTGCTCGATAAGTTCGCCGACCACGGCGTGCAGGACATCGAAGATGCCAAGGTACTGGAATTGCCGCCGTTCGACCAGTTTGGCAGCAAAACCCACATCCGGCGCGGCATCTTCGGCAGCGTCGAGCAATATACCCGGGCCGTACAAGAGCTTGAACAAGCGCTCTACGACCAGAATGAACTGAAACAGGCCTGAGCCTGTAAATCGAGAACCACAAGATGAATCTTAGCAGCACCATCAAATCCATCCAGGACATCATGCGCAAGGACGACGGCGTCGACGGCGATGCCCAGCGCCTTGGTCAGCTCACCTGGATGCTCTTTCTTAAAGTGTTCGATCAGCGTGAGGAAGAATGGGAAGACGATAACCCCGCCTACAAATCATCCTTGCCAGAGCGTTTCCGCTGGCGCAACTGGGCGGCTTACAAGGCCGATGCCGACGGCAAGAAGAAGCCGCAGATCGCAGGCAGCGAATTGATCGGCTTCGTCAATAACGAACTGTTTCCCACGCTCAAGGATCAGATCGACGCGGACCGCAGCCCCCAGCATAAGGTCATCCGCGAAGTATTCCGCGATGCCAACAACTATATGAAATCCGGTCCGCAGATGCTGGCCGTGATCGAAAAGCTAGAAGAAGCCATCAACTTCCACGACTTCAAAACCCGCGCCAGTCTAGGCGATGTCTACGAGCAGATGCTCAATGATCTGCGCGGTGCGGGCAATGCTGGCGAGTTCTACACCCCACGGGCCATCACCGCCTTCATGGCCGACCGCGTGAACGCGCGGCTGGACAAACGCGAAACCGTGATGGACCCGGCTTGCGGCACTGGCGGCTTCTTGACGGCTGCCATTGACCACTTCCGCAATCAGCTTGCGACGATGAAGTCACCGCGTCCAGAAGACAAGCGCGCCATCGAGGAGCTGATCCACGGCATCGAGAAAAAGCAACTGCCTCACCTGCTGTGCACCACCAATATGCTGTTGCACGGCATCGACGTGCCCAGCCAGATCGAACACAAAAACACGCTGGGCATAGGCTGGAACGAATGGAGCGCCACCGACAAGGTCGATTGCATCATCACCAACCCGCCCTTCGGCGGTTATGAAGATGACGGTGTGGGCAGCGACTACCCGACCGATTTGCGTACGCGCGAAACCGCCGACATGTTCATGGCGCTCATCATCAAAAAGCTGCTGAAAGAGAACGGCCGTGCTGCCGTGGTGCTACCCGATGGTTTTCTGTTCGGCGATGGCATCAAAGGCACACTGAAAAAATTGCTGCTACGCGACTGCAAGCTACACACCATCATCCGCCTGCCAAAAGGCGTGTTTGCGCCTTACACCACCATCAAGACCAACCTGCTTTTTTTCACCAAGGGCGGCCCAGTCGATGACGGCACCGAACACTTCCACACCGACAACATCTGGTTTTATGAACACCGGTACCCACCGGGCTACAAGAGCTATTCCAAAACCAAACCCATCCGGCTGGAAGAGTTCAAGCCCGAGCAGGACTGGTGGGGCAGCGAGGCCAACGACTTTGCCGACCGCGTGGAAAACGAATTCGCCTGGAAAGTGGATTTCAAAACTAAACGCGAACAGGCCGAAGCCGCCGCAAAGCCACACTGGCAACGCGCCGAAGACCTGAACAACCAGGCCGTCGCGCTGGAGACCGAGGCCAAAGACCTGCGCAACAGCCTGGTCGGCACTACCGATGCCGCCTACCGCGAAAAAATCGAAGCGCAGATTGCCGAGCTACGTGCCCAAGCCGAACCCCTGCGGCTCCAAGCACGCGATGCCCAGGCAGCGGGAGACCGCCTCTATTGGCCGATTTTTAACCTCGACATCAAAAACCCCAACGCGCCAGAAGAAGAGACGCACGACCCAGACGAGCTGCTGAGGAAGTACAAAACGCTATTGGGCCAAATCGAAGAAACCGAAAACCAGCTCAAGAGTGAATTAGCTGCCGCGCTGGCGCATCACTTTGTAGGTGAGGATGCCTGATGGATGCACAGCAATTTTTGGCGGAGTTTGGTCACATTACGAACGCGCCAGGAGGTATTCGAAAGCTCCGTGCATTGATTCTGCAATTGGCCGTTCAAGGAAGATTAATAGCCTTTACGACGTCAGATGCTTCGTCTCGGGTTTTGCTTAGCGAGGTCCGCTCAATTAAAGCCGGCCTAATTTCCGATAAGAAACTTCCACGCGAGAAACCGTTTCCGGAGGTGTCGCAGCAAGAGATCGCCGCTGATGCTCCGCCGCATTGGGAATGGGCTCGTTTCGGTGAGGTCTGGCAACTATTGTCTGGCCGTGATTTGGCACCTAGCCAATACAACGATTCAAATCATGGAATCCCGTACATAACTGGTGCAAGCAATTTTGAGTGCGGGGTCATAAGCATTAACAGGTGGACGTCAGCTCCCGTTGTAGTTTCAATCACTGGTGACCTATTGATCACATGCAAAGGCACTATTGGAAAAACGGCATTCAACACTCTTGGAGAGATTCATATAGCCCGTCAAATCATGGCGATAAGGAATTTCTCTGGGAAGTTGAATACGGGATTTCTAAAGATTTGGCTTGATGGCTTCGTTGGTCAACTGGTTGAAAAATCCAAAAGCATGATTCCAGGATTTTCGAGGGATGATCTTATTTTGGCGGCTTATCCTGTGCTTCCTGTCGAAGAACAATCCCGCATCGTCGTTAAAGTCGATGAGCTAATGAGCTTGTGCGACAAGCTGGAGGCGCAACAGCAAGACCGCCGCAAGCTGCAAAACAATCTGCGCCAGACCACCCTGCAAGCTGTCTCTAGCGCCACCAGCCCGCACGAATTGCAAACCACTTGGGCGCGCCTGGCCGAAAACTTAGGAAAGTTGCTTTATGTGCCGGAGGATGTTTCAGAAATCAAGGCGCTGATCTTAGATTTGGCAATTCAGGGGCTACTGACTGATCGACAGCTCAATGACCAACCTGCTGAGGCATTGATTAGCCGATCTTTGGAAGCTAAACGTATGCGCCTCGCCTCTGGCGAAATGAAGAACAAAAAGCCTTCGGCTACTGATATCGTTGATGTAGAAATAAATATTCCGGCGCATTGGAAGAGGGTGAGCTTGGATGAGCTTTTTCAGTTTATTGACTATCGCGGAAAAACACCGGTCAAAACAAGCAGCGGTGTTGTACTTGTAACTGCAAAGAACGTGCGCCCTGGATTCATTGCGGTTGAGCCGGTGGAGTATCTGTCAGAATCCTCATATCAAGCATGGATGACCCGAGGTTTTCCTCGTGTTGGCGATCTACTAATTACCACCGAAGCTCCACTTGGGAATGTGGCGCGCATTGAAGAGCAACCTAGTTTTGCGCTCGCGCAACGCGTTATTGATCTTCAACCCTTTGCCGACCTAAATACGAAGTGCGCCATGTACTTCATGATGTCTCCACTCTTTCAGTCATTGCTAGAAGAGAACTCAACGGGGATGACTGCAAAAGGCATTAAAGCAGGGAAGCTTAAGCAGTTACTTTTGCCAGTCCCCCCAAAAGAAGAGCAGCAACGAATCGTTCAGCGGGTCGAGGAACTAATGAATATATGTTCGGTGCTGTCGTCACAGCTCGAAGCAGCCAGAAATCAATCTACTCGGCTTGCTGCTGCTTCCGTGTCCAGCCTAACCGGCATCGCCATCGAACAAGAAGAGGAGTCCATGAAAGCCCCACAAACTGAATTGATCGCGCTACTGCGGCTGGGCACCACGCCCGACATCAAAGCCCAAGCGCCGCTGGCCACTATTCTGGCTCGTCACAATGGCGAAATGAGTGCCAAGGATTTGTGGCAGCGCTTCGGCAGCGAGATCGATGCCTTTTACGCGCAACTGAAAGCTGAGGTGGCCCACGGCTGGATTCTGGAACCGGTTCCCGCTGAAATGCGCGAAAAAGCGGCCGATACGGCGAGCGCTTGATATGCAACTGCTACGTATCCGTATCCCGTCCTTTCGCAATCTACGTGATCTCGACATCGCTTTCGATACGCACTTGCAAGCCGCGGCGAGTGCGCATGGTGATGCACAGCCCAAGCCCATCCGCAGTCATGCGCTAATCGGCCAGAACGGCACCGGCAAATCCAACCTGATCGAGGCGCTGATCACCATTTTCCGCGATGTGGATCTGGACCGCGAGGCGGCCTTCGACTACACGCTGGAATACAGCATTCGCGGACACGCTGTGCGCATTGAGGCGGACACCTCCAAGCAGAAGCGTCCTTATGTATGGGTGGATAGTGACCGTGTTAGCCAAGAGTACCTGACCAAAAACGACACGCCAGGCAAAGAACCGCCTGATCATCGTCGCGGCCCCCGCTTACTGCCAACACATATTTTTGCTTACTACTCGGGCCGCAACGAACGCATTGAGGTGTTGTTTCAGGAGCATCAGCGCCGTTTCAACCAGCGCCAAGAAATCACCACGGACGAAGTGCTTTCCGAGCAGTTGCTGGAAAACTTTACTGGCTCCGAGGCGGATATTCGTGCCGTCGAAGATGCCAAACGCCGCCGCGATGCGCGGCTGAAGCAAGCGGGCGACGACCGGCTGCGCCGTCTGTTTTACTGCCGTGGCGGGCATAGCCAACTAGTGCTGCTGGCGTGTTTATTGTCCGACGACCCGGTATTCAAAAAGGTACTAAAAAATCTGCACATCGAGTCGCTGGAGTCGGCTTTGTTTGTGTTAAAAGAACCACACCGTCTGCGTGAAAAGCGTCGTAACGGCAAGTTTGACGAACAAGAACTCAACGAAGGCGACCCGCGTTTCTGGTATGCACGCGGCAATGTGGTGAGCGAGTTTCTCAACAAACTGTGGCAGGTGGCTTGGGCGCCGATTGAGCAAGAAGCCACAAAGCAAATCGACTTTCGTGGTCGCAGCGAAAAACAGAAGCAGCTTTACTTGTTCGTCCCCAGCCAGGAAAAACTCAGGGAGTTGGGCGAACTGGTCGGCGGCACCGATAGCTTCTTCCGCTACGCCGAGGGCGCCTATATTGGCGACTTGATCGACGAGGTCCGAATCACTGTTAAGAAACGCGATGAGCATGGCGGCAACGTGAGCTTCACCCAGCTCTCCGAAGGCGAGCTGCAAATGCTCACCGTGCTGGGCCTGATGCGCATCACCCGCGAAGACCATTGCCTGTTCCTGCTCGACGAACCGGACACCCACCTCAACCCGATCTGGAAGCTGCGCTACTTCGACGATATCGAAGGCGTATTGAGTGATAGTCATGTCGGTGGGTTCGACAGCGGTGCTTTTGATACATCCCTAGGGCAATCTCAAATCCTCATCACCACCCACGACCCGATGATGGTGGGCAGTCTCAAGCGAGAGCAAGTGCACATCCTTCGCCGTGATGATGGCCGCACGGTGGTAGACGTACCCGACGAACATCCGCAGGGGATGGGCGTGACTGGGCTACTTAAGAGTGAGCTGTTTGGCCTCTCGTCCACACTCGACATCGAAACTGAGCGGCGCTTGTTCCGCCGAAATGAACTTTTTGTGAAATCACCGCGCACTCCGGAGGAGGATGCTGAGTTGAGCCGTCTGTCAGCCGAGTTGTCCGATCTTGGCTTTTCGACGGCTGACTTCCGGGACCCGGATTACGCGCTGTTTGTACGAAGGATGGCGCAACACCGCCGCTTCCGCAAACCCGTGCTCGCGCCCGAGGAGCAGGCCGAGCAAGATGCGATTGCTGATTCGATCATCGAAGAAATCTTGCGAGAGGAGGATGGCCAGTGATCTGGATCGACCTGGAGCACAAGCGACCTACCGATACCGACATCCCCAATTGGGTGCCTTGGACAAAAGCGCAGTGGGATGCCTGGCTGGCGAAGTCTGCCCAACTGGTGGCCGAATTGGCTGCCCTCGAAGCGGCGGGAAAACGTGATGAACGCAATGCACTGATTGATGCCAACAGCACTCACTGGGGTGCTTTGAAGGAATGGCTGTTAGCGTTGTCTGCGGGCAAATGCTGGTTCTCAGAAGTGCGAGAGCTGTACTCACACTACGACGTGGAACACTTTCGCCCCAAAAAAGAAGCCAAGGCACTAGATACCAGTCTGCGCGACGGCTACTGGTGGCTGGCTTTCGACTACATGAATTTCCGCGTGTGCGGCAATGTCGGAAACCGCAAGAAGGGGGGCTGGTTTCCCCTCAAAGATGGCTCTCTATGCTCCACCTACGCCGCGCCCTGTGAGGAATCAGAAACGCGCTATCTGCTTGACCCGATTGATGACGATGACGTTGCGCTGGTCGCTTTTGACGAGGAAGGTAAGGTCATTCCCATGCCGGGTTCCTCCCCTTGGGAGCAGGAGCGTGTCATCGAGACCGTAAAGCGGTTCAAACTCAATGAGCACGCGCCTTTGGCAGAGGCTCGCCGCAAGGTATGGCAACAGGTGGACCGCTTGATAAACGACTTTGCGATAGCTAAAGCCCGTATTGGTGCAGGCAATAACCCAGCTGCCAAGGCTAAGTTGACCGAGGTCCGCGCGCGCATACGCGAAATGACCAATCCAACGGCTGAACTATCGGCAGTCGCTCGATGGTGCTTATTGATGCGAAACGATCCGCAGCTTTTCCGGCTGGTTTGTTAATACTTCGACATGAGTGAACTACAAGCACGGTGCCATCCATGGCGAATCGACTTCGCCACAGAAACAGAGATTTTTTGGAATATGTAAAATTGGTGAAGCAGTTTTTCCCAAACTGGGGAAGCAAGATTGGCCGATTGGGATTTACCCGCTTGTGTCGGTGGTTCGATTCCGCCCCGGGCACCAGGAACATGCAGTTCACGAGACGCCAACCCATGCAGGTTGGCGTTTTGGTTTTCAGGACGTCCGACTCTTTCCGGCATCAACCCCTCGCCCTTTGTTAAGGGTCCCGTTCTGGCGAATCGCGCTTGCGCCGGGGTGCCGCGTACCCCTTAGTGAATGAAGTCGAACGCCTGCCATGCCCGCATTGCACACCCATTTTTCCGCACCACGTATCGCTTCATCGCCAGGAGGAGGCAATCCAATGGAACAAGAAGTGAGCGCCCAAGCTGCCGCGAGGCGCTGTGGACTGGCCATACCTGCTCAAATCATTTCTAATGGCACTTTGTGCTTGGGCGGCGGAAATGCGCGGCCCAGTACTGCAAGCTCGTCTGTCGTCAGATGAATGTCCAGCGCGATCCGGTTTTGCTTGACATGCCCTGGCGTGCTGGCCTTCGGGACCGCGATCAGGTGTGCCTTGCGCAGCACCCAGGCCAGGGCGATTTGGGCCGGGGTGGCGGAATGTTCATCGGCAATGCGCCGAATGTCAGGGTCCCCTAACAGGCGGCCTTGCTCCAGCGGCGAATAGGCCATGATCGGGATGTGTCGCTGCTCGCACCATGGCATCAGGTCGAATTCAATGCCGCGCCGCATCAGATTGTAGAGCACCTGATCCGTTGCAACCGCGGCCCCGTCCGGTAGCCCGGCGACTTCCTCCATATCCGGCACGTTGAAATTACTCACGCCCCAATAGCGGATCTTGCCGGGGCGTAGCAGGTCGTCGAAACCCGCCAGCGTCTCCACCAGCGGTACCGGGCCGCGCCAGTGCAACAGGTACAGGTCAATGTGGTCGGTCCTGAGGCGGCGCAGGCTGTTCTCGCAGGCGGCGACTGTTCGTCTTCGGGCCGCATTCTGTGGAAGCACTTGTCGACGATAAAGGTCTTCTCCCTGCGTCCCTCGATCGCCTTGCCAATCATTCCTCGGCCGCGCCGTCGCCATACATTTCTGCCGTGTCGATCAGTGTCATGCCGATGTCGATGCCGAACCGCAGTGCGTCGATTTCGTCCTGGCGTTCGCCGAAACCCCAGGTCCCCTGCCCCAGCACGGGCACTTCCTCGCCCGAGGGAAGTTTGGTCTTGCGCATGATTGCTCCCTCGGCTCAATGGTGAACATCCGCGCGGCGAAGCATGCCGAAGCACGCAACCGGCAGCAGGCATCGCTCCTGGACAAGCACCAGGAGTCGATCCGGGTTTCCAGCATCGATTGATGATCGCCCACTGGACTTGGGTGCCGGACGCCTGTCCGGCTGATCTGGGAGCGGAGAATGGAAGCAGGCGATCACCAGTTCATGGCGCCTGCCGGGATCATCACCAGCCCCCCGTGCTTACGCCGCGGCGGAAGCGCGCAGCATCAGCGGCTCGCGCAGCCGGATGATCTGGCGCACATCGTCGGCGTCGATCACTTCGATGCTGACCAGTCCCATGGCGCCTTGATCGACCCAGACTTCACGCGGCTTGGGAATCAGGTGATCGAGACCCTCGACGAGAACTTCGATGAGATCGCCCTTGGGGTCGTAGGTAACGCCCAGCAATTGAATCCACTTCTGCTCGATCTGGGCGCCGATACTTAGTCCGATCACCTCAATTTCGACCTGCTTGCCGACCAGCAGCGATTTCGACATCTGATCAAACGTTTTTTGCCATGCCGCTTTTTCAAGTTTTGCCGTAGCCATGATGTTTGCCTGCCCCGTAATTTAGATCTTAATCATCCGCACAACTGGTGGCACAGGGAGCCTGCCACCATCGTCCGCATACCCAGTCGTGAGTGTGCGTTGTAATCAGTGTGTGCACGCAGCGCCGGCCCTGCCCAGTGTGGCTCGGGGCTGGGGTTCCGCCAGCTGCGGCAGGATCTCGTTGCCGATCTCTTCGAGCACGTCTCCGGCGTTGCGCGCGCCGTACTTGAAGTTAAGGATGACGTGGTCGGCCGCGGTTCGGTATCAGCATGCCGGCCATGATCTCACTCCGCGCGTTAACGTCCTTTCACGATATTCCCGTTCCGTGGCCGGTGCAAGCGCGCTCAAACGAACGCACCCCGGGCCACCAGGAATTCATTACGCAAAAACGCCAACCCATGAGGTTGGCGTTTTTCTTTCATGCTGGTCCGACGCAACCGGCGCTCCTGTTCATTGCCCGGCCACTTTCCGCAGCGCGGAGGGCTTGTGCGCCGCCTCCGCCCCCGTCTTGTCGCTGACCACCAGGTACTCGGGATTGTCCGGGGAGGCCGCCACATGATGGCCCTTGATATCGATGGGCGAAGTCAGTTTCCTTTTAACGGTGCCACGCACAGCGCCCTGCGCGGACTCCCATTCCACCTTGTCCCCTGCCTTGAACGTGACAGTCATGATCGGTCCTTTCGCGAAGTGCCGGACGGCGCTTTGCATTGTAAGTACAGGCGGCCGGGGGTGCTTGTTCCGTTGACGTTGCCGGTTTCCACGGCGATACTTCCTGCTCTGCGATAGCTGAGCTGCACACTGCATTCGGCCCTGCGCGTCAACCTGGAGTCCGCATGCAAACCGTGTCATCCCCCATGATTACCAACGATGCCGTCATTCTCGGCATGCTCATCTCCATCCTCGGCGGCGTGCTCTGGACCGCCTCGCGCCAGGATGGGTTCTGGAAGAAGTTCTACAGCTATGTGCCGGCCCTTCTGCTGTGCTACCTGCTGCCCTCGCTGCTGAACACGCTGGGCGTGATCGATGGCTCGGCCTCGAAGCTGTATCCGATGGCGCGCGACTACCTGCTGCCAAGTTCGCTGGTGCTGCTGTGCGTCGCCATCGACTTCAAGGCCATCGTCCGGCTGGGACCGAAAGCGATCATCATGTTCCTCACCGGGACGGTGGGCGTCATGCTCGGCGCGCTGGTGTCGTTCGAGGCGATGCGCGTGATCCATCCCGAAACGGTGGCGGGCGACACCTGGCGCGGCATGACCACGGTAGCAGGCGCGTGGATCGGCGGCGGCGCCAACCAGGCCGCCATGCGCGAAGTCTTCAGTGTGGACGCCACGCTGTTCGGCCAGTTCGTCGCCGTCGATGTCCTGGTGGGCAACCTGTGGACTGCGGTGCTGCTGTTCCTGGCCAGCCGCGCCAGGGCCTTCGACCGCTGGACCGGCGCCGACCTGACCGCGCTGAACAACCTGCGCGACAGTATCGAGCAGTACCAGGCGCAGCACGCCCGCATCCCGAACCTGACCGACCTGATGGTGATCCTGGCCATCGGCCTGGGCGCGACCGGCCTGTCGCATTTCCTGGCGCAGCCGCTGGTCGAATGGATCGCCTCGCTGCCAGCCGACTGGCGCCTGCAGGATTACAGCCTGACGTCCAGCTTCTTCTGGATCGTCGTGATCGCCACGACCATCGGCCTGCTGCTCAGCTTTACCAAGGCGCGCACGCTGGAAGGCGCCGGTGCATCGCGGATCGGCGCGGTGATGCTCTACGTGCTGGTCGCCACCATCGGCATGCAGATGGACCTGGCCGCCCTGCTCGACCGTCCGTGGCTGTTCCTGCTCGGCCTGATCTGGATCCTGTTCCACGGCGGATTGATGATCCTGATGGCGAAACTGATCCGGGCACCGCTGTTCATGATGGCGGTCGGCTCGCAGGCGAATATCGGTGCTGCCGCGTCGGCGCCGGTCGTGGCCAGCGCGTTCCACCCGGCGCTGGCGCCCGTCGGCGTGCTGCTCGCGGTGCTGGGCTATGCGCTCGGCACCTACTGCGCCTACATCACCGGCATCACCCTGCGCACCATTGCCGGCGGCTGATTCACACGCCGCCGGGAAGCTCCTGCACGCCACCTTCGGGTGGCGTTGTTGCGTTGGCGGTGCCTGCCGCACGACGTTCGACGTGCTCCAGCGCGAGCAGGGCCAGCGCGTGCGCGCCCTCGTATGACCTGGCGGCAGCGATGAACAGGCCGTTATGGCAGAAGGTGGCGTCGGGTACTCCCGTCACCGCTGCCAGCTCGGCATCGCGCAATCCCGCCCAGGGCTCGGGCAGGTCGGCACGGGCATCGAAATTCTCCGGACTGGCCGGGATGGTGTGGAGCAGGTAGCGCTGTTCGCCAATGCTGTGGCTGATCACGAACAGGACCTTCGGCATCTCCTTGCGTACCACCTGCGTCCAAGGCAACGCGCTGTTCTTCAGGAACAGCAGCTTGCCGCCTTGCAGGACCTCGGACTGGCGCACGTGCGAAGCTGCCAGCATCGCGCCCACACGGTACTTGACCGAATTGATCATGATGTCGGTCAGCAGCGCCATCGCGCGCTTGAATTGTTCAAGCCGGAACTCCTCCGTCGCCGCCCCGTACCCGAGCCGCTGCTCGTCCAGCCAGTTCGGATTGAAGCCGGAAACCACTGCCGACAGCCCGTACCCGCCGGGCGCGTTCTTGGCCGCACCCACATCGGACAGGTCGAGATACTGGACGATGTCGGCGTCGATCGCGTAGGCGATCTCGCGAGCCTTGTCGTCCGGCAGCGCATAGCCCATGTGCGCGGAAGACAGCGCACTGACGCAGCGCCCGCCGTATTCCCGCCAGACCAAGCCGGCGCTGGCGTAGGGAACCCCGGTGGGCCGGCACACGTCGAACCCTTTCTGGTGATGATCGAAGCGTCCTGCCGCCGGATCCCAGATGCCGCCCACGTCGACAGCGAAATCGGCCTCCTCGATGACGGCCGGGTCACGCGTGCGCACCAGCTCGCAGCCGGGGAACAGGATGTTGAGGGTGGCGGCCGCCCATGCGTCGTCTGCGTGGAACTTGCCGTTGTGCGTCACGATCATCATAAGTATTCAGTCTGCGATGGTAGTGAGCGCATGCTACGGCAAAAGCCGCTTTCATGTCCTACGGCAGCGTCCCACCCGGGTCATCGATCCGCGCCCGGTTGCTGCTACTTTGGCGTGGTTTCGACGAGTATGGCGTCGACAGGCTGCTCGAAAGCGATGAACAGGACGCATGGCTTCGCGCTGGCGCAGACCGCCTTGTGCGGCATTTTTGCGGGGCCGTAGGCGTACGAGCCGGGCTTGAGCACGGAGACCTTTTGTCCTTCATAGGTGAGGTGCAGTTCACCCTGCGTCAGGATCATGCGTTCCGCCGAGGTGTGGATGTGCATCGGCACGGACGACTTCCCCGGAACGCGGAGGAACACATCCGCGTTTGCTTTGGCAGGGTCGCCATGCAGGACGGCGAGCTGGCAGCCTTTCGGCATGAAGTCCGGGCAGGCGCCCCATTTCAGCGTGGAGTCGGCGGAGGCGATCGCCAGCGCCGGTTCGGCGGCAACCGGGCCGGATGCGAAGTACAGCATGCAGGCCGACAGCAATACGCATGGCATGGACAGGTGCTTGTGCATGATCTTCTCCTTTTGGACGACAGGTGAACGCAAGGGCTCAGGAAAGCCGTGTCGGGCAATCCAGTTACGCATTCTGCTCCTCGCTGGTGTGCGCCGGCGCGTCGTTGCGGCAGGACGAAAAAAATGCCGTTCAGTCGGAACTGAACGGCATTGCCAACAGAATGGGTCCCCGCTTTCGACGGGACGACGATTATTTGCGGGCGGAGGCGGACTTGTCGCGCGCTGCGCGGAACTCCGACTCGATCGACCAGTTCGGCCAGGTCTTCGAGTTGGCCAGGTCTGCGCCGAGCGAATACAGCACTTCGAGGTCGCGCGCCATGCCGGTAAAGGTCCAGGACGGGTCGAACTCGTCTGCCGGCTGGTGATACGCCTTTTCGTTGTATGCCGCCTCTGCCGCCTTGCCAGCTTCCACGCCGCCCTCGGCCCAGTCGTTACCCGAGCCGAACGAGATCGCAGGCACGCCGCGCTTGGCGAACGGGAAGTGGTCGGAGCGGAAGAAGTAGCCCGCTTCCGGCTTCGGATCCGGCGAGAAGCTCATATTCCACCGCTGGGCTTTGGCAACCAGTTGATCCAGCAATTCCAGCTTGGCGTTGCCGGAGATGTTGAAGTCGCGCGCCGGGCCGCGTGGGCTCAGCGCATCGAGGTTGATCACGCCCACCGTGGAGGCCAGCGGGTAGAGCGGATTCGACGCATAGTACTCGGAGCCGAGCAGGCCCTTTTCCTCCGCCGTCACCGCCAGGAAGACCACGCTGCGTGCCGGCGCGGGCGCCTTGGCATAGGCGCGCGCCAGCTCCAGGATTGCCGCGATGCCGGTGGCGTTGTCGACCGCGCCGTTGTAGATCTTGTCGCCGGTCGCGTCAGGCTGGCCCACGCCCAGGTGGTCCCAGTGGCCGCTGTAGATGACGTATTCCTTCGGCTGTTTGGCGCCCTCGCGGATCGCCACCACGTTCTTCGATTTGATGACCTGCGCATCGACCGCGTAGTTGGCAGACAGGGTCACGCCCTTCAGCTCCACCGGCTTGAACGCACGCGTCCGGGCCTGCTTTTTGAGGGCCTCGAAATCCACGCCAGCGCTCTTGAAGATGCTGGCGGCCAGGTCGCGCTGGATCCACGCTTCCATCGGCGCGTGCGACTTGCGCGGCTCCTTGCGCACGATGTCGTACATGACGTTGGTGTTGGAGTTCTTCACGGTCGGCCAGCCATACGAGGCCGGCTCGGTTTCGTGCACGATGATCGTGCCCAGTGCGCCGCGGCGCGCCATCTCTTCATACTTGTAGGTCCAGCGGCCGTAGTAGGTCATCGCCTTGCCGCCGAAGTCGCCCTGCCCGGTCTCGAAGTCCGGGTCGTTGATGAGCACCACGGCCAGCTTGCCCTTCATGTCCATGCCCTTGAAGTCGTCCCACTTGCGCTCGGGCGCGGTGACGCCATAGCCGACAAAGACCAGCGGCGCATTCTTGAAGTCGACGCTCTTGGCGCCGGTCATCGCGGCGCGCACGGCCATATCGTCGCCCTGCGACAGGCTGCGGCTTTCCTTACCGGTGTTGAGCGTCAGCTTGACCGGGCCCTTGATCTCGAAGCGGCCGAGCGGGACGTCCTGGGTCCAGCTGCGCTTGCCGCCTGCCAGGTCGCCGCCGGGCTGCACGCCGGCCGCCTTGAACTGTTCGATCAGGTAGTTGACCGTCCGGGTTTCGCCCGCGGTGTTGGGGCCACGGCCCTCGAACTCATCCGACGAGAGCACTTTGACATCCTGTGCCAGGCGTTGCGGATCGAATTTCGGCGCGTCAGCGGCATGCGCTGCTGCGGCTGCCAATCCCAGCAGTAGTAAAGTAGCGTTCTTCAATGCAGGTCTCCCATTTTCCGAAAATAGCAAGGCGGTAACAGTAGCACAAGGCGGCCGGCAGATGCGCATTCCGGCAAGCCGGAGCGCTGATAGAATGGGCTGGATATTCCCCGACCGCGCCCTCAGCTTGCAGTAATGCACCTCGTCAAATCCCTCTCCCTGGCTGCCCTCCTGTCCTGCAACGGCATCGCCTGCGCGGCGCCGCAGCCTGACCTCGTCCATCTGGTGAATGCGTACCGGGCGACGCCGGCCGGCTGCCAAGGCCAGCCTGCCCGCAGCGCGCCCCCGCTCAAGCTGGAGAAAGCGCTGTCCGATGTGCGCCTGCGGCCCGGCACGATCCTGGTAGCGGCGCTCGATGCCGCAGGCTACGAGGCGGAACAGGTCGACGCCATCCAGGTCAGCGGGCCGGAGGAAGTGCACGGTGCCTTCGACGCGCTGCTGGGCGCGCATTGCGGCACGCTGCTGCGCGCGGACTACAGCGCGATCGGCACCAGCCGCAGCGGGAATACGTGGACGGTCGTGCTGGCCCGGCCGGTGCCGGACCTTGCCCGGCTGTTGCCGGAGTGGGAAGACGCGGGGCGCGAAGTGCTGGCCGCGACCAATGCCGCGCGCGCGGTGCCGCGCATGTGCGGCAATGTGCGCTATGGCGCGGCTCCCCCGCTGGTGTGGAATGGCGCGCTGGCCCGGGCCGCGCGCGCGCACAGCGAGGACATGGCGGACACCCGCACCTTCAGCCACCGCGGCAGCGACAACAGCGATGTCGGCACGCGCGCGCTCCGGATGGGCTACGGCTGGCGCGCCATCGGGGAGAACATCTCGTTCGGGCAGCGCGCGGCAAGCGAAGCCGTGGCCGGCTGGATCGACAGCCCCGGGCATTGCGCCAACCTGATGAACCCGGCCATGGTGGAGATGGGCGCGGCGTTTGCGCTGCGTGGCGCGCCGCGGCAGGCCGCCTACTGGACCCAGGTGTTCGGCAAGCGCTAGCGGCCAGGGTGGTTCCCGCGGTCGCGGGGTGGCGGAATCCGCCATAAAAGGGGCGATTCCGCCAAAACAACGCCGAGACCTGGCGAAACGGTATTCCGGGGACCGTCCCCCTTTACCACATCAGGTCGTCGGGGATCTGGAATGCCGCGTACGGATCGTCCGGATCGATCTCGTTGCTGGTCTTGTTGACCCGCACCACCAGCAAAGGATCGCGCTCGGCGATCTTGTCGGCGATCACCCGCGGCACCAGCTCGGTGGCGCCGTTCAGGCACACGATGACCAGGCGCCCGGCGATCAGGTGCGCCTGCACATCGGCCGACACATGGATGCGGTCGATCTTGGTCCCGTGCGTGAAGTTGTACGGAATGTCACCCTTGCCCTTGGGCTGCTTGTTCTTCTGCACCAGGTCCGCGATCTGCGCGGCAATCGCCTTCTGCCTGGCCGCCGCCTCGCGCTGGGCGTTCGCCTCGCGCGCCTTCTCGGCGTTCTTGCGCTGTACTTCCAGCGCCGCCTCGCGCGCTTCGTCCACGCTCTGCGTGCCGGTGCGGCGCTCGATCTTGCGCTGTTTGTTCTTGTCCTGGCTGACCAGTTTCGCCTTGGTCTTGTCGACCAGGCCCGCCTTCAAAAATTGATCTTGCAACGAGGCCATGCCTGCTTCTCCGTGAATCGCGCACACCGCCATGGGTCCGGCGCATAATGAAGCCGCTAGCATAGCAAACCGCGGCGCCGGCAGGCCGCTTCTGCGCATGGACGAGGGAACTTCTGCCCTGCCGGCAGCTCTAAAACCGAACACTTCGATATCGCTGGCTCTTACACGAACGGGTGACGTATGGGACGCAGAACTGTCGCGCTGGCGCTCGCCGGCGGAGCAATCGTGGGCACGACGGCCATTGCGCCGTCGCTGGCAGGGCGGCAAGCCGCGGGCTTCGATCCCTTGTTCGACAACGGCGCCATCTGCGGCACGCGGCAGGCACCTCCGCCCGTGCTGCGCCAGCTGATGCTCGCGCAGGCGGAAACCGCGCCGTTCAAGCCCGGACAGCAGCTGCGCGCCCCGTCCAGCCAGGACCTCCCGCCCCTGTACCGCAACCTCGGCAACCTGCATGTGCCGGTCACCACCACCAATCCGCGCGCGCAGGCCTTCTTCAACCAGGGCATGCGGCTGGCGTTCGCGTTCAACCACGCGGAGGCGGCGCGCTCGTTCCGCGCCGCGCAGCAGCTCGATCCAAAGTGCGCGATGTGCCACTGGGGCGAGGCGCTGGTGCTGGGGCCGAACATCAATGCGCCGATGTTCCCGGAAGCGGTGGCGCCTGCGGCTGCCGCTGCGGCACGCGCGGCCGCGCTGGCCCCCACGGCCACGCCGGTCGAGCAGGCGCTGATCCGCGCGGTCTCGCGCCGCTATTCCGCCACGCCCGGCGCCGACCGTGCGCCGCTCGATGTGGCGTATGCGGACGCCATGGCCGACGCGGCGCGCGCCTTCCCGAACGACGATACGGTGCAGGTGCTGTACGCGGAATCGCTGATGGACCTGTCGCCCTGGAATTACTGGGAAGCGGGCGGCGCACGCCCGAAAGGCCGCACCGCGGACATGGTCGCGGCGCTGGAGCGGGTACTGGAACGCAATCCCACCCACCCGGGCGCGGCGCACTACTACATCCATGCCGTGGAAGCGTCCACCCATCCGGACAAGGCCCTGCCCGCTGCGCGCGTGCTGGCGCGGCAGATTCCAGGCGCGGGCCATATCGTGCACATGCCATCGCACATCTACTACCGCGTGGGCATGTACAAGGACGCGCTGCAGTCGAACCTGGATGCGATCGCGGTCGACGAGGAGTACTTCCGCCGCTCCGCGAGCGATCCTGTCTACAAGGGCGCCTACTATCCGCACAACATCCACTTCGTCATGGTCTCGGCCCTGATGGGCGGGGACGGCAGGACGGCGCTGGAATCGGCCGCCAAGCTCGATGCAGCCCTGCCGGCCGAACTCGTCAGGAACTTCAGCGGGCTGCAGCCGGTCAAGGCGGCGCCCTACTTCTCGCACGTCCAGTTCAGCAGTCCGGACACGCTGGTCGCGCTGCCCGATCCGGGACCGGAGTTCGTGCTGGTGCGCGCCATGTGGCATTACGCACGCGCTGTCGGGTTCGCACGCAAGCACGACTTCGAGCGTGCTCAGCGCGACATCCAGGCCCTCGCCAGGCTCGAGCGCGACGGGAACTTCCAGCCCATCATCGAGTGGGGTATTCCCGCGAAGGAGATCGTGCAAACGGCACAGGCGGTTGCGCGCGGCCGGCTCGCCGATGCGCGCGGCGACCTGCCGGGCGCCATCGCCGCCTACCGGCAGGCCGTCGACATCCAGGACACGCTGCCCTACACCGAGCCGCCGCACTGGTACTACCCGGTGCGGCAGTCGCTCGGCGCGGCGCTGCTCCGCGCCGGGCAGCTGGACGCTGCCGAACAGGTGTTCCGCGAATCGCTGGTGCGCACGCCCAGCAATGGCTGGGCGCTGAGCGGCCTGATGGAGGTGTACCGCAAGCGTGGCGATACTGCCGCGCTCAAGGCCGCACAACAACGCTTCGAAACGACCTGGCTGGGCAAGCAGGGGCCGCCCAGGCTGTCACTGCTATAGCCCGCGGTCCCGGTTTTCCGTCGGCAGGCCAGCCTCCAGCCATCCGGCGATCCCGGCGGACATGACGCGCACGTCGGCATATCCCATTGCCCTGGCGCGGCGTGCCGCTTGCGGCGCCTTGCGGCACAGCGGATTGGAGCAATAGAAGACCAGCCTTGCCAGCTGGTCCTGTGGCAAGTCGCTTGCGGCAAACGTGTGCGGATCCAGATTGATTGCACCCGGCACGTGCGCCGCCTGCCAGCGCTGCGGCGCGTTCACGTCGAGCACCGTGACGCGCCGGTCGTCCACCTCGCGCAGCAGTTCCGCAGGCGAAACCGATTTGACTCCCATGAGCAGGGCGAACATGGCCCTAGTCCTGCGTCCGCGCGGTGGCCGCCAGCACGCAACGGAGCGCAACCAGCGCCATCGCACTGCCCAGGACGGCGATGCCAAGCAGGGCCGCCGACGCGAGCGGCGCGAACATCCACACCAGCATGTAGCCAAGACCGCCGAGCACCATGCTCATGCCTGCAAAACGGCGCAGGGCCTGCTCGGTGGCTGGATTGCAGCGCATGGCCGCCAGCGGGACCAGCTTCTTGGGCACGTAGTTGGAATAGAACACGACCAGCGCCCCGCTCATGACCCCGACGATGCGGCGCACGAGATCGCCCTCGACCGGGCTGTACTTCAGGGCGGCGACCACGCCGAGGAAGGCGGCCGCCAACAGCAGCGGACGGACGAGCGGGTGTTTGGCGGGTGCGTCAGTCATGTTGTTGTTCTCCGTTGTGCTGCCTGGTTGGGGGATCGCCGGCGGGCCGCGAGACCTGCAAGCCGAAGGTTTGCGCGAAGCTGAGCAGGGCTTCTTCCAGCACCGACATGCGCAGCCGGTAGGTAACCGTGCGGCCCTGCTTTTCCGCCTCGACCAGTCCCGCAGCGACCAGCACCGCGAAGTGCGCGGACATGGTCGGCTTGGACACATCGAACTGGTCCGCAAGCTCACCGGCGCCGACCGGACCGGCACGCAAGAGTTCCAGGACCTTGCGGCGGGTGGGGTCGGACAATGCTTTGAAGACGCTGCTCATGGATTCGATTATTAGCTAATCATCTAACTATTGCAAGGACTTTCGACGCCACCGTTTCCCGCCGCTTCCGGCGCCGCTGGCTTGCCTGTCCCGCACGCCCCTTACAATAGATGTTTTGAAAGGTCTGTCATGCACGCTCTCCCTCCCTGCCCGCAATGCCATTCCGGGCTGACTTACGAAGACGGTTCGGGCAATTACGTCTGTCCCGAATGCGCCCACGAATGGCCGGTGCAGGCTGCCGAGGCGGCAGGCGAAAGCGCGCGCGTGTACCGCGACGCCTCTGGCAACGTGCTGCAGGATGGCGACACGGTCACCGTGATCAAGGACCTGAAGCCCAAGGGTTCGGGTGGCGTCATCAAGCAGGGCACCAAGGTGCGCAATATCCGCCTGGTCGACAGCGACCACGACATCGACTGCAAGATCGAGGGTTTCGGCGCGATGAGCCTGAAGTCCGAATTCGTCCGCAAGGCCTGACCGCGTATCTAGGCTTCCTCGTCGGCGAATCCCAGCGCCGCGAAATGCAGCACCCACTCGCGGCGCAGGTCGACGCCGATCAGCGCCGCGGCTTCGTCGTCGTAGAACGCGCCCACCGGACAGGCGGCCAGGCCGCGCGCCACCGCACCAAGCAGCCAGCGCTCGCCCACCATCCCGGCTTCGATGAAGCCGTGCCGGTATCCGCGCGCGCCCTCGGCCAGCATCGGCTCGCGTTCGGCCGACAGCACCAGCACCGCCGGCGCGTCTGCGATCACATCCTGCGACAGCGCCGCCGTTCCCGCCGCGGCCTGGAAATCGCCGCTGCGCACACGCACCAGGAAATGGCGCGGGTCGTAGCGGTACACGCCCGGCGCCAGCCCGGCCACACGGCTGGCCACCACGTTGATGCGTACCGCATCCGATAGCTGTGCCGCCTGGACCATGTCTGCCAGGATCGAGGAGAGCGATTCGAGCGGTACGGGTTGCGCGGTAAAGCGGCGCTTGCTGCGCCGCTCCGCGATCACCCGGCGCAGTTCCATGGACGCGGCTTGCGGTGACGGCAGGCGCACGATTTCGCCGGTTGGCTGCTGCGCCTGCAGCGATGTGCTTTGGTGGATGATGCCGGTCACGCCCATCGCGTTGGCGCGCACGGGTACGGCCGCATAGCGCGCCGGAGTCCGCGCAGCCGGCGGCGCAGGCCCTTGCCGGCGCAGTTCCATCACCGCCAGCACGCCCTCCTCCACACCGTCCACGCCCAGCGTGCGTGCGAATGACGCTTCGTCGAAGCGGGGCAGCAGCACCGGGCTGAATCCCGCCGCATGCGCGCCCGCGCGCAGGTTTTCCAGCAGGTGTCCGGCATCGGCCGTGACGTAGCGGTAGGCGCGGTTGCGGTATTTGTAGCCGGTGCGGCGGAACACCGAGGTCAGCACCACGGTGGCATCCGCCTCCTGCGCCACGTCTTTCGGCAAGGGGCCCAGCAGGTCCAGCCGCGCCTTGTCCGGATCGAAGTGGTAGATGCCCGGTTCCAATCCATCCACCGCATGTGCCAGCACGTACAGTTCGCTCGGGAACAGCGCGCCCGACGACGGTGCGGCGCGCAGCGCATTGCCGCCCCGGCGCAGGGTGACGCCGGCGGCCAGTTGCAGGATGTCGCCCAGTTCCGGAAGCGCCATCGCTTGCGCGCGCGGCGCCGGGCCACGCAGCGCCGCGCTCAGCCCGGCCGTGCCGACGCTGCCCCGCCCCAGCGGGATGTGGCGCGCATCCGGATAGCTCTTGAAGGGTGGCGGCGCATCGCCCCAGTCGATCCCCGGCGTGCGCCGGAACGCTTTGCCGCGCGACTCGGACGAGTACTCGTGGAAGCTGACCACGGCCGCCACGCCGTCCACCGCCCCTGCAACGGGAGCCGCCGGCCCCTGCTCCCGGCCGCCGCCTGCAAAGTACGCGGCGGTGACGGCAGCCACTACCAGCGCGCCCTTCGCCCAGGCCCGCGCGCCTCCGGCCGCCGACGGCGCCGCGTGCGGCGCGGCGCGCGGACCGCGCAGCCAGCGCACCACGATCGGAAGGTTGAACCACAGGTGCAGGCCCACCAGCAGCAGGGTCGCATAGCCGAACAGGTAGTGCCAGTCGAACACCGGCAGCTGCTGGTTGGCGACCCAGAAAATGCCCAGTCCGGCCGTCGTTAGCAGGTAGGCCATCAGGAACAGGCTGAACTGGATGTTCAGCGCGTGCCGCGCAGGCATGCGGGAGCGCACCGCCGCGGCGGCCAGCCAGGCCCCATACAGCGCCAATGGCAGCAGCACCCACGCAAGCTTTGGCATCGCCTCCCCCGGATCGGACACGTGTCGATTCTACACACGAGCGCTGCCCGCGCCGCCGCGCATCTCCCCTATACCGCGCAGAGGAAGCTTGCTACTATTGCCTTACATCAAGCGTCCATACTGCGGCCACGCCCCATGCTACCCAGCACCCTGAGCTCCACCACGAGTTTCATCGACCTCCTGCTCGACGCCGTCTGCGTGGTCGACGTGGACGGCCGCTTCGTGTATGTCAGCGCAGCGTGCGAGCAGATCTTCGGCTACACCCAGCAGGAGATGGAGGGCATGCAGATGATCGACCTGGTCGCGCCGGACGACCGCGAACGCACGCTCGCTGCCGCGAACCGCATCATGGACGGGCACCCGATGCCGCACTTCGAGAACCGCTACGTGCGCAAGGATGGGCGCATCGCGCACATCATGTGGTCCGCGCGCTGGTCCGAGGATGCGCAGGTGCGCATTGCGGTGGCGCGCGACATTACCGCCAGCAAGCGCAACGAAGCGCTGCAGGCGGCCCTGTTCGCGATTTCGGAGGCGGCGCACGCATCGAGCGACGTGCCGGCCCTGGTCCGCCAGGTCCACGCCACGGTCAGCGCACTGCTGCCGGCCGCCGGCTTCACGGTCGCGCTGTGCGGCGCCGGCGGCGCGCTCGAATTCACCTACCACGCCGGGCATACCGGGGCGGCATCGACCGGACCGGGGGACGAGGCGCGCGCGCTCTGCGCCGAGGTGGTCGACACGCGCAAGCCCATCATGCTCGGGCCGGGACAGGCGCCCGCGCCCGACGACCTGTGTTCCTGGCTCGGGGTGCCGCTGGAAACGCAGCAGGAGGCCATCGGCGTGCTGGCCGTCCACAGCGGTCCCGGCTGCACGCCGTTCTCCGACGGCGACACGGAACTGCTGCAGTTCGTATCGACCCAGGTTGCCACTGCCATCCAGCGCAAGCAGTTGCACGCGCGCCTGTCGCATATGGCGCAGTACGACGAACTGACCGGGCTGCCCAACCGGCGGCTGCTGTACGACCGCATCGCCACCGCCATCACGCGCGCGCGCCGCCAGCAGGGCCAGCTCGCACTGCTGTACCTGGACCTGGACGGATTCAAGAAGGTCAACGACATGTTCGGCCACGCGGTGGGCGACCAGGTGCTGCAGGCCTTCGCGCTGCGGACCATGCAGTGCGTGCGCGGCGTGGATACCGTCGCGCGCCTGGGCGGCGACGAGTTCGTCGTCCTGCTCGACAGCGTCACGCTGCCCGAGCATGCGGAGCTGGTCGCCGACAAGATCCGCGCCACCGTGCGCCAGCCGATCGACATCGGCCAGGGCCGTATCCTGCGCATGGTCACCAGTGTCGGCATTGCGCTGTTCCCCCAGCACGGCGACACGCTGGACCAGCTGCTGCAGCATGCCGACGGCGCCATGTACGAGGCCAAGCCGCACCGCGCCGCTGGCGAGCAGCGGTAAGCGCAGACACAACGCCCTCCCGGAGCGGGGCGGGACGACCGGGGTGCGTTAACAGCTCAGGAGGGCAGCTTTGCCATCGCCCGCTCGAGCGCGGCGAAGCAGTCGGGGTCGAGCGCGGTGCCGACGGTCTTGGACATCATCTCGAGCGCGCGCGGCACCGGAATCGCGGCGCGGTAGGGCCGCTCGGCGGTGATGGCGTCGAAAATGTCCGCGGTGGTGATGATGCGGGTCTCGATCGAGATGTCCGCCGCCGACAGGCCGCGCGGATAGCCGCCGCCGTCGAGGCGTTCATGGTGCGCCCCGGCTACCCGTCCCAGCTCGGCAAAGGCGCCGATGCGCGACAGGATGGTCTCGGTATGAATCGCATGCTGCTTGACCGCATCCCACTCGTCGCGGTCGAGCGCGCCGGGCTTGTCCAGCACGCTGTTGCTGACGCCCAGCTTGCCCACATCGTGCAGCAGCGCGCCGCGGCGCAGCCAGCGGCGCCGCTGTTCCGGCAAGCCCAGCGCCTCGGCGATCATGTCGGTGTACAGCGCAACGCGCGCGCTGTGGCCGCTGGTGTACGGGCTCTTGGAGTCGACCACCTGGCCGAAAGCGGTCGCGATGTCATCCAGGTAGTCCTCGTCCACCGGCACCTCGTGTCCTGCCGGTTCGAGCGCAAGCACGGCCGCATCGACGCCGGTGGAAGCCAGCATGGACCAGAAGCCGTCCTGCTCCGCAGCCGCCTCGAATGCCTGCACCAGCGCAGGATCGAACCAGCTGCCGGCGCGGGCGCGCGCCTCGGCCAGCGCCGCTTGCGGACCGCTCGCCGTGTGGAATACATCGATCACCTGCGACAGCAGCGCGATGCGCGCATATACGGGGATCGCATCGCCGGCCAGCCGGGCGGGCTTGCCCTTGCCGTTAAAGTGCTCGTCGAGGCTGTAGATACCGTCCGATACGCCGGCCGGAAAGCGCAGCAGGCGCGCGATCTCGGCGCCACGCTGGCAGCGCGTCGCGATCAGCTCCTGCGCGATGTTGGGGCCGTCGCGCAGGATCGTCATCACGCTGCGGAAGCGTTCCGCCAGCCCTGCCTTCAGCCCGGTGTGCGTCAGCACGAACGCCAGCACCTGCGGCAGGCTGTCGCCCACTGTCTTGAAGTCGCGCTTGAACTGGAGGTCGTCGGTCAGGTACAGCTCGCAGATGCGCGCGGCATTGCTGCTGCAGCCCAGGTCCTTGAGCAGCAGGGTGTAATACAGCTCCCACAGCGCCGCCTCCGACAGCCCGGCCTGGCGGCCGATATGCATGCCGATCCAGCACACGCGCACGCAATGGCCCGGCGGCTGCCCTTCGGTGATGTCGAGCGCATAGCTGAGCGCGCTGATCAGCTCGGAGAGGCGGATCGCGCGTGTGCGGGGCGGATGTTCCGGCGTGCGGGCGAGTGTTTCCATCATAGTAATGTGTCGGCCTTAGACGGGGCCGCCCTGATGAGGTATCAATTTTCTTCAGGAACATTATAGGCTTGCTTACCGGCACAAAACTGCCGCGAGGCATTTACGCCACGCTTGAATCGCGGAATGAAGAAAACGCACCGCCGGCAATCGGTTCATAATTGCCGATATGATTCCATTTTCCGTCCTCGACCTCGCCCCCATCAACGAAGGCAGCGATGCCGCGGCCTCGTTTCGCAATTCGCTCGATCTGGCGCGCCATGCAGAACGCCTGGGCTACCAGCGCTTCTGGATGGCCGAACACCACGGCATGCCCGGCATCGCCAGCGCGGCCACGGCCGTGCTGCTGTGCCATATCGCCGGCGGCACCTCGACCATCCGCGTCGGCGCCGGGGGGATCATGCTGCCGAACCACTCGCCGCTGCTGATCGCGGAGCAGTTCGGGACGCTCGAGTCGCTGTTCCCCGGCCGCGTCGATCTCGGACTGGGCCGCGCACCCGGTTCCGACCATGCCACCGCGCGTGCGTTGCGGCGCAACCTGGCCTCCGGCGCGGACGAATTCCCGCAGGACGTGGCGGAGCTGATCGACTACTTCTCGGACTCGCCCCGCAGTGCGGTGCGCGCGGTGCCGGGCAACGGCCTCAAGGTGCCAATCTGGATCCTGGGGTCGAGCCTGTTCGGCGCCCAGCTTGCGGCGGCATACGGCCTGCCGTATGCGTTCGCTTCGCACTTCGCGCCGCAGCAGATGATGGATGCGATCCGCCTGTACCGCGCGAACTTCCGCCCTTCCGCGCATCTGCAGCAGCCGTACGTCATGCTGGGATACAACGTGTTTGCCGCGGACACGGACGAGCAGGGGCAACTGATCGCCAGTTCCATGCAGCAGGCGTTCGTGAACCTGCGCAGCGGGCGCCCGTCGCGCCTGCAGCCGCCCGTCCCGGGCTACCTCGACAGCCTGGGCCCGGCCGAGCGGCACATGCTCGACAGCGTGCTGTCGTGCAGCGCCATCGGTTCGCCGGACACGGTGGCACGGCAGATGCAGGCCTTCATCGCGGCGACCGGCGCGGACGAGCTGATGCTCACCTCGCAAGTATTCGACCACGGGGCGCGGCTTACCTCCTACGAAATCGCGATGCGGGTGCGCAGCGCCGGCAAGGCCTGAGTCTCAGCCGGACGGCGTGCAGCGCTTGCCTTCGTACTCATGGCGGTGCAACACATAGGCCTTGCCGTTCCACCGTTCGACCGGAAAGCAGAAGCCGGGGCCGCCGACCTCGATGTCGGGCCAGCCGCCGGTGCCCTTGGTCGCCAGGAAGCGCACCATGCCTGTGCCGCCGGTCACCAGCTTCCAGCGCCCGTTTGCCTGCCGTGTCACTACGCTGTATCCCGCCGCCGTATGCCCGTAACAGAAGGTACCGCCCTCGGTAATGAGGGCTTCCGGCCGGCCGTCGCCGTTCAGGTCACGCACCTCGGCAATCTCGCCGGGCGTGTAAGAAGGCGTGGGGTCGTCGCATTTTTTCCAGTGGCTGCCGGACTTCTTGAAGCCGGCGCCCTGGAACGCGGCGGCCTGGTCGGATGCGGACAGGCCGGGCGGCGCCGCCACGGCGATGGCGCAGCAGGATAGTGCGGCGACGGCAAGCGTCGTTCGTGCGGATGTCATTGCACACCTCCGTTCCGGGCGCGGGCGGTCCCGCAGGGTCTGTCACCGTCCATGCTACGCCCTTGCTCCGCGCACGCACATGGCGCGCACGCCACACACGGCAATCGACGTCAATGTTCGCTCAATCACAGACGGCGGCGCAGGCTGCGTGCGATGCTTCATCCAGCCGACCGGCCACAGGAGTGTTGCATGCGTCCCAACCACGAATTCAAACGTCTTCCCGCCGCCCGTCCCCTCAGCCTGACCGTCAATGGCCGCCCTGCCCGGCTCAACGTCGAGCCCTGGGTCACGCTGCTCGATCTCTTGCGCGAACGCATGGGCCTGACCGGCACCAAGAAAGGCTGCGACCACGGCCAGTGCGGCGCGTGCACGGTGCTGGTGGACGGCCGCCGCATCAATTCCTGCCTGGCACTGGCGCTGATGCAGGAAGGCCGCGCCATCACGACAATCGAGGGACTGGCCGACGGTGAGCGCCTGCACCCGCTGCAGCAGGCGTTCATCGAGCACGACGCGTTCCAGTGCGGTTATTGCACGCCCGGCCAGCTGTGCTCCGCCGCCGGCCTCATCGCGGAAGGCCAGGCGCACAGCGCCGACGAAGTGCGCGAGCTCATGAGCGGCAACATCTGCCGCTGCGGCGCCTATCCGCAGATCGTGCGTGCGGTGACGCAGGTGATGGGCTTGCCGCCGGAATCCGAACGGGCGCATGCCCCGATCGTGACCGGGACGGTGCCCGGATGAGTCCGTTCGAACTGAGCACCGCCGCGGACGCCGCCGCCGCCATCCATGCCTGCAGCGGAAACCCGGCCGCACGCTTCATCGCCGGCGGCACCAACCTGCTCGACCTGATGAAGGAAGGCGTGATGCGCCCCGCACATCTGGTCGACATCAACACCCTGCCGCTCGACTTCATTCGCCCGGGCGAGTCCGGCGGACTGCTGCTCGGCGCGCTGGCGCGCAACGCCGACACCGCCTGGCATCCGCTGGTGCGCGAGCGCTATCCCCTGCTCTCATCGGCGATCCTGGCGGGCGCCTCTCCGCAGCTGCGCAACATGGCGAGCAATGGCGGCAACCTGCTGCAGCGCACCCGCTGCATGTACTTCTACGACCTGGCCACGCCCTGCAACAAGCGCGAGCCCGGCAGCGGCTGTTCGGCCATCGGCGGCTTGACCCGGCAGCACGCCATCCTGGGCGCCAGCCGCTGCTGCATTGCCACCCATCCCTCCGACATGTGCGTGGCGCTGGCAGCCTTGGACGCCGTGGTGCACGTGCAGAACGCCGGCGGCAACCGCGCCATTCCGCTGCGCGAGCTGCACCGGCTGCCGGGCGAGCATCCCGAGCACGATACCGTCCTGGAACCGGGCGACTTGGTCACCCACATCGCGCTGCCGGATGCCGCGCAGTTCGCCGCGCACAGCGTCTACCTCAAGCTGCGCGACCGCCTGTCTTACGCGTTCGCGCTGGTGTCGGTGGCTGCGGCGCTCGACCTCGACGAGGACGGCACCGTGCGCGAAGCGCGCCTGGCGCTGGGCGGCGTTGCGCACAAGCCCTGGCGCGTGCCGGCAGCGGAGGATGCGCTGCGCGGCCGCCTGCCCGACGACGACGCCGGCGCACGCGCGGCGGAGATCCTGCTGGAAGGCGCGGCCGGCCAGGGCGACAACGATTTCAAGATCGAGCTGGCGCGCCGCGCGATCTTGCGCGCGCTGAAGGTGGCGCGCACCGGCACCGTCACCAACTCGGGCGACAACACGCGCAGGCAGCAGCGCAGCGCGGCCCCTCAGCAGCGGCCCTACCCCAACGACCGGAGAGCGCCATGAGCGGGCTGATACCCGAGCTGCGCGCGCCGCGCGCGGATGCCGGGACCGGCCCGGTGCGCATCGGCGACCCGGTCGCACGCGTGGACGGCCGCGCCAAGGTCACCGGCCAGGCGCGCTACGCCGCCGAGCATCCCGCCGAAGGGCTGGTCTACGGCCTGGTTGTCAGCAGCACGATCGCGCGGGGCCGGATCGATGGCTTCGATCTTGACGAGGCACTGTCGGTGCCAGGCGTGATCGACATCGTCACGCACCTGAACCGGCCGTCCATGCGCTCGTTCAAGCTGGCGCACAAGGACATGGTGGCTCCGCCTGGAACGCCGTTCCGCCCGCTGTACGACGAGCAGGTGATGTTCAGCGGCCAGCCGGTGGCGCTCGTGCTGGCGGAGAGCTTCGAAGCGGCGCGCCACGCGTGCGCGCTGGTCCGCGTGCTCTATACGCAGGAGCAGCACAGCACCGATTTCCGCGCGGACCTTAACCGCAGCCACCCGCCGAAAAAGTCGAACACGCCGCCGGAGCGGGGCGACGCCCGCACGGCCTTCAACCGCGCGCCGGTCTTTGTCGACGTCACCGTGCACAGCGGCGTCGAGCACCACAATCCGATGGAGATGTTCGGCGCCACCGCGATCCGCGCCGCGGACGGGCACCTCACGGTTTACGACAAGACCCAGAGCTCGCAGAACAACAAGTGGTACCTGGTGAACGCGTTCGGCATTTCGCCGCGCAAGATCACCGTGCGCAATCCGTATGTCGGCGGCGCCTTCGGTTCCGGCCTGCGGCCGCAGTATTCGGTAACGCTGGCCGTGATGGGCGCGCTGCACCTGCAACGCTCGGTGCGCGTGACGCTGACGCGCCAGCAGATGTTCTCGTTCGGGCACCGGCCCGAGACCCTGGCAGCGCGTGCGGCTGGCCGCGAACGAACAGGGCACGCTGCAGGCCATACTGCACCACGCGCGCACCGAGACCTCGCGCTTCGAGGAATATGTCGAGGATGTGGTGAACTGGTCCGGCCAGTCCTATGCGTGCGACAACATCCGGCTGGAGCACGAGCTGGTGGACCTCGACGTATTCACGCCGCAGGACATGCGCGCGCCGGGCGCCGCCCATGGCGTGCACGCGCTCGAAGTGGCCATGGACGAACTGGCGTATGCGCTGCAGCTCGACCCGGTGGCGCTCCGCCTGCGCAACTACGCCAACATCGCGCCGGTGGACCAGCTGCCCTTCTCTTCCAAGATGCTGCACTCCTGCTACGAGCAGGGCGCCGGGCGCTTCGGATGGTCGCGCCGGCCCAGGGAGCCGCGCGCGATGTCGGTCGGCGATGAACTGATCGGCTGGGGCATGGCGGGCGGCACCTGGGAGGCGATGCAGCTGGTCGCGCGCGCCGAGGCGGTGCTGCACGCCGACGGCAGCCTGGTGGTCAGCAGTGCCGCCAGCGACATCGGCACCGGCACCTACACCGTGATGGCGACCATCGCCGCAGACGCGCTGGGCCTGCCGCTCGAACGCGTGACGTTCCAGCTCGGCGACTCGTCGCTGCCGCTGGCGCCGGTCGAAGGCGGCTCGTCGCACGTGGCCACTGTGGGCTCGGCGGTGTCAGGCGCCTGCGACAAGCTGCGCCGGCGCCTGTTCCGGATTGCGCAGGGCATGCCGCGCTCGCCCTTCTCGCGCCTCTCGTTCGGCCAGGTCGAATTCGCGGACGGCATGCTGCGGGCGTTCGGCGCGGGCGGGCCGGGCGTCACGCTGCAGGAACTGCTCGCGCAGGCGGGCAAGCAGGAGATCTCCGAAAAGTACCTGCTCACGCCCGACATCAGGCGCCGCCGCAAGTACGTGCGCGCCGTGCACTCGGCCGTGTTCTGCGAGGTGCGCGTGGACGAGGCGCTGGGCAGCGTGCGCGTGACACGCGTGGTCAGCGCCATCGATGCAGGCCGCATCATCAACCCGCGCACCGCGCGCAGCCAGATCATCGGCGGCGTGGTGTGGGGGATCAGCCAGGCCCTGCACGAAGAGACGCTGGCGGACCACCGCTTCGGCCGATTCATGACCCACAACCTGGCCGACTACCACGTGGCCGTCAACGCGGACATCCACGACATCGACGTCGTCTTCGTGGAACAGCACGACGATATCGTCAGCAGCCTGGGCGCAAAAGGCGTGGGCGAGATCGGCCAGGTCGGGGTCGCAGCCGCGGTATGCAATGCGATCTGGCATGCGACCGGCCGCCGCATCTACTCCACGCCGGCCACGCCGGACAAGGTGATGGCGCCGCGCTGAAGCTCGGGCCGGCTACATCGCCACCACCACCTCGAAACCGCCGTAGATCAGGCGCTTGCCGTCGAACGGATAGGTGGCGGGATCCATGTACTCGGCCAGCTGCGGATCCTTCATCACCTTGTCCATGATCGCGTCGCGGTCGGCGCGCGATGCGTACTCGATCCAGGAAAAAAAGACGATCTCGTCGTCCTTCAGATCGACGGCCTGCGGGAACGAGGTGAGCTTGCCGGGCTTGACGTCGTCGGCCATGCATTCGCGGTAGCTGATTGCGCCGTATTCCATCCAGGCTTTCCCGAACTTTTCGGACATGCGCAGGTAGGCGTCGAGTTTATCCTTCGGCACCGGGGTCACAAAGCCATCAATGTATGCCATTCCCATTCTCCTTAAGGTTCATTGCTACGGACGACCGCTCCCAGCTTGTTGACTAGCTGCCTTGTGCGGCCGCGATACGGTTCTCGCGCAACAGGCGCGGCACGTCGGCCGCTTCCACCGCCCTGCTGAACAGGAAGCCCTGGTACTCGTCGCACTTCATCGCGCGCAGCATCTCCAGCTGCTCGGCAGTCTCCACCCCTTCCGCCACCACCTTGAGGTTCAGGCCGTGGGCCAGGCTGACGATGGTCATGGCGATTGCCGCGCTGTCGTTGTCGATGCCCAGGTCGCGCACGAAGGCCGCGTCGATCTTCAGCCGCTGCACCGGGAACCGCTTTAGATAGGCGAGGCTCGAATAGCCGGTGCCGAAATCGTCGATCGACAGCCCCACGCGCAAGCGGCGGATGTCGCGCATCAGCACGTCCACCTCCTGCTCGCGGCTCATCAGCGCGGTCTCGGTGATTTCCAGCTCCAGGCTGCCGGGCGCGATGGCGTGGCGCTGCACGACGTCGGAGATCAGCCTGAGCAGGTTCTTCTGGTGGAACTGGCGCGGCGACAGGTTGACCGCCACGCTGACAGGCTCGCCCAGCTCCGCCTCCCAGGCTTGCATCTGGCTGCAGGTCCGCTCCAGCACCCAGGCGCCGATCGGGATGATCAGGCTCGTGCGCTCGGCGATCGGGATGAAGCGCGTCGGCGAAATCTCGCCCAGCAGGCCATTCGACCAGCGCACCAGTGCTTCGAATCCCATGATCCGGCCGCTGTGGATGCTGACCTTGGGCTGGTAGACGATGCGCAGCTCGTTGCGTTCCAGCGCGCGCCGCAGCTGCGCTTCCACGGTCAGGCGCTGCTCCAGGTCGCTGTGCGTGGTGGACGAGAAGAATTGCACGGTATCGCCGCCCTCGTCGCGCGCGCGGTTGCGGGCGCTGTGGGCCCGGCCATACAGCTCGTCGGCGCTGTCGCCATCGGACGGGAACACCGACACGCCGATCACCGGCCCCAGGTAGAAGTCGCGCCCCTCCAGCGTGATCGGCTCCGACAGGCGCGCCATCAGCGTGTCCGCGAGCTCCTGCATGGTGGCGCCGCAGGCGTGGGCGTCGGCATGCATGGCCGCAGCGAACTCGGCGCCGCGCACGCGCGCCACGCAAGCCGCGCGCGGCACCAGTTCGCGGAAGATCTCGCCGATCTTGCGCAGTGCCGCCTCGCCCGGCTCGTGGCCCAGCAGGTCCGTGATCTCGTGGGCGCGCTCGAGCGACACGACAAAGGTGCCCAGGCAGGCGCGGCGCGTGCGCGCGACGGCCAGCTCCGCTTCCAGGATCTGCCTGAACTGGGTCAGGTTGGGCAGGCCGGTGAGCACGTCGAAATTGGCCAGGTAGGCCAGGTGTTCCTCGGCCTTGTGGCGCTCGGTGATATCGGTCAGGACCGAGACCAGCTGGGTTTCGCCGTCCGCGTCCACCAGCCGCGAGGTCAGCTGGATGGCCGTGCGCAGCTCGCCGCGCCCGTCGCGGACCTCGGTCACGGCCTCGTTCGAGCGCGACCCTTCCAGCACCGCCTGGTAGCGCCGTTCGCGTTCGCGCGCGGTCTCCGGGTCGAGCACCTCGGCTTCGCGCTCGCCCACCAGTTTGGCGTCCCTGGTGCCGATGAAGCGCGCGAACGCCTCGTTGTACATGACCAGCCGGCGCTCCCCGTCGAGCACCCAGATGGGGGACAGCACGGCGTTGAGGATGGTCGCCAGGTAGTCCGCGCTCCTGCCGGCGCGGCGCTCGCTCGCCTCCAGCCGGCCGATCAGGTCGGACTGGCTGGCACTGTGGCGCGCCACCCGCCACGCCAGGTAAATCAGGATGGCCGAGATCAAGGCCAGCGCGGCGCCGGCGGTCCACAGCAGGTCGTACCACGAACCCAGCGCTTCAGCCTTGTTTGCGCCGGTGATGATGACCAGCGGGTAGTCGCTGACTGCGTCGTATCCATAGATGCGGCGCACGCCGTCCAGCGGGCTGACGATATCCATCACCCCGCGGCTGGCCACCGGCAGCGCCTCGCGGAACAGCGGGGTGTGCGCAAACGAACGTCCGATACCGGACGGGAATGGCGGTCCGCGCACCAGCATGGTGCCGTCGCGGTGGAACAGCGTGACCGAACCGCCCTTGCCCAGTTCCAGCAGCGTATAGATGCGTTCGAAGCGCTCGGAGTCGACCTGCGCCAGGATGGTGCCCATGCGCCGCCCGGACGCATCCGTCACCGTGCGCGCCACATTGATGATGCCCCGTCCCGTATCGGGATCGATATCGCTGATGGTGATCAGGGGCATGACGGCGCCGCGCACGGCGGGAGCGGCCGCTTGGTGCTGGCCGGCGCCCGGCGGCGCCCTGGAACCGTGCGGCCCGGCGCTCGCGGCCAGCCGGCCGGAGGCGTCGAACAGGTGCAAACCGATGATGTATTCCTGCGCCGCGCGCGCGTCGTCGAAATAATCGATCACCGGGCGCTCGGGGGTCTTGCGGTAGGCGCGCTCGGCCTGCAGCATGGCCTGGTCGATGGCCTGCATCACGCCGGAAGTCTGGGCTGCGAACGCGATCGAAATATTGCGCAGGCCGACCATCTCCAGGCGCTGCGTCTCGCGGTAGCTGACCGTCAGCATGCCGGCGGTGGCGGCGGCCAGGAATGCGATCAGCAAGGCAGCCACGGTGACCAGGCGCGCGGCGGAATAAGGCCGCAAGCCCCTGGTTCGATCCTGGTCGCCGGGAGAACGCATCATTGTGTAGTTGCAATACCTTGGGCCATGTGCCGGATGGCTGGACGATTCTACTACCCCGTCCTGAACGGTGCCGCAGCCGTGCAGCACAGCACGGGCGCGGCGGCGGCTTGCGCGACTTGTCCGTCTGCCACTACATTATCCTACCTGCCCGGCCTCCCGCCGGCCCTTGCCCGCGCGCCAATACCATGACCGACATCCTGCTGACACCCATCGTCTTCCTGCTCACTGCGGTACTTCTGGTGCCGCTGGCCCAGCGCCTGGGGCTGGGCTCCGTGCTCGGCTACCTGATCGGCGGCTGCCTGATCGGGCCCTGGGGGCTGGGGCTGGTCGCGGACGTGGACAAGATCAGCCATGTGGCGGAAATCGGCGTGGTGCTGATGCTGTTCCTGATCGGACTGGAACTGCAGCCGCGCAAGCTGGTCGAAATGCGCACCACCGTGCTGGGCGGGGGAACGCTGCAGATGGCCGCGTGCGGCGGCGTGCTGGCGGGCGGTGCATGGCTGCTGGGCATGGGCATCGCGGCCGCCGCGGTCGCCGGCCTGGCGCTGGCCCTGTCGTCTACCGCCATCGTGGTGCAGAACATGGCCGAACGCCACATCAGCAATACCGCGGCCGGCAAGTCCGCGTTTGCCGTGCTGCTGTTCCAGGACATGGCAGCGATACCGCTGCTGGTGGCCGTGCCGCTGCTGGGCGCGGCCAAAGGGGGAGCGGAATTCAACTGGCTGCTGGCGGTGGCGGTGCTCGCCGCGGTGCTCGTCGCGGGGCGCTATGCGATGCCCGCCGCGCTGCGCCTGATGGCGCGCACCCGCCTGCCCGAGATCTTCACCGCGTTCGCGCTGCTGCTGGTGCTGGGCATTGCGCAGCTGATGACGCTGGCCAGCCTGTCGATGGGCCTGGGCGCTTTCCTGGCGGGCGTGCTGCTGGCCGGATCGGAATACCGCAAGGCGCTCGAAGCCGACCTCGAACCGTTCAAGGGACTGCTGCTCGGCCTGTTCTTCACCTCGGTCGGGATGGCGATGAACCTGGGACTCCTTGCCAGCTCGCCCTGGCGCATCGCCCTGCTGACGCTGGGCTACATGGTGGTCAAGATGCTGCTGCTGGCACTGGTGGCGCGCGCGATGCCGGTGCCGGCGCTGCAGCGCTGGACCTTTGCCGGCCTGCTCGCGCAGGGAAGCGAATTCGCGTTCGTGGTGTTCGCCGCGGCGCAGGCGGCAGGCGTCATGCCGGCGCCGTGGGACGAGTTGCTGGTGCTGGTGGTGGCGGTGTCGATGGCGCTGACGCCGCTCGCCCTGATGGCTGCACAGCGGCTCACGGCTTTGCTGCACAAGGCCCCGCCGCGCCCGCCGGACCATATCGAGCCGGAGGGAGCGCGCGTCATCATCGCCGGGTTCGGGCGCGTCGGCCAGATCGCCGGGCGCCTGCTGGCCGCCGCCGGGACCAAGGTGACGGTGCTGGACAACGACCCTGACCTGATCGACATGCTGCGGCGCTTCGGGTTTCGCGTGTTCTACGGCGACGCCACGCGGCTCGACCTGCTGCATGCCGCGGGCGCGCACGAAGCCGATATCCTGATCAACGCCATCGACGACATGCAGGGCAGCCTGGCGCTGACCGATCTCGCACGCCAGCATTTCCCCAACCTGCAGATCGTGGCGCGTGCGCGCAATGTGACGCATGTGTTCGAGCTGCGCAGCCGCGGCGTGCAGGACATCGAACGCGAAACCTTCGAGTCGTCGCTGCTGCTGGGCCGCCATGCACTGCTGCGGCTGGGCGTGGCGCCGGACGAGGTGGCGCGGCTGGCCGCGCGCTTCCGCGACCACAACCTGTCCACGCTGGATGCGATCTTCCCGCACTACCGCGACGAGGCGACCATGATCTCGATCGCGCAGGCAGCGCGCAATGAGCTGGAACAGTCGATCGAACAGGACAGGTTGCGGCTGTCCGGCGATGCCGGTCACTGACACCGCCGGCAGGGGACCGCGCCCAGTCCCCCGCCTCGCGACTTACTTGACGCGCGGCGCCGGACGCTCGCGGCCGCCCTGCTTCCACAGGATGCGCTCGATCTTGCCGTCCGCGCCCTTCTCGAAGCGCACCGACGCCGAGTCGATCTGCTTGACGAAGAATTCGCCTTCGCCCAGCGCCAGCAGGTTCAGCGCCGGCTGGCCGGTGGCCTGGCCAAGCAGCTGCTCGCCGTCGCGGCGCACCTCCAGCACGAAATTCGGCGCCATCTGGTAGCTGCCCACATAGGTGTCGAGCAGCGCCGCCGGCAGTACCACGGCCTTGCGCTCGGCCGGCAGGTCGCCGGCGCGCGGGAATACGTGCGCAATGCCGTCCTGGTGGATGGTCATCTGGTTGACCTTGCCCTGCGCATCGCGGCCGAACTCGATATGCACCAGCGATTTGTCGACGAAGAAGGCGTTGTCCGCGTGCGGCAGCAGCGCCATGCGCGGGCGGCCCGGACGCTGCATCACGAGCTTGCCGTCGGCCACGGCGACCAGGCGCGGCTCCTTGGCGCCGGCTGCCTGGTAGGTGCCGGTGAACGCCTCCAGCGCCTTCGCATCCATGGCAATCTCGCGGTATTCCGGCAGCGGCTTGCCCATCGCGATGGCGGCGGCCTTGCTCGCGACGACGTCCGGCTGCACCACGCCGTATTCGGCGTTGCTCAGCACCGCGACGAACAGCTGTTCGCCGGGGATGCGCATCGTGTAGGTCGAGAAGCCGTTGGTATTGCCGCCGTGCGCCACCATCGGCGCGCCCTGCAGCTTGCCGGTCTCCCAGCCGTAGCCATAGTTGGTGCTGGCGCCGCCCTCCAGCGTGTAGGGCGTGAACATGCGCTGCCAGCTGGCCGCCTTGAGCAGCTTGCCGGACGCGATTGCGGCGTCCCAGCGGGCCAGGTCATCGACGGTCGACACCAGCGCGCCGGCCGCATAGGTCTTGCTCGGGCTGAGCGGCGCGCTCGGCGCCAGCTTGCCTTGCGCCGCCGAGTAGCCGGTGGCCTGCGCCACGCGCCCGCCCGCGCCCTCGTAGGCGGTGTGCGTCATCTTCAGCGGCGACAGGATGCGCTTCTGGACGAAGTCCGCGTAGGTCTGTCCCGACACCTTCTCGATGATCGCGCCCAGCAGGTAGTAGCCGGAGTTGTTGTACGCCCAGCGCGTGCCCGGCGCAAAGTCGAGCGGCTCGTCGCGGAAGGTCGCGATCATCTCGGCGACGCTGGCGTCCAGGTGCTGCGTGTTCCTGAAGTCGTGCTTGCGGGTATAGCTGTAGATGCCCGAGGTGTGCGTCAGCAGGTGCTCGATGGTGATCTTCTGCCCGTGCGTGGGGAAGTCCGGCAGGTGCCGGGTGATGTCGTCGGTGACATTGAGCTTGCCCTCCTCCTGCAGCATCAGGATCGCGGCAGCCGTGAACTGCTTGGTGACCGAGCCGATGCGCAGCACCATGCCGGGATCGAGCGGCTTGCCCTGCTCCAGGTTGGCCATGCCATAGGCGCGGCGGAACACCACCTTGCCGTTACGCGTCACGATCACCGCGGCGCCCGGCTCGCCGGCCTGGTAGTAGGGGGAAATGGCCGCGTCGATGCGTTGGGCCAGCGCGCTGTCCTGCGCCAGCGCCGCAGGTGCGTGCATGGCCAGCAGGGAGGCCGCGCACAGGAGGGAAGGTTTGAACATGGTCTTGTCTCTCTCGTTAGTCGTGTTGGGATGTGCCGCTGAGTGAAGCCGCGACATTACCCGCGCATGGCGGGGCGGACAACGCAGAGTTGGATAAGCGGTGGGTTTGGACGGATGAATGGTTGCGTTGCGGGGGCGAACGTCCCGGGACGGGCCGGCCCGAAGTCGGGCTGTCGGGGAAACGTCCCGTGCTAGCGGCGCAGGCCGAAGCGCTGGCGGTATTCGCGCGGGGTGGCGTGCGCCCAGCGCTTGAAGATCTTGCCGAAGGTGGAGACGTCCTCGTAGCCGCAGCGGCTGGTGATCTCCTCCATCGGCAGGGTGGTCGACTCGAGCAGCGCCTTGGCCCGCTCGACCCGCAGCTGCTGCGCGTACTGCACGGGCGTAAGGCCGACGGCGTCCTGGAAGCGGCGCAGCAGCGTGCGTTCGCTGCTGTGGCAGTGATGCGCCAGCTCCGCCATCGTCCATGCCTTGTCGAGGCGCTGGTTCAGCCAGCGGCGCGCGCGCTCGACGATGGCATTGCGGTCGCCCTGCACCAGGGCCGACGCGATGTACGGCGCCTGGCTGGCGCGGGTCGCGTCCGTGACCAGCACCTTGGCGGTGAGCTGGCGCAGCTCGTCGCCGCCGAAGTGCCCGACCAGCCACAGGGCCAGGTCGAGCGAGGACGTCACGCCGCCCGAGGACAGCAGGCCGCCGTCGCTCACCACCATCTCGCTGGTGTCGACCTGCACCTCCGGGAAGGTGCGCGCGAACCATGGCGCCAGCCACCAGCTGGTTGTGCAGCGGCGCCCGTCCAGCAGCCCCGCGCTGGCGACCAGGCAGGTGCCGGAGCAGGTCGATGCGAGCGGCCGGCCGGTGGCGGCGAAGTCCGCCAGCGCCTCGCGCTCGCGCTCCAGCGTGGCCAGCACCGTGCCGATGTCGTCGGTGGTGCGGTGGTCGATGCCGGGAACGATCAGCGCGTGGGTCGAGGCGCGCGACAGCGCCGCCGGCCGCAGCGACAGGCCGCCCACGGTGATCGGGCGCGCGCCGCGCGGGCTCACCAGGCGCCCTTCGAAGCGCACGCGCAGCGAGGCCGGCCGCAATGCGGCGATGGTGTTCGCGATGCGCAGGACATCGAGCGGAATGACCGCGCTGCTGGCCAGGCAGCCGGGATAGGCGAGGACGCCGATCGAGATGGTGGGGGTGCTCATGTTGGCGGATTTGACCATGTTTTTGTCGATTCCGCCACTGGCCGGATCATGCGCCGGAGCCCAGAATGCGCTACATCAAACCCACGTTTCGGGCAGACGATGCCCAAAGCGGACCTTGGGTCCCGTCACCCGCCGGGACGACCTCAATTGAACATGGAGCCATGAAATGAACGCCTTCCCCGCCTGGCCGGCCTTTGTCGCCGCCCTCCTCGCACTGTTTGCCAAGACCAGCGCCACCAGCGTGCTGCAGGTCGCAAGCCGCCTGCGCGCACGCACCTTCCTGCTGCCGGAAGACGCGCGCATGCTTGGGGTGAAACCGGTGGACGAGGAGGCGGAGATCGTGCGCCGCTTTGCGGGCGTGTGGCGCAACGACGTGGAAAACCTGCCGCTGTTCCTGGCGCTGGCACTGGCCTATGTGCTGGCCGGCGCGCCGGCGTCGGTCGCGTGGTGGCTGTTCGGCGCCTACGTGGCCTTGCGCTATCTGCACTCGGGCGCCTACCTGGCCAGTCTGCAGCCGGGCCGCGCCCTGTGCTACCTCGGCAGCCTGGCGGTGTGCTGGATCATCGCGGTCAGGACGCTGCTGCTGGTGCTCGCGGCCTGACGGCCATCAGGCTGCCAGCAGCGCCGCGTGCCGGCGGGCCACCGGCGCCGATGCGCGCTGGTGCGGCTCGGCGGCGACCGTGAAGGTCCCCACCAGCTGCTCGAGGCGGTCGGCCTGCTCGCGCAGCGAGGCTGCGGCGGCAGCGGCCTGCTCGACCAGGGCGGCATTCTGCTGGGTCGCGTCGTCCATCTCCACGATGGCGGCGTTGACCTGATCGATGCCGACGCTCTGCTCCGCGCTGGCGGAGGTAATTTCGCCCATCACATCGGTCACGCGCGCAATGCTGGCCACGATGTCGTCCATGGTGGCGCCGGCCTGCTGCACCAGCTTGCCCCCGGCGTCCACGCGGGCCACCGAGTCGTTGATCAGGTCCTTGATTTCGCGCGCGGCCGCAGCGCTGCGCTGCGCCAGGTTGCGCACTTCCGACGCCACCACCGCAAAGCCGCGTCCCTGCTCGCCGGCGCGCGCCGCTTCCACTGCCGCATTCAGCGCCAGGATATTGGTCTGGAATGCGATGCCGTCGATGACGCCGATGATGTCCGCAATCTTCTTCGAGGACTGGTTGATCGCATCCATGGTGGACACCACCTCGGTGACCACCGCGCCGCCGCGCACCGCAGTGGCCGATGCCGCCTGCGCCAGCGCATTGGCCTGGCGCGCGTTGTCCGCAGTCTGGCGGATGGTGGAGGTGAGTTCTTCCATCGACGACGCGGTTTCTTCCAGCGCGCCGGCCTGCTGCTCGGTGCGCGCGGACAGGTCCAGGTTGCCGCCTGCGACTTCGGTCGAGGCACCGGCGATCTCGCGCGTGCTGTGGCGCACCTCGCCGACGATCGTGGACAGGCTGTCGCGCATGCGGCTCATCGAGAACAGCAGGCTCGATGTATCGTCCGGTCCAAGCGTCACCTGCTGCGACAGGTCGCCCGAGGCAATGCGGTCCGCCACTTCAGCCGCGTAGGAAGGCTCGCCGCCCAGCTGGCTGCGGATGCTGCGCGCAATCGCCAGGGCCACGCCCACCGACAGCAGCGTCGCAACGCCTGCGAGGATCATCATCAGGCGCGAGGAGCGCTCGGCCGTTGCGCCGATCTCGTCGCGCATGGCGGCAATCGCGCTGGACTGGTGCTGCTGCATCTTCGCCAGCGCTCCCACATAGGCGTGAAGCGCCGGCTCCATGCGGGTGCGCACCTGCGTCGCTGCTTCCTCCGGGCTCGATTCCTTCAACTTGAACGCCAGGTCGCGCGCCTGCGAGTAGTCCTTGCGGCGCCGCGCCACTTCGTCCAGAAGCGCGTCTTCGGCCGCGTCCAGCGCATAGCCGTCGAGCGCCTTCTGCAGCTCGGTGATGCGCGCGCTGGTGGCCTTGATGGCCTGCTGCAGCTGGTGCACGCGCTCCGGGTTCGTCAGCTCGGTGACGGCGATGGTGCGCGCGCCGTTGATGCTGACGCTGGAACCCCATTCGGCCACCAGGCGCTCCTTGGCCATCACCACGTTGGCCATGCGTTCCGCGGTGGCGCGTCCGCTGCGCACCTGCCATTCGCTCAGCGCGACGCAGGCGAACAACATCAGCAGGATGAACGAGAAACCGATGGCGAGGCGGACGCCGACCGTGAGCGAGCGAAGGGTGTTCATGGGAGGATGGGAAACTAGGCTGAAAAGACCGCCGCTCAGCTGGCGGCGAACAGATAACTCATTGATAAAAAAGATAAAAGGCCAGGAACGAACTGCCGAACCAGTCTAGCACCGGTGTTTCCGTAAGTCACTTTTCCGCCCGCGGAGTGTTGTATTGCGGAATCAGGTCCGCGCCAGCGTGGCGCGCTGGTCGAGCAGTTCGCGCACCCTGTAGGCCAGCATTTCGCGCGGATACGGCTTGCTGAGCAGGGGCGCGTCCGGCACCAGGTCGCGCGGGCGCGACAGCAGGTTGCGCGCATAGCCGGACGTGAACAGGACGGCCAGTCCGGGCTGGCGCTCGGTGGCCATCTTCACCAGGTCGGTGCTGCTCACCGGGCCGGGCATCACCACATCGGTGAACAACAGGTCGATGCTGCCGGCCTGCTCCAGCACCTTGAGCGCCGATTCGCCATCGTCCGCGCGCAGCACCCGGTAGCCGAGGTCTTCGAGGATCTCGACCGCCATCTCCTGCACGGCGCGGTCGTCGTCCACCACCAGGATGGTCTCGCCGCGCCCGCCGGCAGCCTGGCGCCGGAACGGTGCACCGTTGTCCTCGCGCGGGGCTTCGCGCGAGCGCGGCAGCCAGATGGTGATCGTGGTGCCGCCACCCATCACGCTGTCGATCTCGATATGCCCGCCACTCTGCTTGGCAAAGCCGTACGCCATCGACAGTCCCAGGCCGCTGCCCAACCCTTCGGCCTTGGTGGTGAAGAAGGGCTCGAAGGCGCGGGCGCGCACCTCCGCCGGCATGCCGGACCCGGTATCGCGCGCCGCGATGCACACGTAGTCGCCCGGTTCCAGCTCCGCGCTGCGGGCCGAACCCGCCTCCAGCGTGACATTCGACAGCGCCAGCTCGAAGTTGCCGCGTCCACGCATCGCATCGCGCGCATTGATGGCCAGGTTGAGGATAACGTTCTCCAGCTGGCCCGCGTCGGCCATCACGTCCCACAAGTCCTGCTGCGCCAGCACGCCCAGCGTGACGCCATCGCCGACCGCGCGCTTGAGCAGGTCGTCGATATTCACCAGCAGTACCGGCAGGTTGATCGCCTGCGGCCGCAGCTGCTGGCGGCGCGCGAACGACAGCAATTGCGAGGACAGCCGCGCGCCCCGCTCCACCGCGTCGGCAATGCTGCGCAGGCGCTTGTCGCGGTCGGTGCCGATGTTGTGCATCATGAGCTGCACATTGCCGGAGATGATCTGCAGGACGTTGTTGAAGTCGTGCGCCACGCCGCCGGTCAGCATGCCGATCGATTCGAGCCGCTGCGCGCTCTCGAGCGCGCGCCGGGCCTGTTCCAGCGACTGCTGCTGCGCGCGCTCGCGCTCCTCGGCCTCGTGCCGCTCGGTCAGGTCGCGGATGAAGGCGTTGAACGACGCGCCGCTGCCGTCATCGAGCACCACCACCGACATCTCGACGAAGATCGTGCGCCCGTCGCGGTGCTGCGCCTCCATCTCGAAGCGGCGCGTGTGCAGCGGCGCGTCGTCGGCATCCAGACCGGCGATGGCCTCGTGCCATGCCGCATGCCGCGCCGGCGCGACCAGCAGCGCGGCAACCTCGCGCCCCAGCGCTTCGCCGGCGCTCCAGCCGAAGGTGTGCGCGGCCTGCTCGTTCCAGTACGTGATCCTGCCGTGCGCGTCGAAGGCGACGAAGGCGTCGTACGAATTGGAGAGGATCAGTTCCAGCCGCTTGCGCTCGGCCTGGGTACGCTCGGTGGAGGCGCGCAGCTCGCTGGTCATGTCGGTGGCCAGCATCAGCGCGCGCTGGCGCCCGCTGCCCAGCACCCACACCAGCGCCGCCAGCAGCAGGCTGGTGACGATACCGCCCGCGGCGATCAGGACCGAAGTGGCGTTGGCCGCGCGCTCCAGGAACGCCGGGTTGGCGCGGACATCGAGCAGCCACGGCCGGCCGGCGACCGTGACCGTGCTCAGGGTCGCCAGCTCATGCCGGGCCGGCTGCATCGCCGCTGCCGTGCAGCCGTACAGGCAGGCGTCGGACGAGCGTTCCGTCCCGTCGAAGATCGACAACGAGAAATCGTCCGAGCGCTCGTTGCGCAGCGCGCCGACCAGGTCGCCGATGCGGAACGGCGCATAGACCCAGCCGATCAGCGCCTGCCGGCGCTGCGCGACCGACCCGGCCGGCGCGCCCTCGCGGTAGACCGGCAGGTACATCAGCACGCCGGCCTGGTGCCCGGTCGAGCCTTCCTGCACCAGCTTCACCTTGCCCGAGAGGGCAGCGCGGCCGGTGTCGCGCGCGGTGTCCATCGCCGCACGCCGGGTCGGCTCGCTGTACATATCGAAGCCCAGCGCGCGCTGGTTCATGATGTTGAAGGGTTCGATCCGGGTAATCGCCGTGACCACCGGGCGATCGCCCAGCGGCCACACGCGGTAGGCCTCGTACCCTTCACTGCGCAGGCGCTGGATGTGCTGCTGCAACTGCCCCGGCGGCACGATCTCGGCCACGGCGATGCCCTGGATGCCGGGGTAGTTGTCGGCGATTTCCAGCGTCGAGACGTAATCGCGGAATTCCGACGGCTCCACCGCGACCGAGCCGCGGATCAGCCCCTTCGCACCGCGCAGCACCTGCTCGTAGGTCTTCATGCGGCGCGCGATCAGGATCCCGTGGGCCCGCGCCTGGAACTCGAATTCGGAGCGTACCTGGGCCTTCTTCGAGGATTGGGCGTGGTACCAGAAGCTGCCGGTGATCAGCAGCGATACCAGCAAGGTGGCGAGTGCGAGGACGCGCGGCGAAAACCGTTCCCGTACCTGCGCCGGGGCGGGGAGCGGTGCGGCAGGTGGCGGTGAAGGGTTGGGGTCGGGCATCGGCGGATCGGCAATCGATTAGCGTCCGGCGAGATTGCGGCGGTCAGGCTGCCACGGTTGAGCCGGGCTCAGGAGTAAAAAAATTATACCCGAGACGGCTTGCGCGGCATTCCCGTTTGAATGGGAGCAATAAGCGTCGTCCCTGCGGCGCGGGGACGACGGGTCCGAAATTACTTCTTGAGGTACTGGTTCAGCCAGCCGATCACGTTATGGTGCCACTGCACCGAGTTGGCCGGCTTGAGGACCCAGTGGTTCTCGTCCGGGAACACCAGCAGCTTGCTCTCGATGCCGCGGCGCTGCAGCGCCGTGAACGTGCCCAGCGCCTGCGTGGTCGGCACGCGGAAGTCGAGGTCGCCCTGGATCACCAGCATCGGTGTCTTCCATTTGCCGACATGGTGCACCGGATTATGCTTCTCGTAGGCGTTGGCCACGTTGAAGTAGGTGCCGCCGGCTTCCCATTCGGTGAACCACAGTTCCTCGGTCGAATACGCCATGCCGCGCGTGTCGAAGATGCCGTCGTGGTTGACGATGCACTTGAAGCCGTCGGACCAGTTACCCGCGATCCAGTTCATCATGTAGCCGCCGTACGATGCGCCCAGCGCGCAGCTGTTGGCGGTGTCGAGCCATGGGAACTTCTTGCCGGCCGCAGCGAGGCCCTTCTTCAGGTCTTCCAGCGGCTTGCCGCCCCAGTCGCCGCTGATCGAGTCGGTGAACTTCTGGCCGTAGCCGGTGGAACCGTGGAAGTCGATGAACACGGTGGCGTAGCCGGCGCCCGCGTACACCTGCGGGTTCCAGCGGTAGCTCCAGCCGTTGCCGAAGCTGCCCTGCGGGCCGCCGTGCACCAGGAAGGCCACCGGGTACTTGCCGCCCGGCGCCGCATTCCACGGCTTCATCACGTAGCCGTACACCGTGTCGCCGTTGGCGCCGGCGAACGAGAACTGCTCGTACTCGCCCCAGCGCACGTCCGCCAGGCGGGCCGCGTTCTGGTTGGTGAGCTGCACCGGCTGGCCGCCCAGCTTCTGCTTGAACAGCTGCGCGTCGGACTTAAGCGTGGACAGGGTGTAGGCGATGGTGTCGCCGGCGACATCGAAGGCCGCGATCGAGCCGGCGCCGGTGATCGGGGTGACCTTGCCGCTGGCGACATCGACCGCGAACAGGCGGTGCTGGCCGACGTCCTGCGCGTCGACGATCAGGGTCTTGCCGTCCGCGCTCCAGCGGATGTCCTGGGCCGAACGGTCCCAGTTCGGCGCCAGCCTGGTCTTCTTGCCGGTGGCCGCATCCATCAGCATCAGCTGGTAGCGGTCAGCCTCGAAGCCGGGACGGGCCATGGCCAGGTAGGCGATGGTCTTGCCGTCAGGGGAATAGGTGCCCTTGGCGTCCCATGCCTTGTTCTCGGGCGTGAGGTTGCGCGGCTGGCCGCCTGCGGCCGGCACGCTGTACAGGTCGAAGTTGGTGGACCAGGCTTCGCTCTTGCCTGCCACGCGCAGCGAGAACACTACCGTCTTGCCGTCCGGGCTGAAACGGTATTCCTCCTGGTCGCCAAACGGCTTGGATGGCGCATCGCCGTCGAGGGAGCCGGACAGGCTGACCGGCGTTTCGCTCACGCGGCCGTCGGCGCCAACCGGCGCGGAGAACAGCACGTTGTTGCGGCCGTCGCCCCAGCTGTCCCAGTGGCGCACGAACAGGCGGTCGTACACGCGGCCGCTGGACTTGTCCTTCACGTCCGCGTCGAGGCGGGACTTGGTGCAGGCCAGGTCCGGGCAGTCGCGGAACACGGCCATGCTCATCGCGATGCGGTCGCCGGCCGGCGACATGCGGAAGTTGTCGATGTCGAGCGGCAGGCTGGTGACCTGGACCGGGTCGCCGCCGGCTGCCGGCACGCGCCATACCTGCGAAGAGCCCGAGCGGCTCGACAGGAAGTAGACGGCATCGCCCTTCGGCGACCACTGCGGATTGCTGCTGGACGATTCGCTGAAGGTCAGGCGCTTCGGCTCGGCCTTGTCGGCGCGCAGGTCCACCAGCCACAGTTCGGTCTGGCCGCGGTTCTTGTCCATATTGGTCGAGCGCACGGTGTAGACGGCGAAGGCGGCATCCGGCGAGACGACGGGTGCGCCGACGCGCTCCATGGTGACCAGGTCTTCCACCGTCAGTCCGCGCGGCGGCGCGGCGAACGCGGTGGCGCTGGCGATGGCCGATGCCAGCAGCAGCATACGTAGTTTCATACTGTCCTCTTGGTGTATTGATGGATGGGCGCGGCCAGGCGCGCAAGGCAGCAATTTACCACGAGGCAACCGCGGAGGGATCGTCCGAGAGGGATTGACGATCGGAGGGGCCGTCGTTCCCTTGTTTTTTACCTGGATGCGGGCTGAAGATCAGGGCCGCCGAATCATGCGTGGCCTATCTCGTGCACGAAAGGCTGGCGCGTCAGCATGGCTTCGAACTCGTTGGCGGTCGACGGCTGCCCGAACAGGAAGCCCTGCATGTAGTCGCAGTCATGCTGCGCCAGCCAGTCGCGCTGCTCGCGCGATTCGACACCCTCGGCGATCACCTTCAGGCCCAGCTTGTGCGCCATGACGATGATGGTCTCGGTGATGGCCTGGCTGTCCGCGTCGCCCAGCATGCCGGACACGAACGAGCGATCGATCTTGAGGTAGTCGATGTCCAGGCTCTTCAGGTGCGTCATCGACGAATAGCCGGTGCCGAAATCGTCGATCGCCACCTCGATGCCGCCATCGTGCAGCTCGCGCAGCGTGTCGGTGGCGGCCTGGTTGAGCAGCACGCCCTCCCCGATCTCGACCGCCACGCTGTTGCGCGCCATGCCGCGCTGGCTCAGGTACTCGACCCAGCTGGCCGCAGGCAGGCCGTGCCCCTGGAACTGCACCGGCGACTTATTGATACTGATCTGGAACGGCCGCCCGAGCATCGCGCTCCAGCGCTGCGACCAGTTGGCCGCCTCGAAGAACACCCAGTTGCCCAGGTCGTGGATCATGCCGGTCTCCTCGGCGATCTCGACGAACTCGGGAGGCAGCGCCACGTTGGCGCCCTTGCGGTGCCAGCGCAGCAGCGCCTCGGCCTTGCAGATGCGGCCGGTGGCGGCGTCGATGATCGGGTGGAAGTACAGCTCCATCTGGTGCCCGGTGAGCGCGTCGCGCAGCTCGTCGGTGACCTTGAGCCGGCGCATCGCCGCCTCCTGCATGGAGGATTCGAAGAAGGTGAGCTGGTCGCGTCCCGCCCCTTTGGAGCGGTACATCGCCTGGTCCGCATTGCGCATCAGCTCCTCCGACGTGGTGGCGTCGCCGGGGTACAGTGCGATGCCGATGCTGCCTGACACGCTGACTTTCTTGATCCCGAGCGTGAACGGCACCCGCAGCGCGTCGACGATGCGCTGCGCGGTGTTTTCCACGTGCGCGACCTCCGCGGTGCTGGTCAGGATCACGGTGAACTCGTCGCCGCCCAGCCGCGCCACCGTGTCGCCCGGCTGAAGACAGGCTTCGATGCGGCGCGCCGCCTGCACCAGCAGGTTGTCGCCGGCATCGTGGCCCAGCAAGTCGTTGACTTCCTTGAAGCGGTCCAGGTCGATGAAGAACAGCGCCATCGCGCCGCCGGAAGCGCGCGCGTGCTTCATGTCCTGCTCCAGCCGGTCGCGGAACAGCACGCGGTTGGGCAGCCCGGTCAGCGTGTCGAAGTGGGCGCGCTTTTCCAGCTTGTCCTGGAACTGGCGGATGGTCTGCTCGGTGTTCTTGCGCTCGGTGATGTCGTTGGTGAAGCCGTGCCATACCACGCTGCCGTCGCGCGAGCGGGTCGGGATCGCGCTCAGCTCGCGCCAGCACTCGCCCATGCGCGGCAGGTTCACCCTGTACTCCGCGCGCCACGGCGACAGGTTCTCGGCCGAATGCAGCATGGCGCGACGCATGCGGGCCCGGTCGCGCTCATTTATGCGCGGCAGCACGCAGCGGAAATCGGCCTCGATCTCGATTGGCGAGCGGCCGAGCAGCTCGGACGCCATCGCGCTCACGTACGGGCAGCTCATGCGCCCGTCCGGATACATCACCAGCTCGAACAGCACGCCCGGCACATGCTGGGTGAGCTTGGTGAGCAGGCGCCGGCTGCGTTCCAGGTCGTGGCGCAGCTCCGTGGTGGCGGTGGTGTCCGCAATGGTGCCGACCATGCGCAGGGCATTGCCGTTCATGTCGCGCGCCACCACGCTGCCGCGTGCGTGCACCCAGATCCAGCGCCCGGACTCGTGCCACAGCCGGTGCTCGTCCACGCACAGCGTGCGGGTGCCGCGCAGGCAGCTGCGCAGCGATTCCTCCACGCGCGGCATGTCGTCCGGATGCATGCGCTCGAACCACAGGCTGAACTCGTCCTTGACGTGGCCGGACAGGCCGAGAATCTCCTTCCAGCGACGCGAGTAATGGACCTTTTCGTTGAGGATGTCCCAGTCCCAAATGCCCTCTCCCGAGCTTTCCAGCGCAAAGCCGAGCCGCTCCTCGCTGGCGCGCAAGTCGCTCGCCAGCCGGCCCTGCTCCGCCAGCGACTGGGCCAGCTCCGCGTTGGCGGCGCGCAGGACTTCCTTGGTCTGCTTGATTTCGGTGATGTCGTACACCGTGCCGATCAGGTCCGAGCAGCGGCCGTGCCGGTCCAGCACGGGCGTGAGGGACACGACGCCGTACTTGCGGCCGTTGGGGAAGTCGCGCGTCTCGGTCCACTGCACCGGCTTGCCGCTCAGCGCCGCCTGGCGGTAGTAGGCCAGCACTTCGCTGCGGCGCTCGGGCGGCATCACGTCTTCGACATCCTTGCCGATCAGGTCGGCCTGCGCCATGCCGGTCTGCGCGAGGAAGGCGCTGTTCACCGAACGCACGCGGAAGCGGCCGTCGGTGTCGCACGACAGGTGGAACACCGCCTCTTTCATCTTCGAGTACAGCACCGCCAGTTCGCTGGACTGGGCGCTGGCTTCGCGCTGGGCTTCCTCGACCCGGCGCAGCGCCTGCACCAGCGAGGTGGTCTCGATCACGACGCACAGCACGCCCACCACGGCGCCGTACTCGTCGCGCACCGGCGTCAGCGACAGCGTGCACCAGTGTTCTGTGGAGCGCTCGTTGGGCGCTGCGAAACGGCGATCGATGCTGTGGCACTCGCCGTCCTGCAGGCAAGCGCGGATCGGAACTGCCAATGCCTGCAGCAGCGAGGACCAGCTGGACGCATCGGGAGCATCCTGCACGCGCCGGCCCAGCTGCAGGCAGGCTTCGTTCATGCGATGACTCTGCCCGCCATCCCAGGCGAGCAGCATCGGCAGCGTGGACGCGGCGACGAAGTCCGCGATCACGCGCAAGGTCCCACGCAACGCTGCTTCCGTCTCCCCCGCGAATTCTGCCGCCATGAAAATGGTCCTTGCACTAAAAATTAGTACAGCGCTTTTTGCCTAGTCTATTACTTCTTTTCGTATTTGCAGGGTGGTGTCGTCAACCGTGCGACACATTCTTTTTCCCTAGAAAGCCAATAACGGCGGGCCTTCCGAGGGCGCAAGCGAGGGCAACAGTAGATATGTACTACAAGCCGTCCACGCAAATGTGCTACCCGCGCAGGACAAATCCATCCCGCATTTCAGTACGTCGGAAGGATGCGGCGTGCAGGTCCGCTCCCTACACTGGATTCCAGATCGAAGCAGTCTCCTCCAACCCAGAACCGAGCCTGGCTCAGACAGGAACACCGATGTGTAACTGGCAGCCCCTGCAAAGCGAACTACGGAACTTCCTGGCGGATGACTGTGGCGGATCGTTAATGGAATACACGCTGGTTGCTGCGCTCGTCATTGTCGTCGGCACGCTGATCGTGCTGGCGGTACGCAAGGTCACTGTTGCGCCCGTTTAACTGAACAACACGTGGAACTATGAATACCTCATCCGAATTCGCAGCATTCCTCGATCTGGCTGCCATGCTCGTCACCGATCCGCGTACCGGCGTCCTGCTTGCACTGCTGACTACCGCCGCCGTCATCGATTACCGCACGTTCAAGATCCCCAACTGGCTGACCGGCGGCGGACTGGCCTTCGCGCTGGCGTACAACATTCTGGTACCGCCGCAGTACAACGCCGCCTGGTACTTCGCCCCCGCGGGAATGATGGTTGGCCTGCTGCTGACGCTGCCAATGTACGTGATGCGGATCATGGGTGCCGGCGACGTCAAGCTGATGGCAATGGTTGGCGCCTTCCTGGGACCGGGCGAAGCAGTGTTCGCCCTCCTCTACAGCTTCATCGCCGCCGGAATTGCCGCACTGGCATTCGGCATGAACAACGGCGTGATGGGCAGGATGCTTGGCAACCTGCGCTATATCGCCACTGGCACCTGGCTGCCCGTCGCAACTTCCGGCAAGCCCTCCGCACGCACTGCATCGGTCGGTCACCTGGCTTTCGGCCTGAGCATTGCCGTGGGCACCACCGTGCTGGTGGTTGGGCGCCACTTCAACTTCATCTGAACATAGCGAGGCCATCATGCGAAACCTGAAAGCCATCATCCTGATCCTGATTGCCCTGGCGACAGGCCTGGCCGCCGCGGCGTACGCCACCGGCTGGGTCTCACGCCAGACCGGCAGCGCGAACAAGATCGTTGTTGCCGCCGTCGATGTCGAACTCGGCACTCGACTCAACTCACAAATGCTGACTACCGCCGACTGGCCCAGCGGATCCGTGCCCGCCGGCGCATTCAAGGAACTCAAGCAACTAGAAGGCCGCACGGTTAAAGCCAGCCTGACTCGTGGCGAACCGCTGCTGGAGCCGAAGCTGGCGCCAGTCGGCACGCAAGGAGGCCTGTCGGCCATCATCGCCGAAGGCAAGCGGGCGATGACCGTGCGCGTGAACGACGTGGTGGGCGTGGCAGGGTTCGCACTGCCCGGGACCTACGTTGACGTGATGGTTCACGCCCAACAAGACGAACAGGGTAACCAAGGCAAACCCATTAGTAAAACGGTCCTGGAAAAAGTCCTGGTGCTTGCCGTCGCGCAGGAGGCAAGCCGCGACGACACTAAACCTAAGGTAGTAAGCGCGGTCACGCTCGAACTGACCCCAGAAGACTCCGAGAAACTGGACCTGGCTCGCAGCGTGGGCACCCTTTCGCTAGTCCTGCGTAATCAGGTCGATAAGCAGACAGTTGCGACCAAGGGCATGACCAAAGCAGAGCTGTTTGGCTTAGTTCGCCCTGTTCCCACAGCCCCGGCCGCCACACCTCGTCCCACTGCTCGAAAAGTAGCAATGTCCAATTCCCAGTGCGTCGAAGTCATCCAGAACGGCGCCCGCATCATGAGCTGTTTCTAACCCAGGATCATTAGAGAGGAGCGGAGCCGTGAATAACAAAAATATGATGATGGCGATTGGCTTGTTGATTGCGGCAGTGTCGGTGAAGCCCGCACCAGCTGCAGCGCCGAAGTCCGCGGCGAACCAGGTTCGCAAACAATGCACTTCGGTGGTAACGCGTGACACAGTGTTTGTCACATTGGGCAAGTCAGCCATCATTCCGCTCGACGGGCTCAAGAGGCCGATCACGCGCGTCGTGGTCGATGGGCCAACCGGGATGATCGCCCCGAGCTCATCACCGGCCCCCGGAGCACCAGCCACAACGGAAAATGCCCCAATCGTCGGGGATACAGACGTCATTGTGCTGAGCCAGAACGACCTCGTCTTTCGCGGCAAGAAAGCTGGGGCGACAAATGTGATTCTCCAGGACTCAACCGGTGCATGTTTTGTACAGGACATCCTGGTCTCACTCGACTATCGCACTGTTCAGTCAAAGATTTCTGAACTAATGCCTGAAGAAAAAGACGTCCAGGTAAAAAGTGCGGAAAACGCCATTGTCTTGACCGGCAAGGTGGAGGATTCGACCAGGTTAGACGAGGTCATGCGCATTGCCACAGCCTACGGCGACGGCAAACGCGTGGTCAATCTGCTGCGTGTGAATGCCAATCAACAGGTAATGCTGGAAGTCAAGATTGCGGAAGTTAGCAAAACCCTTCTGGATAAATTCGGCATTGACTTCGCCCGCCTATTTACCACTGCCGACGGAATGACCTCGCGCGTTATCTCGGGCATCTTTGGAGGCGGTCCAGCCGTCTTTGGGCGGTTTCATCCAAATGCCGGCGGCGGGACAGTGATCGGCAACGTGGGGAGTTCCGTCTCGGGAGGCAACACGGGTGCCGGTACGTCCATGAGCACGGCCGGGAACGCTGCCACGCTGATTGGCATCGACGCTGAGAAGAAGGACGGCCTGGTCCGTGTGCTGGCAGAGCCTAACATCATGGCGATCAGTGGCCAATCAGCCAGTTTCCTCTCCGGCGGCAAGATTTTCATCCCAGTCGCACAGAGCAACCTCGGCGGTGGCGTGACGATAACGCTGGAGGAAAAAGAATTTGGCGTCGGCCTCAAATTTACCCCCACGGTGTTAGGCGGCAATCGTGTGAACCTCAAACTCGTATCCGAAGTATCGGAGCTGTCGCAAACCGGCTCCCCTTTCACGACCAATAACGGTGTGACGTCGGTGCTGCCTTCGATCACGACCCGGCGCGTGGACACGACCGTGCAGCTGAAAGATGGCCAGAGCTTCGCTGTCGCCGGACTAATCCGCAACAACGTCACAGAAACTATCAAGCGCTTTCCGGGTTTAGGTGAGGTGCCGATCCTCGGAATGCTGTTCCGCTCAAGCGAATTCCAGAAGGACCAGACCGAACTGGTATTCATCGTAACCCCACGTATGGTCAAGCCACTAGCCGAACCGGTGATGTTACCGACCGACTCGCATGTCGAACCCAATCGTGCAGACGCAGTGCTGATGGGGCGTACGGAGGGAAGCCGCACGGCGCCACCAGCCCCCAAAAAATAAGGAGAACGACGTGAAATCACAGATGATCTGCCTTCTACTCGGGCTATGCGCAGGATGTTCCACGACGCCAAATTACGACGCCCGATTCGGCGACTCCATCCGCATGACTAGATCCGCAATGATCGCGAACGCGGACGCTCCGATTGACCGCGATCCAGTTGTCGGTGTCGATAACCAGGCAGCGCGCGAGAGCTTCACGCGTTACCTCAACACCTTCAAAGAGCCACCCCCAATCGTCAACGTCATCAATATTGGTGGCGCGGTAGGCGGCGGCGCTTCGAAGTAGTCCAGCCTCGCCTGGACACATAAGAAGCCGGCACAGCCAGGCTCTTGCAGTACCCGCCAAAGCTACGCGGGAAGACAAAAGTAGCAAAGGGCAGCAGTGTAGTACGTGTAATTCACTAACCACAAAGGAAACTGAAATGAAAAACCTCGTACAGAAAGCATCGGGCGCTATTTCCACGTTCGCTAAGGAAGAAGACGGCGCGCAAGTCATCGAATATTCACTGATCATCGCCGTGATTTCGATTGCACTCGTGTTGGGCATCCAAGGCCTCAACGGCAACTTCGACGCCTTCATTACGCGCGTCGGTAACTGCCTTACCGGTGCCGGCTGCGTGGCTTAAGCAGCGACCTCGTTGGACGACGCGGCCCGGCCGCGTTGTCCGTTACCCCTGAACTTAGCGAGGCATTGTGTGTAACAAGTCCGATTTCAAGCGCTTTCTGAAGCGCTTCCTGGCTGGAAACGACGGGGCGCAAGTGATCGAATACGCGCTTCTCCTCGCGACCCTTGCGGTAGCACTCATCGTTTCATTGCAAGGCCTCGAGGGCCACTTCGATTTGCTGTTGACCCGAGTAGCCACCTGTCTTAACAACCCGTCGGCGTGCTTCTGACAAGCCACTATTCGGAAAATTGCCTGAGGAGTGCAGAATGAAACCAATGCCTGGGCGCACACTTTCACAGCCGGTCAACACCCCCGCACAGCGCGGCGCAGTGATACTTCTCGTGTGCTTCGTCCTCATTTTCCTTCTGGGGTTCGCCGGCATCGCACTTGACTTCGGACGGCTTTTCGTCGTGCGCACCGAGCTACAGACCGCTATGGATAGCTGTGCCCTCGCCGCTGCGCAAGAGCTGGACGGACAGCCGACTGCTTTGGACCGAGCACGTAGTGCTGGCCTTACGGCGGGTAACCTCAACCGTGTCAATCTTCAATCGGTCGACTGGGATGCCAAAGGCAAAATTACGAACGATGACATTGTGTTTCTCGATGCTGGTTTCAACGAAACCGCCGACTGGGCAGATGCAAAATACGCTGCGTGTGAACATTCACAGCCAGATGTTCGAATGTGGATTCTTCATGCGATGAGCGGATTCATGGGCGATGCCGCAACGAATCCGGCTGCCCGGTCTGTCTGGGCTCGCGCTGTCGCTACGCGCGGGAGTTCACAAACCACTTGCCCCATTCCCGTCGGCATGCGACCGAAGGTGGGGGGCACCGCCCCAGACTACGGCTTCCAAGTTGGAGAATGGGTAACAATTTACAGTAAAAACCTTGGAGCCGGGCCTGGCGAGATGGGGTGGTACAACCTGGACGGGAGTACCAATGCAGCCGAAACGGCGAAGGAGCTGGGCGAAGGAGGCTCCTGCGGCACGCGGATAGGCGATGTGCTTGGGACACCGGGCGCCCAGACGAGTGCGCACGGTCCGTGGAACTACCGTTTCGGGATATACAAAAACAATGAAGGACCATCGGAGCATCATCCTGACGAGACTGGCTATGCCTACACGGCCCACAACTGGAAGAACCCCGTGCCCCAAAACGCGTTTGCCGGGCAGCCCGCAATCGGTTCCCACCCGACAGCAGAAAATTACATCGCCAAGCGCGCTGCGTATGCATCGTTTGCCGATACCGGCACCGACCTCAAAGCCGGCTCGCTGATCGCTTTTGGCGACAAGAACAAGCTAAATAGTTTCAAGACTATCGCGACCCCAGGCGCGAGCGGGGAACACAAGGCCCACGGGTATAACCGGCGCCTGGCCGTGGTACCAGTACTGGACGGCGGGTCGAGGGTGATTGACTATGCGTGTGTGTTCATGCTCGCGCCAATGTCGGGCCCGAATGACGACGTCCAGCTGGAGTACCGTGGAAATGCAGGCAACGTCGACTCGCCTTGCAAGACAAATGGTCTTCCCGGCGGCTCTGCAGGGCCACTGATCCCAGTATTGGTGAGGTGATGACATGAACAGGAAACCCCAACGCGGCGTTGCACTGATTGAGTTCGCTCTGATTCTTCCACTGCTGCTTATTCTGGCCATGATTGTCACCGAATTCGGTCGAGCCCTTTATCTCTACAACAGCGCGGCAAAATCGGTACGCGATGCGGTCCGATACCTTTCATTGCAGACGCCAAAGACCCACATCACCGAGGCGAGCAATCTGGTCGTGTACGGAAATATTCATGGAGATGGCGAACCGCTGGACAATAACCTGAACACTTCCCATGTCGTGATTAATGACGACTCGTGGAAATTCGAAGGGACTGCGCCCGCCATTAATACGGTGACCGTACGCGTTACAGGCTATCAATTCCGTCCCATGTTGTCGGGCATGTTCGGCGTGACGTTCGGGACGCTGACCTTCAGCGACATCACCGCGACCATGAGGAGCCAGATATGAACCGCCCTCAGTCCGGTGCGACACTTATCGAATTTTGCCTGGTCCTACTGACTTTCCTGATGTTCATGATGGGGTTGACGGATCTGAGTCGCCTCATGTTCATCTGGAACGCCGCCACCGAAGCTACCCGGCTCGGCGCACGATACGCAGTCGTGTGTGACGACACAACCCAGAAGGACGCCGTCCTCGGGCGCATGCAGCAAGTGCTGCCAGAGATTACCGATATCGCAGTGACGTGGGAACCTGCCGGCTGTGTTGTAACCACATGCGAAGGTGTACGCGTAACCATTACAGACCTCGACTTTCAGTGGGTAACCCCGATACCCGGCTTCGTGGCGCCGAACTGGTCAGTACCGGACTTCAATAAATTTAATACCTACCTGTCGCGCGAGATCATGCGGCAGGACGATAACTCGGCAACGATCTGTAATTAAAGGATGAGTTGAAATGAAAATCGCCCTTGTATCACCAAGCCGCCAAAACCTCGACGAAATGGCACAGGTTCTAAAGGCGCACTCACCTGTCCTACTACAGGGCGGCAAAACGCGTATGCGCGAGATAGTCGAAACCGAAGGGCCAGACATCATGATTGTGGAAGGCATGTGCTGCGATATTGCCGAACTAGCCCATGTTGAATACATCACCACGCATTTCCCGCGCACGGCCGTGGTACTTGTTTGCGCTAGTGCTACTCCGGAATTCCTGATCAATTCGATGCGCGCGGGGGTACGGGAAGTACTGACCTCGCCAGTGACTCCGCCAGCATTATTCGCAGCAGTCGAAAGGATTGGCGCGAAAGTGGTGGCGGTTGCCAAGAGCCATAATGCGGACGTCCTGGCATTTCTGCCGTGCAAGGGCGGGAGCGGAGCTACCTTTCTAGCAACCAATCTTGGCGCCCAATTAGCAGAGACGCGCTCCGTCATGCTAATCGACCTGAATCTGCAGTTCGGTGACGCACTTTCTTTCGTTTACGACAGTGCGCCAGCGTCGACCATCGCCGATGTGGCCCGCGAAATTGACAGGCTCGACGCTTCGTTCCTAACGGCGAGTGCGGTGAAAATATCCGACAACTTCAGCATTCTCGCCGCACCAGAAGATCCAGCGCAGGCAATCGAAATCAAACCCGAGCACGTGGACGCGATCATTGAGCTCGCTGCTTTGCACTTCGATTACGTGTTGCTCGACTTGCCGCGACATATTGACACCATCGGAGTCAAGGCGCTTGACCGCGCAACGAAGCTTTACCCGGTACTGCAGGCCTCGTTGCCAGCAATTCGCAACACCAAAAAAATTCTCGCGGTATTCAAGACGCTCGGCTACCAGGCCGACAAGCTCGAACTAATCATTAACCGGTTCGAACGCACTGGCGAGATTGGTATCCCAGAGATTGAACGCTCGCTCGGAAAGTATCCAATCCACACCGTGCCCAACTCATACAAGCAGGTTAACGCGGCGATTAATCATGGCGATCCATTGCTGGTAAGCGCACGGAGCAATCCGGTATCGAAAAACCTAGCGGAATTCGCGCGTTCAATCAGCCCACAGCTCGAGCATGCCCCCGGGCTGTTTCAACGCTTGCTCGGCCGGCAAGGCCAACCCGTGCGTGCCGTTCGCGCTTAAGGAGGCTCCATGTCATTCCGTGAAAAACTGATCAGCCGTGAGACCGCCGCGACTTCAGCGCCGCCGAGCGCACCATCCGGAGACGGATACAAAATACTAAAGACACGGATTCACATCAAGCTGCTCGAGAAATTCGACCTATCTGCGCTGGAAGCACTGGCTCCGGACGTATTGCGATCAGAAATCGGTGCGATGGTCGAACGGCTGCTGGATGAAGAACAGGCACCGGTCAACGACCTCGAGCGCCGCTGGCTAATCCGAGACATCCAGCATGAAATGCTGGGATTCGGCCCGCTGGAGCTGCTGATGGCCGACCCGACGGTGTCCGATATCCTGGTCAATGGCTACGACAACATTTATGTGGAGCGTAAGGGCCGACTGGAACCGACCAGCGTGACCTTCACGGATGAAAAGCACCTGCTGCGCATCATCGACAAGATTGTGTCGCTGGTGGGCCGCCGAATCGACGAATCCAGCCCGATGGTCGATGCCAGGCTCCCGGACGGCTCGCGCGTCAATGCCGTGATACCGCCGATTGCCCTCGACGGGGCGATGATGTCGATCCGCCGCTTCGCACACATTCCGCTCAAGATGTCGAACCTGGTGGGCAGCGAACTGCGCAGCCTGACCCCCGAGATGGCCTACCTGCTGGAAGGCTTGTGCAAGTCCAAGGTCAACATGATCATTTCGGGCGGCACCGGGGCGGGAAAGACCACGCTGCTGAACATCCTCTCCGGCTACATTCCCCCGGAAGAGCGCATCGTCACGATCGAGGATGCAGCCGAACTGCAGCTGCAGCAGCCGCACGTGGTGCGGCTGGAGACGCGTCCGATGAACATCGAAGGAAAAGGCGAAGTCAGCCAACGCGCCCTGGTGCGCAATGCGCTGCGCATGCGCCCGGACCGCATCGTGATCGGCGAGGTCCGCGGCGCGGAAGCGGTCGACATGCTGCAGGCGATGAACACCGGCCACGAGGGATCGCTCACGACGATCCACGCCAACAATCCGCGTGATGCGCTGTCGCGCCTGGAGAACATGATCGGCATGGCCAACCTTAACCTCCCGCACAAGGCCGCGCGCCAGCAGATCGCCTCGGCGATCACGGTCATCATCCAGGGCCTGCGCCTGATCGATGGCCGGCGCAAGATCACCAGCATCCAGGAAATCACCGGCATGGAGGGAGACGTCATCACCATGCAGGAGCTGTTCGCGTTCAGACAGACGGGCGTCGCGGCAGACGGCACGGTCGAGGGCTATTTCCACGCGACCGGCGTACGTCCCAAATTTGCCGACCGGCTGCGTGCGTTCGGCGTCGCCTTGCCCGATGCGATGTTCGATCCGAGCCGCCATTATCATTGAGGAGACCGGCCATGTTTTACGAAAAAATCGGGGGCGAATCCTTTCTTGTGCTGTCGGTACTCGCTTGCGTTGCGGTGTTGCTGATGTTCGAAGGGTGCTACCTGCTCTGGAAGGGCTATCGCGGCCCGGAAGCGAAGAAGATCGACCGGCGCCTGCAAGCCATCTCGGCGGCGTCGGACATGTCGGCGCAAACCGCCCTGCTGCGCCAGAAAATGCTCAGCGAGCTACCGCTGCACGAGCGCCTGATGCGGGCCCTGCCGCAGATGCACCGGATCGACCGGTTGTTGCTGCAGGCCGATCTGCGCTGGAGCTCGGGACGCCTGATGCTGACCTGCCTTGGCGCGGGGGCCTTGGGTATGTTCGTGGCCCGTGGCATCCTGGCGCAGCCGGCGACCGTGACGCTGGGCGCGGGCGCGCTAATGGCGGCCCTGCCGGTGGCGTACGTGTTGCGGCGCCGTGCTAAGCGCCTACAACGTCTAGAGCGCCAGTTGCCGGACGCGCTGGACCTGCTCACCCGTGCGCTGCGCGCCGGACACGCGTTTTCGGCGGGGCTGCAGATGATCGGGGACGAAATGCCCCAGCCGATCGCGTCCGAGTTCAACTTCACCCATGACGAGATCAATTTCGGCGTATCGATGGAGCAGGCGCTGATCAACCTGTCGGAGCGCGTGCCCCTGACCGACCTGCGCTACTTCGTCGTTTCGGTGGTCATCCAGCGCGACTCCGGCGGCAACCTGACTGAAGTCCTGAGTAACCTGAGCCGGTTGATCCGTGAGCGCCTGAAACTGATGGGCCGCGTACGCGTACTGTCGGCCGAAGGACGGATGTCGGCTTGGATACTGGCCGTAATGCCGTTCGCGCTGGCCGGCCTGCTCCAGGCCTTCAACCCCGAATTCATGAAGCCGATGTGGAGCGATCCGATCGGAATCACCATCCTTCAGTACCTGAGCGCCATGATGGTGCTGGGTATTCTGCTCCTGCGTAAGATCACGCGTATACATGTCTGAGGTGCCGCCATGACCGTGCTACCAATTCTCGTCTTCGTCGCCGTCGCATCGCTGGTCGGTGCGCTGGCCTTCATATTGATACCGACCAGAGTTGGCGAGCGCTTGCGCAACATGTCGCCGGCGGCGCGTGCTACCGGTCCGGCATGGACCACGACGGTCGTCAGCCTAGTCGGACCGTTCGCTAACCTGTCCGCGCCGGAGGGAAAATGGGATCAGTCGCCACTGCGGCTGCGCTTCCTGAATGCCGGGCTGCGCCGCGACGACGCCCGCCTGATCTATTTCGGCCTCAAGACGCTGCTGCCCATCAGCTTCGCCTTCTGCACCTGGCTGGTGCTGCGCGGTTCGCCAATGAGCCCGATGGCACTGCTGATGAACATACTATTGGCGGCCCTGGTCGGCTGCTACCTGCCGAACTTCGCGCTGTCGATCAAACTCCGCGCGCGCAAGCGCGAATTGTTCGAAAACTTCCCGGATGCAGCCGACCTGATGCTTGTATGTGTCGAAGCAGGCCAGGGCCTGGACGCGGCGCTCGTGCGCGTCACCGAAGAGCTGAAGATGAAGAGCCGGGCCTTGGCCGAGGAACTCCACCTGACCAATCTCGAGATGCGGGCCGGCGCCAGCCGCGAGCAGTCGCTGCGCCACTTGGCGCTGCGGACGGGACTCGATGAAATCGCCACCTTCGCCACGATGCTGACTCAGTCGGACCGCTTCGGCACGAGCATCGGCGAGTCGCTGCGGGTGTTCTCGGACGACTTGCGCCACAAGCGCCAGATCTTGGCGGAAGAACTGGCGGCGAAAATACCGACCAAAATGCTGCTGCCGCTGGTGTTGTTTGTCTTCCCGTCGATCATCATGATCATCCTGGGACCGGCGATCATCCGTATCGTGCGCACGGTGATCCCGATGATCGGCCAGAGTTGAGCGCCGGCCGCGCCGGCGAAAAAAGAGGGGCGCCGGAGCGCCCCTGTTTCGTTGGGTGGCACGCGCCTAATGCACTTCCGCTTTGGCCGGCGTCGCCAGCTTGTGCTTGAGCGCATACACGTACAGCTCCAGCCGCGTCTTCACCCCCAGCTTGTGATAGATGGCAGTCAGGTGGTTGCGCAGCGTGTGTTCCGAGATGAACAGGTGCGTCGCCAGCGTCTTGTTCAGGCAGTCGCTGTGCTCGACCACGGCCTTGACGATCTTGCGTTCGCGCTCGGTCAGCGTGTCGATCTTGCCCTGCTCGGGATCCTGCGGTTGTGAAGAGCGCGGCTCCAGCATGCCGCCGAACATGCGGCTCATCGACTCGCGGTCAAGCCAGATCTCGCCGGCGTGCGTCTTTTCGATCGCCTTGAGCAGGGTCTCGGCCGGCGCGTCCTTGCCCACGATGCCGCGCGCGCCGCGCCGCACGGCGGCGTCCAGCACGGCGGTGCGGCGTTCGCCGGTCAGCACCAGCGCGCGCGATTTCTGGTTCCCCAGCATGCCAGGGAGGTATTCCACGCTGCTGTCACCGTTCAAATCCAGGTCGACCAGGATCACGTCCGGCACCAGGCTGGCGGCCATCGCCACCGCGTCGTGGCCCGTGCGCGCCACGCCCACGACCTGCATGCGCGGCCGCTCGCCCTCGATCAGCCGCTCCAGCCCCCACGACATGGTCAGGTGATCCTCGACCAGCATCACGCGGATCGGGCTCCCGTAGTTGTTATAGCCATCGCTCATATCGGTATCTCCACACAAATGGCGGTACTGTCGACCGCTCCCTGTTTGACGTACGCCCTGCCGCCCAGTGCGGCCGCGCGTTCGCAGATTGACCGGGGCGTAAAGGGCTCGGCTTTGCGCCCCCCGTTATCGTTATCGATCTCGATGTGCAGCACCGAATCGTCGCAGCGCATCTTGACGTTGCCGCGCCGCGCAGTGGTGTGACGGCAGATGTTGCTCAGGCCTTCGCGCACGATCTGCACTACTTCCGCAGAGATGCGATCGCCGAAGGCCATGCGGCCCTGCACGTCCACCGAGACGCTGACGCCGTAGCAGCGCTCGATCTGTTCGGCCTGGCGCAACAGGGCCGAGATGCACACCGGCTCGCTGCCCGCAGGTGCCCCGCGCACGCTGCCGGCAAAGGCGCGCAGTTCGGCGATGACGCCGTCCGCCATTTTCGCCAGCCGCTCCAGGTCGGCGGCCAGCGGATTGTCCGAGCCGGCCTTTTTGCGCAATGCCGCCAGGCCGAGAGTGAGTCCGATGTAAGGCTGCACCGCAGTGTCGTGCAGGTTGAGCGCGAACTTCTTGCGCTCGTCGGACGCCGCATTCGAGGCGATCCGGTCCACCAGCGCCATGTTCTCGACGATCGGGACGGCCTGGGCCACCACGTGCGACAGGAATACCGCGTCGGCGCGCGACAGGTTGGCGTCGCTGCGCACCACGTACACCCGGCCGAAGCCGTTGCGCAGCTTAACCGGCGCGCCGATCACCGAACAGGCATCGAGCAGTTCGGCGGTGCGCTCGAAGCTGTCGTCGGGCTGGCGCAGCCAGCGGCAGCGGCGCAGCTCCGCTTCCTGCCACGATGGCTCCAGCCGGAAGCGCCAGCCGTGCCGGTACAGCAGCAGCGTGTCGTCCGGCTCGGGCAGCAGCAGCTCGGCCAGATGGTCGTCGATGCTTTCTGGCGGCACCGACAACGGGCTGTCGGCAGCCACGGTCCGCACGAACGTGTGGCCATCGATGCGCACTACCGACACGCAACGCACGGCGCCGAAGAACTGGCGCGTCTTTTCCAGCATGGCAGTGATCGCGCGGTCCACGCCAAAGTGCGGATTGGCGACCTGGGTTAGCGAATGCAGCAGGTCCAGGCGGCGCCTGAGCTGGCGGCGGTTTTCGCCCAGCCGCGCCATCAGGTAGCCCAGCGCCATCAGCGCGCTGCTGCGGAACAGCAATGGCGGCAGCTCCGGTGTGCTGTCCGCGACGTGCGCGGCGGCCACGAACATGGCTGTTGCCGTCAGCGTCACCACGGCGCCGGCATCGAAGCCGCCGCGCAGCGAGGACACCAGGATGGGGAATACATACAGCATGACGAAATAACTGTCGCTGCCCCCCGATGACGCCGTAATCAGGAAATACCAGACGCAGTCGAGCCAGAACATTCCATTATGCAAGGCGATGGGGATGTGCATCTCCGCCGCGTAATAAAGAAGCGCGCTCGATAATGCGTAGCAGGCGAATATTGACGGCGCGTAATCATTCTCACTGAACAATTCACCCGGCGCCAGATACACGGCCAGCAAACCCGACATCGCCAACAGCAGCCTGACCCTGCTTGCGATGAGGATATCGCGCAGGTCCGTCGATTCGAACGCTGTCGAGAGGTTTCCGTTGAGTGAATAAGTCGGCATAGTATTATCAGATCGCAATATTTACGCGCCCTTTTCGTATTACCGAACTACCTACATCGCGTCAGACAGGACCTACAGTTGATAACCCAATGTATTGCGGATGAGACTGCTTGTTTGTCGCATTATATGTGACGATTTCCTGTAAATATCGCAAAGATGGCAATCGTGCACGAAAAAAGGTGAAAAAAATGCGACACGCGTAATTATTTGATTTTATTGGGAAATATTAAGAGCCAAAGCATTCGCGCGCAGCAATTTTTGGTTTGATTTTATGATGGGGGCATGCGACGCCGAATCCTACTGCTCACCCTGACCTTGTCAGTATTTTCCTATGCGTTTGCCCAGGAGAAACCCGCTCCCGGCGCCGCCACGGTGCACGTGACGACGACCAGGGACCCGGTCGACAAGTCCTACCGCCGGATGCTCAAGGGCATGGATCTGTTCGAACGCGAGCGGCGGCTCGCGCCGGCCGCCACGCTGCGTTTCCGCGTGCTGCCGCGGGTGCCGGGCACCAAAATGGATGGCGTCACGCTGCGGGTGGCGGGCGATACGGTATCGCTGCCGGTCGCGATCGCGCCCGATCACAGCTTTACGTTGGAGCGCAACGCGCTGGCCGCGCGCGAGGACGCCGCCGTGCTGGCCAACCGCAAGACCAGCAGCATGACCTGGCGGGCGTGGGTGCAGACCCCGGGCCTGCCTCCCGGCACGCGCCGCCTGGGCGACTTGCGGCTGGAGTGCCGGGTTGGCATGGAGGCCGGGCTGGTATCGGAAACCGCGCCGATGTTCGCGTGGCTGGACCGCATGCTCACCAGTATCGACTCCGTGTGCGGCACGCATGACGGGCGCTACCTGTTCTTTGCCGAGCGGCCGGTCTTCAATGTCATCCTCACGCATGGGGAGCGGCGCGAAGTGCTGCCGTTCCGCCAGCTGTATGCGGGCGGGCGCGAGACGCCCGAGACCCTGCCCTACTGCGACTGCCAGTCGATGCTGGACCGCGCCTACTTCGCGCCGATCTGGGACCCGTCGTGGCCGGACGACACCCTGCTCCACTTCGAATACATGGACGACGCGCCGAAGGAGCAGCCATGAGGGCGCTGATCGCCGCATTGCTGCTGGCCGGCTGCGCCAGCGCGCCGCAGCAGGAAATCCGCACCGTGCCGCTCGATGCGCTGACCGGGCAGATCGTCGCCGGGCACACCACCCGCGAGCAGGCGCGCGCGCTGGGCGAACCGGTGCAGCGCATCCGGTTCGACAGCGGCTACGAAGCCTGGCTATATAACTATCCCGGCCCGGCGGGCGCCATAGGCGAGTACGTCATCCTGTTCGCCCCGTCCGGCGTAGTGCACAAGACCCGCACCGCCATCGTCCCGCTGCCGCCGCCCTAGCGAAACCGAAATGGGGACAGACCCCGAAATGGGGACAGACCCCATTTCGAAAATGGGGTCTGTCCCCATTTTTCTTTTCCCCGGGTGCCCGAAATGGGGTCTGTCCCCATTTTGAAAATGGGGTCTGTCCCCATTTGGCGATCCGGTGTAGAGTGGGCGCATGTTTCCACAGAGAACTTTTTTTATGTTCACATTCTCCCGCGCCCTGTGCGCACTCGGCGTGGCCTGCGCCGTGGGCACGGCACACGCCGACAACCTCAGCCCGGCCGAGGAGCGCATCGTCGCCTCGGTCCGCGCCAACGCCCCGCAGGCGATGGACCTGCTGGAGCGCACCGTCAACATCAATAGCGGCACCATGAACCACGCCGGCGTGCGCGAAGTGGGCAAGATCTTTGCGCAGGAGCTGGACAAGCTCGGCTTCAAGACGCGCTGGATCGAGATGCCTGCGTCGATGCAGCGCGCCGGCCACCTGGAAGCCACCCGCACCGGCAAGCAGGGCAAGCGCCTCTTGCTGCTGGGGCACCTGGACACCGTGTTCGAACCTGACGATCCGGTGCAGAAGTTCGAGCGGCGCGGCGACCGCATCCGCGGCCAGGGCATCAGCGACATGAAGGGCGGCGACGTGGTCGTGATCGAAGCCCTGCGCGCGCTGCACAAGGAAGGCGCGCTGGACAACACCACCATCACCGTCATGTTCACCGGCGACGAGGAGGACGCGGGCGACCCGAAGTCGATCTCGCGCCGCGACATGGTGGACGCGGCCAAGCGCAGCGACATCGCGCTCGCCTTCGAGGGCACGGTGGTCGTCGACGGCAACGCCACCGGCACGGTGGGCCGCCGCTCCTCGTCGTCGTGGACGCTGGAAGTCAAGGGCCGGCAAGGCCACTCGTCGGGCATTTTCGGCCAGGGCACCGGCTACGGCGCCATCTACGAGGCGGCGCGCATCCTGGACGCGTTCCGCCGCGAGCTGCCGGAAGCGAACCTGACCTACAACCCGGGCGTGATCCTGGGCGGCACCACCACCTCCTTCTCCGAGTCGAACATGACCGGTACCGCCTACGGCAAGGAGAACATCATCGCCAACACCACGCTGGTCAAGGGCGACCTGCGCTTCCTGACCATGGAGCAGGCCGTGCGCGTGCGCGCGCAGATGCGCGAGATCGTCGCGCAGAGCCTGCCGGGCACCAGCGCCAGCATCACGTTCCAGGATTCGTATCCGCCGATGGCGCCGACGCCGGGCAACATGAAACTGCTCGACATCTATTCCAAAGCCAGCGCGGACGCCGGCCTGGGGACGGTCGCGGCCTACCCGCCGGGCAAGCGCGGCGCGGGCGACATCCAGTTCGTCTCCTCGTACGTGGACAGCCTGGACGGGCTGGGCGTGAGCGGGCGCGGCGCCCATTCGCCGAACGAGGACCTGGAACCGGCCTCTCTGGAAAAGGCCGCGGTCCGCACCGCCCTGCTGATCTACCGCCTGACGCGATGAAAGGAAGGGGCAAGGCCCCCTCCATGCGTGCGCCGGCCTGCGCAAAAGCGGCGTAGCGTCACCGGGCAGGCCGCCTTGTCTGCGGCCGACGGAGGACGCCATGCCACACGCGAGCAAACGTTTCCTCGGCGCGATTCTTGCCGCCCTCGCGCTGCTGTCCACCCTTGCCAGCTGCGGAGGGAGCACCGAAATCCGCTTCGGCAATCCACCGGTTGCCAGCACCGGCATCCTCATCGTGCGCATCACCCAGGCGCCCACGGGCACGATCCTGGTCATCCGTATCGCCGGCCCGAACGGCTTTTCCCGCACGCTCAACCAGGGCGAGAGCCTCACGGGCCTCACACCCGGCAGCTACCGCATCAGCGCCGACCCGGTGGTCTCCGGCGGCTCCACCTTCTTTCCCATCCTCACGCCCGACACGGTCAACGTCGTGGCCGGCGCCACAGCCCAGGTCGAAGTACGCTACCGCGCCGATTTCGCCAACCTGATCACCACCCACGTGTTCCTCAGCGGACTCGAGTTCCCTACTTTCCTCATCAGTCCGCCCGGCGACGCGCGCCAGTTCATCACCGAACGGCCGGGACGGATCCGCGTCGTGCGCAATGGCGCGCTGCTGGCGCTGCCATTCCTCGACATCAGCGCGCGCGTCTCCACGGCCGGCGAAGGCGGGCTGCTGTCGATGGCCTTCGCGCCCGACTACGCGAGCAGCGGCGTGTTCTACATCTACTACACGGACACGGGCAACAATATCGTGGTCGAGCGCCATACCGTGTCCACCAATCCCGACCGCGCCGACGTCACCGGCTACCTCGAGATCATCCGCATCCCCCACCCTGGCTTCACCAACCATTACGGTGGCCTGGTGGCCTTCGGCACCGATGGCTACCTCTACCTCGGCACCGGCGACGGCGGCGGTGCCGGCGACCCACCGGGCAACGCCCAGAACCGCAACGTCCTGCTGGGCAAGCTGTTGCGGCTGGATGTCAGCCAGTCCCGCATCGGCGAGCCCTACCGCATCCCCACCGGCAATCCGTTTGCCGGCCAGGCCGGCGCACGCGGCGAAATCTGGGCGCTTGGCCTGCGCAACCCGTGGCGCTTCGCCTTCGACGGGAACAGCCTGGTGATCGCGGACGTCGGCGAGAGCCGGGCCGAGGAAATCAATATCGTCAGCGCCACGCGGCCAGGCGTCAACTATGGCTGGGACATCCTCGAAGGCAGCGAATGCTTCGGCGCCGCCTCGTGCGACAAGACCGGGCTGGAGACGCCGTGGATCGAGTACACGCACGCCAACGGGGCCTGTTCGATCACCGGCGGCCTGGTCTACCGCGGCGCCGCGCTGCCGGAACTGGCCGGGCACTACTTCTACTCCGATTTCTGCAGTGGCTTCCTCAAGAGCTTCATGCTGGACGGGATCAGCCCGACGCCCCAGGTCAACTGGAACACCCCCGCGCTCGGCGGCATCGTCTCGTTCGGCCGCGACGGCGCCGGCGAGTTGTACCTGCTCCGCTCGAACGGTACCATCCACAAGATCGTCCGCGCCGCAGCGCCCTGACCCGGACGCAGCTGCCGTTCAGTTCAGCCCCGGCCGTTTGTTTTTGGCGGAATCGCCATACTTATGGCGGATTCCGCCATCCCGGGGACCGTCCCCCGATCCTTCGTCCGCCTGGGACGAAGGGTCTCCTGACGTGATTCGTTGACGACATAAAAATAATTGGAACTTTCCGGTCCCGGACCGGGAATACCATCAAAGAGCATAACGATGACCACCGAGACCGCCACCACCGATATCGAACTGCTGCGCCAGCTGCGCGACGGCTCCAGCGCCGCCTTTCAGGCGCTGTACCGGCGCCACCAGGGGCCGCTGTACCGCTTCGCGCTGCTGCGTTGCGGCTCGCCCGACACCGCCGCCGACGTGGTGCAGGAAGTCTTCCTGGGCCTGCTGTCGGGCAGTTTCGGCTACGACCCGCTGCGCGGCCAGCTGCAGAACTTCCTGTTCGGCGTGGCGCGCAACGTGGTGATGAAACTGGAAGAGACGCGCCGCCGTACCGACAGCCTGAGCTGCGCCGAAGACGAAGACGGCGAACTCGACCTGGGAGGCGACGACAGCGCCGAGCCCCTCAAGCGCATGCTCGGCAACGAACAGGCCGAGCAGGTCCGGCTGGCGCTGTCGAAACTGCCGCCGCATTACCGCGACGCAGTGATTTTGTATGAGCTGCACGACATGTCCTACCTGGAGATCGCCGACATCTGCCAGGTCGACATCGGCACGGTGCGCTCGCGGCTATCGCGCGGCCGCGCCGCACTGGCGAAAAAGTTCGCCGGCGCCGCACTGGACGCAGCCTGAAAGGCAGGAACGACATGAACACGACTGACCAACACGACGACATCCTCCAGCCCCGCTTCGCGCAATTGCGCGGCGCACTGCAGGCGCACAACGCGCCGCCGGGCGTGGAAAAAGAACTGATGGACGTCTTCCGCAAGCAGCACGCGCGGCGCCGCTGGTACCAGCGCCTGTCGCCGGGCAGTTGGGGCCTGGCCGGGGTGGGCAGCGCCTGCGCCGCCGTCCTGGTATTGATGGTCACCTTGCAGGGCGCACGCCCGGGCGCCGACGAGGCGCTGCCGCTGGTGTACCGCGACGGCGGCACCGCCTTCATCGCGCTCGACTCGCTCGAACGCATCGAAGCCGAACCGTCGCCGCGCCTGGTCGAGGCCGAGCTGCCCGGCAGCGCGCTGGCCGAAGCGGGCGTGCCGGTCTCGCCCGAAACCGCGGGCCGCACCGTGCGCGCCGAAATGCTGGTGACCGGCGACGGCGAACCGCTGGCCGTGCGCCTGACATCCGAATCACAGTAAAACCAACCGAAGAGGAACACCATGATGACCCGACAGATCCTTCTGACTGTACTGCTGGCGGCAGCGCTGGCCCCGGCGATGGCCGAAGAGACCGTGGACGCAGGCCAGGAAGTGCGCCGCGAAGTGCGCGTGGAACGCGTCGAGCGCGCCCCGCACGCCGTCCATGCCGAGGCGGCCGAGCGCTTCCGCGTGCACGCCCACGAATATGCCTTCGCCACGCACGGCGGCCACATCGCCGGCGCCTTCCGCGGCCCGCGCGGCCCGGTAAAGAACGCGCCGTACAGTGCGGAGGCGGTGTCCGAGCGCGTGCAGGTCCTCCCGGACGGCAACCAGATCGTGAAGAAGCATTCGACCATGAGCTACCGCGACAGCCAGGGCCGCACCCGCCAGGAGATCCGCGGCGAGGACGGCGACATGCGCACCATCCTGATCCAGGACGGCCCGGTCACCTTCGTCCTGAATCCGGAAAAGAAGACCGGCACCCGCATCAGCCCGGAGATCAACGAACGGGCGCGCGCACTGGCGTCGGAGGCGCGCGAACGCGCACGCGTCCACGTCGAGCGCATCCGCAAGGAGCGCAGTAAAGATGGCGAGGGCGAAGCGACCGTGGTGCGCCGCTTCGAGCACGGCATGCCGGAAGGCGCCAAGCGCGCCGAGGAAGTGAGCGTGCGCGTGGTCAAGGAAATGGAAGGCAAGGCGGAACAGCTGCGCCGCCTGGCTCCTGCGATCGCGCGCGCCTCGGCGGACAGCAAGTTTGCCCGCAACGCCACCGTCAAGGACCTGGGCACCCGCAACTTCGAAGGCGTCAAGGCCGAGGGCAAGATGAGCAGCTACGAAATCCCGGCCGGCGAAGTAGGCAATGTGCGCCCGATCGTCGTCACCGACGAGACCTGGTATTCGCCCGATCTGCAGGTGACGGTGTACTCCAAGCACAGCGACCCGCGCTACGGCGACCGCATCTACCGCCTGGAGAACATCCGCCGCGCCGAACCCTCTGCCGAGCTGTTCGCCGCGCCGTCGGACTTCGACATCAAGGACCCGGCCGAGCGCCTGAAGAAGAAGCTGGAAGAAAAAGCGGCGAAGAAGAAGGAACAGCAGTAAGAAAAAAGGACAGTCCCTCGCGGACTGTCCTTCATCGGATTCAGCACCTCGACCCGGCATGCGCCGGGTCTTTTTTTGCCGTCGTCACCGGCGCGAGACGCCGAAGCGCTCGCGGAACCACTCTTCCACCATCTGCTTCTCGTAGCGCAGCGGATCGCCCGAGAAGTAGCGGTTGATGTGGTTCAGGTACGCCATGTCGCGGATGCGCTCCTCGCCCTGCTTGATGACCTGGCCGTTTTCCGTCAGCGTGTAGCGCACGTTCATGCTCGGCCAGTCCGCGCGCCCCTTCAGGATGCGGAAGTCGTGCAGGTAGGCGTAGCCGATCTTGCGGTCGCCGGCAAGGTCGTAGTCGAGCACCTCGATCTTCAGGTCCTGGCCGGCAGGCAGGCGCGCGGCCAGCTTGATGAAGTGGTCTGCCGTTTCCTTCAGCAGCCAGTCGCGGTCCACTTCCGAGTAGGGGAAGTCGGAATAGTTCTCCGGATGCGTGAACGTCACCGTCGCGCCGCCCGCCATTGCAGTGGCGGAGGTAAGCGCGGCCAGCCCAGCAAGGGTAAGGGAACGAATCAGCGTGTTCATGGCAGTATTCCTTTCAAGGATAGGACACCAATATACTCCGGCGAGCGACAAACAATATAACAGCGGATGCCTACTTTGTATCCAAATGTTAGCCTCCGCACAGCCCGGTTCCAGGCGCCGCGCCAGAATGCAGGCATGCCTGAAGGACCATCCCTCGTCATCCTGCGCGAAGAGGCCGCCCGCTTCGAAGGACGCACCGTCGCCCGTGCCGGCGGCAACGTCCGCGCCATCGACGCCGGCGCGCTCGAAGGGCAGCGCATCGTCTCCCTGCGCAGCTGGGGCAAGCACTTCCTGATCGAACTGGACGAGGTCACGCTGCGCATCCACTTCCTCCTGTTCGGCAGTTACCGCATCGACGAGCGCAAGGAGACGCCGCCGCGCCTCTCGCTGGGCTTCGACGACGGCAGCGAACTGAACTTCTACGCCTGCGCCATCCGCTATGCCAACCTGGCCGACTACGACTGGAGCGTTGACGTCATGTCGGACGAATGGAACCCGGCCGCCGCGCGCAAGAAGCTGCGGGCCGAGCCCGGCATGCTGGCCTGCGACGCCCTGCTCGACCAGCAGCTGTTCTCGGGCGTGGGCAACATCATCAAGAACGAAGTCCTGTTCCGCATCCGCGTGCATCCGCTGTCGGCGGTCGGCGCCCTGCCCGCGCCCAAGCTGCGCGCGCTGGTCGAACAGGCCCGGGTTTACAGCTTCGACTTCCTGGAATGGAAAAAGCAGTTCGTGCTCAAGAAGCACTGGCTGGCGCACCGCCAGACAAGTTGTCCGCGTTGCCACATCCCTTTCAAAAAAGCCAATCTTGGCCGCACCCGGCGCGCCAGCTACTACTGCGAACGTTGCCAGAAGCTGTACGCATAAATACAGGGTTGGCTCTCCCCAGCAACACAAGCTTCCATAAATCTCCCCAATTATTGTTAAGTGGAAAGAGGCGTACTACAATCGATCACGCTTGCGCTAGTTGCGCCAACTCAATTTGCAGGTTCATTCCCACCCTATGTCATTCCTGTCCAAAGGCGCACCAAAAGTCATTCCCTGGAAAGTCCTGCTCGTCGACGACGAACCGGACATCCACGACATCACCAAACTCACGCTGAGCCGCTTCCGCCTCGACGGCCGCCCGCTCACCTTCCTGCACGCGTACAACACCGCGCAGGCCAAGGAAATCCTGGGCAGCGAGAGCGACATCGCGCTGGTGTTCCTGGACGTGGTGATGGACACGGAAGACAGTGGCCTGGAAGTGGCGCGCTGGATGCGCCAGGACCTGGACAACCAGTTCACCCGCATCGTGCTGCGCACCGGCCAGCCGGGACAGGCGCCGGAAGAGCGCGTGATCGTCGACTACGACATCAACGACTACAAGGAAAAGACCGAGCTCGACCGCACCAAGCTGTTCACCACCACCTTTGCCGCGCTGCGCGCCTACCGCGACATCATGAAAGTGGAAGAAGCGCGGCGCACCCAGATGTCGTACCGCGAAGGCCTGGAGCGCGTGATCGAAGCGTCGGCGCACATCTTCCAGCAGCGTAACCTGAAGGACTTCGCCAGCGGCCTGCTGCAGCAGGTGGTCGCGTTGCTGCGCCTGGAGCAAAGCGCGCTGCTGCGCCTGCGCGGCGCCTCCGTCATCCGCGGCCAGGACGAATACGAAGTGCTGGCGCAGATCGGCGACATGAACGACGTGCTGGGCGAGCAGGACCTCATCGCCCAGCTGAACGAAGCGCACCAGAACCGCATCTCGCGCCTGCATGGCGACACCTTCGTCGGCTACTTCCCGAACAGCAGCAGCGGCAAGGCTTCCCTGCTGGTACTGAAGGGCGTGGAATCCGTGTCCGAGCTGGACGAAAAGCTGCTGGAAGTGTTCTGCTCCGGCGTCGCCATCGCCTTCGACAACATCCTGCTCAACCAGGAAATCACCGACACCCAGGCCGAACTGATCCTGCGCCTGGGCGACGTGGTCGAATCGCGCTCGAACGAAGCGGGCAACCACGTGCGCCGCATGGCGCAGGTCTGCCAGCTGCTGGGCCGCAAGGCCGGCATGCCGGAAGAAGAGACGGCCATCCTCATGCACGCCTCGCCGATGCACGACATCGGCAAGATCGCCACGCCGGACGCCGTCCTGCTCAAGCCGGGCAAGCTCACTCCGGACGAATGGGAGATCATGAAGCAGCACCCCGAGGTCGGCATGTCGATCCTGGACGGCTCCTCGCGCCCGATCCTGAAAGCGGCGGCCGTGATCGCCCACCAGCACCACGAAAAATTCGACGGCAGCGGCTACCCGCAGGGCCTCAAGGGCGAGCAGATCCACCCGTATGCGCGCATCGTCGCCGTGGCCGACGTGTTCGACGCCCTCATGCACAAGCGCGTGTACAAGGACGCGTGGCCGGTGGAACAAGTCACCGACTATATGCGCGAAATCGCCGGCAAGCACCTCGATCCGAACATCGTCGGCCTCCTGATCGAGAACATGGACGCCGCCCTGGACATCACCCGCCGCTTCCCCGACTGACATCGCTCCTAGGGGACTGTCGCTACGGGACTGTCCCCTGTCTTTTGGCGGAATCCGCCATGAATTAGTCAAATCCGCCAACAGACGGGGGACAGTCCATCAGGACAGTCCCCGGGACGGCTCACGCCGTGGCGGCGCTGCGGCGGTTGCGCGGGAAGCGCAGCTGGTAGTGTAGGCCCGCGCCGGGCGCGCTGTCGACACGCACGGTGCCGCCCAGGGCGCCAGTGGCCAGGTTGTAGAGGATGTGAGCGCCAAGGCCGCTGCCGCCGGTGCCGCGCTTGGTGGTGAAGAAGGGGTCGAACAGCTGCGCGAGCGTGGCCTCGTCCATGCCGGCGCCATCGTCGCGGTAGTCGAAGGCGACGCTGTCGTCCGCCTCCGCCCGCGCGATGATCGTGATGGTGCCCGGCTGGTCGCGCTCGTAGGCGTGCAGCAGGGAGTTGACGATCATGTTGGTGACGATCTGCGAGACGGCGCCAGGGAAGCTTTCAAGCTCGATGTCGGCCGGGCAGTCGAGCTCCACTTTCACGGAACGCCCCTTGAACTTGGGCTGCAGCGACAGCAGCACTTCGTCCAGGTAGCGCTTCAGGTTGAAGCGGCGCAGGTCGTCCGAGGACTGGTCGACCGCCACCTGCTTGAAGCTGCGCACCAGCGCGGCGGCGCGCTGGGTGTTGGTGGTCATGATCCGCAGCGACTGGTCGAGGATGTCGAAGAACTGCACCAGGCTGTCCTCGGTCATCTCGCCGTTGGCCAGTTCTTCGCGCGTGAGCTTGAGTTCCTGCACGAGGTGGCTGGTGGCCGTGACGCAGATGCCCAGCGGGGTGTTGATCTCGTGCGCGACGCCTGCCACCAGACGTCCCAGCGAGGCGAGCTTTTCCTGCCGTACCAGTTCGCTCTGGGCTTCCTTCAGCGCCGCGTTCTGCTGCTCCAGCAGCGCGGTGCGCTCGGCAACGGCGCGCTCCAGGCGGTCCATGCTCTGCAGGCCCTGCAGGGCGGTGGCGACGTGGCGGGCGATGACCGCGAACAGCTGCTGGTCCTCGTCGCTGAACGTATGCCGGGTGTCGTAACTCTGGATGACGATCGCGCCCAGCGCGCGCCCATGCTGGTCGAGCAGCGGGCAGCCCATCCAGTGTTCGGCGATGCTCCCGATGCCCCACTCGGCGCCGTCGGCGCCGCCTGCGCTCTGCTCGTCGCGCGTCATCACCAGGCGCTTGCGGTTGTGGATCACCCAGTTGGTCGGCGATTCGTCCGGCGACGCCAGCCGCACCGGCACGGCCGGATCGGGCGTCTCGTCCAGCTCGTCCACGAAATACGGGAAGCGCACGGTGCCGTCCTCGCTGTCGGCCAGCGCGACGTAGAAGTTGGCCGCATACATGATGCGGCCCAGCTCGCGGTGCACGGCCCGGACGAACTCGGTGATGTCGCCTCCCGTGGTCGTCATCTGCCCGATCGCGAGCAGCATGGACTGGACGGCTTCGAGGCGGGTGAGGCGGCTTTCCATTCAGTATTCCCTCAAATGCAATGAGGAAATACTAGCAGGAGGCAGCGGCAGCGTGTTCGAAAGTTATCGCCAGGACAATCAAATAGCGGCGCTTTGCCACATTCTCATGGCAGGCAGGCCGGGCGGACGCACCGGCGGCCTGGGCAGGTCGATGCGCGGGTCGATCGCAGGTGCGGGCTGTTCGTGGCGGAACGGGTTGATGATGATGGGAGGGACAGTCGGCGGCGCGGATGGCGGGTTCTTGCCCCCCGTACTCCGGGGACGTCGTGCAGTGTACGGCATGGTCGGTGCTCCAGCTTCAACGGCAAGCATCCAGTATAGGCCGCCCTCCCTGCAATTCAAGGCAAACCGGTCCGTTGGGCGGCGGCCGCAATGCGTGCTACGCACCGACTCATCGCCGCAAACGCACACTGGACCTGCAAAAAATGCAGTCTGTCGCATTCCGATGGCACGGCAGCGCGCACAAATTTACAGTGAGCCCATACCAACTACACTTGTCACGGAGTCTCATCATGAAAAAGTTTGCTGCCGTTGCCATCCTGGTCCTGCTCGCGATGGCTGTCTGGAGCCTGGCGTTCGACGCGGGCGATGTGCACGTCGTATTCGGCGATGAGCAACTCGAAGGCCCGCTGGCCGCATTCGTCGGCGTCGTTGCCGGCGGCATCGGCATGCTGGTGGCGGGCGTGGTGCTGGTGTTTGTCGGCGTGGTTCTTGCGCTGGTGTTCGCGGGTGTCGGCGTGATGGCGATCTTCGGCCTGGCCGTCGGCGCGGTGGCGCTGGCAGTTGCGGTCTCGCCGCTGATGCTGCCGCTGCTGATCCCGGCCGCGATCGTGTGGTACGTGATGAAGCGCCGCAAGGAGCGCGCGGCGCGCGAGATCGCCGCGCCTGCAGTCGCCGCCTGAGCTGGCGGATGAATGAAAAAAACCGGCGCATGCGCCGGTTTTTTTTTCGGGGACTATCCGCCGGCTACAGCCCTTCGATCAGCCGCATCGCGAAGACCAGCGGCAGCCCCGCCGCAATCACGCGCCTGGCCGCCGCCCCGTGGTCATACGGCACCCGGAAATACGACACCTCGCGCGTCTCGTCATCGTAGATCGCGTAGCAGGCGGCGCAGTTGCCGTCGCGCGGCTGCCCCACCGATCCTGGCAGCACGAGGTACTGGTGCTGCGGACGCAGGGCGATCGGCGCGTCGTCCTCCGGCACGTGCTTGCCCATGCGCCCGTCGTCCGCGCGCCGGTACAGCGCGGGCGCGTGCACGTGGCCGGAAAAGACGACGCGGGCATGGGTCGCGCGCAAGCTGCGCTCGGCCTGCTCCACGCCCTTCACGTATTCCCACTTCGCCGGCTCGTGCGCGCTGGCGTGCACGAACATCAGCTTGTCCATCTCGGCCACCAGCGGCAGCCCGGCCAGGTAGGCGGCGTGGCTGCTACCGAGCTGGCTGCGCGTCCATTCGAGCGCTTCGCGCGCCTCGGGGTGCATCTGGGGCCGCACCGGCTGCGTGGCAAAGTAGTCATGGTTCCCCTGCACCACCACCGCGCCGCGGCTGGCGTAGTCCATCACCGTATCCACCACCCAGCCCGGGTCCGCGCCATAGCCCACCAGGTCGCCGGTGAACGCGAACTGGTCGGCGTTCTGCGCGTGCGCGTGCGCGAGGCACGCTTCCAGCGCCTCGCGGTTCGCATGCAGGTCGGTCAGCAGGGCGATGCGCATGCAGCTCCTCAGCCCTGGCGGCGCGCCGCGAATTCGCGGTAGCCGCGCGCGCGCAGTTCGCACGCCGGGCACTTGCCGCAGCCGTAGCCCCAGTCATGCAGCTCGCCGCGCTCGCCCAGGTAACAGGTGTGGGTGCCGGAGCGGATCAGGTCCACCAGCGTATCGCCGCCCAGCGCCAGCGCCAGTTCCCAGGTCTGGGCCTTGTCGATCCACATGAGCGGGGTTTCGAGGCGGGTGCGGGTCGCCATGCCGAGGTTGAGCGCGACCTGCAGCGCCTTCATGGTGTCGTCGCGGCAGTCCGGGTAGCCGGAAAAGTCGGTCTCGCACATGCCGCCCACCAGCACATCCAGGCCGCGGCGGTATGCCAGCGTGGCCGCCACCGTCATGAACAGCAGGTTGCGGCCCGGGACGAAGGTATTCGGCAGGCCGTTGTCCTGCATGGCGATGGCAACATCGCTGGTCAGGGCGGTATCGGAGATCTGCGAGATCAGCGACAGGTCCACCACGTGGTCTTCGCCCAGGCGCTCGCCCCAGGCCGGTTTCACCGCGCGCATGCTGGCCAGCAGCTGCGGCCGCACGGTCATTTCGATCGCGTGGCGCTGTCCGTAGTCGAAGCCAATGGTTTCCACCCGCTCGAAGCGCTCCAACGCCCAGGCCAGGCAGGTGGCGGAGTCCTGGCCGCCGGAAAACAGCACCAGGGCGGCATTGTGAGCTTGCATGTCTTTCTTTCAGTGTTAGCCGTTCGCCATCTTCCCAGCCGTTCCGGTAACATCCGGACGGATACTTCAGAGTGGAGCGACATGTATTTCGACCGATTCGCGGACCGGCTTGCAGTCCCGCTGCGGGGAACCAGAATTCTGGCACAAATTGCCATGACCGTGGCCGCCCTTCTGCCGGCAGCTGGCGCTTTTGCACAACCAGTCAGCTATTCCGTGGCGATCGAGGCGCCAGGCGACATCGAGGAGCTGCTGCGCGATAACCTGGACCTGGTGCGCTGGCAGGGCAACGCGCGCGTGGACCAGGAGCAGCTGGCGCGCCTGGTACGCGCCGCACCCGCGCAGGCGCGTACGCTGGTCGAGACCGAGGGCTATTACTCCGCCCAGATCACCGCGCAGCTGGACACCGGGGCCGCCCAGCCGGTGGCGCGCGTTCGCGTGGAACCGGGCGAGCCGGTGCGGGTGGCGGACGTGGATGTCGCGCTGCGCGGCTTCACGCCTTCCGAGGGCGCCACCCCGTTCGACGCGGACGCGCTGCGCGCCGGCTGGACCCTGCCGCCCGGCCGCATCTTCCGCCAGGCCGACTGGGAAGCGGCCAAGCGCAACCTGCTGCGCCAGGTCATGCTGACCCGCTATCCGCGCGCCCGCCTGGCCGCCTCCAGCGCGACCGTCGATCCGGACACGCGCCGCGCGACGCTTGCGGTCACAGTGGACAGCGGCCCGGAGATGCGCTTCGACGGCCTGAAGATCGAGGGCCTGTCGCGCTACCCCGCCAGCATCATCGAGAACCTGAATCCGATCAATCCGGGCGACGAATACAGCGAGGCGCAGCTGCAGGCCTTCCAGGCGCGCCTGCAGGACACCGGCTACTTCAGCGGCGTGGAGGTGGTCGCGGACATGTCCGGCGTGGTCGAGGCGGAAGTCGAGGAGCTGGAAGAAGGCCAGCGCCAGCCCGCGCCGCCCGTCACCTCGGTGCCGGTGATCGTGCGCGTCACCGAGAACAAATACAAGAACGTCAGCGTCGGCCTGGGTTTCTCGACCAATACCGGCTACCGCTCGCAGCTCAATTACGACGACCTGGATGTGTACGGCCTGCGCATGAAGAGCGCGCTGACGCTGGAGTCGCGCCGCCAGACCGCGATGGCGGACTTCTTCCTGCCGACTTCCGCGCGCGGCTACAACGACAGCTTCGGCACCTCCATCGAGCGCAATGACCTGAACGGCGAGGTGACCACGGCCGCCACGGTCGCGCTGCGCCGCAGCTGGGGCACGCCGCTGCTGGAGCGCTCGCTCACGCTCGAGCTGATGACCGAGAAGAAGCAGGTCGGCGACCAGGTCCGCTCGCGCAGCAAGAGCCTGCCGCTCATGTTCAGCTGGACCAAGCGCGAGCTGGACAACCTGGTATTGCCGTCGAAAGGCTACGTCCTGAACGCGCAGCTGGGCGGCGCCGTGCTGCCCATCCTGACCGACGAGCGCTTCGTGCGCGCGCTGGTGCGCGGCATCTACTACCGGCCGCTCTCGCCGCAATCGACCCTGGTGCTGCGCGGCGAGTTCGGCGCACTCGCCTCGCGCCAGAAGGACGGCGTGCCTTCCGCCTACCTGTTCCGCGCCGGCGGCGACCAGTCGGTGCGCGGCTACGGCTACCAGGACCTGGGCGTGCGCGAGGGCGAGGCTATCGTCGGGGGCCGCTACCTGGCCACCGGCAGCGCCGAGTACCAGTACTGGTTCAAGCCGCGCTGGGGCGCGGCGGTCTTCGTCGACGCGGGCAATGCCGCCGACAAGCTGCGCGACCTCAAGCCCGAGGTCGGCGTCGGCGTCGGCGCACGCTGGCGCAGCCCGGTCGGTCCGATCAACGTGGACGTCGCGTACGGGGAAGCCGCGCGCGAAGTCAGGCTGCACTTCTCGCTGGGATTCACCTTCTGATGGACGCCAACCCGACACCCGCCCCCGCTCCCGTACCGCGCCGCCGCTGGCTGCGCCGGACCGGCATCGCCGTCGCCGTGCTGGCGGCCCTGGCCGCCGGGGCCTACTGGTATGGCGGCCGCGAAACCACGCTGCAGACGGTGATGGAGCGCATCGTGCGCGCCAGCGGCGGCCAGCTCACCACCAGGGGCGTGACCGGCTCGCTCTACGGACGCATGCACATCGACCGGATCGAGCACCGCACGCCGCTGCGCATCATCGTGGCCCGGGACGTGACGATCGACTGGTCGCCGTTCCAGTATTTCTCAGGCGGCGTGGCGATCAATGCGCTGCACGCGGCGAACATCCATGTGCAGTCGCTGGGCACGGCCCCGCCCTCGCCCATGCCAAAGAGCCTGGCCGCGCCATTCGAACTGCATGTGGACGACGCGCGCGTGACGCGCCTGACCTACGCGCAGGCCAACGCGACTCCCGTGCAGGTGGACGATATTCGCTTCAAGCTGGCGGGCGGGCGCACCCGCTGGGAACTGCGCGACGCGTCCGCGCGCACGCCATGGGGCGCGCTGGCAGCGAACGGCACGCTGGGCGCGCAACTCCCGTTCAAGCTCGATGCCAGCGCCAGCCTCGCCCAGGCGCAACCGCCTGCGGGACGGCCCGCCGCAAAGCTGGCATTGCGCGCGAGCGGCAGCCTGGCGCTGGCGCAGATCGATGCGACCGGCACGGCGGGCCAGGCGCGCGGCAACGCGCACCTGACACTGGCGCCCTACGACGCGGTGCCGCTACGTGCGCTCTCGGTCAACGCGAGCGGTGTCGATCCCGGCCTGTTCAACCCGGCGCTGCCGCGCGCAGACATGAAGGTCGCCGTCGATGCCCGGGTAGATCCCGCCACGCGCAGCGTGCGCGGCACGCTCCGGCTGGATAACGAAGCGGAACCGGGCGCCATCGACCACCAGCGACTGCCGCTGCGCAGCGTGGCGGGCCGCCTGGGCGGCAGCCTCGCACGGCTGGAACTGGAGGGGATGCTGATCGACCTTGGCGCAGCCGGCAAGTTCACCGGCGGCGGCGCCATCGAACGTGGGCAGGCGTCGCGCGGCCCCGGCAGCGCCGTGTTCGCGCTGCGCACCAACGGCATCGACCTGAAGGCGATCCACTCGAAACTCAGGCAGACCAATATCGCGGGCACGATCGAGGTGGCCAGCGAAGGCGCGCAGCAAACGGTGCGCGCCGGCCTGCGCGACGCGCGCCTGAGCCTCGATGCCGTGGCGCGGCTGGAGGCCGGCGTGCTGCACCTGGAACGCGCGCTGCTCGCCGCCGGCCGCAGCCGCGTGCTGCTCACCGGCGAGGCCGGGATCTCGGGCAACCAGTCGTTTGCGGTGGACGCCGCGGTGTCGCACTTCAGCCCCGCCTCGTTCGGCGACTACATGGACGCAGACATCAACGCCAACGCCAGCGCGCGCGGCACCTACGCCCCGGCGCCTGCCGCCGAGGTGGCGTTCACGCTCAGGCCGAGCCGCCTGTTCGACCAGCCGCTGTCGGGCAACGGCAAGTTCCGCATCGACCGCGAACGCATCGCCAACGCCGACGCGGCGCTGGCACTGGGACGCAACAATGCGCGCATCCGGGGCAGCTTCGGCCGCCCGTCCGACCGCCTGGAATGGAACGTGGACGGACGCGACCTGGGCGCGCTGCGCGCCGGGATGATGGGCGCGGTGACGGCGAGCGGCGTCGCCAGCGGCAGCTTCGCCAGCCCGCAGACCACGTTCGAGGCGCGGGCGCAGGGACTGGGCTGGGCGAAGCAGGCGCGCGCCAGCGATGGCGTGCTTGCGGCCTCCGGGACTGCGCGCTACGACGGCGCCGGCCGCGCGGTCGAGGTCCGGGCGGCCGGCACCGCCAGCCGCTTCGATCCGTCCGCATTCGGCTTTGCGCTGGGCGGCAGCATCAATGGCGGCTTCGACGTGACGGCGCGCACCGGTGAGGCATGGCGCGCGCACGCGAACGTGAACATCAAGGATTCCACCCTGTCCGGCTCGCCGTTGTGGGGACATGCGCGCTTTGACGCGGACCGCCGGCGCATCTCCGGGGCGGACGTCGAGCTGCACGTCGGCGCCAACGTCGCCGCCGCCAGGGGCGGCTTCGGCACGGCCGGCGAGCGGCTGGACTGGCGCATCGACGCGCCGCAGCTGGCAGCGCTGGGGAAGGACTACGCCGGCGTGCTGCGCGGCGCCGGCAGCCTGTCGGGAACGATGGCCGCTCCTTCGCTGGCCGGCTCGCTGGAAGGAGCCAGCCTGCGCATGGCCGGGCAGCGCATCGCATCGCTGCGCGCCAGCGCCAACCTCGGCTCAGGCCGCGGCGCGCAGGACCCGCTGGCCATCGACGTGCAGGCCGCCGGGATCGAAAGCGCCGGGCTGTCGCTGGCCGAGGCGCGCCTGCAGAGCAGTGGCACGCGCGGCGCGCACACGCTGCGAGCCTCCGCGCGCGGCGACACCATGGACGCGCTGGCCGAGCTGCGCGGCGGCTGGGACGGCGCTGCCTGGACCGGCACCATCGCAGCCCTGCAGAACAAGGGCCGCTACGCATTCACGCTGCAGGCGCCGGCGGCGCTGCGCATCGGCACAGCGGGCGGCATCGCCAGCCTCGTCAATCCGGACTCACTGCAGCTGGGGAACGCCGTGATCGCCCTTCCGGCCGGATCGGTCAACCTGCAGATGCTGGACAAGTCCGCCGCGCGCTGGCGCAGCACCGGGTCCGCGACCGGCGTTCCACTGACCTACCTCGCGCAGTTCTCCGATGCGATCAGGGAGAACATGTCGGGCGACCTGGCGCTGGGCGCGCGCTGGTCGGTGGACATGCAGGCGCCGCCGGCGCAGGGCGTTCCGCCCGCACTGGCGGGCAGCGTCCACGTGTTCCGCGAACGCGGCGACCTGGTGGCAGGCGCGCTGGTGCCGGTCGCAATGGGATTGCGCACGCTCGATGCGCGCGCGGAGGTGGCCGGCAACTCGCTGCGCCTGCAGCTGGAGCTGGACGGCGAGCGCGCCGGCAGGACCCGCGTGGACTCCACCGTGCAGATGATCGGCGGACGCGTCTCGCGCGACAGCGCACTGCGCCTGAGCGCGCAGGCCGACATGAATTCGATCGCGTGGCTGGCGCCATTGGCGCGCCAGCCGGGCCTGGAGCTGGACGGCGCGCTGCGGATGGCGCTGTCCGGCGCCGGCACCATCGGCAGCCCTACCCTGACCGGCACCATCAGCGGCGACAACCTCGCGGCACGCTGGCCCGAACAGGGCGTGCGGCTGCAGCGCGGCGTGCTGCGCGCGCGCATGGCCGGGGACCAGCTGCTGCTGGAGCAGCTGGCGTTCGAAGGACTGGAGGGGCGCGCCACCGCCACCGGCAATGTGCGCTTTGCCGGCGGCGAGGCGACCGCCAACCTGCGCCTGGTCGCCGACCGGCTGGAAGTGCTGTCGCGCCCCGACCGCACGGTGGTCGTGAGCGGCGAAGCCGCCCTGCTGCGCACCGCCGACCAGTTCTCGATCACCGGCAAATTCCGCGCCAACCGCGCGCGCATCGAACTGGCGCCGCTGGAGCGCCCGACGCTCTCGGACGACGTGATCGTGCTCGGACGCGCCAAGCCGGCCAAGGCCAGCGCGCGCCGCGACGGAACGCCGCTGAACATCGACATCGAGGCCGACCTGGGCAACGACTTCTACCTCAAGGGCATGGGCCTGGACGCCCAGCTGGCGGGCGTGCTGAACCTGCGCATGACGGAGAACCGGCCCCCGCGCATCACCGGCACGGTTCGCGCGATCAACGGCACCTATGCCGCCTACGGCCAGCGGCTGGCGATCGAGCGCGGCATCATCACCTTCTCCGGCCCCTACGACAACCCGTCGCTGAACATCCGCGCGGTGCGCAAGCGCCCGGAGGGCGAGCAGCTTTCCGCGACCAATGTGGAGGCAGGCGTGGAGGTCCGCGGCACCGCGCTGGCGCCCTCGGCGCGGCTGGTGTCGACGCCCAACGTGCCCGACAGCGACAAGCTCTCGTGGCTGGTGCTGGGACACGGCATGGACCAACTGGAAGGACAGGAAGCGGGCGTACTCAGTGCCGCGGCCGGTGCGCTGCTGGGCGGACGCGGCGGCGGCCTGCAATCGCGCATCGCCAACTCGCTGGGCGTGGATGAACTGGGGCTGTCGCAGGCGAAGGGGCTGGAGAGCACGGTGCTCACGGTGGGCAAGCGGATCTCGCAGCGCGCCTACCTGTCGTTCGAGCAGGGGGCGACCAGCGCGACCAGCCTGGTCAAGCTGCGCTACCGGCTGAACGAACGCATCACGCTGCAGGTGCAGACCGGCGCGAACACCGCGTTCGACGTCCTCTACTCCTGGGCGTTCGACTGAGCCGGGGAACCGTCGCTGCCCTAATCGAAGATCGTGGGATTGTGGTCGGGGACGGGATGTTCGTCCTCCGGATCCGGCACCGGCGGATGGTGCGGGTGGGCCGGCTCCGGCATGGGATCGTCCATCGGGGCGGGTTCGGGCGCGCGGTGCGCGATCAGCGGTTCTGGCGTGTGCATGCATTCCTCCAAATCAGGATAAAACCTTACCACGCCGCCCGCCGCGCCCGCGCACGCTGGGCCGGCACCGCCATTCCTCCTGCATCGCGCTTACAATGTCACACTCTTTCCACGCCAACACATTCGTATGAATTTCGACTCGCTCAACATCGGCACGATTGCCCTGCTCGTCCTCGGTCCCCTTCTGGTCTGGCGGATTTACTCCCGCGTCAACAAGCTGATGCTGCGCCAGCAGTCGATCATGGCGCGGCACTGGACCGGGATGCTGGTGTTCCTGGCCATGATCCTGGTCACGCTGAGCGAAGTGATCGGGCGCGATGTCATGCTGATGGGGAGCTGGGCGGTGGGCACCGCGTTCGGCATCGGCTGGGCGCTGTTCGCGTTCCGGCGCTTCCGCCTGGAGATCACGCCGGAGGGCTACTTCTTCACGCCGTTCAAACCGCTGGGACTGCTGATTGCGATGCTGTTCGCGGCGCGCGTGCTGTACCTGCTGCTGGAGGTGTACATGAACCAGGGCAGCATGCCGCTGCAGCGGCTGAGCGATTCGCCGCTGACGGTGCTGGCGATTACGCTGATGGCGGGCTACTTCGGCACGATCTCGGCCGGCCTGGTGCGCTGGCGCATGCAGCACGACGTGTGAGCGGCTTGGGGCGGTCCCTTCCGGGGACGGCCCCTTTCCTTACGCGGCTTGCGCGTCGGTGCGGCGCTGCAGGACGAAGATCGGCTGCGCCCACGGCGAGTCCTTCTTCTTCTTGCTGGTGATGAGCGTCAGCTCGGACGGGTCGTAGACGTCGGTGTTGTGCGTCAGCGGCGTCGTCATCAGGTACTGCGCATCCGTGTTCTTGAGGAACTCGCCCACCAGCTGGATGTTGCGGATGTCCAGGTGCGCGAACGGTTCGTCGATGAACACGAAGCCGCCGGAGCCATCTTCCGACTTCAGCAAACCGATCAGCAGCACCAGCGACTTCATCACCTGCTGGCCGCCTGACGCCTCGCCGTCGTTCATCCCGATCTGGTCCTTGCCGTCGAACTTGAAGCGCACGTGCAGGCCGGCCTGCGCCAGCTGCACGTCGTCGTTCTCCAGCCGCACCGGATCGGCATGCACGTCGATGCCCGCCAGCTCGCCCAGCTCGCGGATGTTCTTCGCGTAGGTGCGGATGGTGTAGCGCAGGCGCTCGATGTAGGCGCCGCGCGCGTTGGCCGTCGCTTCGATCGCGCGGTTGTTCTGGTAGCGCCGCTCGTCGGTCTCGGCCTGGCGGTTGGACAGCTGATCGTTCAGGCGGTGGAACTGGTCGATGACGGTGGCGTCGAGCTCCCAGTCGTCGCGCGCCAGCGCGTGCTGCAGCCAGGTGACGCGCAGGTCGACCTGGTGGGTGTTCTTGTGCTCGGCCACCAGCGCCGCGCGGCGCGCCGGACGGCGCCAGCTGTGCGGCAGGTGGCGCCAGGTGCGGCGCAGTTCGGCCAGCGCCCTGGCATGCTCGTGGCGCTGCTCGATCTGGCGCTTGTGGCCCAGGCGCATGCCCGCTTCCCCTTCAGACAGCGCCATGCGGGCGTTGGTCAGCGCGGTGTCGGCGCGGGTGCGCGCGACGGTGGCATTCTTGGTCAGGCCCTGCAGCTCGCCCAGGCGGCCACCCACTTCCAGGCGCTCGGCCTTGAGCGGAGCGATCGCGCGCGCGGCTTCTTCGAATTCCTCGTGGCGGGCCGACAGCTCCTTGGCCGCGTCCACGCCGGCGATGCGGGCCTTGAGCGCGCCCACTTCCGATGCCAGCTTGCTGATCGCGAGCGTGAGCGTGTCTTCCTGCGCTTCCAGCGACGGCAGCGCCTTCTGCAGCGCGGCCAGGCGCTGGGTGCGTCCGGCGTCGCCGAAGCGGTAGCGCGACGCTTCCACGAACAGCGAGCGGCCGCCGCGGCGTTCGCGGTGGTACGCGTCCGGCGTGATCCATTCGTCGTCGCCGGTCTTGAAGCCTTCGTCCACCGAGTCGACGCGTGTGATGCGCGCCAGCTGGTCGATCAGCCACGCCGGCGCCGGCGCCGAGAAGCGCACCACCGACAGCAGGCTGTCATCCTTGACGCTCGGCGCGTCCACGCAGTCGGGCACGATGAAGTGGCGATAGCGTTCCTTCTCCGCCAGGCGGTAGGCCGCCGCCGCATCCCTGGCGCGTTCCAGCAGCACCACCGATGCGTAGCCGCCCAGCACGCCTTCGACGGCGCCCTGCCACTTCGCATCCGTCACTTCGACGATATCGGACAGCATCGCATGCGGAATGTTCGCGTCGTTCAGCGCGCGGCGCATCTGCCGCACGGCGTCCGGTTCCGGCATGGCGCTCTTGCCCTGCAGCGCCGAGATGGTCGACTGGTGCTCCGCAATCTTGGTGGAGATGGCTTCGCGCGCGGCGCGCTGCTTCGACAGCTCGGCCGACTTCTCGTCCAGCTGGGCCGACACTTCCGCGATGTCCGCGCCGGCATCGGCCGCCAGCTTCTGCAGGCGCTCCTTCTGTTCCAGCAGGCTGTCCAGCGGCTTGAGCTTGGTATTGACCGATGCCAGGCGCGAAGCCAGCGCGGTCGCTTCCTGCTCCAGCAGGGTTTCCTGTTCCTGCGCGTCGGTCAGGGCCTTGGCGCTGCTGGCCACCTGCGCGCGCTTCTCGGACAGCTGCGCGTCGGCTTGCGCCAGCGGCTTCCTCGCTTCGCGCAGCGCCTTCGAGGTGGCCGCCGCCTTCTCGCGCGCCTCGTGGTACTCGAGGCTCGGCATGACTTCTTCCAGCAGGTTGCGGCGTTCCTTGTTCAGGTCCTCCCACTGGTGGTAGTTGGCTACGCGCAGGCGCAGGCCTTCCAGGTTGGTCTTGGAGGCGTCCAGCTCCGCTTCGAAGCGCTTGAGCTCCGTCTCGGTGTCCTTCTGGTGGCGCTTGGCTTCGTCGTAGGCGTCCAGCACTTCCTTGTCGCCGAAGACCTGGAACACCAGGTCGAGCAGCTGGCGCGGCGCGTATTCGCACAGCTTGTCGGTTTCGCCCTGCTCCAGCGCCAGCACTTTGGACATGGCGGGCGACAGGCCCGCCATTGCCAGGCGCTTGCGGTAGTTCTCGACGCCCAGCCAGTCGGCCGCTTCCGTCACTTCCTCGATTTCGACGCGGCCCGGGCGCATCAGGTACTGGCGCTTCCAGTCGCCGCCGTTCTTCTGGATCTGGCAGAACAGCGTCACCTCGTCGTCGGAGAAGAAGCCGGAGCCGCGGAACGGCCGGTTCGACAGCTGCGAGCCGCTGGCGCGGTTGTCCACCACGGCGCGCAGCCAGGCGGTCTGCTGGCCGGAGTGGCGCGCGTAGTGCTTGTAGGTGCGGCCCATCGAGCAGTCGAGGCCGAACAGGGTGCGCAGCGCGTCCAGCAGCGTGGTCTTGCCGGAGCCGTTCTGGCCGGCGATGGTGATGATCTTCGCATCCAGCGGGATGTTCTTGATCCGCTGCCAGTAGTCCCAGTGAACCAGTTCGAGCGATTTAATGTGGAACATGGGTGAGCCTTATTCGGTATCGGATTGCGGGCTGTCGGCAGCAGCTTCCACTGCCGCTTCCGGCGCCGCTTCGGCAGGCGCTTCGGCCTGCGCATCGTTGGCGGGCGCGCGCGCCGGGCGCGGCACCACGACCTGCAGGTTCGGCGAAGCGCGGAACACGTCGGCCAGCGCGCCGTTGATGATGCGCTCCTTGAGCAGGTCGGTGTCCATCATCAGGTCCAGCAGCGGGCCTTCCAGGATCAGGTCCCCGCGCCGTTCGATGAAGCCGAGCTTGGACAGCACGCCCAGGTTCATGTCCATGCGGGTCTTCTTGCCGAGCTTTTCGCCAAAGTCGGCCAGCAGCGCGGTGTACGAGATGCCGATCGAGGTGTCCTCGGCGCGCGGCAGCGGCTTTTCCTTGCCGAAGAAATCGGTCTGGTCGTCGTCCTTGTGCTGGTGCGTCTCCTGGCGTTCGCGCTTGGGCAGGATGATCTGCGCCCAGAGCACGACCAGCAGCGCCACGCCGTCGCGCGTGAGGCCGAAGTTATTGTTCTGCCAGATGTCCTTGGCGCCGAAGATCTTCGGCTCCACCGCGCGATGCAGCGCCAGCGTGACGTGGTCGGCGTAGACGTTGTCGAGCAGCTTGAGGCCGGATTCGAGCAGGCGCTTGTCGACTTCCTCGCGGAAGGACTCGTCGGACAGCGCGCGCTTGACCAGCTTGTCGTCGCGGCGCAAGGTCTGGTGCGTGAGCAGGCGCGCGATCAGGATTTGGGAATCGTCATTCATCGGGCTGGCCGTTGTCTGGTACTTCAGTTGCGATGGAAAGGGTGGCGCGCGAAATGGCGGCGACGTGCGGATCGTCCAGCTGCACCATCTCGTCTTCCGGCGTGAACACGACCGGCAGGCGTGCCAGTTCGGCGGTGGCGCCCTGCAGGCTGGCCTCGGCGGCATCGCCCAGCAGCGGCAGCATCGACGCGCGGTAGGAGGCGACGGCAAAGCTGGCCGGCAGCAGCGAGTCCTGGATCGGCACCGACTTCGGCGCTTCTTCGCCGATCGATGGGAACACGCCGATGTTGGCGAAGTCGGACAGGCGCGACAGCCACGTATCCAGCTCCACCATGATGGCCGGGGTGTCGTTGACGGTGAGCGGCGCGTCCATGCCGGCCGGCAGGCCGCCGTCGGCGACGACGGCGCTGCGCTCGGCCATCAGTTCGGTTTCCGCCACGTCGATCATTTCGGCCGGCGTGATAAACAGCGGCACCACGGGGCGGTCGATCGCGCCCACCGCCAGCGAGGACAGGTCCTCGTGGTTCAGCAGCCAGCGCTTGACGTCGGTGGTGGACAGGCCGGACTGGCCCAGGTGCACGCGCTGGCGCTCGATCTGGTTGAGCGCGCGCGAGAACATGCCCTGCATGTTCAGCAGCGCCGACTGCGCGCGGCCGATCGCCTGCGCGGCCTTGTGGGTCGCCGCATCGGCTTTCTCGTCGGTGGTGATGGCGCGCAGGATCTCGGAACCCTTCTCGACCCAGTCGCAGGCCATGTGCCATTTGGCCTGCGAGGTGCGCAGGCGGAATTCGGAGCCGGAGGCGATCGCGTCGCGGAATTCTTCGGTCAGGTCGACCAGGCGTCCCAGCAGGTGCTTGAGCTGGTCGACGGTGACGCCGCCCACCGCCTGGGCGCCGGCGACCTGCGACAGCAGGAAGCCCATTTCGGCCTCGTCGTCGGCCTGCCCCATCGACAGCAGCGTATCGAGCGCGGACAGCACGTTGCGCGCCATCGGCGTGATGCGGTACACGCCGGCCGACGCATCCCACGCCAGCAGGCCGTGCGAGCGCAGGCGCTGCAGCACGGTCTCCAGGCTTTCGGAAGTCAGGTAGCCGAGGCGGGTATTGATGTCGGCGCGGGTGAAGCCGGCCGCGCTGGTGTCCGAGGCGAGTTCGCGCAGCACCAGCAGGCGCACGGTGACGGCGTCGCCGCCGCCGTGGAACAGCGCGGTAAACGCCTGCAGCGTCGGCTGCGCGCGCTTGAGGTGGAATACCTGCTCGATCTCGTCGGGAGCGATGCCCGGCTGGAAGTGGGCCTGGAGCGAGTCCGGGTCTTCCTGCAATGAGGGCGGTAAGTCGGCGGCAAAGGCCGCTGCTGCCAATATGTCGGTCATCGTGTTCCGGTTGCCAGTCTGTACACGCGGCGCAAGGCACGCGGGGCGACAGTATAACAGGCAGGCTGGGCAGCTATTTCCTAATTAGTTATTTCTTTGTTAACTTTGCCAGCGTTTGCTCGACATATTCGCCGTCCTTGTCGCTGAAGCGCAACTTGACGGGATACCAACCCAGGCTTGGCGCGAACCACAAATCGATGGCCTGCTCGCCCGGCTCCGGATTCGACTTGGCCAGGTGGACCGTCTCGAGCGTGCCCGCGCCGGTGGCCAGCGTCTCCTTGCCGGCGACCTTGAAGCGCCACATCTTCGCGTCGGTGCGGCCAGCCACCACGAAACTGACTTCCGCGCCCGGCGCGAACTTGCCCGGGGTGGCGCGCGCCATCGACGCCAGCTGCCACTGCGCGCTGGCGCGGTCCTGCTCGCCGCCGCGGATCTGGTAGCGCTTCTTCTTGTCCTCGCTGAACGCGACGGTGTTCGCCTCGCGGTCGAAGGTGGTGGTGAAGGGCGACTTGCGCATGCGCTTTTCGTAGAACTGGTCCGGCGCCAGCCCCGTGGCGACGATCGCGCCTTCGCTGCGGTTCTCGATGATCTGGCCCAGCAGCATGGCGCGCGTGTTGGCCACCAGCGAATAGCGGCCGTCGGCCACGCGCCAGTTCACGACCGATTCCCCGGCCAGCGAAAAACCCTTCTGCAACGCCTGGACCGTGTAGGTCAGGTCGGCGGAAGGCGGTACGTCGGCCTTGCCGTCCTGCGCCATCGCCAGGGACGACGCCTGCAGCGCCGCCAGCGCGGCGCCGGCCATCAAATGCTTCAAACCCATCTTATTTCCCTGCGCTTGTGTCGATCTTGGTAACGGCCTGGGTAGTCACAGCGCCGTTGGCTTCCGTATTGCGGATGAGGACAGGATACCAGCCAAGGGAAGGGGCGAACCAGATATCCAGTCTCGAATTGTAACTACCCGGTTTGGGCAGGCGCGCCAGGTGCACGGTCCTGAGGACGCCGAAGGCCGGGGTGTCGAGGTCTTCTTCGCCGATCATGACGAAACGGTAAATGACCGCGTCCTTTTCGCCGCCGACCTGGATGTCGACCTCTCCTGCCAGCTGCGACGGGTCCGCGCGGCCGATGGCGGCCAGCTGGAATGGCACGCTGGCCTTGTCCTGCGCGCCTGGCGACAGCGGGTCGGTGCGTTCGGACGCGGAGAAAGTGATCTTGTTCTCGTCGCGGCGGAAGTGGGTGGCGGTGAGCGCGCGGGTCAGGCGCTTCTCGGTGAACCTGAGCGGCTGGAGGCCGCCCTCGCCCACCGTTCCCTCGGAAGTGGAGACCAGCAGGTTCAGGCGCGTGACCAGCATCGAGATGCCAGCTTCCACGGTGACCTGGTAACGGGCGCCGTCGGTGCTCCAGGCGAGCGTGCCGGTGCCGGTGCGTTCGACGCCGTGCTTGTCGGTGCGCGCAACATCCATCGCCAGCCGGGCCGATGGCAGCAGCTCCACCTTGTACAGGCGCGCCTCGGGCGCCGGCGCTTCCTCCGGCGTGGCTTCAGGGGCTGGCTCCGCTGCGGGCGCGGGTTCGGGCTGCACCGGCTCCTGCACCGGTTCCTGCACCGCTTCCGGCGCCATCTCCCCGACCGGTTCCGGCGCCGCAGGCTCGGCGGCCGGCCCGGACTTTGCAGGCGCAGGCTTGGGCGCCGGCCTGGCCTTGCGCGGCTGTCGCGCCTTGCGCGGGGGCGGCGCCTCGGCCGCTGGCGCCTGCACGGGCGGCTTCCACAGCTGCGCCATGATGGCCGCCGGCTGTGCCGCCACCGGTTCGCCCAATGGCCGCACGTTCGCACTCACCCAGCCATAGGCGGCAACGTGCAGCCATAGCGTCAGGGCGGCGGCCAGGAGGATCTGTGGCCGCCTCAGGCTCGAGAGGAAAGTCGACATGCCTAAGTGTAACTGGAGTAGCAGCAATATGCCTTTCCGATAGGCATTTGCCCGCCGTTGGCGCTAGGGTCGTGCTTCCAGCTCCTGGATATAGGCCTTCATTTCGCCAATTTCCTTCCGTTGCGCAGCGATGATCTTATCGGCCAGCGCACGTACCTTCGGATCCGAGATGCCGGCGCGCTCGCTGGTGAGGATGGCAACCGAATGATGGGGAATCATGGCCCGCATGTAAGACACATCGTCGACGGTCGCCTGGCTGCGCACGAGCCACAGGGTGAGGCCGAATACGATCACGCTGCCAGCGACGATGGCTGCATTGAGCCCCTTCCTGGGGTACATCTTCCACATGAAGGCCATCATCACCGCCGCCATGGCCGCTCCCATCAGGATGGCCATGTAGGCCCGTGTCTCGCTGAAGTAGACGTGATCGATCGAATACACGTTCAGGTACATCAGGCCGAACATGACAATGGTGCCGGCGCCGATCATCTGGGCGAAGGTCGAGTATTTCATGGACGACATACCTGCACCGCCCTCGCGGTGTTCATCAGTATTCATGCGAAGCTCCTTGTTTGTCTGTCAAGATTAACAAATCACAGACAAAGTCGGCGCGCCGAAAGATAATGCAAGCATGCCAGCAAGGCAATCGACCAAACATAAGGAGGCGCGATCATGCAGAACCCGCAAATGCCAAACATGCCCGGCGCAGGATCGATGAGCGATTCGCTGGAGTTCGTGAAGAACCTGTGGGGGAACATGGGCGTGCCCGGCATCGCCGCGCCGACCTTGTCGGTGGACGACCTGGACAAGAAGATCAAGGACCTGAAGGCCGTCGAGATCTGGCTGAACGTGAACACATCCATGGTCCGCGGCAGCATCCAGGCGCTGGAAGTGCAGCGCGCCACGCTCACCGCGCTCAAGTCGATGAGCGAGGCGATGGCGAGCCAGGGCAATCCGTTTGCGGCCTTCGCGCAGCAGCAGCAGCAGCAGCAGCAGCAGGAGGCGGCGCAGCCGGCGGCGGTTGCGCCCGAGGGCGAGGCTGGCGCGGCGCAGGGCGCGCCTGGCGCTGGCGCTTCCGGTGACGCGGCGGCAGCCGCCGCCATGGGCATGGCGAATCCGGCGCTGTGGTGGGGCATGATGCAGGAGCAGTTCCAGCAGGCGCTGGCGCAGGCAGTGCAGGCGAATGCGGCCGCTGCGGCGCCGTCCCCCGCGCAGGATGGCGGCGCCGACGAGAAGCCGTCCGGCGGCGCGTCCCGGCCGCCCAAGCCGCACGCAAAGCGCAAGGCCGACTAAGGCCCTCTTACGCGGCGGCTTCGGCTTCGGCCACGGCCGGCTGGTTGAACGGGGCGAGCGCGGCCAGCTGCTCCATCAGCTGCGCAAAGCGCGGCTGCCCCGGCGCCACCTGGTCCACATGCATCAGCACCTGCAGCGCTTCGTCCGACAGTTCCGGGTCGTAGCCGTGCTGCTGCATCGCCGAGACGAGGATCTGCGCGGCGTTGAACAGGATGCGCATATTGTTCGGCAGCGCCGCGCGCGCGTCGCGCATCCACGAAATCGCTTCCCGTATCTTCCCGGTCTTCCACAGCAGCACGCCCTGGTTCATCAGGTCGGTCGCTTCGCGGCGGTTGGCCTGGATCAGCTCCTTGCCCTCGTCGCCCATGCGCGCCTTGTCGAAGATGCCCTGGATTTCTTCCAGCAGCAGCGTGTTGTCGTGGTTGTTCTTGATGAGGTAGCACAGCAGGTCGACCGGCGACTCCTTCACGCCGACGGCGAACAGCAGCGTGGCCAGTTCGATGCAGATGCGCGTCTCTGGCCGCTCGGGATTCGAGGCCAGCATCTCTTCCAGCTCGTCGCCCGCCTTGCGCGCACGGCGGTAGTCGCCGCTCTCGTGATACACCAGCCCTTCGGTGATCTTGGCGCGCAGCGGCATCTGCGCATCGGTGAATTCCTTCTGCGCGGTCGCGAGCAGCTGCAGCGCTTCCTTGGTCTCGTTCTTCATGCCGCACACGCGCGCCAGGCCAAGATAGGCGTCGCCGGTCTTGCGCACCGAGTACTCGCCGATTGCGATGCACTTGCGGTACGCGCGCTCGGCCATGCCGATATTGCCCAGCTTGAGGCAGACGTCGCCGAAGTGGCGCTGGCGTGGCACTGAATTGGGCGACAGGCGGGTGGCGCGTTCGAGGATCGAGCAGGCTTCGTCGTGCATGCCCATGCCCTGGTAGGCCAGCGCCAGCTGGTCGTAGGCGTCGATGTAGTAGCGGTTCTCGGCGATCACGGACTGGAACACCTGGCGCGCCGCCTCGAACTCGCCGTTCGCCATGCGGATCTTGGCCACGCCGGTGCGCGCCCACTGGTACTCGCGCTGCGCCAGCACCGCCTCGTAAGTCTCGCGCGCCTTGTGCAGCTCGCCGCTCTTCTCGAGCAGCTTCGCCTTCATGCGCAGCAGTTCGATCTCGTGCACGCGATTCTTTTCCATCTGCTCGTCGCACAGGCGCGCGGCGCGCAGGTAGTCCTTTTCGCCGAAGGCCTGGTCGATCTCGCGGAACACCTGCTTCTTGTGCCAGACGCGGTTCAGGCGCGTCAGCAGCACGCCCTCGGTGATCGGCTTGATCAGGTAGGCGTCGGGCTGGTGCTCGGCGGCGCCCATCACCGACTCGACGCTCTTCTCGGCCGACACCATCAGCCACACCGAGGAGGGCATCAGCAGGTTGCGCACGCGCGCTTCCTCCAGCACCTGCTGGCCGTTCTTGCCTTCGCCAAGGTTGTAGTCGCACAGGATCACGTCGTAGCGCTTGCTGGCGATCAGCCCCATCGCCTCGCCGCCGGATGCGGCCTGGTCGATGTTCCGTGCGCCCAGGTTGCGCAGGCTCTCGCGCAGCAGCTGGCGCACACCGGCAAAGTCGTCCACCACCAGGTAGTGCTTGGAGGCCCAGTCGACGCTGTCGTTCTTGTTGGGCAGCCCGTTCGGGAGATCGAACATGGTGGCCCCCTACGGCAGCGTGAGGACGAAGCAGCCGCCCCCGTAGGCCCCGCCGTTCTCCAGGCGCAGGTGGCCGGCGCGTCCGCGGTGCTTGTGCATCTTGGCCACTTCGCTGGAAAAATGCAGGCCCAGGCCCGTGCTGTTGGTCAGGAAGTTCACGCCGCAGCGGTTGCCGCTCATCGCGGAGGCGCCGGCTTCCAGCATCGCGGCCGGGTAGCCGCCGCCGTTATCCTCCACGCGGATCTCCAGGCAGCCGTCCACCACCGCGATCGCCAGGCGCACGCGGTCATGGGTGTAGTTGATGGCGTTGTTGATGGCATGGCCGATCACGCCCACGATCAGGTCTTCGTCGAAGTGCCAGACCAGCTCGGGGTCGTAGGACGTCTCCAGCGCGATGTTCTTCGAGCGCAGCAGCACCGCCCCGGACAGGATCACCTGGTCCACCAGGTGCTGCATCTCGAGCGGCTGCACGTCGAACGGGTAGTCGGGCTGGCCGATCTGCTTGTACAGCGCCAGCAGCTGGATCAAGTTGTCGTTCAGGCGCTTGGTCTGGTACAGCATGTGCGCCATCTGCGGATACGCGGCGTTGGCCTCGCCGGACGGCGGCGTTTGCGCGAGCAGCTTCTCCAGCGTCCCGCTCAGGACACTGATGGAGTTCTTCATGTCGTGCGCGGTCGAGGCGAGGAACAGCGACAGGTCGTTGGAGGTGACTGGATCGTCCATGGGGTTGGCAGTACGGAGGTTGCCGTATGGCAATTATAGCCCAGTTGCAGGCGTGGCGCTGTCGGTGTTTGCATGACCGGGGTCATGAACGGAAATGGCGGAATCGGCCCAGTTATGGCCGATTCCGCCAAAAAACCGGCAGTTCCTCCCCGGATTCTGCTAGCGCTTGCGGCCAGCGAGCAGGAAGCGGGCGGGGTCGAGCGCGCGCGCCAGCTTGTTTTCGAGCGGGACCGGTTCGCCCTCCAGCATCGCGGCCAGCACTTCGGCGGCATACGGCGCCCAGATCAGGCCGCGCGAGGCGTAGCCGAGCAGCCCGAACAAGCCTTCGTGCCGCGGCACGTCGCGCAGCCGCTCCATGCCGTCCCCTGCGCCATAGTCTGGCAGTGCACCCACCAGCGGCAGGCGGTCCGGCGGAATGCAGCGGAAGCCCACCCGTCCCGCCAGCGGCGCGTCCGAGCCCAGTTGCGGATCGCCCAGCAGCGAGCGCGCCTTGCGGATGTTTTCGTGGTGGCTGGAAGGGAGCAGGAGCGGATCGGCGATGTCGTCGTAGGTCGCCCCGGTGCTCACCACGCCCTCCACCGCCGGTGTCATGTACGCCTCGCGGCACAGCACGAACGGCAGGTTCGGCGCCGTCTTCGCTTCGAGGTGCGTGACCTGGCCGCGCACGCGTGCCAGCGGCAGCGGCGCGGTCTGCTCCATCTCCAGCGCCCCCGCACCGCTGGCGAGGACCAGGGTTGGCGCCTGCGCCACCACCGCGCCCTGCGCATCGGTGACTGTCCACTCGCCGCCGCGGCGGTCGATCCTGACGCTGCCGGTATTGAAGCGGCGCGTCAGGCGCTCGCCGCATTTTTCCAGCATCGCCTCGCACACCGAGGAGGGACGCGCCCACCCGGCCTGCGGGAACAGCCAGCCGCCTTCGGCCGCGGCAAAGCCGAGCATCGCGGCCAGTTCGTCGCGCTCGATCCAGCGCGCGAAGTCCGACGGATACGCGAATTTTGCAGCGATCTCGCGCTGCACGCGGGCGTGCGCGGCATCGCGCGCGACCTGGAGCACGCCGCAACGCCCGCCGAGGAAGCCGTTCCCCAGGTAGTCGAAGTAGCGCAGCGCGAACAGGTAAGCCGCTCGCGTCAGGCGCGTCGGGATATTGTCGTCCCTGGACAGCAGCGGCATGAAGATGCCCGCCAGGTTGCCGGACGCCTCGGATGCCGGCAGCGGATGCCGCTCCACCAGCGTGACGTCCCAGCCGCGCGCAACCAGGCGCTCGCAGGCGGCCGATCCGGCAAGCCCCGCGCCAACCACCACGGCGCGGCGCTCGCGGGCGGGCGGCGCGGGCGGCTGCGGCTTGCGGCTCGCAAAGGTGGCGCTGCGCTGGGCTTCGTCGAAGCGGAAGCCCACTTCGGTCACCGCGCGCACCTGGCCCGGGGTGAGTCCTCCGGTTGCCAGCTGGGCCCCGGGCACGCACAGCTTGGACAGCTGGCGCGCCCAGCCCTCGCCCTCCTCGCCGATGCCGTCGAGGCAGAGCGCATCGATGCGCAGCGACAGTTCGGGCACCGCCTGCGCCAGCCGCGCCGACAGCAGGTCGACGGTGACGCCGTCGCCGCGCAGCATGCGGTGCCAGCCCGGCAGCAGGTGCGGCGCCAGCGCGACGACGTGCAGCCGCTCGGCGCGCGACCGGTAGGTGTCAATCAGGCGCTGCAGGCGCTCTTCGCTGAACGCCGTGTCGAGGACGGTGAAGTGGGCCGGCGCCGTCATGCCCCGGCGCCGCGCCGGAAGCAGGCGTGGTCATGGTCGTTCACGACACCGACGCCCTGCAGGTAGGCGTAGATGATGGTGGAGCCGACGAACTTGAATCCGCGCTTGGACAGGTCCCTGGAGATGCGGTCCGACAGATCGGTCGTGGTCGGCCGGGTATGGTCATCCGGGCGGCGCACCAGCGGCTGGCCGCCGACGTGGTCCCACAGGTACTTGTCCAGCGTGAGCCCTTCCTCGCGCATGCGCAGGTAGGCCCTGGCATTGGTGATGGCCGCGTTGACCTTGAGCTTGTTGCGCACGATGCCGGGGTTCGCCAGCAGCTGCGCGATCTTGTCCTCGCCGTAGGCGGCGATTGCGTGCGCGTCCCAGCCGTCGAAGGCGGCGCGGTAGTTTTCGCGCTTGTTGAGGATGGTCTCCCACGACAGGCCGGCCTGCGCCCCTTCCAGGTTCAGCATCTCGAACAGGCGCACCTCGTCGTGGCACGGAACGCCCCATTCATGGTCGTGGTAGGCGAGGTAGAGGGGATTGGCGGGATTGGCCCAGCTGCAGCGTGTTTCGGTCATCGGATGGATCGGTGATGGGAACAGGGTGCAGTATAGATGATCGCGGCGGCCGCGATGCGGGACTCCCCGCTTGCCACTGGTGGCCTGCGGGGTCAGTCCCTTTGCTGCATCACTGCTAGCGGTTGCCGCTTTCGGTATCGGGCTTGCTGGTGGTCTTGGCCTTGCTCATCTGCTGCGCCGAGTTCAGGTGCTGCTGCACCACCGGCTTCATCTTGCCGGCCATCGCCTTCACGTCCGGATCTTTGGCGGACGATTCGATCTTGTTCAGCATGCCGTGCACGGTCCGGTGATCCTTGACGCCCGCGCGGTCCATGTAGGCCTTGTCGAAGGCGGCGCCGGACAGCGCATTGAGTTTCGCCGCTTCCTTGCGGTGCTTGTCGTCGAGCGCGGTGGGCAGCGTCACGCCTTTGGCCTGCGCCAGCGCCTGCACTTCGGCCAGCGCCTTGCCGTGGTCGTCGATCATCTGCTGGCCGAAGGTCTTGACCTGCTCGCTGGTCCCCTTGGACTGTGCCATCTTGCCCATTTCGACTTCCGCCATGTTGGCCATTGCCATATCCATGATCGCCTTGCTGTCGGCCTTGCCCAGCGCGCCGCCCGAAGCTGCCGTGCCGGCGGCGCCGGAGCGCCCGCTCATGGACTCCGGCGTGATGCCGGAGCGCGCATCCTGCGCGGCGCGCGAGCGATCGGTGGGTGCGGGAACATTCGACGGATCGCCGCGCTGCGCGCTCGACTGGCCGCTGCCGGACTGGGTCATGCCCGCCTGCGAAGACCCTGCCTGGGTCGTGCCGGCACGTGTCACCGACTGGTCCGTTTCCGATTGCGCGACGCCCGACTCCACAGTGCCTTTGTCGAAGCGGCCATTCTCCATGCCGGTCTGCTGGGTACCCGACTGGCGCGTACTCGATTGCATGACACCTTGCTGGAGCCGCGCCGCATTCGCTGCGGTGCTCGACTGCATGGTCGAGCCGGCGGTGCTGGCGCCCGATTGCGTGGTGTTGCTGGAGTCGTCGCGGGTGGTGGTCGGGGTGGTCCCGTCACGCTGGGAGTCGGTGCGGGTATCCGTTTGAAGTACCTGGGCGTGGACGGCGACCGCGGCGAACAGCACCGATACGCCAGCGATACCACGGATGAATTTGCTGTTGACCATATCTTCTCCTCGTCTTTACATGAATCGACGAGCGAGTGTATGCGCCCATGAATTGGAACAGCGCGCGGTAGCCCGGCGGAAAAAACCGCCGGTCACACAGCGATAGGCAATAGCCTACTGCTTGCGGAAAACGGAGACGACGATATCGCTTTCGAACATGCGCACCAGCGGCAGCGACACCAGTGCGGCCACATACTGGACGTAGACGCCGGCCGTGCTGGACGTGCCCGCGCAGCGGATGCGTTCGAGCAGGCCCTGCGCCCGCACCGACGGCAGGTCGATCGACAGCACCTGCTCGAAGCCATGGGATGCGACCAGCCGGGCCAGGTTCCTGCGGTCGAAATAATGCACATGCGGCGATGGCAGGTCCTTCTGCCACAGGCGCTCGAAGGGTGCCGTCCAGCCCAGGCGCGACAGCAGTTTGGCGGTGCGGTAGAAGAAGCCGCGGCTATTGGGCAGGTTCAGCACCAGCAGCCCGCCGGCGCCGAGATGCCGGTGCACCGCAGCGATGGCCGCGCGGATGTCCGGGATGTGCTCGATCACGTCGTTGAACACCACCACGTCGAATTGTTCGGCATCGTCCAGGACGGACGGGAAGAACCCCACGCGCACCGGCAGCCCCCTGGACTTGGTACGCCCGGCTACAAACTCGTCCGGCTCGATGCCGAGCACGTCGAAGCGCTGCTGCGCCGTTTCCAGGAACCAGCCGTGTGCGCACCCGACGTCGAGGAGCTTGCGCTGGGACGGCGTGCACAAGCGGTCGATGTGGTCGAGCAGATCGCGGAAATTTTCCATGCGGATCTGGCGCAAGCCGATTTCGCGCGCATCCTCGTCCACCTTTGCTTCGACCGACGCGTTGATGCACGGCTCCAGTGCGGCGCCCTCGTACGAGCATGCGGTACAGACCGAATGCCATCCGGCATGGCCACCGACAAGCTTGCTCTCGCACACGACGCAATTGCCCGACATTACTGCAGCCATCCAGTCCCCCTCTACGCTGATCCATCGAACACGCCGAGCGGTTCTGCTCCACCCGGTTATCGGACGACTGTAACAAAAAAGGCCACATTGTGCTACCGATCACCTTAAAATGTGCGCACGCATCTCATGGTATGGGCCGGACCGATGGCAGAGGAAATGGACGACAGGAAAAGTATGTACGACATCACGAGCGTCGAGGCGCTGCAGCGCCTGTATGGGGAACCGACGGAGGCGTCGGTGCGCAAGGTCGCCACGTCGATCCATCGCGTGTACCGGCCCTTCATTGACGCGGCGCGCTTCGTCGCGCTGGCGACCTCGGGCCCGCATGGACTGGACGTCTCGCCGCGTGGCGACCCGGCCGGATTCGTGCACGTGGAGGACGAGCGCACGCTGCTGCTGCCGGACCGCCGCGGCAATAACCGGATCGACAGCCTGCGCAACGTCCTGCATGATCCGCGCGTGGCGCTGCTGTTCCTCATCCCCGGCGTGGGCGAGACCCTGCGCGTGAACGGACGCGCCCGCATCCTCGCAGATCCGGAGCTGCTCGAACGCTTTGCAATGGATGGCAAGCTGCCACGTTCCATCCTGCGCATCGATGTGGAGACAGTGTTCTTCCAATGCTCGCGCGCTGTGGTGCGCGCCAGCCTGTGGGATGCGCAGCAGCATGTGCCGCGCTCCGCCCTGCCGAGCGGCGGGCAGATCCTGTCCGCACTGAGTGAAGGCGCGATGGACGGCGAGCAGTACGACCGCGAACTGCCCGCCCGTCTCAAGACGACGCTCTACTGAGCAGGGCTAGGTGTTCGCCGGCGCAGGCCCTGCGCGCACCGTCAGCTCCAGCGTGAACGCCTTGTCCGGGTCGCCTACCTTGATCGTGCCCTTCTCGTTGAGGCGGACCAGGATGCCCGGCTTCGACACCACCTGCCCGTTTGCGCTCAGCGTACTGCTCACGAACACGGTATCGCTGCCGGCCGGCGTGAGCTTCATCGTCACGCCCCACTCCGTCGTGTCGTTGCCGACCCTGAGCGTGGCCTCCTGTCCTGCGTGGACCACCATGCGCGGCGTCGAGGTGGCGCCATCGGCCGTCACCACCATCGCGATGTCGTAGGCCACCGCCGCGCCGTGCGCATCTGCCGCGCCTTGTGCGGCCCAGGCGGACCAGGCGCCGCCCGCCATGAGCAGCGTGACGGCGGCGCGGCCGGCGAAGCGGCGCAGGAGGCTTTGATGCGGGCGTTGCAGGTTCAAGATTCTCTCCTTGAGGGGATGGTGGGACTGCCATTGGCACGCGAACGGCGCTCGCGCATCGGATAACTGTGTCTTCAGCATGGCCTGCGCATACGTGCGTGCGCGGCCCGGATACGCGCGCATCACCGCCTGGTCGCAGGCCAGCTCCTGGTCCATGCGGAAGCGCCGCGCCGCGTAATGGATAACCGGGTTGAACCACCAGACGCATTGCGCCAGCGCGCAGGCGGCGTTGGCGAGCGGGTCGCGGCGCAGGGCGTGCCTGCGCTCGTGGGCCAGGATCAACTCACGTTCCGGCGCCGTGTAGCGCGTTTGGAAATCGGCAGGCAGCACCACCAGCGGGCGCAGTAGGCCCAGCAGCAGCGGACCTTCCCTGGCGCTCTCCGCGAACGCGACGCCGGCTTCACCGGCCAGAACGCCGAGGCCGCGCACGAAACGCCGGTAGCACAGCACTTGCCATCCGGCGGCCAGCATCGCAGATGCCGCCCACAAGGCAAGGATGGCGCCGGCCACCGGCGCCGGTGCCTCTGCGGCAGGCGCCCGCACCACGGTCGCCGCGGAGGCGAGCGGCACCGACAAGACCGCCACCTGCCGCGCCACCGGAGCGGCCGGCAGCGAAGCGGCGGCAATGGCGACCGGCAGCAGCAGCCATGCGGCGTAGGCCGCGCCTGCGCCGGACCAGCGGCGCAAGGCAGGGCCCACCGCGATCACGGCAAGCGCCGCGACCGACACACAGGCGGTCAGCGCCAGCAGGCAGGCGAGGATTTCATTTGCCATGGTCGTCCAGCTCCTTCACCAGGCGTTTCAATTCCTCGAGATCGCGCTTGCCGAGTTTGCGGTGGCGGCTGAAGTGCGCGACCAGCGGTGCCACGCGGCCGTCGAACAAGCGGTCGAGGAATCCCCTGCTTTCGCTATCGAGCCACTGCTCGCGGGTGAGGATGGGCGAATACAGGTAGCGCCTGCCGTCCTTCTCCGCGCGCACCGCGCCCTTTTTGAGCAGGCGGTTGAGCAGGGTCTTCACGGTGGCTTCCTGCCAGTCGCGATCGGGACGAATGGCGGCGGCGACTTCGTCGGCGGTCCTGGGACTGGCGGACCACAGCGCCTCCATGACGACGGATTCGGCTTCGCTGATGGGAATGGAAGGTGTCTTCATTGAATTCATTTACACATGTAATCGCAACTGATGATTACACGTGTAATTGTTCGTGTCAAGCGGTGGCCGGCGAACCTTGGCGGCAGCCCCGGACGAAAAAAAACCCGCCTGGCGGGCGGGTGTCCTGGCGGGCGGCTGCGGATCAGCCTTCCCATTCCTCCGGCGCCGGCGCACGGGCTGCCGGATGCGCACTGGCGATGGCCAGGCGCGCCGAGCGGCCGATACGCTGGCTTGCGCCGGCGTTGTCGAGCTTGAAGATGCTGACGATGTCCGCCAGTTCCGCGGCCTGCGCACGCATCGCTTCCGCGGCGGCTGCGGCCTGTTCGACCAGCGCCGCATTCTGCTGCGTCACCGTGTCGATCTGCGTCACCGCATGGTTGACCTGTTCGATACCCGACTCCTGCTCGTGGCTGGCGGCGGAGATCTCGCTCATGATGTCGGTCACGCGGCGCACGCTGTCGACGATCTCCTGCATCGTGGTGCCGGCTTCGTCGACCAGCTTCGCGCCCTGGTCCACGTGTTCGGCGGAGGTCGAGATCAGCTGCTTGATCTCCTTGGCCGCGGTATTCGAGCGCTGCGCCAGGTTGCGCACTTCGGATGCCACCACCGCAAAGCCGCGGCCCTGCTCGCCCGCGCGCGCCGCTTCCACCGCTGCGTTCAGCGCGAGGATATTGGTCTGGAACGCGATGCCTTCGATGACACCGGTAATGTCCGCGATCTTGCGCGACGCGTCGTCGATCGAATCCATCGCGGTGACGACTTTCGCCACCACGCTGCCGCCCTTGACGGCGACGCCGGATGCCGACAGCGCCAGCTGGTTGGCCTGGCGCGCATTGTCCGCGTTCTGCTTGACGGTCGTGGTCAGTTCCTCGACGGTCGATGCCGTCTCCTGCAGCGAGCTGGCCTGGGTTTCGGTGCGCACCGACAGGTCCTGATTGCCGGCCGCGATCTCCTGCGAGGCGGTGGCGATGCTGTCGGTACCGGCGCGCACGCGCGATACGATCTGGTGCAGGTTGCCGCGCATGCTGCTCAGCGCATGCTTCAGGCGGCCCGTTTCAGTGTGGTCGTCCTTGTCGGCGTCGAGGTCGAAGCCAAGGTCGCCCGACGATACGCGCGACGCGAAATCGATGACTTCGTCGAGCGGCCGGATGATCGCATTCTTGGTCAGCACGCCCAGCACGAGCGTGACCAGCACGGCCAGGCCGGCTACGATCGCCAGCTGGATGCGTGCGGCTGCCACCACCTCGTCGGCCCGCTGGGCGGTGGCGGTCGAATGCGCCTCCATGCGCTCGCTCAGGCCTTCCATGCTGGTTCCGAACCTGGAGAAATGCTTCTGGAAGGCCTCGAACTTCTCCTGGGCCGTGTACGGCTCGTCCCAGTTGACCGCTGCCACACCGGCGGCGCTCTTGAGGAACGCCTCCGCGTCCGGCTTGACCTGCGCGATGCCGCGCTTGAGTTCGGGATCGGTGGTGCGCGCCTCCATCGCGGCCAGCAGCTTTTGCAGGCTGTCGGCATGCTCGCGGATCTGCCTGGTCACTTCCGCGCGCTGCGCCTGGTCGCCCGAGGCCATGGCCAGCTGGGAAGCCAGCGCATCGGCGCGCAGCGCATCGTGGGCCTGATCGGCCTGCAGCTGATCCTTCATCGCCAGCGAGTTGGAGCTGATGTCGGCCATGGCGTTGTCGAGCCGGCGCACGGCGTCGAAACCGATCAACCCGACGATGGTCAGGAAGACCAGCGACAGGACGTTCGACAGGATAAGGCGGTTCTTGATGGTCAGTTTCATGATCCGGTCCGGGAGGTTAGAACTTCATCGAGAGGCCGAACGTCCAGCTGGCGTCGGCGGTACGGCTATTCAATCCGCGTGATACCGCGGTATCCACCTGCACGAGCGGCGTGAGCAGGTAGGCGACACCGCCGTTCAGGGACACTTCGGAACCGCCGTTGCGGGAAGACGCAATCGCGGGCGCGGCGATTTCGGCGAAACCGCGCAGCCGCTCGGTCAGGGCCTTGCCGAGCACGATCCCCAGGCTGCCGTTGACGTAGCGGTCGCCGTCATCGTTCTTCTCGTAGCTCACGCCCGGCATCACGCCGAACGACATCCCGTGCGGCAGCTCCCACTCGGCGACCACGCGCAGCGATGGACGGATGCCCGATCCGCGCAGTTCGGACGAGCCGGAATCGAGGTCGGCGTGCAGCAGCCAGCCGATCGAAGGCGAGCCGCCTTCGCCATCGGCGGTGTGCCATTTCAGGCCGATCGCGGTATCGGCAAAGCCGGAAGACCGGACACTGCCGGCGCCGGGTGCCCATGCTTTCGCGCGCACCCTGCCGTCGGTCTCCAGGCGCAGCTCGACCGTGTCGCTCACGCCCAGGCGCAGCAGGGTCGGCGTGCTCCAGGCAGTGGCCTTGAACCCCTTGTCGCCGAAGCGCTCATACGCGACGCTGGTCTCGAACTGGAAACGGCCTGCCCCGACCACGTTGCTTGATTCCACGTAGTCCGGACGATCCGTGACGATGGGATCGACCGTTTGCGCATAGGCCACCGGGGCGGCGACCAGGAGGGATAACAGAAGACGGCGAGGCGAGCGAAGACCAGGCATGGCGACGGAAAATGAAAAGTTGATTACAGCTGAATGGTTACCCGATGTTGCAGTCTACCCGCAGCATGTAGGAAAGCAATATCTACCATGTATCAACGGCAGAAGAAGCCGAAACATGACGTGGATGTGTGGTATCCGCGGCAGCGACGGGGGCTACGGCAATGCGTTCCTCGCCGGGGGACGCGTTAGCGTGATTGCCATCTGTGCAATTTGGGCCTACGATAAGTTACCGTCAACTATCCTTCGGCACCCCATGAAACCTGCACTCCTGATGCTGGCACTGGCCTGCGCCCCGGCCTTCGCGCTAGCCACAGATGAAACCCCAGCCCGCAGCGACGCCGGCGCCTGCGCGGTCCCGCAGATTCCCGCCGTGTCCACCTCGCAGGCGGGCGCGAACCGCATCAAGAAGGTCCTGAAAAAATGGGATGCATGCGTTGCCGCGCATCCGGGCACCGATCCGGCCGTCGTGGCGGCGGTCTCCCAGCAGGCAGCCGAGTGGAGCCGGGCCACGGTGGATTACTCGACGGGCCAGGGCAACAGCAACGTCGCCGCCCGGCACCACTCGAACGCAAAGCGCGAATTCGAGAAGGATATCCGGAACGCTGCGACCGAGCGCATGCAGGGCCGCATGCAGTAACGCATCCTCCCACGGCCGTCGCCAGCGACCCGCGCGGGCGCGCCGGCGGCCGAGATCAGTCCTGCCCGTCGGGCGGCGGCAGTCGCGTGGCCAGCACCTTGTCTATACGCAGGCCGTCGAGGTCGAGCACTTCGAACTCCCAGTGGGCCCAGGTGCATTTGTCGCCAGTGTGCGGGATGTTCCCGAACAGCAGGAGCAGCATGCCGCTCAGGGTGTTGTAGCGGCCGCGGTCTTCTTCCGGCACCTCGGCGATGCCCAGGCGGTCTTTCAGTTCGGGCGTCGGGATCAGGCCGTCGAGCAGCCACGACCCATCCTCGCGCTGCACCGCCCATGAGTCGTCCGGACGCGCCGTCTTGATCTCACCCGTGATGGCCTCCATCACATCCTGCAGCGTCACGATGCCTTGCACCTCGCCGTATTCGTCGACGATGAACGCGAGCTGCACGCCGGTACTCTTGAAGTTCTCCAGCAGCTCCATGCCTGTCAGCGATTCAGGCACGAACACGGGCGGCTGCAGGTGCTCGGTCAGGCTCAGCTGCTCCCCGCGCAACGTTTGCGCCAGCATCTTCCGCGCGTCCATGACGCCGAGGATATGGCCCCAGCCGCCCTGCAGCACCGGGAAGCGCGAGTGCTGGGTCAATTCGAAACGCTCCAGGTTGGCCTCCAGGCTGTCGTTCGCGTCGAAGAACACCACTTCGCCGCGCGGCACCATGAACGATCCGATCTGACGGTCGTCGAGGCGGAACACATTGCGCACCATCTGGTGCTCGTGGTGCTCGATGATGCCGGACTCCGAGCCCTCCTCCAGCAGCAGGTGCAGGTCTTCCTCGGTCATCATCTGGCTGGACGTCACCTTCACGCCAAGTGCGCGCAGCACCAGTTGCGTGGAAGTGGAGAGCAACCGCACGAAGGGCTTCGCCAGCAACGCGAGCAGTTGCATCGGCCGCGCGACCATGCGCGCCAGCGGCTCGGGATTGATCTGGCCCAGCCGCTTGGGAACCAGCTCGCCCAGCACGATCGAGAAGTACGTGATCGTGACCACCACCAGGCCGGTGGCGATGTACTGCGAGGCCACGACTTCGGTGCCGAGCGACTGCAGCCACAGGGCGAACGGGCGGGCCAGTGTCGCTTCGCCCACGATACCGTTCAGGATGCTGATGGACGTAATGCCGATCTGGATGGTCGAGAGGAACTTGTCCGGATCTTCGCCAAGGTGCAGCGCCGCCTGCGCCGCCTTGTCGCCCGCGTCCGCGAGCTTTTGCAGGCGCACCCGTCGCGCGGTCATCAGCGCAATCTCCGACATCGCAAAGACGCCGTTCAGGACGATCAGGCCAAACAGTAAGGCAATTTCCATATTGTCGAGCGCACTGCGCCCCAGCGTTACAAAGATGACATTCTATCCCCCCAGGCGCCCCCGTGCGTGCGGCGAACCGGCCGCGCATCGGCCGATTGCTGTGCGCCGGACGATCGCTGGCGGGAATACACTCCGGTCACCGGTGCGCGTCAATACGCAACGGCCGGCATTCTTTGTTCGCTGTTCAAGCCAAAAAAGGAGTCGAAATGAAAAAGCTTGCGATCGTTATCACCGCCGTCCTGTGTGCAGCGGCCGCACCCGCCTTTGCGGGCGGCGACAAGCACATGGGCGACAAGCACATGAGCGAGATGCACATGCAGAACATGAAAATGATGGACACCAACAAGGACGGCATGATCTCGCGCGACGAGTTCATGCGCTTTCACGAGACGAAGTGGAACGAGATGAAGAAGAACTCGTCGGGCATGGTGGACATGAAGGACATGCACATGATGCACGACAAGATGATGAAAGACGACAAGTCCGCGAAGGACAAAACCCGCTAGCGCCAGAGGGGGACTGTCCTGCGGGACAGTCCCTCGACGCGCGGCTCAGGAAAAACGCGAGAAGTCCGGTTTGCGCTTTTCGAAGAACGCGGTGAACGCCTCCTTGGCCTCGCCGGCCTGCAGCATCGAGAAGAACAGCTCGTTCTCGGTCTTCATGGTCAGGTTGATCGCCTCGTTGCGCGAGCGCTTCATCAGCGCCTTGGTGGTGCGGATCGACGCCGCCGGCAGCGCGACCAGCTTGGCGGCCTGTGCCTGCGCGTGCGGGAGCAGCTCCTCTACCGGCAGCACTTTCGAGACCAGGCCCATCTGGGCGGCTTCGGCTGCGCCAAAGGCTTCGCCGAGCAGCAGCTTCTCGGCGGCGCGCGGGTAGCCCGCCAGCTGCGGCAGCAGCAGGCTTGATGCGAACTCGGGGCACAGGCCCAGCTGCGAGAACGGCAGCGAGAATTTGGCGTTGTCGGCCGCGTAGACCAGGTCGCAGTGCATCAGCATGGTGGTGCCGATGCCGATGGCAGCGCCGGACACGGCGGCCACAACCGGCTTGTGCGCGCCGGACAACGCGCGCATGAACTGGAACACGCCGCGGTCGTCGCCGGCTTTGCCTTCCACCGGCGCGGAGTTCTTCAGGAAGTCCTCGAGGTCGTTACCGGCGGTGAAAATCTCGGGTTTGCCGGTGATGAGGATGGCGCGCACCGCAGGGTCGGATTCGGCGTCCAGGATCGCCTGCGCCATGCTGATGTACATGGCGTTGGTGATCGCGTTCTTGCGCTCGGGGCGGTTGAATTCGAGGGTAAGGATGCCGGCGGACTTGGTGCTGAGGATTTCCATTTACGTCTTCTCCAGATGTGGGAAAGGCGCTGGGGTGTGGGTTCCCAACGCCTTTTCTTCGTGCTTATTTTACCGGGGTTGCGGCTCGGTATGGGTCCCTGCTTTCGCAGGGACGACCTGCCTGATTACACGCGTTCGAAGATGCCGGCGGCGCCCATGCCGGTGCCGACGCACATCGTCACCATGCCGTACTTCAGGTTGTTGCGGCGCAGGGCGTGGATGGTGGTTGCCGCGCGGATCGCGCCGGTCGCGCCGAGCGGGTGGCCCAGTGCGATCGCGCCGCCCAGCGGGTTGACCTTGGCCGGATCCAGGCCCAGGTCGCCGATCACGGCCAGCGCCTGCGCCGCGAACGCTTCGTTCAGCTCGATCCAGTCCAGCTGGTCCTGGGTGATGCCGGCAGCCGCGCAGGCCGCAGGGATCGCGAATTTCGGACCGATGCCCATGATCTCCGGCGGCACGCCCTTGACCGCGAACGAGGAGAACTTCGCCAGCGGGGTCAGGTTATGCTCGCGCAGGATCTTCTCGCTGACGATCAGCAGCGCACCGGCGCCGTCCGACATCTGGGAGCTGTTACCCGCTGTGACCGTGCCCTTGGCCGCGAACACCGGCTTGAGCTTGCCCAGCGACTCCATGGTGGAATCGGCGCGCGCGCCTTCGTCGGTGTCGACGGTGCGGGTCTTCACGTCGATCTCGCCGGTCAGCACGTTCGGCGTGCGGGTGATGATCTCGACCGGCGTGGTCTCGTCCTTGAAGTGGCCGGCCTGCTGGCCGGCGATTGCGCGGCGGTGCGATTCGACCGAGAACGCGTCCTGCGCTTCGCGGCTGACCTTCCACTGCTCGGCAACCTTTTCCGCGGTCAGGCCCATGCCGTAGGCCATGCCGATGTTCTCGTCGGTGAACATGTTCATGTTCATCGACGGGTGGTGGCCCATCATCGGCACCATCGACATCGATTCCACGCCGGCAGCGATCATCACGTCCGCTTCGCCCACGCGAATGCGGTCCGCCGCCATCGCGATGGCAGTGATGCCCGATGCGCAGTAGCGGTTGACGGTCACGCCGCCCACCGTCTTCGGCAGGCCGGCCATCAGCACCGCCATGCGGGCGATGTTGAAGCCCTGCTCCGCTTCCGGGAACGAGCAGCCGACGATCGCGTCGGTGATCAGGTTCGGGTCCAGGCCGGGCGCCTGCTGCATGGCGGACTGGATCACGCGCACCAGCAGGTCGTCCGGGCGGGTGGTCTTGAACATGCCGCGCGGCGCCTTGCCAATCGGGGTGCGGGTCGCGCTGACGATGTATGCGTCTTGAAGTTGTTTGCTCATATCGATCTCTCTTGAGAATTCGGTTCGATCAGTTGCGCACCGGCTTACCGGTTTGCAGCATGCCCATGATCCGTTCCTGCGTCTTCGGATTGTTGAGCAGCTCGAGGAAGGCCTTGCGTTCCATGTCGAGCAGCCACTGTTCCGAGACCAGGCTGCCCTGGTCGACGTCGCCGCCGGACACGATCGTTGCGATCATCTCGCCCAGCTTGAAGTCGTGCGCGGAGATGAAGCCGCCGTCGCGCATGTTGACCAGCTGCGCCTTGATGGTGCCGAGCGTGTAGCGGCCGCCTACGGGGATCAGCTTCTTCACCGGTGGACGGTAGCCTGCGTCGGCCATCGCGCGGGCCTGCGACTTGGCCACGTGCAGCAGCTCGTAGGCGTTGAACACGATGACGTCGTCTTCCTTCAGGTAGCCCATCGCTTTCGCTTCCAGCGCCGACTTGGACACGTTGGCCATGGCCGCATTGGTAAAGCCGGTTTTGAGGAACTGGAGGATGTCGGTGCCCTTGGCATCGTTCGCCGCGCGCACCGCCGCTTCCTTCAGGCCGCCGCCCGCAGGCACCAGGCCCACGCCGACTTCGACCAGGCCGATGTACGACTCGAGCGCAGCGACGCGCTTCGATGCGTGCAGCGCCAGCTCGCAACCGCCGCCCAGCGCGATGCCGGCCACTGCAGCCACTACCGGAACGTTGGCGTACTTGAGCGACATGAACGCATCCTGCAGCTGGCGCACCGACGGGTCGATCGCCTTGGCGCCGCCCTGCATGAAGGCCGGCAGCGCTTCTTCCAGGTTCGCGCCTGCGGAGAACGGGCCGCCTTCGGCTGCATCCGTATTCCAGATCACCAGGCCCTTGAAGTTCTTTTCGGCTTCCGCCAGCGCCAGCTTCAGGCCGTCGATGACGCCCTGGCCGATGGTGTGCATCTTCGACTTGAGCGAGACGATCAGCACGTCGTCGTTCATGTGCCAGACGCGGATGTTGGCGTCTTCGTGCACGGTCACGCCGGCGGTCTTCGGATCGGCTGCGCCTTCGCCCAGTACCGGCGCGCGGAAGGCCTGGCGCTGGTACACCGGCAGGTCCGATCGCGGAACGAAGCTGTTGGACGCTGCGGAGTACGAACCCTCAGGGGTATGGACGCCGCCCTTTTGCGCCGGCAGGCCGTCGGTGACCCACGATGGCAGCGGCTCGCTGCACAGGGCCTTGCCTTCTGCGATGTCCTGCGCCACCCATTCGGCGATCTGCTGCCAGCCGGATGCCTGCCAGGTTTCGAACGGGCCGACGTTCCAGCCGAAGCCCCAACGCATCGCGAAGTCGATGTCGCGGGCATTGTCGGCGATGTCCTTCAGGTGCACCGCGATGTAGTGGAACGCGTCGCGGAAGATCGCCCACAGGAACTGCGCCTGCGGGTTGGTCGATTCGCGCATCGCCTTCATCTTCTTGACCGGGTCCTTCTCCTTCAGGATGCGGCCCACGATGTCGGCTGCCTTGGCGCCGCCCGCCACGTACTGGCCGGTGGCGAAGTCGAGGCGCTTGATCTCCTTGCCTTCCTTCTTGTAGAAGCCCGCGCCGCTCTTCTGGCCGAGCGCGCCGGCTTCGATCAGCTTGGTCAGCACCTCGGGCGTCTTGTAGACGGCGAAGAACGGATCGCCTTGCAGGTTGTCCTGCATGGTCTTGATCACGTGGCCCATCGTGTCCAGGCCGACCACGTCCGCGGTGCGGAAGGTGCCGGACTTGGCGCGGCCCAGCTTGGCGCCGGTCAGGTCGTCCACCACGTCCACGGACAGGCCGAACTTTTCGGCCTCGTGGATGGTGGCCAGCATGCCGAAGATGCCGACGCGGTTGGCGATGAAGTTCGGGGTGTCCTTGGCGCGCACGACGCCCTTGCCCAGCGTGGAGGTCAGGAAGGTCTCGAGCTGGTCGAGGATCTGCGGATTGGTCGCCGTGGTCGGGATCAGTTCGACCAGGTGCATGTAGCGCGGCGGGTTGAAGAAGTGGACGCCGCAGAAGCGCGCCTTGAGGTTGTCGTCGAAGCCTTCGGCCAGCTTGTTGATCGACAGGCCGGAAGTGTTCGAGGCGAAGATCGCGTTGGCGGAGATGTGCGGCGCGACCTTCTTGTACAGGTCGTGCTTCCAGTCCATGCGCTCGGCAATGGCTTCGATGATCAGGTCGCAGCCGGCCAGCACGTCGAGATTGTCCTCGTAGTTGGCCACTTCGATCAGCGCGGCGTCGTCCTTGTTGCCGAGGGGCGCAGGGCTGAGCTTTTTCAGGTTCTCGATCGCGCGCAGCACGATCCCGTTCTTCGGGCCTTCCTTGGCCGGCAGGTCGAACAGCACGACCGGCACCTTCGCGTTGACGCAGTGCGCAGCGATCTGCGCGCCCATCACGCCTGCGCCGAGGACGGCAACTTTCTTCACGATGAAATTGGTCATTGTTTATCCTATGTTTGGTAGGGCCGGCGCCACCCCCGTCATCCCAGCGCAGGTTCGCTGGGGCGACGGTGGCATACGCCGTGTCGTGTGTCTTAGAACAGGTCTGCGTCCAGCGCCATCAGGTTTGCCGATCCGGAGCGCGCCTGGCGGATCAGCATTGCGGTTTCCGGATACAGGCGCGCGAAGTAGAAGCGGGTGGTGGCCAGCTTCGCCTTGTAGAAGTTATCGCCCGAGTCCTCCTTGGCCAGCGCGATCTTCGCCATCTGCGCGAAGAAGTAGCTGAACACCAGGTGGCCGACCACGCGCAGGTAAGGCACCGCCGCCGCGCCGACTTCCTCAGGATTCTGGAACGCCTTCATGCCGATTTCCATGGTCAGCTTGGTGACCTTGTCGCCCAGGTCGCCCAGCGGCGTGATGAACTCGGACATGTTCTCGTCCAGGCCATTCTCTTCCACGAAGGCCTTGATCTTCTCGCCGAACTTGCGCAGCTTGGCGCCGTTGTCCATCAGGATCTTGCGGCCCAGGAGGTCCAGCGACTGGACGGTGTTGGTGCCTTCGTAGATCATGTTGATGCGCGAATCGCGCACGTACTGCTCCATGCCCCACTCGGAGATGTAGCCGTGGCCGCCGTATACCTGCAGCGCTTCGGAGGTGGCGATCCAGCCGTTATCGGTCAGGAAGGCCTTGATGATCGGGGTCAGCAGCGCGACTTCGTCGGCTGCTTCCTTGCGCACTTCTTCGTCCGGGTGGTGCAGTTCGCGGTCGATCTGCAGCGCCATGTACGACGAGAATGCGCGGCCGCCTTCGGCGAACGCCTTCGCGGTCAGCAGCATGCGGCGCACGTCCGGGTGCACGATGATCGGATCGGCCGGCTTGTCCGGCGCCTTCGGGCCGGACAGGCTGCGCATCTGGATGCGGTCCTTGGCGTAGGTGAGCGCGTTCTGGTACGCGACTTCGGTCAGGCCGAGCGACTGCATGCCCACGCCCAGGCGGGCCGCGTTCATGAACACGAACATCGCCTGCAGGCCCTTGTTCGGCTGGCCGATGATCCAGCCCTTGGCGCCGTCAAGGTTCATCTGGCAGGTGGCGTTGCCGTGGATGCCCATCTTTTCTTCGATCGCGCCGCAGAAGATCGGATTGCGTTCGCCCAGCGAGCCATCGGCGTTCGGCAGGAATTTCGGCACCAGGAACAGCGAGATGCCCTTCGAGCCTTCCGGCGCGTCCGGCACGCGTGCCAACACCAGGTGCACGATGTTCTCGGACATGTCATGTTCGCCCGCCGAGATGAAGATCTTGGAGCCGGTGATCGACCACGAGCCGTCGGCTTGCGGCACGGCTTTCGAACGCAGCAAGCCCAGGTCGGTGCCGCAGTGCGCTTCGGTCAGGCACATGGTGCCGGTCCACTCGCCGCTCGCCAGCTTGGGCAGGTAGACGGACTTCTGTTCGTCGGTGCCGTGCTCCTTCAGGCACTCGTAGGCGCCGTGCGACAGGCCCGGGTACATCGACCATGCCTGGTTGGAGGAGTTGAGCATCTCGTAGAACGAGTTGTTCAGCGCGATAGGCAGGCCCTGGCCGCCATACTGCTCGTCGCATGCCAGCGCGGCCCAGCCGCCTTCGACGTACTGCTTGTACGCTTCCTTGAAGCCCTTCGGCGTGGTGACGGTCTTGGTCGCCGCATCGTAGTGGCAGCCCTCGCGGTCGCCGGAGTGGTTCAGGGGGAACAGCACATCCTGCGTGAACTTCGCACCCTCTTCCAATACCTGGTTGATGATGTCGGCGTCGATCTCTGCGAAGTCAGGCATCGCTTTCAATTCATCGGTGACGTTCAGCAGCTCATGCAGCACGAACTGCATGTCCCTGATCGGTGCGACGTATTGACCCATAATTTATCTCCTGGCGGCTAAACGGTTAATGGCGGCGGTGGCCGTGGCGTTACTGTTTCTGGTAATTCTGTACAAGGCGTTCGAAGCCGGCGCGCGCGCGGTCCACGCTGCCGGGCATGCGCAGGAAGCGCGCATCGTGATGCAGGGCGAGGATCAGGCCGTACATCTCGAAGACCATCTGCTGCGCATCGGTGTCCGCTTTCAAGTCGCCGGTGTCGATCGCCTGCTGGACCGCGCGCAGCAGCGCGTTCTGCCAGGCTTGCACCATCGAGACCAGCTGCTCGCGGATCGGACCCGGGCGGTCGTCGTATTCGACTGCACCGCTGATGTAGATGCAGCCGGAGGCGATCTCCACGCTCACCTGCTTGATCCAGCGGGCGAACATCGATTTCAGGCGGGGCATGCCGCGCGTTTCGCGGATACTCGGGAAGAACACTTCCTGCTCGAAGCGGTGGTGGTACAGCTTGATGACTTCAAGCTGCAGGTCCTCGCGCGAGCCGAAGTGGGCGAACACACCGGACTTGCTCATGCTCATGCGGTCGGCGAGCAGGCCGATGGTGAGGCCTTCCAGGCCGTCGCGGCTGGCGATCTCGAGCGCAACGTCGAGGATGGCGGCCCGCGTCATTTCGCCCTTGCGCATGAATTTGGCAGATGTATTGATATCGATCACCCAACGTGGAAAAAATCCGAACGCTCGTACTATTATCCACCACAGTGTAAATGTCAAACGGGAAGTTTAGAGGTGCCGTTCTATTGATGTAGCGCAATTGAAGGCGACGACGCCCAGCCACCGTCATCCCCGCGAAGGCGGGGATCCATGCGGAGGAAGCAAGGTGGTTGAATGAAGCTCGCCGATACCGGGAGCTCAGTATGGATCCCGCGTCCGCGGGGATGAAGGGCTAGCTGCCGGCCTTGTCGATGAGGCGGCGGTCGCGCTTTGTGGGACGGCCGCGGATGCTGCTGCCCGGCTCGGGGAACAGGCGGCGCGCTTCGGCATTGCGCTCGCGCCGTACGATGCTTTCTTCCGTTTCGTCGTAGAGCTGGCGCGCGATGGTGGCCGAGCCGCGCGTGCCCGAGATGCCCTTGACCACCACTTCCCAACGGTCCGAGCCGTTGTCGACGTCGATCACATCGCCCTCTTTCACCGCACGCGCGGGCTTGACCGGCTGCCCTTCGATGCGCACGCGGCCGCGGTCCACCGCGTCCGCCGCCAGCGAGCGCGTCTTGAAGAAGCGCGCCGCCCACAGCCATTTGTCGATCCGTACGTTATCGTTGTCCATAATCCTCATGCGTAGCCGATGGCGAAAACGCGCATCGTCGTCTTGTAGGCAGTGTAGGCGAGACCGTATCCAAGCCTGCGCACCCAGCCGATGTTGGCGTAATCCTCAGCCCTGATGTGGACGCCCTCCGCGATCGCGGCCTCGATGTAGCCGCGCAGGGTGCGCGCAAACGCGGCATCCTTCACCACCACATTGGCTTCCTGGTTGAGGAACAGCGACAGGCCGTCGCAGTTGGACGAGCCGACCGTGGCCCAGTCGTCGTCCACCACCGCGACCTTGGCATGCAGCTGCGTCTTGCGGTATTCGATCACCTGCACGCCCGCCTCCAGCAGCTTGGGATAGAAGGAGTGGGCGACCGCGTCCTGCAGCGCGAACTCGCCCACGCCGATCAGCAGCTTGACGTCCACGCCGCGCTGCGCGGCTTTCGCCAGCGCCCGGCGGAACTTGTGCCCCGGCGCAAAATACGGGTTCGCCAGCAGCACGCTTTTTTTCGCGCGGCCCAGCGCCAGCAGGTAGGCGCGCTGGATCGTGCGCCGGTTGCGCCAGTTGTCGCGCACGACAAAGGCGGCCAGCACCGGGTTCTCCGCGATGGCTTTGGAGCTGCGCCGCATCTCGCGCAACAGGCGGATGCGGTTCACCAGGCCAATGCGGCCCGTGCGCGCCCACTGCACCTGCATCTCGTGGTGGATCTGCGCCACCAGCGGCCCCTCCACCTGCACCGCGAAATCCCAGCGTGGCGCGGCCAGCGGGCGGTCCGGGTGGTGCTCGCAGAACAGATCGTCGGTGATGTTGATGCCGCCGACGAAAGCCACGCTGCGGTCCACCACGCAGATCTTCCGGTGGCTGCGCGTGACGCCGCGCTTGAACCAGGGGTTGAAGACGCGGTAGTGCACGTTCGCCTCGGCCAGCTGCGCTTCCATCTTTGCGCACTGGCGCTGGCCCGTGCCGAACCAGTCGGTAATCACGCGTACGTGCACGCCGCGCCGAGCCGCCCTGGCCAGCGCGTCGGTGACGGCGTCGCCGACCTGGTCGCAGGCATAGATATACGTCTCGAAATAGATGTCGTACTGCGCCGCGTCGATCGCGGCGATCAAGGCGGGGAAGTAGTCGGTGCCGCAACAAAGCAGCTTGACTTCATTCTGGGCGACGAAATTTACAGTACGCATGCGGTGACGATGGTTGGGCCACACGAAGATGGTGGCGAGCTGCCGTTTATCAACGCTACGGAGCCAATTCCAGATTGGCAACGATCGGGGAATGGTCGGACAACTTTGCCCACATTGGACCATGCAGCACCTGGGCCGATTCGACCTTGAAGCCGCGCACATAAATGCGGTCCAGCTGGAACACGGGCAGCGCGGACGGGAAGGTACGGGCAGGCACCGGGCCGACCGGCGCGGGACGGCCACCCAGCGTGCGCACCAGGAAGCCCAGGCGCGGCTTGGCATTGAGCTCGTCGAACACTTCACGCACGCCCAGTTCCTTGCGCAGCCGGTCCGACAGCGTATTGCGCCAGTCGTTGAAGTCCCCGGCGATGATCACCGGCTCGCCATCGCCTGCGGACTTGTTGACCGCTTCGATCAGCGACGAAGTCTGGCGCACCCGGCCCGCCTCGAACAGGCCCAGGTGGACCACGTAGCAGTGGATGCGGCCGATTTCCGTCATCAGTTCGCAGTGCAGGATGCCGCGTTGCTCATAGGCATGGTCGGACACGTCCTGGTTGTGGGAGCGGTCGATTTCAAAGCGCGACAGCAGTGCGTTGCCGTGGTGGCCATGGTCGTACTGGGCGTTGAGGCCGTAGGCGCAGTGGTGGGAATCGTCGGCGAAGAACTCATGTTGCGCCACCTCGGGCCAGTGCCGATGGGCGCGGCTGGGATCGCCATAGCGGGCAGCCTTGATGTCGTGGCGGCCCTGCACTTCCTGCAGAAACACGATGTCCGCGCAGAACTCCTTGATCGCATTCTTCAGGGCAACCACCCGCGGAGTGCTGCGGAGGGATGAGACGCCCTTGTGGATGTTGTAGGTGGCTACGCGAATCTTCATGGGAACAATTCTAACCGCTTCAGCTAGCGTGGTCGGTTATCCAGGCCACTATTGTGCGCGGGAATGGGAACTGTCCCCTGCCGGCTGGGCGACTAACGGGGACAGTTCCCGGCGTAATTCGGCAATTGCAGGATCGCTTCGGCGTTCGATGGGGAGAAGCAGCGGTCGGCCGCTTCCAGCCATGGATGCCAGGCAAAGCGCGTGTGTTCGCGCGGGCTGAGGATGACGGGGGTGTTGTCGGGGACGCAGACGGAGAACACGTGCTCGGTGTTGCGCGTCACGCCGGGGGCGTAACGGTGGCGCCAGACGGGATAGATGTCGTAGGTGTTGGTGAGCTGCCAGTCGAGCAGGCGGATCGCTTCGCCATCGGCAATGATGCCGGTTTCCTCGAACAGTTCGCGGGTCGCGGCCTGGATCAGGGGCTCGTCCTCGGCATCGAGGGAGCCGGTGACGGACTGCCAGTAGCCGGCCTTGTCGGCGCGTTCGATCAGCAATACCTCGAGGTTCGCGGTGTGGACCACGACCAGGACGGATTGCGGGATCTTGTGCATGTGCGGGGGAGCGGGGACTGTCCCTCCGGGGACCGTCCCCTGATCTTTAGCCAAAGAGCTGGGGACAGCCCCCGTTGGGGACAGTCCCCTTCTTGATTACGCGACCTTCGGTTCGGCCGAACGCAGGCGGATGTGCAGCTCGCGCAGCTGCTTCTCGTCCACTTCCGACGGTGCGTTGGTCAGCAGGCACTGCGCGCGCTGGGTCTTCGGGAACGCGATCACGTCGCGGATCGAATCGGAACCGGTCATCATGGTCACGATGCGGTCCAGGCCGAACGCCAGGCCGCCGTGCGGAGGCGCGCCGTACTGCAGCGCGTCCAGCAGGAAGCCAAACTTCAGCTGCGCTTCTTCGGCGTCGATCTTCAGCGCGCGGAACACCTTCGACTGCACTTCTTCGCGGTGGATACGGATCGAGCCGCCGCCCAGTTCCCAGCCGTTCAGGACCATGTCGTAGGCCTTGGCGATACATGCGCCAGGGTTCGTCTCGAGCATGTCTTCGTGGCCGTCCTTCGGTGCGGTGAACGGGTGGTGGGTCGCGGTCCACCGGCCCGACTCTTCGTCGTAGTCGAACATCGGGAAGTCGACCACCCACAGCGGCGCCCACACGTCGTCGAACAGGCCGGCCTTCTTGCCGAAGTCCGAATGGCCGATCTTGATGCGCAGCGCGCCGATCGCGTCGTTCACGACCTTGGCCTTGTCCGCGCCGAAGAAGATCAGGTCGCCGTCTTCGGCGCCGGTCAGCTCCAGCACCTTGGCCAGCGCGTCGTCGGACAGGTTCTTGACGATCGGCGACTGCAGGCCGTCACGGCCCTTGGCTTTTTCATTGACCTTGATGTAGGCCAGGCCCTTGGCGCCGTAGATGCCGACGAACTGGGTGTACGCGTCGATCTCGGAACGCGGCATCGAGCCGCCCTGCGGCACGCGCAGGCCGACGACGCGGCCGCCCGTCATGTTGGCCGCTGCGTTGAAGACCTTGAATTCGACGTCCTTCATCACTTCGGTCAGTTCGGTGAACTGCAGCTTGACGCGCATGTCAGGCTTGTCCGAACCGTACATGCCCATCGCGGTGGCGAAGTCCATCACCGGGAACGGGTTTGGCAGGTCGATGTCCAGCGTGTTCTTGAAGACGACGCGGATCATGTCTTCGAACAGGTCGCGGATCTCCTGCTCGGTCAGGAACGAGGTCTCGCAGTCGATCTGGGTGAATTCAGGCTGGCGGTCGGCGCGCAGGTCTTCGTCGCGGAAGCATTTGGTGATCTGGTAGTAGCGGTCGAAGTTCGACACCATCAGCAGCTGCTTGAACAGCTGCGGCGACTGCGGCAGCGCGAAGAAGTTGCCCGCGTTGACGCGCGACGGCACCAGGTAGTCGCGTGCGCCTTCCGGGGTCGACTTGGTCAGCATCGGGGTCTCGATGTCGATGAAGCCCAGGTTGTCGAGGTACTTGCGCACTTCCATCGACACCTTGTAGCGCAGGCGCAGGTTGTTCTGCATTTGCGGACGGCGCAGGTCCAGCACGCGGTGGGTCAGGCGGGTGGTTTCCGACAGGTTGTCGTCGTCCAGCTGGAACGGCACCGGCACCGATGCGTTCAGCACTTCGACGGCGGTCGCCACGACTTCGATCTTGCCCGACTTGAGGTTGGCGTTGGTCGTGCCTTCCAGGCGGTTGTTGACGGTGCCGGTGATGCGCAGGCAGTACTCGTTGCGCACGTGCTCGGCGGCCTTGAACACTTCCGCGTTGTCCGGATGGCAGACCACCTGCACCAGGCCCTCGCGGTCGCGCAGGTCGATAAAGATCACACCACCGTGGTCGCGGCGGCGATGGACCCAGCCGCACAGGCTCACGGTTTTGCCGAGCAGCTCTTCGGTGACGAGGCCGCAGTATTCAGTACGCATCGAGGACATAGTGTTTCTCATTCGGGTTGGATTTAATCGGATTATTCTTTTGGAGCCGTTTCGTCCGGGGCGACCACGCCCATCGAGACGATGTACTTGAGCGCCGCATCGACGCTCATGTCCAGCTCCTGCACGCGGCTGCGTTCCATCATCAGGAAGAAGCCGGAAGTCGGGTTCGGCGTGGTCGGAACGTACACGCTCACGAAGTCGCCGGACAGGTAGGTCTTGACGTCGCCGCCCGGCACGCCGGTCAGGAAGCCGATGGTGTGCGAGTTCTCGTGCGGGTACGGCACCAGCACGGCCTTGCGGAACGCGTTGCCGGACGAGGAAAACAGCGTGTCCGACACCTGCTTTACGCTGCCGTACAGCGAGTTCACCACGGGGATGCGCTTGAGCAGCTTCTCCCACTGGCGCAGCAGGAAATTGCCGACCAGGTTATTGGTCAGCAGGCCGGTCAGGAAGATGATCGCGAGCGTAAGCACCGCGCCCAGGCCCGGGATGTCGAAGCCGAACATCGTGCGCGGCTGGTACTGCTCCGGCACGAACAGCAGCGACTGGTCCAGCGTGCTGATGATGATGTTCAGCACCCAGGCGGTAATCGCGAGGGGTACCAGGACCAGCAGGCCGGTGATGAAATATTTGCGCATCGGTTCCTCAGGTGCCCGTGGCCGGGGTAGCGGCCGGAGCGGGGGCCGATTCGGCCGGCTTGGATTCGGCAGCGGGCGCGCTCGCGGTGCCGGTGGACGGCGCACTGCCGCCGCGGAAATCGGTCACGTACCAGCCGGTACCTTTCAGTTGGAAGCCTGCTGCGGTCAGCTGCTTGCGGAACGACGGCTGTTGGCACGACTCGCACACCGTCAGCGGTGCGTCCGAGATCTTCTGCAACACGTCCCTGGCAAAACCGCAGGCGTCGCAGCGGTAAGCGTAAATTGGCATACTGGATTACTCCGCAAAAATCTTCAAAACCCTGAATTATAAAGCTTTTTGACCGACTTTTGCTGGCCCGCCCCCACCCAAAAATGGGGACAGACCCCATTTCCCGCCCAAAAATGGGGACAGACCCCATTTCCACGCCCTCCCCCGCGGACCGGTGGGTGGGTGGATGACTTACTGGGTCTGGTCATACTGTCCACTCAGCCAACGCGACGCAGAAAATTCCCTAAAAATGGGGTCTGTCCCCATTTTCGAAATGGGGTCTGTCCCCATTTTATGGAATCCAGCGTTCGCTGGAATGACGGGTCAGGAGCGCCGTTGCCAGAGCTGCCAGCGCTCAAAGCCGTCGAAGACCGGTATGGAGTCGGTGACCGCCATGTCTTCCAGCCGCTCGAAGTACGGAGAGAGCATTGCTTCCAGCTGGGCGGCTCCGATCCCGAATGGCGGCCCGCGCTCGGTGTCGGCGATATAGAAGAAGCCGCCGAGGAAGGCGCCCGGAGGAAGCAAGGCAGCCCAGCGCTCAACGACCGCGGGCCGCATCGCCGGCGGCAGCGCACACAGGAATGCCCTCTCATAGATGAAGTCCAGGCTGCGGCGGGGCTGCCAGGTGAAAAAGTCGGCCTGTTCGATCCGGTCGGCCCATTGACCCGCTACGGCGCGCGCGGCGGCGACTGCCGCCGGCGAAAAGTCGATGGCGGTCACCGGCCAGCCCGCATCGGACAGGTACGCCAGTTCGTAGGCCGCGCCGCAGCCGGGAATCAGGGTGGACAGCGGACGGTCGACGCGGGCGACGAAGCCGCGCAGCGCTTCCGGCACGCCTCCGCGGTCCCACGGCGTGAAGCCGCGCTCGAAGCGCTCGTCCCAGAACGCGCTGGTGTTGGGGTCGCGGCTGTCGAACTCCGGCATCGTACTTACATCCGGTCCAGCGGCACGTATTCAGCCACCAGGTAGCCGATGCCCAGCAGGCTGATCACGAGGACGAGCGCGGTCATCCGGCGGTTGGTGCGGCGCTGCTCCAGGATCAGCATTTGCAGCAGGATCGAGTCGTCCTTGCGCTCGGCCTGGTTATGCAGGGTCTGGTGCAGCAGGCGCGGGATCTGCGGGACGATGTGGGCGAAGCGCGGCGCCTCTTCCTTCAGGCGCTCGACAAAGCCGCGCCAGCCGATCTGCTCGGCCATCCAGCGCTCCAGGTGCGGCTTGGCGGTCTTCCACAGGTCCAGGTCCGGGTCGAGCTGGCGGCCCAGGCCCTCGATATTCAGCAGGGTCTTTTGCAGCAGCACCAGCTGCGGCTGGACTTCGACATTGAAACGGCGCGAGGTCTGGAACAGGCGCAGCAGCACCTGGCCGAACGAGATGTCCTTGAGCGGCCGGTCGAAGATCGGTTCGCAGCAGGCGCGCACCGCCGACTCCAGTTCGTCGACCCGGGTGTCTTTCGGCGCCCAGCCCGATTCGATGTGCGCTTCGGCCACGCGCTTGTAGTCGCGCCGGAAGAAGGCCAGGAAGTTCTGCGACAGGTAGTCCTTGTCGTAGTCGTTGAGCGTGCCGACGATGCCGAAGTCGAGTGCGATATAGCGCCCGAACGTGGCCGGCTCGACCGACACGAGGATATTCCCGGGGTGCATATCGGCGTGGAAGAAGCCGTCCCGGAACACCTGCGTGAAGAAGATCTCGACGCCGTCGCGCGACAGCTTGGCCAGGTCCACGCCTTCTGCCACCAGGCGCTCGGTCTGCGAGACCGGAATTCCGTTCATGCGCTCCATCGTGATCACGCTGGAGGAGCAGTAGTCCCAGTACATCTCGGGCACCATCAGCAGCGAGGAACCGGCGAAGTTGCGGCGCAGCTGGGCGGCGTTGGCCGCCTCGCGCATCAGGTCCAGCTCGTCGTGCAGGTATTTGTCGAATTCGGCGACGACTTCCTTCGGCTTGAGGCGGCGCGCGTCCGCCCACAGGCGCGACAGCAGGTCGGCGGCATCGTGCATCAGCGCGACGTCCTCGTCGATGAATTGCTTCATCCCGGGGCGCAGCACCTTCACCGCGACTTCGGTGCCGTCCTTGAGCGTGGCGAAGTGCACCTGCGCGATCGAGGCCGAGGCGACCGGCTCGCGCTCGAAGCTGGCGAACAGCAGGTCCGGGTGCGCGCCCAGCGAGCGGGTGATCTGGGCCACGGCGAGGTCGGACGGGAACGGCGGCACGCGGTCCTGCAGCAGCGCCAGCTCGTCGGCCAGGTCGGCCGGCACCAGGTCGCGGCGGGTGGACAGCACCTGGCCGAACTTGACGAAGATCGGGCCCAGCTCCTCCAGCGCGCGGCGCAGGCGCACGCCGCGCGGGGCGCTGATATCCCGCCAGAAGAACAGGCGGTCGATGAACTTGGCGGTGCGCGGGACGGAAAATCCGGAAATGGCAATCTCGTCGAGACCGTACTTGATCGCGACACGGAAGATTTTAAGCAGTCGTACGAATTTCCAGATCATTCAAGGTCCAGGTGTTGTTGTCCGGCGCGCGGCGCGGGCTTGGCCAGCTTCTGCTCCAGTTTGGCGATGCGCTTGGCGGCGCGCTCGACGTCGTCGCGCAGTTCGCGCACGTCCTCTCCGAAGGCTTCGGCCGCGTGGCGGTGGACCAGCACGGGCCGCTCCTCCACGAGGAACTCGGCCATATTCTCGGTCAGCTTGCGGTGCGTGGTGCGCACGCCTTCCGCCACGCTGCGGGCGCCGCCGACCACGCGGCGCGCGCCGATCGGGCCCAGGAAGGGTTCCAGGTCGTGTTCGGCCTCCCAGCGCAGGGCCTTGGACAGCTGCGAGATGGCGTTGGCGAATTCGGCGTCGCCCTCGATCTTGACATACGAAAAGGCGCGGTCGCGGTTCTGCAGGATCAGCGGCACGTCCGACACCTTGACCCGGATGGTGACGCTGGCGGGCGCCTCGGTGTTGCTGGCCTGGACCATGCCGTCGCGCGCGACCCGCAGGCGTACCGAGAAGGCGCCGGCATCCACCAGTGCTTCCTTGCCCGCGTGCAGCGCGAGCGAGTCGCGCGCCCAGGCCTCCTGGGCGAGCAGGTGGTTGATGGCGGCCGCGGCGGTGCCGGCCAGGCCGGTGAATGGCGAGGGGAAGAACATAGTGACACTGGACCCGAAAAAAAACCGCCCGGAAAGCGGGCGGTTCGATCTTACCAGACTGGCATCATATTTCGGGGACTGTCCCAACGGGGACTGTCCCTGCTGCATCAGAGCTGCTGGATGCCGGCGAGCAGCCAGCCAGCCGAACCGTTCTTCGGCTTGGTGAGGTTCCACACCTCGGCGATCGGGGTCGGCTGCGCGGTCGGCGATTCCTTGATCATGCCGGAGAAGCGCACGCTGGCCATGTGGTCGCTGCCCAGGTCTTCGATGCCCAGCATCTGCGCGTCGATCTGCACCACGTCGGTGTAGTCGTTGTCGGTGCGCTCGGACATCTGCATCTTCAGTTCGGCGAACACTTCCGGCGTGGTGAACTCACGCAGGTCGTTCACGTCGCCCTTGTCCCATGCAGCCTGCATGCGGATGAACATCGACTTGGCCTGGCGCAGGAACGCTTCCTTGTCGAAGTCGCCCGGCACGTACCAGGTCCCCTCGTTGGTCGCCTGGGTGCCAGGCACCGGCTGCACCGGCTGGAAGGCCGACGGCTGCTGGTTGAACGCACCCTGGTTCAGGCCGGAGCCGATTTCAGGCGTGGTCGAACGCGGCGCGCCAGCCGGAACCGGCTTGCTGAAGCCTTCGAACGGCGCGTTGGCCGGCGTGTCCTTGCGGCGGAACATGCGGACGATGAACATCACAGCCATGACCAGCAGGAGGATCATGAGGATCGAACCGATGGCGTTGCCCAGCGCGGACGACAGGCCCAGGCTGGAGAACAGCGCGCCGAGGCCCAGGCCCAGCAGTGCGCCGCCGAGGATGCCTTTCCACATGCTTGGCTTGGCGGCGGCGGCTGCTGCACCTGCGGCGCCAGCGGCGGCCGGCGCTGCGGCAGGACGCGTCGCGCCAGGCGCTGCGGCCGGGGCGGTCGGCGCCGCTGGCGGCGCCTTCTGGGTCACGTTAGCGGACTGGCGGCCGAACGAACGACGGCCACCCATCGGGCGCGCGATCGCGTCTGCCACCAGCGACGTCATCGTGATCGCAAGCATCAGAGTAACCAAAGACTTTTTCATTCTTAACCTCACAGTTTGATACCGGTGTGCAATGCAGCCACGCCGGCAGTTAAATTAAAGTACTCGACGCGTTCGAGGCCCGCGTCCTGCATCATGGTCTTGAGCGTTTCCTGATCCGGATGCATGCGGATGGATTCCGCCAGGTAGCGATAGCTTTCCGCATCGCCCGCGATCTTTTGTCCCAGCCACGGCAGCACCGAGAACGAATACACGTCATACGGTTTCTGCAGCGGCGCCGCGACTTTCGAGAATTCCAGTACGAGCAGCTTGCCGCCCGGTTTGAGGACGCGGCGCATTTCCGACAGCGCGGCGTCCTTGTGCGTCATGTTGCGCAGGCCAAAGGCCACGCTGACGCGGTCGAAGTGGTTGTCCGGGAACGGCAGCTTTTCTGCGTCACAGAGCAAGGTGGGGGTCGACAATCCCTTGTTCAATAGACGGTCGCGGCCCACGCGCAGCATCGATTCGTTGATGTCCGTGAGCCAGACTTCGCCATTCGGGCCCGCCTGCCTGGCGAAGGCTTTTGCCAGGTCGCCGGTGCCGCCTGCGATGTCCAGCACTTTCATGCCGGGACGCACGCCTGCCTGCGCGATCGTGAAGGTTTTCCACAGGCGGTGCAGGCCTGCCGACATCAAGTCGTTCATGACGTCGTACTTGCCGGCGACGGAGTGGAAGACCTTGGCGACTTCTTTGACTTTCTCGTCTTCGGCGACGGTCTTGTAGCCGAAATGGGTGGTGTTGGTCATGGTATGTGGCCAGTTGGTATAGGCGCAATTATACAGTCCGGCAGGCGCGCAAACCGGTGCGAAACTTCGGAAAAACCGAACCCCATATCAGGTTTTAGGGGAGGTTTTCGCCTTTGCCGGGAGGGTAAAGATCCGGAGACGGCCCCCTGCGGGACGGTCCCCTCGGGCTTTAGTGGCTGCAGCCGCGGTGGTGGGTGTGGCCGTCCGTGCCGGGGAGGACGGCGCCCGGGTCGCGGCCCGTATCGCCTTCGAAGCCGGCGGCGTGCAGGCGGTCCAGGTACTGCTGCCAGAGCTGCGCCTGTTCGGCGCCGAGCTTGTAGAGGTAGTCCCAGGTGTACAGGCCGGTGTTGTGGCCATCGGTGAACTGCGGCTGGATCGCGTAGTTGCCGACCGGCGCAACGGAGGTGATGCCGACGTCGCGCTTGCCGACCTGGAGCACCTCCTGCCCCGTTCCGTGTCCGCGCACTTCGGCGGACGGCGAATAGACGCGCAGGTATTCGAACGGGAGCGAGAACGCGCTGCCGTCCTCGAATGCGATGTCGAAGGTGCGGGACTTCTGGTGGACGGTGATGTCGGTCGGGTTCATGGTTTCTGGAGCCGGGTCACGAGTTCGTTGGCGAGCCGTGCGACCAGCGCGCGGCGCAGGTCGATCACGGCCGGATCGGGCACGCGCACGGCAGCGGCCCACACGGGGTTCGGGAAGTGCGCGTCATCGCGGTAGCGCGGAATGACGTGCCAGTGCAGGTGCGGGACCACGTTGCCGAGACTCGCGACGTTGATCTTGTCCGGACCCATTACCTCGCGCACGGCTTCCTCGACGCGCCACACCACGTCCATCAGGTGCCTGCGGTCGGTTGGCACCAGGTCCGTCATCTCCCTGACATGCTCGTTCCAGACCACGCGGCAGAAGCCGGGATAGTTCTGGTCGTCGACCATGATCACCTTGAGCTTGTCGTCGCGCCAGACCGGGTGGTACGGGCCGGACGTTTCCAGCCCCGGTTCCGCGGTCAGTTCGCACAGTTCGCAATCGCTCATACGAGTACCCTTTCGATGCCGCCGTCGTTGGCGCGCTTGACGTAGTCCGGCATCCAGTCCTCGCCAAGCAGATGGCGCGCGATTTCGACCACGATGTAGTCGGCGGTGGTGCCGGAGTCTTCATTGTAGCGCGACAGCCCCTGCAGGCAGGACGGGCAGCTGGTCAGCACCTTGACGTCGCCCTTGAAGCCGTCGCTGCGCAGCGCGTCGCTGGCCTTGACCATTTCTTCTTCCTTGCGGAAGCGGACCTGGGTCGAGATGTCGGGACGCGTGATCGCGAGCGTGCCGGACTCGCCGCAGCAGCGGTCGTTCTTTTCGATCTTTACCGCATCGGCGGTGGTGATCAACGCGTTCACGGTCTTGACGCCATCCTGCAGTTTCATCGGCGTGTGGCAGGGGTCGTGGTACATGTAGCGCACGCCGCCCACACCTTCCAGCTTGACGCCCTTCTCCAGCAGGTACTCGTGGATGTCCATGATGCGGCAGCCGGGGAAGATCTTGTCGAACTCGTAGGTCGACAGCTGGTCGTAGCAGGTGCCGCACGAGACCAGCACAGTCTTGATGTCGAGGTAGTTCAGCGTGTTGGCCATGCGGTGGAACAGCACGCGGTTATCGGTCATCATCTTGGCGGCCTTGTCGTACTGGCCGGCGCCGCGCTGGGGATAGCCGCAGCACAGGTAGCCCGGCGGCAGCACGGTCTGCACGCCCACCTCCCACAACATCGCCTGCGTGGCCAGGCCCACCTGCGAAAACAGGCGCTCGGAGCCGCAGCCGGGGAAGTAGAACACCGCTTCCGTATCGGCGGTCGTCACTTTGGGGTTGCGGATGATCGGCACGAACTTGTCGTCCTCGATGTCGAGCAGCGCGCGCGCCGTCTTCTTGGGCAGGTTGCCCGGCATCTTGCGGTTGACGAAGTGGATCACCTGCTCGCGCACGGGCGGCTTGCCGGTGGTCGGCGGCGGCGCCTTTGCCTGCTTGCGCGCGAACTTCTTGAGCACGTCGTTGCCGAGGCGCTGCGCCTTGTAGCCCCAGTCGATCATCACCTTGCGCGTGGCGTTGATGGTGGTCGGGTCGGTCGCGTTCAGGAAGAACATCGAGGCCGCGGTACCGGGGTTGAAGGACTTCTTGTCCATCTTGCGCAGCAGGTTCCGCATATTCATCGACACGTCGCCGAAGTCGATGTTGACCGGGCATGGCGATTCGCACTTGTGGCAGATCGTGCAGTGGTCGGCCACGTCCTCGAATTCCTCCCAGTGGCGGATCGAGATGCCGCGGCGGGTCTGCTCTTCGTACAGGAAGGCTTCGATCAGCGCGGAGGTGGCGAGGATCTTGTCGCGTGGCGAATACAGCAGGTTGGCGCGCGGGATGTGCGTGTTGCAGACCGGCTTGCATTTCCCGCAGCGCAGGCAGTCCTTGATGCTGTTCGCGATCTCGCCGATGTCGCTTTGCTGCATGATCAGCGATTCATGGCCCATCAGTCCGAACGAGGGCGTGTAGGCGTTGCGCAGGTCCGCGAACAGTTCCGGGTGGTTGAGCAGCTTGCCCTTGTTGAAGCGGCCTTCCGGGTCGATGCGCTGCTTGTAGTCGCGGAATTCGCCGATCTCGTCCTCGGTCAGGAATTCGAGCTTGGTGATGCCGATGCCATGCTCGCCCGAGATCACGCCGTCCAGCGAGCGTGCCAGCTTCATGATGCGCGCGACCGAGCGGTGCGCGTCCTGCAGCATCGCGTAATCGTCCGAATTGACCGGGATGTTGGTGTGCACGTTGCCGTCGCCGGCGTGCATGTGCAGCGCGACGAACACGCGGCCGTGCAGCACGCGCTGGTGGATCTCCGTGACTTCGTCGAGGATCGGCTTGAACGCGGCGCCGTTGAAGATATTGCGCAGTTCCGCGCGCAGCTCGCGCTTCCACGACACCCGTACGCTGTGGTCCTGGATGATGTCGAACACGTTGGTGGCCGGATGGCGCGCGATGCGCTGCGCCGCAAAGCCGGTGTCGACGCCGTGGCTCTCCAGCGCCTCCTGCGCCTCGGCCAGCGGCGTGTCCAGGTGCTGGAGAAGCCACTGCCAGCGCGCCCGCGTCTGCGTCAGCAGCGCCATCGCATGCGGCACGCGGTCTTCGAGGATCACCGATGCGTCCAGCCGTTCGCCGTGCGCATCGTCGCTCTTCCCGATCGGCAGGTTGCCGCCTGCGAAAAATTCGATCAGCCGGTCGGCCAGTTTCAGCTTGTTTTCGATCGACAGTTCGACGTTGATGCGCTCGATGCCATCGGTGTACTCGCCCATGCGGTTGAGCGGGATCACCACGTCCTCGTTGATCTTGAAGGCGTTGGTGTGCTTGGCGATGGCGGCGGTGCGGGCGCGGTCGAGCCAGAATTTCTTGCGCGCTTCCGGGCTGACCGCGACGAAGCCTTCGCCCACGCGGGTGTTCGCGATGCGCACCACCTCGGAGGCGGCCAGCGCCACCGCGTTCTCGTCGTCGCCGACGATGTCGCCGAACAGCGCCATCTTGGGAAGCACGCCGCGGCGCGACTTGGTGGTGTAGCCGACCGCGCGCAGGTAGCGCTCGTCCAGGTGCTCCAGGCCCGCGAGCCGCAGCGTGGCGAACTGCTCGCCCTGCGCCGGCAGGCCGTCGAGGTAGTCCTTGATCTCGACGATCGACGGGATCGCGTCGCGCGCCTGGCCGAAGAACTCCAGGCAGACCGTGCGCGCAAACTTGGGCATGCGGTGCAGGATCCAGCGCGCGGACGTGATCAGGCCGTCGCAGCCCTCCTTCTGGATGCCCGGCAGGCCGGCCAGGAACTTGTCGGTGACGTCCTTGCCCAGGCCCGCCTTGCGGAATTTGCGGCCCTCGATCTCCAGCACCTCGGTCTTGAACGGCTTGCCCCTGGCTTCGCCGCGCGAGGCCGGGTGCGTCCACTCCAGCTTGAAGCGCGCGAGCGGGGTATCGTGGATCTTCGACAGGTTGTGGTCGATGCGGGTGACGTCCAGCCAGTCCCCGTTCGGGTCCACCATGCGCCAGGAGGCCAGGTTGTCGAGCGCAGTGCCCCACAGGACCGCCTTCTTGCCACCCGCGTTCATGGCGATGTTCCCGCCGATGCAGGACGCATGCGCGGAGGTCGGGTCGACCGCGAACACGAAGCCGGCGGCTTCCGCGGCCTTGGCGACGCTGTTGGTGATGACGCCGGCGCCGGTCCAGATAGTGGCGTATTCGTGCTCGAGGCCCGGCAGCGTGACCATTTCGACCGGGCCGATCGCGATCAGCTTTTCGGTGTTGATCACGGCAGACAGCGGCGTGAGCGGGATCGCGCCGCCGGTGTAGCCGGTGCCGCCGCCGCGCGGGATGATGGTCAGGCCAAGCTCGATGCAGCCCTTGACCAGGCCGGCCATCTCGTCCTCGCTGTCGGGCGTGAGCACGACGAACGGATATTCGACACGCCAGTCGGTGGCGTCGGTCACGTGCGAGACGCGCTTCATGCCATCGAAACGGATGTTCTGCTTGTCCGTGTAGCGGCCCAGCACCTTCATCGCACGGCGGCGCAGGTCGTACATCTGGCGGAACTCGTTGCCGAAGTCTTCGACCGCCTTGCGCGCCGCAGCGAGCAGCAGTTCGACGCTGTCGCTGCGTGCCTGGGCGTCGTCGCCTGCCGCGTCCACCGCGATGCGGCGCTTGTCCACTTCCGACAGGCGGTGGTTCAGCGCGTCGATCAGGTTCTGGCGGCGCTTGGGGTTGTCGAGCAGGTCGTCCTGCAGGTAGGGATTGCGGCGCACCACCCAGATGTCGCCCAGCACCTCGTACAGCATGCGCGCGGAGCGGCCGGTCTGGCGCGCCGCGCGCAGCTGGTCCAGCAGCCGCCATGCGGGCTCGCCCAGCAGCCGGATCACGATCTCGCGGTCCGAGAACGACGTGTAGTTGTAGGGGATCTCGCGCAGGCGCGGCGCGGTGCCGTCGGGATTCTCGGCCAGCAGTGCCTGGATGTGTGCAGGGGCGTTCATTGGAATGGTTGCCAGACGCTTAAGGAAATTCATTCTAGCTTATTGCGCTGCACCATGCTGAAGAGGCAAATCTTATTTGCCAAATCTTGTCTTCGTGCAAATATTCTTTGCAGGCGGACGGTCCCCTGCGGGGACAGTCCCTACCCCAGCAATTGGCCGAGCTGCTTCCAGAACGAGTCGGGCACGTAGAGCAGCGCGGTGGTCATGGTGAGGTAGCGCATGAACTTGCCGATCGCCATGTACCCGATGCTCGGCCAGTACGGCATGTGCAGCCACCCCGCCATCGTGCACAGCGGATCGCCGATGCCCGGCACCCACGACAGCAGCATGGTCTTGGGCCCGTGCTTTTCCAGCCAGTGGAACCAGCGCGTGCTGCGCTCCTTCGCGAACGCGCGCTTGGCGGTGTAGCCGAGCCAGTAGTCGACCGCGCCGCCCAGGGTATTGCCCAGCGTGGCGACCAGGATTGCCGGCCAGAACATCGCCTCGTTGGCCTTGATCACCGCGAACACGGCGGGCTCCGAACCCATCGGCACCAGCGTGGCGGAAACGAAACTGATCAGGAATACCGATCCCAGGCCGACCGTCGGCACCGCGAGGACTTTGAGCAGCCAGAGGACAAACGATTCGATCATCGGCAGGGTCGGCTAAGGGATGAGCCATTATAATGATCCCGAGCCACTCGCTCCGTCCGGTTCGCCCCGCCCACCCTGCGGCCAGCGTACCCGCTGCTTATCCGTCGGTCACCACCGCCAAGCCAGTCCAGCGCCAACTTTCATTTCAATTGTTTGCACGATGACGACCGACTACCTCAAGAAAATCCTGACCGCGCGCGTCTACGACGTGGCCGAAGAGACCCCGCTGGAACTCGCGCCCACGCTGTCCGAACGGATCGGCAACCGCCTGTACTTCAAGCGCGAGGACATGCAGTGCGTGTTCAGCTTCAAGGTGCGCGGCGCCTACAACAAGATGGCCAACCTGTCGCAGGCGCAGCTGCGGCGCGGCGTGGTGTGCGCCTCGGCCGGCAACCACGCGCAGGGCGTGGCGCTGTCGGCTGCGCGCCTGGGCGGGCGCGCGCTGATCGTGATGCCGACCACCACGCCGCCCCTGAAAGTGGATGCGGTCAAGGCGCAGGGGGGCGCCAGCGTCGAGATCGTGCAGCACGGCGACTCGTACACGGACGCCTACAACCACGCGCTCACGCTGGGCCGCGAGCAGGGCCTGACCTTCGTCCACCCGTTCGACGACCCGGACGTGATCGCGGGCCAGGGCACGATCGGCATGGAGATCCTGCGCCAGCATTCAGGGCCGATCCACGCGATCTTCGTCCCGATCGGCGGGGGCGGACTGGCCGCCGGCATCTGCGCCTACGTCAAGCAGGTGCGGCCCGACATCCGCGTGATCGGCGTGCAGACGCTGGACTCGGACGCGATGGCGCGCAGCCTCAAGGCGCGCGAGCGGGTCACGCTGCCGGACGTCGGCCTGTTCTCGGACGGCACCGCGGTGCGCCTGGTGGGCGAAGAAACCTTCCGCCTCGCGCAGCAGTACCTGGACGACGTGATCCTGGTCGACAACGACGCCATCTGCGCCGCGATCAAGGACGTGTTCCAGGACACGCGCAGCATCCTGGAGCCGGCCGGCGCGCTGGCGGTGGCAGGGGCCAAGGCCTACGTCGAGCGTTCCGCCAGCGCCAAGATCCCGGTGCGCGGCGAGACCCTGGTGGCCGTCGCCAGCGGCGCCAACATGAACTTCGATCGCCTGCGCTTCGTTGCCGAGCGCGCGGAACTGGGCGAGCACCGCGAAGCCGTGTTCGCCGTCACGATCCCGGAGCAGCGCGGCAGCTTCCGCCGCTTCTGCGAATTGGTGGGGCCGCGCAACGTCACCGAATTCAACTACCGCATCAGCGGCGAAGATGTCGCCCACGTGTTCGTCGGCGTGCAAACCGCGGTTGTGGGAGAATCCAGCCTGCTCAAGAGAACGTTCGACCAGCACGGCTTTTCCACGCTCGACCTGACGCACGACGAACTGGCCAAGCTGCACATCCGCCACCTCGTCGGCGGCAAGAGCGCGCTGGCGCACGACGAACTGCTGTACCGCTTCGAATTCCCCGAGCGGCCCGGCGCGCTGATGCGCTTCCTGAACTCGATGGCGCCGAACTGGAACATCTCCCTGTTCCACTACCGGAACCAGGGCGGCGACGTGGGCCGCATCCTGGTCGGGCTGCAGGTGCCGCAGGCCGAGATGGACGCCTTCCGCGACTTCCTCAACACGCTGGGTTACCGTCATTGGGACGAAACCGACAACCCGGTGTACAAGCTATTTTTGTGACATGAACAATACCGCAGACCAATCGCCGCTTGGCAAGACCTCCGCCTACCAGACCCAGTACGCCCCGGACCTGCTGTTCCCGATCCCGCGCCAGTCCAAGCGCGACGAACTCGGCATCAGCGGCACCCTGCCCTTCTTCGGCGTCGACATCTGGAACGCCTACGAAATCTCGTGGCTGAACATGCGCGGCAAGCCGCAGGTGGCGATCGCCACGATCACCGCGCCGGCCGACTCGCCCAACATCATCGAATCGAAGTCGTTCAAGCTGTACCTGAACTCCTTCAACCAGACGCGCCTGGCCAATCACGAAGCGCTGCTGGCCCTGCTGCGCGACGACCTCTCGGCCGGCTTCGGCGCGCCGGTGCACATCGCCCTGACGCTGCCGGAAGACTTCGGCACGCTCAAGATGGGCGAACTGGACGGCATCCTGCTCGACCGGCTCGACATCGAAGTCGACAGCTACAGCCCTGCCCCGGCGCTGCTGAAAGCCGCCAAGGACGAGCCGCCGGTCCAGGAAACGCTGGTCTCGCACCTGCTCAAATCGAACTGCCTGGTGACCGGCCAGCCCGACTGGGCGAGCGTCCAGATCCAGTACGCCGGGCCGCAGATCGACCAGGAAATGCTCCTGAAATACCTGATCGGTTTCCGCGAGCACAACGAATTCCACGAGCAGTGCGTCGAGCGCATCTTTACCGACATCCTGCGCCAGTGCGCCCCGCACAAGCTGGCGGTCTACGCCCGCTACACCCGCCGCGGCGGCCTCGACATCAACCCCTACCGCACCAACTACACCGGCCAGCGCCCGCCCAACCTGCGTACCGCCCGGCAATAACAGCCCTATCGGTATCACCTCCGCGCGGGGTCCGGCACCCATTCCCTCGAGGATCAGGCACCTTTTCCCCTGGGGTCTGGCACCACGCCGTTCGGCGCATTTGACAGTATCGGAATACGATACCTCGTGAGGAAGCGTGGAAGTGCGTCACTTAACCGTGCTCGGGCGGGAAACGGGAAATACTGGCAGTGGCAAACAAACGGACCTGCCGGAGAGCTTGGATGTTTGGCATTTCATTGTGGTAACGCAAAACCGCCCACTTACAGATGCTTGCGAAATCGAATTACACGGGTTCAAAACAAGCCTATAATTCTGGCTCGCAAGCCCCCCTTTGTGCTTTGCAGCACCAAATTTGTCATGACGAACCTGAGCAAAATCCTGTCGCCCGAGAACGTGCTTCTCGACCTGGAAGTCTCCAGCAAGAAGCGCGCATTCGAGCAGGCAGGGCTGATTTTTGAGAATAACTGCGGTATCGCGCGTTCGACCGTGTCCGACAACCTGTTCGCGCGCGAGCGCCTCGGTTCGACCGGCCTGGGTCACGGCGTGGCGGTTCCGCACGGCCGCATCAAGGGTTCGAAGAACCTGAAGGCGCCGATCGGCGCATTCGTGCGCCTGGCCGAACCGATTCCGTTCGAGTCGCCCGACGGCGTGCCGGTCAACCTGCTGTTCTTCCTGCTCATTCCGGAGCACGTCACGCAGCAGCACCTCGAGATCCTGTCCGAGATCGCCGAGATGTTCTCGGACGAGTCGGTGCGCCAGGCACTGTCCACCGATCCGGATCCGGCATCGGTCCATGCCCGCATCACCCACTGGCAGCCCAGCCTGCACGCGCTGGGTTAAGCAATGCTCCAGACGCCGCTCACGATCCAACGCCTGTACGACGACAACCGCGAGAGCCTGGAACTCGGGTGGTTTGCAGGCTTTCCGGGCGGCGAGCGCCTGATCTCGGGCGATGTGGCGTCCGCGGCCGACCAGGTCGGCCACCTGAACCTGATCCACCCGGGCCGCATCCAGGTCTTCGGCCACCAGGAACTGACCTATTACCAGCGCCTGAAGTCCGGCTCGCGCAGCCACGTGATCGGCGAGCTGATCGCCGGCGCCCCGCCCGCGCTGATCATCGCGCAGGGCCTCGAGACGCCGCCGGACATCCTCGCCATCTGCGACGAGCAGAATATCCCGCTGTTCTCCACGCCGCTGCCGGCCGCGCAGGTGATCGACTTCCTGCGCGTGTACCTGTCCAAGAAACTCGCGCAGCGCATCATCATGCACGGCGTGTTCATGGACGTGCTGGGCGTGGGCGTGCTCATTACCGGCGACTCGGGCCTGGGCAAGAGCGAACTTGGCCTGGAGCTGATCTCGCGTTCGCACGGCCTGGTTGCCGACGACGCGGTCGAATTCTCGCGCATCGCGCCGAACATGGTGGAGGGCCGCTGCCCGCCACTGCTGCAGAACCTGCTCGAAGTCCGCGGCCTCGGCCTGCTCGACATCAAGGCGATCTTTGGCGAGACCGCGGTGCGCCGCAAGATGCGCCTGAAGCTGATTGTGCATCTCGTGCGCCGCTCGGCGCTGGAAGAGGAAGTCGAGCGCCTGCCATTCAATTTCCCGACCGAAGATGTGCTCGGCCTGCCGATCCGTAAAGTCGTGATCCCGGTTGCTGCCGGCCGCAACATCGCGGTGCTGCTGGAGGCGGCGGTGCGCAACACCATCCTGCAGCTGCGCGGCATCGACACGCTGTCCGAGTTCATGGAGCGCCAGCGCCAGGCCATGAGCGGCGACTGAGCGACGGTCCCGTTGGGACAGTCACCTCCCCTGCTGCGGCTTACGGTATCATCGCGGCTATGCGCATCGTACTCATCACCGGTATCTCAGGCTCCGGCAAATCAGTAGCCCTGAACGTTCTCGAAGACGCAGGGTTCTACTGCGTCGACAACCTTCCCCCTGCCCTGCTGCCCCAGTTGGTCGAGGCCCTGCATGAGCAGGGCGCGGAACGCGCGGCCATTGCCGTCGACGCGCGCAGCGCGGAGTCGCTGGCCGAACTGCCGCTGGTGGTGAAGGCGCTGCGCGAGCAAAGCCACGACGTGAAGGCGATATTCCTGACGGCGAACACGCATTCGCTGGTGGCGCGCTTTTCCGAGACCCGCCGCAGCCATCCGCTGTCGCACGAATTGCGTCCCGGCGAGAACCCTGCCGCGCGCCGCACGCTGATCGAGTGTATCGCCGAAGAGCGCGACCGCCTTGGCGCAATCGAAAAGCTCGGGCTGGTCATCGACACCTCCGAACTGTCGGCCAGCAAGCTGCGCGTGTGGATCAAGGAGCTGGTGGAGCTCGAGCGCGCGCCGCTGACGCTGTTCTTCGAGTCGTTCGCGTTCAAGCTGGGCGTGCCGCTGGATGCGGATTTCGTGTTCGATGTGCGCGCGATCCCGAACCCCTACTACGACCTGGCGCTGCGCCCGCTGACGGGCATGGACGAGCCGGTGATCAAGTTCCTCGAAGCGCAGCCCAACGCGAACGAGATGCTGGAAGATATCCGCAAGTTCATCGAGAAGTGGCTACCCGCGTTCAAGACGGATAACCGCAGCTACCTCACGGTCGCGCTAGGATGCACCGGTGGCCAGCACCGCTCGGTGTACATGGCCGAGCGGCTGGCTAAGCACTTCTCATCGACGGAGCGGGTGCTGCTGCGCCACCGCGAGCAGTCCTGAGGGGGGCGGCCCCCTCCCATCTCAGAGGTGGCGGAGGGGATGGGCCCAGGTAGGCCAGGCGGGCTCGAAGAAGCGATCCACCATCTCGTCGGTCACCGAATCGAGCGACGGCGGATTCCATACCGGCTGGTTGTCCTTGTCGATCACGAGCGCACGCACACCCTCCAGCACTTCGCCATGCTCGAAGTTGCGGCGCACGAGGTTGCGCTCCATGCGCAGGCAGTCGGCCACGTCCAGCGATGCGCCGCGCTTCAGCAGTTCGAAGGTTACGCGCATCATCAATGGCGAACGCTGGCGCATCGCGCCCAGCGCTTTCTGCGCGAACGGGCTGGCATCCTGCTCCAGCGAGTCCATGATGGCCTGCACCGACGCCAGCGAGAAGTGGCGGTCGATGGTGGCGCGCTCCGCCTCCAGCTGCGACGCACCGGCAGCGGCGCCGAACGATGCAATCACCTCGCGCACCCTGCTTCCATCCGCCGCAGCCAGCGCCGCCTTCAGTTCCGCCATGCGCTCGCCTGGCACGAACACGTCCGCCAGGTCCAGGTAGATGGAATCGGCCGCGCCGACGGTAAGTCCCGTCAGGCCAAGGTAGTTGCCCAGCGCGCCCGCCGCACGCGAGAGGAAGTAGCTGCCGCCCACATCCGGGAACAGGCCGATGTTCACCTCCGGCATGGCCATTTTCGTGCGTTCCGTGACGACGCGCACGCGTGCCTGCGGGCCGGCCTGCGCTATGCCCATGCCGCCGCCCATCACCACGCCATCCATCAGTGCGACGTAGGGCTTTTCGTAGTAGTGGATCAGGTGATTCAGCGCGTATTCTTCGGTGAAGAAGTCTTCCAGCAGCGCCGAGCCGCCCATCGGCGTGGCCTTGCCGGCTTCGAAGAAGAAGCGGATGTCGCCGCCCGCGCACAGCGCCTTCTCGCTGCTCGAACCCAGCACCACGGCCTGCACGCCGGGGTCGGCCTGCCACTGCAACAGCACGTCGGTCAGCGCGCGCACCATGTCGAGCGACAGCGAATTGAGGGCCTTGGGGCGGTCGAGCGTGATGAAGCCGATGCCGTTGGAGACGCGGGTCTGGACGTATTCAGTCATGGCGTGTAGTCGAAAAGGAAAGCGCTATTCTAGCGCAGCCCCACATTGAAAAAGGCACCCGGGGGTGCCTTCGGGAGCGCTCACGGCGCCCCATGCGCGGATGTTGTTATTCTGGTTTTCAGGCCGCGGACCTCTCGCCTTCCGGGATGTACTTGATGGACTCGTTATTGTGGTCCTGCACCCGGTCCTTATGCTTCATCACTTGCCTGTCCAGCTTATCCATCAAGGTGTCGATCGCTGCGTACAGGTCCTGCGCCTGGCTTTCCACGTGCACGGTCTTGCCGGACATGCGCAGGTTGACCTCCGCCTTCTGGCGTTTTTCCTTTTCGGTGAGGTTGTCGACGGAGAGGATGACGGCGATGTCGATCACATGATCGAAATGTCTGGTGATTCGCTCGAGCTTGCTTTGAACGTAGTCACGGATGGCGGAAGTTACTTCGAGATGGTGTCCACTGATGGTGAGATTCATACACACTCCTTGAAAGTTCACTTGCTCGTTCGTGCGCCCGGTGCGTAGAGGAACGCCCTGCTTACAGCTGCTACAGAGACTTTACAAAGATTTGCGCAGGCTGACGGGTGGGATCTTGAGTGCTTCGCGGTACTTGGCAACGGTGCGCCGCGCGATGACCATGCCCTGCTCCCCCAGCATCTCCGCAATCTTACTGTCGGATAAAGGATTTTTCGGGTCTTCTGCTCCCGTCAGTTGCACGATCAGAGCACGTATCGCCGTGGAGGAGGCTTCACCGCCTGCCTCGGTGGCGACATGGCTACCGAAGAAATATTTCAACTCAAACATGCCGTGCGGTGTCAGCATGAATTTCTGCGTTGTGACACGAGAAATAGTGCTCTCGTGTAAACCTAGTGTATCAGCTATTTCACGCAACACAAGGGGACGCATGGCGACCGCACCGTGCGAGAAAAAGTTCTTCTGCCGCTCCACGATGGCCTGCGCAACGCGCAGGATCGTATCGAAGCGCTGGCGCATGTTCTTGATCAGCCAGCGCGCCTCCTGGAGCTGCGCACCCATCTGCGCCTCGCCCTTGGCCTGCTTGAGCATGCTCGCGTAGACCTGGTTGATGCGCAGGCGCGGCATGACGTCCGGATTCAGTGTGACCGACCACCCGCCCTTGGCGCGCCGCACGATCACGTCCGGTACGACATAGTCTGACGCATCCGCGGCAAACGCGGCGCCCGGATGAGGATTGCACTGGCGGATGACGGCCTGCGCCTCGCGCAGGTCTTCGTCGTCGCAATCGAGGGCTTTTTTCAGCTTGCCGAAATCGCGCTGCGCGAACCAGGCCAGGTGCTGTTCGACGATCGTCAACGCCATGCGCCGCGTGACCATCGGCACGCGCTCCATGCGGCGGATCTGCAGCGCCAGGCATTCGGACGCACTGCGCGCGCCCACGCCAGGCGGATCGAAACTCTGCAGCAGCGCGAGCGCGGTGCGCAGTTCGCAGATGTCGATGTCCGCTTCCTGCGGGAGGCGCGCATGGATGTCCTCCAGCGCTTCGTCCAGGTAGCCATTGTCGTCGAGCGCATCGACGACCAGCTCCACCAGGACGCGGTCGCGCCCTTCCGGCACCGTCACGCGCGCCTGCTCCAGCAGGTGTTCGCGCAGCGTGGTCGCGCACGCTTCGAGCTGCATGCGTCCGTCGTCGTCCTCGGGGGCCTTGCCGCGCCCCGCGTCGCCCCAGTCGTCGCCGGAACTGTCGCTGTCGGCGGGCGCTTCGTAATCGTCGCCGGCGCCTTCCTGCGAGGCTTCCTGCCGCTCTCCCTGCGGCTCGCTGTTTTCCGTGGCGGTGGACGGCGTGCTGCTGGCAATGGCGCCATCGGCCAGCAGGCGCACCGAATGGTCGAGCGGATCGTCGAGGCGCTCGAGCAGGGGATTGTCGGCCAGCGCCTGCTCGAGCTCCTGGTGCAGCTCGAGCGTGGACAACTGCAGCAGGCGAATGGACTGCTGCAGTTGCGGCGTGAGCGCGAGATGCTGCGAAGTGCGCAGCTGCAGGCTTTGTTTCATGCGGCGGCGAGCTTACATGCGGAAGTGTTCACCCAGGTAGACGCGGCGTACCGACTCGTTCGAGATGATGTCGTCGGGACGACCCGACGCCAATACCGAACCCTGGTTGATGATATACGCCCGGTCGCAGATGCCAAGCGTTTCGCGCACATTGTGGTCGGTGATGAGCACTCCGATGCCGCGCTCCTTGAGGAATCGCACAATTCGTTGAATTTCAATGACCGCAATCGGGTCCACGCCGGCGAACGGCTCGTCCAGCAGCACGAAGCGCGGATTGGTCGCCAGCGCGCGTGCGATTTCGACCCGGCGGCGCTCGCCGCCGGACAGGGACAGCGCCGGATTCTCGCGCAGCTTTTCGATCTGCAATTCCGCCAGCAGGGTGTCGAGCCGCTCGTCGATGGCGTCGCCCTTGAGAGGCTTGCCGTGTTCGTCCTTCTGCAGTTCCAGCACGGCGCGGATGTTCTCCTCCACCGTGAGCTTGCGGAACACCGACGCTTCCTGCGGCAGGTAGGACAGGCCGAGCGTGGCGCGGCGGTGGATCGGCAGGCTGGAGATGTCCACGCCCGCCACTTCGATCGTTCCCGCGTCCGACGGCACCAGGCCGACGATCATGTAGAACGAGGTCGTCTTGCCGGCGCCGTTCGGGCCGAGCAGGCCGACCACTTCGCCGCATTCCACCTGCAGCGACACGTCGTGCACGACCATGCGCTTGCCGTAGGATTTCTGCAGGCCGCGTGCAATCAGGGTGCAGCCGCTGTTTTGTTCATCCATTACTTTTTATCCTGTGCTGCTGGCTGGGCCGGCTGGGCCGCCGGTGCCGGTTGCGCCGGCTGTGCCGCTTGCGTTTTGCGCGGCGCCAGGATCAGCGTTACGCGGCCCTTGCCGGGCTTGTTCTCGCCGCTGGCGTCGTTACGCACTGCGAAGACTTCCTTGCGGCTGTCGTAGGAAATGTATTCGCCATTGACCTCGTCGGTCACGCGCTTGCCGTCCAGCTGCGTAATGTTCGCTTTCGAGAACAGCTTGGCGACTTCGGTACGCTGGTCGTACTCGATGCGTTCGGCGCGGCCCTCGACCCACAGGTCGGCGCCGCCGTCGCGCTTCTGGCGGAAGGTGGCCAGCTTGCCGTTACCGCCGACCAGTGTGGCGATCTGCCAGCCGTCCGGCGTCTCGCGCACGGTCGCGCGTTCCGAGCGCATGACCAGGGTGCCGCGCTGCAGCTCGACGCTGCCGGTCAGCACGTGCGACTGGGTCACGTCGTCGAAGTCCGCCGTCTCGGCCGTGATGGTGGTCGGCTTGTTCGAGTCCGCCTTCTCGGCCCACGCCGCGGTCGCGAAGAGGCAAAGGCTGGCGATGATCAGGTGTCGTTTCATGGGCGAATTCCCGTTCTGTTAGGGTTCATGTGCAGGCAGTTCGATGCGTGCCTTGTTGATCTTGACCTGGCGGGTGGCGTTGTTGGCGCTCATGCCGACTCCGCGCACCACGGTGGCGCCGCTGGTCATCACCACCGGCAGCGCCGTTTGCATCTGGTCCTCGTCCACCAGCACCGTCAGCGCCTCGGTGCGCATCGTCATCGGCTTGGCGGTCGGCGATGCGGCGCGGCGGATGTCCACGTTACCGGACAGTTCCACCGTGTTGTTGACGTGGTCCAGGCGCGCGGTCTTCGAGTTGATGTACATCGGCGGCTTGCCGGGCGCGAAGCTTTGCAGCGCGGGCGACTCCACCGTCGAACTGTCGGTCAGCGGCAGGTGCGTCATGCGCGCGCCCGAGATGATGTAGCGCGGCGTGCCGTCCGGGGACATGCGCACTGCGCTGAAATTCTCGACGATGTAGTCCGGCTCGCCCTTGTGCGCGTCCGACAGCATCTCCATGTCTTGCACGTGCATCAGCTGGACCAGGTAGAAGCTGCCCAGCGCCAGCGCCAGGCACACGCCGAAGATGGCGCCGAAGCGCCACCGGTGTGCTGTCCGTTTCCTGTACTGGCGCGCCATGCTTATGCGAAGTACTGCGCGAGTGCGGATTCGTACGTGCCCTGCGCGCGCATCAGCATGTCGCACACTTCACGCACGGCGCCGCGCCCGCCCGGGTTTTTCGTCACGTAGTGCACGCGCTCCTGCACTTCCGGATGGCCGGTCGGCACGGTCACGGCAAAGCCCACCTGCAGCAGCAGCGGCAGGTCGATCACGTCGTCGCCGATATAGCCGCACTGCTCGCGCGTGGCGCCGGTTTCTTCCAGCAGCTTGGCGAAGGCGATGCGCTTGTCGTGGATGCCCTGGTACACGTGCTTGATGCCCAGGTCGTGCGCGCGCCTGACCACGATCGGCGAGTTGCGCGCGCTGATGATCGCGGTGGCCACGCCGGTCTTGTTCAGCAGCTGGATGCCGAGGCCGTCCAGCACATAGAAGGTCTTGGTGATTTCGCCGTCGGCCGCGTAGGTCAGGCTGCCGTCGGTCAGCACGCCGTCCACGTCGAAGATCATGACCTTGACGTTGGCGGCGCGGTTGGTGGCGTCGGTCGGGCGCACCATCAGATCACCTTGGCGCGGGTGAGGTCGTGGATGTGCAGCGCGCCGACCAGCTTGTCGTCGGCGTCGGTCACCAGCATCTGGTTGATGCGGAATTCTTCCATGATCGCGACGGCATCGACCGCCAGCTGGTCCGGGTGCACGCGGCGCGGATTCGCGTGCATCACGTCGCGGATCATCACCTTGGTAAAGTCCTGGGTGCGCTCCAGCATGCGGCGCAGGTCGCCGTCGGTGAACACGCCGACCGGGCGGCCGTCGCCATCGACGATGGCGGTCATGCCCATGCCCTTCTGCGTGATTTCCATCAGCGCGTCCTGCAGGCGCGCGTCCAGGCCGACCTTCGGCACCGCGTCGCCACTGCGCATCACGTCGCGCACATGGGTCAGCAGGCGGCGGCCCAGCGCACCGCCCGGGTGCGAGCGCGCGAAGTCTTCTTCCTTGAAGCCGCGTGCGTCCAGCAGCGCCACGGCAATCGCGTCGCCCAGCGCCAGCGTCACGGTGGTGCTGGCGGTTGGCGCCAGGTTGAGCGGGCAGGCCTCCTTGGCTACCGAGATGTCCAGGTGGACGTCAGCCAGCTTGCCCAGGCCGGAATTCGGATTGCCGGTCATCGAGATCAGCGGCGCGCCCATGCGCTTGATGATGCCGACGATCGACAGCAGCTCGGCCGCCTCGCCGGAGTACGAGATTGCAATGAAGGCATCGTTTTCGGTGATCATGCCCAGGTCGCCGTGCGCGGCTTCGGCCGGGTGCACGAACATGGCCGGGGTGCCGGTCGAGGCCAGCGTCGCCGCGATCTTGCGCGCGATATGGCCGGACTTGCCGATCCCGGAGATGACCACGCGGCCGCTGCAGCCCAGCAGCAGCTGCACCGCGCGGGCGACGGAATGGTCGGTGTCGAGGCGCGCGTTGAGCGCGGCGATCGCATCGGCTTCGATCGTCAGCGTCTCGCGCGCCAGTTGCATTGCACGCGTTATCGCGCTGTCATCAAAAGCTTTCTGCATTGTTTTTTCATCGGTTACACTCATGGCAGCAGTATAAACGATCTGGCCAAGCAAAAAACTTGCCAGACCCAACAATCCACAAGCACTGCAAGGAACCCCGCTTATATGTTTTCCGGACTAGAACTCACCCTCCTGTTGCTGGGTTGTGCAGTGTTGGGGGTGGTGGCTTTCCGGATGATGCATTTGCCGCCGATGCTCGGCTACCTCGCCGTCGGCGTGCTGCTTGGCCCGCACGCGATGGCGCTGGCCGAAAACAGCGCCATCACCCACATGCTGGGCGAGATGGGCATCGTGTTCCTGATGTTCTCGATCGGCCTTGAATTCTCCATGCCGCAGCTGGTGGCGATGCGGCGCATCGTATTTGGCCTGGGCCTGGCGCAGGTGCTGGTCACCATCGGCGGCACCATGGCGCTGGCCACGCTGATCGCATTCAGCGCGCAGGGCATGTTCAACATCAGCTGGCAGGCGGCGTTCGCACTGGGCGGCGCGGTTTCCATGTCGTCCACCGCGATCGTTTCCAAGATGCTGACCGAGCGCCTGGAGCTGGAAAGCCAGCACGGGCGCCGCATCATCGGCGTCCTGCTGTTCCAGGACCTGGCCGTGGTGCCGCTCCTGATCCTGATTCCGGCACTGGCGCGCGACACCGGCAGCCTGGCGCCGACGCTGGCGTGGGCCGCAGTCAAGGCGGCCGTGGTGCTGCTGCTCCTGTTCTTCATTGGCCACAAGCTGATGCGCCGCTGGTTCACCGTGGTGGTCAAGCGCCAGTCGCAGGAACTGTTCATGCTGAACATCCTGCTGGTGACGCTGGGCGCCGCCTGGATCACGGAGCAGGCCGGCCTGTCGCTCGCGCTGGGCGCGTTCGTGGCCGGCATGCTGATTTCCGAAACGCCGTTCAAGTACCAGGTGGAAGAGGACATCAAGCCGTTCCGCGACGTGCTGCTCGGCCTGTTCTTCATCACGATCGGCATGCTGCTGGACGTGAACCTGGTGATCGCGCACTGGTGGGTGGTGCTTGCGCTGCTGGCCGCGATCGTCTTGGTGAAGTTCGCAATCATCGCCGGCCTCGCCAAGCTGTTCGGCGCGCCGGACGGCACGGCCATCCGCACCGGCCTGGCGCTTGCGCAGGCGGGCGAATTCGGTTTCGTGCTGCTGAACGAGATCACCGGACTGCGGCTGGTGGAGCCGGCCATCCTGCAGCCGGTGCTGGCGGCGATGGTGCTGTCGATGCTGCTCGCCCCGCTGATCATCACCAAGTCCGACGAAATCGTCATGAAGATCTCGTCCAACGAATGGATGAACCGCTCGCTCCAGCTCACGCAGATCGCCACGCGCACCATGTCGGCGCAAAAGCACGTGATCCTGGCCGGTTTCGGCCGTACCGGCCAGAGCCTGGCCACGCTGCTGACCGAGGAAAAGATCGCCTACCAGGCGCTGGACATGGACCCGGAACGCGTGGCCGAAGCGCATGCCGCCGGCGCCAACGTGTCCTACGGCGACGCTGCGCGGCGCGAGGCGCTGGTTGCGGCGGGCGTGCATCGCGCCGCCGCGATGGTGATCACCTACGCCAGCACGCCATCCGCGCTCAAGGTGCTGCGGCTGGTGCGCGAGCTGGCGCCCACGCTGCCGGTGATCGTGCGCAGCCACGACGACTCCGACCTCGAACGCCTGAAGGCCGAGGGCGCGGCCGAAGTGGTGCCGGAACTGCTGGAAGGCAGCCTGATGCTCGCCTCCCACGCGCTGGTCATGCTGGGCGTACCGCTGCGTCGCGTCGTGCACCGGGTGCAGGCGGCGCGCGACCAGCGCTACTCCTCGCTGCGCGGCTACTTCGCCGGTTCCAGCGACACGGCAGAGGAAGACCTGTTCGAGCGCCTGCACTCCGTCACGCTGCCGGAAGGCGCGAGCTCGGTGGGCATGAAATTGGGAGCGCTGCAGCTGGACGAATTTGCGGCGGAAGCGACGGCGGTACGGCGCGCCGGCCAGCGCATCGACCTCTCGCCGGATACGGTGCTGCAGGCGGGCGACGTCGTGGTGCTGCGCGGATCGGCCGAAGCGGTCGCGCACGCCGAATATCACCTGCTGCGGTAAATAGGGACTGTCTTCGGATCTCAACCGCGCTTATCTGCGCCCATCTGCGCCCATCTGCGCCGGCCCGCGGCGATCCGCAGCGATCCGCAGCGATCCGCAGCGATCATGGCCGAACGTTGGCTAACTCGACGGTATTGCACGCATTTTCGGCGAATTGCCGCGAAATGGCTACGCTACAGCCTCGCTGAAGCCGACCACGCGATTGCGGCCGCCTTCCTTGGCGCGATACAGCGCCGTATCGGCTTGCGACAGCAGCTGACGCGCGCAGGCGTCGATCGCCTGGTCCTTGCTGCACAGGTCCAGCGTGGCGGCGCCGATCGACACGGTCGAATCGACCTTGAAACCGGTGGCCAGCGTCACCGGCGCGGCGCCCACGGCGGCGCGAATGCGCTCCGCCACATGGAGCGCCGAGTCCAGGTCCGCATCGATCAGCAGTGCGACGAACTCCTCGCCGCCGAAGCGTCCCAGCGCATCCGACAGGCGCAGCTCGTCCTTGATGCGGCCCGCGACCTCGCGCAGCACCTCGTCGCCGCCCTGGTGGCCGACGCTGTCGTTCACATGCTTGAAGTGGTCCAGGTCGATGTACAGGCACGAGACGGGATAGCCCTGGCGGCGGGCGCGCGCGATCTCCTCCATGAAGCGGCGGTCCATGTAGCGCCGGTTGTATACCCCGGTGAGCGAATCGGTCAGGCCGATATATTTGAGCATCTCGTTCGAGATCACGTTCTCGAGGCAGATCGCGATGATCGACGCCATGTGCTCGATGAAGTCCGTGCCCAGCGCCGGCGTGAAACGCGAGGGATCGTTGCTGCCCAGGTTCAGGCTGCCGATCACGCGCTTGTTGCGCATCAGCGGCACCAGCGCCACGCTGGCCAGGCCTTGCGGCGGCGACGGGAAGGCATGCATGTGCGCCGCGTGCTCGAAGCGGCCCATGATCGGCTTGGGGCTATGGGCGCCATCGTGCGGGAAGCGCAGGCCGTCGGCGTCCTGCGCGAACAGCAGGTCCGGGAACAGCGCCAGGTCCACGCCCAGCTTTTCCATCACGGTACGGATGTCGGCATCGACATCGACCAGCGTCAGCGTGACGGCGTCGAGTTCGGAGATGACCGGCAGGACGCGGAAGATCGTGCCGATCAGCTCCGGAAAGCCGGACGAGCCGACGATGGCCAGGTCGAACTGCTGGTGACGGCACATGATCTCGTGATTGCGTTCCGCCTGCTCGACCAGGTACGCCATACGCGCGCGCAGGCTCGCATTCTCGGCCTGGAGCGAGTCCAGCGCCACACTTGTATCGTCCGTCATCCCTTGCAAAATCCTTAACTCTGCTGTTATTTTGTGCAACAGCCGCTACCTTAGCCCAAGAAGGCCGGCTTGCATACAAAAAGCGCAAGTCCTGTGGCGCGGATACCGACGGCCTGTCAGAAGTTAAGTTGGAAGGGCAGCTGCTGGCCGGCGGTGACGGTGACTTCCTCGGCACCCTCGAGCACCGCGTTCATGCCGAAGCCTGCAGCACCTTCAAGCCTGGGATTGCTGCGGTACGTGTTGAGGATATCGAGGGGATCGGGTCCGCGCTCCCCGGTGCTCTGGTCGACCGACGGAATCGGACAGCGCGCGCACGGCTTGCACGGCCGCAGTTGCGCGTCCCCGCCCAGCGCGAACGCCGCCACGTAGTCTTCCTCGTAGGCCTCCAGCCCGTCCACGACGAGGTTCGGACGGAAGCGGTCCATCGGAAGCGCCTCGCGCCCTGCCGCCGCCAGCCGTCCGTTCAGGTCCGCGAGCGAGGCGGAACCGATCACCAGCACCGGATAGCCGTCCGCGAACATCGTCGGCCACTGCGCGCCTCCCGTCCACTTGCCGCTGGTGCAGCGCGTGGCATCCGGGTGGTAGCGCACCAGCCGGCATGGCGCGCCAATCACGTTCGCGAACCAGGTCGCAGCAAGATCGCCGCAGTCGTAGGCGAGCACCGTGTCGTCCCAGATGCGTACTGTGCGCGTGACTTCTTCATCGGGGTGCGGCAGGCCGAGCGGCAGTTCGAGGCGCAGCATGCCTGGGGCGCGCAGCTCCAGCGTCGCGGACTTCAAGCGCGGGACGACCAGCGCCAGCCTGGGGTGCTCGCGCTGGGTGAGGAACTGGCCGTCCTCCGTCACCAGCATCCACTCGCGGTCGTAGACCTGGTTCACGGCGAGACCATAGCGGGTCATGGTGGCGCTGTGGACGGAAATGCCCGCGCAGGATTTAACGGGGTAGATAACGAGGTCGGAAACGGTTGGCATAAGTTTGTGGGCGGCTGGAGCGTCATCCCCGGCCTTCGCGGGGATCCATGGGGAATCAACCAGGGAGATTACTTTATCGCACCCGGATGCTCAGCATGGATCCCCGCCTTCGCGGGGATGACGGGTTAGCGGCGTTCGTTGGCGAGGCGCTCTTCGAAGCGCTTGAGCGAGCTGGCCGCATACTCCGCACAGCCACCGCCGAGGAAGGCGTTATGCGACGGCGTCGTCGCGGCCAGCTTCTTCAAGGTGTCGGTAAAGCCCGGATGGGTCGACACGATGACGTCGCACTTCAGCTTGCCGACGCGTTCGATGGTCGAACGGAAGCTGCCCGAGACATCCGGCCTCCCGCCGCCGCCCGTGAAGCGGAAGCCATCCATCGACACTGCGGTCAGGCTGTCGGCGTACACCACGTCGTAGCACTTGCCGCCTTCGCACGACTTCCAGGTCCACGAGGTGCTGCCCGGCGTATGCCCCGGCGTCATCAGCGCGGTGATTGCCACGTCGCCGATGCGGATCACTTCGTTGTCCTTCACGGCGCGAACGTTCGCGACTTTCGGGAAATGCACCGGCTCCTTGGCGTCGTACTGCGGATCGTCCTTCTCGACGGTACCGGCTCGCATGACGCGCGCGCCCCACTCGCTCGCCAGCACCGTCGCGCCGCTCGCCTTCTGCAGCGCCGAGATGCCGCCGGCGTGGTCCCAGTGCGCGTGCGAGTTCAGGATGTACTTCACGTCCTGAATGCGGAAGCCGAGCGCCTTGATGTTCGCTTCGATCTGCGCTGCGGACTGCGGCAGCGCGCCGTCGAGCAGCACATGGCCTTGCGGCGTCGTCACCAGCATCGCGGACAGCTCCTTGGTGCCGACGTAGTAGGTGTTCCCGACGATCTTGAAAGGCTTCTGCGCGACGTTCCATGCTTCGCACGAGTTGCAGTGAATGTGGCCGGGGTCACCCGCGTTCGCGCCGAACGGCAGCCCCAATGCGATGGCAGCGGTAGCAAGTCTCTTCATTTCTTATTCTCGCTTTACATAAGAAAAGCGCCCGGACGAGGCGCTTCCTTGTTGACTGTCCCCGTCAAATCAGACGTTGAACAGGAAGTTACCGATCAAGAGCCTCCATCCATGCGGACTTTCACATCAACACCGACGTTTCATACCCGGTTCCGTACCCGGTTTGGCTCAACTACGCGATCCCCTCATATTCCGGGAACCGTTCTTTCAGTCTTTCCACGGTGGTACGCCATTTCGGCGCGCTCGGTTTGCAGACGGAGTTCTGGTTGCCGAACATACCGACCTCCTGGACCGCTTGCGTGACGGCACTGTCTTCCACCACTGCATGGAAACAAAGTACTCGCAACCGTCCGGCACCATGGCGAGCAGGTCAATAATTCCGCCGACGCCCGTGCTCTCCTGCCGGCCGATCAGCATCCACTCGTCCGAAAGCATTTTCGGCGCGGCGACAATCATGTTTTCGAGTAGCTTCTCGCTTGGCAGCTGCGCTTCAGTGAGCGCTTGAGGTTGGGCGGATACCTTCCAGAGTGCGGTGCGGATGGCCATAGCGGTTTTCTTAGGCAGCGTCGAGCGCTGTTTCTATCAAGGTTGAGGCCAGACGCGCCTGACGATTGCGCGACTGGGCGAGGTCGCCCTTGAGGCGGTCGCAGAGGGCCATCAGTTCATCGACTTTGGCGACAATGCGGTGTTGCTCTGCGAGAGGCGGAATTGCGAGAGCAAACAGCGTGACACTGTTTGCCGAAAGATTTGGCTGTGCTGATCCGTTGTCAAAGCGGAAGATTTGTGACCGACCGAAAGGACTGGTCAGATATAGGAACAAGAATCTCCTGAGCGCCGGTAGATACGGTCTCACGATGACTAACGAAGACGCAATAGCGCCTTCGGAATACGGGGTGACAAATGCCGTTTTTCCGAACGTCGCACCGCGCAAACAATACACGAGGTCATGCTGCTCAATTTTTCCGCTTCGGAGAGAATCGAATTTTTCTCTAGTAATGTAGTGCATCCCTACCGTCGCGAGTGTGCCATCGGGCTGAATATGCCCAGTATTGATCCACGGTACGCCAGTGGGAACGTACTCCTCACGATTGGGGTAATTTTTGCTTCTGTCGCCGTTGATAAGTTCGACAACCGAACCGAGTTTTACCCACTCCCAACCTGCAGGAGCAGAAAAAGTAGTCTCGCTTGCCGAAATACGGTCCAGGCTTTTTGGTGCTCGGATTTTTCCAATATGTACTAACTGAGCACGCTCCTGCGCAATTTGCTTGAGCAGGTCAATCGCTGGTTCGTCGTTCGAGTCTTGTGGCACAAGCTTGCCCATGATGGCCAGTTGCAGGATTGTCTGCTTGAGGGCTTCAAGGCTGGACTCGGTGGTAAAGAGAATATCGAAGTGTTGGGCGAGGCGTTGCCAGTTGGCGACGAGGTCAGCAGCATCGGTACTTTGGGTGAGCGTACCGAGCAGGGTATCGACGAGTTTGGCCTGAGCGGACTCGGCGTGGGCTTGCTCTGCTTCCAGCCGGTCACACAGGGCCATCAGTTCATCGGCTTTGGCGACGATACGGCGTTGTTCGGCGAGGGGGGGTAATGGGAATGGATTTGACTCCAGAAAGTCCTTGGGCAAACGTTTCTGACCAGCTGTTCCAGTCATTTTCGTTTCTCCGGCCGCTAGGAACATCGGTGCCTTGAGATACGCGAGCACGTACCTCGGCTCAAGCGTTTGCGCAAATGGTCGGATTATATGTAGCTCCGTGGTCCCTGCACCAATACCGTTTTGCAGGCCAGCGAACACACACGCCTTGCTATTTTCAAAGCACGGCGTAATCTTGGCGACACCGATATCGCCCTCGGCGAAATGAGTAAAACCTTGCTTTACCTCCCCCCACTTGCGGAGTTCTTGCTGATGCGAACCGTCAAACCGATTCCCGATCATCGCCATCGGAACAAAGGAAGCGCCAACCGAATCGTCAGCTGCATTCCTCGGGTTGATTAGGGCGATACTAGCCAAATTGGTCAGAGCCCACCCTCTCGGCAGTTCAAAAGGCTCTGCATCACTGTCTGAAAGCAACGTTTCCTTATTTTTTTTGCGTACCCCATTCGCCTCTAATCGGGCACGTTCCCGCGCAATCCGCTTGAGTAAATCGCTCGCGGGTTCGTCTTGTGGGTCTTGCAGCGCAAGCTTGCCCCGTACTGCGAGTTCCAGAATGAGACCACGCAGTTTCTGTACGCCGTCCGGTGCTGTGGAGAGCAGCGGCAGATGTTCGCTCAACACGACACTCACGCCTGGCCCTCCAGCGCAGCGGCGAGTACCGCCTTGAGCGCGTCCCGTGTCTCGCTGATCTGCGCTTGAAACTGCGCATAATCGGCAAGCAGTTCGTCCGGATCATGGCTGACTTGATCCGGGCTATGCGGATTCTTGATGTCGAGGTTGTAGTTCCGTGCCTTGATGTCGCCAACGCTGACCTTCCAAGCGAATTCGTTTTCGACACGATCGTCCCACCACGCCTTCTCCGCCGCGAATTCCTCGATGCGTATTGGCCTGGTCTTGGAGTAGTTTTTGTACCCCTCCGGGTAGGGGTGCTCGTAGAACCAGACGTCTTGCGTCGGCGTCCCCTTGGTGAAGAACAGCAGGTTGGTCTTGATTCCCGTGTAGGGGCTGAAGACGCCATTGGGCAGACGGACGACCGTGTGCAGGTTGCAGGTCTCCAGCAGTTGTTCCTTGATGCGCGTCTTGATGCCTTCGCCGAACAGCGTGCCATCCGGCAGCACAACGGCGGCACGGCCGCCGTCCTTCAGCAAATGCATGATGAAGACAAGGAACAGGTCGGCGGTTTCGCGGGTGCGGAAGGTGGCCGGAAAGTTGCTCTCGATGCCATCTTCTTCCACGCCACCAAAGGGCGGGTTGGTGACGATAACATCGACGCGGTCACGCTGTCCGTAGTCGCGCAGAGGGCGCGATAGGGTATTGTCGTGTCGCACATTGGTCGGCACGTCGATGCCGTGCAGGATCATGTTGGTAGTGCACAGGAGGTGCGGCAGGGGCTTCTTCTCAACGCCGAAGATGGATTGCTGCAGCAGTTGTTCCTGCTCGACGGTCTTAACGTGATACTTGCGCACGTATTCGATGGCGCAGGTCAGGAAACCGCCAGTGCCGCAGGCCGGGTCCATAATCTTTTCGCCGAGCTGCGGCGCAGTCATGTCGACCATGAACTGCGTAACCGGGCGCGGGGTGTAATACTCACCGGCGTTACCGGCGTTTTGAAGGTCGCGGAGGATTTGTTCGTACAGATCACCAAACAGATGGCGGTCCTGCGCCTTGTTGAAGTCGATGCCTTCAACGATCTTGTTGATAACCTGGCGCATCAGGTGGCCGGACTTCATGTAGTTGTAGGCGTCCTCGAACACGCCGCGAATCACGAAGCCGCGCTTGTCGTCACCCTTAGGTTGCAGGTTCTTCAGCGTGGGGAAGAGCTGCTTGTCCACGAAGTCGAGCAGTTCGTCCCCGGTCATGCCTTCGGCGTTGGCCGCCCAGTTACGCCAGCGCAGATGCTCGGGAATCGGCGACCGGTAATCGTCATCGAGCAGTTCATACTCGGTTTCCTTGTCGTCGTAGATCTTCAGGAAGAACATCCAGACCAGCTGGCCGATGCGCTGCGCGTCGCCATCGACGCCGACGTCCTTGCGCATGATGTCTTGGATGGATTTAATGGTGGTGCTGATGGACATAAAGCAGGTGCTTGAATTTATTGACTGATGATGGGAAGACAATCGGCAAAGTCGGCGTGCAGCGCACGGGCCGAGTCCATGGTTTCCTGGTCGCCGGTGGCTATCGCGGCAAGTTGCGACGCGAGTGCCGTGATGGCATTTGAGTTGCCTAACACGTCATAGGAAAGCTGTCGAGGATAACCCGTCGTGAAACGCGCGAGTGGGTGAAAGTCGCCATGATTATAGCTGTTGAGCGCTTTCCACATCACATCCCGGCAAGCCTCCAACTGGTCCAGCAACGCCCGTGGGGCAGACTCGGACGATCTCAAACTTTTCAACATGTCGGCGACCATCAGGACATCTTTCCCCGCTTCTGCCGCTTCTGCAGTCAGAGCCCGGCTGAGCTTTTCAATCCAGATGTCGCTGGCGGCGTACATGAACCAGATGCCGCGGACCAGCGTCTCGAACTGGGTACGCAGCAGCGTATAGCCAGGGGCGTAAAACTGATTAGCAATGAGAACAAAGGCCGCCGCGCCATGTTCCGTTGAGAGCAGCGCCGACCTCAGGGCGAGGTCATAGCGTTGCTCAGGAAACGGGGCCAACCCAACGAGGTGTTTAGCGACCCGTTCATGGAATCGGCCGTTCGTTTCCAAAAACGCGGCAAACTTCTGTTCCGTCATGTCCTGCAAAGACTGATTTTCCCGATCAACCATACAACTGGTCTTCCAACTCCCGGATCGCAGACAAGTATGCAGGCTTCCCGCCGAAAGATTGGATCAGTTCCCCCGCCGTACCCAACCGGGTGAAAGGATCGAGGGTCAGGATCTTGATGTCCTCAATAGTCTCGATGCCGGAGTCGGCATATTTCTCGACCAGGGCTTCCAGCACCGCTCTCGCCTTGTCGCCGTACTTAGCAAAGGCGTCGCGTTTCTTGACCTGTTCGGCCCGCTCCCTCCGCGTCAGCGCCGGGCGGTCAAAGGCAACGTGGCAAACGAGATCGAATGGATCGAATTCGCGTCCATCCTTCTTCGCGACCTCCTCGGCCAAGGCGTCGAGGATCACACCGTGGGCTTCCAGTTCCTCGATGACCGCCTTCTTGCGGTCGGCGCTGGTCCAGCGACGCAGGAAGTCGTCAAGCGAGGCGTACTCCTTGCGCACCGCCTGGCGGGTATAGTCCTTGAGCGATTCAGTGATCAGCTTGCCATCCGGGCCGTAGTACTGGACGCGCTCGGCAACGACATACACCGTGACTTCACCGCCCAGAACATACTTGATCCGCTTTTCACCCTCATCATCTGGCGGCAAAGGCGGCTCCGGTTGGACGGGCGGCCCAGGCTGATCGGTTTCGTCTTCAGGGGCCGCGTCATCGGGTGGCACGGGTGGCTGATCGTCTTCGGGTTCATAGACCTGTTCTGGCGGTCCGTCGAAGTCGGGATCGGCGAAGAGCTCGGTGGCCTTCTTGAAGTCCATAATAGAGAACCAGAACTTGCCGAATTCCTCGTTGATGCGGGTGCCGCGACCAATGATCTGCTTGAATTCGGTCATCGACGTGATGCGCTGGTCGAGCACAACGAGTTTACAGGTTTGCGCATCGACACCGGTAGTCATCAGCTTGCTGGTCGTGGCAATGACCGGGTAACGGCTTTCTGGGTTGATGAAGTTGTCGAGCTCAGCCTTGCCCTCGGCCTCGTCGCCGGTGATCCGCATAATGTATTTGCGGTTTTCCTTGACGCGCGCCGGGTTGAGGTTGACCAGCGCTTGCCGCATCCGTTCAGCGTGGTCGATATCTTCGCAAAAGACGATGGTCTTGGCCCAGGGATCGGTGGCGCTGAGGAATTCGGTAATCTTTCTGGCAACCAGTTCGGTGCGCTTTTCCAGCACTAGCGTTCGGTCGAAGTCTTTCTGGTTGTAGATTCGATCTTCGATCAAGTTGCCGTGCTTGTCGGTCTGCCCCTTGGCGGGACGCCAGCCTTGCAGGTCCTTGTCGATGTCGATGCGAATGACCTTGTAGGGAGCGAGAAAGCCATCGTCGATGCCTTGCTTCAGTGAGTAGGTATAGACCGCCTCGCCGAAGTAATGGATGTTGGATACTTCCTTGGTTTCCTTGGGCGTGGCGGTGAGGCCGATGTGCGTGGCACCGGAGAAGTAGTCAAGGATTTCGCGCCATGCCGAATCTTCGGCGGCGCTGCCCCGGTGGCATTCGTCGATCACGATAAGGTCGAAAAAATCCGGTGAGAACTGCTTGTAGATGTTCTTCTCTTCCTCGTTACTGGTAACGGCTTGGTAGAGCGATAGGTAAATTTCAAACGCCTTGTTGGCCTGTCGCTTCTCGATTTTGGTCATCGCCTGACCGAACGGTTTGAAGTCGTTGGTGCGGGTCTGATCGACAAGGATGTTGCGGTCCGCCAGAAAGAGAATGCGTTTTTTGGTCTTCGATTTCCACAGTCGCCAGATGATCTGGAAGGCGGTGTAGGTCTTGCCCGTACCGGTAGCCATTACCAGCAGAATGCGTTGCCGGCCCCGCGCTATCGCCTCGATGGTACGGTTGATGGCATTAACCTGATAATAGCGTGGCGTCTTGCCGCTGCCGTCATCGTAATACGGCGTTTCGACAGTTTCACGGCTCTCTTGGGTAGCAAGTCCCTTCCATGCGCAGTAACGCTGCCAGAGCTCTTGTGGTGAGGGGAACTCGGCGAGCGTGAGGCTCGTTTCTACCTGTTGCGCGTGGCCAGTGCGATCATGGAAGAGAAAGCCGTCGCCGTTGCTGCTAAAGACAAAGGGCAGATCGAGCGTTTCGGCATAACTCAAGCCCTGCTGCATGCCATCGCCGAGACCGTGCTTGTTGTCCTTGGCTTCGATGACAGCGATGGGCAGATTTGGCTTGAAGTACAGGAGATAGTCTGCGCGCTTCTTGGTGCCCCGGCTGTGCAGCTTGCCGCGGACGATGATTCGCCCGGCCGTGAAAGTGACTTCTTCGCGTATTTGCCCCGCAAAGTCCCAGCCGGCGTTCTGCACGGCAGGGGTGATGAACTGGGTGCAGATGTCGCGCTCGGAGAGGTTTTTCTTTGACATTGATTTCTCGCGGACGGAAGTTAAGCCAATAACGACATCTGTGCCGTTGTTGAGCTGGCAGTGGGAGCCACCACTGGTTCTCGCGCGACAAGCGCGACAACAGCTTCTTCATTTCCTGTGGTGATCAATGTCCACAAGGCCCGGCACTTGGCCTGTGCGTCGCACGTCACGGCCTCAAGTTGCTTGATCATTTCCAATTCCAGCTGGGCGCGTTGCGCGGCCTTGCGGCCGCCATACTCTTCGACGAGATAGTCGCCCGCCACGTTCATGGCATTGACCAGAGCGTTTTCATTGGTCTTGATTCCACGCCAGAAGAACCGGTCAGTCATGGCTTGGCGCGGGAACTCTGCGATTCCCTTCAGGAGAGCAAATGCCTGGCCCCACGGCGATGACCACTCTGACTTCTGCGACGGATTGAATGCTACGGGTGAGTACGCAACTTTGGGAATTAGCTGGTCAGCCTTCGTCTTCTCAAGTCGCAAACTGAGTTCGCTGACAATGTTCGTAACGGCGTCTTCCGGGATCTTTCCGCCAGGATGATAGGCAGCGTACATGCGCTGGGCGTCGTCGCGGATTCGGTCGCGCTGCGCCGTCAGAAAAGCTTGGATGTCATTCCCCACGGCCTCGCCGAGGAGCTTTTTTGCATCGCAGTTTGCGGCTGTCAGTGCCGCCTCGAAAAGCGGAATAGCCTGTTTGGGAATCCATCGAATACCGTCAGCAAGTGCAAACGAATAACTCGGCAATACTTCACCAGATACACGGCGTAACCTGTCGATTTTCTTGAGTGTGGTCTCGTCGAAAGGGGCAACCTTGATCGACGTCTGCGCCGTGACCATACCGGTTTGACGAAAGCTCTCCACGTCGAACCAGGATGGCTTAACAGGCGCCTCCAACGGCGGAATCCGACTCAATTTATCGACGGATACCAGCACGCCGAGCTCGAAGATGCGAGCCACATGCTCGGATAGTGGGTCGAGCTTCGGCACGCCGATAGCTTCAGTTGGCGAGGGAATCGCTTCGTCGTTGTGGTCAACAAGTACAACCTCCCCCGATTCGGGGTTGACGACGGCTCGCACGGGCGGTTCAGCAGCTGATTCCTGGGCAAGACAGCGGTGTCGGTAGTCCGCCCACAATCGCGCGGCCTCTCGATCCCCTTCAGGTAGCACCAGGTGCGGCATCGAAGACACGATATCGGGCCGCAGCGGCCCTGCGATGCCCCACAGGTAGTCGAACCATTTTCGACAAGCTTCAAGGGCCGCAGCCGTCACCGTCGAAGCCAGGTTCGCGTGCGAAGGCGACACGGGCGCAAAGCCCAGGTTTTCGGTTGGGCCGACCGAGACTGCCACATGACCGTCCGCACCGCATAAGCATAAGAGGTTCGATGACCGATCGAGCAAGGACGCCTCGGGGAAAACCCTGAAGTCAGCCCGATCGGCGTGGCGTTCGGCCAACCGAAGCAAGTGTTGGAGGTCGGACTGCGAGGTCCTGCAAGTTGGGTGAATGCTGATGACCAGCCGGAGCTTGGCTTCGGGGTGATCTCCGAGATAGCCCTCCATCCAGTTGACAGCCATAGCGTCGATTGCAGACACAACACCGAACACGCTCAACGCCGCCCGTGCGTCTGCTTCGAAAGGAAGCGCCGCCTCGTACCTGCTGAATCCTGAGCTAACGCGAGGCTCAGGCCAGACGAAGGGCATTTGTGGGATAAGTGGACTGCTCATGAATCCTCAGGTTGTCGATCCAGAAGGTGGCGCAACTGACCATGACCGTTTGCCTCCAGCAGATAGAGCGCAGTCTGTCCGCCCACTCCACGAGCATGAGGGTCTGCCCCCAATTGAAGAAGCGATGAAATCATTGCGCAGTCACCCCAAATACACGCCCACATGAGAGGGGAAAAGCCACGTTCATCAGGTCTCGAAAAGTCTAACTGAAAGGGCTTGAACAATGGTAAAACCGCGTACCGCTTTGCCTTAACGGCAGCCAACACCGGGTTAATACTTCGGAACTCCCTCCGCCCGTCGCTCTCCCAGCGATCAAGAAACTCTACCAAGTCTCCTTCTGCGCCCCGAACAACGGCATTTTCAATCGATTTTTCAAGAGCCAACTGCCGTTCTGAATGCTGCAGCTTTCCTGCAATGTCAAGATGGCTGGCATCAGCACCACAATCCAGCAGCAAAGCAGTTATGTCGTCATGCAAATTAACACAAGCAAAGTAGACGGCAGTTTGACCAAAGCTGTCTTTCGCCTCAATGTCAGCTCCAGATCTGATCAAAAAACGCACAACATCTAACTGACCACGGATCGCCGCCCATATCAGCGCGGAGTATCCCCGATCGTCGCGTTCATCGATGGCCGCGCCTGCATAGACAGCTTCGGTAACAGTTGACAATGAGAATGAGCGAATATGTCGCCACCATGGATTCCCACTCCACGTGGTCCTAGGGAAGTCCGTAGAGGTGATGACCTGTGACTGTACGTCCCACCCACAGCGGCAGTCTGGAGGATGATTAGCTGCGGTACACATGACACCTTTTCTCTATCGGCTTTCCTTCTATAACTTACGGCCACCCGCCAGAGAAGTAGCATAGTTGCCACTTCCGTTGCAAAAACTTACACCAACAATCTTAACTTGAGGTATTGTTTATTACTAGAAATTTTTCCTCTATGCGGCTTCATTTCTCCTGACGCCTGCCCACGAGTATTTACATGCCCTACTTTCTCCAAACCCCTACGGCGTTGATCGCTCCGGCGATAGTTTTGGCGCTACTTATCTTTCTATCTTGGCGCTTTAGACAACGTTACTTGCTCCCTTCACGAACACTGGCTCGTGACCTGGATAAGTGCACGAACCATATTTCGGCGATCAAGAACCAAACGCCAGCCGGACGGCGCACCGCCGCTGGTGATGTGTTTCGGGACACGCCGTTCGCCCACCACTGGAGCGAGTTCCAGGAGACGCTGCACGATCAAAACACGATCATCGATGGTGAGCCTGTGGTCGTTCGTAGTCGTGCCACCATATCCGCCTCGCATTATTTTTCGCCGCAAAGCATCGTCGACACGCCACTGCATACCGAGTACTTCAAGCATCTCCCGGGCATCCTCACTGGCCTCGGTATTATCGGCACTTTTTTTGGCCTGATGCTGGGATTGAGTGAGTTTGACCCAGGTGCGCCTGAGAAAGTACAGGCGAGCGTTAGCGGCCTTATTCGCGACGTTTTCTTCGCATTCATCGGTTCATTGGCTTCAATTGCGTGCGCCATGGTCGTTACCCATGTAGAAAAGGACCGGCTGCGCATCTGCTACGAGCACCTGGAAAAGCTTACGGATGCAATCGATCGTCTGTTCGATGCTGGCGTAGGTGAAGAGTATCTGGCAGAGCTGGTTCGGACGAGCCAGGAGAGTTCAGTGCAGACCAGGATGCTCAAGGACAGTCTGGTAACGGACTTGCGCGAAATGCTGCAAAACCTGGTCGAAACCCAAGTCCGCGAAAGCCTTAAGCTGGCGGAAACCCTGAGCGGCAGCTATCGTGAGTCGGGCGACGTGCTCGCGAACCAGATTAGCCATAGTATTGAATCGAGTTTCCGCGAGCCGTTGGAAAAGATTGCGCAGTCCGTTTCCTCGGTTAGTGGCGACCAGTCCAAGATGGTCGGCTCCATGCTGCAAGAAGTACTCGTCGCTTTCATGGCCAAGCTCGAAGGAACCTTCGGTCAGCAATTCCAGGGCCTGTCCACGATGCTGGAGCAATCCGTCACCGCAATGCAGCAGATGCAGAATGGCTTCGCTGCACTGGTGAGCGATCTACGTAGTGCAAGCGAAGCTTCCAGTCAGACGATTTCACAGCAGCTGGCCAGGACACTGCAAGACTTGCATAGCAGCCAGAAAGTCATGCAATCCGCCCTGAACAATATGGTCGAGACAATGCAGTCAGCAGTCGAAAACATGGGAAGTCAAGGTGTGGAAGCCGGAGGGAAGATTGCTGCGCAGCTTGAACGCATGTTTGCCGACGGAGAGGCTCGTCAGCAAAAGATGACGGACCAAATGGAAGCTTTTGTCCAGCACATGCAGGACAGCGTTGGCCGCGGCCAAGCCGAGACAATTAGCCAGATTGCCGGTACGATCAGCCAGCTCGAGCAGCAGATGCAAACTATGGTCAGCGGCATTGGCGTATCAATTACGAAGGCCCAGGAAGACGGGCTAAGCAGCGTATCGCAGGCATCCGAAGCACTCACCGCCCGCATAACAGATATGTTCGCAACGTTTGACCGGGGCCGCCAGGACATGGATCAGCAGGCACAATCAGCGCTCAAGCAGTTCCAGCAAGAGGCAGCATCCGCGCTGGGCGAGTTGGGCAATCAGGTGAAATCACTGGTTGGACTGGTCGAAACCGAACGTCACGCGATGCGCCAAACAGTCGACGCGCTGGGCGGCCAGACCGAGCGCAGCCTTCAGAGCATGCAAGTCGGCGCCGACAAGATGCGAGTTGCCGCCGAGCGCTTCGACAGCGCGGGTAGTAACGTCCAGACCCTCCTCCAGTCCAGCGGCGAGTTGATTTCGTCACTACGTACCAGCTCTTCCGAAATTTCCTTGTCAATGCGTGACCTGTCCTCAGTCGTTGCGGACTATCGCGTCAACCGTGACGTGACTGCACAGAGTATGGTGTCTCTGCAATCGATGATCGAAAGGGCGCAGCACGAGGCGGGCATTCGCGAGAAGACGGCCACGGATTTGATGCGCCTGAGCGAGCAGATTCACAGCCTGAACAAGGAAACCGAGGAGTACCTTCAGCAGATTTCAACAGTTGTAGGTCGCAGCTTCGACGAGTTCGGACACGGTGTTGAACGCGCCCTAATGAAGACCATGGGATCGCTCGATTCCGAGCTGGACAAGGCAGTAAAGTCGCTCGCGGGTGGTGTCGAGACGGTCGCCGAAAACATCGAAGATTTATCGGATGTTCTGGGCAAGGCCGCCGTGCGAGCAGCGAGGGTGTAACACATGTTTAGCATGCGAGCACCTGCAGCACAACGTGCAAAATCCGAGGGCGAAAAACCGTTCTGGATCTCCTATGCGGACTTGATGACTGCCCTGATGATCTTGTTCCTTGTCGTGATGGTGGCATCTCTCGTGATGATGACCAAGCGCATTGCGGACATCGAGAACGGCGAGAAAGCAAGGACCTCCGACATCTCGAATCTCTGCAACCGGCTCAAGCTAAAGGCAGGTAAACTCAACGGCAATATCATTGTTGACTGCCGTGACAACCGCATTAACTTCGGCGAAGCTGGGCGTTTCGGCTTCAACGAATACAAGTTGGGACCAAGCGGGCAAACAGCGTTGCGTCAGGTCGTGCCGCTGGTGATCGACGCAGCGATGAGTGACGAGGGCAAAAGATGGTTCAAACAAGTACTGATCGAAGGCTTTACCGATACCGACGGGTCGTACTTGTATAACCTGCACCTGAGTCTGCAACGCTCGGAGTGGGTGATGTGCGCGATGCTGGATGACCGTTTTTCTGCAACCACGGGACTCTCCCAGGTACAGAAGCAACAGGTCCGGGAATTGTTCCTAGCTGGCGGCGTTTCATTCAACAATGCAAAAGACAGCGCGGAAGCTAGCCGCCGGGTAGAGCTACGGCTACAGTTTTACGGACTGAAGGACAACGTCGCCGCGAGCCATCCTACTGTCTTCAATGTTGACGGCCCCGAGAAGTGCCTCTTGATATGATGCCGGATCGTCTCCCATTGCTGGCAGCCCTGTCGCGAGAACTAAGCCTTTCGCTGAGCCGGCTTGGCAGAGACAGCCAGGGCGTCATTCTCGACATGGCCCCTCCCTTCAAACTCAGGCAGGAGGCGGATCGGATCGCGCTGCTGTTTGAACAAGGTGCGCCGCCGGAACCTCCCCTGCAGCAACGCATCAACGCGCTCGCCCGGCTGCGCCAGGGCGAGGCCGACCTGTCGCGGCGGGAGTGGATCTTGATCACATGGGGGCTATGCGACGATTGCGGCGCCAGTGGCAAGCCGATAGAGGAGCAACCACTCTTCGATGCGGTGATGCTACACACGGCTGAATGGATCGTTCGCAGGGATGTGCCGCGCAAGGGTTGGTTCGGACTGCTGAACAGCTATTTTTCGTATAACGTCGACGAGTCTTCGCAGAAAACGAATTGGCTGCGCCTTCGTGGGCGCTTGGCCGAAACGATGCCTATCCTGCTCGGCAGTCTTAGCCGGCCGAAATTGTGGTCGCGGATCCTGGAGGAGCATCGTGACATCCTCACGGACGAGGCTGGCAGCTCACTGCGTCATCTCATATTCAATGGCTCAGCTAGCGAGCGGGAACAGCTCAAGAACGGATTGCCAATACCGCAGTCCAGCTGGCTGTGGCGAAGAGTGATTACTCGGCAGATCGAGCATCTGAATGCCGTGGACGACGGCGAGTTCATCGAAGCACTTCCGCATCTCATCGACTTCCTTAAATTGATGCCTCTGTACGCCGACGATGTGCTGGCAGCTTTACTCACGCGATATTGCCAGTCAGTGCATCGGGCTGAACCGCACGAGCTACTAAAGAGCGAATCGTTTTCCCGATGGGGTAATCCGCAACTGCGTGGCGCGACGCGATGGACCATGGTGGAACAACCAGTACGAAGCATGGTGCTGCGCTGGTTTGCCAAGGAAGACCTCGAGCATTTCTTTAGCCTGCTTCAGGGATCGGGCCAGGTTGACAAAGCGCGGCTCCGCTATTGGCTGCGCTTTGTCGACCAAATCTCGTACACGCGCATCCTGCTGGGTGCCGACGCGATGAATAGCCAGGACCCGGAATTTCGGAATTTCCGTGAAAAGAATGCATCCCGTTGCGGGAGTTTGATCGGTGGACAAAGTTATAACAACGCCTTTGTGATGCGAATCGGCGACCAGTATCTGGTTGAGTTTTCCGGAACCGGTAATGCCTGCTATGCATATCAAGAAAAGGAATTGCCATTCGACCCGGCAGCTAAGTTCCTCAATGCCAACTACGGGCTGAAGAAAGTGCTCTACGATAGGCAGCGACATGCTGACAATCGCATACTGCACATGAGCGGCTGGGAACCGAAGGCTGACCATTTCCTTCAGAATCGGGGAATACGCCCGGGCGAAGCTGCCCCTGCCGCGGCGAGCAAGGTGAAGAACTACCAGGCGCAGTTCCCGAGGGCGCACGAGCAGGCGACGCTACCTGCCCCGCCGCAGTCGACGATGCAGGTGCCACCACAACCAACCCGGCTGCGGACCGCCGACTCAGCAAATCATTCCCCTCAGCTTGGCTCATCTGTGGCCGCACTCACGATCGCCCCATCAACACAGCGCGCTATCACCATAGCTACCGAGCTTGCGCGGATCAACCAGGTCAAGATAGAGAACAATCTTCATAAGGGCGGCGCCTTCTGGCTACTCTCTGTCGGGTTCAATACGGTGCTTGGCAATGAGCTCACTAAGCTCGGAATGACATTCCACCCTGCCAAAGGATTTTGGATCAAGTGAAACTCTGGAACTTGCTTCGTGGCGAAGCATCACCCTCAGCCGCCCCGGTTATTCCTGAACCGCAAGCGATCACACCGCAATTTGACGAGAATGGTGCACTGTACCCACCCGTTACCGACGCCGACATTGCGCGGGCGCGCGGCGCCGAGCGGGAGTCGCTTGCGTACTTCAAGCAACTCGAAGAAGAGGGGTACATCACTCCGCTCGTCGAAGAATGGCTGCTGCCGTGGGATCAGGTTTATCAACTCTTGGGTTCGCAGGAACATCAGGCAAGCATTTCTCTGCTGATGCTGCCAGCGTTGCGCGCACTTCGACCGGTCGTCGCAAGCGCGGGAAGTCTTTCCGATGTCGACTTCAAGGTATTGATTCAGGGCTGGGAAACACCCGACGGCACGTTTATTCGTGGTGGCTTGGCACGCCAAGGTGCATCTTTCGCGATAGATGGGCAACGTTTCCTACTAACCGAAGCGGTTTGGAAATTCGTCAAGGCAGTCCAGGATTTGCACCGAAGCCAGAAAGACGAACCGAGCGAGAGGACGAATCAGCTTGGCTGGGCGACCGTGCGCAAGCTGGCCAAACGCGCGGAGGCCAAGATGGACGGTTTCCTCGACCGCACGGTCGTATTGCGCCCCGAATCATTGAAACTCAAACTCGACAAGCAGATGGTCGGTGATGAGCAGGTCATCGAAGTCACGCCGCAGTTCGCGGAACAGCCCGACGGTTGGCTGTCGGCCTTCGAACGCAACCAGGTTGTGCCGGACAGGTACGTGATCCCAGCGCCGAATGGGGGCCTCACGCATGTGCTTATTACGCGTGAAGTCAAGGCGGTCCTGGACGAGGTGCGCGCGATGCCCGGCCGTCGCGTCTCCGGCGACAAGGCGTCGCTGTTCCTGAAAAATCCGTACGCATTCCTTGGGCCGGAAGCTGCCCAGGTGCTCGATCCTGACGAGTACGATCACTCGCTGGAAGAAGCTGGCATCCACTTCTACACCTTTACGATCAGGCCACAGCTGAATCCCGACGGTACCATCGACACGGTCTTGCTGTGGCTGACAGCTCCCGCCGAAGCGGCCCCAGTCGAACTCGATTTCGCAGAGCCTGTGACAATGGATCGCTTCGTCCACGAAGTGGGCAGCAAGTTATTCGCTGGCTTACCATGCGCATGCTGGAAGGGATACGAACTGGAACTGGCAGGTTTCGGCAACCGCGACCTGTCTGATCTTGAGAGCCTGCAGCAGCGCTGGGTGCAGGAACGAGCCGGGCATGAGCTCGACAGTGTCCTCGACCTGAGCCAGTACGGCGACCGGGTAATCGGCATCGGTGTGGCAGAGAAGATCAGCTCGCCGTACTTGCAGAAGGCGTCAAAGGAAAATTGGCTGCCGAAGGAACTACTCAACCAGCTCGGCCTGGACGGCGAATTACTCAGCAAGTGGGATACGTCGAACCACGAGCACTACGAACAGTTCCTGAAAAACATCGCGCAAGCCAAGGCGGACGACGAGGCAACGGCGTGTCTACCCGGCCCCGATCTCGAGATCGAACTGCGAACCGCCGAGCGTATCGCCGGCATGTGGGGTGAAAAATTCATACAAAGACCGCCCGCCGATCCGAAACAACAGCAAGAACGCGAAGTCCTGCTCGTCGCGGGCAATATTGATGAAGTCGGCTTCGCACTGAACCGGGGCGACATAATCCGCCGCGGTTTGGCTGCCAACGCCGATCTGCCAGTGTCTCTACTTCCTGAGACCGTGTTGCGCGAGCATCAGCTCAAGGGCGTGGGCTGGCTGCAGCACTTGTACTCGCTGGCGCCGGACATTACATCCGGTTGCGTGCTAGCCGACGACATGGGTCTTGGTAAGACCATCCAGCTGCTCACCTTCATCGCTTGGTGCATCGAAAATGAACCGGACGGGCTTCCAATCCTTATTGTGGCTCCGGTCTCCCTCCTGGATAACTGGGAGCGAGAAATGCGCAATTTCCTGCATCCTAAGGTCGCTGAGGATGCACTGAAACTGTACGGCCGCTCGCTCATGGAAGCAAGGATGCACAAGGCAGACATCCCGCCAGCAATACGGGAGCACGGCATTCAAAACCTGCTACGTTTTGGCTGGCGTCAGAACCGGCGTGTAGTACTAACGACGTACGAGACCTTACGTGACCAAGAATTCTCGCTCGCGCGACAGGAATGGAGCATTGTGATCTGCGATGAAGCTCAGAAGATCAAGAACCCGGCCGCGCGAGTGACTCAAGCAACAAAAGCGATTCAGGCACGATTTCGGATTGCCTGCACGGGCACGCCCGTAGAGAACTCCCTTACCGACTTATGGTGCCTGTACGACTGGATCCAGCCTGGCTTGCTCGGCTCGCTAAACGACTTCGGGCGTGATTTCAGGCGGCCCATCGAAGCAAAGACTGGCGAAGACGAAGCGGCGCTTGCCCGTCTTAGGGCGATCATCGAGCCGCAACTTTTGCGCCGGACTAAGCAGGATGTCGCGAAAGATCTTCCAGCCAAGATCGAAGATAGCTCCTGCAAGTCGCTCACGATGAGTAACACCCAGAGTCGGCTGTACCGTTCCGAAATCACGGCCTACCATGACAAGCGCACAGTTCAGGAAAAGCTCGGCAACCAGAGTGCAGCCATGTTGGGACTTCTGCACACCTTGAAGTTGATCTGCGCAAACCCGCATTCAATTCGACCAGAAGGTAGTGCGGTCGAGGCATCACCAAAGCTGCGTTGGACCTTGCGAAAGCTCGGGGAAATTCGCGCACTTGGCGAAAAGGTAATTATTTTTACCGAGCTCCGGGATATTCAGCGGATGCTTCAGCTTGCAATTCTCGACGAATTTGGCTTCAAGCCTGAAGTTATTAACGGCGACACGAACTCGACCAGTGAACGAGGCCCCAGCCGTCAGACTCTCATTGACGCATTCCAATCAAAACCCGGCTTTGGGGTGATCATCCTTTCGACCACAGCTGTAGGCTTTGGTGTCAATGTTCAGGGTGCAAACCACGTTATTCACTTCACTCGCCCATGGAACCCGGCAAAAGAAGATCAAGCGACTGATCGTGCCTACCGAATCGGCCAACAGCGAGACGTGTACGTTTACTACCCAACTGTGGTCACTGATGGAATTAAAACGTTTGAACAAACACTCGATGAACTGTTGACCCGCAAACGAGTGCTCGCCACCGATATGCTGAACGGGAGTGGCGATATTGAACTGGCAGAATTTTCATCACACCTATAGTAATTCGTCGAACCATAAGCCATGAGTCTTCCCGAAATTAGAAGAGCATCAATGCTAGTGTTGTAAAACTTTATTCAGCTTGACAAAGTCTATTGAACAATAAAATCTCGACCAACCTATCTCCAGCGTTGTTTCGATAGCACTGGCGCCCCCAGCTGTAGGGCTTTTCCTTGGGCTTCGCGTTGCGGCATTGAGTATCGGTCAGCATGGCCACCCTCCGAAGGTCGAGCCGTACCCGGTTTTTGATTCCGGGCCCATGACTCCGTACTCGGTATCGTACCCGGTGCTTAAGAGTATGGCAACGGCCTCAGCCGGACAAGTGTGGCGAAAAAAAGCCCCGGCACCACAGCGGCGCCGGGGCTTTAGTTGTCCGCCAGAATCCGCCGGATTCCGACCTCATGCTTAGACGTTAAAGAGGAAGTTCAGGACGTCGCCATCTTTCACGACGTATTCCTTGCCTTCGGCGCGCATTTTGCCCGCTTCCTTCGCGCCGGCTTCACCCTTGTAGGTGATGAAGTCCTCAAACGCGATGGTCTGCGCGCGGATGAAGCCACGCTCGAAGTCGGTGTGGATCACGCCAGCCGCTTGCGGCGCGGTGTCGCCCACGTGGATGGTCCACGCGCGCACTTCCTTGACGCCGGCGGTGAAGTAGGTCTGCAGGCCGAGCAGCTTGAAGCCGGCGCGGATCAGGCGGTCGAGGCCCGGCTCGTCCATGCCCATGTCGGACAGGAAGGCTTCCTTGTCTTCGTCTTCGAGGTCGGCGATTTCCGCTTCGATCGCGGCGCAGATGGCGACGATCGGCGCGTTCTGCTCGGCGGCGTAGGCGGTCAGCTGGTCCAGCAGAGGATTGTCCTTGAAGCCGGTGTCCGACACGTTCGCCACGTACATCGCAGGCTTGGCGGTGATCAGGCACATCGGCTTGAGCAGCTCCATCTCTTCGGCGGACAGGCCGAGTGCGCGCACCGGCTTGGCGTCGTTCAGCGCAGGCATGATCTTCTCGAGCAGCGCGACCAGCTTGGCGGCGTCCTTGTCGCCCGAGCGTGCCTTCTTCTGCTCGCGGTGGATCGCCTTTTCGACGGTGCCCATGTCGGCCAGCGCCAGTTCGGTCTGGATCACGGCGATGTCGTCGAGCGGGCTGACCTTGCCGGCCACGTGCACGACGTTCTCGTCCTCGAAGCAGCGCACCACGTTGACGATTGCGTCGGTCTCGCGGATGTGGGCCAGGAACTGGTTGCCCAGGCCTTCGCCCTGCGACGCGCCGGCCACCAGGCCCGCGATGTCGACGAATTCGACGATGGCGTTGACGATGCGCTCAGGCTTGACGATTTCCGCCAGCTGCTTGAGGCGCGGATCCGGCACTTCGACCACGCCGACGTTTGGCTCGATCGTGCAGAACGGGTAGTTCTCGGCCGGGATGCCAGCTTTGGTCAGGGCGTTGAACAGGGTGGACTTGCCGACGTTAGGCAGGCCGACGATGCCGCATTTGAGACTCATGGGGGAACCTTGGAAAAATTGCGCTTAAACCCTGCATTTTACCTTAGTCAGCTGGGTGCCTGCCGCGCGAGCATCACCCTTGCGCTTGCCGATGGCTATTTGACACGAGTTATCGCGCGCCTGGCCGGGCCATTGTAGGGCGGCCGGATTTGAGACACGCGACCTGACTGCGAATCCAGGTGATAGGGCTGATGGATGTGGACCGTAAGGTCTTTGAAGTCTCGCGCATTTCTAGTGATAATCGCAATTCCCCATACTTCAGCGGTCGCTCCAATGATCGCGTCAGGGAGCTTGACCTTAGGGGGATGAAGAAGGCTCCTTCCGCGTATTTCGATCGCGACTTCCGTAATCCTCTCATCGATCGGAAGCACGACGAACGTCTCCAGAAAAGGATCCAGCCTGGATTTGTCATCAGGTCTTAAAGCCTGTCCGGCCCGGAGTTCCATCAACGTGATTACGCTGACCGCCGGCTCATCATAAGAATTGAGCTCAACAGCGGCTTGATGACAGCCGCCGAGCATATCAATGAAAATATTTGTATCGAAGAGGATCAAGGCCACTCGTTCCTGATCTGCTCCTGATATTCGACGCCATCCAGTGGAATGTCTGTGCGTTCTTTCCACATCCCTTCGACGGCTTTTAGTGCCTCGGCACGACGACGCTTTTGCTCCTCAAGGGTGCCTGTCGGTCGCCGGATGGGTACGGTCAAGTCTTTCTTCACATCAGGTTTCGCGCCCATGACGGGTCTCCGTAGACATTTCTGATGACAGAATGAGTGTACCTCAGTCGATTATGAATGTCGTCACCAGGCGAAGTGCATTTGCTTAGATCGGGGTGACGCGCGAGAGGTCGGGGTTGGCGACGAAGGCGGCGAATTCGTCGCGCAGCTGTTGTCCTTGCGATATCGCCTTTTGCCACTGGCGCGTGCGTTCGTCCTGGTCCAGCCCATAGAACTTGAAGTCCTTCCGGTCCGGCAGCTTGCCGCGCGGGAGCGTGCGCAGGAACTGCGGGGTCGGCGCGGCGATGATCACGTTGTCCAGCCAGTGGCGGTTGGGGCCCTTGTGCGCGCGGCGCCAGGGCAGCGATTTGTCCAGCCAGCCGGGCACGATCTCCGACGTGAAGTGCGGGTAGATCACCAGCTCGCCCGGTGCGAGGCGCGAATACGGCAGTGCGAGGTGGTAGTCGATGATGCCGCCGTCCCAGTACGCGCCTTCCGGCGCTTCTTCCAGTGCGCGCACGGCGGGCATGATCAACGGCAGCGTGCCCGAAGCGAGCAGTCCGGCTGCCAGGTTGCGCGGCGTGAGACTGGCGAAGTGGGTGGTGAAGACGTCCCAGCGCTCGCGCAGCCACGGCGCGGTGTCGCGCGCGTCGCCCAGCACCACGCGCTCCAGCATGGGCGCGAGGCGTTCGCGCGAGGCGAGGTTACGCAGCGCCGCTCCGGCGAAGCCCCTGATCTCGTGCAGGCGGTGCGACGGCGACGCCAGCGCGCCGCGTCCGCGGTTGGTAAGCAGGTGCAGCCGGTAGTGCGGGTGCGCGAGGATGTCTTCCTCGTGGCCGGTGACGAATTCGGCCAGCATCTTGCGGCAGACGGAATCGATTTCGGCCTGGTCGGGCCTGGCGGTATATCGCTGGCCGGCATACAGGTCGCCAAGGCGCTTGAAGCTGGCGGCGGGATCGCGCTGGCAGGCTGCGGCCATGCGCCACGCGCCGATGGACGAGCCGATCAGGGTGCGTTCGCGCGCTTCTGAAGGCAGCCACTCACCGAACATCCACTGGTCCAGGGACTGGAAGACAAGGCCCTTGGGCCCGCCCGCGGCGGCGGGAATGACGGCGACATCGCGGGCGCGCAGGCCGTGCGCGCGCAGCTGCTCCAGTGCGCGCGGACCGGCGTAGAAGTTCAGTGCACTCATGCCTGAATTATGTCGCAAACGGCGAGACGCCGCTTGCGCCCTGGCTACGAGCGGGCTGCGCTTGCCGTCGCCAGCTCCGCCAGCAATGCGGAGAGCTGCGGGATGTCGACCGGCTTGACGAAATGATGGTCGAAGCCGACTTCGGCGGTCGCGCGACGGTCCTGTTCCTGGCCATAACCCGTCACGGCAATGAGCGTGGCGCCTGCGGTTTCCGGTTGCGCGCGCAAACGGCGCGCGAGCTCGTTGCCATCCATGCCTGGCAGCCCGATGTCGAGCAGCATCACGTCCGGGCGCTCTTCGCGCGCACGCTCCAGCGCGCGCCGGGAGTCGTATTCGACCGCCACGGAATGGCCGGTCGATTCGAGGAACATGGCCAGCATGGCCGCCGCATCGACGTTGTCGTCCACGACCATCAGGCGCAGGCCGCCGCCGTGCACGCTGGCCAGCGGCCGCTCCGGTGCGCGCTCCTGTGGAGCGGGCGCCGCCACGCGCGGCAGGCGCACGATGAATTCGCTGCCCTGCCCCAGGCCTGCGCTATGCGCCGTGACCGAACCCCGATGCAGCTCCACCAGGCTCCTGACCAGGGCCAGGCCGATGCCCAGGCCCCCCTGCGAGCGGTCCGCGGTCCTCTGCGCCTGGCTGAACATGTCGAACACGCCTTCCAGGAAATCGGGCGCCAGGCCGATGCCGTTGTCCTTCACGGCGATCAGCACCTGACCGCCCTGCACCTCGATGCGCAGGCCGATATTGCCGCCCTCGGGCGTGTACTTGGCCGCGTTGTTGAGCAGGTTGGCGACCACCTGCACGAGACGGTTGGCGTCGCCCTCGATCCATGCGGGCTGCGGCGGCATATGCAATCCGATGTGGTGGCGTCGCGCCTCGATCAGCGGCCGCGCCTGTTCGACAGCGTCCGCGACGATCTTCTTGGCGTCCAGCGCGGCCGTCTCCAGCACGATGCGGCCCGTGGTCACGCGCGATACGTCGAGCAGGTCGTCGACCAGGCTGCTCATGTGGCGCACCTGGCGCGCGATCACGTCGCTGGTCTGGCGCACGTGCGCCTCGTCGATCCGGCCCAGGCGCAGCAGGTCGGCGGCAGCGCCGATCGGCGCCAGCGGGTTGCGCAGCTCGTGCGCCAGCATGGCGAGGAATTCATCCTTCCTGCGCGCAGAACGCTGCATGTCCTGTTCAAGGCGCTTGCGTTCGGTGATGTCCTTGAACAGGACCGCCACCAGCCTGGTATCCGACTCATCCGGGCGGAACGCATACAAGTCGTACCAGCGTTTCAGGTCGCGCGCCTCGTTCTCGAAGCGGACCGGCTCACCGGTGCGGGCGACGCTGCCGTAGATCTCGAACCAACGGCTCTCGTGTTCGGGCAACAGTTCGCGCACGCGCTTGCCCTCGACGTTATGCAGGCCGGTCTGCTCAACGAACATGGCGTTGACTTCGCAGTAGCGGTAATCGACCGCCCTGCCAGCCTCGTCGAAGATCATTTCGATGGTGCAGAAGCCTTCGTCGATGGAGTTGAACAGCTTGCGGTAGCGCTCTTCGCGCTGGCGCAACGAGGCTTCGAGGCGCTTCGATTCGTGCACGTCGGTCGAGGTGCCGAACCAGCGCACGATGGCGCCGGACGCGGGGTCGCGGTGCGGCTCCGCACGCACGAGGAACCAGCGGTAGTCGCCGGCGGCGGAGCGGATGCGGTGCTCGGTGATGAAGGTGCGCCCTTCGCGCGCAGCGTCCTGCCAGGCCTGCATGGTGGAAGCGCGGTCATCCGGGTGGACGAACTGCGCGGCGATTTCCGCAGCGTTCTCCTGGTTGGGCGATGCCCCGGTGTAGCGGTGCCACTGCGCATTGAAGAACTCGTGCCTGCCCTCGGAATCCGTGATCCAGACGATTTGCGGGATCGAGTCGGCCATCAGGCGAAAGCGCACCTCGCTTTCGCGCAGGCGCTGCTCGGACTTGACCTGCTCGGTCGAATCCCTGAAATACACGGCGAGGCCGGCCGGGGCCGGATAGGCATGCACCTCGTACCAGCGCGCCAGCCCGGGATAGAGGGCATTAAACGTGACGGGACGCTGATCGGCGACTGCGCGCCGGTACATGGATTCGAAGATGCTGTCGTTCGCGTCCGGGAACTCCGTCCACAAATTTTTTCCGATCAGCTCCCCGGGGTGCCGGTCGAGCGCGATTTCAGCGTGGCGGTTCAGGTAGGTAAAGCGCCACTCGCGGTCCAGCAGGAAGAACGCATCCGTGATGCTCTCCAGGATCGAGAGGGGATCTCCGACAGGCGGCTGTTCCCATTCGGTATTCCGGTCCAAGCTACCCCTCCGCGACATTGCACAATTTAACCGTGCAGTATAAAGCGCCGGCTGGAAGCGCGGCGCACGTCAGGCGCTGTGCAGCTGCATGGTTGCGATATCCATCTTGCCTTCGATGGCAAGCGGGATGATGCGCAGGCCCTTGTCGATGGTTTCCTCGATGAGGGCCTGCTCTTCCTTGCGCGGGCGGTGCAGCACGAAGTCGGCCACGGGCTGGGCCAGGCCGAGCGCGCGCGGGTGTCCGATCCCGATGCGCATGCGCCAGTAATCCTGGGTGCCGAGGGCGGCGGTGATGTCCTTCAGGCCGTTGTGGCCGCCGGAGGAACCGCCTTTCTTCATCTTGATGACGCCGGGCGCCAGGTCGAGTTCGTCGTGCACGACCAGGATCTCGTCGGGCGCGATCTTGAAGAAGCGCGCCAGTGCGCCGACCGACTGGCCGGAACGGTTCATGTAGGTCTGGGGTTCGAGCAGCCAGACTTCGCGGCCGGAGATGGTGGTTTTGGCGGCCAGGGCATTGAAGCGCGACTCGCGCTGCAGGCGGCAGCCGGGCTGCGAATTGGCGAGGTTGTCGACCAGCCAGAAGCCGGCGTTGTGGCGGGTTTGTTCGTATTCGGGGCCGGGATTGCCCAGGCCGACGATCAGGCGGATTGCCATGGAGTGCTTTGGTTCGGGAAAACGAGCATTATATGCGGGCGCGCGGGCTGCATCACGGCCATCCCCGGGCAAGCGCCAGCTCGAAATAAAAAAACCGGGCATGGCCCGGTTCTTCATTTCCCGCAAAAAGCGGGGGACGGTCCCCGATGGGGACAGTCCCCTGGACCTTAGAAGGCGACGCGCAGGCCGACGGAGACCTGGTCCACCTTCAGGCTGTCGCCTTCGCCCTTGGCGACTTTGCCGAAGTTCTCGTACTCGGCGACCAGTTTGACCGCGTCGGTGAACGCGTAGGCTGCACCCAGGCCGATGACGGCGCTGGTGTCCTTCTCTTTGGCGGTCTGGGTCACGCCGCCAATGCTGCCGCCGATTTCGGTACTGGAGCGGGCGACGCCCAGCTTGCCCAGCACGGAGAACTTGTCAGCGACCGGCACTTCGCCGACGACTGCTGCGTACAGCGACTTTGGCTTGGCCCATGCGGTGGCGCCGCCGCCCGAAACGCGGGTCTCGCCGAAGTTGACGTAGCCCAGCTCAACGCCAACGCCAGGCATGAAGTTGTGGCCGACGGCTGCCTTGAACGAGGTGTCCTTTTCCGACATCTTGGCGCCGTCCGCTTCCAGCTTGTGCTTGGCGCGGCCGACGGATGCGGAAACGTAGTTATCAGCTGCAAAAGCTGGGGCCGCGAATGCGGTTGCGATCAGTGCGATGAGTACTTTTTTCATGGGTTCTCTTTATTCGTTGTTAAAGGGAACTTGAATTATTGACCAGCTCGTCAGTTATTCAACACATAATTACACCTTGTTACGTTGTTGACAAAGTTCAACAGCAGGGCCAGGCCCCGGCCCCGAGGCACCAGCCCCGACGGAAATTGCCGGGCAAATGCAAAAAGCCCCTTGGCGCAAGGCGCACAAGGGGCTTCTCCGTCACAGGGGCGCAAGCCCCGGAACGATTACTTCTTTTCTTCTGCAGCAGCTTCAGCCGACACCTGGCCTGCCGGTACCGATGCGGTAGCGACGGTCTGGTCCATGCCGTGGGCAACAGCGGTCACGCCAGCTGGCAGGGTCAGGTTCGATACGTGGATCGACTGGCCTGCGTCCAGCTTGGACAGGTCGACTTCGATGAACTCTGGCAGGTCTTTCGGCAGGCACGACACGTCCAGCTCGTTCAGCACGTGCGAGATGGTGGCGCTGTGCAGCTTGACTGCTGGCGAGATCTCGGCGTTGACGAAGTGCAGGGCGACTTTCTTGTGCACTGGCTTCGATGCGTCGACGCGCTGGAAGTCAGCGTGCAGGACCAGCTGCTTGAATGCGTGCATCTGGAAGTCGCGCAGCAGGACTTGCTGGACGGCGCCGTCGATTTCCATGTCGAGGATCGACGAGTGGAACGCTTCTTTCTTCAGCGCGTGGAACAGCGCGTTGCCGTCGAGGGCGATCAGCACCGGGGCTTCTGCGCCGCCGTAGATGATGCCTGGGGTCTGGCCAGCATTGCGCAGGCGGCGGCTCGCTCCGGTCCCCTGCTCTTTGCGGTTGTATGCGACTACTTTCATGGTATTACTCCAAAAATGGCGGGCGGTAGGCCCGCGTTATAGAGTCCCCGCGACCAGGGACTCCTGAAAAGACGCTTGCGCGTCCAAAAACGGTAAAACCGTCACCCCAGCGTTCGCCGGGATGACGGTAGTGTGCTTCTAACTGACGTTGAACGATTACTCGTTGAACATCGAGATGACCGAGTCACCCTTGGTAATGCGTTTGAACGTTTCTGCCAGCAGCGGTGCGCAGGTCAGCTGGCGGATCTTGCCGCAGGCTGCCGCAGCGTCCGACAGCGGGATCGTGTCGGTGACGACCAGTTCGTCCAGCGGCGACGAGGCGATGCGCTCGATGGCCGGGCCGGACAGCACCGGGTGCGTGCAGTACGCGACGACTTTCTTGGCGCCGCGCTCTTTCAGTACTTCGGCTGCCTTGGTCAGCGTGCCTGCGGTGTCGACCATGTCGTCCATGATCACGCAGTTGCGGCCTTCCACTTCGCCGATGATGTTCATGACTTCCGACACGTTCGCCTTCGGGCGGCGCTTGTCGATGATCGCCAGGTCGCAGCCGAGGCGCTTTGCCAGCGCACGGGCGCGCACCACGCCGCCGACGTCCGGCGAAACCACCAGCAGGTCGTCGTAGTTGCGCTTCTGCAGGTCGCCCAGCAGGATCGGCGATGCGTAGATGTTATCGACCGGGATGTCGAAGAAGCCCTGGATCTGGTCCGCGTGCAGGTCCATGATCAGGACGCGCTCGACGCCGGCTTCTTCCAGCATGTTGGCAACCACCTTGGCCGAGATCGCGACGCGCGCCGAGCGCGGGCGGCGGTCCTGGCGGGCATAGCCGAAATAGGGAATCGCTGCGGTGATGCGGCCGGCGGAAGCGCGCTTGAGCGCGTCGACCATCAGCATGATTTCCATCAGGTTGTCGTTGGTCGGTGCGCAGGTGGACTGCAAGACGAAGACATCCTTGCCGCGAACGTTCTCGTTGATCTCGACCATGACTTCGCCGTCCGAGAATTTGGACACGACTGCCTTGCCGAGGGGAATACCGAGATTCTTTGCGACTCCTTCTGCCAGCGCCGGGTTTGCGTTACCGGTAAAAACCATCAGGTTTTCGTAAGCCATGGGAGTCCCAATGAAGAAGTGATTTTGAAAAAGCTTGAACTGGAGGGCGCGCTTGCGGCGCCTGCTTGCCGGGCCGGACACGTCGTATCGACGGCCCCGGGAAACGAATGGCAGGGGAACAAGGATTCGAACCTTGGTATGCCGGAATCAAAATCCGGTGCCTTAACCAGCTTGGCGATTCCCCTACGCAACCTACTGCTTGCTGCTGAGCCTGCTATTTTAACGTCATTCGCAGCAACAAGCCAAATTTTATTCTACAACCTGTTCACCCTGCAAGAGCGCCACCATTGGGTGCCGCTCGAGTGACCGGGCTTTCCAGGCGGTCCAGACACCGGTTGCTTTTTCAAGCACCGCATCGGCCTCGCCTTCCGTGGCAAACGCGCAGAACACGCACGCTCCGGAGCCGGTCATCCTTGCATCGCCAAACTGCCTGAGCCATTCAACCGCTTGTGCTACTGGCGGGAACAACCTGGTGGCGACGGGTTGCAAGTCGTTTTTTCCGAACTGCTCAAGCGCCTTGCGTTGCCCGATGTGTCTGGAAAAGTCCGATATTGTGACGGGTTTGGTGTCCCTTGTCAAATCCTGCGCGGAAAATACGGGACCAGTCGGCACGTGCACGCCTGGCTCGATGACAACATACCAGCACGGCGGCACGTCCACCGCCTGCATCGCCTCGCCCACGCCCTCCACGAACGCGGTGCGCCCGAACAGGAAGAACGGGATGTCGGCGCCCAGCGGCAGGCCAAGCGCGGCCAGCTCGGTACGTTCGAGCCCCGAGCCCCACAGGTGGTTGGCCGCCATCAGCGCGGTGGCCGCATCGGACGAACCGCCGCCAAGGCCGCCGCCCATAGGCAGGCGCTTGTCGACGGTGACGGAGATGCCCGGCGCTTTGCCGTGGCGGCGCACATGCTCTTCCTGCAGGCGGAGCAATGCGCGCACGGTCAGGTCCTGCTCTTCCGGCACGCCGGGCACGTCGTTCAGGCGGCGGATGTCGCCGTCGTCGCGCAGGTCGAAGTGCAGCAGGTCGGCACGATCGATCAGCGTGAACACCGATTGCAGCAAATGGTAGCCGTCCGCGCGGCGGCCGGTCACGTGCAGGAACAGGTTGAGCTTTGCCGGCGCGGGGCAGTTGTGCAGCGAACGCACGCTCATGCAGGATCGATAACGATGCGGATTTCAAGCGCCTCCGACTGCAGCGTGGCCGGACGCGACACGTCGATGCGCTTGGGGCGCACGCGCGTGGTGGCGTCGTCCTGCCAGGTGACGTAGCGCAGGCGCCAGCCGTCGCGGGTGGTGACTTCGCTGTTCGCCGGCGAGGCGACGAAGCGGCTGCCGTCCTGCGCGGTCGCATAGCCCTGCAGCCAGTCGCGCAGGCCCGACACCGGCAGGCGCCAGCCCAGCGCCTCGTTGGTCAGCGTGTCGATGTCTGGCGCGCTGCGTGCGACCTGGTCGGATTGCACGAGCGTCGCCTGCTGCGGCGTCACCGTGATCCTGGCGATGGTCTGGCCAAGCGGCGATGCCAGGCCCACGTCGACGCGCTCGCCCGCCTGTACCCAGTTGAATTTGCCGGACAGGGTTTCGGGGTTGCCGTCCTTGGTGTAGTTCACTGACAGGCGGCCATTCAGTTCGATGTTGTCGCTGTACGCAGCGACCGGGACGTCCGGCAGCCTGGCCGGAGCGGCGCAGGCCGACAGCAGCGCGGCCAGCGCAAGGGGGATCAGTGGATGAATTTTCATGCCTGCATTATCGCCCAAACATCAGAGCCTGACTTTCAGGCGGGCGAGCATGCGGCGCAGCGCCTCGTTCTTCGGGTCTCCGGTTCGCACTTCGCGCAGGATCTTGCGGGCTTCTTCCTTTTTACCGGCGTGCCACAGCACGTCGGCAAGGTGGACGCCGATCTCGGGGTCCTTGCGGCGCGACCAGGCGCCGCGCAGAAGGCGCTCGGCCTCGGCTTTTTTCCCGAGGCGGTATTCGACCCAGCCCATGCTGTCCATGATGAACGGGTCTTCCGGCGCCATCGCCATCGCCTTGGCGATCAGGCCGCGCGCTTCGCGCAGGCGAACGCCGCGTTCGGCCAGCGAATAGCCCAGGGCGTTGTAGGCATGGTGGGCGTCCGGCGCTTTCTGGATCACGGTGCGCAGCGACTTTTCCATCTCCGCGTGATGCCCTGCCCGTTCGGCCGCCAGGGCAAAGTCGTACAGCACGTCCATCTCGGCCGGGAAGCGCGCTACGGCGCCGCGCAGCAGTTCGTACGCTTCCTTGTGCATGTTTGCGTCGCGCAGGACCTGGCCTTCGGTCAGCGCCACCTGCACCTGGCCCTCCACGCCCAGCGGCTTGAGGGTCGCCAGCAGTGCGCGCGCGCCCTTGATGTCGCCCTTGCGGGCCAGCAGTTGCGCGCGCCGCAGCTGCGCCATCAGCACGGCCTCGGCATCCTCGCCATCGACCTTGTCCAGCCAGCTCTCGGCCTTGGCGAAGTCGCCGCGCTCCTCGGCTGCCTGCGCCAGCATCAGGTAGACGCGCGTGAGGTCGCGGCCTTCGTTCGGCTGGTACGACAGCGCTTCGACAAAGCGCGTCAGGTGCTTCTCGGCGGCGACGTGGTCGCCGAGGTGCATCTCCAGCATGCCAAGTGCGTACAGGGCGGCCGGGTCGTCCGGCTTGTCCTCGACGGCCTTGGCGAGTTCCGTGCGCGCCTTCGCATAGTCCTTGCGCTCGACCAGCGCGCGCGAATAGGCAATGCGCACTTCGCGCGCGTTCGGATGGGCCTTCAGGAAGCGCTCCAGCACCGCGATCGACGCCTCGTCGCCGCCGGCGGATTGCGCCAGCGCGAGCGCTGCCAGCTGCGAGTCGGGCTTCATCTCGAGCGCCCTGTTCGCATGCGTGACCGCCACTTCCCGCTCGCCCATGGTGTGCATGGCTTGCGACAGCACGATCTGGCCTTCGAAGGTGGCCGCGTAAGGCTGGGCCAGGCGCTCCATCACGCGCGCGCCGGCCTTCTTGTCGCGGCTGCGCGACATCAGCTGCTGCGCTTCGAACAGGGCCCGTCCGCGCGCGTCGCCATCGGCCCTGGCGATGCGGTCGCGCAGGAGCTGTTCGACCACGTCCAGTTCGTTCCCCTGCAGCGCCAGCGCGAGCTGGTACTGCTCCGCCTCCTCCGATGCGGGATCGAGTTCGCGCCACAGGCGCACGGCAGCCATCGTGTCGTCGAGGCGGCGCACCGCCAGCGCCATCTCGGCGGCGCGCTTGGCCAGGCGCGCGTCGCGCGACTGTTGCGCGGCGGCGTACATGGACAGGTAGGCGGCCTCGTAGCGGCCTTCGCGGAATTCCATTTCCGCCTTGGTGACGCGGTACATCAGGTCGCTGTTGGCGGCGGGTGCTGCGGGCGCGGCCTGCTTGGGCGCGGCGGCTTCAGGCGCCTGCGGGGCGACGGCGCAGGCGGACACCAGCGCGGACAGGGTTACAATGGCGAGGGCGGTTTTCAAGGCGGTTGTCGAATGAATAAAACTTGATTCTACGCCCATCGGCGCGCGCGTGTCCCCACCGGAAGCGCGGCCTAATATCCGTTTAAGAATGCACCGCGGACGGTAGCCGCCCTGGCGGCCTTATCGTCCCCCATTCCTTCACATCCAATGCCAGAACTTCCAGAAGTCGAAGTCACCCGGCGCGGTGTCGCGCCACATATCGAAGGCCGCACGGTCGACCGTGTGGAGATGCGCCGCGAAGGCTTGCGCTGGCCGTTCCCTGAGGAGCTGGACCAGTTGCTCGCCGGCCGGACGGTCCTGCACACGGCGCGCCGTGGGAAGTACCTGCTGATCGTGTTCGAGCATGGCACGCTGATCGTCCACCTGGGCATGAGCGGCCACCTGCGCGTGCTGCCCGAAGGGACGCCCGCGAACAAGCACGATCATTTCGACCTGGTGGTGCGCGATGCGCAAGGCGTGCAGGTGCTGCGCCTGACCGATCCGCGCCGCTTCGGCGCGGTGCTGTGGCATCCGGCCGGCGAAGGCCCGGTCGACGCCCACCTGCTGCTGCGCGGCCTTGGCGTCGAGCCCCTCGGCGAAGCCTTCTCCGGCGAGCTGCTGTTCCGCGCCACGCGGCGCCGCAACGCGCCCATCAAGCAGGTGCTGCTGGCGGGCGACATCGTGGTCGGCGTGGGCAATATCTACGCCTGCGAGAGCCTGTTCCGCGCCGGGATCAACCCGAAAACCGCCGCCGGGCGCATCAGCCGCGCGCGCTACGACCGGCTGGCAGAGGCCATCCGCGCCATCCTGGCGCAGGCAATCGAGCGCGGCGGCAGCACATTGCGTGACTTTATTAACGTAAACGGTCAATCAGGATATTTCCAGCAGGAATATTTCGTCTATGATCGTGCTGGTGTGCCATGCCGCGTCTGCGGCGCCCCCGTGCGCCAGATAAAGCAGGGGCAGCGCTCCACTTTTTATTGTGTAAATTGCCAGAAATAAGACGAACGAGGGCACCGTGAGCAGAATGGTCCAGGATTTTCAGGAATACGGCGCGTGGCGCGACAATGTCGCCCAGGCCCTGTCCCGCTACCAGGCGTGGGTGCAGCGCGAGGAACTCGCCGACGGCGCGTCGCAGCAGCGCATCGAGCGTGCGCTGGCGCGGCTGGCCGACGACAAGCTGTCGGTCGCCTTCGTCGCCGAATTCTCGCGCGGGAAATCGGAACTGATCAACGCGATCTTCTTTGCCGATTACGGCCAGCGCATCCTGCCCTCGGCCGCGGGCCGCACCACGATGTGCCCGACGGAGCTGATGTACGACCCGGCCTACCCGCCCAGCATCCGCCTGCTGCCGATTGAGACGCGCGCCGAGAACCTGTCCACCGGCGACTACCGCGATACGCCGGAAGCCTGGACCGTGTTCGGCCTGGACCTGAACGCGGGCGAGGCGATGCACGAGACCTTCAAGCAGGTGTCGCGTACCCGCCGCGTGCCGGTTGAAGAGGCGCGCAGCTACGGCCTGCTGGACGAAAACGATCCGCACGCGGGCGAGTCCGACGATGGCATGGTCGAGATCTCGCTGTGGCGCCATGCGATCATCAACTTCCCGCACCCGCTGCTCAAGCAGGGGCTGGTGATCCTCGACACGCCGGGCCTGAACGCGATCGGCACCGAGCCGGAACTGACGCTGAACCTGATCCCGAACGCGCACGCCGTGCTGTTCATCCTGGCTGCCGAAACCGGCGTGACCAAGAGCGACATCGATGTCTGGCGCACGCACATCGGCGCGGGTCCCGGCCGCGTGGTGGTCCTCAACAAGATCGACGCGATGTGGGACGAGCTCAAGACCGACGGCGAGAACGAGGCCGAGATCGAGCGGCAGGCCGGCAGCGTGGCGGGCCTGCTCGGCCTGGCGCGCGAGCAGGTATTCCCGGTATCGGCGCAGAAGGCGCTGGTGGCCAAGATCAACGGCGACATGCCGCTGCTGGAAAAGAGCCGCATCGCCGAACTGGAAGCGGCGCTGTTCAACGAGCTGATTCCGGCGCGGCGCGACATCATCCGCGAGCAACTGGCAGTCGAGATGGACCAGCTGGTGGCGGCGCAGAACGCGGCCCTGACCACGCGCGTGCGCGACATCGTCGAGCAGCTGCAGGAACTCAAGGGCCTGCGCGGCAAGAACCAGAACGTCATCGCGCACATGATGAAGCGCGTGGACGCGGAGAAGAAGGAGTTCGACGGCAGCCTGTTCAAGCTGCAGGGCACGCGCGCGGTGTTCACCCGCCTGTCGACGGAGCTGTACACCACGCTCGGCATGGACCTGGCCAAGCAGGAAATCGCGGCCGTGCGCGAGCAGATGGAAAGCAAGCGCTTTGGCTTCAACGCCGGCATGCGCGAATCGGTGCGCGACTTCTTCGACCAGATGAAGGCCAACCTGGACGCGTCGAACGCCAAGACCATCGAGATCTCCTCGATGATGGAATCGATGTACCGCAAGTTCAGCAGCGAGCATGGCCTGCAACTGGCCGTGCCGATGGCGTTTTCGCTGGACCGCTACCGCCGCGAGATCGACCGCATCGAAGCGGCTTACCACAAGCAGTTCGGCACGGCGACGATGCTGATGACCAGCCGCGGCGTGCTGATCGACCGCTTCTTCGACACCATCGCGTCCAGCGTGCGCAAGGTCTTCCGCAGCGCGAACGCGGATGTGGAAGCGTGGCTCAAGGTCATCATGGCGCCGCTGGAAGCGCAGATCCGCCAGCACAAGGAACAGCTCAAGCACCGCCTGGCATCGATCCAGCGCATCCACGATGCGACCGACTCGCTGGAGCAGAAGATCGCCTCCTTCGAAGCGAGCCAGGCCGAGCTCGAGGCGATGCGCGCCACCCTGTCCGACCTGGCAGGCGGCGTCTCGCTGGCGATGGATTCGCAAATGACGGCGTGGGAAGCGGCTGCGTGAAAAAAGTCGTGCTGCCCGGCGACGATGCCGCGCTGGTGGATCCCTCGTTTTCGTCCGCCGTCATCGCATGGCAGAAGCAGCACGGCCGGCACGCGCTGCCGTGGCAGAACACCCGCGACGCCTACCGCGTCTGGCTTTCCGAGATCATGCTGCAGCAGACCCAGGTCGCTGCGGTGCTCGGCTACTACGCGCGCTTCCTGGAGCGCTTCCCTACCGTGTTCGACCTCGCCGCAGCCCCATCGGAAGACGTGATGGCGCAATGGAGCGGGCTTGGCTACTACACCCGCGCGCGCAACCTGCATGCGTGCGCGAAGCGCGTGGTGGACGAATACGGCGGCGAGTTCCCGAGCGACCCCGGCCTGCTCGCGCAGCTGCCCGGCATCGGGCGCTCCACCGCTGCGGCAATCGCCGCGTTTTCCGCCGGCGTGCGCGCCGCGATCCTCGACGGGAACGTGAAGCGGGTGTTCGCGCGCGTGTTCGAGGTCGACGCCTATCCGGGCGAGAAGAAGGTCGAGGACGCGCTGTGGCGGCGGGCCGAAGCGCTGCTGCCTGGCGAAGGCATCGAAGCGTACACGCAGGGACTGATGGACCTGGGCGCGACGCTGTGCATGCGCAGCAGCCCGGATTGCGTGCGCTGCCCGCTGAAGGACCGCTGCGGCGCGCATGCGTCGGGCCGCACGGCGGAACTGCCGGTGCGCAAACCGAAGAAGGCCAGTCCGGAGAAGCAGGCTGCCATGATGATCGTGATCGACAGCGGCGAAGTGCTGCTCGAGCAGCGCGCCGATAGCGGCATCTGGGGCGGCCTGCTATCGCTGCCGGAGCTGGCGGGGCACGGTGCGCTGGACGAGGCGGCCGGCATCGATGACGTTGTCGGCGGCGCGCGGCGCTTCGGCGAAGTGGAAGAAGTCGAACCGCTGCTGCCGCTGGTGCACGTGTTCACGCACTACAAGCTGCACATCGCGCCGTACCGCGTGGCGCTCTCCCGGCGCGCCGACACGCCTGCCTCGCACGTGTGGTGGAGGCTGTCCGAGACGGATGCCGCCCCCCTCCCCGCTCCCGTGAAGAAGCTGCTCGCCCAGTTCGGCAGCGCCCGCCTGTTCTAAGGCGACGGCCCGGAGTTGGCCGTATTTGCATGCAGATCGCCGCTATACCGTCGCGTTAGCATCAATTCGGCCCAATAAAGCGGCGACATGCACCGATCCGCGCAGATCGCCACGGATCGCCGCAGATCGGCAAAGAAAGGCACAGTTAGCGACGGTCGTCGGGGGATAGCCCCCTTCGCTGCTCAAAGATCGTCGAGGGAATAGATGCGGCGGTGCTCGCGGATCGCAAAACGGTCGGTCATGCCGGCGATGTAGTCGGCGATCTTGCGCGCCTGCTTCGTTTCGTCGCCGCCCACCACGTAGTCCGGCGGCAGCAGGTCGTGGTCTTCCATGAAGGCGTCGTACAGCTCGCGCACGATGCGGCTCGCCTTCACGCGCATCCGGTTCACCATGTAGTGCCGGTACAGGTTCTTGCGCAGGAAGCGCTTGAGCTCCGTCGCGTCCTTGCGCATCGGGTCGGAAAAGCGGATCAGCGGCGGCGCCGCGCGCACGGCGTCCACGTCCTTCGGCGCGGCGTCGGCCAGCAGGCCCGCCGAGGTGTGAATCAGGTCGTCGGCCAGCGCCGTAATGATGCGGCGCAGGGTCTCGTAGATGGCGCGCCGTCCGGACAGCCCGGGATACGTGCGCTGCGTGTCCAGCCAGTGCCGCGCGAAGAAATCCACTTCCTCCAGCTGCGCGATCGTGATCAGCCCCGAGCGCAGGCCGTCGTCGATGTCGTGGCTGTTGTACGCGATTTCGTCGGCCAGGTTGGTCAGCTGCGCTTCCAGCGTCGGCTGGGTGCGGTCGATGAAGCGCTGCGCCACCGGCCCCAGTTGCTGCGCGTTGGTCAGCGAACAGTGCTTGAGGATGCCCTCGCGCGTCTCGAACAGCAGGTTCAGGCCGTCGAACGCGCCGTAGTGCTCTTCCAGCGTGTCGACCACGCGCAGGCTTTGCAGGTTATGCTCGAAGCCGCCGTGGTCCTTCATGCATTCGTTCAGCACGTCCTGGCCCACATGGCCGAACGGCGTATGCCCGAGGTCGTGCGCCAGCGCGATCGCTTCGACCAGGTCCTCGTTCAGGCGCAGGTTGCGCGCCAGCGAACGGCCGATCTGCGCGACTTCCAGGCTGTGCGTCAGGCGCGTGCGGAACATGTCGCCTTCGTGGTTGAGGAAGACCTGGGTCTTGTACTCGAGCCGGCGGAAGGCGGAACTGTGGATGATGCGGTCGCGGTCGCGCTGGAATTCGCTGCGCGATGCGTGCGACGGTTCGTTGAAGCTGCGGCCGCGGCTCGTTTCCGAATGCGCGGCGTAAGGTGCGAGATGCTGTTCGGGTCCCATCATGCTGTACATGCCTCGATCGTGGCGGTGAGCAGTTCCTGCGGCACCGGCTCGATCACTGCCTTGCCGAGCGGCTTGAGCAGGATGAAGCGGATCGCACCGCCTTCGTTTTTCTTGTCCACTTCCATCAGTTCGATCCAGCGCGCCAGCGGCATCGCCGGGGCTGCGACCGGCAGCCCGCTGGCGGCGACCAGAGCCTTGATGCGTCCGGCCTGCTGCTCGTCGATGTAGCCGAGCCGGCGCGACAGGTCGGCCGCCATCACCATGCCGCAGCCCACCGCTTCGCCATGCAGCCAGGCGCCGTAGCCCATGCCCGCTTCGATCGCGTGGCCGAAGGTATGGCCGAAATTGAGGATGGCGCGCAGGCCGCCTTCGCGCTCGTCCTGGCGCACGATGTCGGCCTTGATCTCGCAGGAGCGCGCAATCGCGTGGGTCAGCGCCGCATGGTCGTGCGCGCGGATGGCGGCAACGTTGGCCTCAAGCCAGGCGAACAGTTCAGGGTCGGCGATGGCGCCGTGCTTGATGATCTCGGCCAGCCCGGCGGACAGCTCGCGCGCAGGCAGCGTGGCCAGCGACGCGGTATCGGCCAGCACCGCCTGCGGCTGGTAGAACGCGCCGATCATGTTCTTGCCGAGCGGGTGGTTGATGCCGGTCTTGCCGCCCACCGAGGAATCGACCTGCGACAGCAGCGTGGTCGGCACCTGCACGAAGGGCACGCCGCGCATGTAGCTCGACGCGGCGAATCCGGCCAGGTCGCCGATCACCCCACCGCCCAGCGCCACCACGGTGGTCTTGCGGTCGCATTTGTTGGCAAGCAGCGCGTCGTACACCTGCATCAGGGACTGCCAGTTCTTGTGTTGCTCGCCGTCCGGCAGCACCACCTGAATCACCTGCTTGCCGGCAGCGCGCAGCGCGCCGGCGACGGCATCGAGGTACAGCGGCGCGACCTTGTCGTTGGTGACGATGGCGGCGCTGCGGCCCTTGACGTAGCGCGCGGCCAGGCCGGCGACGCCCTCCCCGATCAGGATCGGATAGCTGCGTTCGCCCAGTTCGACGGTGATGGTCTTGCTCGGTTCTTCGGTCATCTGCTTCGCCGCAGGCCGGGCCGCGCGGGCTTTCTCGTGCGCGGCCAGCTGCGTGAGTATGGTCTGGACCATCGATTGTACGTTAGGGCGGCCGGTATCGACCACGACGTGCGCAACCTCGCGGTAGAGCGGCTCGCGCTGCGAGGACAGCTCTTCCAGCCGGCGGCGCGGGTCGGCCGTCTGCAGCAGCGGACGGTTCTTGTCGTGCGCGGTGCGGGTGAGAATGGAATTGATGGAGGAGCGCAGGTACACCACGGTGCCGCGCTCGCGCAGCAGGGCGCGCGTGCCCGGATCGAGGATGGCGCCGCCGCCGGTCGCCAGCACGATGCCGTCCTGCTCGGTGAGCGAACGGATCACATCGGCTTCGCGGCGCCGGAAGCTCGCCTCGCCTTCTATTTCGAAGATCCAGGGGATCGAGGCGCCGGTGCGGGCCTCGATCTCGTGGTCGGAATCGACGAAGCGCTTGTTCAGTTTGCGGGCGAGCAGGCGACCGATGGTCGTCTTGCCCGCCCCCATGAGGCCTACCAGGAAGATGTTCCCGGTCACTCGGAGCGGAAGTTAAACGAGGTCACGACCTTGCGTGGCGTCTCCAGGGTCACCGCGAACGAGCCGGATTCGCAGGTGTCGTCCGGGGTCACGACGACCGAATGGAAGGTGCCGCCGATGGCCGACGTCGATGGAATACGGCTCGGCGCAGGCGACTTCGGCTGCAGCTTGGACGCGCCGGCAATGCCGACCACGCTATCGGCGGGCATTGGATTGTTTCTGTCGTCGAACAGGCGGAACACGATCGTTTGCTCCTTGCATGAGGTGCCAGCCACGCCGAGGATCAGGGACGGATCGCCGTCGCCACCAGTCCAGTCACGGCACACGCCGTTGCTGCAGACCTGGCGCACGAGATGCGCGTCCGAGCCGCTGAAGACCATTTCCATAGACTGGCGGATGTAGTTGATGCCCCACTTGCCGTCGCCCGCGTTGCTGTAAGTCTGGCGATTATACGGGAACGGCAGGTCGTGCTTGACCGGATCGAGCACGCCATCCAGGGTGCCGCCGGAGCGCACGCCGCTGGTGATCGCGTGGTCGCCCGTGTCGAGGAAGGCATCGGCCTGGTCGGCGAACGGCTCGCCGCCGGACGCGCAGGAATCGACCAGTGGGCGGTACACGGTGCCGCTGCCGATGACCGGATTGGCGCACGAGTACATGCCGTCGCCGTTCATGTCGGTGAAGTTCTCGATGCCTTGTGCATAAGCCAGCACGGTCACGCGGCCGTTGAGCGGACGGAATTCCTGGCTGCGCAGGGTGACCGAGCAGCCGCCGTCCAGCGTGGTGCAAGCGCCCTGCGCCGACGAGCCGATCGAGCCGCCTTCGGTGACGAAGTTGATCGCGGTGCCGTCCGAAATCGGGTTGCCGTACTGGTCCGCCATCATGACGGTGACAGTGGCGGTCGTGCCGTCGTAGTTCGCGCCTTCGATGTTGAGTGCGTTGGTGCTCATCGACATCGACTTCTGGATCGGCAGGCCGGTAGAGATGGTCAGGGTATCGGACAGGCCGCTGATGGTCGAGCCGCCGCGCGTCGCTTCCGCGACCACGCGCACCGGAGTCGGAATGGTGCCCGACGAGACCACGGTGGCCACGTTGCCCTGCGCGTCGGTAGTCGCCTTGAGCGGCGACACGGTCAGGCCGCCGGTATTGGTGGTGGCCTTGAAGTTGACGTCCACGCCGGCCAGGCCGTTGTTATGCTGGTCGACGACCTTGAAGGTGACTTGCGCCGACTCGGAGCGTCCGAGGCCGCCCGAACCGCGCAGCACGATCGACGAATTGGACACGCTGGAGCCGACGAAGTTGATCGCGCCGATCGAGGCCGGGCTGACGTCGAGCTGGATGGTCTGGACCGAGTTGCCGATCGAGGCGGTGATGGTGTCGCGGCCGCGCAGGCAACCCTTGTTCGTATAGGTCGCGGTCTGCACGCCGTTGGCGAGCGAGCCCTGGACCAGGGTCGCGGTACCGTCGCCCGCGCACAGCGAGGACAGGTTCAGGCCGGAGACGCTGTTGGCAGGCTGGCCGCCGCTGGTCACGGGCACGTTCAGCTGCACGGTGCTAAAGGCAGGCAGCGGGCCGGTCGGCACCGGCGACAGCGACAGCGCGCCCAGCGTGAGCGGAGCGGCGCCAACGGCCATGTTGACCGACGCGGAGCCGGTCAGGCCATCGATGACGGAAGTGGCACTGATCGACAGCGCGCCTGCCGCCTGGACGGAGGCCGGCGTCACCGAGGTGACCGCCACGCCGTTCGCATCGGTCAGCGCGGACGGCGGAGTGATGGAGACCAGGCCGGAGGTGGACGGGGCGAAGGTGACGACTGCGTTCGGCACCAGTGCGCCGGTGCCGGTCTTGACGGTCGCGCGCAGCGTGCCGGTCTGTGCGCCGGACAGGCTGTTGATCGCGGCGCCGGTGCCGTCGACCAGCGCCAGCGTGACGACCGGGTTGGCCGGCGTCGGGTTGGTGGTGCCGCCGCCAGGGTTGCTGCCGCCGCCGCCCGGATTGGGGACGACGCCGGTGGAGCCGGGATTGCCGCCGCCACCGCCGCAGGCGGTCAGCAGCGCGGCCAGCGCGAGGCAGGAGTAGAAGGCTGGACGGGCGAACATCGGTTTTTTCTTGGACTGCATTTTCTTATCCCTGGTTTTTCGGCTGCGGTGACTTGTTCTTCTTGATCCAGCTAACAAGCTGGGGACGGTCCCCGCCGGGGACAGTCCCCCTCCACTTTACCGGTTGGAGATGCTGTCGGTGACGATCTTCGGCGTGATGAAGATCAGCAGTTCGGTCTTGTCGTTCAGGCGGCCTTCGGTCTTGAACAGGCGGCCCAGCACAGGCACGTCGCCAAGGAACGGCACCTTGGTTTCGGTGTTGCGCTCGGACTGCTGGTAGATGCCGCCCAGGACCACGGTGCCGCCGTTTTCGACCATCACTTTGGTCTTCACGTGCTGCGTGTTGATCGCGAAGCCGGCCCGGGTGTCTTCGCCGCGCGAGTCCTTGTTCACGTCCACTTCCAGCACCACGTTGCCGTCCGGCGTAATCTGCGGCGTCACTTCCATGCGCAGGTTGGCCTTCTTGAAGGTGATCGAGGTGGCGCCGCTCGAGGTGGCGACCTGGTACGGCAGTTCGATACCCTGCTCGATCACGGCCACGGCCTTGTCTTCGGTGACCACGCGCGGGCTGGAGATGATCTTGCCCTTGCCGTCCGCTTCCAGCGCCGACAGTTCCAGGTTCAGGAAGCGGTTGGACGCGGCCGAGAACAGCGAGAACGCGACGGTGGCCGGCGGGATGGTGCCGATCGACGCGGCCGGCAAGTTCACCAGCTGGGTGTTGTTGAACGAGTTGGTGTCGAGCGCCAGCTGGTTGGTGGTCTGCCCGACGCCGTTCATGTTGCCGCCGAGGGCCAGGCGGTTGCTGTCGCTGACGCTGTAGCCCGCATCGCCGCCACGGATGGCGCGCATGTCGGCGAAGCCCAGCTTGGCGCCGAGGTTACGCGAGAAGGTGTCCGATGCTTCCACCAGGCGCGCTTCGATCAGCACCTGGCGCGACGGGATGTCGGTCTTGAGGATCAGCTTGCGGATGTCTTCCAGCTTGGAGGCGATGTCGGTCACGAACAGCTGGTTGGTGCGCGGATCGACCACGGCGCTGCCGCGCTTGGACAGCACGCTGCCGTTGCTGCCGCCAGTGCCCGGTGTGGTGGCGCCGCTCGCATCCAGGCCGAACACGGAGCGGAACGCTTCCACTTTCTGGTAGTTCAGCTGGAAGATCTCGGAGCGCAGCGGCTCCAGGTCGGCGATCTGGGCGCGCTGCTCCAGCTCCAGCTTTTCCTTGGTCAGCAGTTCTTCCTTCGGCGCGATCCACAGCACGTTGCCGTTCTTGCGCATGTCCAGGCCCTTGGCCTGCAGGACCACGTCCAGCGCCTGGTCCCACGGCACGTCCTTCAGGCGCAGGGTCAGGTTGCCGCTGACGCTGTCGCTGGTGATGATGTTCAGGCCCGAGATGTCGGCGATCGCCTGCAGCGCGGCGCGCACTTCCACGTTCTGGAAGTTGAACGAGAGCTTCTCGCCGCGGTAGCCCTGGGTGCCCTGGGTCAGGCGGTTCGGGTCTTCCTTGATCGGCTTGACGTCGATGACCAGCTGGGTGTCGCTCTGGTACACGGTCTGTTCCCACAGGCCCTGCGCGTCGATCGTCATGCGCACGTTATCGCCTTGCGGGACGGTGGTGATCGATGCTACCGGGGTGCCGAAGTCGGTCACGTCCAGGCGGCGGCGCAACGTCTCCGGCAGCGAGGTCTTGAGGAAGTCCACCAGCACCTTGTCGCCCTGCTGGCGCACGTCCACGGCCACCTGGCTGTTCGGCAGGTCGACCACGATACGGCCCTCGCCGTTGGCGCCGCGGCGGAAGTCGAGGTTCTTGAGCGCCTGGCGCGACGGCACCGGCGCCGCCTGGGCGATCGGCATGCCGCGCGAATCGACCGCCTGGGCCACGCCGCCAGATCCGTCCACGGTCACGATCACGGCGTTGCCGTCGATCGCGGTGGCGAAATTGAGCGGACGCTTCAGGTTCAGCACCAGGCGCGAGCGCTCGCCCGCTTCGACCACGTTGATGCTGCGCAGGTCGCCGAGGTTGAGCTCGCGGGTGGTGCTGCCGGTCGCGTTGACGGTCTTGCCGAAGTCAAGCGCGATGCGGGCCGGGTTGGTGATCGAGAAGCCGATCGGCAGCTTGGCCGGCGGGTTCTTCATCTGCACCTTGAGGATCACGTTGGAACCCTGCTGGTTCGCGGTGATCGATTCGATCGCGTTGTCCTGCGCCGCGACGGCGCCGCTTGCGACGGCCAGCATCACCAGCGCGCCGTAGCGGAGCGCGCGCTGTACCAGGCCATGCCCTGCGTTGAGAGTTGTTGCGATCATCAGTTCTTCTCCTTGCCTTCTAACAGCTCAAGCTTCGTCATGCGTTCGACCCAGTCGCCTGTGGCGTCCTGCACGGTTTCGCGGATATCGACCGCAGTTTCCGACACGGACGTCACGACGCCGTAGTTTTGTCCGATGCGCTGGCCCACCCGCACCTGGAACACCTGGCGGTCGATCTGCAGCAGCGCGTAGTTCACGCCGCTCTTGCGGATCGCGCCGACCATGCGCACGGTATCGAGCGGGAAGTATTCGAGCGGCTCTTTCGGCCGGTCCTGGTCGGGGCGGTTGGCGCCGCCGGAACGGGCCAGTTCGACCAGCAGCTTCTCCTGGCTGAACGGATCGACCACGTCGGTGTGCATGTAGGCGAACGGGATGAACGTCTTCGGTTCCGACAGCGGCTCCACCGAGAGCTTGGTCTGCTTCTCGGTCTTGGCCATCCACTGGCGCACTTCGGCGACGTCGCTGTCGCTGCAACCGGCCAGCAGCGCGCACGCCATCAGCGGGGCTGCGAATAATCGTGCGGTCCTGGTCATTTGGCCGCTCCCTTCTTGGTGCTCTTCTTGCCCTTCTTGCCCTTCTTGCCCTTGCCGCTCTTCTCCTCGGCCACCTTCTGCTGCGCGGCAGCTTCTTCAGGATCGAGGTAGCGGAAGGTCTTGGCGGTGGCGTCCAGCGTCAGCACGCCGTCGCGGCTCACCAGCGCCAGGTTGTTGAGCGTGACGATGCGCGGCAGGTTGGCCATGTCGCTCGCGAACGAGCCCAGGGCGTGGTAGCTGCCGGTGACGCGGATCTCGATCGGCAGCTCGGCGTAGTAGTCGCGCAGCACGACCGCGCCCGGCTTGAACAGCTGGAACTGCAGGCCGCGGCCGATGCCGGCCTGGTTGATGTCCGACAGCAGCGCGGCCATCTCGGCCTTGCTCGGCAACTGCTTCTCGAGGCGCTCGACGTAGCGGTCGACCTGGATGCGCTGCTTCTTCAGTTCTTCCAGGTTGATGGCCTGGCCGATCTTCAGCTGGTATTCCTGGCGCAGCTTGGTTTCCTTGCGCACCAGCGCCTCCAGCTCTTCGAACTGCGAATTCCAGTACAGGAAATAGCCGGCCACGGTGACCGCGGCGACGATGCCGGCGGCGATCAGCAGGCGCGGGGCCAGCGGCCACTGGCCGGGATGGCGGCCGCCCAGGTCCCGGAACTGGGACGCGAGCGATTCGCCGAGGTTCTTGAAATCGATATTCATTTGTCCTTACCTCCCCGCCGCAGTGGTGGTCGCAGCGGTAGCGGCGGTCGAGACGGCGGCCGCACCGGTCGCGGTGCCGGGCGCGCCTGCGGCGTCCTTGTCGCGCGGGCGCTTGACCGCGACGGCGAGCGTGAATTCGACCACCTTGCGGCCGGCCTTGGCGCCGCCGGGCAGGTCGATCGCCTTCACTTCGGACAGGTCCGGGCGCTCCAGCCACGGCGAGCCCGAGGACAGGTTGCGCAGCAGTTCCGCCACGCGCTCCTGAGACTGGGCCACGCCCGTCATGACGACGCGCTGGCCGTCCTGGCGGAAGTTCTTGAGGTAGACGCCGTCCGGGGTCTGGCGCACCAGCTCGTCGAGCAGGTAGACCGGCTGGTTGCGGTCGCCCTGCAGGTCTTCCACGGCCTGCTGGCGTGCCTTCAGGCCTTCGATCTCCTGCATCAGGGTCTCGATTTCGGCGATCTTCTTGTCCAGTTCAGCGTTCGCTTCGACCAGCACGCGGTTGCGCTCTTCCTGGATCGAGACGCGGCTGGCGTTGTAGGCGCCCACCAGCAGCACGATGGCCAGGCCAAGCACGCCGCCGGCGGCCAGCAGCGCGACGAAGGCCGCCTGCTTCTGCTTGCGCCGCGCCTCGCGGTGCGGCAGGAGGTTAATACGGATCATCAGTCAAACCTCCTGAGCGCCAGGCCGCATGCGACCAGGTAGGCGCTGGCTTCGGCGCGCAGCTGCGATTCACGCACGGTCGGCGCCAGCTGCATGCCTTTGAATGGTGAAACGACCGCGCTAGAAATCTTGGTGCGCCCGGCCACGATGTCCAGCAGGCCTGGCAGCATGGCGCAGCCGCCGGCCAGGTACAGCTGGTCGACGCGGGTGTACGGGGTCGAGGTGTAGAAGAACTGGATCGCGCGCGTCACTTCCAGCGCCGCATTCTCAAGGAAGGGCTGGAGCAGGTCGGCGCGGTAGTTTTCGGGCAGGTCGCCGGAGCGCTTCCTGGCTTCCGCTTCCTCGAAGGTCAGGCCGTAGGCGCGCACGATGTCCTGAGTCAGCTGGTTGCCGCCGAACGGCTGCTCGCGCTCGTAGATGGTCTCGCCGTCCAGCATTACCGAGATGTGGGTCACTTGGGCGCCGATCTGGAACAGCGCCACGATCTGGCCGGCGCCGGACTGCGGCAGCTGCGCGGTCACGCGGTCCAGCGCGGCGCGGGCGGCGTAGGATTCGATATCCATCACGACCGGCTTGAGGCCGGCCGCTTCGGCAATCGCCACGCGGTCCTCGACCTTTTCGCGGCGCGACGCGGCCAGCATCACTTCCACATCGTCCGGCGAACTGGCGGCCGGGCCGATCACGTCGAAGTCCAGGCTCACCTCGTCCAGCGCGAACGGAATGTACTGGCTGGCTTCGGATTCGACCTGCACTTCGAGCTGGTCTTCCGACATGCCGGCCGGGAGGATGATTTTCTTGGTGATCACGGACGCGGGCGGCATGCCCATCGCCACGTTCTTGATGCGCGTGCCGCTCTTCTTCCAGACGCGGCGCACCGCCTCGGAAACCTGCTCGATGCTTTCGATATTGCCGTCAACCACGGCTCCGCGCGGCAGCGGCTCGCTGGCATAGCGCTCCAGCCGCACGTCGCGGCCTTCCATGGACAGCTCGACCAGGCGGACGCTGGACGTGCTGATATCCACCCCTACCAGGGGCGGACTCTTTTGGCCGAATAATGTTCCCAGATCGACATTCACGCGCGCACTCCCTCGCTACCCGTTCCAACAGCTTGAATCCTGCAAGTATTGCCATGCAGAACTATTAAATAAAAGCCGAAATGGGGGAATTCGTTTATAAAACCGCCATTTAGACAGCATACGTAAGACACTACGTTAAATCGTAGCAATAAGCGTGCGGCAATGTAAAGGTATTTCGCTGAGGGAATATTCACCGTGGTGCCGCATTCACCACACTATATTTGCCTATCGACATGTAAGTTGTCGGTAAATTCATGCAAGTGGAAAACCGGGTGGATAGCAGGCAAGCTGTGCGCGCGGCACTGCCTTATAATGAATTTCTTCAATTTGTTTCGCAAAGCTTCACATGACTTCCAGCCCGCAGGACACCGCAACGCCCCAGCAGCCCGCAAGCCGGCGCTCGCCCAAGCGCATCGCCCTCCTTATCCTGGGCGCCATTACCGGCACCCTGATGGTGATCGTGCTCGTGATCGTATTCGCGCTGGCGATGGCCTACCCCAACCTGCCCTCGCTCGACACGCTGACCGACTACCGGCCCAAGATGCCGCTGCGCGTGTTCTCGGCCGATAACGTCCTGATTGGCGAATTCGGCGAAGAGCGCCGCACCCTGGTGCGCATCCAGGACATCCCGCCGCTGATGAAGAAGGCGGTGCTGGCGATCGAGGACGCCAGCTTCTACGAGCATGGCGGCGTCGACTACCTCGGCATCATGCGCGCGGCCGCGCGCAACCTGACCGGCGGCGCGCGCCAGGGCGCCTCCACCATCACGCAGCAGGTCGCGCGCAACTTCTTCCTGTCGTCCGAGCAGACCTACAAGCGCAAGGCCTACGAGGTGCTGCTGGCCTGGAAGATCGAAAAGAACATGACCAAGGACCAGATCCTCGAGGTCTACATGAACCAGATCTACCTGGGCCAGCGCGCATTCGGCTTCTCGTCGGCCGCGCAGATCTACTTTGGCAAGGAGCTCAAGGACATCTCGATCGCGGAAGCGGCGATGCTGGCCGGCCTGCCGAAGGCGCCATCCGCGTACAACCCGGTGGTGAACCCGAAGCGCGCGCGCATCCGCCAGCAATACATCCTGCAGCGCATGCACGAACTGGGCTACATCACCCCGGCCCAGTACGAGCAGGCCAGGAACGAGGAAATCAAGATCAAGACCGACTCCAGCGAATTCGGCGTGCACGCCGAGTACGTGGCGGAGATGGCGCGCCAGCTGGTGTACGAGCAGTTCAAGGAAGACACCTACACGCGCGGCCTGAACGTGTTTACCACGATCACCAAGGCCGACCAGGACGCGGCCTACCTCGCGCTGCGCAAGGGCGTGATGGACTACGAGCGCCGCCAGCCTTACCGCGGCCCGGAAGGCTACATCGAAATCCCCGAGAACAAGGAAGAAGCCGACGAGGCGATCGAGACCGAGCTGGCCGACCATCCGGACAGCGACAACATCGCCGCGGCGATGGTGCTGAAGGCCTCGCCGACCTCGGTGACGGCGGTGACCGCGTCCGGCGAAGAAATCAAGATCACGGGCAAGGGCCTGGACTTCGCCAAGAACTGGCTGTCGGCCAAGGCGGCGGCGAACCGCCGCATTACGCGCGGCGCGGTGATCCGCGTGATGCAGGATGCCAAAGCGGATTGGGCGATCACCCAGCTGCCGCAGATCGAATCCGCGTTTATTGCGATCGATACGCACGACGGCGCGATCCGCGCGCTGGTGGGCGGCTTCGATTACAACCGCAACAAGTTCAACCACGTCACGCAGGCGTGGCGCCAGCCGGGTTCCGCGTTCAAGCCCTTCATCTACTCGGCTTCGCTGGAGCGCGGCCTGTCGCCCGCGACCATCGTGGACGACTCCCCGATCTCGTTCGACGCCGGCCAGACGGGCGGCCAGGCCTGGGCGCCGAAAAACTACGATAACGAGTACGAGGGCCCGATCACCATGCGCCGCGCGCTGGCGCGCTCGAAGAACATGGTCTCGATCCGCATCCTGCACAAGATCGGCGCCAACTACGGCCAGGAATACGCGACCCGCTTCGGCTTCGACGCCGACAAGAACCCGCCGTACCTGACCCTGGCGCTGGGCGCGGGCGCGACCACCCCGCTGCAGATGGCGGGCGCCTACGCGGTGTTCGCGAACGGCGGCTACCGCGTCAACCCCTACCTGATCTCCAAAGTGACGGACGCGAACGGCAAGGTGCTGTCGCAGGCCGTGCCGGAGAAAGCGGGCGTGCCGGGCAACCGCGTGATCGACGAGCGCAATGCCTTCCTGGTCGACAGCATGCTGCGCGACGTGGTCCGCTACGGCACCGCGACGCGCGCGCTGCAGCTCAAGCGGCCGGACCTGGCCGGCAAGACCGGCACCACCAACGACTCGATGGACGCATGGTTCGCGGGCTACCATCCGCGCGTGGCGGCGATCGCGTGGATCGGCTACGACCAGCCCAAGCCGCTGGGCAGCCGCGAAACCGGTGGCGGCCTGGCGCTGCCGATCTGGATCGGCTACATGCAGCAGGCTCTCAAGGGCGAGCCGGTAGCGGAGCGCCAGGCGCCGGCCGGAATGCTGAATGTGGATGGTGAATGGTATTACCAGGAGAATCCGCCGGGAACCGGCGTAACGGCCCTGATCAATGGCGGCACCACGCCCGCGGCGCCGGCGCCCAAGCCGCCCGAAGCGGTCAAGAACGAGCTGTTCTAACCCGAAAATGGGGACAGACCCCATTTCCGGCCCCCGAAATGGGGACAGACCCCATTTCGAAAATGGGGTCTGTCCCCATTTTTGTTAGAGGCTGACCGGGGTGCCGGACTGGTCCTCGACCAGGTGCGACAACGCGGCAAACAGTTCGTCGCCGCTGCGCGTGTCGGTCCACTTGCCGCCTTCCATCCGGTAGTGGAAGCCGCCGGAGCGCGCCGCTACCCACATCTCCTGCATCGGCGCCTGGCTGTTGACGATGATTTTCGAGCCGTTGCGGATGAATTCGATCTCCAGCACATTGCCGCTGCGCTTGCACTCGCAGTCGACGATGTCGTCGTCGCACAGCTTGTCCATCTTGGCCTCGATGGCGTCGAGAACGGTTTCTGCCTGCACCAAAAATTCTGATTCGGTCATGCTACACTCCGGATGTCATTTATTAATACATGATTCTAAACGTGAAGCCCTCCAACGCGCTTAAATCTGCCGTAGCGTTCGTGGCGGCCGGGGTGCTCGCCGCATGCGGCCAGACCGGCGCCCTGTACCTGCCGCAGAAGCCCGCCAAGCCCGTGCAGCCCAGCGGCGCGACCGCGATTGCGCCGACCACCACGGTCACCCCTCCTCCTTCGAACTAAGCTTTATGTCGCACTTCTCCTACCAAGACGGCGTCCTGCACGCCGACCAGGTCGCGCTCGACCGCATCGCAGAACAATTCGGCACGCCCACCTATGTGTATTCCAAATCGGCGCTGCTCGAGAACTTCAACTCATATGCCGGCGCCTGCAAGGGCCGCGACGCGCTGGTCTGCTACGCGATGAAGGCGAACTCGAACCTGGCGATCCTCGACCTGCTGGCGCGCGAAGGCGCGGGCTTCGACATCGTCTCAGGCGGCGAACTGCTGCGCGTGATCGCCGCCGGCGGCGATCCGTCCAAGGTGATCTTCTCGGGCGTCGGCAAGACCGTCGACGAGATGCGCCTGGCGCTGGACAAGGGCATCCTGTGCTTTAACGTCGAGTCGATCCCCGAGCTGCACCGCCTGAACGAAGTGGCGGGCCAGATGGGCAAGAAGGCGCCGGTATCGCTGCGCGTGAACCCGAACGTGGATGCGAAGACGCACCCGTACATCGCAACGGGCCTGAAGGCGAACAAGTTCGGCGTGGCGTTCGACGACGCGCTCGACACCTACCGCACCGCGGCCTCGCTGCCTCACCTGGACGTTGTCGGCATCGACTGCCATATCGGCTCGCAGCTGCTGGACGACGCGCCGCTGCTGGAAGCGCTGGACAAGTTGATCGAGCTGATCGACACGCTGCACGGCGAGGGCATCGTGCTGCACCACCTCGACATCGGCGGCGGCATCGGCATCTCCTACGGCGAAGCCGGTGAAGCGCAGCCGGTGCCGGTGGGCGACTACGTGGCGCGCCTGTACGAGCGCATCGACGCGTGGCGCACGGAACGCCATGGCGGCAAGCCGATCAAGCTGATCTTCGAACCGGGCCGCTCGATCGTGGGCGATACCGGCGTGCTGCTGACCACCATCGAATTCCTCAAGCCTGGACAGGAGAAGAACTTCTGCGTGGTCGACGCCGCGATGAACGACCTGATGCGCCCTGCCCTGTACCAGGCCTGGATGGACGTCAAGCCGGTGCGCCCGCGCAGCGGCGAGGCGCACAGCTACGACGTGGTAGGTCCGGTGTGCGAGTCGGGCGACTGGCTGGCGCGCGATCGCGCACTGGCTGTGGAACCCGGCGACCTGCTGGCGGTGATGCAGGCCGGTGCCTATGGCTTCACCATGTCCTCCAACTACAACACGCGCGGCCGTGCGGCGGAAGTCATCGTGGATGGCGACCAGGTGCACCTCGTGCGCAGGCGCGAGAATCCGGCCGACCTGTTCGCCCTCGAATCCACCATTCGCTAAAAATACGTCATCCCCGCCTTCGCGGGGATGACGACTCAGCGGCGCGACCAGTAGATGCGCACCCCAAGCAGCACGACCACGATCACCGCAAACAGCGTCGGCTCGGCAAAGTCGTTCTTCCCCGCCTTCATCCACCAGAAGTGCAGCACGCCGAGCGGCGCCACCACGTAGATCAGCCGGTGCAGCCATTGCCAGCGCTTGCCGCCGAGGCGCCGCATCATTGCATTGGTGCTGGTCAGCGCCAGCGGAATCAGCAGCACGAACGCCGTGAAGCCGACCGTGATGAACGGGCGCTTGAGCACGTCGCGCCACATCGACGCAATATCGAAGAAGTGGTCGAACCAGATGAACGCGGTGAAGTGCAGCAGCGCGTAGAAAAACGCGAACAGCCCGATCATGCGGCGCATGCGCGCCAGCCAGTTCCAGCCGCTCAGCCGGCGCAGCGGTGTCACCGCGAGCGTGATGCACAGCATGTAGAGCGTCCAGTCGCCCGTGGCGCGGGTAATGTATTCGATCGGCTCGACCAAATCCCCTTCCAGCACGCGCCAGGCGATGACCAGGAAGGGCGCCAGCGCCAGCACGAACAGCACCCCTTTGACGGTACTGACCTGGCGCGGCGCCAGCGCGGCCAGGGAAGCTGCGCCGTTCGCCATCAGTAGTACTTCCTGAGGTCCATGCCTCCGTACAGGCGCGCGACGTCAGGATAGCCGTTGAACATGAGCGTTTCGCGCTTGCGCTTGAAGAAGCCGTCCTCGCCGATGCGCCGTTCGGTCGCCTGCGACCAGCGCGGGTGATCCACCTTCGGGTTCACGTTGGCGTAGAAGCCGTATTCGTCCGGCGCGGAGACGTTCCACGAGGTGCGCGGCTGGTCCCTGACGAAGCGGATCTTCACGATCGACTTGCCGGACTTGAACCCGTATTTCCACGGCACGATGACGCGCACGGGCGCGCCATTCTGGTTGGGCAGCACCTGGCCGTACATGCCGACGGTGAGCAGCGCGAGCGGGTGCATGGCCTCGTCCATGCGCAGGCCCTCGGTGTAAGGCCACTGCAGGATGCGGCTGCGCACACCGGGCATCTGCTTCGGGTCGGCCAGCGTGATGAATTCGACGTATTTGGCGTTGCTGGTCGGTTCGACGCGCTTGATCAGTTCCGACAGCGAATAGCCGACCCAGGGGATCACCATCGACCAGCCTTCGACGCAGCGCAGGCGGTAGATGCGTTCTTCCAGCGGGGCCATCTTGCGCAGGCTGTCGATGTCGAGCGTTTGCGGCTTTTTCACTTCGCCTTCGATCGAGACGGTCCAGGGGCGCGGGCGCAGCGTGTGCGCGTTGGCGGCCGGGTCTTCCTTGTCGGTGCCGAACTCGTAGAAGTTGTTGTAGTGGGTGGCGTCGTGGAATTCGGTCACCTTGTCCGGGGCGACGTAGGCGGCGTTGCGGCGCGCTGCGAGCCTGGTGCCGGCCTGGGCAAAGGCTTCGCGGTTGGCCATCTCCCAGAGGGCGCTGCCGGCGGCGGCGGTGGCGGCGATGCGCGCAATGAACTGGCGGCGGTTGAGGTAGACGTGCTCCGGGGTGATCTCGGAGGGAGACGGCTGAACGATGCCGTCGGGGTTCAGTTTGATCAGCATGAGGTGCTCCGGTAGTCGCTGTCGGGGACATGACTACCTTACACCATACGGCCCGGCTGAGTTGTTCGGCTACCGGAAACCCAAAAATGGGGACAGACCCCATTTATTCTTCCCAAAAAATGGGGTCTGTCCCCATTTTGAAAATGGGGTCTGTCCCCATTTTGGGGGTTACAGTTCGCCGTAGGAGTGGAGGCCGGAGAGGAACATGTTGACGCCGAGGAAGGCGAACGTCGTGACCAGCAGGCCGACCAGCGCCCACCAGGCGGCGATGTTGCCGCGCAGGCCGGACACGAGGCGCATGTGCAGCCAGGCGGCGTAGTTCAGCCAGACGATCAGCGCCCAGGTCTCCTTCGGGTCCCACGACCAGTAGCCGCCCCACGCTTCGGCGGCCCACAGGGCGCCCAGGATGGTGGCCACGGTGAAGAACGCGAAGCCGACCGAGATCGATTTGTACATCACGTCTTCCAGTACTTCCAGCGACGGCAGGCGGTCCACCAGCTTGCCGTGCGACTTGAGCAGGTAGGCGGAAGCGACCATCGCCGCCAGTGCGAAGGTGCCGTAGCCGATGAAGTTGGCCGGGACGTGGATCTTCATCCACCAGCTCTGCAGCGCAGGCACCAGCGGCTGGATCTCGGAGGCGCCGCGCGCGACCGTGTACCACAGCAGGAAGGCCACCGACGCGGTAATGATCAGCATGACGAACGGGCCGAGCTGGCGCGTCTGGTAGCGGTATTCGTAGTAGACGTAGAACATCGCAGTGATCAGCGCGAACAGCACGAACACTTCGTACAGGTTCGATACCGGGATGTGGCCGACGTCCGGACCGATCAGGTAGGACTCGAACCAGCGCACCATCATGCCGGTCCAGCCCATGACGATGGCGGCCCATGCGAGCTTGCTGCCGACCGCGCCGCCGAACGGGGAGCGCGCGACGAGGCCGATCCAGTAGAACACGGTGGAGAACACGAACAGGGTGCTCATCCACAGGATCGCGGACTGCGAGGACAGCATGTACTTGAGGAAGAAGCGCGTGTTGGCGTTATCCAGGCTGCCGTCGTACAGCGAGATGCCGAACAGCGACAGCGCGGCAACCAGCGGCACCAGCCAGCGCACCGGCTTCCAGTGCCAGCCCAGCGCGGCGAACACCGGCGCGGCGGCCAGCAGGATCACCTCTTCGTAGATGTCCATGAAGTGGCCGTAGCGCTGCAGCGCGAACAGGCTGGCGCCCACCAGCGCCAGCGCGTACAGCCAGTCGAATGCGGTCAGGCGCTTGAAGTAGCCGGGCGCCTGGGAATAGGTTTGGGTTTGGGACAGTTCCATTTGGTTCTCCAGCTTCGGCTTATGCCGTCTGCGGCAGCTTTGCCTTGATGTCGTTGAATTCCTGCTCGAAGTCGAGCGTCTTGCGCTGGGTGCTCATCGCCATCAGCGCGTGGCTGCCTTGCGCGTCGTCGCGCAGCCAGACCCAGATGCGTCGTTCGCGGATGTAGAACATGGCGAACACGCCCAGCGTCAGCAGCAGGCAGCCGATGTAGACCACGGTCTTGCCCGGCGACCGAGTGATCTGGAGCACCGAGGCCTTGACCTCGGTGAACTCTTCCAGCTTCAAGTATACCGGTGCGCCGTAAAACACGCTGTCGGCCAGTGCATTGGTGGCCAGTTGCAGGAATTGGGCGTGTTTCTGGTCGGCCGGCACCGGCGGCAGCCCATCCTTGGCGCGCGCGGCCTGCCACAGCTCCCACATGGTGCCGTTGAGGATCTTCATGTAGATGCGGGCGGCGTTCTCGCGGTCCGCTTCCGGCAGCTGGTCGAGGAAGCGCGCGACGGCGATGAAGCCGCCCTGGTCGCCCTCGACACCTGCAAAGATGTTAATGCCCTTGAGCGCCGATTGCGCGAGCTGGCCTGCCAGTTGGTCGGACGGGCCGGCGTTCGGCATGGCGCGCTCGGCGTAGCGGCGCGCGGCCTGTTCGCGCATCTCCGGCGTGTGCAGGGCGGCGCGCAGGCGCATCCAGTCGCGCACGGAGTATTCGTCGTCGGCGGGAATGCGCAGGTAGCTGAAGTTGTCCGCCGGCGAGCTGCGCATCCCGGACAGGAACATCTGGACGCCGTCCAGCGTGACCGGCTGCATGTAGTTCTGGTATTCGCGCGCCTGCCCGGTCTTGTCGCGCAGCTTGTACTGCACGCTCGGGCCGACGTTCTGCAGGTCCTTGTTGTTGGCGGTCTTGCCGGCCGAGCCGGTGGCCTGGCCCAGCGTGCGCGCCAGCTGTTCGTTGAGCGACTCGCCCTGCGTCACGGCGCGCGGGTCGTTGCCGGTCACGTTCTCCACGTTGAACGGGCGGAAGCCGGTCCATTCGATGGTGTACTCGTCGCCCGCCTGCTTGAGCGGCGTGCTTTCATGGACCACGCCGTCGATGTCGAACGGCGCGCTGGCGCTGCCGGTGAGCGGGTAGCCGGACACTTTCAGCTTGGTGCCGCCGTCCTCGAAGCTGGACTGGTACACCGCCAGCCCCTTGTAGAGCAGCGGCTGGTTGACCTTGATGGTGGCCGGGAAGGTCTTGCCGGTTTCCTTGTCGCGCACCACCACGTCGCTGGCGAACAGCTTGGGCATGCCGGTCGAGTAGAAGTCGATGTGGAATTTCTTCAGCTGGATCGTGATCGGCAGCTCCTGCAGCATCACGCCTTCGCCCTGCGGGATGATGGCGACGTCGCTGGCCTGCCCTTCCGAGATCTGGGTATTGCCGCGGAAGGTCGGGTTCTGCACGCCCAGGCGGTGCTTTTCGGGGATGGCCGAGATCAGGCCGCTGCCGGAGAACGGGGTCTTGTCGAAGGCCCACTGCTGGAAGCGGATCGGCAGCTCGGAATCGAGCATCCCGCCCAGCATGATGATGACGATGGCGCTGTGCGCGAAGATGTACCCATAGCGCGAGCCGGCGCCCTTCTTGGCCGTGACCAGGGTGGCGCCATCCTTCTCGACGATGCGGGTGGCGTAGCCGGAATGCGCCAGGCGCTCCGCGGTCTGCTGCGCCAGCGCGGGACGCGCCAGCGGGGCGACCCACTCGGCCTGGTGGTGGAAATTGCGCAGCGAGATCTCGCGGATGTTTTCGCGCCAGCTGCGCATGTCCTTCAGCAGCTTGGGCGTGGTGCGCACGATGCACAGCGAGGTGGACACCACCAGGAACGCCATGATCAGCAGAAACCACCACGCCGAATACACGGTGTACAGGTCCAGCTTGCCGAACACCTCGAACCAGAACGGACCGAACTGGTTCACGTAGTTCGGCATCGGCTCGTTCTGCTTGAGGACCGTGCCGATGACCGATGCGATCGAGATCACGGTCAGCAGGCTGATGGCAAAACGCATCGACGACAGCAGCTCGACGATGTCGGCCGACAGGCGGCTGCGCTGCCGTGCCGTTTCCTTCCCGGGGATACTACTCATAACTTGCACAACCTCTTAACAAAAAGGGCAGCACGCCTTCCAGCTGCCGCCCCTTGCGATGCTTTGAACAACGCGCCCGCGACGGGCGCCGCTGCTTACTTCAAACCGGCGATGTAGTCCGCGACGGCTTTCATCTCTTCGTCCGACATGCGCTTGGCCAGGGTGGTCATTTGCACGCTGTTGGAGCGCGCGCCTGCCTTGAAGGCCTGCAGGGTCGATACGGTGTAGTCGGCGTTCTGGCCGGCGATGCGCGGGAACAGAGCCGGGACGCCGCCGCCTGCAGGGCCGTGGCAGCTGGCGCATGCAGCAACGCCGGTGCCGGCGATGCCGCCGCGGTAGATCTTCTTGCCCAGTTCCAGGGTGTCCTTGTTGCGCGCTGCGTTCGGCTTGGCCTTCTGGGTTTCCAGGTAGGCGGCGACGTTGCGCTTTTCCTCGTCCGTCATCATCTTGGCGTACGTGGTCATGATCGGGTTCTGGCGCGCAGGCGTGGTGAAGTCGATCAGCTGCTTGTGCGTGTAGTTCGCGATCTGGCCCGACAGGCGCGGGTTGACGGCGATGGTGGAGTTGCCGCCCGCGCCGTGGCACGATACGCAAGCTGGCAGGCCGCGCGCCGCGTCGCCGGTGTCGTACAGGCTCGCGCCCTTGGCAGGATCAGCCTTGGCCGCCGGTGCCGGCGCCGTAGCGGAAGCGAAGCCGGAAACAGCCAGGGTTGCAACCAGCAAGGATTTCATAAACGGGGAAAACGCACGATTCATTCAAACACCCTGAGACAAAGTAGTAAATTAGTTTTATTCAGGCCTGCGCAGCGGGGGCGCGGCATTGCGTTGCAGCAAGTCGTAACCCCTTATTGTACAATAGCTTTCTCGGGTTAAGCCCACTTGTTGCAATTTCTGCCCCCTCCCATGTCCCTACTCTGGCAAGCCCGCTTTTTCACGACCGTCAACCACCTGCGCGACCTTCCCGACACGCAGGTGCCGGAAATCGCGTTCGCGGGGCGCTCCAACGCGGGCAAATCGTCCGCCATCAATGTCCTGACCAACCAGAAGGGACTGGCGTTCGCGTCCAAGACGCCTGGGCGCACCCAGCACATCAACTATTTCTCGATCGGCGGGGCGCACGTGGCGCAGCACCGCAAGGATCCGACCATCGTGGAAGAGATCCGCGCGCTGCTGGTCGACCTGCCCGGCTACGGCTACGCGGAGGTGTCCGGCAACGCCAAGCTGCACTGGCAGCGCCTGCTGGGCGACTACGTGCAGCGCCGCGAGCAGCTGGCCGCGCTGGTGCTGATCATGGATTCGCGCCGCCCGTTCACGGACCTGGACATCCAGATGCTGGAGTGGTTCGCGCCGACCGGCAAGCCGATCCACTGCATCCTCACCAAGGTCGATAAGCTGAACCGAAACGAAGCGACCAACGCGCTGCGCCAGGCGCAGCAGGTGCTCGACAGCTATGTGGACGAGGAAGGCAAGGGCTTCCCGTTCACGGTGCAGCTGTTCTCCTCGCTCAAGCGGATCGGGCTGGAGGAGGCCAACGACAAAATCCTGGAACTGCTCGGCCTGAACGAACCGCAGCAGCCTGACACACAAGAGGAACCTAGCGAATGACTTCTTACCCAGCTATCCGCATGCGCCGCATGCGCCGCGACGCCTTCTCCCGCGCGATGATGCGCGAGAACACGATCACGGCCTCGGACCTGATCTACCCCGTATTCATCCTGGACGGCGCGGGCAAGCGCCAGCAGGTGGGTTCGATGCCGGGCGTGGAGCGCCTGTCGGTCGACAACCTGCTGCCGGTGGCGGAGGAATGCGTGCAGCTGGGGATTCCCGTGATGGCGCTGTTCCCGCTGATCGAGGGGAACAAGACCCACAACGGCGAAGAAGCGGCCAACCCGGACGGCCTGGTGCCGCGCGCGGTGCGCGAACTGAAGAAGCGCTTCCCGGAGCTGGGCATCCTCACCGACGTCGCGCTCGACCCGTACACCAGCCACGGCCAGGACGGCCCGATCGACGAGACCGGCTATGTGCTGAACGACGAAACCATCGAGATGCTGGTGCGCCAGACGCTGGCGCATGCCGAAGCGGGCGCCGACATCGTGGCGCCGTCGGACATGATGGACGGCCGCGTGGGCGCCATGCGCCGCGCGCTCGAATCGAGCGGGCATATCCACACCCGTATCATGGCCTATTCGGCCAAGTATTCGTCCTCGTTCTACGGTCCGTTCCGCGATGCCGTGGGCTCGTCGGGCAACCTCGGCAAGAGCAACAAGCACAACTACCAGATGGATCCGGCCAACAGCGACGAAGCGCTGCGCGAAGTCGCGCTCGACATCGCCGAGGGCGCGGACATGGTCATGGTCAAGCCGGGCATGCCCTACCTGGACATCGTGCGCCGCGTGAAGGACGAGTTCCGCGTGCCGACCTTCGCCTACCAGGTGAGCGGCGAGTACGCCATGCTCAAGGCCGCCGCGCAGAACGGCTGGCTGGACCACGACAAGGTGATGATGGAATCGATGATGGCGTTCAAGCGCGCCGGCGCCGATGGCGTGCTCACCTACTTCGCGCGCGACATCGCCCGCCTGCTCAAAGCGTAATCGCTGCCGGGGACAGTCCCCCCTGCGGGGACGTCCCCTTGCCGCTTGCGTTTTCGCTATACTTCGATTATTCTGGAAGTATCGTATGGAGGTAATTATGGATGACAAGGACGTCGTAGCCGCACTGGCCGCCCTCGCGCAGGACTCGCGCCTGGCCGTGTACCGCCTGCTCGTGCAAGCCGGCCCCGAAGGCATGCCTGCAACGAAAATCGCCGATCAGCTGGCGATCCCGCCCTCCTCCCTGTCTTTCCACCTGAAGGAGCTGACGCACGCCGGCCTGGTCACGCAAACCAAGGCCGGCCGCTCGCTCATCTACGCGGCCAACTTCGCCACGATGAATGGCCTGGTCGGCTTTTTGACTGAAAACTGCTGCGGCGGGAACGCATGTTCTCCCGTCCGCGTCCCCACCTGCACAACCGAAGGAGCCTGCTCATGAAACGCATGCACGTACATGTCTCGGTCGACAACCTCGCCGAGAGCATCAAGTTCTATTCCGGGATGTTCGCCAGCGAGCCGACCATCGTCAAGCCGGACTACGCCAAATGGCAGCTGGAAGACCCGCGCGTGAACTTTGCGATTTCCAGCCGCGGCGCGGAAGCCGGCGTCAACCACCTGGGCATCCAGGTCGAAACCGCGGCGGAACTGGGCGAGATGCAGTCGCGCCTCGGGCAGCTGGACGGCGAGATCGAGACCGAAGAAAACACGGCCTGCTGCTACGCCAAGTCGGACAAGCACTGGATCAGCGATCCGTCCGGCATCGCGTGGGAGACCTTCCACACGCTCGATTCGATCCCGGTCTATGGCGGCGCGCCGGAAGAAGCCGCAGCCGATGCGGCCTGCTGCGTCCCGCTGGCCAAACCGCGCATCAAGCTCGGCGAGAAAGCGCCGTGCTGCGTCCCGACCTCCGCCGCCCAAGGCGCGAGCTGCTGCTGAACTGGAGAGAAACGCATGTCCGACAAGATCTATAACGTCCTGTTCCTTTGCACCGGCAACTCGGCCCGCTCGATCATGGCCGAGGCCCTGGTCAGCACCATGGGCAAGGGCCGCTTCCGCGGCTTCAGCGCAGGCAGCAAGCCGGGCGGACGGGTGAATCCGTTCGCGGTCGAGCAGGTGCAAAAGACCGGCTACCCGGTCGAGGCGCTGCGCAGCAAGAGCTGGGACGAGTTCGCGGGACCGGATGCGCCGCAGATGGACTTCATCATCACCGTGTGCGACAACGCGGCCGGCGAGACCTGCCCGTACTGGCCGGGCCATCCGGCCACCGCGCACTGGGGCTTCGAAGATCCGGCTGCGGTGGAAGGCAGCGACGAGGAGAAGCGGGCTGCGTTCGAGAAGATCTTCCGCCAGATCGCCGCGCGGATGCATACCTTCGTGAACCTGCCGATCGCAACGCTGGACAAGCACGCGATCCAGCGCGAGATCAAGCAGATCGGCGAGACGCCGGTGGTGGCCGGCTGATGTCGGCCCATACCACCGAAGTCGCCGGCGGCGCGGCGCCGGCCATCGGATTCTTCGAGCGCTACCTGACGTTGTGGGTCACGCTGTGCATCGTGGCGGGCATCCTGCTGGGCAGGACCTTCCCGGATGGGTTCGCGGCGATCGCGCAAATGGAAGTGGCGCGCGTGAACCTGCCGGTCGGTGTGCTGATCTGGTGCATGGTGCTGCCGATGCTGGTCAAGATCGACTTCGGCGCGCTCGGCCAGGTCAAGAGCCAGTGGCGCGGAATCGGCGTGACCCTGTTCGTCAACTGGTTCGTCAAGCCGTTCTCGATGGCGCTGCTGGGCTGGATCTTCATCCGCCACGTATTCGCGGACCTGCTGCCGGCCGACCAGCACGACAGCTATATCGCGGGCCTGATCCTGCTGGCGGCGGCGCCCTGCACGGCGATGGTGTTCGTGTGGAGCCAGCTGTGCAAGGGCGATCCCTACTTCACGCTGTCGCAGGTGGCGCTGAACGATTCGATCATGGTGGTCGCGTTCGGGCCGCTGGTGGCGCTGCTGCTGGGACTCGCGTCGATCACGGTGCCGTGGGATACGCTGGTCACGTCGGTCGTGCTGTACATCGTGATTCCGGTGATCCTGTCGCAAGTGATTCGGGCGGCCCTGCTCAGGCGCGGGCCGGCACACCTGGAGCGCGCGGTCAGGCAGTTCGGGCCGCTGTCGATCTCGGCGCTGCTGCTCACGCTGGTGCTGCTGTTCGCGTTCCAGGGCGAGGCAATCACCACGCAGCCGGCGATCATTGCGATGCTGGCGGTGCCGATCCTGATCCAGGTGATTTTCAATTCCGGCCTGGCGTACCTGCTGAACCGCAAGCTGAAAGTGCCGCATTGCGTGGCGGGGCCATCGAGCCTGATCGGCGCGTCGAACTTCTTCGAGCTGGCGGTGGCGACGGCGATCAGCCTGTTCGGCTTCCAGTCCGGGGCGGCGCTGGCCACGGTGGTGGGTGTGCTGATCGAGGTGCCGGTCATGCTGCTGGTCGTGGCGGTAGTGAACCGCTCGCAGCACTGGTACGAGTCGCGATAGAAGAGGGACGGGTCCCGGTAGGGACTGTCCCCCCTCCTTATTCGCGCGGCGGGGTGTAGTCGCGGAACATCTCTTTGTAGAGGAAGGCCATCAGCGCCTCCGTATCCTGCGGCCGCGCTGACAGCGTGACGTTCCGGTTCAGGCGGTGCGATTCCCACTCGAAGTCGCCGCTCTTTTCCTTGCGGATGATCTCGATCATCTTCTTGACGATCGCGGTCTCGATATCGCGCTCCTTGCCCACTTCAACCGTCTCCTGGCGCAGCGTGTTGCGCTTGAAGGTCTGGTTCCATCCGTTAAACTTGACCACGGCACTGTTGAAGGTCTTGTTGCTGATGCTGAAGATGCCGCCGCCGCCATCGTCGCGCGAAGCGGCGTTGGCGCGGGCGATGTTCGCCTTGATGTTGCGCATCGCCTTTTCGTTTTCGCCTTCGGACGGGGTTTCTTCCCGCGCGCCGCGCTGCTTCTTGCGTGCGGCGACGTAGGCGGCCATGTCCATTTCGGGCGTGATCTCGACCTGCGGCTTTTCCGGCGGGGTTTCGGCCGGCTTTTCATCGGGGAGCGTGATGGTGTCGGGCAGGCGCTCGATTTCGACGCGCGGCAGTGCCGGCGTGACCTGCTTGGGCAGCGGGCGCGGCGCCTGCTCGCGGGGCTTGGCCGCCTGCGGCGTTTGCACCATGACCATTACGCCGCCGGGCGGCGTGAGCGGCAGGTCCTCCTGCTTGGGCTTGACCAGGTAGGCCAGCACCAGCAGCAGGTGCAGGCCGATGGTGACCGCGATCGCGGTCTTGTTGGTGCGCTGTTCCCCATACGCGTACACCGGCCGCTCCGCAGGCAGCGGCTGGCCGCAGTGCTCGCAGACACCGGATTCGTTCATGGTATGGGAATGGTCACGCAAGGCAACAGCTTTCAGGAACGGCAGAACATCCCGCAGTTTGCCAGACTCCGCCTGGTTTGCAAAATCGTTGACTTCTGATTAAGCATCGCCTCAGTTTGCGCTACCGTCACTCAGCCGCTCGCGTCATCCCAGCGAAGGCCGGGATCCATGCCGAGTTTCATGGCCGCCGGCTCGTGCATCGCTGCAGAGCCGGCGTTCCCGGGACGACGCCCTAGCGGGCGCCGGCGCGCAGTTCGTCGTGCCCCCTGCGCTTCTTGAGCTTTTCGACTTTTTCCATCTGTTCCAGGTGGTCGTCGGTCATCGGACCGGACCCACTGTACTTGTCGAGGTAGAGGTAGATCACCGGGGTAATGTACAGCGTCACGACCTGCGAGAAGATCAGGCCGCCCACCACCGCCAGGCCGAGCGGCTGGCGCAGTTCCGCGCCGGCGCCGATGCCCAGCGCGATCGGCAGCGCGCCCATCATCGCCGCCAGCGTGGTCATCAGGATCGGGCGGAAGCGCAGCACGCAGGCTTCGCGGATCGCTTCGGCGGGCGCCATGCCGCGCTCGCGCTGCGCGTGCAGCGCGAAGTCGATCATCATGATCGCGTTCTTCTTCACGATACCGATCAGCATGAGGATGCCGATGATGGCGATGATGGTCAGCTCCATGTTGAACAGTTCCAGCGTGAGCAGCGCGCCCACCGCCGCCGACGGCAGGCCGGCCAGGATGGTGATCGGGTGGATGTAGCTCTCGTACAGCACGCCCAGCAGCACGTAGATCACGCCCAGCGCCGCCAGGATCAGGATCAGCTGCGAGGACTGCGAGCTTTCGAACACCGCCGCATCGCCGCCGTAGCTGGTGATGATCGATGCCGGCAGCTTCATGTCGATGCCCATCGCTTCGATGCGGTCGGTCGCCGCGCCCAGCGGCACGCCCGGCGCGAGGTTGAACGACACCGTGATCGCCTGCAGCTGGCCCTGGTGGTTGACCGCGGTCGGCCCGACCGTCCGCTCGACCGAGGCAAAGCTCGACAGCGGCACCAGCTTGCCGGAGCTGCTGCGCACCGAGATGCGCGATATCGAATCCTCGAAGCGGCGGTCTTCCTCGGCCGCCTCCAGGATCACGTTGTAGGTTGCTGCCGACGAGTAGATCGAGGTGACCTGGCGCTCGCCGTAGGCGGCGTACAGCGCGGTACGCAGGTCGGACAGCTGCACGCCCAGCATGTTGGCCTTGTCGCGGTCGACCCGCAGCGATGCCTGCAGCGCGCTGTTCTGCGCGTCGCTGGTAACGTCGCGGAACAGCGGATCGGCGCGCATGCGCTCCTGGAACTCGGTCGCCCACTTGTTCAGCGATCCCGGGCTCACGCTTTGCAGCGTGTACTGGTAGCGGCTCTTGGACGGACGCCCGCCCATCTGCAGGTTCTGGATCGGGCTGAAGAACACCTGCACGCCGGCCACCTGGCGGGTCGCCTTGCGCAACCCGTCGACCACCTGCGGCATCTTTTCGCGTTCGGACGCAGGCTTGAGGGTGATGAACATGCGGCCGCTGTTACCGCCGCCCGTGAACGAGGTCACGTTCTTCACGTTCGGGTCCTTGCGCACGATCTCGGCGACGCGGTTGTGCAGGATCGCCGTCGCGTAGCTGGACGTGTCTTCCGACGCCTCGACCGTGACGCGCAGCTGGCCGATGTCTTCCTCGGGGAAGAAGCCCTTCGGGATCGTGATGTACATGACGGCGGTGGCGACGAAGGTGCCGATCGCGACCAGCAGCACGATGCCGCGGTGGAGCAGCGCCTTGTCGAGCGTGCGCGCGTAGGCGTCGCGCAGCTTGCCGAACCAGCGTTCGAACACGCGCCCGATGCGGGTGGTCTCGCCATGCGCGTGCGCCGAGTGCGCCGGCATCAGGCGCGCCGCCATCATCGGCACCAGGGTCAGCGAAATGACCGCGGAGACCAGCACGGCGAGCGAGACCACCACAGCGAACTCGCGGAACAGCAGGCCGATCACGCCGGGCATGAAGAAGATCGGGATGAACACGGCCACCAGCGAGATCGAGATCGAGACGATGGTAAAGCCCATCTCGCGCGAGCCGATCAGCGATGCCTGCAGCGGACTCTTGCCCTCTTCGATATGCCGGACGATATTCTCGAGCACCACGATCGCGTCGTCGACCACCAGGCCGACCGCCAGCGTAATGCCGAGCAGCGAGATGTTGTCGAGGCTATAGCCCAGGTAGTACAGCAGCGTGAGCGCGCCCAGCAGCGAGATCGGCATGGTCACGGCCGGGATCAGCGTCGCAGACAGGCGGTGCAGGAACAGGAAGATCACCAGCACCACCAGCACCACGGTGCCGGCAAGGGTCAGGTTGACGTCATGGATCGCCTCGCGGATCGAGACCGAGCGGTCGTTCATGAGGTTGATGTCGATCGAGCCCGGGAGCTGGGCCTGGAACTGCGGCAGCAGCTTCTTGACGCCGTCGACCACCTGCACGGTATTGGCGTTCGGCTGGCGCTGCACCATCAGGACGATCGAGCGCTCGCCATTGAAGCTGCCGGCGGCCTTGACCGACTGGTAGCTGTCCTGCACGTCCGCCACGTCCTTCAGGCGCACCGGTTCGCCGTTGCGGGTGGCGATGATCAGTTCACGGAAGTGCGCGGCGTTCTCCAGCTGCGCGCTGCCCTGGATCACGAGGGTCTGGTTGGGACCGTCGATGCTGCCGAGTGGCGCATTCGAATTGGCCGAGCGCACCGATGCCGCCAGCTCGGCCAGCGTCAGGTCGCGCGCATTGAGCTGGTCCAGCTTGGCGCGCACGCGCACCGCGAAGCGCTTCTGGCCGTTGACCTGCACCTGCGCCACGCCGGGCAGGGTGGACAGGGCCGGCGCGACCAGGTTTTCCGCGTAATCGTTCAGTTCCGACAGGTCCATCGACGGCGAGGTCATGGCCAGGAACAGCACCGGCGAGTCGGCCGGGTTGACCTTGCGGTAGGACGGCAGGTCGGTCATCTCTTCCGGCAGCGCGCGCTGCACGCTGAGCAGCGCGGCCTGCACGTCCACCGCCGCTTCGTTGACGTCGACGGAGGGGTTGAACTCCAGCGTCACCGAGGTGTTGCCGCGGGTGCTGGTGGAGGTGATCACGTCGATCCCGGCCACGGTGGAGAAAGCCTTTTCCAGCGGCAGCGCGACCGAGGACGCCATGGTCTCGGGACTGGCGCCGGGCAGGTTGGCGTTGACGTTGATGACCGGCGTGTTGTAGCTCGGAAGTGCCGCCACGGGGATGGCGCGGTATGCCAGCAAGCCCGCCAGGATCAGCGAGATCGACAGCAGCACCACCATCACCGGACGGCGGATGGAGAGTTCGGAGATGTTCATGCTGGCGCGCCTTTCGCACCGCGGGCGCCCTTGCCGCGGCCTTCACCGCCGCCCTGCCCCGGCAGCATCACCTTGCCGCCGGCACGCAGGTTCTGTTTGCCCTCGGTGATTACCTGTTCGGTCCCGGCCAGGCCGGTCACGGCGGCATTGTTGCCGAACGCGTACAGGCGCTGGATCTTGACTTCCCTGGCGGTCATGTCCTTGTCCACCACGTAGACAAAGGTGCCGTTCACGCTGTTGATGATAGCAGTCTGGGGAATGACCAGCGCATCCTTCAGCATGCGGATGGTGACGCGGGTGCGCACGAACTGGCCGGGCCACAGCTGCGCGCCCGGGTTGGCGAATTCGCCCTTGACCTTGATGGTGCCGGCGACCGGGTCGACGGTGTTGTCGACGAAGCTCAGGCGGCCGGTCGCGGGCTTGCCGCCCTCCGGCGTTGCCTCGACCTCGACCGCGCCGCTGCGCTGCGCGGCCAGCAGTTCGGACAGCACCGATTCCGGCAGCGTGAACGCGACATGGATCGGGTCGAGCTGGGTGATGGTGGTGAGCGATACCGTCGGCTGCACCAGGCTGCCCGGATAGACGGTGATGGCGCCCACGCGGCCGCTCATCGGGGCGTGGATCGCGGTGTAGCTGGCCGCGACGCGGCTGGCCTGTGCCTCCGCGTTGGCCGCGCCGACCAGCGCGCGCGCCGCTTCGACCTGGCTGCGCAGGGTGTCGACCTGGCTTTGCGAAATATAGTTTTGCGCCGCCAGTTCCTGGCTGCGCTTGTACTGGCGTTCGAGGTCGGCCAGCGAAGCACGGTCGCGCGCGATCTGCGCTTCGGCGCGCTGGACGCTGGCGCGGTCGGCACGGTCGTCGAGCGAGAACATCAGCTGGCCCTTCTTCACGAACTGGCCTTCCTTGATGTGCACCGTGCGGATGGTGGAGGTAGTCTGCGGACGCAGGTCGACCGTGCTGACCGGCGTGACGGTGCCGTTCGACTGCTGGACCACCGGCACGTCCTCGCGCACCGGCTTGACCACGTTGACGACGGTCGGGCCGCCGCCGCCACGGCCGCCGCCCGGGCCGCCCTTGCCTCCGGGCGCCGCGTCACCGCCGCGATTCACGAACCACACCCCTGCCGCGACGATCGCCACGGCGCCAACGATTACTCCAATAGTGTTCTTTTTCATGCTGTCCAGCGGGCGCCCTCGGCCCCGCTTCCTGTTCAATTGTTGTGATGTCCTGTGCGCGGCGCGGCGCCGGCGCTATTTTCCGCCGTAGTACTCGGGCAGGACCAGGGTGGCCACCAGGCCGCCCTCGGGGTGGTTCGCCAGCGAGATCGATCCGCCGTGCTGTTCCACGATATTGCGTGCGATCGGCAGCCCGAGCCCGGTGCCGCCGGATTCGCGCGAGCGCGAGCCCTCGACGCGGTAGAACGGCTCGAACACGCGCGCCAGCTCGGCCTCCGGGATGCCCGGACCGCGGTCGCGCACGCGCACCACCGCGCTGCCGTCCTGGCGCTCCACGGTCACGCTGGCCTGGCGGCCGTACTTCACCGCGTTGTCGATCACGTTGCCGAAGCAGCGCCGCAGCGCGCCCGGACGGCCCATCATCGCCATGTTGGCGCGGCCCTTGAGCGTGACGTTTTGGCCGCTATCGGAGGCATCCGAGCACACCGAGTCGAGCAGCGAATCGAGGTCGAGCGAGCACATGGCCTCGCTGGTGTCGGTGCTGCGGGCCAGCTCCAGCCCTTCGCGCACCATCGCCTGCATCGCATCGAGGTCGCCGCGCAGGCGTTCCTGCAGCTCGCGGTCCTGCACTTTTTCGAGGCGCAGGCGCAGCCGCGTCAGCGGCGTTTGCAGGTCATGCGTGATCGCGGCCAGCATCTGGGTGCGCTGCGCGATGTGCTGGCGGATGCGCGCCTGCATCGCGTTGAAGGCGGCGGTAGCCTGGCGGATCTCGCTCGCGCCGGCCGGCTTGAGCGGGTCGCGGTTGATGTCCTCGCCCAGCGCGCGCGCAGCCTGCGCCAGGCGCTTGAGCGGACGGGTCGACATGCGCGCGACCACGTAGGCCACCAGCGCAATGGACAAGGTAAACAGCGTGATCGTGATGCTGTAGTCGGTTTGCGCGGACTTCGGCGGCACGCGCGGGGGCAGCACTTCGAGGCGCACCAGGTCGCCGTCGCGCAGGCGCACATTGACGCTTTCGCAGGTGCCGGTCCAGCGCGTCGGCGCGAACAGCGCGCTTTGCTCGCGCGGCGCATCGCACGCAGGCGGACGATCCCTCACCTGCTCCAGCGCATAGGCCGGTCCGAGGCGCGTGGCCAGCTGCCGCATGAACGGCGTGTGGGCGGGCGAGACAACCTTCGATGCGTCGTACGGCTCGATCCGGATTGCCGGACGGTTGGCCACCGACAGGTAGGCCTTGCGCGAGGAGGATGGCACCGTGTCCACCGCCATGATCAGCTGCTCGGCGCGTTCCAGCGCGTAGTAGTCGCGGTAGGCTTCGATCGCGCTCTGGCGCTCGTTGACCGCCACCCACTGCGCCACCGCCGCCGACATGCCGATGCCCAGTACCAGGGTCGCGAACACGCGTCCCGTCATCGATCCGAAGAAGCCTTTCACGCGGAAGGCTCCACGGTGACCTGGCCGGCCAGCACGTAACCGCCGTTACGCACGGTCTTGATGATCTGCGGGACGCGCGCATCCTCGCCCAGCTTCTGGCGCAGGCGGCTGATCTGGATGTCGATCGAGCGGTCGAACGGATCGGCGTCGCGGCCCTGGGTCAGGTTCAGCAGCTGGTCGCGGTTCAGCACGCGGTTGGGGTGTTCGAGGAACACGCGCAGCAGGCGGAATTCGGCGCCGGACAGCATAATCACCATGCCGTCGGGATTGACCAGGTGGCGCGCGGTGAGGTCCAGGGTCCAGCCGGAAAACTTCATCTGCTGGGCTTTTTCGGCCGGCGAATTCGAGGGCATCGCGTGGCTGCGGCGCAGGACGCTGCGGATGCGCGCCAGCAGCTCGCGCGGCTCAAACGGCTTGGGCAGGTAGTCGTCGGCGCCCATTTCCAGGCCGAGGATGCGGTCCAGCGGCTCGCTGCGCGCGGTCAGCATGACCACCGGCAGCGAGGACGTGGCGCGCAGCTTGCGGCACAGCGTCAGGCCGTCGTCGCCGGGCATGTTCAGGTCGAGTACGATCAGGTCGGGGCGCGCTTCGTCCAGCGTCTTCCACATGGCCTGGCCGTCGGCCGCGACCAGGGTGCGGTAGCCGTTCGTCTCCAGGTAATCGGCGAGCAGGGTGCGGATTTCGCGGTCGTCGTCGACAATGAGGATGGTAGAGGGAGTATCCATGACTGCCATTATCTACGCTAACGGTGGGCAGTGATAGCCAGATTGTATCGGCATGTATATACCGTTTTGGTCGAAACAAATTGATACAAAGAGCAGGCGCAGGGACACGGTGCGTTAACACGGCGGGCGCAAGATACGTCCCATGTGCAGTGCTTCGCTAACGAGGCGGCGCACACCACCTGAACTTGAAAAGGAACGCAAATGAACTCCATCCGCAAATCCATCCTCATCGGCCTGGCCGTCATCGGCATGGGCAGCGCGAGCCTGTCGGCATACGCCCAGGCGCCGGCGGCGCAGGAAGGCCGTGCGCAGCTGACGCAGGAACAGCGCGCAGCCAAGTTCGCCGAGCGTAAAGCGAAGCGCGCCGAACGCATGGCGCAGCGCCAGGCCAAGCTGCACGACTCGCTGCGACTGACCTCGGCACAGGAAGGCGCATGGCGCGACTACCTGGCTGCGATCAAGCCGGAGCAGCGCGGCGAGCGTCCGCGCATGGACCGCGAGGCATTCCGTTCGATGTCGGCGCCGCAGCGCATGGAAATGCGCATCGCAATGCAGAAGCAACGCACCGCCCGCATGGAATCGCGCCTGGCAGCGACCAAGGCATTCTATGCACAGCTGACCGCGGAACAGCGCAAGACCTTCGATGACGCGATGAAGATGAAGCGCCATCACGGCAAGCGCGGCCACTTTGGCCACCGCGGCGGCCATCATGGCCAACACGGCATGAAGCACGACGCAGCAAAGCAGAACTAAGCAGTTCCGGGGCGGCCCACGCGTGGGCCGCCCCCTATCCTGGCGCATCTGGAGCGATCTGCGCCGATCCCCCGTCTTCTTGCGCGAACATAGCTATTTGGCCGCGATCCCGGCCTATCCGGGCCAATCTGCGCCCAATTCTCATTTCTGCCACACATCTACATGGATCTGTGCGCATCCGCCGCAAACCGGTGTATTCTCGGTGATGCCGTGCAGCAACTGAAAGTTGCCGAAGTCTTCAACAATAAAAAAGCATCAAGAGTGCGAGGGGAAGAAATGAACACGAGTATCTACGACAAGACGGAAAAAGGACGCGAGGAGATCGCGACCCGCAAGAACCAGTTGCCGGCGCGCCTGCGCACGCTGCTGGTGATGATCGACGGGCACAAGCCTGCCGCGACGCTGCTGGCCAATACCGCAGCGCTGGGCGTGGACGAGGAATGCCTGAATGCGCTGGTAGCGGACGGCTATATCGTCCGCACCGGGCCTGAAGAGGTGGAGGCGCCGCCGGAAGCCGTGCGCCGCCCGCCCGCGCTGCGCCGCACCGCCGGCGGCTTGCGCCGCATGGCGCCTTAGCGCAGCTTTTCCAGCGAACCCAGGAACTTGTTGGCCGACTGGTAGCCGATCACGCGGCTATCGGGGATCTCTTTGCCCGCGCCGTCGAACATGATCAGCGCCGGAGGGCCGAACAGTTCAAAGCGGCGCATCATCGCCTTGTCGGCGTCGTCGTTGGCCGTCACGTCCACTTGCAGCAGCAATGCCTGGTTCATGCGCGCCTGCACGCGGGCGTCGGTGAACGTCAGCTTTTCCATCTCCTTGCAGGACACGCACCAGTCGGCGTAGAAGTCGAGGATTGCCGGACGTCCGTTTAGCTGCGCCAGTTGCGCGTCCAGGTCGGCGGTGGTCTTGATGCGCTTGAAGGTGACGCCATGGCTGGCGACCGCGCCGCCGCGCAGGTGCGCGAGCGGTTGCAGCGGGTCGCTGCCGCCGCTGGCCAGGCCCACCAGCTGGATCGCGCCCAGCACGGTGAACACCGCCCCTGCGGTCAGCGCCGCCCAGTGGCCGGAGCGGCGCAGCAGGTAGGCGCCATACCCGAGCAGCAGCACCGCCCACGCGGCCATCTGCAGCGCCACCGGCAGCACCGGCGACACCAGCCACAAGGCCATCCCCAGCATCAGCACGCCGAAGAAGCGCTTCACGGAATCCATCCAGGCGCCCGCGCGCGGCAGCAAGGAGCCCGCCGACAAGCCGACCAGCAGCAGCGGCACGCTCATGCCGACCGCCATGGCGAACAGTGCGGCGCCGCCGATCACTACGTCGCGCGTCTGGCTGATGTAGACCAGCGCGCCGGCGAGCGGCGCCGCCACGCACGGCCCGACGATCAGCGCGGACAGCGCGCCCATGACGAAGACCCCGGACAGCTTACCGCCCTGCTGGCGGCTGGAAACGCCGGACAGCCTGGTCTGCAGCGCGGCCGGCAGCTGCAGCTCGTAGTAGCCGAACATCGACAGGGCCATGCCCACCACCAGCAGCGCAAACGCGCCCAGCACCCACGGATTCTGCAAGGCGGCGGCCAGTCCCTCGCCGGCCAGGCCTGCCGCGATGCCGAGCGCCGTGTAGACGATGGCCATGCCCAGCGAGTACGCGATCGACAGCACCAAGCCACGCATGCGGGAGGCGTGCGCTCCTTCGCCCAGGATGATCGAGGACAGGATTGGCACCATCGGCAGCACGCACGGGGTGAATGCCAGGCCAAGTCCCAGCAGCATGAAGGCGGGAACGATGGCAAGCAGGCTGCCTCCGGAGAGTACGCCGCCGATGCGGGACAGGTCGGATTGCTCCGCTGCGGAAGGTGCCGCGGCGACCGGCGCGGCGGGTGGCACGGCGGCGTTGGAGGTGCTCGCGGGCGGTACGCTTTCGGCTTGCGCAGGCGCCGCTGGCTGGCCCTGCGTGGCGGCCGCTACAACCGCTGGCGCGCTTGCCGGCGGCGGCGCGGCGGAGGTGGGCGCAGGGGTCGACACCGCGGGCTCAGGGCGGTCTTCTCCGCCGATCAGGCCTTTCAGCAGTGACGTGATGCCCTTCGGTTCCGGCTCTTCCGGCGTGATGACGGCGGGGTCGAGTTTTGCGGTGTGTTGCTGCGGCGGATAGCACAGGCCTGCATCGGCGCAGCCCTGGCTGTTGGCGGTCAGCGTGAACGGGCCGCTCGCCGTGACCGGGATGCGCACGGTGACGGTGCCGCGGTGCGTCTCGACGTTCTTCTCGAAGGTCTGGTCGTATTTGACCTTGCCGGGCGGGATGACAGGGGTACCGAGCGTGGCGCCCTGCGCGGAAAACCTGAACTGCTCTCTGTACATGTAGTACTTGTCCGCGACCTTCCAGGTGACGGCGATCGTGTGCGGGTCGGCCATGCGGGCCGAGAAGCGGAAGGCGTCGGCGGGGTCGAGGTACTCCTCGTCGGCGTGCGCTGCGGTGAAGGCCGCGGCAAGGGCGAGGAGCAGGAACGCGGCGAGCGCGTACAGGGGACGAGTAGTGAGTGTTCGGAACATGGGTGCCTTGGAGCCGGCAGTTTGCGGCAAGCGAATGGTACACCGTGGCAAGGAAGCGTGCCTTATCCGGGACTTATTTTTGGCGGCCCCCGGCACGTCCCTTTCCCTTGCGAATGCGCGGCGTCCGCGCATAAAAAAAGCCGGACGCTAGTCCGGCTCTCCTTAGGTCGACTAGCGATTACTCGCCGGTGACTTCGACAGCTTCTTCGGTCGTCTCTGGACGGTCCAGCAGTTCGACGTAGGCCATCGGTGCGTTGTCGCCAACGCGGAAGCCCATCTTCAGGATACGCAGGTAACCGCCGTTGCGGTTAGCGTAGCGCGGGCCCAGTTCGTTGAACAGCTTCAGGACCATTTCGCGGTCGCGCAGGCGGGAGAATGCCAGGCGCTTGTTTGCCAGCGTGTCCACTTTGCCCAGGGTCAGGATCGGCTCGATCACGCGACGCAGTTCTTTTGCCTTTGGCAGGGTGGTTTTGATCGCTTCGTGGCGCAGCAGGGAAACGGTCATGTTGCGCAGCATCGCGAGGCGGTGTGCGGAGGTACGGTTCAGCTTACGGAGACCATGACGGTGACGCATGATGTATTACCTTTCAAGTTTTAGTCCAGCTCTTCGATCGCAAATGCGCGGGCCGGTTCTTAGGTTGGTCGGGACGGGGCAACATGCCCCGGCCTTTTTTCATCCAAAAAGGATCTGGCTCTGCCAGGCCTTTTTGGCTAATTCCACCCGAAAGCAGGTTTGTACTTTCGGGTGAACTGTCTTACTTCTCGAGGCCTGCAGGCGGCCAGTTCTCGAGCTTCATGCCCAGGGTCAGGCCGCGGGAAGCCAGGACTTCCTTGATTTCGTTCAGCGACTTGCGGCCCAGGTTCGGCGTCTTGAGCAGTTCGTTTTCCGAACGCTGGATCAGGTCGCCGATGTAGTAGATGTTTTCCGCTTTCAGGCAGTTTGCGGAACGGACGGTCAGTTCCAGGTCGTCCACTGGACGCAGCAGGATCGGATCGACCAGCGGTGCGCGCGATGGCGCTTCTGCCGCTGCCTCGGTGCCTTCCAGCGCCGCGAACACGGTCAGCTGGTCCACCAGGACGCGGGCCGACTGGCGGATCGCTTCTTCCGGGGTGATGACGCCGTTGGTTTCGATGTTGATGATCAGCTTGTCCAGGTCGGTACGCTGTTCGACACGCGCCGATTCCACTGCGTACGACACGCGGCGCACTGGCGAGAACGATGCGTCCAGGATGATGCGGCCGATGGTCTTGTTGGTGTCTTCCGACAGGCGGCGCACGTTACCAGGAACGTAGCCACGGCCCTTCTCGACCTTGATCTGCATGTCCAGCTTGCCGCCAGCGGTCAGGTGGGCGATCACGTGGTCCGGGTTGATCAGTTCGACGTCATGCGGCAGGTCGATGTCCGATGCCAGGACGGCGCCTTCGCCTTCCTTCTTCAGGGTCAGGGTCACGGAGTCACGGTTGTGCACCTTGAACACGACACCCTTCAGGTTCAGCAGCAGGTCGACCACGTCTTCCTGCACGCCGTCCAGCGAGGAGTACTCGTGCACGACGCCGGCGATGGTGACTTCGGTTGGCGCAAAGCCGACCATGGACGACAGCAGCACGCGGCGCAGCGCGTTACCGAGGGTGTGGCCATAGCCACGCTCGAACGGCTCCATCACGACTTTTGCGTTACCTGGGCCGATTGCTTCTACGTCGATGATACGTGGCTTCAACAAACTGTTTTGCATGAAATGTCCTTTTCATTACCCTCGGCTCGTTACACCGATAAGGCTGATGGCATTAGTGAAAACGCCCGCTCGTGAAAATGAGCGGGCGATGCTGCTTCTTTTACTACCGAACTACGAATTAACGCGAGTACAGTTCGACGATCAGCGATTCGTTGACGTCGTTGGCGATCTCGTTGCGCTCTGGGAAGGTCTTGAACGTGCCTTCCATCTTCTTCGCGTCAACCGAGACCCACGACGGCATGCCGCCCTGCTCTGCCAGCGACAGCGCTTCGACGATACGTGCCTGCTTCTTGGCCTTTTCGCGAACGGCGATGATGTCGCCCTTCTTGACGGAGTAGGAAGCGATGTTCACGACGTTGCCGTTCACGGTGAATGCCTTGTGCGATACCAGCTGGCGCGCTTCTGCGCGGGTCGAGCCGAAGCCCATGCGGTATGCGACGTTGTCCAGGCGGCACTCCAGCAGTTGCAGGAGGGTCTCACCGGTGTTGCCCTTGCGGCGGTCGGCTTCGGCGAAGTAGCGGCGGAACTGGCGCTCCAGGATGCCGTACATGCGCTTGACCTTCTGCTTTTCGCGCAGCTGGTTGCCGTAGTCCGAGGTACGCTGGCCCGACTTGACGCCGTGCTGGCCTGGCTTGACGTCCAGTTTGCACTTGGAGTCGAGCGAGCGGCGTGCGCTCTTGAGGAACAGGTCCGTGCCTTCGCGGCGGGACAGTTTTGCTTTTGGTCCGATATAACGTGCCACAGTAAATCCTTTTTTTAAAATCGATGACGCCCCGACTGCGGTAACCCGCACCAGGCGCTAGTTTGTGTTCGCCCCCGCGTATTCACCCGGGCGGAACCAAACGTGGCTGAATGCCTACCGAAATGGCAGGCGACAATAGCCGGGCAGTATAACCCAATTCGGGCCACGCTGCACCGGCATTTTCCTGACGCTGCCGGCCAATGCCGGCAAGTCCATTAGATACGACGACGCTTCGGAGGACGGCAGCCGTTGTGCGGCACTGGCGTCACGTCCTGGATCTCGGTGATCTTGATGCCGAGGTTGTTCAGCGCGCGGACAGCCGATTCACGGCCTGGGCCTGGGCCCTTGATGCGCACTTCCAGGTTCTTCACGCCGTATTCCACCGCGACCTTGCCAGCCGCTTCAGCCGCAACCTGCGCTGCGAACGGGGTCGACTTACGCGAGCCCTTGAAGCCAGCACCGCCGGAAGTCGCCCACGACAGGGCATTGCCCTGGCGGTCGGTGATCGTGATGATGGTGTTGTTGAAAGAAGCGTGCACGTGGGCGATGCCCTCGGCAACGTTCTTCTTCACTTTTTTGCGTACGCGAGCTGCTGCTGCGCTGCTTTGTTGCTTGGCCATGGTGTCTTCCTAAGGATTATTTCTTGAGCGACTGGGCTGCCTTGCGCGGACCTTTACGGGTACGAGCATTGGTGCGGGTACGCTGACCGCGCACTGGCAGGCCTTTGCGGTGACGCATGCCACGGTAGCAGCCCAGGTCCATCAGACGCTTGATGTTCATGGACAGCTCACGGCGCAGGTCGCCTTCGACGACAAACTTCGCGACTTCGTCACGCAGTTTCTCGAGTTCGTTGTCGTCCAGGTCCTTGACCTTCTTGTTGGTCGCGATACCGGTCGCGTCGCAGATCTTCTGCGAACGTGGACGGCCAATACCGTAGATGGCGGTCAGGCCGATCACGGTGTGCTGGTGGTTGGGGATGTTAACCCCTGCAATACGTGCCATTCGTTATTCCTCGATCAATGTAAGGTCAATTAACCTTGACGCTGCTTGTGACGTGGTTCGACGCAGATGACGCGGACGACGCCCTTGCGCTTGATGATCTTGCAGTTGCGGCAGATGCGCTTGACTGAAGCGTTAACTTTCATTTTGCACTCTCTTTTTGGTTCGTTTACTTAAATTACTTGGTCCGGAACACGATGCGGGCCCGGCTCAAATCGTAAGGCGTCAGTTCCACCGTCACCTTGTCGCCAGGGAGGATGCGGATATAGTTCATCCGCATCTTGCCGCTGATGTGGCCGAGTACCACGTGGCCGTTTTCCAGCTTTACTCGAAATGTTGCGTTGGGCAGGTTCTCGAGGATCTCACCCTGCATTTGTATGACGTCGTCTTTTGCCATTCGCTCTCCGTTGCCTGTCGCGTTACCGCGTCGGCATGCCGCCCTTGAAATTTGCCTTGCGCAGCAGCGATTCATATTGCTGCGACATCACGTAGTTCTGTACCTGGGACATGAAGTCCATGGTCACCACCACGAGAATCAGCAGGGAAGTACCGCCGAAATAGAAAGGCACTTTCCACTGGGCCTGCATGAACTCAGGCACGAGGCAAACCAGCGTAATGTACACGGCGCCAGCCAGCGTCAACCGCATCAGGATCTTGTCGATGTAGCGTGCCGTCTGCTCGCCCGGACGGATGCCCGGAACAAACGCACCGCTCTTCTTCAAGTTCTCGGCCGTCTCCTTGCTGTTAAATACCAGAGCGGTATAGAAGAAGCAGAAGAAGATGATCGCCACCGCCAGCAACAGCGCATGGATCGGCTCACCCGGTGCCATCGATGCGGACAGGTCCCGGAGGAAGCCCACCACACGATTGCTCGGATCGGCGCCCTGCGCGAACCAGTCGAGGATCGTCGCCGGGAACAGGATGATCGACGATGCGAAGATCGGCGGGATCACGCCGGCCATGTTGAGCTTGAGGGGCAGGTGCGACGCTTGTCCACCGTACACCTTGTTGCCCACCTGGCGCTTCGCGTAATTGACCAGGATCTTGCGCTGGCCACGTTCGACGAACACGACGAAGAAGGTCACGACCGCCACGATCGCCACGATGAACAGTGCCGATGCAGGGTGGATCGAGCCAGTCGACACCTGGGTAAACAAGCCGCCCAGAGCACTTGGCAGACCGGCTGCGATACCGGCAAAGATGATGATCGAGATGCCGTTGCCCAGGCCACGCTCGGTGATCTGCTCGCCGAGCCACATCACGAACATGGTACCGGTCAGCAGCGACACGACCGTCACGAAGCGGAACGTCATGCCCGGATCGATCACCAGTCCCGGCTGCGACTCCAGCATCACGGCAATGCCGAATGCCTGGAACAGCGCCAGCGCCACCGTCAGGTAGCGGGTGTACTGGGTCATCTTGCGGCGGCCCGCTTCACCTTCCTTCTTCAGCGTCTCCAGTGCCGGCACCACGATCGCAGCGAGCTGCATGATGATCGAGGCCGAAATGTACGGCGTGATGCCGAGTGCAAACACGGAGAAGCGTTCCAGCGCGCCACCGGAGAACATGTTGAACATGCCTACGATGCCGTCGGCGTTCTGATTGAACAGCGACGCCAGCTGGATCTTGTCGATCCCCGGTACCGGCACGTGAGTGCCGATACGGTACACGACCAACGCGCCAAGCAGGAACCAGAGACGGTTCCACGGGAAGCCCGCTGCCGCGCTCTTGCCAAGTTGTGAATTAGTCGCCAATTTTTGCTCCGATCAAGCGGTCAGCCAACTTACGCGACCGAGCCGCCAGCAGCTTCGATTGCCGCTTTCGCGCCAGCCGTAGCCTTGATGCCTTTGAGGTTCACCGCTTTGGTGACTTCGCCGGACAGGATCACGCGCACGTCTTTCGCCAGCACAGGCAGGATGCCCGCTTGCTTCAGGACCAGCACGTCGACGTCGCCGACTGGCAGGTTGTTCAGGTCGGACAGGCGCACTTCAGCTTTGAAGGTGGCGTTGAGCGACTTGAAACCGCGCTTCGGCAGACGGCGCTGCAGAGGCATCTGACCGCCTTCGAAGCCGACTTTGTGGAAGCCGCCCGAACGCGATTTCTGACCCTTGTGACCGCGACCGGCGGTCTTGCCCAGGCCGGAGCCGATGCCACGGCCGACGCGACGCTTAGCGTGCTTGGCGCCTTCGGCTGGTTGAATGGTATTCAGTTCCATGTATTTCTCCGTAACGTAAGCCCTAAGGCTTACGCAACAACTTTAACGAGGTACGAGACTTTGTTGATCATGCCGCGCACGGATGGGGTGTCGACGAGCTCGGAGACCGAGTTCACGCGACGCAGGCCCAGGCCGCGTACGGTTGCACGGTGGTCTTGACGCGTGCCGATCAGGCCCTTGACCAGTTTCACTTTGATAGTGTTTGCCATAGTCTTCACCTTAGCCCAGGATTTCTTCAACCGACTTGCCGCGCTTGGCAGCGATGTCAGCCGGAGTGCTCATTTTCGCGAGGCCGTTCAGGGTAGCACGCACCAGGTTGTACGGGTTCGACGAACCGGTGGACTTTGCCACCACGTCGGTCACGCCCATCACTTCGAAGATCGCGCGCATTGCACCGCCGGCGATGACGCCGGTACCCGGCTTGGCTGGCGACATCATGACGCGCGAGGCGCCGTGACGGCCTTCCACCGTGTGCTGCAGGGTGCCGTTCTTGAGCGGTACCTTGATCAGGTTGCGGCGCGCTTCTTCCATTGCCTTTTGCACGCCGACCGGAACTTCCTTCGACTTGCCCTTGCCCATGCCGATGCGGCCATCGCCGTCACCAACCACGGTCAGTGCTGCAAAGCCCATGATACGACCACCCTTGACCACTTTGGTCACGCGGTTGATCGCGATCATTTTTTCGCGCATGCCATCATCCGGCTTGTCGCTGGCCATTTTCGCTTGCATTTTTGCCATGACGATTCTTCCTTAGAACTTCAGACCGGCTTCGCGCGCGGCTTCCGCCAGCGCCTTCACACGGCCGTGGTAACGGAAACCGGAGCGGTCGAACGCTACTTCGGTGATTCCTGCTTTCAGTGCTTTCTCTGCGACGCGCTTGCCAACGATGGCAGCGGCGGCGGCGTTGCCGCCCTTGCCGGTCTTGCCAGCCAGTTCGGCGCGCACTTCCGCTTCGAGGGTCGAAGCCGAAACCAGCACTTTGGCGTCCGGGGAGATCAGGTTCGCATAGATGTGCAGGTTGGTGCGGTGTACCGACAGGCGGTTCACGCCAAGCTGCGCGATCTTGATGCGGGTCTGACGACCACGGCGCAGACGGGATTCTTTCTTGTCCATGTCGGCCCCTATTATTTCTTCTTGGTTTCTTTAAGCTTGACCACTTCGTCCACATAGCGGACGCCCTTGCCCTTGTAAGGCTCAGGGGAGCGGTAAGCACGAACTTCAGCAGCCACCTGGCCGACCTTCTGGCGATCGATACCGCTGATCACGATTTCGGTCGGGGTCGGGGTTGCGACCTTGACGCCTTCCGGCATCTGGTGCGCGACCGGGTGGGAGAAGCCGAGCGACAGGTTCAGCTTGTCGCCTGCAGCCTGGGCCTTGTAGCCCACGCCGACCAGCGACAGCTTCTTCTCGAAGCCCTTGGTTACGCCGGTCACCATGTTGTTGACCAGGGCGCGCAGCGTGCCGGACATCGCGTTCGACTCGCGGCTGTCGTCGATCACGTCGAACGTCAGCGTACCGTTGTTGTTTTCTACCTTGACCAGGCCGTTCAGCGCTTGGGTCATGGTGCCCAGCGGGCCCTTGACCGTGATCGCTGCGGCGCTGATTGCCACGTCGGTACCGGCTGGTACCGCGATTGGCATCTTAGCTACTCGAGACATCGTCTACTCCTTAAGCCACGTAGCAAATCACTTCGCCACCAACACCGGCGGTACGTGCTTTGCGGTCGGTCATGACGCCTTGTGGGGTGGACACGATCGCCACGCCCAGGCCGTTCATGACGGTCGGGATTTCATCCTTGCCTTTGTAGATGCGCAGGCCAGGACGGGACACGCGCTCGAGGCGCTCGATGACCGGACGGCCAACGTAATACTTCAAACCGATCTTCAGTTCCGCCTTGCCACCTTCGGTGGTCACTGCGAAATCTTCAATGTAACCCTCGTCTTTCAGGACGTTGGCAATCGCAACCTTGACCTTGGACGATGGCATTGCCACGGTGGTCTTTTGCACGCCTTGTGCGTTGCGAATGCGGGTCAGCATATCGGCGATAGGATCGCTCATACTCATTGCTTATTCTCCTATTACCAGCTAGCTTTGGTCATGCCCGGAATTTCGCCCTTCATGGCGAATTCGCGGAGCTTCGTACGGGCCAGGCCGAACTTGCGGAAGGTGCCACGTGGGCGGCCGGTGATCGCGCAGCGGTTACGCTGGCGGGTCGGCGCCGAGTTACGCGGCAGTGCTTGCAGTTTCAGGCGGGCTTCGTAGCGTTCTTCTTCCGTTTTGGACTGGTCATCGATGATGGCCTTCAGAGCGGCACGCTTTGCGGCGAATTTCTCCACCAGGTCTGCACGCTTCTGTTCACGGTTAATCAGTGCGAGTTTTGCCATGATCTATTAGTTCCTGAACGGGAATTTAAAGGCGGCGAGCAGAGCTTTCGCTTCGTCGTCGGTCTTTGCGGTCGTGGTGATCGAGATGTTCATGCCACGCAGAGCGTCGATCTTGTCGTACTCGATTTCCGGGAAGATGATCTGCTCTTTCACGCCGATGTTGTAGTTGCCACGGCCGTCGAACGAGCGGCCATTGACGCCGCGGAAGTCACGCACGCGCGGCAGGGCCACGGTGATGAAACGGTCCAGGAACTCATACATACGGGCGCCGCGCAGGGTCACCATCGTACCGATCGGGTAGCCTTCGCGGATCTTGAAACCTGCGATTGCCTTGCGTGCCTTGGTCACGACTGGCTTCTGGCCAGCGATCTTCGACAGGTCGCCGGTAGCGTGCTCGATGACTTTCTTGTCAGCGACTGCTTCCGACAGGCCCATGTTCAGGGTGATCTTGGTCAGGCGTGGAACTTCCATCACCGACTTGTAGCCAAACTTGGCGATCAGGTCAGCGACGACTTTGTCTTTGTAGAATTGTTGAAGACGTGCCATGTCAATTACACCTTCACTGCTTCGCCGTTGGACTTGAAGACGCGGACTTTTTTGCCGTCCACATCTTTGAAGCCCACGCGATCTGCCTTGCCCGTGGCTGCATTGAACAATGCAACGTTGGACACGTGGATTGGCATCGCCTTGTCAACGATACCGCCAGTTACGCCAGTCATCGGGTTTGGCTTCACGGCCTTCTTGGCCATGTTGATGCCGTCAACCACGACGTGCTCCGCATCGACGCGACGGGAAACGACACCGCGCTTGCCCTTGTCTTTGCCGGTCAGAACGATGACTTCGTCGTTTTTACGAATCTTATCCATTACGACTCCTTACAGAACTTCAGGTGCCAGGGACACGATCTTCATGAACTTTTCAGTACGCAGTTCGCGCGTGACTGGTCCGAAAATACGGGTACCGATCGGTTCCAGCTTGCTGTTCAGCAGCACGGCGGCATTGCCGTCGAACTTGACCAGGGAACCATCCTGGCGGCGCACACCTTTAGCGGTACGCACGACCACGGCGTTATAAATTTCACCTTTTTTGACACGGCCGCGTGGAGCTGCCACCTTCACGGTGACTTTGATCACGTCGCCAATGCCAGCATAACGGCGCTTGGAACCGCCCAATACCTTGATGCACAGTACTTCTTTCGCACCGGTATTGTCGGCCACTTCGAGCCGGCTCTCAGTTTGAATCATAGTTATCTCTTTCCCAACTTAAGCCGAAGAATTCCCACAAATGTGGGCCTGCGGTCAGTCTTGGTCCCGCCGGAGCGCCCCTGCTGGAGCACACGATTGGGTGATTGACTTACCAAAAACTACTAAATTACTGTCGTCTTCGATGACCGCAGCCACCTGGGTGACCACTTGCGGCAATACATGAACGAAGCCCGCTAGTATTACACAATACCAGCGGGCCTGCAACTTCTTTGTGCACCCCGATGTTTTTACACACCAGGGCAGCTTTTTACTGCTTTAGAGGACCTGCGCGACTTGCACCACGCGGGTCAGGGTCCATGCCTTCGTCTTCGAGATCGGGCGGCCTTCGGCGATTTCGACGGTGTCGCCGATCTTCGCCTGGTTCGCTTCGTCGTGCGCGTGGTACTTGTTGCTGCGCACGATGATCTTGCCGTACAGAGGATGTTTAACGTGGCGCTCGATCAGAACGGTAACGGTCTTGTCCATCTTGTCGGACACAACTTTACCGATCAGCGTACGCTTCAGCTTTACTTGATCAGTCATTTTGCTTCCTTCGAGTTCATTACCGTTTTCACACGTGCGATATCGCGGCGCACCTTCTTGAGCTGGGCGGTGTTGTTCAGCTGTTGCGTAGCGATTTGCATACGCAGGCCGAACTGTGCCTTCAGCAGCTCGTTGAGCTCTTTTTGCAGAGCGTCCTGGTCTTTGCCGCGGAGTTCAGATGCTTTCATATTTCACTCCTGTTATTGGCCGACCTGGCGCACCACGAAGGTGGTAGCCAGTGGCAGTTTGGCAGCGGCCAGGCGGAATGCTTCGCGCGCCAGTTCTTCGGCGACGCCGTCCATCTCGTACAGGACCTTGCCCGGACGGATTTCAGCGACGTAGTATTCCGGATTACCTTTACCGTTACCCATACGAACTTCTGCCGGCTTGTTCGAAATCGGCTTGTCCGGGAAAACGCGGATCCAGATACGGCCGCCACGCTTGATGTGACGGGTCATCGCACGACGAGCGGACTCGATCTGGCGTGCGGTGATACGGCCGCGGGCAACTGCCTTCAGGCCGAACTCGCCGAACGACACATTGGTGCCGGCGGTGTGCGAAATGCCGGTGTTACGGCCTTTCTGCTCTTTACGATACTTCCTGCGTGCTGGTTGCAGCATGATTATTCTCCTGCTTTCTCAGGTGCGGCTGCAGCAGCGGCCGGCTTGGCAGCACGGCGAGCGGCTGGAGCAGCTGCTGGCTTGGCGCCGCCTGGGCCTGGACGACGTCCAGCGCCTGGCTTGCCGTCATCGCGACGTGGGCCACGTGGCTTCTTCTCGTCCGGTGGCGTGTCGATCACTGGCGCTTCGCCCGTTGCCGAACGGTCGCCCTTGTAGACCCACACCTTGACGCCGATGATGCCGTAGGTGGTCGAAGCTTCGCTGGTGCCGTAGTCGATATCGGCGCGCAGGGTGTGCAGAGGCACACGGCCTTCGCGGTACCATTCGGTACGTGCGATTTCGATGCCGTTCAGACGGCCCGACGACATGATCTTGATACCGACCGCGCCCAGGCGCATTGCATTTTGCATTGCGCGCTTCATCGCGCGGCGGAACATGATGCGCTTTTCCAGCTGCTGCGAAATCGAATCGGCGATCAGCTGCGAATCGATTTCCGGCTTGCGGATTTCTTCGATGTTCACGTGCACCGGCACGCCCATGATCTTGGTCAGGGAAGACTTCAGTACTTCGATGTCTTCGCCCTTCTTGCCGATCACGACGCCAGGACGCGAGCTGTAGATCGTGAAGCGTGCGTTCTTGGCTGGACGCTCGATGACGATGCGGCCAACCGAAGCATTCTTCAGTTTCTTTTTCAGGAACGCGCGTGCCTTCAGGTCTTCGTTCAGCATGGCGGCAAAGTTGCCATTGCCGGCGTACCAACGCGAAGCCCAGTTACGGGTTACTGCCAGGCGGAAGCCTGTTGGATGAATCTTCTGTCCCATCGTGACCCCTTAGTTACCGACAGTCACGTAGATGTGACAGGATTGTTTGGAGATACGATCACCGCGGCCTTTGGCACGTGCCGTAAAGCGCTTCAGGATCGGGCCCTTTTCGACATAGATCTCGACAACTTTCAGCTCGTCGATGTCGGCGCCATCGTTGTGCTCGGCGTTCGCGATTGCGGACTCCAGCACCTTCTTGATGATGGTCGCGCCCTTCTTCGGGCTGAACTGAAGAATGTTGAGTGCTGCGTCAACTTTCTTGCCACGGATCATATCGGCTACAAGGCGGCCCTTCTGGTCCGACAGGCGCACGCCTTTGAGGATAGCTTTAGTTTCCATTATTTCTTCGCCTTCTTGTCAGCGGCATGACCCTTGAACGTACGGGTCAGTGCGAATTCACCGAGCTTGTGGCCGACCATGTTCTCGGAAACATACACAGGCACGTGCAGTTTGCCGTTGTGAACCGCGATCGTCAGGCCGATGAAGTCAGGCGAGATCGTCGAGCGGCGCGACCAGGTTTTGACTGGCTTCTTGTCTTTGGTCGCTTGCGCGGCTTCGACTTTTTTCACCAGGTGGGCGTCAATGAACGGCCCTTTTTTCAATGAACGAGTCATGTTTTATCCCTTATTTCTTGCCGCGGCGCGAGACGATCATCGAAGAAGTGCGCTTGTTCGAACGCGTCTTCTTGCCCTTCGTCTGTTGACCCCATGGCGACACTGGATGGCGACCAGCTGCCGTACGACCTTCACCACCACCGTGCGGGTGATCGATCGGGTTCATGACCACACCGCGGACGGTAGGACGAACACCGCGCCAGCGCATCGCGCCAGCCTTACCGATCTTGCGCAGGTTGTGCTCGCCGTTGCCGACTTCACCGATGGTGGCGCGGCACTCGATGTGCACGCGGCGCACTTCACCGGAACGCAGGCGGACCTGGGCGTAGGTGCCTTCGCGTGCCATCAGCACGACGCCGGCGCCGGCGGTACGCGCCATCTGCGCGCCTTTGCCTGGCAGCATTTCGACGCAGTGCATCGTGGTGCCGACCGGGATGTTGCGGATTGGCAGGCAGTTACCGGCCTTGATCGGCGCTTCCGAACCGTTCATCAGCGAATCGCCGACGGACAGGCCCTTGGACGCGATCACGTACTGGCGCTCGCCATCGGCGTAGCACAGCAGCGCGATGTGCGCGGTGCGGTTTGGATCGTATTCGATACGTTCCACTTTCGCAGGGATACCATCTTTCTGGCGCTTGAAGTCGACCAGGCGATAGTGCTGCTTGTGACCACCGCCGATGTGGCGGGTGGTGATGTGGCCGTTGTTGTTACGGCCAGCAGTCTTCGACTTTTTCTCAACCAGGGCTGCGAACGGACGGCCTTTGAACAGGCCCTCGGTCACAACCTTCACCATGCCGCGACGGCCTGGCGAGGTTGGTTTCATCTTAACGAGTGCCATTATTTAGCCTCCTCGGTGAAGTTGATTTCCTGGCCTGGCTTCAGGCACACGAAAGCACGCTTGGTATGGTTGCGGCGGCCGGTGAAACGGCCAGCGCGCTTCTGCTTACCTTCGCGGTTCACGGTTTGTACCGATTCCACTTCGACCTTGAACAGCAGTTCAACGGCGGCCTTGATTTCCGGCTTGGTCGCGTCAGGCAGGACCTTGAACACGATCTGCTCGTTCTTTTCCGCGACCATGGTGGCCTTTTCGGAAATGACCGGCGCCAGCAGCACCTTCATCAGGCGCTCTTCGCTATGTTTTACGACGGCGTTCATGCGAACATCTCCTCAATCTTAGCCAGTGCCGGCTTGGTGACCAGGATCTTCTTGTAGAACACCAGCGACATCGGATCTGCGTGACGCGGCTCGACCACGAGCACGTTCGGCAGGTTGCGCGATGCCAGCAGCAGGTTCTCGTCCAGGGTGTCAGTGATCACCAGGACCGAATCCAGGCCCATGCCCTGCAGCTTTTGCGACAGCAGCTTGGTTTTTGGCGCTTCGATCGACAGGTTTTCGATCACGTTCAGGCGGCCTTCGCGGGCCAGCTGCGACAGGATCGAGCAGATACCTGCGCGATACATCTTCTTGTTCACCTTGTGGGTGAAGTTCTCGTCAGGCGAGTTCGGGAAGATACGGCCACCGCCGCGCCACAGTGGCGACGACGACATACCAGCACGAGCGCGGCCGGTGCCTTTTTGGCGCCATGGCTTCTTGGTGGTGTGGCTGACTTCTTCGCGGTCCTTCTGCTTGCGGTTACCCGAGCGGGCGTTGGCAGCATAGGCGACGACGATCTGGTGGATCAGGGCTTCGTTGTAATCGCGGCCGAAAACGGTATCGGCTGCGGCGACGTTCGCGCCAGCTTGACCTTGCTCATTCAGAAGCTTGAGTTCCATCGTTTAAGCTCCCTTCTGTGCTTTAACTTTGACAGCAGGCGAAACAACAACCTGGCCATTTTTCGCGCCTGGTACGGCACCTTTAACCATCAGCAGCTGACGGTCGGCATCGATACGGGCGATTTCGAGGTTCTGGGTGGTCACGGTGACGTCACCCATGTGGCCGGTCATGCGCTTGCCTGGGAAAACGCGACCTGGATCCTGCGCCATACCGATCGAACCCGGCACGTTGTGCGAACGCGAGTTACCGTGGGTTTGACGGCCAGATGCGAAGTTGTGACGCTTGATGGTACCGGCGTAGCCTTTACCGATCGAGGTGCCTTGCACGTCGATTTTCTGGCCAACTTCGAACAGGGAAACAGCGATGGTGTCACCTGCCTTGAATTCAGCAGCTTTAGCTTCGTCGACGCGGAACTCACGGAGGAGGGTACCGGCTTCGACGCCTGCTTTAGCGAAGTGACCTGCAGCAGCTTTGTTCACGCGGGAAGCGCGACGCTGGCCGAATGCAACCTGAACAGCGGAATAACCATCCGTGTCAGGAGTTTTGATTTGCGCAACACGGTTGTTCGACACGTCCAGCACGGTGACTGGGATCGAATCCCCGTCATCCGTGAAGATGCGCATCATGCCAACCTTGCGACCGAGAAGGCCTAGGCTCATTTTTTCTCCATTCCCACCTACGATTGGGCGGGGCTGATGTTTAACTACAAAATAACGCATGGATCCAGGAAAAAGACGAATCCATACCGAAGCCGGCTAGTGTATCGCGAAAAGGGGCTTGACGCAACAAGATAGTTGGAGGTATGTCGCCTTGTTGTGCGAATGCGGCTGTACAATTAACTGTACAAGCGAGGAGGAAGTTATGGATGCAACCACCTATTCCACGGCCCGCGCCAACCTGGCGAGCCTGATGGACCGCGTATGCGACGACCATGAGCCCGTCATTATCACCCGGAATGGCCAGCAGTCGGTGGTCATGCTGTCCCTGGAGGACTACAAGGCGCTCGAAGAAACCGCCTACCTGCTGGGCAGTGCTGCCAACGCGAAACGGCTGTATGCCGCACTCGAGGAAGCGAAAGAAGGCAAGGCTGCCGAGCGCGAACTGCTGCCGTGAGACTCTGTTTCGTGAGCAGCGCCTGGCAGGATTGCCTGTATTGGCAGCAACACGACCGCAAGATGCTTGAGCGCATCAATGCACTGGTGAAGGAGACGATGCGGGAACCATTCGCCGGCCCTGGCAAGCCCGAGGCGCTCAGGCATGCGCTGGCCGGTTGCTGGTCGCGTCGCCTCGATCGGGAGCATCGGATGGTGTATCGCGTAGAGAATGACACGCTCACCATACTGCAGCTGCGCTTTCACTACGAATAGATAGCCGGCGCAAGGCCGGCGGGGAAACTGGTGGGCGGTGCAGAATTCGAATCTGCGACCCCCTGGATGTCGACCAGGTATTCTAACCAGCTGAACTAACCGCCCGGGGAGCGGCATTATAGCCACCCCTTGCCCGGACAGCAAGGAATTCAGCGTCGCCGGGGCCGTACCGCGAACCAGCTCCACAGCACCAGCAGGCCGAACGCCGTGTAGACCGCCACGAACACCCACGGCGGCGCCTGGTAGAACAGGAAGCGGCCCAGCCAGTGGGCAATGAAGTCCTCGCCTGTCACCTGCTGGCCGGCCCGCAAGCGGAAGTCCTGCTCCAGCGTCGTCAGGGCGCAGTCGACGCCGAACCAGGTCGTGAACACGACATAGGCGATGGCGGCCAGGTGCAGCAGGCGAAAGTGCCGGTTGCGGACCCACGCCCAGTGAAGGTAGCCGCCCGCGAGTATCAGGGCCAGCCCGCCCACGATGAACAGCACCACTCCGACGTGCAGCACGAGGACTGCATCGGCAAGCAGGCGGTAGGTGGAAGGGTCGCTCATGGGCGTGATCGTGGCATTGCCGAATCAGTGTAGGCCCCGCTCCACGGCTGCGCAATTGTGAACCGCGGCGCCGGCGACAGTCATACAATTGGTACTTCAAGCGGAGGCTGCCATGACTGAGGTGCAACTGTCGTTGAAGCTGGAAGATGATGCGCTGACCATCTGGCGCATCGATAACGATGCCGAGGGCGGGCACCTGCTGGGCGAGTACCTGTACCCCGAGCTGGTGTGCGCCACCGTGGATGAATGCTACGTCAAGATAGGCCGCGTGATCGTGGAAGGCCTGCGCGACGAGATCTTCAACAAAATCGCGACGCCCGGCGCCGAGCCGGTGGCGCGCGGCCTGACCGATGCCGACGTCGCCTCCTACCTGATCGACATCTCGATCAAGACCCAGACCCGGGCACATGTGGATACCATCGCCGCGCTGCTGGACGAAGACAGCGACGATCCGCAGCTGGCCCACCTGCGCGCATCATGGCCGACGGTGCGCGACCGCCTGGAGTCGTTCCCGGAATAGCGGCACGGCAGACCTGCTCTTCAAGGAAGCATGGGGGCGGCCCAGCATGGGGAGTGCACTCTGCGGCAAATGCCTCGTTTCTGCTCGTTTGTCCTCATTTTTCCACGCTCGTCACAATCGTCTGCTCCCGCTTTTCATTCGGGAGATCGTCATTTGCCGGGAAGTGGCACGAGGTTAAACGAGCAAATGCCGGGTTAAACGAGGCATTTGCTCACAGGGAGCACCTCCCTCCCCTCGCAGGCGCTGCGGGAGAGGAAGGATGAGTGACGCGGCCGGGACGCCGCGCCGGATCATTTCAGGTTACGGGCAGCCTGAACGTACGGTGCGGTTTTCTTGTTGGCTTCGTTCCACTTTGGCGCGGTGGTGCTGTTTGCGAGCGTGGCGATGCCGGCTGCGACCATGCGCGTCACGCGGGTCATGTTGTCGTAGTCGATCTTGTCCCAGGTGTCGTCCTTGCCGTGGTAGTCCGCGAAGGCGTAAGCGACCGACATGGTGTGCGACGGGATGCCTTGGTCCGCCAGCGCCTGGTTGTCGCTGCGGCCGAAGAACTCGTCGCTGAACTTCTCGTGCTTGAAGACTTTGATGCCCATCGATTCGCCGGTCTGTTGCATGATTGCGCCCATGTCGGTGAAGTCGAAGCCGGTCATGGCGGCGCGATCGATCTGCGGGCCTTCCATATCGTCGGTGCGGCCCATCTGCTCGAGGTTCAGGTTGGCGACCGTTTTCGCCAGCGGGAACACCGGGTTGCGGCCATAGTAGTTGGAGCCGACCATGCCCAGCTCTTCGCCCCACAGTGCGAGGAAGACGACGCTGCGCTTCGGACGCTGCTTCGATTGCATCAGGGCGCTGGCGACTTCGATCATGGATGCGACGCCGCTGGCATTATCGTTGGCGCCGTTGAACACTTCGCCGTTGGTGGTGCCGACGTGGTCGTAGTGGGCGCTCAGGATGACGTAGGTGTCCTTGAGGGCAGGATCGGAGCCCGGCAGCACGCCGATCACGTTGCGCAGCTTGACCGGCTTCTCGGCGCCAGCCGGGATCGCAAAGCTGACGCGCGCGCCGGCGGATTCGATGGCGGCTTTCGCCTCCGCTCCATGGACGGAGATCACCGGTGGACGCGGTGCGGCGGGCTTGGCGGCCGGATCGACCAGCCAGCCGTCGGCGCCGCCGTTGCCGGTAGCGCGCTTGCTGTCGACCAGGACCACCGCTGCCGGCTTGGCGCCTGCGGCCATCATCTTTTGCAGGGTGCTGTACGGCGAGGTGTTCGGCGCGGCCTCGAGGAACAGGACCTTGCCGTCGGCGTTCTTCGGGTTGGCCAGGGCGGCAGCTGCATCCATGCGCACGACTGGCGTGGCCGGCAGCTGGTGCGCGGATTTGTAGGTATAGCTGACGTGCGTGTGCGGGACCGTGACGGTCTTGCCGCCAGCCTCGATCGCCATCCTGAAATCGGCCGCATTGCGCTGCGCGTAGTTCCAGTTTGCGGTCTGGAAGTAGCCGTCGTCACCCGCCGGGGTCAGGCCGGCGCGGCGGAACTGGGCTGCGATGTATTCGGCGGCGACGTCGTGGCCGCGCGATGGCGTGGCGCGGCCTTCCAGCGCGTCGGAAGCGAGGAACGAGACGTGCGCGCGCAAGGCGTCAGGCTTGATCGACTGGAGGTCCGCGCTTGCCGACGGGTTGGCGAAGGCGATGGCTGGAGCGGCGGCGAAGAGCAGTACGGCAGTCAGTCTGGTCACGATCAGCTTTCTGTGCAGTGTAAAAGGATGCACAGTTTGCATCGTCAGGACTGCCGGGTCAACGCATCCGTAATGCATATACCCTGCCCTGCTACCGCACCATCGCGGTCGTTTTCGACGGGGACCGGGCGGTTTCGACCATCTTCACCTGGAGCATCGGCACCAGGGGGACATCGCTACCGAACACTTCTGCGAGCACGTCATCGGTAGCGTGGCGGCGGTTGACCTCGCAGTGTCCGTCGAAGAAGGGTGCGTAAGCTCTGGCAAAGTCCGCGCCATGCGGGCCGCCTCGTCCCGCGCAGACCAGATGCCGTCCCGGGCAGTGCGGTCGCCGCTCATCCCATTATCGTTCAAGGTGATCGTCTGCTCCCCGGATGTGAGCGTGACGTCGCCGGTGACGGTGCCGGCGATTGCCACCTCGTACAGCGCCAGCTCCTTAGGTGGCGATTGATGCGTGCTGCTCCCGGAGGCGCCGCATGCTGCGACCGCAGCCATCAACAGCGCTGCAGCCCCAGTACGGAAACGTGTCATTCCCATCCGACTGGCCATCTGTAACTCTCGGTAGTCTGAAAGCCACCGACTTTACACGGATGCGCGTCCGAAAACTGTCCAAAAATTGTCCCAAGCCTTGTTCAGCGCGCGACAAAGTGCATGAGCAGCGGGCGATCGATTGGGGGAAATGACTATCTTGTCCCGCAGCGCGAGCCGTTCTTGCGGCACATCAAGGTTCGCCGTCGCCCTGGAAGCCGCCAGCGCGCCAGGTCAGCACGAGCGTGTCGCGGTGGCCGGCTTCGCCCAGCGGCTGGATCGGAGTCGATTCGTGGATCACGCGTGCGTCGTCGAGCAACAGCAGGGTCCACGGTTCGTCCATCGTGAAGCGTTTGCCGTTGGGTCCGTCGGCCTCGAACACGCGCGTCTCGCCGCCCTTGATGCCGGTGCGGCTGACCAGCAGCACAGCCACGAAGTCCACGCCGTCACGGTGCGCGCCTTCCGGTGTCGGCCTGCCGATGCCGCCCGCGGTATCGATGCGGAACTGGTGCGCCTCGACGTACCAGTGCGGCACCCCGGCCACTTGCGAGCAAATGCGTCCCAGCGAAACGATCAGGTGCTGCCACGCCGCTTGCGCCACCGTCTCCCCCGCGACCGGGGCGAACAAGCGGTGCATGCCGCCGTGCAGCGCGTTGTATTCGACCGGCTGCCAGTGCGGCCGATGCGGGGCCTGTTCGAGCTGTTCGCCGTTCTGGATGAAGCAGGCGTGGCGACGGCGGCGATAGCGTCCTCCGTCCTTGAGGTAGTTATCCGGTTCCAGCTGGTCCCAGGTCTGCGCCAGCCGCGCGAGTTCCGCATCGCTGACGCTGGCGAGCGCGCGCACGTCGGCGGGCTGGAGAACCACGTAACCGTCCGTCTTTAATGCTTCTGCAAGACGGGCGGGATCGGTGTAAGGCGGTTGTGCATGTGTCATGGCAGCAGCGTAACACCTGGCATGGCCCCTGAGAAGGCGGCAGCTGGAATGAGCGATATCACTGCAGGAAATGAGGAGGACGACCCTGCGGCCGTCCGCCCTCGCCTGTTCACGGTGCCGCTGCAGGGGCTCCGACCCGGTACCAGTTGATATTCCGGGTGGTGACCATTACCGCCGCAAGTACTGCAAACAACAGCAGGCTTCCAAGCATCAGTGCCATGTCCTCCGAGACCAGGAGGCCGTACAGGGCGCCGTACAGCACGGACAGCGCCGCGCCGAAGCCGAGCGCGCGCAGCCAGTGCCCCATGACGAAGCGCAAGTAGAAAGTGATGAGCGCGATGCAGCCTGTGCTTGCGATGAGGTAGGCGCTCGCGAAAGGAATCTTCTCGGACAGGCTGACCAGCAGCAGGAAGAATAATGCAAGCGCCAGTCCCACGAGCGCGTACTGCACTGGGTGGATCTGGAGCTGCCGGAGCATTTCGAAGACGAAGAAGGCGGCAAACGTCAGCGCCACGAACATCAGGCCATACTTGGTCGCGCGGTCGGCGAGCGAATACACGTTGACCGGCTCAACGAAGCCCACTGCGAACCGGTCCACTGCCCCACGGGCAGCCGCCACGTCGTTCGGGTTTGCCGACTCGGCATTGAGGAACTGCTGTTGTGCGTTCGACGCCAGCGACGATACGCGCCACGTGGCGGCAAAGCCGTCCGCGCTGATGGTCCGGTCGCGCGGCGATGGCAGGAAGCGGCCCGTGAACTGCGGATGCGGCCATGGTGAGCTGACGGTCACTTCGGTGTTTTTCGCAATCGGTACGAATTCCTGGCGCTCGATTCCGTCGAGGTTGACGCTAAAGGCGAACCTGGCGCGGCGCGCGGTAACGAGATCGAAATCCGGGAGTGGCGCATGCACGCCGCTGCTGTAGGTCCGCAGGTTGGCGCCCTGCTGGAATTCGGCCTTGCGCCCGTCGAGCGTGAGCACCGGCGAGTTGCGCAGGCCGCGTACGTCACCCACATGCACAGCCACGAATGGCTGGCCGAACGTAAGCACCGAGTTCGGATATTTCGCCTTCAGCTGCGCCGCCGAGGGCACGTCGATGTCGCCGGAGACAGCGTACTGGCCCGAGTAGACCAGCACCTCGTGGATGCCACGGTAGCGGCGGTCGGTATCGACCGCACCTTTAACCTTCAGCTCATTCGGGAACACGATATGCCGGCGCTGCACCGAACGCTTTTCCATCGAGACCTGCCTGCCGCCCGGTGTATCGACTTCGCGCTTCTCCTGGAACTCCTCGGTGAACGGGATGACCAGCACCGGTCCGGCCAGCGCCTGCGGGCCAACCGAATCCTCCGCGATGCTCCTGACCGCCATCGCATGGAACTCGCTGCGCTCCTCGATGACCGCGTTGATCATGATGAGGGAAATCCCGATCAGCACGAGGACTGCGGCGATCATGCCGAACTTCAGAAACAGTGATTTTTGCATTGGCAGCTCCTTGATGATGAGCCGCCAGTGTAGGAATCCCGTGTGCGCGGACGATGCAGTCAGTGTGAAGTCAGCACGCCAATCAGTCCCGGTCCGGCGCCCCTAGCGGGAACAGATGCCGATACGGCCGCGCCTCGTTGACCGCCCGGGCAAAGGCGGGGCGGTTCAGCAAGCGCGCCCGGAAGGCGCGCAGGACGGGACAGGACGCCGGAATCGGGTGCGTCCAGTCGGCATAGAACAAGGAGGGAGCGGCGGCGCAGTCCGCCATCGTGAAGTCTTCGCCAGCGCACCACGTCTCCGTGCCCAGCCGCGTTTCCAGCCACTGGTAGGCCAGATCGAGTTTCGCCCGCGCGAAGGCAAGGCCTTCCTCGCGCTTGACGGGGTCGCCCGTCATCGCTGCGGTCACAGCATGCTGGACGGGAGTCATGACGTGCAGGTCGAAGAATCGGTCGAGGAACCGCACCTCCAACGCTGCCATCGGGTCCGTTGGCAGCAGGACGACGGGACCAGGGTGGGCAAGCTGAAGGTACTCGATGATGATGCTGGTTTCGGCGACGCTGCGCTCCTTGTCCATCAGGACGGGGAATTTCCGGAGCGGCCATTGCCCCAGCCATGCTTGCACATGATGCGGCGTATCGGGGGCGATGAGGCGAAATTCGAACGGTATGTCATTTTCGTAGAGTGCGAGCAGCACCTTTTGAGTGTACGAGGAAAACGGATGACCATAGAGTGCCAGTGACATGTGCTATCTCCAGTTTGACGGCGTCATGCGCGCGGCAGGATCACGGTGGACCGCGCGCCAACGCCAGGTGCGTTGCTTACTTCAACGGATCCGCCGTGCAGCGTGCAGACCTCACGCACGAACGGGAGGCCCAGGCCGGTGCTCTTTACGCCGTTGGCCCGGGGTAGCGAGTAGAAGCGCTCGAAGATGCGGCTCCCGGCATACTCGGGGATGCCCGGTCCGCGATCGGCAATCTCGATCAGGCCACCGGCACCGTAAATACGGGCCGCGACCTGGACGGAACTGCCCGCGGGCGAGAAATCGATCGCGTTGTCGAGCAGGTTGTCGAGCGCCTGGCGCAGCATCAGCGGGTCGCCCTCCACCTGGAAGTCCTCGATCTCGACATCGACCTTCACTCCTCCGGCATCGAGCCTGGGGCGCGCATCTTCCAGCACCCGTCCGAGCAAGGTGCGAACCTCGATGCGCTCCGTGACCGCGAGGCGCTGTTGCTTCTCCACCCGCACCAGCGCGAGCAGGCGGTCGATCAGCTGGCGCTGGCGCATATTCTGTTCGCGGATGTTCGCCAGGAAGCGGTGGCGCTCCTGCGCCGGCATGTCTTCGTCCAGCAGCTCGGCTGACGCCTGGATCGCCGCGATCGGGCTCTTGAGCTCATGGGCCAGCGTGTGCATCAACTCTTCCACGTACTCCTTTCCTTCGAGCTTGTGGCGCATGGCGTCGAGCGCGCGGCCAAGGCGGCCGATCTCGTTGTTGCCGAGTTTGGGCAGCGCGACCTTCTTCCCCGCCTCCACGTCGGCCGCGTAACGCGCCAGCTTGCGCAGGCTCATGACGAGCCACAGCGTGAACACGATGCCGATGAGGAGCGACAGCCCGAGCAGGATCCAGCCGTAATTGCGGATCTGGCGCTGGCTGCGTTCGATGAAAGGCTGCACGGTGGCGTTGGGCTTGGCGACCGTGAGCACGCCGATGATCCTGTCGCCGTCCTTGATGGGCGCGGCGACGTGCATCACGGTACTCATTTCGTCGTCCGGATTGGAGCGCGTGCTGCGTGCGCCGTAGCGGCCGCGCAGCGTCAGGTACACATCGTTCCAGCGCGAGTAGTCCTTGCCTACGGCCTCGCCCTGCGAATCGAAGATCACGATGCCACGCGCATCGGTCATGTAGACGCGGTAGTCGAGCGTGGTCTTGGTGACGTCGTGGATGCGCGCGTTGATGCCGCGCTGCGCGTACGCCTGCATCCGCTTGAGGAGCGCGGAGTTCCCAGCGCCCTGCTTCACGTCTTCGCTGACCATCACGGCGAGCAGGTTGGCGGTGTCGTTCAGCGTGTTCTCGAGCGTCGAACGCACGCCGGGCTTCACCTGTTCGACAAATACGTTCATGAGGAACCACGCGGCCAATCCCACGATCAGGAAGTAGCCGAGCAGGATCCGCAGCCCGATCTTCATTCGGGAACCACGCTGTAGCCGAGGCCCCGGTGCGTCTTGATCGGGTCGGACGTTTCGTCTACCGCGCGCAGCTTGGCGCGCAGCGACTTGATGTGCGCATCGACGGTGCGGTCCAGCGTGTCGGGCGCGTCGGTCCACACGCGGTCCATCAGGTGCGCGCGCGAGAACACATGGTGCGGGTTCTCCGCCAGCGTCTTGAGCAGCAGGTATTCGTAGCGGGTGAGGTCAAGCGGCCTGCCACGGTACAGGATGCGCGCTTCCGCAGCGCGGACTTCAAAGCCGTTGACGGCAGGCGCGGCGGCACCATTCCCGGCCACCGGGCGCGGAGCGAGGCGGCGCAGCACCACCCGCACGCGCGCCACCAGCTCACGCGGCGAGAACGGCTTGGTAACGTAGTCGTCGGCGCCGATCTCCAGCCCGACGATGCGGTCCACCTCTTCGTTACGTGCTGTCAGGAAGATGACGGGGATGTCCGAGAACTGGCGGATCTGGCGGCATAGCTCGAAGCCGCTGATGTCAGGCAGGCCGACGTCGAGGATCGCCAGGGCGACATCTGATTTCTCACCCTGCAGCACCTTGAGCGCATCGGCACCGAGCGTGACGTGGACCGGCGCGAATCCATCGGTGCGCAGCGCATAGGCCAGGCTGTCGGCGATAGCCGGTTCGTCTTCGACGATCAGGATGGTGCGGGATGCGGGCGGAATCATCCCGGCAGTATCAGCGCACCTCTTTATTTCGTCAACAATGCTGGCTTTGCAGGGGCGGACGTCCAATAGAAGCGAAGACAGGAATCTTCCGCGGCATACTTGACGTTCAGGTCGTGCAGGATGGAGGCGAAACCTGATTGGTAGATGTGACTCAGGGCGTCCGATGGGATGCTGAGAACCCCGCCGGCCCGGTCGCTGTATGCTGACGCCCTGCACAGCATCTCCTCCGAGGAAGTCCACAGCCTTTGCAAGTGAGCCTGGAACAAAGGAAGCCCTTTGAGCGCCTGAAACCCATCGGGATCGGTCGATTTCAACGCGTGGAGGTAGGCAAGCGTGAAGAGCATGAAGTCCGCGCTTCCACCGACATTCGAGTTGATCGAGATTGGCCCATCCGGTCGATGCGATGGAAATAGCTTTGTGCGCGCCAGCTTTATCTCCAAGTTGGCCGTCTCGACATATGCGTTTAACTCGCTCAACAGAACGGACAGATCGTTCGCGAAATGCTCCCGGCTCCCTTCTATGTAATGCTGGTAGCGATTCCCGGGCCTGGCTTGCTTGAACTGCCGGGGTATGCCGGCCGCCACGATTGAATAATTGGCGGTCCAGGTGAGCGCTCTCTCGACAGGCCAGCCGCTCCCTCGAAAGTAATATTGCAGAGGACTGCCACATCGATAGGCGATGTCCCAGAATGCGTGCGCGGTTTCGTGGGTAGCGACGCCAAGGGAGAACATCGAAACCTCGCCGAGAGACCGCATCCACCACATAAACTCATCGGGCAACACCTCGAATAGCTTTAAGGTGCTGTCGTCGTTTGCATCGCGCAGCAGCTGGAATACGGCCATTGCGTCTCGTGGCTGATTGCTGATCCGTCCCGTTACCCTCTTTTGCAGATGGCTGCAAGGGACGGTGCCCAAGTCACGCCGCTTGGTCGGGGGACGTAGCTTGATGTCGGGGTTTCCATCCCCGATATTCGCCGAGCGAACGTCGCCGCTGCGCAGGAGGAGAAGTACGCACAGCGATGCCAGCACGGCTGCGGGCAAAAAACGTGGCATGTTTGCGGTCTCCTTTGCTCTCGGGTGTCACAACTCCAGCCGTCGGGGTAGTGGATGGGGGAACCGCCAATCTAGACGAACGGCAGGGATTGATTCTTACGAGAGCGCAATTTCTTGTGCGCTGAGCCGGCGTGAAAAGTGGGGGACGCTCAGTATGGGTCCCCGCATGCGCGGGGACGACGGGAGATGGCGGAAACGGTCATAAATGGGGCGATTCCGCCAACAAAGCTGGGGACGGTCCCCGCTGGGGACAGTCCCCATACGCAAAAAGAAAAAGCCGGAGGCGCGTGAGCGGCTCCGGCTTTTTCGCGATGCGGGCGCGCGGCCCGCGTCGGATTATTGCAGTTTGATTTCGACGTCTACGCCAGCTGGCAGGTCCAGCTTCATCAGCGCGTCAACGGTCTTGTCCGTTGGGTCCACGATGTCCATCAGACGCTGGTGCGTACGGATTTCGAACTGGTCGCGCGAGGTCTTGTTCACGTGCGGGGAACGCAGCACGTCAAAACGCTGGATGCGGGTTGGCAGTGGGACTGGGCCCTTGACGACGGCGCCGGTGCGCTTCGCGGTCTCGACGATTTCCAGTGCGGACTGGTCGATCAGCTTGTAGTCGAACGCTTTCAGGCGAATGCGGATTTTCTGGTTTGGTGCGGACATGGTATTTCCTTAAAAGAGCGAACCGGACCGAAAGGGTGCCGGCAATATGAATAAGGTACTACGACTGCTACTGCTCAACAAAAAGCAGGGGGCACAGTATAACCTGTTCCCCCCGCCTTTGTTCAGATCGGGCTTAAATTAATTAAGCGATGATCTTTGCAACAACGCCTGCGCCGACGGTACGGCCGCCTTCGCGGATTGCGAAGCGCAGACCTTCTTCCATCGCGATCGGGCTGATCAGCTTGACGGTGATCGACACGTTGTCGCCTGGCATGACCATTTCTTTGTCTGCTGGCAGCTCGATCGAGCCGGTCACGTCAGTCGTACGGAAGTAGAACTGTGGACGGTAGTTGTTGAAGAACGGGGTGTGACGGCCGCCTTCGTCTTTCGACAGGACGTAGATCTCACCGGTGAAGTGGTTGTGCGGCTTGATCGAGCCTGGCTTTGCCAGAACCTGACCACGCTGGACGTCTTCACGCTTGGTACCGCGCAGCAGCAGGCCGACGTTGTCGCCAGCTTGACCCTGGTCCAGCAGCTTGCGGAACATTTCCACGCCGGTGCAGGTGGTCTTGACGGTGTCAACGATACCGACGATTTCGATTTCTTCGCCGACCTTGATCACGCCACGCTCAACACGGCCGGTCACCACGGTACCGCGGCCCGAGATCGAGAACACGTCTTCCACTGGCATCAGGAAGGTGCCGTCAACTGCGCGCTCTGGGGTCGGGATGTAGGTGTCCAGGGCTTCAGCCAGCTGCATGATCGCCTGTTCGCCCAGTGGGCCGGTGTCGCCGTCCAGCGCCATACGTGCCGAACCTTTGACGATCGGCAGGTCGTCGCCTGGGAACTCGTACTTCGACAGGAGTTCGCGGACTTCCATTTCGACCAGTTCCAGCAGTTCTGCGTCGTCGACCAGGTCGCACTTGTTCAGGAACACGATGATGTATGGAACGCCAACCTGGCGTGCCAGCAGGATGTGCTCGCGGGTCTGTGGCATTGGGCCGTCAGCTGCGGAGCAAACCAGGATCGCGCCGTCCATCTGCGCTGCACCGGTAATCATGTTCTTGATGTAGTCGGCGTGGCCTGGGCAGTCAACGTGAGCGTAGTGACGGTTTGCGGTCTCGTACTCGACGTGCGCGGTGTTGATGGTGATGCCGCGTGCTTTTTCTTCCGGAGCAGCGTCGATCTGGTCGTATGCTTTAGCTTCGCCGCCGAACTTCTTCGACAGGACGGTTGCGATCGCAGCGGTCAGGGTGGTCTTGCCGTGGTCGACGTGACCGATGGTGCCAACGTTCACGTGCGGTTTAGTCCGCTCGAACTTTTCTTTTGCCATTTCAATCTTCCTTAAAAAGAGCGATTTTACTAATTACTTGCTTCGGGGGCGAGCCTCGCGGCCCGCCCCTTCCGCTAAGGATGTGTATTACTTAGCTTTTGCGGTGACGATCGCGTCGATCACGTGCTTAGGCGCTTCAGCGTAGTGCTTGAATTCCATCGTGTAGGTTGCACGGCCCTGCGTTGCGGAACGCAGCGTGGTCGAGTAACCAAACATTTCGGACAGCGGTACTTCGGCCTTGATGATCTTGCCGCCGCCGCCTGGGATTTCGTCCATGCCCTGCACCATACCGCGGCGGGACGACAGGTCGCCCATCACGTTACCGGCGTAGTCTTCCGGGGTCTCCACTTCGACCGACATCATCGGCTCGAGGATGACCGGGTTCGCGCGCTTGCAGCCTTCCTTGAACGCCATCGAGCCCGCCATGCGGAACGCGTTTTCGTTCGAGTCGACGTCGTGGTACGAACCGAAGGTCAGGGTGACTTTGACGTCAACGACCGGGTAACCAGCCAGCACGCCGGCGGTCAGGGTTTCGCGCACGCCCTTCTCGACTGCAGGGATGTATTCGCGTGGAACCACACCGCCCTTGATCGCGTCGATGAACTCGAAGCCCTTGCCTGGCTCTTGCGGTTCGATGGTCAGGACAGCGTGGCCGTACTGGCCGCGGCCGCCCGACTGCTTGACGAACTTGCCTTCCACGTCGGAGACCGACTTGCGGATGGTTTCGCGGTACGCAACCTGTGGCTTGCCGACGGTTGCTTCCACGCCGAATTCGCGCTTCATGCGGTCGACGATAATTTCCAGGTGCAGCTCGCCCATACCACCGATGATGGTCTGGCCCGATTCTTCGTCGGTACGCACGCGGAACGACGGGTCTTCCTGTGCCAGGCGGTTCAGCGCCAGGCCCATTTTTTCCTGGTCGGCCTTGGTCTTCGGCTCGACTGCCTGCTGGATCACCGGCTCAGGGAACACCATCTTTTCGAGGATGATCGGTGCCGAAGGATCGCACAGGGTTTCGCCGGTGGTCGCTTCTTTCAGGCCGACTGCTGCAGCGATGTCGCCTGCGCGGACTTCCTTGATTTCTTCGCGCTGGTTCGCGTGCATCTGCAGAATACGGCCGACGCGTTCCTTCTTGCCCTTGATCGGGTTGAAGACGGTGTCGCCCGAGTTGATGACGCCCGAATAGACGCGGAAGAAGATCAGCTGGCCGACGAACGGGTCGGTCATGATCTTGAATGCCAGCGCAGCGAACTTCTCGTCGTCCGACGCCTTGCGGGTGGTCGGCTGGTCGTCTTCGTCCGTGCCCGAGACCGGTGGGATGTCCACTGGCGACGGCAGGTATTCGATGACCGCGTCCAGCATTGCCTGCACGCCCTTGTTCTTGAATGCGGTGCCGCACATCATCGGAACGATTTCCGAAGCGATGGTACGGTCGCGCAGCGCCTTCTTGATCTCGGCTTCCGACAGGTCGCCTTCTTCAAGGTACTTGTTCATCAGCTCTTCCGACGCTTCAGCGGCGGTTTCGACCAGCTTCTCGCGCCATTCCTTGGCGGTTTCCAGCAGTTCTGCCGGCACGTCGCGGTAGTCGAACTTCATGCCCTGGGACGCGTCGTCCCAGTAGATCGCCTTCATCTTGACCAGGTCGACCACGCCTTTGAAGTTGTCTTCGGCGCCGATCGGGATCTGCAGAGGGATCGGGTTGGCCTTCAGGCGAGCGCGCATCTGGTCGTAGACCTTGAAGAAGTTCGCGCCGGTACGGTCCATCTTGTTGACGAACGCAAGACGTGGGACCTTGTACTTGTTAGCCTGGCGCCACACGGTTTCCGACTGTGGCTGCACGCCGCCGACTGCGCAGTAAACCATGCAGGCGCCGTCCAGCACGCGCATCGAACGTTCCACTTCGATGGTGAAGTCGACGTGGCCCGGGGTATCGATGATGTTGAAGCGGTGCGGCTCGAAGTTGTTCGCCATGCCCTTCCAGAAGCAGGTCGTCGCAGCCGAGGTAATCGTGATGCCGCGCTCTTGTTCCTGCTCCATCCAGTCCATGGTAGCGGCGCCATCGTGCACTTCACCGATCTTGTGGTTCACGCCGGTGTAGAACAGGATGCGCTCGGTGGTGGTGGTCTTACCGGCGTCGATGTGAGCGGAGATACCGATGTTGCGGTAGCGCTCAATGGGGGTAGTGCGTGCCATAATGTAATCCTAAATCTTTGAATGGACAAAACCGAGCAGCATTTTGTTGTCCAAAATGAGCCCGGCCTGAACGACTGACTGGCCAGCCCGGCGAACCAGGCCGGCCAACATTGTGCTTAGAAGCGGAAGTGCGAGAACGCGCGGTTCGCTTCTGCCATGCGGTGAACTTCATCGCGGCGCTTCATTGCACCGCCGCGCATTTCAGCGGCTTCCATCAGTTCGCCACCGAGGCGTTGTGGCATGGATTTTTCGCTGCGCTTGTTTGCGGCTTCGCGCAACCAACGCATAGACAGCGCCATGCGACGGACTGGACGAACTTCCACTGGCACCTGGTAGTTGGCGCCGCCGACGCGGCGGGATTTCACCTCGACCATCGGCTTGCAGTTGTTCAGTGCAGCCGTGAACACTTCCAGAGGGTCCTTGCCGGACTTCTGCTTGATGTGTTCGAACGCACCGTAGATGATGTTTTCAGCGACCGACTTCTTGCCGGACAGCATGAGAACGTTGACGAACTTGGCGACATCGGTATTGCCGAATTTTGGATCTGGCAGGATCTCGCGCTTGGGTACTTCACGACGACGTGGCATTTCAATTCCTTCCTTGTCTTCAGTTGAGTGCTAATTCCGCACTCGCGTCGGACCATCATGATCCGGACACTTACTCGGCCTTCCGGCCGGCTCAACTCATTAAATTGCGAAAAAAGTGGATTACTTCTTCGCCTGTTTTGCGCGCTTCGCACCGTACTTGGAGCGAGCCTGCTTACGGTCTTTCACGCCCTGGGTATCCAGTGCACCGCGGACCATGTGGTAACGCACACCTGGCAAGTCTTTCACACGACCGCCGCGCAGCAGCACGACCGAGTGTTCCTGCAGGTTGTGGCCTTCACCGCCGATGTACGAAATGACTTCGAAACCGTTGGTCAGGCGCACCTTGGCGACCTTACGAAGCGCCGAGTTCGGCTTCTTCGGCGTGGTGGTGTACACACGGGTGCACACGCCGCGCTTTTGCGGGCAGTTTTCAAGTGCCGGCGACTTACTCTTCACAACCGCGGCAACGCGCGGCTTGCGAATCAGTTGATTGATGGTTGGCATCGTTATAAATCCAACAAAATGAACTACACATTAACAAATCCGGATTCTCATCCGGGGACTAAAACTTGGGTCCCGAAGCACACATGGGAGACGCCGAAAGCCACTCACTGGGGAGCGGCGCCGCAATGCGTAAACGATGTGCAGAATAAAATCGAGAACTCGCGAGTATAGACCGGACCTATGGCCGGGTCAACTTGTTTACCGCTCGCGGGGCGGCCGGCGGGGTGGCCGGGGCGTTATTGTATCGCAGGCACGACAGGATGTATCGCAGGCACGACAGGAGCGGCTCGGGGCTGCCTGTATATATATGAGGCGTTCACCGATACAATACGCCGCTGCCGGGGACTGTCCCCTTGGGGACCGTCCCCAGCTTTTTAGCCTAATCCGTCCTGACACCAGAAAAGCTGGGGACGGTCCCTACGGGGACAGTCCCCGCCCATATTCATGCGATCACTGCTGCGCCCCATCAACCTGTACCTGCTGCTGACCTACCTGGCGCTGTCGGCGATCCCGTTCGTGCCCCTGCTGTTCGGCCGCACGGTGGCGCGCCCCTGGCAGGTGATCGGCGTCGAGGTGCTGGCCTGGATCGCGGTCTGGGCCGTGCTCAAGCGCCCGGCCTGGTTCCACGCGCTGCTGCTGCCCGCCTTCCTGGCCCTGCCGACCGAGGTGTACCTGTTCCGCTTCTACGGCCAGGGCATCTCCACCCACCACCTGGGCATCATCGCCGAGACCAGCCCGATGGAGGCGATGGAATTCCTCGGCTCGACCGTGTGGCTGATGGTGGCGGTGCTGGTCGGCGTGGTGGCGTGGTGGGGCGCCACCTTCCGCCTCGCGCTGCGCACGCGCGACCTGGACTGGGACGACTCCTCGCGCTGGCTGGGCGTGGCGGCGATGTCGCTGGCGGCCTTCGTGCTGGCGTACGGCTATGAATTCGGCATCGCGGGGCGGCCCGCGCCTGCCTCGCCTCCCCCCGGCATCCACCAGGCCAAGGGAAGCGCGCCGCCGAGCGCCGACGCCGATCCGGACAGCGCCAGCGTCCCGGGCGCCGCCAGGACGGGACTGGAGTGGCCGCAGCTGCCGCATTGGGCGCGGCTGCCGTTCGAGTTCGAGGCCTTCGCCCAGTCCTGGCCGTTCGGCGTCATGGCGCGCGGCGTGGACTTCTACAACGAACGGGTCTACCTAGCCGAACTGGACCAGCGCTCGCGCGCCTTCCGCTTCGGCGCGCAGCAGCGCGCGGCCGACAACGCACCCGAGATCGTGGTGATGGTGCTGGGCGAATCGGCGCGCGCCGACCGATGGAGCCTGAACGGCTACGCGCGCGACACCAACCCGCTGCTTTCCCAGCAGGCCAACCTGGTCAACCTGCCGGACGTGATCACCTCCGTCTCGGCGACCCGCCTGTCGGTCCCCGTGATCATCTCGCGCAAGCCTGCCACGCAGAGCCTCAAGGACGGCTTCGTCGAAAAGTCCTTCCTGACCGCGTTCCGGGAGGCGGGCTTCAAGACCTTCTGGCTGTCCAACCAGATCTCGTTCGGCAAATTCGATACGCCGGTCTCCGTGTTCGCGCGCGAGGCGGACGTGGTGCAGTTCCTGAACCTGGGCGGCTTTACCAACAACTCCAACCACGACGCGATCCTGTTCGATCCGCTGAAGATCGCGATGGCCGACCCGTCGCCCAAGAAGCTGATCGTACTGCACACGCTGGGCAGCCACTGGAACTACAGCCACCGCTACCCGCGCGAGTTCGACCGCTGGCAGCCCTCCCTGTTCGGCGTGGACAAGCCGGCCTACACCAACCTGGCCATCAAACCGCAGCTGAACAACAGCTACGACAGCTCGATCCTGTACACCGACTGGTTCCTGTCCACCGTGATCGACCGGCTCAGGGAATCGAAGCAGCTCACCTCGATGCTGTACGTGGCCGACCACGGGCAGACGCTGTACGACAAGAGCTGCACCCTGGCCTTCCACGGCCACAACACCAAGTACGAATTCCACGTACCGGCCTTTGTCTGGTACTCCGACCAGTTCGCGGGGCGCTACCCGGACAAGGTGAAGCAGCTGCGCACGCACCGCAAGGCGCGGCTATCGACCGAGAACATGTTCCACACCCTGCTCGACATGGGCAACGTGCACTACCCGGGCGAACGGCTCGAGTGGAGCTTCGTCAACCCGCAATTCAAGCTGCACAAGCGCTACGTCGACAGCTACGGCTGGACCAACTACGACAACGCGGTGATCCGCGGCGACTGCGCCGAAGTCATCGACAAAGGCAAACCCATCAAACAATAATGGGGACAGACCCCATTTTGATGTGACTTTCTTCTCGCGCGGCGACACAAAAAAATGGGGTCTGTCCCCATTTTGGGGGCGGCGAAACAAAAAAAATGGGGTCTGTCCCCATTTTGATGTGACTTTCCTATCGGGCGGAGACACAAGAAAATGGGGTCTGTCCCCATTTTGGCTGGTAGCATGGTCAGATAACAACTGAGGGGGCGCGATGGGCAAAGCGGCACGGGTACCGGCGATCGATGTGCTGCGGGGTCTTGTCATCGCGCTGATGGCGCTGGACCATGTCCGCGACTTCTTCGGCGTCGCGCTGTTCGCTCCGGAGGACCTCTCGGCCACGAGCCCAGGCTGGTTCTGGACGCGCTGGGTCACCCATCTGTGCGCCACCACTTTCATCCTGCTGGCCGGCAGCTCGGCCTATCTGCGCGGCACCGCATCCGGCATCCCTGCCCTGTCCCGCTACCTCCTCACGCGCGGGCTGATGCTGATCGTGCTCGAAGCGACCTGGATCTCGTTCAGCTGGCAGCTCGCCTACGACATCATGATCTTCCAGGTGATCTGGGCGATCGGCGTGGGCATGGTGGTCCTCGCGGCGCTGGTGTGGCTGCCGCGACCCGTCATCGCGCTCATCGCGGCATTGCTGATCCTCCCGCACAACCTGCTCGACCAGGTCAAGTCGGACTCGCCGCTCTGGATCCTGTGGCACCAGTCGGGCTTCATTCCGCTGCAGGCGGGGATCCAGGGCATCTTCGTGCGCTATCCGCTGATGCCGTGGATCGGCCTGATGGCGGCCGGCTACGCGATCGGTCCATTGTTCCAGGCTGCGCCGCCACGGCGCCAGCGCATCCTGTGGATCACGGCCGCGATGCTGCTGGCAGGCTTCCTGCTGCTGCGCGGCTTTAACGTGTACGGCGATCCGCGCGACTGGGCGCCAACAGGGCGCGGGCCGATGTTCGACCTGATGGCCTTCGTGAACGTGGAAAAGTATCCGCCGTCGCTGCTGTACCTGTTGGTCACGGGCGGCATCGGGCTCGCGCTGCTGGCAGTCTTCGACCGCGTCAGGCCGGTGGGCTTCCTGCAGCTGTTCGGGCGCGTGCCGATGTTCTTCTACGTGATCCACATCGCGCTGTTCCAGGTCCTCGGCAAGATCTACTACCAGCTGCGCTTTGGCAGTACGCCGCATTTCGATGGCAACAGCTTCGTGCTGCCCAAGGGCTATGAGCCTTCGCTGCCGGTGGTCTACGCGGCCTGGATCGCGCTGCTGGTGCTCATGTACTTCCTGTGCCGCGCCTGGGTGGCGTACCGCCAGCGCCCTGCTCCCGCCTTGGCGGAATCCGCCATAACCTGACCGATTCCGCCAAGGCGGAAAGTCGACGCCCCCATGTCCGCGGGGTGTCCGCGACGGGGTGTACGGACACGCGGACAGCCGTGTCCGTGAACGCATTTCGTTAAGAATCAACGAGTTAGCGTATGGCACGGTTCGTGCATAAGTGATGGCATTCAATCACCATCGACTGACCCGAAGCCATGATTCGCGATACTTCTCACCAGGACACCGTCATCGCCCCGCCGGCGGGCCTCAAGAACAGGAAGCGCATGCTGATGGCCGGCGGCGCCGGTGCCGTCGTCATTGCCGCCGCGCTGGTGCTCTCCGCATGGAACAACAGCGACGCCTCGGTCAACGCCGCGCGCGTGCGCATCGCGGAAGTGGGACGCGGCACGCTGGTGCGCGACGCTTCCGTCAACGGCCGCGTGGTCGCCGCCGTGAGCCCGACCCTGTTTTCCACCGCGCCTGCCACCGTCACGCTCAAGGTGGAAGCCGGCGACACCGTCAAGAAGGGCGACGTGCTGGCGATCCTGGAATCGCCCGACCTGTCCGACGCGCTCAAGCGCGAGCAGTCCAGTTACGAGCAGCTGGTGGCCGAGGTGGCGCGCCAGGAGATCCTGGCCAAGAAGCAGCGCCTGCTGGCCCAGCGCGAGGCCGATACCGCCGAGATCGCGCGCCTGTCCGCACAGCGCACGCTGGAGCGCTACGAGAGCGTGTCCAACGAGGGCATCATCGCCAAGATCGACTTCCAGAAGGCCAAGGACGAGCTGCGCTCGGCCGAGATCCGCGCTAAGCACGCCTCCAGCGCCGCCGCACTGGAAAAGGACGACGTGGCGCTCGAACTCAAGACCAAGATCAGCCAGATGCAGCGCCAGAAGCTCGCCATGGACAACGCCCAGCGCCGCGTCGACGAGCTGACGGTGCGCGCGCCGGCCAACGGTTTCATCGGCACGCTGAACGTGCAGAACCGCGCGGTGGTCCCGGCCAACGCACCGCTGATGACGCTGGTCGACCTGTCGCGCCTGGAAGTGGAACTGGAGATCCCGGAGACCTACGTGGACGACATCGGCCTCGGGATGAACGTCGAAATCATGATCGGTTCGGTCAAGGCGATGGGCAAGCTGTCCGCGCTGTCGCCCGAGGTGGTGCGAAACCAGGTGCTGGCGCGCGTGCGCTTCGAAGGCCAGCAGCCGCCGGGCCTGCGCCAGAGCCAGCGCGTGACAGCGCGCCTGCTGATCGAAGAGAAGCCGAACGTCGTCATGGTCGCGCGCGGCCCGTTCGTCGAAAGCGAAGGCGGACGGTTCGCCTACGTGGTGCAGGACGGGGTCGCGGTGCGCACCCCGGTCAAGCTGGGCGCAACCTCGATCTCCTCCGTGGAGATCCTGTCCGGCGCCAAGCCGGGCGACAAGATCGTCATTGCAGGTACCGACACCTTCGAGAACGCGGAGCGCGTCTCGATCAATCAATAAACAGAACCCTTACGTAGAAAGGACACGACCATGCTGCGCATGAAAAATCTCTCCAAGGTGTACCGTACCCACATGATCGAAACGCACGCGCTGCGCGGTTTCGAGATCACCGTGAATCAGGGCGAGTTCGTCACGGTGACCGGTCCTTCGGGGTCGGGCAAGACCAGCTTCCTCAACATCGCGGGCCTGCTGGAAGACTTCAACGACGGCGAGTACATCCTCGACGGCGTGAACGTGAAGGGCATGGACGACAATGCCCGCTCGCGCCTGCGCAACGAGAAGCTGGGCTTCATCTTCCAGGGCTTCAACCTGATCCCTGACCTGTCCCTGTTCGACAATGTGGACGTACCGCTGCGCTACCGCGGCTTCAATGCCGCCGAGCGCCGCGAGCGTATCGAGGACGCGCTGTCCAAGGTCGGCCTGGCTTCGCGCATGAAGCACTACCCGGCCGAACTGTCCGGCGGCCAGCAGCAGCGCGTGGCGATCGCGCGCGCGCTGGCCGGCTCGCCCAAGCTGCTGCTGGCCGACGAACCAACCGGCAACCTGGATACGCAGATGGCGCGCGGCGTGATGGAGCTGCTGGAGGAGATCAACGCGCAGGGCACCACCATCCTGATGGTGACCCACGACCCTGAACTGGCGACCCGCACCCAGCGCAATGTGCACATCATCGACGGCCAGGTGTCGGACCTGGTGCGCAAGGCCCCATCGCTGGTGGCATAAGGAGCGCGCACATGTTCAGCTATTACTTCAAGCTAGGCGTGAAGAGCCTGCGCCGCAACCCGGCGCTGACCGCGCTGATGGTGCTGACGCTGGCCGTCGGCGTGGCGGCGTCGATCTCCACGCTGACGATCCTGCACGTCATGTCGGGCAATCCGATACCGCACAAGAGCGACCGCCTGCTGGTGCCGATCGTCGACAACGGCCCGCTGGAAGGCTACACGCCGTCGGACCGTCCAGACGACATGCAGCTCAGCTACAAGGACGCCACCAATTTCCTGGCATCGGGCCAGGGCGAGCGCCGCACGGCGGTCTACGGCATCAGCGCCGCAGTCGAACCGGAGCGCAAGGACATCGGCGCCTTCAATGCGACCGGCCTGGCGCCGACCAGCCACTTCTTCCCGATGTTCGAGACGCCGTTCCGCTATGGCCAGCCATGGGGCGAGGCCGAGGACAAGGCAGGCGCCGACGTGGTCGTGCTGTCGCGCGAGCTGTCCGAGCGCCTGTTCGGCGACGCCAACCCGGTCGGCAAGCAGGTCCGCATGATGGGCTTCTCGTTCCAGGTGGTCGGCGTGGTCGACCACTGGAAGCCGCTGCCGCGCTACTACAAGATCATCGGCGGCCCTGGCGCGTTCGGCGCGGAAGACGAGTTCTATATCCCGTTCGCCACCGCCATCCGCCACGAGACCTCGCACAACGGCAGCATGAGCTGCAACAGCGAACGCGAGCCGGGCTGGCAAGGCCTGCTCAATTCGGAGTGCACCTGGTTCCAGTTCTGGTTCGAGACCGCGTCCGCCTCCGACCGCGACGAGCTGAAGGCATGGCTGGACAACTACGCGGCCGAACAGCGCAAGCTGGGCCGCCTGATGCGCAATGCGCCGAACCACCTGTTCGACGTGATGGAATGGCTGGAAGAGATGAAGGTGGTCGGCAACGACGCCAAGCTGTCGGCGTGGCTCGCGTTCGGCTTCCTGCTGCTTTGCCTGGTCAACACGATGGGCCTGCTGCTGGCGAAGTTCTCGGTGCGCGCGGCCGAAGTCGGCATCCGCCGCTCGCTCGGCGCCTCCCAGCGCGACATCTTCACCCAGTTCCTGGTGGAGAGCGGCGTGATCGGGCTGGCGGGTGGCATCCTGGGGCTGCTGCTGGCCTTCGGCTCGCTCGCGCTGATCGGCATGCAATCGAAAGGCATGGCGAACGTCGCGCAAATGGACTTCGTGATGCTGGCCTTTACCTTCGTGCTCGCGGTCGCGGCTGCGCTGCTGGCCGGCCTGCTGCCGACCTGGCGCGCATGCCAGGTAACGCCGGCCGTACAACTCAAATCGCAATAAGGATCCGATCATGGAAATCCGTCCTATTTTCTCTGCGCTCCTGCGCAACAAGACCGGCGCGATCCTGGTCGCGGTGCAGGTGGCCATCAGCATGGCGATCCTGGCCAACGCGCTGCACATCGTGAACGTGCGCCAGGCGGTTGCGGCGCGCCCGAGCGGCATCGTGAACGAATCGGAAGTCTTCTTCATCAACGTCCGCAACCTCACGCGTGGCGGCCACGAGGAGCAGCTCGCCACCCAGAAGCGCGAAGCGGCGACCCTGCGTTCGGTTGCCGGCGTGACGTCGGTGGCCAAGGTGAACCAGGTCCCGCTGTCGCGCAGCGGCAGCACCAACAGCGTCGCGGTCGACCGCAAGCAGGTGAACCAGACCACCGGCGCCTCGTTCTACCTGAGCGCGGACGACATCGTGTCCACCTGGGGGCTCAAGATCATCGAAGGCCGCAATTTCACTGCCAACGACGTGATGGAGATCGACCAGCAGGCCAGCGAAGACTTCCCGGACAAGGTCATCATCACCAAGGCGCTGGCCGAAAAGATGTATCCGGGGGAGACCAACATCGTTGGCCGCGAGATGTACTTCGGCACCGGCGAAGGCGCCAACGCGTCGCGCATCGTCGGCGTGGTTGAGCGCCTCCAGTCGCAAAACGCGCAGGTGGCGCCGGAGGCGGAGTATTCGACCATCGTTCCGGTGCGCCTGTCCGGCGACACGGTCAACCTCTACACGGTGCGCGCCGAAGCCGGCCAGGTCGAGCGCGTGATGCGCGAAGCCGAAGCAGCCCTGCGCGCGGCGTCCCCGACGCCTGTCATCGTCAAGACCCAGACGATGGACGAGACGCGCCTGAACCGCTACAAGAACGACCGCACCATGTCGTGGATGCTGGTGATCGTGTCCGGCCTGCTGCTGCTGATTACCGCCAGCGGGATCGTCGGCATCGCCAGCCTGTGGGTCACGCAGCGGCGCAAGCAGATCGGCGTACGCCGCGCGCTGGGAGCACGCAAGGTCGATATCCTGCGCTACTTCCTGACCGAGAACTTCATGATCACCACCGCCGGCATCGTGGCCGGCGTCATGATGGCGATCAGCCTGAACCAGCTGCTGGTCTCCAAGCTGGAGATGGACCGCCTGCCGATCTCCTACCTCGTGGCAGGCAGCGCGGTGTTCTGGGCGCTCGGCGTGCTGGCCGTCTACGGCCCGGCGTGGCGCGCGGCGAGCATCTCGCCGGCCCTGGCCACCCGCAGCGCGTAAGTGGAAAGGGGACGGTCCCCGCAGGCCTTCCCCTCACGCAAAAAAGCTGGGGACAGTCCCCAAGGGGACGGTCCCCGGTGATATGCTACCCGCCATGCCCACCGTACTGATCATCGACGACAACGCCGCCGTCGCCGTCGCGCTCGAGGTCCTGTTCTCGCTGCACGACATCGCCGCGCTGCGCGCCGCCTCTCCGGAAGAGGGCCTGCAGATGCTGGCCCGCCATCGCGTGGACCTGGTCATCCAGGACATGAACTTCACCGCCGACACCACCTCCGGCGAAGAAGGCGTCGCCCTGTTCCGCGAAATTCGCGCGCGCCACCCCGACCTGCCGGTGATCCTGCTGACCGCATGGACCCATTTGGACGCGGCGGTGGACCTGGTCAAGTCGGGCGCCGCCGACTACCTTTCCAAGCCATGGGACGACCAGCGCCTGCTCGCGACTGTCACTAACCTGGTCGAGCTGGGCCAGGCCAACCGCGCCCTGCAGCAGCGCGTGCAGCGCGAGCGCCGCGAAAAGCGCGAGCTCGAAAGCCGCTACAAGCTGTGCGGCATGGTGTGGGAAGACCCGGCCACCGAACGCGTGCTGCAGCTGGCCTGCCAGGTCGCGCGCGCCGACGTGCCGGTGCTGATCACCGGCCCGAACGGCACCGGCAAGGAACGCATTGCCGAAATCATCAAGGCCAATTCCTCGGTCGCAGACGGGCCGTTCGTGGTGCTCAATTGCGGCGCGCTGCCGGCGGAACTGATCGAAGCGGAGCTGTTCGGCGCCGATGCGGGCGCCTACACGGGCGCTTCCAAGGCGCGCGAAGGCAAGTTCGAAGCGGCCGACGGGGGCACCCTGTTCCTCGACGAGATCGGGAACCTGCCGCTGGCCGGCCAGATGAAACTGCTGCGGGTTCTGGAGACTGGCCGGTTCGAACGCCTCGGGTCCAACCGCGAGCGCCAGGTCAAGGTGCGCGTGATCAGCGCCACCAATGCCGACCTGGCCGCCATGATCCGCGCGGGCACCTTCCGCGAAGACCTGTTCTACCGCCTCAACGTGATCGAGCTGCGGCTGCCCCCGCTGGCCAGCCGCCCGGCGGACATCCTCCCGCTGGCCAACAGCTTCCTGGGCGGCCGCAAGAAGCTGGACGCCGCTGCGCAAGCTTCGCTACTCGCGCACTCGTGGCCGGGTAATGTGCGCGAACTGAAGAACGTGATGGCGCGCGCCGGCCTGCTCGCCACCGGCGACTTCATCGGCGCGGCCGACCTGGGACTGCCGCTGGTCGCACCTGCTGCGGGCGTCGACATGGAGCCGGACCGCGACACCATTGCGCAGGCGCTGGCGCGCGCCAACGGCGTGGTCGCACAGGCAGCTGCCGACCTTGGGCTGTCGCGCCAGGCGCTGTACCGCCGCATGGAGCGGCTCGGCATCGCCCGCCCCTAAGCGATGAAGCCGAACGCGCCGCCGGGCGGCTACCGCTTTTCGCTGGTCACGCGCTGGTCCGTACTGGTCGGCACCCTGCTCGCACTCGGCATCGTTATCGCGATGGCGCTCGATCATCTGCTGCCGGGCCGCCCGCTGCTCGTCTTCAGCATCTGCCTCGCGCTCGTCGTGCCGGTCGCCATTATCACGATCCGCTCGCAGATCCAGCTCATCCTGTCGCTGTTCCGCGCGCTGCAAGGCACGGTCACCAGCTACAAGGACGGCGACTTTTCGTTCAGCCTGCACTGGGACCGGAACGACGAGCTGGCCGATCTGGTGGCCGCGCACAACGCGCTGGGGCATGTCCTGCGCGAACAACGCCTGGATCTCGTGCAGCGCGAACTCCTGCTCGATACGATGGTGCAGAACACGCCGGTCGCCATGCTGCTGGTCGCGCGCGAGCACCGCATCGCGTTCGCCAACATCGCCGCGCGCCAGTTGCTGGCGGAAGGCCGCAAGCTGGAAGGCATGCAGCTGCAGGACATCCTGTCGGGTGCCGCGCCGGCGCTGACCGAAGCACTGGCCAAAGGGAAGGACGGCCTGTTCGCCGTCAGCGCGGCAGACGGCACGGAAGAAGACGTGTACCACCTGGCGCGCCGCACCTTCAGCCTGAACGGCCGCAAGCACGAGCTGATCCTGATCCGCCAGTTGACGCAGGAGCTACGCCGCCAGGAAGTGCAGACCTGGAAGAAGGTCATCCGTGTCATCAGCCATGAACTGAACAACTCCCTCGCGCCCCTCACCTCGCTCGCGCATTCGGGCGCGGAACTGGTGCGCCGCGGGCAGACCGAACGGCTGCCCCAGATCCTGGAGACGATCACCGAACGCACCCGGCACCTGGAGTCGTTCATCTCGGGCTATGCGCGCTTCGCCAAGCTGCCGACGCCGCGCCCGGAGAGCGTAAGCTGGGACCTGTTCGCGGAACGGCTGGCCTCCGAAGTACGCTTCCGCATCGTGGGCGAGCTGCCGCAGGAGCGCGCGGTGTTCGATCCGGCCCAGATGGAGCAGGCCCTCCTCAACCTGCTGAAGAACGCCCACGAATCGGGTTCCGCTCCGGACAAGGTCGAGCTGAGCGTGCGCCTGGCGCAGGGCTTCTGGCGCATCGAAGTGCTGGACCGCGGCCAGGGCATGAACGAGGCAGTGCTGACCAATGCGCTGGTGCCGTTCTACTCCACCAAGCGCAGCGGCACGGGCCTGGGACTGGCGCTTGCGCGCGAGATCGCGGAAGCGCACGGCGGGCGCATCCAGCTGGCCAATCGCGACGGCGGCGGCCTGGCCGTGACGATGATCCTGCCGGCGGCTGCTACACTGTCGTAATGTCGTCACCCGATCCACGTTTTTCCGCACCGGGGCATCCGCCCGCGACCATCACCGAATTCAAAGGCGTGCGCTTCCTCCACCTTGGCACCTCGTGGGTGCAGGGCGCGATGCGCCTGTCGCGGCCGGACGCGATCGAGCTGGAATACGTCCAGATGATGATGATGTGGATGCTGTTCATTGAGCAGCCGCGCCGCATCGCGCAATTGGGGCTGGGCAGCGGCGCGCTCACCAAGTTCTGCTACCAGCGCTTCCCGCAGGCGCGCGTGTCGGTCGCCGAGCTCAATCCCAACGTCGTCGCCATCAACCGCGCGTTGTTCGGGCTGCCGCCCAACGACGCGCGGCTGGACGTGCGCGAGATGGACGCGCTCGACTTCGTCAACGATCCGGCCAACCGCGGCCAGCTCGATGTGCTGCAGGTCGACCTGTACGACGAAGAAGCGCGCGGCCCGGTGCTGGACACGCCCGAGTTCTACCAGGCCTGCGCGGACTGCCTGAAAGATGGCGGCATCATGACGGCAAACGTGTTCGGGGACTTTTCCAACTACGACAAGAACCTGCAGGCGATGGAGTCGGCGTTCGACTCGGTGGTCTGGCTGCCCGAGGTGCACGATGCGAACATCGTCGTCATCGCTTTCAAGAACTCGCCGCAAGTCGACTTTGCCGCGCTATATAAGCGCGCGGGCGACATCCGGCGCGAGTTCAACCTGCCCGCCAAGAACTGGGTCAACGGCCTCAAGGCCTGGATGCACGACCACGCCTAGTCGCGCCGGCACGCAAGGGGACCGGTCCATCCTTTTGGCGGAATCGGCCATGTTGTGGCCGATTCCGCCAACACCATCCTGCTATCGCCGTTCGCGCCACCACAAGCCAAGCATGGCCGCCACGAACGCCAGTGCAAACGGCCACTCCGGCAGCGGCGTGCGTCCGGCCGGGACCCGCTCCGGCGTACGCGCCGCGTACAGCGCGGTGGCGTCGCGCCGCTGCGCCGCCTGCCACATCGGCCAGTCCTGGTCTTCGTACACGTACACGGCGCTGCGCGCCTCGCCCTTGGCGCCGGTTTCCATCGCCAGCCATCCCTCCTTGCGCGGCCACACCGCCACGCACGAGGCGCCGGCCTTGTCCGGACGGCGCTGCCATTCCAGCGACTGGTCGAGCGACGGGAAACGCACGCTGCCCTGGACGCCGGTCGCGCAGACTTCCAGGCGCTGGCCCGCGAGCGGCATCTCGGCCGGCGCCAGCCAGTTCATGTCCACCTTGCGGCGCACGCCCGCGGCATCGACCACCTGCTGCCACCACAGCGCCAGCGCCTTCGGCTGCGTGATCGCGTGGCGGTGCCAGTCGGCCAGCGACAGCCACGTGATGCGGCCCTGCTGCCATGCCCGCGTGGCGATGCGCTCGCCGCCATCGCGCCACGTCCCCTGGGCCTGGGCGGCCAGCGCAGGCACGGCCATTTTCAGCTCGCCGCGCGTCTCGGTGCCGTCCGGCTGGGAGGCCAGCGCCAGCTGGAACTCGCGTTGCCACAGCGAGCGGTCGGACGCATTCGCGCCCAGCACGATCAGCGGAACGCCGCTTGCGGTCTGCGCCATGAGTTGGGCACGCGCGCTCGCGGGCAGGCGCTCGACGTAGGCCGCGTCCACGACAACCACGTCGGGCCTGGCGATCGCTTCGCGCGAGGTCTGCGCACGCGTGATCGTCTTTCCGAGCACGACGCGCCAATCGAGCACCGCGTGCGACTGCTGCAGCAGCCGCGCCAGCACTTGCGCGTCGAACGACGGCGCGCCGAAGCGGCCTTGCACGCGCAGCGGTTCATTGTCGGTCACACGGAACGGCACCGGGCCTTCCGCAACAGGCTTGCCGTCCTTGCCGAGCAGGCGCGCCCGCAGCACCAGCGATTCGGCGATCGGCGGCATCCATTGCACGGAAATGGTCCGGCCCTCGCCCTTCGATTCGGCCAGCAGCGCACCGTTCTCGGCCAGCAGTTGCAGGCGTGCGGGGCCACTCTCGCCGCGCTCGACCGCCAGCGTGAAGATACGGCCGCGCACCATCTCGTGGGGGAAGTCGAGGCGCAGCACAGGCGTGTCCGGCGCGCTCCAGCGCAGCGGACGCGCCGGCAGGTCATGCCACTGCGCCGCGCGCAGGCCGTCGCCGTCCACCGTCACTTCGGCCGCGTGCGCGATGTCGCCGGATGCTGCATCGGCCGCAGGCCCCCTGCCGGCAGGCAGGCTGAAACCATTGACCAGCGCTGCCAGCGCGGCGCCCGCGACCAGCGCCAGCGCAGCATCGATCCACTGGCGGCGCCACAGGTACGCCGCCGCGCTGGCCAGCGCCACCGCTACGGCTGCAATAGCCAGTTCAATCATTTGCGGCCTCCGCCTTGCAATGCTTTCGTGAACGGCGTCTCCGCGACCGGCTTTGCCTGCAGCAGCACAGGCGCAGTCTCGATGGCGCCGCGCAGCCAGGCGCGCAGCGCCGGACGGCATTTGACGCATCCGTCCGCGACGTCCTGCACCGCGCGCTGCGCGGACAGGCGCTGGTCGTCGTCGCGGATGCGCTCACGGATCCAGTCGTTGGCGTCGCGCGACCACAAGGCCGGCAGCGCGCCCTCTTCGGACAGTGCGGCGATCAGCTTGCGCACCGTGGCGGGAACCACATCATCGGATCCGGCCTGCTCGCGCTGGTACGACGCTGCGCCATCCAGCTCGCCGGTCATGCGCTTCTCTTCCTTGATCGGCGGCGGTGCGAACGCGGTCTTGTGCAGGTAGATGCGGTCGGCCTGTTGCAGCTCCTTGATCGCCAGCAGGGCCTTGTTCTCCGGCGCCAGCGCGGACCGGGGCTCGATCGCGCGCAACGACTTTTCCGCGTCCCACATCGCCGACAGCGCGCGCCGCAGGATCTTCTTTGTCTCTTCGTCGAACAGCGTCGCGTTCTCGGCCTGGTCGTGCGCGTGGCCGTAGTCGTGCAGCACATCCATGCCGCCGCCCTCGCCTTCGCCGGCATGGTCGTCTCCAGCCGCGAACAGCGACGATTCCTCGCCGAGGAACTGGCCGTAGCGGCGGCGCAGCACGCCCTGGTCGCCGGCGATCGCCTCGCTGCGCGCCCGGATCGCCGCCGCCGGCATGCGCGGGTTCGCGCGCATGTCGGCCAGCAGCTGCTCGGTGTCGATGATGATCTGGCGCTGGCTGCGCAGGTTCTCCGGCTTGACCAGCATCGGCAGCGCGGTCGACTGCTCACCCTCGGCCTGCGGTCCGGGCAGGCGCAGCGTATAGGTGGGCGACTGCGTCATCTGCGGCGTGCCGGCGTTGTCCACCGCGCGCACGAAGAAGTACAGTTCGTCGCCCGGCTCCATGCCCAGTTCGGCCAGCGTGAAGCGGCGGTCGAAGCGGCGCTGCTTTGGATTGCTCCCTGCCGGGATCGGCATTTCGCGGTCGGAGAAGCGCACGTTCTCGCCGCTGCCGCGCGCCAGCGTCATGTGCAGCGTGGCCCGCACCACCCGGTAATCGTCCTGCACCGCCAGGTTGATGTGCGCAGAGGTGGTGCCGGCCGGGAGGATGGTCAGGATGTCCTTCGGCGCCGCAATCGTGACCACCGGGGCCACGTCGGGCGTCACGCGCAGGTTGTGGCGAATGCCGTTCCAGCGCCAGAACACCGATTCGGTCGCCTTCCACTGCGCACAGGCGCGCTCGAACCTGAGCACATTGCCGTCGGAGAGCTCGACCGGCGCGAGCGGCTCCACGCCGTTCTTCACGCACCAGCGCACGGTCGAAGTGGACGGCACCTGGAGGTCGCGCGGCGCGCTGTCGTAGGATGCAAGTCCGGTGTAGCCAGGCGGCTCGACACGCAGGCCGATCGTCGGCGCCGGCTTCTCCGCGGCCATGGCAATCGGGGCGGAAGGCGTCGCGGCTGCGACCGTGCGCTGCTGCCATGCCCACAGCGACGCGGCGATGACCAGGCTCGGCACCACCCAGCCAAAGCCATGGCCGATATGCTGCCAGGCGACCCGGCCCGCTTCGCCCTGGCCCAACAGCTCTTCTGCGCGGCGGAGCACGCGCGCCTGCTGCAGGCGCGCCACCGGGGTCGACGCGTCGAGCAGCAGGCGGCTGCTGTCTTCCATCTCCGGCCACTGTGCGTCCAGCCAGGCGGTCCACTGCGCGGCGACCTTGCGACGCACGCGCCAGAGGTCGAAGCCGGCCACCAGCACGACCGCTGCAATCCCGATTACAGAGCGCAGCGCGATCCACGGCAGCAGCGCGAGCAGCCACGCCAGCGCGCGGCGGCGCATGGCCAGCAGTTGAAGGCGCGAGACGATATCAGCGGCGGCGGACATGGGTCAGGATCCGTTCGGCTGCAAACAGGGCGATCAGCAGCATATTGAAGAAGGAACGCAGGGCGCCGCTGCCGCTCGCCAGCGGCGCACCGGCGAATGCCTGCAGCGTGTGCGAGGGCACGGTGTACGGCACCGGCGCGTAATGGAGGCGCTGCCAGGTCTCGAACAGGCGTCCGGCGGCATCGGCATCAGCCGGCGGCAGGCTGTTCGCGGTCCAGACCCGGCCCTGCGGCGTATCGGCATAGCGGAAGCCGGCGATCCCGGTTGCCGGCACGGGGCGCGCCTGCGCCAGTTGCGGGAACGCGGCAGGCCGGGTGACCCACCACAATCCGGCCTTGCGGTCCGCAGGCGGCGCGGCAGCGTTGTCCCACACCGCCAGCTCGGCCGCACCGGTCGCCGCCACATATGGCTGGCCGCTCGCAGAGGCGGCATCGAAGAACGCGCGCCATGCGGCAGCGCGCTCGCTCGTCACCAGCACGCGGCGCGGCTCGGGCTTCGTGGCCGATGGGCGGGTACGCAGGATGACGGTATGGCGCAGGCGCGGCATCTGCGCGGGCATGGCGACGTCGCCAACGACCAGCACGCGGGCGCCGTCGTTCCATTCGCGTTCGTGCGCGGCAAACCAGGCCAGCACGTCGCGGCCATCCATTTGCATGCGCGGCGCGCTCGCCATCCCCACTGCTGCGGCTTGCCGGTCGACCCACCCCGCGTCCGTGCCCGGCGCGACCAGCACGGCATCGCCGCGCCACGGGAACATCAGGTCCGCAAGCCGCACGATCACCGCCACGAGCAGCAGGCAGCGCAGCAGGAGCAGGAAGCGGTCGGACCATTTCCATACGCGCACCTGGCGCGGGTCGGCCTGCGGGAGGAAACGCGCCGTCGCCAGCGGCACGGCCTTGACGCTCTCGCGCTTCTGGCGGTGCCACCAGACCGGCAGCAGCAGGATAGGGAGTGCGAACCACCAGAGGCTCATATGCGCCCCGCCTTGCGCATCCATGCGCGCAGCACCGCGCCGGGTGCGTCTTCAATGGTGGCCATCAGAGCCGGTATGTCGTGCTTTTTCCATTCGGCGGCGACGGCATCGAAATGTCCGGTGCGGCGCTCGCGGTACTGGACCTGCGCGGCGGCATCGAAGCGGAACACCGCACCCGCATGCTCCGGATCGCGGTAGGGACGCGCGGCGTCGAAGCCCGCGTCCACCTCGGCCTGCGTCTGCAGCCCGACTACGCGCACGTCGTGCTGCATGTGGCGCAGTCGTACCAGCGCCGACGAGAGCGCCGACGGAAATTCAATGAAATCGCCGGCAGCAAAAACCAGGCTGGGCGAGCGGGCGAAATGCAGGCTGGAGCGCAGCAGGTCCTCCGGCGGCAACTCGCCCGACGGTTCGGCGCGCGACAGCGCCGCCAGCACGCGCTGGAGCTGGCGCGGTCCGCGCGAGGCCGGGGTGAACTGCACCTTGCCGCCGCTGAGGACCAGCAGGCCGAATGCGTCGCCCTGGCGCTGCGCGATCGACGCGATGCATCCCAGGAGCGTGCGCGCGAACCACATCTTGTCCAGTCCCTTGACGCTGCGGCTTGGCTCGGCCATCGATGCGGTGGCGTCCAGCACCAGCCAGGCCGCGACGTGGCTGTCGCGCTCCGCCTCGCGCACGAAGTAGCGGTCGGCGCGCGCCAGCAGCTTCCAGTCCACGCGCCGCCATTCGTCGCCCGGCGCATACGCGCGGTACTCCGAGAATTCCACGCCCGCGCCGCGCTCGCGGCCGGCGTGGATGCCATGTCCGAGCCCTGCCAGGACGTGACGAATGACGAGGCCGAGATCGGCCGTGTGCGCGACCAGCGCCGATGAAGCGATCATGCTTGTCAGGCGACCGGGATCTCGTTGTGCAGCGCCTGCAGGATGTCGGCGATGGCGATGCCGTCCGCTTCCGCCTCGAAGTTGCGCAGGACGCGGTGCGCCAGCACCGGCAGCAGCATGGCGCCGATGTCCTCGCGGGTGGCCGCCAGGCGGCCCTGCATGAGCGCGCGCGCCTTGGACGCCAGCACCAGCGCCTGTCCGGCGCGCGGGCCTGCGCCCCAGCCGACGTGCTTCCGGACCGCGGCGACGGTGGTCTCCGACGGGCGCGTCGCGCGCACCAGGCGGGTCGCGTAGCGCACCAGGTGCTCGCCGATCTCGATGTCGCGCACCAGCCGCTGCAGGCGCAGCAGCGTTTCGGTATCCATCGCCTGCTCGGCGTCGCGGAGGCCGGCATGCGTGGTGGCCGACACCATCCGCACTTCCTCGTCCTCGGTCGGGTAGACCACGTCGATGCGCAGCAGGAAGCGGTCGAGCTGCGCCTCCGGCAGCGGATAGGTGCCGGACTGCTCGATCGGGTTCTGGGTCGCCAGCACGAAGAACGGCTTGGGCAGCTGGTGGGTCTGGCCGGCAAACGTCACGGCGCGCTCCTGCATCGCTTCCAGCAGTGCGGACTGGGTCTTGGGCGGCGCGCGGTTGATCTCGTCGGCCAGCAGGACCTGGGTGAACACGGGCCCCTGCTGGAAGCGGAACACGCGCTGGCGGGTGGCGTGGTCTTCTTCCAGGATCTCGGTGCCGACGATATCGGACGGCATCAGGTCCGGCGTGAACTGGACGCGGTTGAAGTGCATGCCGGTGGCCTGCGCCAGCGACTTGACCAGCAGCGTCTTGCCCAGTCCCGGAACGCCTTCGACCAGCGCATGGCCGCCGGCCAGCAGGCAGATGATCAGCGAGTCCAGCACCGATTCCTGACCGATGATGACCTTGCCCATGCTGGCCTTGAGCGCGCCAACCTTGCGCGTCAGTTCGGCCACATCGTTTTCGTTCCAGGCTACCGCTTCCATCATGCTCCCAATGCGTATTGAATGATATTGACCGCGAAGCGCGTGTTGTCGATGACAAGGTAGCGCTTGTTGCGGAAGTCGTAATCCCACTCGCAGCCGTAGTCCTTGTTGGAGTACAGCACGCGCACGCGCCCGTCGATCTCGATCGCCTTCAGGTAGTCGTGCACCAGGTCGTCGCCCCAGCCGTTCAGCTCCACGCCGGTATTGGGCGGGCCGTCGAACTTGAAGAAGCTCGAATAGATGGGATGGTTGTTGGGGATTTTCTTCAGCGCCTTCGGGCCGAAGATGCGCGCCATCTCCGCTTCGAAGGACTTGGCGAACAGGCCGTCGATGTCATGGTTGCAGTCGTCCACGAACACGAAGCCGCCGCCGCGCACGTAGCGCTCGAAGTTGCGCCGCTCGGCCGGCGAGAACTGCACCAGCTTGTGCCCGGCCATGTAGACGAACGGCGCCTCGAGCACCTTGGGATCGGACAGCGGCACCATCCGCTCGACCGGGTCGACCCGCAACGTGGTGTACTCGACCAGCGAGTTCAGCACGTTGCTCGGCATGCGGATATCCACATCCCAGTCGCCCGAATCGTAGATCAGGCGCGTGAAATAGAAATCGAAAGCTGCCACTGCGGTTTAGCCGATCTTGCGCGCCGTGTTGATGACGTTGATGCCGTCGAAACGCGTGGTCGACGAACCGTGCGACACCGCGGAGACCTGCCCCGGCTGGCCTTTGCCGTCGAAGAAGGAGCCGCCCATGCGCCAGTCGCGCTCGTCGCAGATCGCGCTGCACGCATTCCAGAAGTCCTGCGTGTTCGCCTGGTAGGCCACGTCTTCCAGCATCGGGCCGATCTTGCCGTCCTTGATCTCGTAGTACAGCTGGCCGCCGAACTGGAAGTTGTAGCGCTGCTGGTCGATCGAGTAGGAACCGCGGCCGAGGATGTAGATGCCCTTCTTGACGTCCTTGACCATTTCGTCCGGCGTCAGGCGCTGCTTGCCCGGCGCCAGCGACACGTTCGGCATGCGCTGGAACGCGACGCTGCTCCAGCTGTCCGCGTACGAGCAGCCGTGCGATTCGTTCTGGCCGATCATGTGGACCTGGTCGCGCGTGGCCTGGTAGTTCACCAGGATGCCGTCCTTGATGATGTCCCAGCGCTTGGCCGGCACGCCGTCGTCGTCGTAGGCGACGTTGCCAAGCGAGGTCGGCTCGTTCTTGTCGCCGGTGAAGTTGACACGTTCGCTGCCGAACTTGAATTTCTTCGACTGCCACTTGTCCAGCGTGAGGAAACTGGTGCCGGCGTAGTTGGCCTCGTAGCCCAGCACGCGGTCCAGTTCCGTCGGGTGGCCGACCGATTCGTGGATGGTCAGGAACAGGTGGTCGGGCGAGAGCACCAGGTCGTACTTGCCCGGCTCGACCGACTTGGCGCTCAGCTTCTCGCGCGCCTGGCGTCCGGCCAGCTTTGCCTCCGCGACCAGGTCGTAGGATTTGGTGTACAGCGTGGCGACGCCGCCGGCGGCGCGCACCTTGTGCTCCGGCCTGGCGTCGAAGTATTCGTAGCCCATGCCGACCGGGGAGCCGAGTCCCTCGCGGTTGCGGAACTTGCCGGTGGCCTTGTCGACCGCGGTGGCGGTCAGCGGCGCCCACAGGCGGTGCACGTCCTGGTCGATGTAGGAGCCGTCGGTGGACGCGAAATACTTCTGCTGGTTCACCTGGAACAGCTGCGAGCGCATGAAGCTCGCGCCGGCATCCAGGCCGGCCTTGTTCGCGGCCAGCAGCATCTCGGCCTTTTCCTTGATCGGCACGGTGCGCCAGTCGCGCGTGTACGGGGTCGCCCACGACACTTCGCCGACGCCCTTCACAGGCGCCAGCACGACCGGTTCGGACTGCAGCTTCGAATTGGCCTTGGCGATGGCGACCGCGGTACGTGCGGCGCTGGCGACGCCGTCCGGCGTCATGTCATTGGTGGCGGCAAAGCCGTAGGCGCCATTGGCGACCACGCGCACGCCGACACCGGTCGATTCGGTGTTCACCACGTTTTCGACGTTCAGGTCGCGCGTGGTGATGAACTGGTTGAGGTAGCGGCCGATGCGAACGTCGCAATACGATGCGCCGGCCTTGGTGGCCGCGTTCAGCGCGGCGTCGGCCAGCGCTTTCTTGAACCTGACTTCCATCGGGCTGGTGAGCTGTTCGGCCGCGATGGCGTTGCCGAATACCGGTACCAGCAGGGTGCCGGCGATTCCGCCGAGCTTGAGAAAACTGCGTCGTTCCACGATCTACTCCAAAAGCGGGGTTGGGGACGGCCCCGCCGGGGACCGTCCCCTTTTTGATTACACGGCGTCGGACAGCGACGTGAAGTTGAAGTCGCGTACCTTCATCGGCGGAATCATCATCGAGTAGTTCGACTCGTCGCCCGCGATCACGACCGGCTTGCCGATTTCTTCGATGTTGTTGAGCATGGTGATCGGGCTCTCGTTGAAGCGGAAGTTCTTCACCGGGTACATGATCTTGCCGTTCTCGATGTAGAAGGTGCCGTCGCGGGTCAGGCCGGTCAGCAGGACCGATTGTGGGTCGACCATGCGGATGTACCAGGTGCGGGTGACCAGGATGCCCTTCTTGGTGGACGCGATCAGGTCCGCGGTGCTCTTGTCGGTGCCGGCCATGATGATGTTGCCGATCGAGCCGACCGGACGCACGCCCTTCTTCTGCGCCCAGAACAGCGAGTAGTCGAGCGCACTGACCTTGCCGTCCTTGATGACCGGGAAGCGCTCGCGCGCCAGCATCGAGTTGCCGGCCCACGGGGTCACGGCGACATTCGGATCCCACGGGTCGGTCCAGATGTTGACCTTCTCGTCGAACAGCTTCTCGCCCAGGCGCGTGCCGCCGCCTTTCTTGGACAGGAAGCTGCGGCCTTCGTCCGCGTTGCGGGCGTCGAAGCCGTTCAGCATGAACGAGATCAGGCCGGCGGTGGCAGCCGGCTCCAGGATCACGGTGTAGCGGCCCGGCTCCAGCGCCTTGGCGTCGACCGAGCGCAATGCTTTTTCGATCGCGATGTCGGCCGCCTCGCGCGGATTGAACTTGGCCGCGTCGATCGCGGTGCTCTTGGCCCAGCCCGAACCGCGGCCGTCTTCGGTGCGCACGGTGCAGGTGAAGTCGAGCGAGGTCGCATCCTGGTGGCCGAACACGCCCTTGGAGTTGGCGATGGTCTGGAACTCGGTGTTATCGCTGAAGAAGCCTGCGCACACCAGCTTGTTCTTGCGGCTCGCCTCGATGCTGTAGGCAGCGACGGCGGCGCGGAACTCGGGGTCGATGTCGGCAGTCTTCTTGCTGAAGGTCGGCGACGGCTTGTACTGCTGGTTCGACACCGCCGGCACGAACTCCGGATTCTCCGGCGCCAGGCGCGCCAGGTCTTCCGCGCGGCGCACCGCTTTTTCGATCGACTTCTCATCGAACTCGTTGACGGTGGCGGTGCCCTGCTTCTTGCCGAAGGCGACCGACACGCCCATCTGCGTGTTCTCCACCAGGCCGGCGGTCGACACGGCGTTGCGCGCAAAGCGGATGTTGCCTTCGCGCGAACCGTTGATCGACACCTGGCACTGGTCGGCCTTGGTATAGGACATTACGCGGTCGGTAATGCGCTTGGTTTCTTCTTGGGTCAGAAATTTCATGTGCGTGTTCCCTGCTTAGCCAATTTTGCGTGCGGTGTTGATGACGTTGATGCCGTTGAAGCGCGAGGTGGACGATCCGTGCGAGACCATCGATACCTGCGACGGCTGGCCTTTGCCATCGAAGAAGGAGCCATCCATGCGCCAGTCGCTCTGGTCGCAGATCGCCGAGCAGGCGTTCCAGAATTCCTGGGTGTTGGACTGGTAAGCCACGTCCTCCAGCATGCCTGCGATCTTGCCGTCCTTGATTTCGTAGAACAGCTGGCCGCCGAACTGGAAGTTGTAGCGCTGCTGGTCGATCGAGAACGAGCCGGCGCCCACGATGTAGATACCCTTCTTGACGTCCTTGATCATCTCGTCCGGAGTCAGCTTTTTCGTGCCGGCCTTGAGCGAGATGTTCGGCATGCGCTGGAACTGCACGCTGCTCCAGCTGTCGGCGAACGAGCAGCCCTGCGATTCTTCCAGTCCCAGCACGTGCGCCTGGTCGCGCGTGGCCTGGTAGCTCACCAGCACGCCGTCCTTGATCACGTCCCACGACTTGGTCTTCACGCCTTCGTCGTCGTAGCCGACCGCGCCCAGCGAACCCTGGCGCACCTTGTCGGCCTCGATGTTGACGATCGGGGAACCGTACTTGAAGTTCTTCGACTGCCACTTGTCGAGCGTGGCGAAGCTGGTGCCGGCGTAGTTGGCTTCGTAGCCGAGCACGCGGTCCAGTTCCGTCGGGTGGCCGACCGACTCGTGGATCGTCAGCCACATGTGTTCTGGCGACAGCACCAGGTCGTACTTGCCCGGCTCGACCGACTTGGCGGTGAGCTTCTGCTTGGCGTGCATGCCTGCGGCGCGCGCGTCTTCGACCACGTCATACGCGCCGTTGTACAGCGTGGCGACGCCGCCTGCTGCCTTGATCTTGTTGTGCGGCTTGGCGTCCAGGTATTCGTAGCCCATGCCCACCGGCGCCGACAGGCCCTGGCGGGTGCGGAACTTGCCGGTGCCACGGTCGACCGCGGTGGCGCTGAGCGGCAGCCACAGACGGTGGATGTCCTGGTCGATGTAGGAGCCGTCGGTGGAAGCGAAGTACTTCTGCTGGTTCACCTGGAACAGCATCGACTGCATGAAGTTCGCGCCGCCGTCCATGCCGGCCTTGTTCGCGGCCAGCAGCATATCGGCCTTTTCCTTGATCGGGACGAGGCGCCAGTCCTTCTTGATCGGGGTCGCCCAGCTCACTTCGCCCACGCCCTTGACCGGCGCGAGGCGCACGGGTTCGGACTGCAGGCGCGCATTCGCCTTCGCGATCGCCACGGCCTGGCGCGCGGCGTTGGCCACGGAGTCCGGCGTCATGTCGTTGGTGGCGGCGAAGCCGTAGGCGCCACCGGCCACCACGCGGATGCCCACGCCCGCGGACTCGGTGTTCACCACGTTCTGCACCGTCATGTCGCGGGTGGTGATGAACTGGTTCAGGTAGCGGCCGATGCGCACGTCGCAGTAGCTCGCGCCAGCCTGCGTGGCGGCCGTCATCGCCGTGTCGGCGAGTGCTTTCCTGAGTTTGTTATCGACTGGTTTGACCAGTTCTTCTGCAGCGATGACGCGCCCGGCAACCGGGAGCATCATCGATCCCAGGGCCATACCGCCGATGTTTAAAAAGGTACGACGTTCCATTCTGTCTCCTGTGCTTTTTTGCTTTGATGGACCGAAAAACCGCAGGCAACCTTAGCAGTAAAACGGAGAAATTACCACGCAAAGTTTGTGCCAAACGGGCAGCCGTTTCATTCTCTTCACAGGGTGTATGCACACTGTATGGACGGCCTCATGTCCGCGTACGTCCGCATGCTGTCCGGCGCCGCCGCGCGGACACGTATGCATGCATACACCGCACACATTCGCTTGACGCAGCAGCAGGCTTGCCAGATGATCGCCGTCATCGATTAACCAACAAGAACGGAGTAACGATGAAACGACTGATCCTCGCTGCGATGATGGCCATTGGCGCCGCCGGCGCCGCCCACGCGCAAGACCCGCTCAAGGCCGCGATCGAAGGCGCGCACCGCACCCCCGCCAACGTCGCACGCGACAGCGCACGCCACCCGTACGAGACGCTCAGCTTCTTCGGCATCCGTCCCGACATGACGGTAGTCGAACTGGAGCCGAGCGGCGGCTGGTACACCGAGATCCTCGCTCCCTACCTGCGCGAGAAGGGCAAGCTGATTGGCGCGGCCGAAGAGATGAAGCCGGAGAACCGCTACGCGATGGCGTTCAAGAAGAAGATCGATTCCAACCCGGCGGTGTACGACAAGGTCGCGGTAGGCCTGTTCGATCCGGGCAAGCAGTACAACATCGCGCCGGCCGGCAGCGTCGACATGGTGCTCACCTTCCGCAACATGCACAACTGGATCGGCCAGGGCGACGAGAAGATGCGCGAGCTGCTGAAGGCGGTGCACACGGTGCTCAAGCCGGGTGGCGTGTTCGGCGTGGTGGACCACCGCCTGCCGGCCTCGATGAAGCAGGATGAGCGCGCGTCGTCGGGCTACATGCACGAGGCGTGGGTGATCAAGACGGTGGAAGCGGCGGGCTTCAAGCTGGCGGCCAAGTCGGAAGTGAATGCCAATCCGAAGGACACGGCGAACCATCCGAAAGGCGTGTGGACGCTGCCGCCGTCGTACGCGTTGAAGGATGTCGACCGCGAGAAATACATGGCAATTGGCGAGAGCGACCGCATGACGCTCAAGTTCGTGAAGCAGTAAGACCGCGGGGACTGTCCCTGCGGGACTGTACGCTGATCTTTCCTGCGCTTGGATAATGGGGACTGTCCCGCGAAGGGACAGTCCCTTTTTTCTTACTTGGCTTTTTTGGCAGGCGTGAACGACAGGTCCTGGAAGTCGTAGCTGAAGTCCGTTTCCGACGAAATCGGCGCCATCTTCATGCGCTCGATCGAGCCGTCCGGGTTCAGCGCAAACGTCACGTAGGCGTCCGCATTGAAGTTGCGCTCCTTCCAGCGCACGATGAAGGTGTCGTATTGGAAGTGTTCCAGCTCACCCACCAGGTCGGGCGACTTCGAGAAGCTCATCACGCGCTTGCCGTTCACCGGCTTGATCGACACCGTGCCGTACCACGCGTCCTCATACTCGCCGTCGTACGAAGCCATCGGCAGCGACGGCGCCGACCTGGCGCGCGTTGCGTTCTCGGTCTTCAGCTTGGCCATCTCCTTCGCGTGCGCTTCCATTTCGACGTCGTGGACCAGCTTGATCCAGTCGCTCGGCTGCGCCTTGAGGTAGTGGTCCAGGATGCGGTACTGCAGCGCGGTCATGGCGCCGCCGCTCTCCGCGTTGGTCAGGATTGCGATCCCCAGCTTTTCTTCCGGGACCATCAGCACGCGCGAGTAGAAACCCTGCAGCGCGCCGCCGTGCATGGCCAGCATGCGGCCCTTGTAGTCGCGCAGCTGGAACCCCAGGCCGTAGGCGAAGTAGTTCGGGCGCGTCGCCGCCAGCGCCGGCTTCGGCTCGCTGATCTTGATCGGCGTCTGCGCGGTCCACATTTCGCGCGCCTGCTTTTCGCTGAACAGGCGCTTGTCCGAACCGGGGATCTTGCCGCCGTCGAGCAGCGCGATCATCCACTTGGAGATGTCCTCGGCGCCCGTGTTGATGCCCACCGCGCCGATGGCGTTCGACACCGGCACCTGCTTGACCAGGGTGGCCTTGCCGTTGATCTTGGAGTGCGCGCCCGCCACGTTGGTGAAGGCTGCGTTTTCTTCCAGGCTGGTGGTGGTCGCGGTCATGCCCAGCGGCTTGAGGATCCGCTCGTGCATCGCCTGGCCCCAGGTCATGCCCATCTTCTGCGCGACGATCTTGCCGGCGACGATGTACAGCAGGTTGTCGTAGGCGTAGCTGGCGCGGAAGCTGGTCGCCGGCTTCACGTAGCGCAGCTTGTGGATGATTTCGTCGGTGGTGAAGGTGGTCGTCGGCCACCACAGCAGGTCGCCCGCGCCCAGCCCCAGGCCGCTGCGGTGCACCAGCAGGTCGCGCACCGTCATCTCGTTGGTGACGTACGGGTCGTACATGCGGAAGTCCGGCAGGTGCTTGATGACCGGGTCGTCCCAGGCCAGCTTGCCCTCGTCCACCAGCATCGCCAGCGCGGCCGCGGTGAAGCCTTTCGAGTTCGAGGCGACCTCGAAGATGGTCTTGCCGTCCACCTTCTCGGGGTGGCCCAGCTTGCGCACGCCGAAGCCCTGCGCGGTGACGACCTTGCCGTCCTTGACGATGGCGATGGCGATGCCCGGCACGTCGAACGTGCGCAGCGCGCGGTTGACGTCGGCCTCGAGGTTGAACGCGGATTGCGCCTGGGTGCTGGCGGCTGCGGACGCGCCCTCCGCCGCGTGGGCGGACAGGCTGGCGAATGCGATGAGCAGCGCGCTGGCGATGCGGGTCATTGGTTTCACTTGCATGGTTCCTTTATTTCTTCGGCATGACGCGGGCGACGCTGGCCTGGGTCTCCGGGTGGTAGCGCTCGCGCGCCTTGGCGAATACGCCAACTGCGAATGCGCGCTCTTTCGGGTCCTGCACCAGCGCGGTGTACAGCGGCACCACGAACTTCTGGCGGCCGACGCTCATGAGGAAGGCGCGCAGCGGCTCGCGGATCGCGTCCGTGTAGCCCGCGTGGATGGCGGCGCGGTAGAAGCGGAACGCGACTTCGTTGTTCTTCGTGGTCGCCAGGCCGAACGCCTGGTCCAGCTCCTTGAGTCGCGCCGCGCTCACCTTGGTGTCGATGTCGTTCAGGAACTTCATCCACTCGGTGGCGGTCCAGCCTTTCACCGGCAGCTTCGAGGTCGCGATGTCGCCCTTGATCCAGCCGGCGATGGCCGCATCCAGCCGCGCCAGGCGTTCCGAGTGCGCGCGCTTGGCGCTCTTCGGGATGCCGGGGCCGTACATCCACTCGTCCAGCTCGGCCTCGCTCATGATCTGCGGATTCGCGGCCAGCAGGTTCTTCTGCAGGTACTCCCTGAACTGGTCGTTGGTCACGCTCTGGAATGCGTGGTTGTCGAACCAGCTGCGCAGGAACTTGTCGAACCGCGCGCGGCCGGCGCGCTGCTCCAGCGTGTGCAGGAACCATGCGCCCTTCGGATAGGCGAGTCCCTCGTCGGTGTAGTTGGCGTTCGAGGTGTCAGGATCCCTGGTGAGCAGCGCCTGCTTGGCGACCGGGATGTCGGCCAGCGATGCCAGCGCTTCTTCCTGCTCCAGCTGCAGGTTCATCAGCGCGACTTCGGTGCCGTACAGCTTCTCGAGGATGCGGGTGGTGACATAGGTGGTCACGCCTTCGTTCAGCCACCAGTGCTTCCAGGTCGCGTTGGTGACCAGGTTGCCGGACCAGCTATGCGCCAGCTCATGCGCGACCAGGTCGACCAGGCTGCGGTCGCCGGCGATCATGGTCGGGGTCAGGAAGGTCATGCGCGGGTTTTCCATGCCGCCGATCGGGAACGATGGCGGCAGCACCAGCATGTCGTAGCGTCCCCACCGGTACGGGCCGTACAGCGATTCGGCCGCGTCGATCATCTTTTCCGTGTCCGCCAGCTCATAGGCGGCCGCCTTCATGCGCAACGGTTCGGCATAGACGGCGGTGCGCGGGCCGAGGGATTTGCCTTCCAGCTCGCCGATGCCGATCGCGATCATGTAGGCCGAGACGGGCTGCGGCATCTTGAAGGTCCAGCCGCCCTTGCCGGTGGCTTTCGGGTCGTTCTCCGCGCTCATCACCACGCGCAGGCCGGCCGGCGCGTCGATGTGCGCGCTGTACGGGAAGCGCACGGCCGGCGTGTCCTGCGACGGCACCCACGAGCGCGCGTTGATCGGCTGGTTCTGGCTGAACATGAACGGGTGCTTGCCGGACATGGTCTGCGCGGGGGTCAGCCACTGCAGCGCCTTGGCGGTCGGCGCGGTCTTGTAATGGATACGCACCTTCTTCGGCTGGTTCGGCAGGTCCACCTGCAGCGCGCTGCCCTTTTCGGCGTCGAAGGGTCCCAGCTTGTAAGTCACCGGCGCCCACTGGCCGCGCGCGTCCTGCGCCTCGATGCGGGAGATCGCCAGGCTGTGCGTGTCCAGGTCCAGGGTCTTCGCGGACTTGTCCAGCCATTCCAGAGTCAGTTCCGCGAAGCCGCCGAGGCTTTTGCGTTGAAAGTCCGCTTTCAGGTCCAGGTGCAGCGCGCTGGTTTTCACCTGGTCATAGCGCGCGTAGGAGAGCGGGTCGAGGGCGCTGGCCGGACCGGCCAGGACGAAGAAGGCGCATGCGGCGATGCGCAGGGTCTGGGAGGTTTTCATGGTGCTGGAGAATAGCACTTTGCGATGGCGGGCGAAAGCTGGAGCCTGTAATGACGCGCCGCCCTGCTATCATTGCCTGCTCGATCACACTGGCAGCACTCATGGAAGCATTCATCGTTTCGACCGGCATCGTCGCCCTGGCGGAAATTGGCGACAAGACCCAACTCCTCGCATTCCTGCTGGCGGCCAAGTTCCGCCGCCCCGTCCCGATCATCCTTGCGATCCTGGTGGCCACGCTGGCCAACCACGCGGTAGCCGCATCGGTCGGCGCCTGGGTCTCGGCGCAGCTGGGACCGGAGGCGATGCGCTGGATCCTGGGCGTGGGCTTCCTGGCCATGGCGGCATGGACGCTGATCCCCGACGAAGTGGACGAAAAGGCAAAACTGCCGCGCTACGGCGTATTCCTGACCACACTGATCGTGTTCTTTTTGGCGGAAATGGGCGACAAGACCCAGGTCGCGACCGTGGCGCTGGCTGCACGCTTCGACGCGCTGCTGGCGGTCGTCGCGGGCACGACGCTGGGCATGATGATCGCGAACGTGCCCGCGGTGCTGTTCGGCGAACGTATCGCCGCAAAGGTGCCGCTCCGGCTCGTGCACGGCATCGCCGCCGCCATCTTCGCGCTGCTGGGCGTGGCCACGCTGCTCGGCGCGGGCGAACGGCTCGGCTTCTGATCAGTCCAGCGGCGCGCCGGACTGCTGCTGGCTCACCCACACCGGGGCAGACCACAGCACGTTGCCATCCTCCTGCGTGACCTTCGCGTAGTAGAAATGCTCGCCGGGCGCGGGCGTGAAGTACGCGTCGGCGACGCGCGCCAGCTCGGTGACGGTGCCGTTACGGCCGGGAACTCCCTCGTACAGCACGACCGCGGCGGCGCGCTTGCCCGCCGCGTTCGCAAATCCCACCAGGAGACGCAGCGGCCCGCTGTTGGCGAAGCGCTCGCCCATCATCCGCCCGTTCGCCGTCAGCACCACCTGCGATCCCTTGTCCATGGTCGCGAATACGCGCCGTGCGCGGATCGCGTCCATCAGCGCCGCTTCGCTGAACGGCACGCCGGACGGCACCAGGATGCCCGTGCGGTTGGTGTAGGAGGCGCCCCAGTTGGCGCAGTGGTTGTCCTGGTTGCTGGAGAAGGCGACGCGGAAGCCCGCCTCCAGCACCTTGTTGCACGCGCCTTCGAAGCTTGACCGCCGCGTCTCCGACTCGCTGGTGCTGGTCGAAAAGGCGGAGGTGTTGAGCACCTCGCACAGCGCCATGGCGTCGCCGCCGTCGTCCGTGTAGCCGAACGCGACGCCGCCGACCTGGAACTGGCCGCGCCAGCTGGGATGGTTGAACTGGCCCAGCCAGCCGCGCTGCCGCATCAGCGTGTACAGCGCCGCGTAGTCGTTCTTCGGCGTGAGCGTGTCGCCCAGCAGTTCGCCGCTGTCGTTGCGCTCCCATCCCAACAGCTCCCCTGCTCCCAGGATGTTCACATGGCCTCCATTGCTAATCACGCCCCACTCCATTCCATACAACGCGACAAAGCCGGGGCTCGCGGCGGTGAAGGCGCTGGCGATCGCCAGGCCGTCGCGGTACAGCGCCCGCGCCTCGCCCGGATCGGCCTGCGGATCGTGCCCGTCGGCGCCGTCGTACATGTGGTTGTGTTCCGACGCCATCAGGAAGTCGAGGCCGCGCCCGCGCGCGTAGGTGAATGCATCGAGGGGCCCGTGCGGAGAAGCGCCGGGCTCCTGCGCGCCGCTGCAATCGCCGACGTCCGCGCCGCCGTCACTGTGGTTGGTCTGGCTGTGCAGGTTGCCGTAGTAGACCTGGTACGGCAGCGCGCCCGCAGCGTTAGCGGCGCCGGCGGGCCAGCGCAAGGACGGCGCGGACATCGGCGCGGCGCCGGCCATCCGCATCGTAGTCACCGGGCCGAGCACGACCTCCCATGCCTGCTCGATCAGCTCTCCCTCAGGCGCGTGCGCCGCGCGCGGCCTGGCCCGGGCACGCATGCGCACCGTGTACCGTCCGTCCGCGGCCTTGCCTTCGATTCGCCCGCGCCACGGCACGCGCACGCTGGCGCCATTCTTCGGCAGCCGCAGTTCTCCCGACCAGGTGCGCAGCACCTCGCCGCGCTGACCTTCCAGCGCCAGCGTCCAGTGCACGGACAGTTCCTGGTGTGCGGTCGGATGGTCGAAGCTGAGCGTGAACGTGCGCGCACCGCCTGCATCGTCCCCCTGGTAGGGCGCGTGCAGGGTCGCTTCAAAGCCGTGGTGGTTCCGGTCCGCCAGCGCGGCCGGCGATATCGACAAGGCGCCGGCGGCGGCGAGTGTGGCGAGGCAGGGGCGAGGCATGCGTCCTCCGGTATGGTAGCGGCGAGTCCGCTACTTCCACTTTAGACAGCACACCGAAACCGGCTTGATGCTTATTAACTATTTACTAACAAGTTGACATGACGGGATGCGCCCAGGAAACAGTCACCGTGTTCATACGGCAGGGGCGGGGCCGATGCAGAGGTTGACCAGGTGCTGTTCACCGTCGTCCTCCAGGACGATGCAGCTGCCGTCCACCGGCTTGCCATCCAGCGTCAGCGATGGCGTGGCCGCGCGGCGCACATCGATCAGGTACAGCGCCGTGCCGTGCCGGTAACGCACCGTGAACCCGTCCCACTGCTCCGGAAGCAGGGGCGAGAGCGCCAGCGCGCCGTCCCTGAGCCGCACGCCCAGCAGCGATTCGAGGATCAGCCGGTACATCCAGGCCGCCGAGGTGGTGCACCAGCTGCGCTCTCCGCGCCCAGCGTCCGGACCAAGCGCGCTGATGCCGCCGGCCATGGCGTAAGGCTCGACCGCATATGCCCGCGCGTCGTCGCGATTGCCGGAGCGCGCCAGGGGGTTGAGCATGCGCTGCAGTTCCCACGCGCGCTCCGTGTCGCCCAGCTGCGCAAACGCCATCGCCACCCATACGGCGGCATCGGTCGATTGTCCGCCGTTCCAGCCTACGCCCGGAGGGAACGCGCGGACGCTCCCGGGATCCGGCACGGCGCGTTCGAACGGCGGGTCGAACAGCTGCACCAGACGCTGCTCCGTGCGCACCAACTGGCCGGCGACCTGCGCCATCGCCATGCGCGCCCGCTCGGGAAGCGCCGCGCCGGACAGCACGCTCCAGCTCTGCGCCGTCGAGTCGATGCGGCAATCGGCGCCGGCGCCCGATCCCAGCGGCGTGCCGTCGTCGTGGAATGCGCGCAGGTACCAATTGCCATCCCAGCCGTGTTCCTCGACCGACTGCGCCAGCTGCACCGCGTGTTCGCGGCACGCGATGGCAAACACGTGGTCGCCGTGGCGCTGCGCCACCTCGCCGAACCGGGTCAGCACATCCACTGTGAACCAGGCCAGCCATATGCTCTCGCCCCTGCCCTCGCGTCCGGCCATGTCGAGCGATTCGTTCCAGTCGCCGCTGCCGATCTGCGGCAGGCCGTGCGGGCCGGTCCGCCATGCATTCCTGATCGCGCGCACGCAGTGTTCGTACAGGGTGGCCGATGCGGTCGCGCGGCCGGGCACGTCCTCGTATGACTGCTCACCGGGGTTGAGCGGGCGCCCGTCCAGCCACGGTGCGTGCTCCGACAGCACCGCGTCATCGCCCGTCGCGCCCACATAGTGCGCAACCGCATACGGCAGCCACAGGTAGTCGTCCGAACTGCGGGTGCGCGCGCCGCATCCGGACGGCGGATGCCACCAGTGCAGCACATCGCCCTCGCTAAACTGGTGCGCCGCGCACAGCAGCAACTGCTCGCGCAGGAGCTGGGGCTGGGCGTGCACCACCGCCAGCGCCGCCTGCAACTGGTCGCGGAAGCGGCACGCTCCTGCGCCGTGGCCCGGTTCGATGCGCGACCACATGCCGTTGGCGATCGCTTGGTACAGCAACCAGCCATTGGCCAGCGCGTCCAGCGCGGGGTCGGGGGTGGTGACCCGGACCGCACCCAGCACATCCTCCCAGTGCTGGCGGACCTTTTCCAGGGCGCGGTGCGCCGCCTCGCTGCTGCCGCAGGTTTCGATCACATGCGCGGCATCGGTGGTGCGGCGTCCGCCAACGCCCAGGACGAACACCAGCTCGCGCTCTTCGCCGGGACGCAGCGCGAACGGAGCGCAGAACGCGGCGCATGGGTCGAGCGCGGCGCCGGTACGGCCCGACAAGCGCCTGCGCCGCATGGCCGCCGGATGGGCGAGCGAGCGGGTGCGGCCGACAAACTCCTGCCGGTCGCACGTCACCGTGCGGATCTGCGCGTTCACATAGAAGAATCCGACCCGCCCGCCCAGGTCGGGATTGAACGCATTGCGCGCGAACAGCGCGCCGCTGTCGGCATCGAGCCCGGTGACGATGTGCATGGCGCTGCGCTCGCGCAGCTCGCCCAGCACCCATTCAACATAGCCGGTGACGGACAGCCGGCGCAGCGAAGGACCGTCGTTGCGGACGCGGATGATGGTGTACTTGAGCGGCGCGTCGGGAGCGACGAAGACCGTCATCTCGCTGTGGATTGCGTCCTGCGCATGCTCGAACGTGCTGTAGCCGAACCCGTGGCGCGTGATGTAGTCGCCGCTGCCGGTCGCGGGCAGCGCGGAGGGCGACCAGAAGCGCCCGGACTGCTCGTCCCGGATGTAGAACGCTTCGCCGGAGGCATCTCCATCCGCTGGCGTGAGGCGGAACCGGCCGGCGTTTTCGTTCCAGGTGAATCCGTGACCGCTTTCGCTGACCACGCAGCCGAACGAGGGATTGGCCAGCACGTTTTCCCAGGGGGCCGGGGTGCGTGCGTCCGCGCGGCTGCGGATCACATATTCGCGTCCGTCCGGCGCCAGCCCGCCCATGCCGTTGAACAGCTGGAGCTCGGGCAGCGGCATCGGTGACTGCCGGTAGGGCGTGGCGTCCACGTCCGGCTCCGGCGCGAGCGGGCCGTACCTGGGCGCCTCGGCAAACGCCTGCGCCACCTGGTCCGCCAGCGCGCCGTCGGCGTCGTCGAACACGATTCGCGCCGCTGACATCATCAGCAACTGGTCGTCCGGCGACACCTGGTCCAGGCCGCGCACGAAGATCCCGCCCGGCTGGCCGGATGCAGCCATGCCGAGTCCGGCGTTGACCATGCCGATCAGCTGGTCGCGCAGCGGCTGCGCGTTGTTGTCCTGGTACCAGAGCACGAGGTCGACCGGCAAGCCCTTCATGCGCCAGTAGGCGTGCGCCTGGATCAGCTGGCGCGCCATGCCAATGTTCGCGGCGTCGCGCAACAGCAGCAGGAGGATCGGCAGGTCGCCGGAAACGGCATATGCCCACAAGCCGGACTTGCCGCGCTGGTTGCGCGCAAGCGTGGCGGGATCGGCGCGCAGCGGCGCTTGTGGATAGATCACGCCGGCCGCCAGTTCGGCGTAGAGCTGGGCGGAAGCGTCGTCGATATCCAGCTGGCGCAGGACGGCCTGGCCGTGCGTGCGCGCCAGTCCAAACACGCGGTCCGCCAGATGGGCGTCCTGGTATTTGCCGGCCAGCTGCACGGCGGATTCCCGGCCTGCCGCTGCGCCGGTTACGAAATCGACGGTGGCGGCCTCCCCCGGCTCCAGCACGAACCGGCAGCGAATCGCGGCGATGGGGTCGCGCAGCGCGCCGCAAGCGCCGCTGAGCGCGCCCTCATGGCGCATGGCGCCGGGCATGGAGACATCGTTGCCGTGCCCGGTGAAGGACGCGCCGCTGGTCGCGAACGACATCACGGCGCCAGCCGCATCGCGCGCACACGCAAGGTGCAGGATGTGAAGAACAGGCTCGCCGTCCGTGCGTGGACGGCGCTGCCAGAGGATGGCGTCCTCGCCGTCCAGGATCTCCGCCTGCAAGGGCAACGCGGACAGGGATGGGCTTGCGGCATCCTCCGCGTGCGCGGCGAGCGCCACCTCCGCGTAGCTGGTCAGCTCCAGCGTGCGGGCGACACCCGAGTTGTTGGTGACACGGGTGCGGCGCAGCTCGACATCGTCCTCCGGCGACACGGCCACCTCGGTATGCAGGTCGATGCCGTGGTCGTGGCGGCGGAAGCTGGCGCAGCTCTCCGAGAACACCGCCTCAAAACTTTCCGGCTGCACGCGCGTGGGCTGATAGGTGGTGGACCAGACTGCGCCCGAGCCGCAGTCGCGCACGAAGCAGAAGCTGCCCCAATGGTCGCGCGTTCCGTCCTCGCGCCAGCGCGTCACGTCGATACCGTTCCAGCGGCTGTAGCCGCCTCCCGCGCTGCTGACCATCACGTGATAGCGGCCGTTCGACAGCAAGTGCACGCGCGGAACGGGCGTCACTGCGCGGCCGACCGTGCGCGGAGGAGATCCCGCGTCCGGTGCGGCGCCTGGCGCAGGTACGCCGCGGGCAGCACGGAACGCGGCAGCCGGCGAAATGCGCTCCTGCAGCAACGACAGCGTGGCGCGCAGCTCGGGAGCCGACGCAAAGCGGCGCTGCATGGCGCGGTCGCACAGCAGGTGATCCAGTGCCGCCAGCGCGATACCCTGCTGCCGGGCCGAGAATGCATGTGTCGGTTCCAGCGCGCCGTCGACGCCGGCCGATGCCCCATCGTGCAATCCGTAGCGCCCAAGCAGGCCGATGCCGGCCATGCGCTGCAGGTTGCGGATGGCGCGATCGTGGCCGCCAATCAGGCCGAGCAGCGAAGCCGATGGCGTGCCAGCGATGCTGTCCGGGCTGTCGCCGGCGGCATCTTCTCGACCGTCGCCGTCGTCCAAGCCTGAAGCGCCCCGGGGCAGGCCGGCACGGCGTCCGTGGCCCACCAGCGCACGCACGGCCGCGCGCCCGCTATGGTCCAGCAGCGTGCCATGGCAGGCCGGCATCACCAGGTGGGGAAGCAGGTGATCGGACAGCGCTCCGTGGCGCGATTGCAGCACTTGCTCGTGATGCACCCAGAGCAGCTTCCGTCCGAGCGCATACCAGTGCTCGCGCGGCAGCTGTCCCTGCGCGATGGCGACGAAGCTGGCGAGGCGGCTCTCCGACGCGAGCAGGTCGTGCTGGCGCGCGTCCAGGCGTCGCTCGTCCACGTCATAGCCGGCGCACAGGAAGCGCGTGGCGCGGTTGTACAGGCAGCCGAAGTCCATGCACGCTGCGGCGCGCGCCTGCTGCGCCAGCGCTTCGAGCCGCGCCACGCGGGCGGCCGCCCGCTCCCTGCCCTCCCCCACCAGCTTGTCGATGCCGGCGGAACGATCGCCGGACCGCTCCGGCAGGGAGAAGCCTGCCAGTTCCCGCAACGTCGGCATCCGGGTCAGGTGCGAATCGAGCACGTACTGGTCGGCCCGCGCGGCCCAGGGGGCCAGTTCCGACAGCTCCTCCAGGAATGCGGCGCACTGGGCGCGCAGCCGCTCGCTCCAGTCGACCAGATCCGGCACGCCGCTCTGGGCTGCGGCGGCGACCTGCGCGGCGTGGCGGCACAGCTGCGCCAGGCGGTCCGCGAAGCGGGGCAGCGTCTGCGCGCCGGCCTGCTCGCTGCCCCGCCCCAGTTCGGCGCGCATCGCCGCTACCGCTTCGGCGACGCCGGCACCGGCCTCCTTCGCGTGCTCCTCCACGATATCCAGCGTGGTGGCGATGCCCTGGAACGCCTGCGGTCCGACCAGTGGCGCGTCGGCAGCCTGCTCCAGGCCGGGCGCGAGCGCCAGCAGGTGGCCTGCCAGGTTGCCGCTGGCAGCGGTGGAGACATAGCGCCGCTCGAGCGGCTCGAGCGTCAGCGTGTCGTACCAGTTGAACAGGTGCCCGCGGTGGCGCTCGATGCCGCGCACCGTCGCCAGCGCGCCCTCGCAGCGCGCCAGCAGCTGCCCGGTCGTGACATAGCCGAAGTCCCACGCGGACAGGTTGGACAGCAGGGACAGCCCGATGTGCGTGGGCGAGGTGCGATGGTCAACCGCCTCGCGATCGCTCGCGTGCGCGCGATCGGGCGGCAGCCAGTTCTCCTGCGCGGTCACGTAGGTCTCGAAAAAGCCCCAGCTGCGGCGCGCCAGCTTATGCAGGAAACGCGCATCCGCCGGAGCGATTTCCGATGCCGCTTTGGGCAGCGGCAGGCTCACCCACCATGCCACCAGCGGCGACAGCAGCCACGCGAGCAGGAATGGCCCTGCCAGCAGCAGCGCGGGAGGATTGGACAGCTGCAGCGCCACCGCGCACAGCACGGCCAGCAGCGGCGCGAACCACATATTGCGGGCATTGCTGTGCAGGTTGGCGGAAGAACGCGACAGGCTCGCCGGCCGCCATTCCAGCAGGCGCCGGCGCGACACCAGCATGCGCCAGCAGGTGCGCACGATCGCATCGAGGTTCACGAACGCCTCGTAAGGCAGGAACACCAGCGCCAGGCCGGCATGGCCGATCGACATCGCGGCGTTATGCCACACGTTGGACCAGTGCTGCGGCCACGGCACACCCGCCGGCTTCTCGATCAGGTTGAACAGCGCCGACACCATCGGCGGCACGAAGATCGCCGCCAGCACTGCTGCGGTCCAGAACCAGTCCACCGGAATCACCGGCCACGATATCACCAGCAGGGCTGTCAACGCGGGCGCCACCAGGCTGCGGCGCAGGTTATCGAAGATCTTCCAGCGCGACAGCGGAGTGAGCGGATTCGGCAGGCGAGCGCCATCCGGACCGGGAACGGTCGGACGCAGCCAGCCCGCGATTTGCCAGTCGCCGCGCACCCAGCGGTGGCGGCGGCCCACGTCCTCGCTGTAGCGCGACGGTGTCGGCTCGTACAGCAGCTGGTCCGCCAACACGCCCGAGCGCAGGTAGCAGCCTTCCAGCAGGTCGTGGCTGAGTATGCGGTTCACGGGCAGGCGCTTGCCGAGGACGCGCTCGTAGGCATCGACATCGTAGATGCCCTTGCCGGCGAACGAACCTTCCCCGAACAGGCTCTGGTAAGCGTCGGGCAGGCTGCGCGTGCGCGGATCGACGCCGTGGGCGCCGGCGCACAGGCCCTCGTAGCGGGACGACAGCGTGGCAGGCAGGCGCACCGCCATCCGCGGCTGCAGCATGCCGTAGCCGTCGAGAACGCGCGAACCGTCCGGCGCCACCTGCGCCTGGTTCAGCGGATGCGCCATGGTGGCGACCAGCTCGCGCGCCGCATCGCGAGGCAGCATCGTATCAGCGTCGAGCGTGATCACGTAGCGAACCGCATGCAGCTGGTCGACCTGGCCCACCATCAGCTCGAATCCCGTGCGCGGGCCGCCGCGCAGCAAGGCGGTGAGCTCGGCGAGCTTGCCGCGTCGGCGCTCGTGGCCCATCCACACCCCTTCCTGCGGGTTCCAGCGGCGCGCGCGATGCAGCAGCAGGAAGGGCTGCACCTGCTGCGTGTGCTCCGCCGCCGTGCCGTCTTCGTCATAGGTCGTGACCGTGCGCTCGAATGCGTGACGGCCGTTCAGCGCGTCGATGCGCGCGCGCGCCAGCGCCAGCAACTCGTCGTCGCCGTGCACGTGCTGCGCGTCGGCGTCCGCAAAATCGGTGAGCAGGCAGAAACGCAGATTGGGGTCGCGGTTCGCGAGGAAGTGCACTTCCAGCGTGTCGCACAAGGTGTCGACGTCCGCCGGCGAATAGAGCATCGATGGCACGGCGACCAGCGCCTGCGCGTCGTCCGGCACGCCGTCGCGGAAATCCATGCGCGGCAGGAGGCGCGGCCTGGTCAGCTGGCCGGCAATGAAGCTGACGAGCGCAACTGCCAGCTGGCTCGCGCCGACCGAGAACACCAGCGTGAACAGCGCAGCCAGCACCTCGTCCAGTGCGCTGTCGCGGGCGCGGTCCATCGCCGCGACGGTGAACAGCGTGGTGAACACGAAGATCGCACCGAGGAAAGCGAGCAGGCGTGAGCGCTGCGAGGCAAACGGACTGGCGCGCGGGGCCAGCCCCAGGCGCTCTTCGAGCAAGGGCGCACCACGCCCGACCAGGTAGTGGCCGACGTGGCGGGTGCGCGGATCCAGTCCGCCGGCGCTCGGTGCGCGCGGCTCGCGCGCCAGTGCCACGGCGGCCTGCGCCACCTCCAGCTCGGGGCGGCCGCTGCGGCCAGCCAGCAGCGCAACCTTGCGCCGGTAGGTTTCCCGCGTGCCGGCGTCCATGCGCGGATAAGTGCCGTCCGGATCGCGCCCGAGCTCCTGCTCGACGTGGCTGAGCCGCGCGACGAAGGCCTGCCAATCCACCGTTCCCAGCAACCGCAGGGTCGCCGCCGCGTTGTCAACCGATGCCTGGTCGGCGGCCTGCTGCGCGATCTCGTCCAGCACCTCCTGCTCGACCGTGCGGCCGGTCTTGGCCAGGTTGGCGGCCAGCCACTGCATCGCCAGCGTCGCGCTCTGGCCCTGCAGGCGGCGCGACAGTTCGGCCACGAAGCTGCGGGTGCACGGCGGCTGCGAGCGTGCCATGTCGGCCACCAGCACCAGCAGGCGGGCGGGCTCCGGGGCCGCTTGTGCCAACCGGTCTGCCCATTGGTTCGCGAGGCGGCGCTCGTTCAGGCCACGCAGCGTGGCGCCGGCAATGCGGCGCAGCGCCTCGACCAGGGCGACGCGCAGCATCGCCGGGAACAGCTGCAGTTCGGCCAGCGTCAGGACGTGGGTTTCCTGGTAGGCGGCGAGAAACCGCGCCGCGTTGTCGACATCGACCTTCCCATCGGTGTGCGCGACCAGCTCCAGCGCCAGTTGGTAGATGCGCGGCTCGCCGGCGCCCTCGCCGCCGGCGAGCCGCGGCAGCGTGCGGCGCAGCTTGCGCGGCATCTCGCGCCTGGCGCGCAGCGCCTGCTCCCCGATCAGCGTGGCGTGCTGCAGCAGGCATTCGGCAGCCGGCGTGAGCGCGAGCCCGCCCTTGCTCGCAGCCGCGATGCCATCGCAGGCCTGCACGATGGCCCCGGCATTGGCGGCGAGGCGCGGCAGCAGGCGCACGGGCGGCGTGCGCTGATCGATACGGTGGAGTGAAGCGAGCTCGCGCCCGTGTTGCGCCATCCGGGCCGCGCCGAACAACTCGGCGCGCAGCGGCTGCTCATCGGCGAGACCGCGAGGGCTGGACGGATCTGGTAGCGGGGGCGTTTCCTGTTTCAATGGCTGCCTCGTAATGCCGCGCAACACGGACCGCGACATACGCGCCGCCACATGCAGCCCCGGCGTGGAATGGACTAGCCATGGTAAGCCGGCATGTTGCCTGCGACTGTGCGCCATCGAACACACTCAGCAGCCACCAGGGTCCCACCGGGGTCAGGCACTCCCCTGCGGGCGGGCCTGACCCCAAGCTTGATCCAACGCAAACGATGTGCAGGTATTGGTTGGCACCGGGGTCAGGCACCCTCCTGCGGGCGTGCCTGACCCCGCGCTTGATCCAACGCAAGCGATGTGCAGGAATTTGACGGGAAAAGTAGCGCGGCGCGACACCGCTGCAATCGTGCGCGCCAAAAGTCGTGCGGAATGCGCCCGATGCCTGACCCCAGCTCATCAATGCGGGCCTGACCCCGGGGTTGATGTAGATCAGGCGGCGAGCAGGGCGCCGCCGAGGGCGAGGCCGCCGCTGAGTTGCCAGGCGTTAAGGTAGCCGAGGCGGTGCAGGCAGCGGGCGGCGCGGGCGCTGCGGGCGCCGCTGCGGCAGTAGAGGACGAGGGGGCGCTGGTCGGCACCGAGCCAGCCAGGGAGGTGGGAGGCGAGCTGCGAGAGCGGGACGCTTTCGACGGGGATGCCGCACGAGGGGGCGGGGCCTGCCAGGAATTCGTAGTGCTCGCGCAGGTCGATCAGGCGGGCGCCGGGGTGCGAGGCGAGGAAACGGTCGAGCGCGGAGGCGTCGAGCTGCAGCAGGCCGGAGACGGTGTCGTCGCACGAGGCAGCGGCGGCGCGGGCGAACGGCAGTTCGTCGCCCCGCGGGCAGCACAGGAGCGTGTCGCCGCCGATGCGCGCCGCGATGGCGGGGTCGGCTGCGGCGTCGCCAAAGGCGTAGCGGATGGCGCCACCATCCAGGCGGGCGCGGCGCGCGCTGCCGAGCAGGTAGGCGCTGGCGCCTCCGGCTTGCTGGCGCACGAGTCGGTGCTCGGAAAGGGCGATCGAGCCGGCGATGGCGCCGTCGGCCAGTTCGATCGGGGCGCTGGTCAGCGGCCAGCCGTCGGCGTCGCATTCGCCCAGCACGGCGCCGCACAGCTGGGCGAGCCGGTCGCGGGCGGCGCCGGCTTGCGGTCCGGGCTGGGTGAGGACGATGGCGCGCACGCTGCTGCGCGAGGCATAGGTCATGTCGGCGATGCGCTGGCACAGTGCGTCGGCAGGGTCGATGACGATGCAGCCGCCCTCCTCGGCGATGATCCAGCTGTGGGCGCCGCCCGCGGAGAGGTGGGTGACGAGCGGCAGCTGCGGTGCGGTGCGCCCGCCAATGCCGGCAGAGCGCAGGGCCTGGCCGCACCGTTCGATGCGGGCGCAGGCGGCGTCGATGAAGGCGTCGTCGGCCAGCGGGCCGAACGACATGCGCACTGAGGCCCTGGTGCGCCACTCGTCGGCGCCCATCGCCTGCAGGACGTAGCTCGGCGCGGCGGAGGCGGCGGAACATGCGGAGCCGGCCGAGACGCGCACGCCGGCCGCGTCGAACAGGTCGAGCAGTTCCTTGCCCGATACGGACGGCACGGCGAAGCTGATGGTGGTCGGCAGCGCGTGCGCGAACGGGACGTTGAAGACGATGTCGGGGAAGGCGCTGCGCAGCGCTGCGGCCAGGCGCTCGCGCATCGCCGCCATCTCGCTGTGGGTGCGGAAGGCCGCGCCATCCTCGAGCGCTTCGAGCACGGCGCCCAGCGCGGCGATCCCGGCCATGTTTTCGGTGCCGCTGCGGTCGCCCGCTTCCTGCCCGCCGCCCATGCACAGCGCGGTGAACGGGGCGCCCTCGCGCACGTACAGCATGCCGATGCCCTTGGGCGCGTACAGCTTGTGCCCGGAGAACGGGGCGTAGTCGATGCGGCTGTCGTCCAGTTGCAGCGGCAGTTTGCCCAGCGCCTGGACGCAGTCGACCATCCACAGCGGCCGCTGCGGCGCCTGGTCGAGCGCCGCGCCGATGGCGGCGAGGTCGGTGACGACGCCGCTCTCGTTGTTCGCGGCCATGGTGCAGACGAAGGCAGCCTGCGGCAGCAGGTCGCGCAGGACGTCGATGCGGTGGCGGCCTTCTGCGTCGACCGGCAGCGCGCGCAGTTCGAAGCCGGTGCCAAGGACGGCGTTCCAGTGTGCCAGCGCGTACGGGACGGCCTTGTGTTCGGTGGCGCCATACACGAGCAGGCTGCCGACCGCTTCGCCGGCCGCCCGGCGCGCACGCAGCGCGCACAGGGCGGACAGCACCGCCGTCTGGATCGCTTCGGTGGCGCCGCTGGTGAAGATGACCTTGCCCCGGGGCGCGCCCAGCACCCGCCGCGCGCGCGCCCGGACGCCATCGAGCATGGCGCGCGCGCGCAGGCCGGTGGCGTGGGTGCTGCTCGGGTTGCCGAAGCCGTCGCGCATGGCGGCCAGCGCCGCGTCGATCGCGGCCGGCATGACCGGCGAGGTGGCGTTGGCGTCGAGGTAGATCTCCTGGCTCATTTTGTTTCCGTGTATGTATAGATGGGATGCTTAACTTTGGTTAATATGGTACCGCCCCCGGCGCGTTAATACGTGCCATAATTTCCGCGTTTTGCGTAGAATGGAGCACATCCATACTCAATCGGGCGAAAGGTGCAAATGATTTCTCTCGACAAATTCGACTGTGCCATCCTGGCAGCACTGCAGGCGGACGCGACACTTTCCATCGCCGCGCTGAGCGAAAAGGTGGGGCTTTCGAGTACCCCGTGCTGGAAACGGGTGCGCCGCCTGGAGGACGAGGGCTACATCCAGGCGCGCGTCTCGATCATCAACCGCCACAAGGTGGGGTTGCCGGTGACGGTGTTCGTCAGCGTGCGCACCACGGAACACGACGAGAAGTGGCTGACGACTTTCGCCGAGGCGGTTACCAACATGCCGGAGGTGCAGGAGTTCCACCGCATGAGCGGGGATGTGGACTACCTGCTCAAGGTGGTCACCAACGATATCGACGGCTACGACCGCTTCTACAAAAAGCTGATCAAGGCGGCCAGGCTGTCCGGCGTGTCCTCGGCGTTCTCGATGGAGCAGATCAAGTCCACGACCGCCCTGCCGCTTGACCTGGTGAGCCAGCGCCTGCCCGCGTAAAGCTGGTTCCTGCGCGCTTCTTTTCATGCGATGATTGCCGCTGTTTATAGAACAGTTGGAGACACCCCGCATGTATTCGAAGACTTACACGGCGCCGCTGGCGCTGGCCGCGCTGCTGCTGGCGCCAGCCGCACAGGCGCAGGAACAGGTTGTAAAGATCGGCGTGAGCAGCCCGCTTTCGGGCTCGAACGCGTTCGCCGGCAAGGACAATGAGAACGGCGTCCGGCTCGCGGTCGAGGAGCTGAACGCGAAGAAGATGACGATCGGCGGCAAGCCGGTGCGCTTCGAACTGCGCGCGGAAGACGACCAGGGCGACCCGAAGGCCGGCGTGATCGTGGCGCAGAAGTTCGCCGATGCGGGCGTGAAGTACGTGCTCGGTCCGTACAACTCGGGCGTGGCGATCCCCGCCTCGCGCGTCTATAACGACAACGGCATCGTGATGTCGACGGTCGGCACCAATCCCAAGATCACCCAGTCCGGCTACAAGCGCGTGTTCCGCATTGTCGCCAGCGACACCCAGGCCGGCGCCGCGATGGCGCAACACGCCGCCTCCGCGCTCAAGCTCAAGAACGTCGGCGTGATCGACGACCGCACCGCGTTCGGCCAGGGCGTGGCGATGGAATTCGTGAAGCAGGCGCGCAAGGCCGGCATCAAGGTCGCAGGCCACGAGTACACCACCGACAAGGCGACCGATTTCGCGGCGATCCTCACCAAGCTCAAGTCGCAGAAGGTGGACGCGATCTTCTTCGGCGGCTATGCGCCGCAGGCAGCGCCCATGGCGCGCCAGATGAAGGCGCTGGGCCTGAATGCGAAGCTGCTGGGTGGCGACACGCTGTGCAGCCCGGAGATGGCCAAGCTGGGCGGCGACGCCGTCGGCGAGAACGTGCTGTGCGCGCAAGGCGGCGCCATCCTGGACCGCCAGGCCGGCGGCCCGGCGTTCGAGGCGCGCTACACCCAGCGCTTCAAGCGCAAGCCGGACGTGTACGCGCCATCCTTCTATGACCAGACCATGTTCATCGCGCAGGCGATGAAGACCACCAATTCGACCGACCCTGCCGTCGTGGCGCAGGCGCTGCACACCCAGACCTACAAGGGCGTGGTGGGGACGTATGCGTACGACGCGGCCGGGAACATGAAGCAGTCGGCGGTCACGATCTACACCTTCCGCAATGGTGCTCCAGCGCCGGTATCCCAATGAGCGCGCGGTTTTCGCTCGGCCTGCTCGCGGCAGGCTTGATGGCGTGCGCGCCGCTGGCGGGCGCCGCCCAGCTGGCGCCGCAGCTTGCGCCGCTGGCGGCCGATTCGAAGCAGGTCATGCCGGTCCTGGTGGAACGTTTCCGTCTCGATTCGCGCAGCATGGGGCGCCTTTACACGGTCGACAACGGCGCCGTGCTGGGTACCAGCTACAAGCGCTTCTATGACGAATGGCTGGCAGAGCTGGACCGGCTGCCCTTCGACAGCTTCGGCGTGGACGACCGGCTGGACTGGGTCATGCTGCGCAACCAGATCCAGTTCCAGCAGCGCGAGCTGGAGGCTGCCGGCAAGCGTTACCAGGAAGCGGAACCGCTGGTGCCGTTCCTGCGCCCGCTGATCGACCTGGCCGAAAAGCGCCGCCTGATGCAGGCGCAGGACGGCGCTGCCAGCGCCGCGGTGCTGAACACGGCCATCGCGGACGTGCAGAAGGCGCAGGACGCGCTGCTGGCGGCGCCGGGCTTCAAGAGCCCGAAGCCGCTGGCATCGCGCAGCACCGCCAGCCGCGCCATGCTGATCCTGAATGCCGCGTCGGCGGACCTGAAGGCATGGCATGACTATTACGCGGGCTTCGACCCGGTCATGACCTGGTGGATCAAGCGCCCTTACGCGGACCTCGACAAGGCGCTGTCCACTTATGCCGAAAAGCTGAATGAGCACCTGGTCGGCAAGTCCTCGCCCGCGCTGCTCAACGTGGCGGGCGATCCGATCGGCCGCGACGGGCTGGTGAGCGCGCTGCAGCGCGAGCTGATCCCGTACACGCCGGAAGAGCTGATGGCGCTGGCCGAGAAGGAGTTGGCATGGGGCGAAGCGGAGCTGCGCCGCGCATCGCGCGAGATGGGATTCGGCGACGACTGGCACGCCGCGATGGAGAAGGTGAAGACGCTGCACGTCGGCCCCGGCGAACAGACGGAGCTGGTGCGCAACCTGGCCAAGGAAGCGATCGACTACGTCACCGGCAATGACCTGATCACGGTGCCTGAACTGGCGCGCCATACCTGGCGCATGGACATGCTGTCGCCCGAGGCGCAGCTGGCCAGCCCGTTCTTCCTGGGCGGCCCGACCATCCTGGTGGCCTACCCGACCGACACCATGACGCACGACCAGAAGCTGATGACGATGCGCGGGAATAACCCGCACTTCTCGCGCGCGGTGGTGCACCACGAGCTGATCCCGGGCCACCACCTGCAGGGCTTCATGGAGGAGCGCTACCAGCCGCACCGCGGCCTGTTCGATACGCCGTTCATGTCGGAAGGCTGGGCGGTGTACTGGGAGTTCCTGCTGTGGGACCGCGGCTTCGCCAAGAAACCGGAAGACCGCATCGGCATGCTGTTCTGGCGGAACCACCGCGCGGCGCGCATCCTGTTCTCTCTCGGCTTCCACATGGGTAAGCTGACGCCGGAGCAGGCGGTGGACATGCTGGTCAAGCGCGTCGGCCACGAGCCGGACAACGCGCGCGCGGAAGTGCGCCGTTCGTTCAACGGCAGCTATCCTCCGCTGTACCAGGCGGGCTACATGATCGGGGCGCTGCAGCTGTATGCGCTCAAGCGCGAGCTGGTCGATGCCGGCAAGATGACCATCAAGCAGTTCAACGACAGCGTCCTGCAGTCGGGTGCGATGCCGGTCGAGATGCTGCGAGCACGGCTCAAAGGCGAGCGCATTCCGCGCAATTACACCGCCTCCTGGAAGTTCTACAAGTAACGCGTCCCCCGGGGACGGTCGCCATGCGTGGACCGTCCCCCTACCCACCGCAAGCACATCCTATGATCACATCCAACATGACTCTCCGGGCCGCGTGCATCGCGATCGCGCTGGCCTTCGCACCATCCGCTTACGCAGAAGCACCCGCCGCGCCGGCGCAGGCCGCGCAGGCGAGCGCCAGGCAGCAGCTCGACACGCTGGCCGACCGCTACTACACCGCCCTCGCCCGCTTCGATCCGATCGGCTCGACCCAGGCCGGCAGCGCGCGCCACGACGACCAGATCGGCATGGGCATAGTGCCCGAGGTGCGCGCGCAGCACTACGCGGCCTACCGCAAATTCCAGTCCGAGCTGCACGCGATCGACCGCGCGGCATTGGGACCAAAGGACCAGGTCAACTACGACATCCTCGAGGACGAGCTGAAGCACCTGGTCGCATTCGAGCAGTTCCCGACCCACCTGCTGCCGGTCACGCAGATGGGCAGCACGCCGGTCACGCTCGCGAACTTCGCGGGCGGCCAGGGCGCGCAGCCGTTCGCCACGGTGAAGGACTACCGCGCCTACCTGAACCGCCTGGCGCAACTGCCGGCGTGGATCGACCAGGCGATCGTCAACATGCGCGAGGGGATGCGTACCGGCGTCGTGCTTCCGCGTCCGCTGGCCGTGTCGGCGCTCCCGCAATACAGGAAGCTGGTCAGCGCCAGCGCGCAGGAAAGCATCTACTACACGCCGGTGAAGAACATGCCGGGCGCGTTCAGTGCGCAGGACAAGGCGGCGCTGGCAAAGGAATACGAAACGGTCATCGGCGAGAGGCTGATGCCGGCGCTGGCGCGCCTCGCCACCTTCCTCGAGGCCGAGTACCTGCCGGCCACGCGCACCAGCACCGGCATCGACGCGCTGCCGAACGGGCGTGCATGGTACCTGGCCAGCGTCGCCGAGCAGACCACGACGACGCTCACGCCGGAGCAGATCCACGAGACGGGACTGAAGGAAGTGGCGCGCATCCAGGGCGAGTTTGCCAAGGTCGGGCCGCGCATGGGTTATACCGGTCCCGCGGCAGGGCTGCCGGGCTGGGTGTCTCAGCAGGCGAAGTTCAAGCCGTTCAAGCACGAGGACGAGATCATCGCGGAATACCGCCGCCTGGACGGCGTGCTGCGCACCAAGCTGCCGGCGCTGTTCACGCTGATGCCGAAAGCGCCGCTGGACCTGCGCCTGGAGCCGGAGCTGTCGCGTGCGACGGCGTCCGACCATTACACGGCGCCGGCGGCCGACGGTAGCAGGCCAGGCGTGTTCTGGTCGGTCGTGAACGATCCGGCCAAGTACGACAGCACGCAAATGGTGACGCTGTTCCTGCACGAGGGGCAGCCGGGGCACCACTTCCACATCGCGCTGCTGCAGGAGCTGGACCTGCCGGACTTCCGCAAGTTCGGCGGCAATAACGCGTACACGGAAGGATGGGCGCTGTATGCGGAGACGCTGGGCAAGGAGATGGAACTGTTCGGCAAGCCGGAGCACTACTTCGGGCACCTGAACGACGAGATGCTCCGCGCGGTGCGGCTGGTGGTGGACACGGGCATGCACGCGAAGGGGTGGACGCGCGAGCAGTCGATCAAGTACATGCAGGACACGCTGGGGTATCCGGAGCGGCTGGCCAAGTCCGAGACGGAACGCTATATGGCGTGGCCGGGGCAGGCGCTGGGGTACAAGGTGGGGTCGCTCAAGATCGCGGAGCTGCGGGCGAAGGCGACCAAGGCACTGGGGGCGAAGTTCAGCCTGCCGAAGTTCCACGAGGTGGTGCTGAACGACGGGACGGTGCCGTTGTCGCTGCTGGAGGCGAAGGTGGATCGGTGGATCGCGTCGTCTAAGTAGCGCGGCGGGGACGGTCCCCGGAATTGGCGGAATCGGTCAATTCATGGCCGATTCCGCCAAAAGCGAAAAGAAAAGGGACAGTCCCTCAGGACTTTCCCTTTTTCATTGCGGAGCCGGGTAAGGATCGGGGGGACCGGTCCCCGTTGGGGACAGTCCCCTTCTTCGTTAGAACACGGAGAGGACGGGGTAGCGGCGGCACTCGGGCTCGGCCCAGCGCTGGCAGTTGAGGAAGATGAAGTCGAGGACGGCCGTCTGGTCCGACAGCTTGTCAGGGTTCGCGGCTTTCCATTTGTCGAAGGCGGCGGCCAGCTCCGGTTCGGTGCGCAGCAGTTCTTCGGCATGGTCTTCGAAGACGTAGTCGGAGTACGCTTCCTTCTTTTCCAGCACGCCGTTGAAGAAGCCCCAGCGGAAGAAGCTGTCGTGCGCCTGCGGCTCCAGAGTTTCGACGGCGTAGCGCGCGTTCTCCTGGTCCAGCGGGATCCACCAGTCGCCGGCCTTGAGCTGCATGGTGCCGCAGCGTGCTTCCAGCTGCACGTCGTCGTGGAACATGTGGCCTTCGTACGCGTTCGGGCGGGAGGTGACGCCGCATACGCTGTAGTACTGCACTGCCTCCAGCTTGTCTTCGGTCAGGCGTTCCATCTTCACGCCGTTCCACTGCAGGCGCTCGGCCACTTCGCGCCAGGCTTGCGGCAGGACGTAGGCGCGCGGCGCGCGCACGGTGACGTCGGCCTCAAAGCGGTTGAAGTAGTCGATGTCGCGTTCCCACGGCTCGTTGCGGTCGTAGGACAGGCGCGTGTAGTTGCCCAGGCGGCTCGGGCTGTATTTGGCGGCGTAGCCCTTGAAGCGGAACTTGCCCGGATTGGCTTCGTCCATGACCCAGTGCACCGGCCATTCGGCGCGTGCCTCGGTTTTGGCGGCGCGGCGCAGCACCTGGATGCGGTCGGCGTTGGCGACCGTGAAGGCGAGCGCGCTTTCCACCAGCGCGCGCATCGATTCGTAGCGGTCCGCGAACGGCTTGAGCATGTGCGTCTCCGGCATGAAGCCGATGGTGTGGTGCAGCGCCGCGTAGCCGGTCGAGAAGCGTGGGGTCTCGAGGAACTCGGCGATGCCGTGGTCCGGGCAGTCCTTGACCGGGTTCACGTACGGGCACATTGGCCAGCCGCGCTGCTCCATGTCCGCGAACAGCGCGGGCAGCATGTCGTCGCGCAGGAAGGCGCCGAGCGCGCCGCCCAGCTTGTCCGCCTGCGTGTGGATCAGCGTCATGGTGTAGGTGTAGTCGGCGCCGTTGGAGGTGTGGGTGTCCACCATCACGTCCGGGTCCCAGGCCGTGAACAGCTTGTTGAAGACTTGCGCGGTCAGCGAGTCGCACTTGACGAAGTCGCGGTTCAGGTCGAGGTGGCGGGCATTGCCGCGGAAGCCGAACTGCTCGGGGCCGTCCTGGTTGACGCGCGAGGTGTTGGCGCGGTTATGGCTGCCGTCCACGTTGTACAGCGGGACGAACAGGAAGACGGTGCGGCCCAGCGCGGCCAAGCGCTGCGGGTCGAGGCAGAAGTCGCGCACCAGCGCCATGCAGGCGTCCACGCCCTCCGGCTCGCCCGGGTGGATGCCGTTGTTGTTGAAGAAGACCGGACGTCCGGCGCGCTTGATCTCCTGGCGGTCGAACACGCCGTCCGCCGTGACGACGCCGGCGTGGATCGGGATGCCGGCATCGGAGGTGCCGACGACGTCGAAGCGCAGCACGTTCGGGAAGCGGCGCGCCAGTTCTTCGTAGAAGGCGATGCACTCGGCGTGGGTGGTGGTCTGGTTACGGTTGCCCTTCTCGTAGGGCGTTTGCAGTTCAGTCAACATTTTGCTGTTGGGGTGATGGCGAAACCTCTACGATACAGCAAGCGGCAGGCTGATGGCGATGGTGGTCCCCTCCGCCGGCGCCGAGCGGATGCCGATGTCGCCGCCCATCGCGACCACGCGCTCGCGCATGCCGATGATGCCGATGCCCTCCGAGGCGAGCGTGGTGTCGAAGCCGCCGCCGTTGTCGCTGATGACGATGTCCAGCGTGTCGTCGCCCATGGTGAGCCTGACGCTGGCGTGGCTGGCGGTGGAATGCTTCATGATGTTCGACAGCGCTTCCTGCACGATGCGGTAGGCCGAGATGGCCAGCTCGTTGCCCAGCTTCGCGAACTCGCCATCGGACTCGAACTCGAAGCTGCACGCGCCGCCGCTGTTGTAATGGCGGAGCATCTCCTCGACCGCGCCATGCAGGCCGAGCATGTCGAGCACTTCCGGGCGCAGGCGGCGCACCAGCCGCCGCCCGCTCGCGTACAGGTCGAGCGTCAGCTTGGTGATCGCCTGCGACTTCTGCTTGATCTCCTCGATCTCCGGTCCCGGCGGCAGCTTGTCCGCCAGCTGGTGGATGGCCTGCGATTCCAGGCGCGCCGCGATCAGCGATGCATTCAGCTCATCGTGGATCTCGACCGCGATGCTCTTGCGCTCGTCCTCCACGATCGAGTTGACCTTCTGGATCAGCTTGCGCTTTTCGGCGTCGGCGCGCAGGGCCTCGTTGCGCGATTCGAGCAGGTCGCGGGTGCGCTCCTCGACCTTGTTTTCCAGGTCCTGCTTGGAGCGGTCCAGCGCCACCGACATCTCGCCGATCGACGCCTGCAGTTCGCCCAGCTCGCCGCCGCTCGTCACCGGCAGCGTGACGAGGTAGTCCCCGCCGCGGATCTTGCGCAGCGCGCGCGTGGCCATGCGCAGCGGGTCGGCCATGCTGCGTGCCAGCAGCACGGCAAGCGTGGCGGCGACCATCAGCGCCAGCGCCGCCATGGCCAGCTCGACGCGGAAGCGCGCCACCTGCTTGGCCATCATGTTGGTCGGGGACATGGTCACGCGCACGTACCCCACCTCCTCCATCGTCATGGTCGGCGGCTTGCTGTCGCTCGATCCGGTGACGTGGGGCGCGCCGTTTTCCTGGAACAGGTTCACCCAGATCATCTGCTTGCGGATGGGCGCCTCGAACGCGCGCTGCTCCGCGTCGCGGCCGGCGTCGCCCGTCACGCTGACCACCTCGCGCCGTTTCGCGTCCAGCACGTCGATGCGGTAGATGCTGCGGTCGGTCTGCACCAGGCCGTCGATGGTCAGGCGCAGGTCGGCCAGATTGCCGGAGATGACGTTGTATTCGCTGGTCTCGGCCAGCGCGCGCGCCAGCACGCGGCCCCGCTCGGACAGTTCTTCTTCCACCAGCGAGCGGTGCGAGAACCACGAGTACCAGATGAAAGAGCAGAACAGGTAGGCCACCGGCAGCATGGAGATGAACACCATGCGCCGGCCGATGCTCCAGTTATGCCAGAAGTGCGTCCACTTCATCGCGCAGCTCCCGGACGGCGTTCAAAGGTGCGCGCGGCATCGCTGACCGGCACCTTGAGCGAGCGCGCCAGCCCTTCGTTGATCGCGGTGCGGAAGTAGCGCGGAAACTGCGGCGGGCCAAGCTGGCCGCTGGCCTCGTACTGGGCGAGCGTCTCGACGATCTGGATGTTGATGTCCTCCGGCGTCGAGTAGGTTGTGGCGAGCGCGCCGGAGCTGACCATGTCGGCCGAAAAGCCGATCACGCCTTGCCCGTGGCGGTAGGTGGACAGCAGGATATTGCGCACGTTCTCCGAGTTGAACACCGCGCGGTCGGGCCAGGCCAGCAGCACCGGGACGTCCGCCACGCGGTTGAGGGCCTGGTTGATGTCGCCGCCCTCGGGCGCAATGCGCTCCAGCGTGAGCCCCGGCACCAGCGTGGACAGGAACTCGGCCTCGGCGCTGACGATGGCCGCCACCGCGACCGGCCGCTTGTACAGCAATGCGATCAGCTGCAACTGGTCCATCGGCGACGGCTCGGCGTAGATCCCGCTGATATAAGGCTCGTCGACCTTGGCGATGACCTGGTGCAGCACCTGGCTGGAGGTGTAGGCCGAGAACACCATCCCCTCCCTGCGCTGGGTGACCGCGCGGCGCAGCGCGACCGGGCCGATGGCGATGGTGACCTTCTGCGGCAGCCTGGCGATGCGCGCCAGGCGCGCGTACAGGTCGCGTTCGATGCGGCGCGTGAGTTCGCTGTCGTCCGCAGTGACGACGGACCATCCCGGCGCGGCCGCGCGTGCGGGCGCCGCCGCGATCGTGATGCAGCATGCCAGCGCCAGCGCGAACAGGGAGGCTGCGCGCCGCATGTTCAGGGATCGATCAGGCCGTGACGCACTGCCAGCTTGGTGATGTAGGCCTGGCGGTCCACGCCCAGTTTCTCCTTGATCGACTGGCTGATGTTGCTGATGGTCTTGGTGGACAGGTTGAGCTTTTCCGCGATCTCCGCGTTGGTCAGTCCTTCCGCCATCAGTTTGAAGATCTCCAGGCCGCGCTGGTCCAACTGCGACTGCGGCGACACGTCGCCGCGCACCGACAGGTTGGCCAGGCGCTCGGCGATATGCGGCAGGAAATACAGCTTGTCCCGGTGCGCATTGCGCACCGCGCTGGCCAGGTCGGCCGGGTCGCAGTCCTTGGTCACGAAGGCGCGCGCGCCCAGGCGGTAGGTTTCCTTGATCAGGCTGTCCTGGTCGAACTGGCTGAGGAAGACGATGCGCGCCTTGGGAAATTGCTTGAGGATATTCCGCGCCGCGTCCAGCCCCGTCAGTTCGGTGCCGAATCGAATGTCCATCACCAGCACGTCCGGCTGCAAGGTTGCGAACATTTGCTGGGCTTCATCGGGAGAGCGGGCCTGGCCTGTCACCTCCATGCCGGTGGCGGAAAGCGACATCGCAAAGCCAGTCATCACGATCGGGTGATCGTCCGCGAGCAGGACGCGGATCGGTTTTTCTTCTGTATTCATAGCGTCTGTAACCTCTGCTTACCATTTGATGGAAGGTATGTGTGCCAGCGAACGGCAGCCCCCTCTCGTGTTAGCGATTATTCCACACAACAGGCCGGTGTTGCGCAGATTACAAACGGATACGAATTTTCTGCCGTGCTCGCTCAACAATGCTATATGATGGAATCATCCACTTCCATTTGATAGCAATTATGATTTCTTAGTAGCAGCAAGCCCCGGCACTCACCACCAGCGAGCACGACAACAAGAGGAGACGACGATGTCCATGAACTTTGCCGAAACAGCAGGTCACGCTAATCCGACCAAAAAGATGTCGAAGGTCGCCATTGTGGGACTGGTGCACGTAGCGCTGGGATACGCCTTCATCCACGGCTTGGCGGATCGCGACATCGTGATGCCCAAGTTGATGGACGAAATGATTACCCTGGTTCCGCCGAAGATCACGCCGCCGCCGCCTCCTCCGGAACCGCCGAAGGCCAAGCCGAAGACGGTGACGCCGCCCAAAGCCCTGGTGCCGCCGCCGGAAGTGGAAGTGGAACCGCAAGTCGAGCCGGAACAGACGATCGCGGCAGAAGTAATGCAGGAACCGGCGCCGTTGGCAGAGCCATCGAGCCAGGGGGAAGCGAGCCCTAACACCGACAGCAACGCGACCGGGACCATGCGTACCGCCGTGTTTTCTGAGGGCTGCGCCACCCCGGAATACCCCGCCCGTGCGGCGCGGAACGGCGAGTCCGGCACCGTCCGGCTGGCCCTCCTCGTCGGAGCAGACGGCCGGGTGACCAGTTCCAGGGTGAGCCAGTCGAGCGGCTCGCGCGACCTGGACCGGGCAGCAGTGCAAGCGTTGTCGCTGTGCAAGTTCCAGCCAGCGGTCAACAATGGTCAGGCAGAAGCCGGCTGGGCGCAGATCGACTACGTCTGGAAGCTGGAAGGCTGATCCAAGATACCTTGACAGGTTATCGCCCCGTCCGACTCCAAGCGGACGGGGCATTTTTTTTGGAACAGCCCCGTCAGTACACTCCCCTCCTCCGCGTGCTTTCCTTGGGGAATGGCATACAATGCCAGTCCCATTCCACGACATCCAAGTCCTATGCAAAAGATGATCTCCATGCTGGTAGCGAGCCTCGCGGTCGCGCTGCCGGCCGGCGCTGTCGACAAATCGGCGACCGTCCAGGAAGCGCCCCTGCGCGCCCACCTCGAATTCCTGTCCAGCGACCTGCTGGAAGGACGCGGCACCGGCCAGCGTGGCGGCGACCTCACCGTCGCCTACCTCGAGGCGCAGTCGAAGGCGATCGGCCTCAAGCCCGCCAACGGCAGCAGCTACCGCCAGCCCGTCAAGATCGCCGGCATCAAGGCGCGCCCGCAAGACAGCACGCTGTCCCTGCAGGCAGCCGGCGCAGCCATGCCGCTGACCTACGGCCAGGACTGGGTGTGGGGACCGGGCGACGCCAAGGAAGCGCGCTCGTTCGACCATGAACTCGTGTTCGCCGGCTACGGCATCACCGCGCCGGAAGAAGGCTGGAACGACTACGCGGGCCTGGACTGCACCAACAAGGTGCTGGTCGTGATGGTCAACGATCCCAAGCCGACTGCCGCCGAGGCCAACCGCTTCAACGGGAAGGGCCTGACCTACTACGGCCGCTGGACCTACAAGTTCGAGGAAGCCGCGCGCAAGAAGTGCGCAGGCATCCTGCTGGTCCACACCGACGAATCCGCATCCTACGGCTGGAGCGTGGTGCAGAACAGCTGGATGGCGGAACGCTTCCAGCTGGCGCAGGGCGAGCCGGGCGCGGGCCTGGAAGGCTGGATGACCGACGCGACCGCGCGCAAGCTGTTCGCAGCGGCCGGCCAGGACCTCGACAAGCTGCGCGCAGCGGCCGAAGTCAAGGGCTTCAAGCCGGTGGCACTGAACGCGCGCATCAAGGGCGACATGAAAGCCGTGGTGCGCAAGATCGAACAGTTCAACGTGGCCGGCGTGGTGCCGGGCACCGATCCAAAGCTGAAGGACGAAGTCGTCATCTACACCGCGCACTGGGACCACCTGGGCAAGCAGGGCACGGAAGGCGACACCATCTACAACGGCGCGGTGGACAACGCATCCGGCACCGCGGGCCTGCTCGCGATGGCGCAGGCGGCGGTCAAGTCGCCGGCCAAGCGCAGCCAGATGTTCCTGTGGGTGGCTGCCGAAGAACAGGGCCTGCTGGGCAGCGCGGCTTACGCCAGCGCGCCCCTGTGGCCAGTCGAGAAGACTGCCGCGGCGCTGAACAACGACTCGCTGAACTTTACCGGCGCGGCGCGCGACATCGGCGCGCAGGGCAGCGACCGCACGGAGCTGGGCGCAATGGCGCATGCAGTCGCGAAGAAGATGGGCCTGGTGGTCTCGCCGGCCAAGCCTGACCTGTCGGGCGGCTACTTCCGCAGCGACCACTTCAGCATGGCCAAGGCGGGCATTCCTGCGTTCTCGGTGGGTGGCGGCAGCGACATCATCAAGGATCCGGAGAACGCGAAGAAGCTGCGCGCGCAGTATTCGAAGAACTACCACCAGGTGGGCGACGAATACGATCCGAACTGGGACCTGGCCGGCATGGTGCAGCAGGCGCAGTTCACGCTCAACCTTGGGCGCGCGGTAGCGGATGCACCGAAGATGCCGCAGTGGAAAGCGGGCGATCCGTTCGGCGCCGTGCGCGCGAAGAAGTAAACGTGATGGGGACTGTCCCGGCCACGGGACCGTCCCCTGATCTTTAGCCGGCCGCAAGGCCAAGCCCGTCAGCAGGACTGGGCAATCCCTTCCGCTCTATGCCGTGCGGCTTTCCATCCGCACCGCACTTTCCCCGTTTCGTCGCAATTCCCGGCGTCCTGTCACGGCTGGCGATATAGTCATCGCCACGACCACACCGATCACAGGAACGCCCCATGAGCCGAACCATTCTCGGACTGATCGCCGGCCTGCTGTCCGCCGGCGCTCTCGCGCAAACTCCCCTCGCCGACCACCACCAGCACGGCTTCAGCGGCCCGATCCTGGCGCTGATCAATGCCGGCGCCGACGGCCCGCCAGCGATCAGCGGCGCCGACATCGTCAGGCACCTCGACGACGCCGGCATAATGCGCGCAACCGTTCTCTCGACCGCCTACATGTTCGGCAAACCCGGCCGCGCGGTGGAGAACGAACTGGCCAAGGTGCGCGCGGAGAACGACTGGACGATTGCGCAGGCCGCGCAGTTCCCGGACCGCCTGGTGGCGTTCTGCGGCATCGCGCCGCAGAAGGATTACGCGCTGGAGGAGATCGCGCGCTGCGCCGCCAACAAGCACGTACGCGGCATCAAGCTCCACCTCGGCAATTCCGACATCCAGCTGGAGAATCCGGAGCACGCCGCGCGCCTGGCGCAGGTGTTCGCCGCCGCGAACAGGCACCACCTGGCGATCGTGGTGCACATGCGCGCAAGCTTCAGCAAGAAGCGTCCGTATGGCGCGGAGCAGGCGCGCGCGTTCATTGAAAAGGTGCTGCCGGCTGCGCCTGACGTGGTGGTGCAGGTAGCGCACATGGCAGGCACCGGGCCGGGCTACGACGATCCGCCCTCGCAGGCGGTGATGTCCGTGCTGGCCGATGCGGTGGCCAGGGGCGATTCGCGCACGAAGAACCTGTGGTTCGACGTGGCGTCGAACGCGACCGACGTGACGCCCGAGCAGGCGGCGCAGCTGGTGCGGCATATCCGGCAGGTTGGCACAAAGCGCATCCTGTACGGCTCCGATGCCGCCACCAGCTCGAACAAGCCGCCCCGCGAAGCGTGGGCCGCATTCCGCAAGCTGCCGCTGACCGATGCCGAGTTTGCGACGATCGCGGGCAACGTGGCGCCTTACCTGCGCTAGCCGCCGGAACTGTCCCGCAAGGGCAGTCCCTGCGCTGCTCAGGGAGTATGTCCCGCTGCCGGTTGGTGGCGCGGCTCGCGCGCGTAGCTGACCGTGAGCGCTTCCCACACGTGGCCGCCAGGCTCGCTCCAGTACACGATCTTGCCGCCATGCGAGGTGTTGACCAGCGAGTCGTTCGGGCCATGTGGCGTGCTGCGGAACGGGATGTTCGATTCCGCCAGCCGCGCCAGGATGCCGTCGAAACCGGCGTCGTCGACGCGGAAGCAGTAATGCAGCTTGGGGTAGTCGCCCTGGGCCTCGTCGAAATCGAGCGTCAGGCCGTCGTTCACATAGACCGGCGAAAACGGGCCGATGCCGGACTCGCCGGCCCACGACACGCCGAGTATCCATGCCAGTTCATGCGCTGCGCCGACCCGGTCCCGCACGGGTATCAGCACATGGTCGAGTTCCATCGTCATCCGGCCCTCCCTTTTGTCTGGTTCGCCCGCTGCCCATATTACGCCTGCTGCGCGGCTGCCCGCGCGCCACAGCGACGCCGTTACCAGCGGCGGTACAGCGATGCGGACACGCCCCGCTCGCGCCCACCGCTGTCCTGGCGCGCAAAGGTCGCGCCGACGCGGTAGCCCCAGTGGCGCGTGACATAGCTGACGAAGTTCACGCTGCGCTCGCCCGAACTGCTGCGGCCACCGGACAGGGACAGCGGATCGTCGCTGCGGCCACGGCTGGCGGCCGCTTCGATGTAGCTGTCCGCATCGCCCCGGTAGTAGTAACGGACCAGCGCGCGGTCGCCCGTGCTGGACGAGCCCGATGACTTGATGTCCGTGTGGCGCAGCAGCAGGTAGAAGTTGCCCACGTACTTGGCGACGCCCACGCCGTGGATGCGCACGCGCGACGTATCGAAGTCCAGCCTGTCGGTGCTTGCCGACAGTTCCCAGCCGTTGCCGACGCCCTGGTACAGCTCCGCGCGCCATGACGTATCCGGGAACAGCCGGCCGACGGGTGCGCGCTGGTAGCGCAGGTTGGCGTAGGCGCGCGGCCACAGTGCGACGTAGCCGTCGAGTGCCCACGCATGGTCGCGCTGGTCGAAGCGGCTGGCGGACAGCGCCTCGACACCCAGCGAGCCGTAGCGCGTGTAGCGGCGCACCGCGATCGTCTGGTCGTTCCAGCGCTGGCTGTTGAGCGACACGCGCGTGGCGCTGGCCGACAGGCTGGCGGACCAGTCGAATTCGGTGGACAGCGCATCCGGCGTGGCCGGCCGCTGATCGGTCGGCGCAGCGCCTGGCGCGGCTGGCGGCGTGACCGCAGGCTGCGGTGCCTGGGCTTGCGCTGCCTGCGCTAACGCTTCCCGTCCCGCACGCGCATCGGCGTCATCGGGCCGGATCGCCAGCACGCGATCGTATGCCTCCGCGGCCTGTGCTGGACGACCGGTCCAGCGATAGAGATTACCGAGGGCGAGCCACACGTCCGCATAGTTGGGCGCGGCAGCGCTGGCCGCCAGCAGGTCGGCCTCGGCCTCCGCGTATCGATTGGTGCGCGAATAGACAAGTCCCCGCCCGAGCAGCACATCCGCATTGCCTGGCGAACGCTCCAGCAGCGCCGAATACGCCTGGATCGCCAGTTCCGGCTGGCCGCCGTTTGCCCAGGCGCGCGCCTGCGCGTACTGCGCGTCGAACGATGACGGCGATTGCGGGACTGTAGCGGTGGTAGCCGCGGCCTGCGCCGCCGGCATGAAGGTGGAAAGGGATCCGAGCGCGAGTAGTTCGATCAGCATGTGGAGCGGGAGTAGTTGGAAAGACCCGAGGGCGGGCCGCGTCGGGGATCAAGGTACCGGCCTATCCCACCCCCGTCAACCCAAAGCACGCAACCGTGCCGCACTACACCCCGCTCGATTCCATCTGCCCGCCCGCCGACTGCGGCTGCGACCCCATGACCTGTTCCAGCGTCGGATAATCGACATACCCTTCCGGCCCGCCGCCATAGAACGTCTTCCGGTTCGGCGGATTGAGCGGCGCATGCATCCGGAACCGCTCCGGCAAATCCGGATTCGCGATGAACGCCTGCCCGTACGCCACCAGGTCCGCATTCCCCGACTCGAGCACCCGCTTGCCCTTCTCATGGTCGTAGCCGCCCGCGACGATGATCGTCCCCGGATACATCGGCCGGAAGAACGCCACCGACAGGTCCGGCATCGGATGCTCGCCCACCGGTTGCACCGGCTCGATCAGGTGCAGGTACGCGAGCTTTCGCTTGGCCAGTTCCCGCACCACATAGCCCCACGTCTCCTGCGGGTGCGCGTCGCACATATCGTTGAAGGTGCCGCCGGGCGACAGGCGCACGCCCACACGGTCGCTGCCCCACACCTCGATCACCGCGTCGGTCACTTCCAGCAGCAGGCGCGCGCGGTTCTCCACGGGGCCGCCGTACTGGTCGTTGCGCCGGTTGGTGCAGTCCTCCAGGAACTGGTCGAGCAGGTAGCCGTTTGCGCCGTGGACCTCGACGCCATCGAAGCCGGCCTGGCGGGCGTTGCGCGCGCCCTGCTGGAAGTTCTCGACGATGCGCGAGACCTCGTGCGTCTCCAGCGCGCGCGGCGTGGGCACGTCCTTCATCTGCCCATCCGGCGTGTAGGTCTGCACGCCTCGCGGCGCGATCGCCGATGGCGCGACGGGCAGCTCGCCGTCGAGGAAATCCGGATGCGAGATGCGGCCGACGTGCCAGATCTGCAGGAAGATCAGGCCGCCCTTGGCGTGCACGGCATCGGTCACCTTCTTCCAGCCTGCGATCTGCTCGGGCGAATGGATGCCCGGCGTCGAGATGTAGCCCTGCCCGTGCGGCTCTGCCTGCGTCGCCTCCGCGATGATCAGGCCCGCGCCGGCACGCTGGCTGTAATAGTCCGCCGCGTACCTGGAGGGCACGTTGCCGGCCTCCGCGCGGCTCCGCGTGAGCGGGGGCATGACCATGCGGTTCTTGAGCTGAAGTGGCCCCATCTTGTAGGGCTCGAACAGATCGGTCGATGTGTCGCCATTCGTGTTCATGTTGGATCCTCCTCAGGCCTGCTCTCCTCAGTATATGCACGCAGGTGAAGAGGGGGCGCGTCGATTCGGCGCGGCAAATAAAAACGGCACCCGAAGGTGCCGTCTTGCTGTGCCGCCGAGAAGCGCTTAGTTCGACGCGCCCGTTGCCGGCGCCGCAACGGCGGTGATTGGCGCGACCGGCGTCGGTGCCTCATCCATGTTCACGGTAATCAGCGACGGGTAGTCGTACGCGGCGCCGGTGCCGACGTCCACCGCCGCGCCGATCACGCCGCCGAAGATGGCGTTACCAAACGCCATTGCCTTGGTGCTCGACTTGACCGCGAGGATGCCGGTCGACACGCCGGCCTTTTCGCACTTGACGCTCAGGTCGTCGTACGCGCGGTGGATGGTGACGGTGCCAGGCGTGGTGACGAAGAACGTGCCTTTCGGATTGACGAGCTGGCAGGTGGCGCCGGCGAGTGGCTGGCCATTCAGACGCGTCTCAACGGAGACGACCTGGTTGCTGCCATTGACGATGGACGCGCAGCCAGTCAGTGCCAGGCACACACCCAGCACGCCAACTTTAATGAGGAACTTCTGCATAACTGTCTCCTTGGACGAGTGGCGGCACTGCCGCCTTGTTGTAATGCAACTCATCATAAGGACAACCCAAACAATTGGCAACAAACCAACACAGGATGCGTTGGCTTAGCAACAGCGGTCTGTTGAGGCACGTCACAAATTTGCATCGAACTTCAGACAATTTGCAGACACGTTGCCAGATAAAATGCTCGCTCGACCAGTATCCACATGCCTAAGACCATGCACCTGATCCTTGATGATGTTGAGATCGCGTACGACTACGCGAAGACGAATAACGACACGCCCGTTCTCTTCCTGCATGGCGCGCTCGGCTCGCGCGGCGGCTTCGATGTGCTGCGGAAGAGCTTTGCCGAACGCTCGCATATTGCGGTGGACTTCGCCGCCCACGGCGACAGCGACACAATGCGCAGCGCCATGAACGCCGAACTGCTCGCGAGCGATACGCTGGCGCTGCTGGATGCGCTGGACGTCGAGCGAGTCGACATCATCGGGCATAGCCTTGGCGGCTACGTGGGGCTGGTGCTGGCACACCTGGCGCCATCGCGCGTGCGCAGCGCCGTTACGCTGGGGACCAAGTTCTACTGGACGAAAGACGCGGTCCAGACGACGCTGCAGGACCTGGACGCTGATCTCCTGCGTAAGAATGCGCGCGCCTACGATGCGCTCGCATCCCTGCACACTGCCACCGGCATCGACAAGACCCTGGGCCTGATGCAGAGCCTAATCGCGGACTTCGACCGCTGGCAACTGGATGAGGCCACGGTGAAATCGATCCAGGCCCCGCTGCTCGTCAGCGCCGGCGACCATGATGGCTTTGTTCCGCCATCGGAGGTGACCAGGCTGTTCGATGCACTGGAGAAGAAGCGTAATGCGATGGCGATCCTGCCGAGTACGCCCCACGCACTGCACCACGTCGCGGTTGCCTGCTTCGAGCAGGCCGTCCGACGATTCTGGGAACGTTGCGGCCTGACCGCCTGACCATGAAAAACGGCGCCCGAAGGCGCCGTCGCTTTTTTCACGCTTGGTGTCAGAAGGTTTCCCATTCTTCTTCTGCCACCTTCGCCGGCTTGCGCGCAGCCGCAGCCGAACGCACCGCCGGAGCGACTGGCAAGCGCGCTGCCGGAGCGCCTGGCGTAGCGCGCCGCGCCACCGCACGCGCCGCCTGTGCCGGCATCTCCTGGCCGGTCTGGAAGGTGCCAACCAAGGCACTCAGCTCCCGCGCCTGATCCTGCATGGCGTCTGCAGCAGCAGCCGCTTCCTCCACAAGCGCAGCGTTCTGCTGGGTTACCTGGTCCATCTGCGCGATCGACTGGTTGACCTGTTCAATACCGGCGCGCTGTTCATCGCTCGCTTCGGCAATCTCGCCTACCAGATCGGTCACGCGCTTGATGCTCGCAACCACTTCACCCATCGTGTTACCGGCCTGGTCCACGAGACGCGATCCGGCTTCCACCTGGCTGACCGAGTCCCCGATCAGCTCCTTGATCTCCTTGGCTGCCGCGGCAGAACGCTGCGCCAGGTTGCGCACTTCGCTCGCGACGACCGCAAAGCCGCGGCCCTGCTCGCCGGCGCGAGCAGCTTCCACTGCCGCGTTCAACGCCAGGATGTTGGTCTGGAATGCGATGCCATCGATGACGCTGATGATGTCCGCGATCTTGCGCGACGATTCGTTAATCGAACCCATGGTGGTGACGACCTGCGCCACCACATCGCCGCCACGGTCGGCAGTTTCCGACGCCGCTGCGGCCAACTGGCTGGCCTGGCGTGCGTTGTCGGCGTTCTGGCGCACGGTCGTCGTGAGTTCCTCCATCGACGACGCCGTCTCCTCCAGCGCGCCAGCCTGCTGCTCGGTGCGCGAGGAGAGGTCCTGGTTGCCAGAGTTGATTTCGCCGGAGGCGGTGGCGATCGACTCGGTTCCGTTGCGCACGCGGGTAACGATATCCAGCAGGGAAGCGTTCATTTCCTTCAGCGCTCCCATCAGTTGGCCGGTTTCGTCGGCGGAGGTGACTTCCACCTGCGCGGTCAAATCGCCCTTCGCTACCTGGCGTGCGACCTCGACTGCCCTGCTCAGCGGCGCCGTAATGTTGCGCGCGATCCATAAAGCAGCAGCAATGCCGAGCAGCGTGGCAATGATGCCGCCACCGATCAGCGTGCGCGACATCGTCGTCGCCAGCTCGTCCGCGGCAATGGCCCGCTCACCGAGCAAGCTGCTTTCTTCCGCCTGGATGTCGGACACCAGCTTGCGCATGGCATCCATGCCGCGCTTGCCCTTGCCCTCTTGTACCAGCGCGAGCACCGGCGCGATGTCGGCGTCCGACGTCGTGCTGCGCAACGCGATGACCGGGTCGACAGCGGATTCGAGCCAGCGCTTCTGCTCTTCGCCCAGTTGCTGCAGGCGTGCCTGCTGGCGCGGGTTATCGGCTGTGAGTTTGCGCGCTGCGGCCAGATGAGTTTGGAATGCTTCCTTGCCTGCCTTGTAGGGCTCCAGCGAACCGTCGCGGCCGGTGAGCGCATACCCGCGCTGTCCGGTTTCGATATCGATCAGGCTCCGGAGGGCGCCATCTACCTCGGCCAATACCTGGTAGGTGTGCACATTCATATCGTTTGCCGTACCCATCCGTGCGAAGTTGCCGTAGGACAGGGTCACCAGCAGGACGAGCACGGCGATCACCGCGCCGAACCCGGCGTACAGTCGGGTACCAATTTTTAAGTCAGAAAATCTCATGGGAAAGCAGGGGATGAAAGGTTAATAACGACGCCGCGGCGGTGTAACAAATACTTTGCGGCAATATACCTTACCAACCGGAAAATTTGCTTCGGTTTGTGACCGTCTGTTGCCCAGAGGCGTCACTTATTCCCGAGAAATGGAATGAATGACCACGAAACGGAAGAGCGAAACAACTTGAAGAACGCGCCGGGCGTGCTCGGTGACCAAAATCGCGATTCGAAAGATGGACGTCACAGCCGTCGGTGGAAACCTCATCGGACTACCTCAGCACGCGTTGCGCCGCGCCCCTTTGGCCGCGACGCCAAGCGGTTTCGTCCTTGGAAGCTAGCTGCACTGAATATTTGGCCCACCTACTGTTACGGGCTGCACCCATGATCCGGTCAACCGAAGGACATTTCCGCGCCAAGGTTCAATGGTTTCGCCATTCTTCCTTGCGGCCTTTACAACGAAATGCCCGCTTTCGCTCCGCAACTTCTTTGTGCCGAAGTCCATGTACTCGAATGAATACGTCACCGAGCACGAAAACTCGCGCTGCTCAGAATTCGTCGCATCGATAAAGAAATGTGAGCCGGACCAATATGAATTGAACGATGGGTCGGCAAATGCCAGCCCCGGCAACCCAAGCAGTCCGCTCAACATGATTGACCGATAAACTCGCTTCATTTGACATCTCCTCCTGATAAGTGAGTTCGGGAGTTTCTCCGCGCCGCTCGAGCCAGAAGAAGCGCATAGCTACTTTTGGACACTTCGTGACCGTTTAAGTTCGCAAGTCAGGATCGGTCCGCACGATTGATGATCTTGTTGGGATGGGGCTATTGACTCCCCGTATGCTTTGCTTTGTGGGCCTGAGCGCCGCGCGTCTGGAATCGCTATCAAGCTCGCTAGCACATCATGCTGCAGCGATGCAAAACAAAGTGGCTAAATGGGGCTTGCAACTGATGGATCACGTGACGCCTGATCCTGTCGCGGCGGCCAATTCCGCTGCGAATTGCCTGTCGTCGCGCAGGATGTGGAGCGACAGCCAGTCGCGCAGCAGCGCTGACACCTGGGCCGCGACCGTGACATGGCCGGCATCGAAGCGTGCCTTCAGTTCCAGCACCTGGCGAAGGAGATCCTGATGCAGGCGCGTATGCTCGGCAGCCTTTGAATATTGCACCCGCTGCATGTGGTGCTCTTCACGTTGGAAATGCTGTTGCGTGTAGGCGAATAGCCTGTCGAGGATGGCGCCGACCACCTCCCTCCCTTCGCCTCGACTGGTCGCCGTGTGCAAGTCGTTGACAAGGGCGACCAGCACACGGTGATCGTGGTCGAGCAGCGTGTTGCCGACGCTCATATCGCTGGTCCACGAAAAATAGCTCACGCTGCCATGCTCCTCAATACTCTTCCCATTCTTGTACGGACCCCGGCCGTGCGTTCGCCAGGCGCTTGTACTGCGCCGGCTGCCGGGACTGTGGAGCGGGACCCGGCACCGCCGGCTTCTGCGGCAACACAGCGATAGCTGCGACTGGCTTTAACGGCTCACTCTCGCCGCGCAGCAACACCGATTCATCCACCTTGAACACGGCCACTGTCCTGGCCAGGCTTGCCGCCTTGGCTTCCAGCGAGGCCGCTGCGGAAGCGGATTCCTCCACCAGCGCCGCGTTCTGCTGGGTTACCTGATCCATCTGGCAGATGGCTTGATTAATCTGGCCTATGCCGGCTGTCTGCTCATCGCTCGCGCCTGCAATTTCACCCATGATGTCGGTGACACGTCGGACGCTCACGACAATCTCATCCATCGTGCTGCCTGCCTGTTCGACCAGCCGGCATCCCGCATCCACCTTGTCCACGGATGCGCCGATCAGCGACTTGATCTCTTTGGCTGCGGCCGCCGATCGCTGGGCCAGCATACGTACCTCTGAGGCGACGACCGCAAACCCACGCCCCTGCTCGCCGGCGCGCGCAGCTTCCACTGCCGCGTTCAGCGCCAGGATGTTGGTCTGGAAAGCGATGCCGTCGATGACGCTGATAATGTCCGCAATCTTTTTCGACGACTCGTTGATGGAATCCATCGTCTGCACCACTTCCGCCATTACCGCGCCGCCCCTGACTGCGACCTGCGATGCGGACGATGCCAGTTGATTGGCCTGCAGGGCATTGTCGGCGTTCTGCCTGACCGTGGCGGTGAGCTCTTCCATCGACGCGGCTGTCTCTTCGAGCGAGCTGGCCTGCTCTTCCGTGCGGGCCGACAGGTCCAGCGTCCCTGCCGCAATCTGCGCGGAGGCGGTCGACACCAGGTCGGTACCGCTGCGGACCTCGCTGACCACGACCGCGAGGCTGTCGTTCATGTCTTTCAGCGCGCGCAGCAGCTGGCCGGTTTCGTCGGTCGCGGTCGAATCGATGACGCAGGTCAGGTCGCCCGCGGCCACGGTCTTTGCCACGCCGACGGCGCGATTGATCGGCCGGGTAATCGAGCGTGCAATCACGTAAGCGAAGATGACGGCCACGAGCAGCGCGCCGATCCCGAGCGCGATCATCAGCCTGCTGCCAAACGCGACCTCGGCCTTGACGTGGTCTGCACTTTGCGTTGCCAGCCTCTTCTGCAGGTCGGTCATGTTGTTCACTGCTAGCTGCAAGCGGTCCAGAATAGGCAACGTCTCTTCCATCATGGTTCGCCGGGCTTCTTCCACGTTCCCATCCTCGATCAGCTGGCCAACCTGGGTAAAGGACGCGACGTAGCGCACGCGCTCGGCCTTGATGGTGGCCATGATCGCCTTGCCTTCGGGGAGATACAGCAAGCTATCAAGCGTCTCGATGGCCTCGGTGATGATCTTCTTGTTGCTTTCGATGTGCTCGTGAACCTTTGCGCGGTACGCCTGGTCCGGCGCCAGGAACAGCTCCATGTTGCGGCGGGCCTGATCGCGGGTGCGCGCATTGATCGTGCTGGCCGCGTCGGCCTTTGCCCAATCCTTCTCGACCAGTTTCACGGTGGACGTTTCGATGCTGGCAAACAGGGTCAAGGCAACGACGATGAGCGCGGACATCAGCGTCAGCACGAGACCGTAGCTGACACCAAGGCGCGTGCGGATTTTGAAGTTGTGGAGCTGGAAGGCAGTTTGGGATTTCACGATCACACCTGGTGGCAACTGTGCAGTTTCTAAGCGGGCTGTGACATCACAATCCCAAACATGCATTTCAATTGTATCTTATAGGAATGTTGCGTTGCCACACGGAAATCTCAGGTTTCTTGATCATGATCAAGCGCTCGAAACGTCACCGTGCGCGATGAAAAACAAAGTGGCTAAATGGGAAGCACGCACTTTGTTTTTTCTACATTTCTATTTGCATGCAAGCGCAATTGTTCAAACAAGAATTCCAAAGGAGGGATCGTGGAACGGCGCCATGATGACGAGCTTACTGCCCGATTAGAAGAAATTTTGACGCGGGGCTGCACCTTCATCAGCTGGAACGAACTCTACGTGTGGTACGACGTGCAGAAGATCGCCGCCAAGACGTACCGCGACCTGAGCGATCGATGGGACGAACTCACGGCCCGCGCCGACACGGATCGACCGCTGGGGAAGCTGAGCTTCGTGCAAAGCCCGATGGGCCGTGTAACGCCGGGGCTGTTCCTGTTCGGCAGTGAGATGCCCAGCCTGGTCAGCCCGGCAGCCGAGTAAGGCAGCGGCGGGCGCCTGAACAACCAAAATACGCATAGAGGCATGCTGGTTCCTATCGACCGGTTGAGAGCGGCGCCTCTACTTCCGGGCTGGCCGCTTCGCCGAATAACTGATCGAATTGCCGTCGTAGATCCAGATGCGTCCGGGACTGGCGCGGTCGAAACCAACCTGCCATTTCTTGTTCTCGACGCGATCGTCCAGCACGATCGGGTAGTCCGTATCGTTCGACGTGCTCCAGCGGCCCTTCTTGCCGCCGTAGGAATTCCACACATAAGTCCCGTTCGGGTAAATGACCAGTAGCCCGGCCATTGCGCCTGGAGAAATATGCAGGTTCTCCCAGCCTGGGATTGAAGACGGAGAGGTCCACACAGCGCCGCTGACGCCCGACTGCCATGCTCCCAGCAGTCCGCGCACGTTTGCAGACACCTGGGTCGACGCCGGTGCCTCCGAACGAGCTGGCGGCCGCGCTTCCTCCCGCCTGGGTTCTTGTTCCACTGCGCCGGGTTGGTAAGGCTTGATGTCCTGTGCTTGGTAGGGCTTTACGGCTTGCGCCTGGAACGGTGCAATATCCTGAGCGCCAGTCGGGAGACTGACGACGAAAATGAGGCACAACAATAGTCGGCGGGTAGACATCGCAATCTCTCCTTTTTATCTGAGCTCAGCCGGGTAGCTAGCAAAGAGATTACAACAATGCAATTGTCATTTCAATGTGCCAACTAATCGGAGAGGCTTCATCCACGTTTCTAAGTGATGAGTCCGGCTTCGTTAAATTCTGTGGATATTCCGCGAAAGTTGCCGTATTGAATTACTCAATCGAAGACTTACTACTGACCGAAATGAGCACACAACTTTTCTTCCTCGGCGCCGCGCTGGCGATTCTGCTTGTGATAGCGGGGATTGCGATCGTCGCAAAGGGTAAGTCCAAGGGCCTTCCCTATGAGACAACGGACGCGCTGTTCTCACCAGCTGAGCGCTCCTTTCTCGGCGTGCTGGATCAGGCCGCAGGATCAGACTATCGCGTATTCGGGAAGGTTCGCATCGCGGACGTGGTCGCGGTACGCAAAACAGTAAATAGCTCGGTTCGGGCAAGCGCGTTCAACAAGATCAGCAGCAAGCATTTTGACTTTGTTCTCTGTCGTGCCAACGATCTGAAGGTCGTCTGCGTAATAGAGCTGGACGATAAATCGCATAATGCGTCAGGCGTAAAAAAGCGGGACAGCTTCGTAGCGGGAGTCTGTGCCGCGAGCATGCTTCCGCTGCTTCGCGTGCCAGCAAAATACGCCTACACGGTCACTGAACTGAGGCAGGCGCTGATTGCCCTCATTCAGCCTGAAGAAGCAGTTAAGCCATCGGCTGGCCTAAAAGATGCCGTCCCCTGTGGAACCCCTGCAGACACCTCAGGCGTACAGCCGTCTACTGACGCACCGATCTGCCCGAAATGCGCGTCCGGCATGTTACTGCGTCAGCTCACAAGCGGCCCCAAAGCAGGAACAGCGTTTTGGGGATGCAACAATTTTCCACGCTGTCGGGGATGTATTCCAGCTTAGGCGACACGTTACCTAACCCGCGCCGGAGCTGCCGACACCTCCCCGATGGGCACCCGACGACTCAGTGTCGTGACCGCGTGTTGGCTTGGTTTGCAACGGGAAAAGGCCACGCTGCTGCATTCACTGCGACAGAGGGTTTTAGTCGGCGTTTCACAGGTTTGGCGGCCTTGGAAGAAGGATTGACAAGCGCCTTCTCGGCCAGTTGCGCACAGTGATATTGCGCATAGAACGTAGGCCTCTTTCGCATGACCCGCTGGGATAGAACACAAGCCGCTATCTGGACAAATTCATCGCGCAGAAGCCGTTCGAGATGATCCGCACCCCAGGCATGCAAGGTGATCTGGTCGTCACCTGCATCGCGATAGTCTCTAATGCTGAGTTCAACTTCGGGATGTAGTTCAGAAAATTCTTCTAACGTCAGGAAGTAAGACAGCGCATCGACAGAAACGTTGAGGAAGCCATGTAAAAACGCAGGGTTCGCGCTGTCCGCCATGACAACGAATAACTCCATACTTGCGGCGCTGACGCAGAAGAGGCGCGGAAACTTCGTGCCTCCTGAACTGGGCATGCAGCTGACATTCCAGAACGAATACTCGGTTCGCACTGGCGCGACGATGCTGTTGATAAGGTAGGTCCGGAGCAGTTTCAATGCGATTTCGGATTGCGGATGCCGCTCAAAGCGGCGAAATCGCTCGGCGTATCGATCCAAATGACTTTGGGGAAACTGAATCCTGGGAGAAATATCTTTCTTGAAGTAGCGCTTTGCGTTCGTCACCCACTTGCGCTGCTGGTCCTCGGGGATAATTAAGTCGAGGTCGGCTTCACCGTCCACGCACGTCGTGTGGATCACGTTACGTAATCGGAGGCCCAGTTCCTCCGCCTGCCGGATTTTGTTGAACTCTACTTCGTCCAGATCTGTAGGCTTGACACGTATGAACGCGAACGCAACGATTTCATGATTCTTGCAGTGTTGTGCAAACCGCCGGACCACCTCAACACTTTGGCCCACGTAGTAACAGCCATCGGCCAGCTCAAGCAGGTAAAGGCCACATCGACTCCCCTTTCGCGCCGAAGTAAACAGATGCGCGATCGATTTAAATGTCGCGACGTCAGTTAATGGAGGGAAGCCCAGTTTGAGGCAAAGTTCCTTTGACATTTCCTCTCCGGTCGACAAGTGGTCGCTATAAATCAGCTACTTCTAGATTATCAGGTGCCATGCAGACTTGGCGCACTGATGAGAAGTCAAAGGTCCGAAGGAAGAAACCGACTACTCATCCCGACTGCTCGCTAGGACGGGCGCTTTGGCGAAAGGTGTAAGTGGCCTTGATGACTCGCGGTTATTACGCAACTCCGCTGTCAGCAGATGCTCCCGCCGATGCTCTTTCCCGTGACCAGATCAAAGCCGAGCTTGCAGATGTACTCGCCTTCAACGCGCATGCAGATGAAGTTATCGCTATCGCGCTTACGCGCTCGGTTGGACGACCATCGGTGCGCCTGGTGTGCTTGCCCTGCGCGTGCCGTCAGCAAATTATTCCCCCGATACTCTTTCCAGTTCGTAGGTCGAAGCCGAAATTGCATTGATATTCTCCCTGCTTGGAACGCATGCAGTAGAGCCTTTCCCCATCGCGCTTACGAACACGATTACCGTCCTCTGGTGAACAGATATCTTTCGCGTCTGGCCCCATCCCATCGAACATGGCTTTTGCAGCCGGCCCATCGATGGAGAACATGATCTTATGGTCTGTCTGGGTCGGCTTCCATGGATCACCAAGTCCGCCACCGTAAGTTGCATAGACTCCCCGGATCGGCTTGAGTTCGTATGTCCACTCATAGGCCAGCGTAGTTGCCCCTAGCGCTAACAGCACGACGGCCGCCAGGAAACGAACCCTATAACTCAATATGGAAGTGATCATCGTGTCCATTCCAGTAGTGCACCTTGGCGATGCGTCGATCATTGAAAAGGATGCGTTTCGTTTCCCTCGATCGGAAGAACAGCTCGATTAGTTTTCGCGTCCCGTCGAAATCGTATTCGGGAGACCTGATCGAGCATGGAAGTTGCGCACCGTCTTTCCGCAAAGGCCGGACGTCCACCTGCAGGCCATTGCGATGACTCTTATGGCCGGCTCTTGAATCCATGCGCGAGACTGAAATTGCCGACGCCGAACTTGCGATGATCAATCGCGCACCAGTCTCTGGCAACCTGAAGTAGCAGCGAGATCATCTTAGGGTTCGCATATTGAAAAGCGCCACCGTCAGGCGTGCCGTATGTGTAATAGCCTCCGCCTTCGTATGCTTGGGGGATGATGAAAAACCGGCGGCAATCCTGTGTTAGCGGCGGCATAAAGCCCTCCCTGAGCGATTCGAGGAACCATGCTGACAGGAAAGCACAGTGCGACCATTGCGAGACGTCAACGAGAGCTGCTCATCTGGCGCCAGCGGGTCGGTATATTCGACCGCTAACTCAGGGTTGTGGGGGTTCCACCTTTGGCGTTCCGGCGGCCAGCTGACTGCGGACAAAGTTCCGTGGTGTCCGCGTGGCGGACGTAACCCCGCGCTCCGCGATTGTCTGACCTGCCCCCCGCGCTCCGTGCTACCCGCCCTTCGTCCTCGACCCTTGCCGTACACGGAATATCCTCGACCGCCGTCAAATTAGTGATCGCTCGCCTGGCCCGCGGAAGCACGACCAATTCGAGGCGTCGTAGTTCCACAATGTCCACTTGCCGGAACTGTCCCTTTCGCTGGAACTCATCGATCCCAGCATTCACGAAGGGCAATATGTTACGTCATTTCTCAACACGTAGCATGACTAGCCAGATCGATCAAAACGTGTGACGCAGTCCGCATAAGTGAGGCGGAGACAGTTGAGACATCAAAGTGTTCAAATATGTCTGATCGCCGGATCCGCTTGCACGCACTGCGCTCCACCGATATTGCTGCCACATGCACTAGCCCACTGCACCAAAGGCGAGTAGAATTGCCATTTTTCTATTACACTTCCTCTTGAAATGGGCCCTACCCGTATCGATCCCAAGATGCTCATTATTGCTCTGCTCTCAGAGCTAATCGTGCTGCATGTCGTCTATTCGATGGTTTATTCATACTCGGATATTAAAAGCATCGTAGACGCTTTCGCTTTCGGGGGGACTCTGGTCGGTCTGCTGGTGGGTGTAATCGCCATCATCTATGCGTTCTACCAAGGCGCGGCTCAGCAGCGCACCAACGAGACAATGATCGTTGAGATATGTAAATTAGGTGCAGTAAAAGATGAAATTGCCACCGCAGCAAGTACTTTAGCTGAGCAGTTAAGGCACATCGATACATTGAAAGAACACGTCGCCCGTATAGATAGCAATGTCAGCAATTCACTCGATGATATTCGTAACCAACTCAAAACGACACCGGCTACAGCATTGTTTGATGCCACGTCCGTAGAGACGACGACAAACGGTACAAACGTGGATTTGCTCTTAGATTTCGTTTCAGTTAGGCGCCCCTTCTACCTATGCTTTGATGCTTATGCCCTGAAAGATACGCCAGATGCGCTGGATATGGCGGGCCATGCGAAGAGAATGTTCGAGGTTCTTCAAGGTTCGGTAGCAATCTTCAAAGACGAACCATTTGAAACTCATGAGACCATGTTTGTTGCTGTACTAAACACCGTAGTAAGTTTCTACCGCGCTGCACGCATCTTAACTCCAAAGTTTGCGACAGACGGCTCGGATATTGTGCACTGGACCTTGGTGCCGGAACGTTTAGACGACATCGGCAAACTTCGTTCCCGGATAATGAATTGCGTTGACCCTATTTTTGCGTCTGGGGCTAAGTCCCTCTTGGATCGCCCATGATTGTTGTTTGACGGCGAGAGAGCAGCGCCTGTAAGCGGCTGTCATTGAACTTATCGGTCGAGCAGTTGTCGCCCAACCGCAAGCACGAGGACGACAGGGAACCCCGACACCCGCGCGGCTATGTGGTGCTTCCGCGACCGCAGCCGCATGAAAAGTTCCGCCGTGTGTGCATTTCAGGCCTGACCCGCGCGCCTTGGGATCTCGCGCAAGAATGAACCGCAAGGGCCGACATAGCAGTAGACTCCTAGCAGATCGGTTAAAGGTCACCGCGCAGTCGCACAACTCAGACGAGGACAGTTGACACATCAAAAGGTGCCAACGTGTGCGATCGTTGAAACCGACCCTCGCCTCCCTCTTAGCCAAGCATAGAAATTGTCGGCAGCAGCCATTGATATAATATGTTGCCCGCGACCCCGTACGAAGTACCCTTAACCGCTTCCCCAAGCTCATATAGCACAGAAGATGAGTTTGCAGCAATCACTTGGACCGCTGCATCAATATCGCTCTTGTCACCCTCGCACAATCCCGCCTCAAGTTTTTGTTTAATAAACTGCAGGGACTGGGTGACGGCAAGATCCGAAGAATAATTTCTGATCAGGTTATCAAGACTATTCCCAGAACTTTCGATCTGCGCCACTATGATATCCCTATGACACCTGACCTGAGACGAAATTATCTTATGCGCCTTGTCCATACTAGTGAGCTGCGTCCCAAGCTGTTGACGGAGGAAGTTCACATCTTCTTCTAGGCTCGAAAGTCGGCCAGCGTACATTTCGTGCGTCAACTGCAAGATTTCACGTGTTTGCTTAACTTCTAGAGTAGCAAGCGCTAATTTATTCTGAAGTTGTAAAATTTGAATCTTGTTATCAAACAGGGATTCAGGGGCCGCCTTATTAGAAATTACGAGTGAATACTCCTCTAGTGTTTTCTCGACAACGCTTTTCATACCGTCGGGTGTTTCCACATGCATTCGCACGAAGTTCCCGTCCTGCTCGATCCGAACTTTCACCTCCATTCCAGGATGCTTTTGCTCTAGCACCTCTCCGAAATACGCCAGAATAGACATCCCTGCCTGATACTGCTCAGGCTTGAATTCAATGCATCTTTCAATGAGGTTAGGATCAGCAATACTACGATCTGTGAATATCTCATATACTTCTACTGGAACCGAGTGCTCGCCAAACCCTACAATCACGAAGGGCACTATTGTGCGCAAAGGTTGTAGTGCGTCCAAATAATCTCGCGCCACAGTAAAATTAAAAGCCGGCATATGTCTATTCCCAAGTTCATACAGCTCTGTCAGCTCTTCCATTGGGACAAGAAGTACCGCGACATCAATGACGCCCAAATCAAACGATCTTTGGGATTCGAAGAATAACCAATTAGGAAACTGCGTGGTGTCGCTCGCCAAAACTTTTAAGGAGATCTTTGCTTTTAGCGCGCGTAAAAATAGACGATGCGTCTCACTCTGCGTCACCCGGTGAGGCAACCACCCATTCCTTTTACATTGCGAATCCCACGCCCGGTGAATGGAAAGGGCGCTTACCGTACCTGCCCGGAAGGAATAACGAGTTCGGAGTTCCTCTGCGGTAATACGTTTTAGAAGTTCCTGTATCTCAGAAAACTGCGCGGCATGGCCGCCGGTAAGCTCATTCCAGCCACCATTACAGGTCAATACTTTATCGATAAACATAGAACTCCGTCCTGGACCTTCAATCACATTGAAGCGGTGGGTCTGCTAACCTAAGTGTTTCATCCCTCGTATTATGTCACGGATGAAATATGCAGTTCGATCAGATCGATGATTAAAAAAACGGCACCCGAAGGTGCCGTTCTTGTTTGCGATGAAGCTGATTACGCTTCGTCGTCGTGATGCTGCTGCGCAGCCACGGAAGCATCTTCCAGCGCCTGCAGTTCCGAAGCCATGTTCAGCTTCTCCTGCTCCAGCAGCGCCTTGCGCTCTTCCGCTTCCCACACTTCCTTCTCGCGGCGGGCGCGGTGGAAGGCGAGACCCGTACCGCCAGGAATCAGGCGGCCGACGATCACGTTTTCCTTCAGGCCACGCAGGCCGTCGCGCTTGCCCATGATCGCCGCTTCGGTCAGCACGCGGGTCGTTTCCTGGAACGACGCTGCGGAGATGAACGAGTCGGTCGACAGCGATGCCTTGGTAATACCCAGCAGCACGTTCTCGTACGTCGCAGGCAGCTTGTTCTCTGCCACCATGCGGTCGTTCTCTTCCAGCAGTTCCGAACGCTCCACCTGCTCGCCGACGATGTAGTCGGTGTCGCCGGCGTTGGTGATCTGGACACGGCGCAGCATCTGGCGAACGATCACCTCGATGTGCTTGTCGTTGATCTTCACGCCCTGCAGACGGTACACGTCCTGCACTTCGTCGACGATGTAGCGAGCCAGCGCTTCGATGCCCAGCAGGCGCAGGATGTCCTGTGGATCGGCCGGGCCGTCCACGATCATCTCGCCCTTGTTCACCACCTGGCCGTCGTGCACCAGCACTTGCTTGTCCTTGGTAATCAGGAACTCGTGCTTGTTCCCGTCCATGTCGGTGATTTCCAGGCGCTGCTTGCCCTTGGTCTCTTTGCCGAACGCCACGGTACCGGTGACTTCCGCCAGCATGCCCGCGTCTTTCGGCGAACGTGCTTCAAACAGTTCCGCCACGCGTGGCAGACCGCCGGTAATGTCGCGGGTCTTCTGCGATTCGGTCGGGATACGCGCCAGAACCTCACCCACGGACACTTGCTGGCCGTCCTTCACCATGATCAGCGCGCCGACCTGGAAGCCGATGGTCACGCTGTGTTCGGTGCCGGCGATCTTGACTTCTTCGCCTGCCTCGTTCAGCAGCTTGACCTGCGGACGCACGGTCTTGCCCACGGAACCGCGGCGCTTCGCGTCGATCGCCACCAGGGTCGACAGGCCGGTCACTTCGTCCACTTGGCGAGCGACGGTGACGCCCTCTTCCACGTTTTCGAACTTGATCGTGCCCGCGTACTCGGTAATGATCGGACGGGTCAGCGGATCCCACGTTGCCAGCGGCGTGCCTGCTTTCACAGTCATGCCGTCCTTGACGTTCAGGGTCGCGCCGTACGGCACCTTGTGGCGCTCGCGCTCGCGGCCATGGTCGTCGGTGATCAGCACTTCGCCGGAACGGGAAATGACGATCTGGGCGCCCTTGCCGTTGGTGACGTAACGCATTGCCGCGGTAAAGCGGATGGTGCCGTTCGACTTGGCTTCCACCGACGATGCCACTGCTGCACGCGATGCCGCACCACCGATGTGGAAGGTACGCATGGTCAGCTGGGTACCCGGCTCACCGATCGACTGCGCTGCCACCACGCCGACTGCTTCGCCGGAGTTGACCAGCAGGCCGCGGCCCAGGTCACGGCCGTAGCACTTCGCGCACAGGCCATAACGGGTGTCGCAGGTCAGCGGGGTGCGGACCTTGACTTCGTCGATGCCCAGGCGCTCGATCTCTTCGACCATGTCTTCGTCCAGCAGGGTGCCGGCTTCGTACACGGTTTCCTGGGTCTCAGGATTGACCACGTCGTTGCCCGCCACGCGGCCGAGGATACGGTCGCGCAGCGCTTCGATGACTTCACCGCCTTCGACCATCGCCTTCATCAGCGTGCCGTTGGAAGTGCCGCAATCGTCTTCGGTCACCACCAGGTCCTGGGTCACGTCGACGAGTCGACGGGTCAGGTAACCCGAGTTCGCGGTCTTCAGCGCGGTGTCGGCCAGACCCTTACGGGCGCCGTGCGTCGAGATGAAGTACTGCAGAACGTTCAGGCCTTCGCGGAAGTTCGCGGTAATCGGCGTTTCGATAATCGAACCGTCCGGCTTGGCCATCAGGCCTCGCATACCGGCCAGCTGGCGGATCTGGGCTGCGGAACCACGTGCACCCGAGTCGGCCATCATGTAAATCGCGTTGAACGATTCCTGCACGCCGGTGCTGCCGTCGCGCTTGACGACGTCTTCCACCTTCAGCTGGTCCATCATCGCCTTGCCGACTTCATCGGAGGTCTTGCCCCAGATGTCGACGACCTTGTTGTAACGCTCGCCCGCGGTCACCAGACCGGATGCGTACTGCTGTTCGATCTGCTTGACTTCCGATTCCGCAGTCGCGATCAGGGTCGCTTTCTGCGGCGGGATCAGCATGTCGTCCACGGCGATCGAGATACCCGCGCGGGTCGCCAGGCGGAAGCCCGACTGCATCAGCTTGTCGGCGAAGACAACGGTTGCACGCAGGCCGCACTTGCGGAACGAGGTGTTGATCAGCTTCGAGATTTCCTTCTTCTTCAGCGCGCGGTTCAGCACGGAGAATGGCAGGCCCTTCGGCAGGATCTCGGACAGGATCGCACGGCCGACGGTGGTCTCGTAGCGGGTCACGGTGCGCTCGAATTCGCCGGTCTCGGCGTTCTTCGGGAACTCCACGATACGCACGGTGATACGCGTGGTCAGCTCGACTTCCTTGTTGTCGTACGCGCGGATGACTTCCGACACGTCCGGGAACAGCATGCCTTCGTTCTTCGCGTTGATCGCTTCGCGGGTCGCGTAGTACAGACCCAGCACGATATCCTGCGACGGAACGATCGACGGTTCGCCGTTGGACGGGAACAGGATGTTGTTCGATGCGAGCATCAGGGTGCGCGCTTCCATCTGTGCTTCGATGGACAGCGGCACGTGGACTGCCATCTGGTCACCGTCGAAGTCAGCGTTGAACGCTGCGCAGACCAGCGGGTGCAGCTGGATTGCCTTGCCTTCGATCAGGACCGGCTCGAACGCCTGGATACCGAGACGGTGCAGCGTAGGCGCACGGTTCAGCATCACCGGGTGTTCCTTGATGACGTCTTCCAGGATGTCCCACACGACTGGTTCCTGCACTTCCACCAGCTTCTTGGCGGCCTTGATGGTGGTCGCGAGACCCATCAGTTCCAGCTTGTTGAAGATGAATGGCTTGAACAGTTCCAGCGCCATCAGCTTTGGCAGGCCGCACTGGTGCAGCTTGAGCTGAGGACCGACCACGATGACCGAACGGCCCGAGTAGTCGACGCGCTTGCCCAGCAGGTTCTGACGGAAACGGCCGCCTTTACCCTTGATCATTTCAGCCAGCGACTTGAGCGGACGCTTGTTCGCGCCGGTCATCGCCTTGCCGCGACGGCCGTTGTCCAGCAGCGAGTCGACTGCTTCCTGCAGCATGCGCTTTTCGTTACGCGTAATGATCTCCGGAGCGCGCAGTTCCATCAGGCGCTTCAGGCGGTTGTTACGGTTGATGACGCGGCGATACAGGTCGTTCAGGTCGGAGGTCGCAAAGCGGCCGCCGTCCAGCGGGACCAGCGGGCGCAGTTCCGGCGGCAGCACCGGCAGCACTTCCATGATCATCCACTCAGGCTTGATGCCCGAACGCTGGAATGCCTCGAGCACTTTCAGGCGCTTGGCGTATTTCTTGATCTTCGCTTCGGACTTCGACTCTTTCAGTTCCACGCGCAGCGCTTCGGCATCGCGGTGGATGTCGATCGAGCGCAGCAGCTCACGGATGCCTTCGGCGCCCATGAATGCGGTGAAGTCGTCGCCGTACTCTTCGTACTTGGCGGCGTAGTCGTCTTCCGACATGATCTGGCACTTCTTCAGCGGAGTCATGCCAGGATCGGTCACGACATATGCTTCGAAGTACAGCACGCGTTCGATGTCGCGCAGGGTCATGTCCAGGACCATGCCCAGGCGCGACGGCAGCGACTTCAGGAACCAGATGTGCGCGGTTGGCGAAGCCAGTTCGATGTGGCCCATGCGCTCACGGCGCACCTTGGCCAGCGTGACTTCGACGCCGCACTTCTCGCAGATGACGCCGCGGTGCTTCAGGCGCTTGTACTTGCCGCACAGGCACTCGTAGTCCTTGATCGGGCCAAAGATCTTGGCGCAGAACAGGCCGTCGCGCTCAGGCTTGAAGGTGCGGTAGTTGATGGTTTCCGGCTTCTTGACTTCGCCGTAGGACCACGAACGGATTTTCTCGGGCGAGGCCAGACCGATCTTGATCGCGTCAAAGCTCTCGTTTTGTTGGACTTGCTTGAATAGATCGAGCAGTGCTTTCATCTATCACTCCAGTAAATTCGTAATGCTTCGTTGGGGAGACTTCTACTACAAAGGCATGGGGCAGGTCCCGGAGGGACAGACCCCTTCCCCAATTAGTTGCGCTCGAGGTCCATGTCGATACCGAGCGAACGGATTTCCTTCAGCAGGACGTTGAACGATTCCGGCATGCCGGCGTCGATCACGTGGTCGCCCTTGACCAGGTTCTCGTACACCTTGGTACGGCCGTTCACGTCGTCCGACTTCACGGTCAGCATCTCTTGCAGCACGTACGATGCGCCGTACGCTTCCAGTGCCCACACCTCCATCTCACCGAAGCGCTGGCCGCCGAACTGGGCTTTACCGCCCAGTGGCTGCTGCGTGACGAGCGAGTAAGGACCGGTCGAACGCGCGTGCATCTTGTCGTCCACCAGGTGGTGCAGCTTCAGCATGTGCATGTAGCCCACGGTGACCTTGCGCTCGAATGCTTCGCCGGTGCGGCCGTCGTACATCGTGACCTGGTTCTTGGACGGGGTCATGCCCAGCAGCTTGGCGATCGGCTCCGGATACGCGAGGTCGAGCATGCGCTTGATCTCGGATTCGTGTGCACCGTCGAACACCGGGGTCGCGAACGGCACGCCCTTCTTCAGGTTCTCCGCCAGCGTGACGATTTCTTCGTCGCTGAAGTTTTCGATGTCTTCCGGCTTGCCGGTTTCGTTGTAGATCTGGATCAGGAACCTGCGCAGGTCGTCGATCTTGGCCTTCGCCGCAATCATCTCGCCGATACGCAGGCCCAGGCCCTTCGCTGCCCAGCCGAGGTGGGTTTCGAGGATCTGGCCGACGTTCATACGCGATGGAACGCCCAGCGGGTTCAGCACGACGTCTGCCGGGGTGCCGTCTGCCATGAATGGCATGTCTTCCACCGGAACGATACGCGAGACCACACCCTTGTTACCGTGGCGGCCTGCCATCTTGTCGCCCGACTGCAGGCGGCGCTTGACAGCCAGGTAGACCTTGACCATCTTCTGCACGCCAGGCTGCAGCTCGTCGCCTTGCGTGAGCTTCTTGCGCTTCTCTTCGAAGGCCAGGTCGAACTGGTGGCGCTTCTCGCCGATCGATTCCTTGATCGCTTCGAGTGCGGTCGCCGCATCGTCGTCCGCAGGGCGGATGTCGAACCAGTGGTACTTGTCCAGGTCGTCCAGGTATTCCTTGGTGATCTTGGCGCCCTTGGCCAGCTTCTTCGGACCGCCGTTGACGGTCTTGCCGATCAGCATGCGCTCCAGTCGCTGGAAGGCGTCGCCTTCCACGATACGCAGCTGGTCGTTCAGGTCGAGGCGATAGCGCTTCAGTTCATCGTCGATGATCTGCTGTGCGCGCTTGTCGCGGACGATGCCTTCGCGGGTGAACACCTGCACGTCGATGACGGTGCCGACCATGCCCGAAGGCACGCGCAGCGAGGTGTCTTTCACGTCCGATGCCTTTTCGCCGAAGATCGCGCGCAGCAGCTTCTCTTCCGGCGTCAGCTGGGTCTCGCCCTTCGGCGTAACTTTACCGACCAGCGTGTCGCCAGCCTGCACTTCGGCGCCGATGTACACGATGCCCGATTCGTCCAGGCGTGCCAGCTGGTTTTCAGCCAGGTTCGAGATGTCGCGGGTGATCTCTTCCGCACCGAGCTTGGTGTCGCGGGCTACCACCGACAGCTCTTCGATGTGGATCGAGGTGTAGCGGTCGTCCTTGACCACGTTTTCCGAGATCAGGATCGAGTCTTCGAAGTTCAGGCCGTTCCATGGCATGAACGCCACCAGCATGTTCTGGCCGAGTGCCAGTTCGCCCAGGTCGGTCGATGCGCCGTCGGCGATGACGTCGCCGCGCGCAACGCGGTCGCCCACTTGCACGATCGGACGCTGGTTGATGTTGGTGTTCTGGTTCGAACGGGTGTACTTGATCAGGTTGTAGATGTCCACGCCGACTTCGCCAGCCTGCGCTTCGTCGTCGTTCACGCGGATCACGACACGGCCCGCGTCGATGTAGTCGACCACGCCGCCGCGCAGTGCCTGCACGGTGGTGCCGGAGTCGACTGCCACGGTGCGCTCGATGCCGGTACCGACGAATGCCTTCTCAGGACGCAGGCAAGGAACTGCCTGGCGCTGCATGTTGGCGCCCATCAGTGCACGGTTCGCGTCATCGTGCTCGAGGAACGGAATCAGCGACGCTGCGACGGACACGATCTGGCCTGGAGCGACGTCCATGTACTGGATGCGCTCTGGCGAGACCAGGATGGTTTCGCCGGCTTCACGTGCCGACACCAGTTCGTCGATCAGCTGGCCTGCTTCGTTGATCTTGGCGTTTGCCTGGGCGATGATGTAGCGGCCCTCTTCGATCGCGGACAGGTAGTCGATCTTGTCGGTGACCTTGGAACCTTCGACCTTGCGGTACGGGGTTTCCAGGAAGCCGTATTCGTTCAGGCGCGCGAACAGTGCGAGCGAGTTGATCAGGCCGATGTTCGGGCCTTCAGGCGTTTCGATCGGGCACACGCGGCCGTAGTGGGTCGGGTGCACGTCGCGCACCTCGAAGCCTGCACGTTCGCGGGTCAGGCCGCCAGGGCCCAGTGCCGAGACGCGGCGCTTGTGGGTGATCTCCGACAGCGGGTTGGTCTGGTCCATGAACTGCGACAGCTGCGAGGAGCCGAAGAATTCGCGGATGGCAGCCGAGATCGGCTTGGAGTTGATCAGGTCGTGCGGCATCAGGTTGTCCGCTTCGGCCTGGCCGAGGCGTTCCTTGACGGCGCGCTCGACGCGCACCAGGCCGGCGCGGAACTGGTTTTCCGCCAGTTCGCCGACGCAACGCACGCGGCGGTTGCCGAGGTGGTCGATGTCGTCCACTTCGCCACGGCCATTGCGCAGCTCGACCAGGATCTTGATCACGGCCAGCACGTCTTCGTTCGACAGCGTCATCGCGCCGGTCAGTTCGTCGCGGCCGATGCGGCGGTTGAACTTCATGCGGCCGACGGCCGACAGGTCGTAGCGCTCGGCGCTGTAGAACAGGCCGTTGAACAGGGCTTCGACCGATTCTTCCGTTGGCGGCTCGCCAGGACGCATCATGCGGTAGATCGCGATGCGCGCGGCCATCTGGTCGGCGGTGTCGTCGATGCGCAGGGTCTGCGAGATGTACGCGCCCTGGTCCAGGTCGTTGGTGTACAGCGTCTGGATGTCGGTGATGTTGGCGTCGCGCAGCTTGGCCAGCAGTTCGTCGGTCAGCTCGTCGTTCGCGTTGGCGATGACTTCGCCGGTTTCAGGATCGACGATGTTCTTCGCCAGCACGCGGCCCACCAGGTAGTCTTCCGGTACCGAGATGTGCTTGATGCCCGCGCCTTCGATGTCGCGCACGTGCTTGGAGTTGATGCGCTTGTCCTTGGTGACGATGGTCTTGCCGGACTTCGGATCGACGATGTCGAAACGCGCGACTTCGCCGCGCAGGCGCTCGGCCACGAATTCCAGCTCGGCGCCTTCGGAGCGCAGCTTGAAGTTATCGAACACGAAGAAGTTCGCGAGGATCTGCTCGTGCGTCATGCCGATGGCTTTCAGCAGGATCGTCACAGGCATCTTGCGGCGGCGGTCGACGCGGAAGAACAGGATGTCTTTCGGGTCGAACTCGAAGTCCAGCCACGAGCCGCGGTAAGGGATGATACGGGCCGAGAACAGCAGCTTGCCGGACGAGTGCGTCTTGCCGCGGTCGTGTTCGAAGAACACGCCCGGGGAGCGGTGCAGCTGCGAGACGATGACACGCTCGGTGCCATTGATAACGAACGAACCGGTGGTCGTCATGAGCGGCAGTTCGCCCATGTAGACTTCCTGCTCCTTCATTTCCTTGACCACTGGCTTGGTTGGCGATTCCTTGTCCAGGATCACCAGGCGCACTTTGGCGCGCAGCGGGGAAGCGAAGGTCAGGCCACGCTGTTGGCATTCCTTGACGTCAAACGCAGGGTCGCCCAGCACGTAGGACAGGAATTCGAGACGGGCAAAACCGTTGTGCGAAACGATCGGGAAAATCGAGCTGAAAGCGGATTGCAGGCCTTCGTTCTTGCGAGACGACGGTTGTGCGTCGGCCTGTAAGAAGTTCTCGTAAGATTCGAGCTGGGTAGCCAGCAGGAAGGGAACGTTGTGAACGTTGGCGCGCTTCGCGAATGATTTGCGAATGCGTTTCTTCTCAGTAAATGAGTAGTGCATGGACACTCCGTGAGTGACAGAAAGGATGAGAATTCAGGGTTACACAGTCCTCGGCTAACTATGTAATCCTCAAGTCTCGCGCTCCCGGCCGGGTGAAAGAAGACTTTACTACTATCGCCATCGCGCGACACTTCGATGACGTACTGCTAATACTTCAGAGACGACAAAAGAGCCAAAGCCGACCACCCTTCCTTACGGAAGAGTGGTTCGGGCTTTGACTCCAAGGCGAAACCTTCTCGCCTGGGACTGCAATTACTTGAGGTCGGCCTTTGCGCCAGCTTCTTCCAGCTTCTTCTTAGCTGCTTCAGCGTCTGCCTTTGCCATTGCTTCTTTAACGGTCTTCGGTGCGCCGTCAACCACGTCCTTGGCTTCTTTCAGACCCAGGCCGGTGATTTCGCGAACTGCCTTGATGACGCCGACTTTGTTTGCGCCGACTTCGGTCAGGACCAGGTTGAACTCGGTCTGCTCTTCAGCTGCTGGAGCAGCTGCGCCGCCGCCTGCTGCTGGTGCTGCCATTGCAGCTGCCGACACGCCGAACTTTTCTTCGAATGCCTTGACCAGGTCGTTCAGGTCCATTACGGACATTTCGCTGACTGCGTTCAGGATATCGTCTTTGGTGATTGCCATTTAAAACTCCTAATTTTTTCGAATGTGATACTTAGATTGGTTTTGATCGAAGAAAGAAACGAGCAGCTTAAGCCGCTTCGGTTTCCTTCTTGGCTGCCAGGGCAGCCAGACCACGTGCAAAGCCCGACACCGGAGCCAGCATCACGCCCAACAGCTGCGAGATGAGGACTTCACGCGAAGGAATGCTTGCCAGCGCTGCAACACCTGCTTTATCCAGGTTCTTGCCTGCGTAGTTACCTGCCTTGACGACCATCTTGTCGTTGGTTTTAGCGAAGTCAGCGATGACTTTAGCTGCTGCAACGGCGTCATCCGAGATCGAGTAGATCAGCGGACCGGTCATTTCGTCGGCCAGGTTGGCAAACTGCGTGCCCTCGACGGAGCGACGTGCGAGCGTGTTTTTCAACACGCGCAGGTACACACCTTGGGAACGCGCGGTAGCACGGAGTTTCGTCAAGTGACCAACCTGGATGCCACGATACTCAGCCACGACGATCGTTTGCGCGGTTGCTACTTTCGCGGAAACTTCAGCGACGACGGCCTTTTTGTCATTCAGATTGAGACCCACGGTCAACCTCCTTAAATGATGAACAGCACATGCTGCCATCGGTTCGAACAACGGCGTCCGAGGTTAGGAGTCCTTTGGAGACTGCAAAACTTGATCGGGTACACCATCTGCGTTGGGAGAACATCTATTAACCTCCAGCCTGCCTGCTGCCTTCGGCCCAACGGTCTTTGATTGCCTGGCTGCGGTCTTCTTGCGTACCGCAACCAGCCCAAAGATTCGCCACACAGGTCAGGGACCTGCGTGGACTTGATTCATTACGCTGCCAGGGAACCCTGGTCGACACGCACGCCAGCGCCCATGGTGGACGAGATGGCGACGCGGCGCAGGTACACGCCCTTCGACGATGCTGGCTTGGCCTTGTTCAGGGCTTCGATCAGCGCAACCAGGTTGGACTTCAGGTCCGCGTCGGAGAACGACTTGCGGCCGATGGTTGCGTGGATGATGCCTGCCTTGTCGGTACGGTACTGGACCTGACCGGCTTTGGCGTTCTTGACTGCATTTGCGACGTCAGGGGTCACGGTGCCAACCTTCGGGTTTGGCATCAGGCCGCGTGGGCCCAGGATCTGGCCCAGGGTACCGACGATACGCATCGTGTCTGGCGACGCGATGACGATGTCGAACGGCATGTCGCCGGCTTTGACGCGCTCTGCCAGGTCTTCCATGCCGACCACGTCGGCGCCAGCTGCCTTGGCAGCTTCAGCCTTTTCGCCGGAAGCGAAGACAGCCACGCGAACGGTCTTGCCGGTGCCTGCTGGCAGGACCACGGAACCACGAACCACCTGGTCCGACTTCTTCGGGTCCACGCCGAGTTGCACAGCAACGTCGATCGATTCGTTGAACTTGGCGGTTGCGAACTCTTTGACGAGTGCGACTGCGTTGTCGAAGCCATAGACCTTGTTGCGGTCAACCTTGGCCTTCATTGCTTTTACGCGCTTGGACAGTTTTGCCATGATTAGATACCTTCCACCGTGATGCCCATCGAACGTGCCGAGCCAGCGATGATACGCACAGCGGCGTCCATGTCGGCAGCGGTCAGGTCAGGCTGTTTGGTCTTAGCGATTTCTTCTGCCTGGGCACGGGTCAGGGTACCGACTTTGTCGGTGTGCGGCTTGGCCGAACCCTTGGTGATGCCGGCGTACTTCTTGATCAGGTAGGTCGCTGGCGGGGTCTTCATGTCGAACGTGAAGGACTTGTCCGCGAACGCAGTGATCACCACTGGAATCGGCATGCCAGGTTCCATGCCCTGGGTCTTGGCGTTGAACGCCTTGCAGAATTCCATGATGTTCAGGCCACGCTGACCCAGCGCTGGGCCGATCGGTGGGGATGGGTTTGCTTTACCAGCTGGCACTTGCAGCTTGATGAAGCCAATAATTTTCTTTGCCATTCAGGCACTCCTTTACTGGATGAGTAGTAGCGCCCCACCTGCCGGACTGCATCCGGGGCGGGGCTCCTCTGGGACGGATTGGCTTTTGAGGGCCGCGCTCCGAATGGGCGCTTGCTGCTTAGACTTTTTCGACCTGGCCGAACTCGAGTTCGACCGGGGTCGCGCGGCCGAAGATGGTGACCGAGACGCGCACTTTGCTCTTCTCGTAGTTCACTTCTTCCACGTTGCCGTTGAAGTCGGTGAACGGACCATCCTTGATGCGGACCTGCTCGCCCACTTCGTACAGCACTTTCGGGCGCGGCTTCTCGACACCTTCCTGCATCTGCTGCATGATCTTTTCGATCTCGCGCGCAGGAATCGGGGTCGGCTTGTTCGACTTGCCACCGATGAAGCCGGTGACCTTGTTCGTGTTCTTGACCAGGTGCCAGGTCTCGTCCGTCATTTCCATCTCGACCAGGACATAGCCCGGGAAGAAACGACGCTCGGTGACCGACTTCTGGCCGTTCTTGACTTCTACCACTTCCTCGGTCGGAACCAGGATGCGGCCAAACTGTTCCTGCATGCCGGCGCGCTCGACGCGCTCGTTCAGCGCACGCTGGACGCTCTTCTCCATGCCGGAGTAAGCATGCACCACGTACCAGCGCTTGTTGCCGGTCGGGGCGCTCAGCATCTGGCTGTCGTCTGCCGGCTTGCCGTCGTTTTCCACGTTATCGCTCATGCTTAATTCCCGAGAATCAGTGCGTTCAGGAGGAACTGGAGGATCTGGTCCGTGCCCCACAGGAAAATCGCCATCACGGCCACAAAGGCGAACACGACGCCAGTGATCTGGCCGGCTTCCTTAGGCGTAGGCCATACGACCTTCTTGGTCTCGCGGACAGCTTCCTTGGCAAAATTCAGGAAGTCGCGGCCGGTGCTGGAGGTCCAGAGAATTGCGACGGAAACGAGCAAACCAGCTACGAGCGCGCCTGCGCGCACCAGAGCTGGTTTGTCGGCCAGGAAAAAGAACCCGACTACGCCTGCAATCACTGCAACCACAGCCAATGCGACTTTCAGCTTGTCGCCCGGCGTGCTAACGGTTTGCACGGATTGATTAGACATTTCTTTACTTTCGGTGCCCTGCACCTTTGACGGTGGCAGGGGCGGAGGGCATCGAACCCCCAACCTTCGGTTTTGGAGACCGACGCTCTGCCAATTGAGCTACGCCCCTACATAAAACCACAAGTGGAATCAGGCATTATATCACTGGCTGCAGCCAGTTGTACAGCGCCTGGTCCGGCGATGCTGGTGAACAGCAACGGCCGCTTACTACTTTACTCGCAACAGGGGCCGGGACGAATCCCGGCCCCCGTCAAATTACTGCTCGCTATTAGGCGATGATCTTGGCAACCACGCCTGCGCCGACGGTACGGCCGCCTTCGCGGATTGCGAAGCGCAGACCTTCTTCCATTGCGATCGGGCTGATCAGCTTGACGGTGATCGACACGTTGTCGCCTGGCATGACCATTTCTTTGTCTGCTGGCAGCTCGATCGAGCCGGTCACGTCAGTCGTACGGAAGTAGAACTGTGGACGGTAGTTGTTGAAGAACGGGGTGTGACGGCCGCCTTCGTCTTTCGACAGGACGTAGATCTCACCGGTGAAGTGGTTGTGCGGCTTGATCGAGCCTGGCTTTGCCAGAACCTGACCACGCTGGACGTCTTCACGCTTGGTACCGCGCAGCAGCAGGCCGACGTTGTCGCCAGCTTGACCCTGGTCCAGCAGCTTGCGGAACATTTCCACGCCGGTGCAGGTGGTCTTGACGGTGTCAACGATACCAACGATTTCGATTTCTTCGCCGACCTTGATCACGCCACGCTCAACACGGCCGGTCACCACGGTACCGCGGCCCGAGATCGAGAACACGTCTTCGACTGGCATCAGGAAGGTGCCGTCAACTGCGCGCTCTGGGGTAGGGATGTAGGTGTCCAGGGCTTCAGCCAGCTGCATGATCGCCTGTTCGCCCAGTGGGCCGGTGTCGCCGTCCAGCGCCATACGTGCCGAACCTTTGACGATCGGCAGGTCGTCGCCTGGGAACTCGTACTTCGACAGGAGTTCGCGGACTTCCATTTCGACCAGTTCCAGCAGTTCTGCGTCGTCGACCAGGTCGCACTTGTTCAGGAACACGATGATGTATGGAACGCCAACCTGGCGTGCCAGCAGGATGTGCTCGCGGGTCTGTGGCATTGGGCCGTCAGCTGCGGAGCAAACCAGGATCGCGCCGTCCATCTGCGCTGCACCGGTAATCATGTTCTTGATGTAGTCGGCGTGGCCTGGGCAGTCAACGTGAGCGTAGTGACGGTTTGCGGTCTCGTACTCGACGTGTGCGGTGTTGATGGTGATGCCGCGTGCTTTTTCTTCTGGAGCAGCGTCGATCTGGTCGTATGCTTTAGCTTCGCCGCCGAACTTCTTCGACAGGACGGTTGCGATCGCAGCGGTCAGGGTGGTCTTGCCGTGGTCGACGTGGCCAATGGTGCCGACGTTAACGTGCGGCTTGGTCCGCTCGAATTTCTCTTTTGCCATTATAGACTCCTAACTAGATGAGATTGACCAGGCACTGCCTGACGATGTCGATTGAAACTGCTACTTGTTTGATGCGAATTCTGGTGCCCTTGACGTGGATTGAACACGTGGCCTCTCCCTTACCAAGGGAGTGCTCTACCACTGAGCTACAAGGGCTAAATATTTGGAGCGGGTGAAGGGAATCGAACCCTCGTCATAAGCTTGGAAGGCTTCAGCTCTACCATTGAGCTACACCCGCGAGGTCCAATTCACTTCCGCTACAGATCCCGCGTTTTGGTGGTGGGGGCTGGATTCGAACCAGCGTACTCAGAGAGAGCAGATTTACAGTCTGCCGCCTTTAACCACTCGGCCACCCCACCCTGCAAGGAGCCGCAGAGTATGAAGCAACAAAAAAAAACTGTCAACCTAATTCACCGGGACAAATCCCGTTGAATGGGTTGACCGTCGCTTCGGGGCGAGATTGTAAACGGTCGAAGAAGGAACGACAAGGGTGATTTTTTACTTTCGTCACCGGGGGCGCGAAAAGCATGGCGCCGTATGGGTCCCCGCCTGCGCGGGGACGACGGTCAGGGCGAGAGGGCGGCGATGACCTGGCTCTTGAGGGCCTTGATCAGTGCGGCTTCGTCGGGCGTGATGCCTTCCGGCGCGGTGGTGTCGCGGTCGGCGTAGAACAGCCCGGCGCGCATCCCGTTCACCACCAGCGGCAGCACCACGAAGCTGCGCGCCTCCGGGCGCAGCTTGCGGTACCACGCCGGCAGCAGCTCGCGCATCTTCTGCGTGAACGCGTCGGAGATGGTCAGGTCCGCATCGTTCTCCATCGACAGGTGGAAGATGTCGCGCGCCGACTGCACCGGAAACACGAACTCCGCCTGCACCTGGGCATGGCGCTCGCCGAACGACACCCGCGCGCGGTACTGCATGTTGCGCGCGTCCTTCATCACGACCGTCGCGAAGCGGAAGCCCAGGCTGCGGTACAGGCCGTCGAGCACCGCCAGGATCACGTCGTTGGCGGTGCACTGGCCGCCCGCGCGCAGCTGGGTCACGTCCTGCACGCAGGCCAGCAGCAGTTCGTGCGCGTTCATCGGCTTGCCGCTCGGGTGCGTGCCCGGGTTGCGCTGCGGCGCCGACTCCATCGTGGCCAGCTGCAGGAAGTCCGGCAGCGAACCGGGGTCGTCCGGCTCCTCCACCACGCGCGGCTTGCGTTCCATGTTCATGCTCTGCAGCATGGCGTTCATCTCGTCCTGCACGGTCTCGAACAGTTCGGCCAGCGGCTCGGCCCGGAGGCTGAGCGCGGCGCCGTAGCGCACCAGCATCTCGCGCGCTTCGTTGGACGCGGCCGGGTTCGCGCTCTTGCCCAGCAGGCGCGCGACGTCGTGGCTGAACGCCGCCACCTGGCGCATCCATTCGCCGCGGTTCAGCGCCGGCTTGAGCGGGCCGGCGGCGGGCGATACCAGCGCGCGCACGATCGGGTCGGGGATCTGCCATTCGGCCAGCACCGCTTCCGACAGCGCGTCGTAGCTGCAGCCGAGGATCATCTGCGCAGCCTGGTTCGGCGTGTGCTTGCCGTCGGCGACGATCAGGTTGATCTCGCGGTAGCGCTCATGCTCATGCGTGGCCACCAGCAGCGGCCCGAGGTTCTTGAAGAGCGCGCCGATCGACGCCTCTTCCGCGCCCTGATAGGTGCTGAAGCGCGCCATCTCGCGGCCCACCAGGCTCGCGCACAGTGCCGCTTCCAGTTCGACGCGCACGCTGTTCGCATGCGCGCTGTTGGACAGCGCGTCGACCAGCAGCATGGCCAGCGCGGTCGTCTTCACATTGTCGAAGCCGAGCAGCGAAATCGCGCGCGATACCGTCGTGACGGGCGTGCCCGAGCGGCGGCGGTACTGCGCGGTATTCGACAGGCGCAGGATGCGCTGCGTGAGCGCGACGTCGGACAGCACGTAGTAGGCCAGCTCCTGCGTGCCCTGGTCGTCCGACGATGCCATCTGCACCACGCGGGCGATCGAACTGCCGAGCGCGAACATCTCGTCGTCGCCGCAGACTTTCTTGAGCAGCGCGGCGCGCACGCGGCGCGTGTCGGCCGACGCTTTGGGTGGGTATTCCGGGAGCATATCGTTGTTGTTTTGTTGGGGTCCGTGGCGTGGAAAGCGGCGCCGGCAAACGCCGGCGCCACACCATTATGCGTCCACGGCGACCTTGCGGTACTTCTTGAGGATCTGCGTGTGCAGGCCGTCCAGGGCCGGCAGCTTGGGATTGACGGGGTCGCGCCGGCGCACGGTGTCGATCAGCGACAGCGCCTGCTGGCCAAGACGCTCGTCCCAGCCTTCATTCTCCAGGCACTTGAGCACCGCGACGGCGGCGTTGAAGACGACCTGCGGGTTGTCAGGGAGCTTGGCGACCGCTTCGAGCATCAGCTGCACGGCGCCGCGGTAATCGCCATCGCGCGCGCGGCTCGCGCCGGTGGCCACCAGGTCCACCACGTGCTGGCGCGCCTGCTGCGCCATCGTGGTCGCCAGCTCGGCGCGGCCCGCTTGTTCCAGCACCGCCATCGCCTTCGCCATCGCCGCGCTGTTGCCCGCGTTGCGCATCACCTCGCCGAGCACTTCCGTCGCGCCCTCTTCCTTGTTGTTCTGCAGGCAGGTGCGCGCCAGTTCCAGCTTGACGCTGTCGGACAGTCCGACCGCATCGCGGCAGGCAGCCAGCGCCTGGCCGAGCGCTTCGTCGAGGCGCTCTTCGTTGCCCGTGTATTCGTGCACCATGGCCGACGAGATCGCGCTGCAGGCGGGCGTATTCGGCTGTCCGTTCATCGAACGTTCAAGGTCGCGGATCACGGCTGCGGCCTGCACCGGGTCGCCTTTCTTGACCAGGGTCTGGACCAGTTTGACGTGGTCTTCGGGATCGCGGAACTCGGAGTACTTGGCCTTGCTCACCACCTGCTTGAGGGTGCGCTCGGCGGTGTCGACGTCGCCCGTCTCCAGCGCGGTCTCGCCCAGCTTGCGCAGGCGGCGCACCGCATGCGGCGACACCGCGACCGCGTCGGCCAGCACCTGTTGCGACTTGCCCAGTTCGCCCATCGCGGCGTGGGTCTTGGCCAGCCAGTCGTAGGCGTCGACGAACTTGTTGTTGGAGGCGACCAGTTCGGTCAGCACCTCCTGCGCCTCGTCGAAGCGCTCGCGCATGTACATGGTCTTGGCCAGGCCGAGGCGCGCCCAGGCGATGGCCTTGGCTTCGAACAGCTGCTTGTAGATCGGCTCCGCTTCCGCAGGCTCGCCCAGGAACATGTGCAGCTCGGCGCGCAGGCGCAGGAAGTCGATGGCGTAGCGCGGATTGGCCGGCAAGCCCTGGATGCAGGCCTCGATCGCGCGGCGCGGCTGGCCCGATTCCATCAGGCGGTACACCGGCATGAACACGTTGCGCTTTTCGAGCGCGCGCGCAATGCGTTCCAGCAGGCGGTCGGCCGCGAACGGCTTGAGGATGTAGTCGGTGGGCGCCAGCTCGGCCGCGCTCACCACCTTGCTGTAGTTGCCTTCGGCGGTGACCATGAAGAACATGGTGGCCAGGTTGATCAGCTTGTGGTGGCGCAGGTCTTCCAGCAGCTGCTGGCCGTCCTGGCCGCCATCCAGGTCGTATTCGCACAGGATGATGTCGAACTGCTTCAGCCCAAGGTGCTTGATGGCGGCGTTGGAGCTGCCCGCGTGGTCGACCTTGTTCAGGCCGCACAGGGTCAGCATGTTGTGGATGCTCGCGCGCATCCCCGCATGCGGCTCGATGATGAGTGCTGTCAGGCCGTCAAGTACAGTCATTGCAATGTTTTCCATGATAGCGCTCACTAACTAGCGGCGCTTTGTTTCTACCCTCGGTGGGCTCGTCTCCGTCCCCCGTATATTACGGCACGGCAACGAAATTCTGTAGGGCGTCATGACGCTTTCGGCTTGTGGCGGATCGAAGTGATGGGTGGGCGCGACACCTGTTTAACTTTCGATCACGGAATCGGTGCGGGCGCGTTGTTTGGAGCGATATTTGCGGCCGGGGCGCTCGTATTCGCGCACGCGTTCTGTTACCCTTGATAAACATACGGCCGCGTGCAGCGGCGCGATCTACAGCAAGGAAACGCAATGAACATGAATATCAAATCGGACTCGCAGCGCGACGGCGCGGAACACCTCGGCAACGGCCAGGAATTCCTCGCGTTCAAATTGGGTAATGAGGAATACGGCATCGACATCCTGAAGGTCCAGGAGATCCGCGGCTACGAAGCGGTCACCCGGATCGCCAACGCACCGGAGTTCATCAAGGGCGTGATCAACCTGCGCGGGATCATCATCCCGGTGGTGGACATGCGCATCAAGTTCAACCTGGGCACGCCGGTATACGACCAGTTCACGGTCGTGATCATCCTGAACATCAAGGGCCGCATCATGGGCATGGTGGTGGACAGCGTGTCGGACGTGACCACGCTGACGCCCGAGCAGATCAAGCCGGCGCCGGACATGGGTTCGTCGTTCGATTCGAAGTACATGATCGGGCTGGGCACGCTGGACGAGCGCATGCTGATCCTGGTCGACATCGACCGGCTGATGTCGTCGGGCGAAATGGGCCTGATGGACAACCTGGCCGTCTGATGGGCTGGGGACCGGGAACGGTCCCCTGAAGGAGCGGCCCGTCGCTTTTCCGGTTTAGTTGGCCGGCAACGGGTCCGGCATCAGCGCGCTGGCGTCGGCCTGCTGCAACTGGCGCCGCCTTCCCGCACACTCCGCCTCGGTCGCGCCGACTTCCACGTTCTGGTAGCGCACCTCGTACTTCCCCGCCTGCAGCCGGTCCACCGTCATCGATTCGCGCGCCCGCACGTACAGGTGCCGCACGTTCGCGTGGCGGTCCAGGTCGTGCACCTTGACGAACACCGGCGCCATATTCCCGGAGTTGTCGATCACCAGCTGCATTTCATTGCCGTCGTTCGCGAGCGGGTAGCCCTCGAGATAGCCGGTCTGCTGCGGCCAGGGCGCGCCGTTCGGCGCCTGCAGCGAAGACAGCTCCTGCTCGCAGTCCGGCGTCTGGGCCGGGATCACCAGCTGGGTCACTCCCAGCGCGCGCACGGCGCTGGTGCGCAAGGGCTCGCCGGCACGGCCTTCCGACTTGGCCCACAGGTCCACGTCGTCCACCTCCTCCACCGGGGCAGGCTCGGGCCGCGGCACACTGGCCGCATTGGCGCTCGACATGGGCGCCTGCGCGCCGGCCAGCGCTTCCGGCAGGATCGCCGGCTGGGTCGAAATCAGCACTCCCGCCACGCAGCCGGTTGCAGCGGCCACCATCAGCGCCCCCCACCACTTCGGGTCGCGCACGGGACGGTAGCCCGCATGGTCGGACGCCACCGGCTCCTGCCACTGCTGCACGACCTCGTGGCGGGCGCCGCGTTCGTCCTGGTGGGTGCTCTCCAGCCATTCGACTTCCCATTCCTCCGACGCGATCCAGTCGTCGTGCTCCTTGCGGCGCACGGGGTCGGACAAGGTGTCGTAGGCGGTGTTGACGATGGCCATGATCCGGGCGGCCTTCTCGTCGCCCGGGTTCTTGTCGGGGTGATACTTCTGGGACAGCGCTTTGTAGGCCGCACGAATCACTTCCTGCGGCGCCTGGCGGGCAACCTTCAGGTTGTCATAGTGAGTGTGGATCTTGGCCATGGTTGAAGTTGCTGGTTTTCTTTCATGATAGCCGATTGGCAAAATCCGGCCAGTGCGCACGCAGCATAGCTGTGAATGTATCCACAGTGCAAGAAATGCAAGCTCAGAGGCGGATGCTGCGGTCGGCGCGCGCGATCTGTGGCGGCAAGGCGACGCCGTGGCCGGCGACCAGCACCTTGAACAGTTCGCCCATCTCCGCCGGGGAGACCAGCTTTTGCACCGCATTCGCCTTGGGCAGGAAGGTCATCGCGTCGCCCGGGTCGGACCGCATCAGAAGTTCGCCGATGCCGGCCGCCAGCAGGAACGAAGCCTGGTTCATATAGGCGAGCACCTCCAGGCCGTTATCCTGCGCCGCCAGCGCCATCGCGGTGAAATCCACGTGCGCGGTCACGTCCTGCAGGCCGGGCAGGAAGAACGGATCCGGATGCGCCTGGTGCCGGTAGTGGCACATGAGCGTGCCGCCGATCCGCTGGGGCACATAGTATTCGTGGGCCGGGAAGCCGTAATCGAACAGCACCGCGGCGCCCTTCCCCGCCCTGAGCATGGCGGCGATGGACGCCATGAAGCCGGCGCCGGCCGCATGCACCTCGGTCGTGTAGTCGTCCGGCAGCGTGGCCGGATCGGGCAGCTGGCGGGCGGCCTGCGCGAGCAGCGCGGCGCCGGGTGCACGCGGGATGAACGCGAAGCGGCCGTCCAGCACGGTGACCGCTAGCTCGCTCCATGCGCCGTCCACGTTCTTTACCAGCTGCACCGGCATGGCGTCGAGCACCTCGTTGCCGAGCACGACGCCATGGAACGCTTCAGGCAACCGCTCCAGCCAGCGCACCTGCGGGAAGCCGCGCAGCAACTCCTGCTGGCGCGCGCGCAGCTCTCCGGACAGGTCGATGATCGAGTAGCTCTCGATGGCGATGCCGGCGGCCTGCGCCTCGGTCAGGATGTCGAAGGCGAGGCGGCCGGTGCCCGCGCCGAACTCCAGCACATGGGGCGCGCTCTGCGCCATGACGTGGCCGGCGACGTGCGCCAGCGTGGCGCCGAACAGCGGCGAGATCTCGGGTGCGGTGGTGAAGTCGCCGCTGCTACCGAGCTTGGCGGAACCTCCGCTGTAGTAACCCAGGCGTGGCGCGTACAGCACCAGTTCCATGAACCGGTCGAAGCCGATGGCGCCGCCGGCGCCGGCAATGTCGGCGGCAATCAGGTCGGCAAGTTGGTTGGACGCGGCTTGTGCGTCCGGGTCGGGTACGGGCAGGGACATGCCGACATTGTAAACAATCGCCGCGCGCCGCCGGTTGCGGCTGCCCCGGCACGGGTAAAATGCGCACGTGCTTCCCAGGCGGGATGCGCAAATGACAAGGATTCGGATGGCATCGATATTCGTGAATGAGCAGGGCACGGTTCGCAACGGATGGCGCGCAGTCGCCTTCCTGCTGCTTGCCGTGATCGTGGTAACCGTACTGATCGCGGCAAGCCGGGAACTGCCCGGGCATATCGCCTACTGGCTCCCCGAGGTCTACCTGAGCGCGCTGGGCGTGCTGGCCGTGACGTGGCTGTTCATGCGCCTGGAACGGCGGCCCATCGCCGACGTCGGGCTCGAGCTGTCGCGGCGCGCCGCATGCCAGTTTGGCGTGGGGATGGCATATGGCGCAGGACTGGTGCTGGCGACCGCGCTCCTGGTGGTGGCGCTGGGCGGGCTGCATTTCGAGATTGCGCCTCAGGTCAGCGTGATCGACATCGTCAAGACCGGGCTGTTCATGTCCGGCGCGGTGCTGTTCGAGGAGACGCTGTTCCGCGGCTACGCCTTCCAGCGCACGGTGGAAGGCATGGGCCACCGCTGGGCGCTCGCGCTGTTCGCCGTCGTGTTCCTGCTGGCCCACCCGATGGAGGAAGCGATGCCGCCGGAGCTGAGCACCATCGCCAGCGCCAACCTGGTGCTCGCAGCGGTGCTGCTCGGGCAGGTCATGCTGCGCAGCGGCGGGCTGGCGATGCCGATCGGCCTGCACCTGGGCTGGAACTGGATGCTGCAGACGCTCGGCTTTTCGATCAGCGGCAAACTGGCGTTCGACTCGATCTGGCACCCGGTGTTCGACAGCGAGGTACAGTGGCTGACAGGCGGCGACTACGGCATCGAAGCGTCGGTACTGAGCCTCGTGGTGCTGCTGGCGGCCGTGCTGTGGTTCTCGCGCGGGCAGCCGGCGGTAAAATCGGCCGCATGAACGCACCCACCACTCCGCGCATCGCACTCGTCACCGGCGCCGGCCGCAGGATCGGCCGCGCGATCGCGCTCGGCATGGCGCGCGCCGGCTGGGACATGGCGCTGCACTACCGCAGCGCGGAAGGCGAAGCGCAAGCGCTAGCGCGCGAAATCGAGGCGCTGGGCCGGCGCGCGGTCCTGCTCCAGGCAGACCTTGCGGACGCCGCGCAGGCGTCGGCGCTGGTGCCGCGCGCGGTCGACGCGCTGGGCGCGCTGCACTGTGTAGTCAACAATGCATCGTTGTTCGAATACGACAGCGCAACGGAGTTCTCCCCGGCCCTGCTGGACGCCCACATGCGCACCAACCTCGCAGCGCCGCTGCTGCTGGCGCAGGCCCTGCACGCCGCCACGCCGGAAGGATCGCAGGCTTGCGTGGTTAATTTGCTGGACCAGAAGCTGTACAATCTCAATCCGGATTTTTTGTCGTACACGCTGTCGAAAGCCGCGCTGCACACCGCCACCACCATGCTGGCGCAGGCGCTGGCCCCAAAACTGCGCGTCGTGGGCGTTGCGCCCGGCCTGACCATGGTGTCGGGCGACCAGACCGGCGAAGGCTTCGCGAAAGCGCACACGGCCACGCCATTGGGACGCAGCAGCCTGCCCGACGACATCGCGGACGCGGTGGTGTATGCAGCCTCCGCGCGCGCCGTCACCGGCACCACCCTGCTGGTCGATGGCGGCCAGCACCTGGTCCCGCTCCAGCGCGACGTGATGTTCCTCGCAAAATAACGTAATCAACCAAAGGCCCTTATGCTGTCCGCCCTGCACCACCCGAAGCTCGCCGATTGCCGTCGCCTGTTCCTGCGTAACTATGAGGTGATGATCAACATCGGCGTGCACGACTTCGAAAAGAAGGGCGAACAGCGCGTGTTCGTCAACGTGGACCTGTACATTCCGCTGGCCGTGTCGACGCCGACCGCCGACCAGCTCGAAGAAGTCGTCGACTATGACTTCATGCGCGAGACCATCGCGCGCCGCATGGCCGAAGGCCATGTGCACCTGCAGGAGACGCTGTGCGACGACGTCGCGCGCGCCATGCTGGCGCACCCGAAAGTGCGCGCCGTGTGCGTCTCGACCATGAAGCCGGACGTCTATCCCGATTGCGATGGCGTCGGCGTCGAAGTATTCCAGATCAAGGATTAAGAAATGAACGCAGTAGCCGAGGACATCCTCGACCCGAAGAAAGCCGAAAAGATCGCGCTGGAGAACAACAAGCTGCACAAGCGCCTGTGCCGCCTGGTCGGCCAGGCCATCGGCGACTTCAACATGATCGAAGACGGCGACAAGGTGATGGTGTGCCTGTCCGGCGGCAAGGACAGCTACGCGCTGCTCGACATCCTGATGACGCTGCGCGAGCGCGCGCCGATCAGGTTCGACATCGTCGCGGTCAACCTGGACCAGAAGCAGCCGAACTTCCCGGCCGACGTGCTGCCGGCCTACCTGACCAAGCTGGGCGTGCCGTTCCACATCGAGAACCAGGACACCTACAGCATCGTCAAGCGCGTGATCCCCGAAGGGAAGACCACCTGCTCGCTGTGCTCGCGCCTGCGCCGCGGCATCCTGTACCGCGTGGCCGATGAACTGGGCTGCAACAAGATCGCGCTGGGCCACCACCGCGACGACATCCTCGAGACCTTCTTCCTGAACATGTTCTTCGGCGCCAAGATCAAGGGCATGCCGGCCAAGCTGGTGTCGGACGACGGCAAGCACATGGTGATCCGCCCGCTGGCCTACGTGAAGGAAGAAGACACCGAGCGCTACGCCGAGGTCAAAGGCTTCCCGATCATCCCGTGCGACCTGTGCGGCTCGCAGGAAAACCTGCAGCGCAAGCAGATCAAGGCGCTGATGCGCGAATGGGAAAAGAAGCATCCGGGCCGCGTCGAGAACATCTTCTCCGCGCTGTCGACCGTGGTGCCTTCGCACCTGATGGACCGCGACCTGTTCGGCTTCACCGACCTCAAGACCGATGGCGTCGCCAACCCGCTCGGCGACATCGCCTTCGACGAGGAGCCATGCTCCACGCCGACGCCGGTGAATACGATTTCCCTTCAACGACTGTAAAGGCTGACCATGCACCTGTCCGCGCGTCTCCTGCTTGCCGCATCGCTCACGCTGGCCACGCTGGCCCCGCTCCCGGCGCTGGCCGAACCGTCCGTGATCTATCTGGTGCGGCATGGCGAGAAGGCAGCGGACAGCAAGGATCCTGACCTCACCGAACAAGGCAAGGCGCGCGCGCAGAACATCGCCACGATCCTGCAGAAGACCGGGATCACGAGCATCTACAGCAGCACGACCAACCGCACGAAGCAGACCGCCCAGCCGCTCGCGGCACGCAGCGGCCTCGAAGTGCAAACCTACGACCCGTCCGCACCGAAGGCCTTGGTGGAAAAGGTCAAGTCGCAGAACGGCGCGGTGCTGGTGGTGGGACATTCGAACACGCTGCCGGAACTCGTGCGCCTGTTCGGCGGCACACCTGGCGCGGACATCAGCGACAACGAATACGACCGCTTATACCAGCTGATCGTCGGTCCGAACGGCGCTATCACCACTGTCCTCCTGACCTCCATCCCTGCAACCGGCCCTGCCAAGTAAACCCGAAATGGGGACAGACCCCATTTTGCGCAGACCCCATTTTGGGATACGAAATGGGGTCTGTCCCCATTTTGAGGTACACAAAAGCGGGGGACGCGTTTACCATTCTTGTTTTTTTGAACACACATCAATACAGGGGTGGGAATGGCAGTCCAGGAAATCGCGAAGCACACCAAGAATGTCGTTGATCTGGCGCGCAACGAAGGTCACGGCTGGCCACACAAATTGCGCGAGATTGCGCTGGAAATCTTCATCATCGTGTTTGCGGTGACGCTCAGTTTCTGGCTGCATGGCCTCGGCGAGCACCAGCATGAGCAGCAGCAGGTGAAGAGCTTCCTGCTTGGCCTGAAACGCGACATCCAGAGCGACATCGAACAGATTGACAGCGTCGTCAAGTCGCACCGGGCCTTCGACGCCAATTACCAATACCTGGCGTCGCTCGATCCGGCCATGCCGCCCGATAGCAAGCTCTTCGACGATGCGTACGAGAAAATCACCTACAACAGCTTCCTCGTGCCGCAGGTGAGCCGCTACGATGGCTTCAAGTCCAGCGGAAAGCTGATCAACATCGAGGACCCGGAACTGCTCCAGAAGATCGTAACGCTGTACCAGTACGACATTCCGAAAGTCGAGATGTCCTTCAGCGGCTGGGCGGGCAACCACCGGAAGCTCACTTCCTACCTGGAGGATCATGTCGACGATGGCGATACGCGCGAGGGCCGCCTGCGCGCGCTGACCTCCACGAAAGGCAAGCGCCTGCTGAAACGCATGCAAACCTACCACCAGCTTTACGAGCGCTACGACACCATCGTGCGCAACGGTACCGCCATCATCCAGGCGATCGACAAGGCCTATCCGGAAGGCTGACCGCACCTCCCCCGCCGCCAGCCTCCGCCGGTCCAGGCAGTCCCGGTCCCGACCCCGACCCGGGACCGGACCGGGCGGCGGCGTAGCGATCCCCGTCGAGTCGCCGCCACGGTTGCACCGACTGCAGCGCCGCACCAGCATGCCTGGCGCTCGCTCCATTACCCCGCCACTTCAGCCCCCTTCACGTCAGCACCCCATTTTTCCGTTCTCTTTTTTGGCGAGGAATTAGTGTCGGTGACATAGCGATACCGACCGGCCGTGTGTTATTCTGCGTGGCAATAACAATAAGACATACCTCCAAAACTTTAAGGGAAAAAATCAATGGAATTGGCCGAGAAATCGACTGCCAAGGGCGTCACTCCGCTGGGCGCCGTCGTCAGCATGTTGTATGAACCAACCAGCACCTTCGCGCAACTGGAAACCCGCCGCTCGACCTGGGTGCCACTGCTGCTAGTCATCCTGTCCGCGATGCTGCTGGCGACGTGGTACTACCAGTTCGTCGACTACGCCTGGCTGCAGGAGCGCATGCTGTCGGTGATCGAAGACCCGGCCGTGCGCGACAAGCAGCGCGGTTCGCCAATGCCACTCACCACGCTCACCGGCGTGACGCTGGTCGGCATGCTGGTGGCCTACCTCGTCGGCTTTACGCTGACGGCGGTCTACCTGCTCATCGTCAGCAAGGTGCGCAACTTCCCGTTCACGTTCGGCCAGGGCTTCTCGCTGGCGGTGTGGTCGTCGGTGCCGCTGCTGATCATGCTGCCGCTGGGCGCAATGCAGATCCTGCTGGCGTCGAACAACCAGATGGCGTTCGAAGCGCTCAATCCGGTGACGCTCAACCAGCTGTACTTCCAGTACGAAATGGGCCACCCGCTGGCAGGCCTGTTCGAAGGCATCTCCCTGCTGATGATCTGGAATATCGTCCTGCTGGTGATCGGTTACCAGGTCTGGGCCAAGGTCTCGCGCGCGACAGCCATCAAGGTCGTGATCATTCCCTACATTGTCATCTACGGCGCGTGGCTGGCCTTTGCTCTGAGCCGATAACATGAAACGTAAGAAGCTTATTGTCGGCATCGGCGTTGCGGCCCTGCTGTGCATTCCCCTGATTGCAAAAATGAGCCGCGGCGAGCCTGCGCGCACGGTCGAAACGGAAGCGGTGGCCTACCGCGAGGTGCGCTCGTCGATCCTCGCGTCCGGTCACCTGGCGTATGAAGAACAGGTGCTGCTGTCGCCGGAAGTGATCGGCAAGGTCAGCAGCATCCACGTGCGCGAAGGCCAGCGCGTCACGGCTGGCGATCCCCTGCTGGTGCTGGACGACCAGACCTACCGCGCCGACGTGGCGCAGCAGCAGGCCGTCGTGCACCAGCAGCGCATCAACATCGAACAGCAGCAGCTGAACCTGAAGAACCAGGAAAACCAGTTCAAGCGCAAGCAGGAGCTGCACAAGATGAAGATGCTGGCCGATTCGGCGATCGACGACGCGCGCTTTGCGCTCGACAGCGCCAGGATGGAGCTGCGTAACAGCAGCGCGCGCCTGCAGCAGGCCGAGGCGGTGCTCAAGCAGTCGAACGAGCGCCTGGCCAAGACCAATATCCGCGCGCCGATCTCGGGCACCATCACGTCGATGGACATCAAGGTCGGCGAGACGGCGGTGGCGAGCCAGGTCAGCATCGCCGGTTCCAGCCTGATGACGATTGCGAACACCGATTCGATGATCACCGAGGTGAACGTCGACGAAACGGACATCGCCAAGATCGCCGTCGGCCAGGAAGTCGCGATCCACACCGCGGCCTATCCGGACGTGGCGCTCAAGGGCAAGGTGTACGAGATCCCGCTGTCGCCGAAGGCTGCCCCGCAAGGCGCGGGTTCGTCCGCTGCGCTGTCGCGCACCTACAGCATCAAGGTCAAGCTGGTCGACACCAAGGGCCTGGCACTGCGCCCGGGCCTGACGTGCCGCGCCGAGATCTTCACGGCCGGCACCGGCAAGTCGCTGGCGGTTCCGCTGCAGGCGGTCATGTCGAACAACGACGACTACGCAGAGCTGTCCGCTTCCAAGAAGGGCGCGAAGAAGCCTGTCATCAAGACTGAATACCATGTTTTCGTGAACAAGGACGGCAAGGCGGAGAAGCGGGTCGTCGCGATCGGTATCTCGGACGATAGCCAGCAGGAGATCAAGAGCGGCGTCAAAGCCGGCGAAACGGTGATCACCGGTCCTTACAAGGTCCTGCGCTTCCTGAAGAACGGCGACCAGGTGACGGCTGCCGCATCGGCCACTTCCGCGACTGCGGCTGAAAAGCCTGCGTCATGAGCCAGGCAGAATCCCTGATCCGCCTTGAAGGTATTGCCAAGCACTACCAGATGGGCGGGGAGACCATTGCCGCGCTCAATGGCATCGACCTGCATGTGGCGCGCAACGATTACGTGGCCTTCATCGGGTCGTCGGGCTCCGGCAAGTCGACCATGATGAACATTCTTGGCTGCCTCGATACGCCGACCATGGGCAAGTACTTCCTGAACGGGCGCGATGTGGCCGGGATGAGCGAGACCGACCTGGCGCGCACGCGCAACGAGGAAATCGGCTTCATCTTCCAGAGCTTCAACCTGCTGACCCGCGCGACCGCGCTGCAGAACGTGATGCAGCCGCTGATCTACCGCGGCATTCGCCCTGCGGAGCGGGCGAAGCGTGCTGCCGAAGCGATGGCGCGCGTGGGACTGGAAAAGCGCATGGATCACTTGCCGAACCAGCTGTCCGGCGGCCAGCGCCAGCGCGTAGCGATCGCGCGCGCGCTGTGCAGCGAGCCGTCCATCCTGCTGGCCGACGAACCCACCGGCAACCTGGATTCGGCTACCGCGGCCGACATCATGGCCCTGTTCGACACGCTGCATGAAGAAGGACAGACCGTGATCGTGGTGACCCACGAGCCGGACATTGCGGCGCACTGCCAGCGTGTGGTGCGGCTGGCGGACGGCAAGGTGCAGAGCGATACCGTGAACCACCAGCGTACGCGCTTCCACAAGCGGGAGCTGGCCAATGTTTAGCGTGATCGAAAGCTTCCGCTCGGCTTTGCAGAGCATCCGCGCCCACAGCTTCCGCAGCTTCCTGACCTCGCTGGGCATCATCATCGGCGTGGCTTCCGTGATCGCGGTGGTGTCGATCGTGCACGGCCTGTCGACCTCGATCAGCGAGGAATTCAAGGGACTGGGCTCGAACAGCCTGACGGTGCGCTCCGACACCAGCTTCGAAGAAGCGATGCAGGGCAAGCGCAACGTGTTGAGCCTGCGGGACTACAACAACATCGTCGAGCATATCGACGGCATCAGCAACGTGTCGCCGACGTTCTCGCCGTTCGGTTTCGCGTCGACTGTCCGTAATGGCAGCCAGTCCGCCTCGACCCGGGTCAGCGCGGTGACGCCCGCCTACCGCGACGCCAACCAGGTGTTCCCTGCAATGGGCCGCTTCATCACGGCGGGCGACAACCAGTCACGGCGCCGCGTGGTCGTGATCGGCTCCAAGGTGATCGAAAACCTCAAGCTCCCGGAAAACCCGGTCGGGCAGTTCCTCGAGATCGGCGGCGAGTGGTTCAAGATCATCGGCGTGACCGAATCGAAGGGCGAGTCCTTCGGCTTCAGCCAGGACGACTACGCCCTGATCCCGTTCACGACAGGCCAGGCGGTGGCGGGCAACGACGTCAAGCTCGATATCGCCATCACCTTCAATGTCAACGACATCGAACAGCTCGAAGCCGTGCAGGGCCGCCTCACCTCGATGCTGCGCCAGTCGCACAAGCTCAAGCCGGGCGAGCGCAACGACTTCGAGGTGCAGTCCGCGCAGCAGCTGACGGACAGCTTCGACAGCATTATCACCACGATTACGCTGGTGCTGGGCGGGATTGTCGGGATCTCGCTGCTGGTCGGCGGCATCGGCATCATGAACATCATGCTGGTGTCGGTGACCGAGCGTACGCGCGAAATCGGCATCTGCAAGGCGCTGGGTGCGCAGCGGCATCACATCCTGATGCAGTTCCTGATCGAGGCGACCACGCTGTCGCTGCTGGGCGGCCTGATCGGCCTGGGACTGGGCTACCTGCTGGGGTTCGGCGCGGCCAAGCTGATTCCGAACTTCCCGGATGCGGTGGTGCCGTGGTGGGCGATCCTGATGGCGTTCGGTTTCTCGAGCGGGATCGGGATGCTGTTCGGGATCATGCCGGCGGCAAAGGCGGCGAACCTGAATCCGATCGACGCCCTGCGCTACGAGTAAGGGATGCGGCTGTCCCCGCGTTCGCGGGGACGGCCGGCTATTTACTGCGGGGCGGCGTTGGCGCGCAGGACCGGATACAGGTTGAAGCGCTTGTCCCAGGCCGGGTGGCGGCGCGCAAAGAAATCCAGCCGCGCAAACGCGCTCTTGGCAAATTCCGGATCCGTTTCCACGCGCTTGCGGAATTCTTCCGCCAGCTTCGGATCGGCCGCCATCATCTGGCGCGCAACATCTTCCGCCACGTAGTCTTCCATGTACTCCTTGCGCTCGAAGGCATTGTTGAACATGCCCCACGCCGCAAGCGAATCCGGCGCCTGCGGTTCCATGATCGCCATGACCAGGCGCGATTTCGGCTGCGCGACCGGCACGAACAGCGCGCCCTTCGCCACCGGCTGCGCTTCCTTGCGCCATGCGCCTTCCAGCGTCAGCCGCTGGTGCCCTTCAAACGAACCGGCGCCGAATTTGGCTTTGGTGGCGCGGAAGGTCTCCACGTCGGCCGCCGCGATGTCGGCGGACAGCTTGCGGAAGGCGATCCCGTGCAGCCTGAGCTTGGCCGCCACCGCATCGGCGTGCGCTGTCGGGACGATGTAGCCGGCTGCCGGCACGCTCACCTGCAGGTCAGGCACGATCTCGTCGCGCACCGGCACCCGCCATACCTGCGGTTTGGTTTCGTCGTAGCGGGTCATCAGTGCGCCCGATACCTCGGACGGCGTGCGGGTGTACTCATAGCCCTGGAAGTCGACCATGCGTGCCTTGTCGGTGGTACGGTAGGTCAGCGGCACGGTGGCGAGCTTCTGCGCGCGCAGGTCGGCATCGCGGGCGATCTTCTGCCACTCCTTGCCGTGGCGCGCCACATGCTCCAGCGTCGAGACGATGGTGTCGTGCGTGACGCGCACGCGGGTCGGGTAATCCTTCCACGAATGGGTTTCCACCAGCATCGCCATGCGGTTACGCAGCTGGAAGTAGCCGGTGGAGAAGCGCGGGTCGGACACGCTGTCGACAAAGCCCGACATCGGGTCGTCGGTGACGGCGAAGGACATGTAGAACGGCTGCGGCATCGCGCCTTTTTTCGCGATGTCGGCGAGCACGCCGTCGCGCAGCGCCAGGCCGGCCGCGCGCAGCTGGTCGTCGCCGGCGAACACCGGCTCGACCTGCACCGAGACGTCGTGCTGGAACTTGGCGCCGTCGGTCACGTGCAGGTCCACATAGGCCAGCGGGTCCCATGCATTGACCATGTTGAGCATGGCCGCCATCTCCGGGGAGTCGGCCTTGACGTAGTCGCGATTCAGGTTGAAATTCTGGCCGGTGGTGCGCCAGCCCATTTCGACAGGGCCGCGCTGGTTCGGACGGTTCCAGGCGCTGAACATCTCGTGGCCGTCCACGTTGAACACGGGGACGAACACCAGCACCTGCTTGTCCAGCGCTCCCTTGGCCAGGCGGCCTTCGAGGATTTCGCGCAGCGCCAGGAAGCCGGCGTCCTTGCCATCGATCTCGCCCGCGTGGATCCCGCCCTGCATGAACACGACCGGCAGGCCCTGTTTTGCGGCAGCCTCCGGGGTCAGCGCGCCCGTGTTGTTGACGGCCAGCGCCATCATCGGACGGCCTTCCGGCGAGCGCCCGAATTCGAAGCACTTGACCTGCTTTGGATAGGAAGCCTGGAAGGACTGGCACAGGCGCAGCACTTCGTCGTAGCGGCCGGTACGCGTGAAGCCCGAGCGTTCGGAAATGGTGGTCAGGTCTGCGGCGGCTTGCGCCATCGGGAAGGCGGCAAGCAGCGCCAGCGCGAACGCGGTACGGAACATCAGGGCTTCTCCAGGTTAAGTAAAGGCGAGGCAGATTATATATGCGCCCCGCCTTCCCTCACCTAGCGGTCGAGGATGCCGACCTCGTGGACTGGATGGCGCACCAGCTCCAGCGGCGCCACGCGCGCGCTCGAGAAGGTGGTGTCGCACTGGCCGGTCTCGCGCAGGCGCAGCGCTGCGGCCAGCATGCCCTCCGAGCGGTCGCCCAGCGGGCGCGACAGGTCGTCCGGCACCGTGCAGGTGGCGGCAAAGCCGTCGGCGTAATCGCCGAAGCCCTTGTGGTTCGCGCCTTGCAGCTCGATCGCGAAGTAGGTCGTTCCGCAGTTGTCCTTCGGGACGAATCCATACGGCTTGCCGCAGGTGCGCGCGCCCACGATGTTCACTTCCACGTCGATGCCGCGCAAGCCGTTGATCACAGCCTCGCTGGCCGAGCAGGTGCCGCTGGTGGACAGGATCGTGATGCGCTTGAGGCCAAGCCATGGCAGCGGCTGGCCGGCCGGCATCGGGTTCGGGCTCGGGAAGCCCAGCGTGTTGGACACGAACGGCACCGGGTCGAGCACCTGGCGCTTGTCGTTGCGGATCATGCGTTCGAAGACCTTGCCGCTGCTCTGCGCCGGCCCGGCGATCATGTAGCCCAGCTGGCCGGCCAGGTACAGCAGGCCGCCGCCGTTGTAGCGCATGTCCAGCACCAGGTCGCTGACGTTCTGCTGCTTCAGGTAGTTGAAGGCATCGACCAGCTGGCGCTCCGCCACGGCGTTGTGGCTGTTGAAGGTCATGTAGCCCACCTTGCCGGTCGGCGTGTCGATCACCGAAGTGTTTTGCACCGGGGTCGCGGCGACGTTCGAGGCGGTCACGCTGATGGTGTACTGCGTACCGTCCCTGCGCGCCAGCGTGAAGCCATGCCGTTCGCCCTGGTTCATCGGGAACAGGCCGGCGTTGATGCGATTGACGTTGTCCGCGCCGGTGGCGTTGGTGAAGTCGACGTTGTCCACCATGACGAGGCGGTCGCCACGCTGCACGCCGGCCGCCGCCGCGGGCGAGCCCGGCTCGACCATGCTGGCGTACCAGGTGCGCGGCGCCGAATTCGCCAGCCGCGACCACGTGATGCCGTAGCCGAGCGAGACGCCGGCCGACTGCAGGCTTTCCCACTCCGCGGTCGAATAGGTAAAGTGGAAATCGTCCTTCGGCTTGCCGCTCGCGGTCATCAGCGGCGTCTTGAGCACATTGAAGTAGTCGATCGCAGTGGGGTACGCGGCCGGATTGAGGTTGGTGGGCACCTCGCGGTACCACAGGTATTCCTCGTCGATCCAAGAGCGCAGGAAGCTCTTCTCGTTCGCGATCGAACCCTGGCGGTCGGGGAAGGCCTGACCCTTGCTGTCCACGCCGGTGCGCGGCGCCGCGCACATGTTGGCGTAGCTTGCCGACGGCAGCAGGGCAACCGGCGGGTTGGTGGTCGGCGTGGGTGACGTGGGCGCGGTGGCGGTCGCTGAAGAACCGCCGCCACCACCGCATGCGGCTAGGGTTGCAGCAATTGCCAGGATGGCCAGCGGGGAGCGGTATGGGATCTTCACGCGGACGATTATAGTTGGGTCCGCTCAGCCTTTTGTAGCAATGTGTAAGTGTCGGAATTCCGCCATATCAGCCTGCTAACGCAGGGGACTGCCGCCGGCAGCCCCCTGATGCGCGATGGCGTCAGGCCACGCGCGCGGCCGGGGCGTGGAAGGCGGCGATGAGCGACGCCTCCCTGGCCTTGGCCGCCTTGACGTGGCGTTCCTTGACGTGGCCGAAGCCGCGGATCTCCTCCGGGATGCAGGCGATCGCGACCGCCTGCGCGAGGTTGTCGGCGGTCAGCTGTTGCAGCAGGCCGGACACGGTGGCGCGGTACTCCTTGATCAGGGCGCGCTCCATCTTGCGCTCATCGGTGTGGCCGAAGATGTCGAAGGCGGTGCCGCGCAGGCCCTTGAACTTCGCCAGCACGCCGAACGCACCCATCATCCACGGGCCGAACTCGCGCTTGACCAGGTGGCCCTGCTTGTCCTTCTTCGCCAGCAGCGGCGGGGCGAGATGGAACTTGAGCGTCACTTCGCCATCGAACATGCCGGCGACCTTGTCGGCAAAGGCGCCGCTGGTGTACAGGCGCGCGACCTCGTACTCGTCCTTGTAGGCCATCAGCTTGTAGTAGTAGCGTGCGACCGCTTCCGACAAGCGGGTGCCCTTGCCGAGCTTCTCTTCGCTGGCGCGCACTTCGTCCACGAATGCCTTGTACTGCGCGGCGTAGGCAGCATCCTGGTAGGCGGTGAGCAGTTCGACGCGGCGTGCGACGACCTGGTCGAGCGTTTCGCTGCGCTTGAATTCGATGTCCTTGGCAGGCGTTGCCGCCTTGCTCACGGATGCGAGGTCGTGCGCCGCGCTGCGCCCCCAGTTGAAGGCGGACTTGTTAAAGCCGACCGCCACGCCATTGAGTTCGATCGCTTTCATGATCGACGCTTCGGCCAGCGGCACGCGGCCCTTCTGGAACGCGAAGCCGAGCATGAACATGTTGGTGGCGATCGAGTCGCCCATCAGCGCCGTGGCGATCGCGCCCGCATCGACGAAGTCGACGTTGGCCTGGCCGCAGGCACGCACGATTTCGGCGCGCGAGGACTCGCCCGGGAACTGCCAGTCCGGGTTCTTGACGAAGGCCGCGGTGGTGGCGCCGGTGGAATTGATGGCGGCGTAGGTGCGGCCCTCACCCATGCGCGACAGCGCATCGCGGCTGGCGGTGACGATCTGGTCGCAGCCGATCACCAGGTCCGCGCTGCCGGTGCCCACGCGCGTGGAGTGCAGGTCGGCCTGGCGCGCGGCGATGCGCACGTGCGACATGACCGGCCCGCCCTTCTGCGCGAGGCCGCTCATGTCCAGCACGATGGCGCCCTTGTTCTCGATGTGCGCGGCGACCGCAAGGATCTGGCCCACCGTGACTACGCCGGTGCCGCCGATGCCGGTGACGATGATGCCGTAAGGCTGGTCGGCCGACGGCATCGCCGGGGTTGGCAGCGCAACCGGCGCTTCGGCCGCAGCAGCCTTCTTCGGCTTCTTCAGCGTGCCGCCTTCTACCGTCACGAAGCTCGGGCAGAAACCGGTAGTGCAGGAGAAGTCCTTGTTGCAGGAGGACTGGTTGACCTGGCGCTTGCGGCCCAGTTCCGTCTCCAGCGGTTCGATCGACAGGCAGTTCGATTGCACCGAGCAGTCGCCGCAGCCTTCGCACACCGCTTCGTTGATGACGGCGCGCTTGGCCGGGTCAGGGAACTCGCCCTTCTTGCGGCGGCGGCGCTTTTCGGATGCGCAGGTCTGGTCGTAGATCATGGCGGAGACGCCCTTCACTTCGCGCAGTTCGCGCTGCACGTCCATCAGCTCGGAGCGGTGGCGCACGGTGACGCCCGGCGCCCAGGCGTAGTCGGCCGGGTATTTTTCAGGCTCGTCGGTGACGACGATGATCGGGGAGACGCCTTCGGCCGCGATCTGGCGCGAAATCATGCCCGGATCGAGCGGGCCGTCGACGTTCTGGCCGCCGGTCATCGCGACCGCGTCGTTGTAGAGGATCTTGTAGGTGATGTTCACCTTGGCCGACACCGCCGCGCGGATCGCCAGCAGGCCGGAGTGGAAGTAGGTGCCGTCGCCGAGGTTGGTGAAGACGTGCTTCTCGTTGGTGAAGTCGGCCTGGCCCACCCAGGTCACGCCCTCGCCGCCCATGTGGGTGAAGGTCGCGGTCTCGCGGTCCATCCACTGCACCATGTAGTGGCAGCCGATGCCGGCCAGCGCGCGCGAGCCTTCCGGCACCTTGGTCGAGGTGTTGTGCGGGCAGCCGGAGCAGAAGAACGGGGTGCGGTCCTTTTGCGGGTCGGGCTTGGTGTTGATGGTCTTGAGCACCAGTTCCTTCGCTTCCAGGAAGGCGACGCGCTCCTGCACGCGCTGCGCGACCGGGTGGCCGGCGCAGTAGTGCGAGATGCGGCTGGCGATGGCGCGCGCGATCTGCGCCGGGTTCAGTTCGTAGGTCGCCGGCAGCAGCCAGTCGCCGTGGCCGGTGTTGTCGTGGTTGTTCCACTCTCCGGTGTCGTCGAACTTGCCCACCACGCGCGGACGCTCGCCGTCCGGCAGGTTGTACAGCGCTTCCTTGAGCGCGTATTCGAGGATCTGGCGCTTCTCTTCCACCACGATGATTTCGTCAAGGCCGCGCGCGAATTCGTGCACGCCGTCCGCTTCCAGGGGCCAGGTCATGCCGATCTTGTACAGGCGCAGGCCGATGTCGGCCGCCGCCTGCTCGTCGATGCCAAGGTCGGCCAGCGCCTGGCGCGTGTCGATGTACGATTTGCCGGCGGTGATGATGCCGATCCGCGCGTTCGGGCTGTCCCAGATGATCTTGTTCAGCTTGTTGGCGCGCGCGTACGCCAGCGCGGCGTACCACTTGTACGAGTTCATGCGCGCTTCCTGGTCCAGCACCGGATCTGGCCAGCGGATGTTCAGGCCGCCCTCCGGCAGCTCGAAGTCGGTCGGCATCGCGATCTGCACGCGGTCCGGGTCCAGCTCGACCACCGCGCCCGATTCGATGATGTCGGTGACGCACTTGAGCGCGACCCACAGGCCGGTGTAGCGGCTCATCGCCCAGCCGTGCAGGCCGTAGTCGATGTACTCCTGCACCGAAGATGGATAAAGCACCGGGATGCCGCAAGCGTTGAGGATGTGGTCCGACTGGTGCGCCACCGACGACGACTTCGCCGCGTGGTCGTCGCCCGCCACCACCAGCACGCCGCCGTGCTTCGAGGAGCCAGCGCTGTTGGCGTGCTTGAAGACGTCGCCGCAGCGGTCCACGCCCGGGCCCTTCCCGTACCACATGCCGAATACGCCGTCGTACTTCGCACCCGGGAACAGGTTGGTCTGCTGCGTGCCCCACACGGCGGTCGCGGCCAGGTCCTCGTTGATGCCCGGATTGAACTTGATGTGATGGGCGTCGAGGTGCTTCTTCGCCTTCATCGCCGTCATGTCCACGCTGGTCACTGGCGAACCGCGGTAGCCGGAGATGTAGCCGGCGGTGTTCAGGCCGGCCTTCAGGTCGCGCTCGCGCTGCATCATCGGCAGGCGGATCAGCGCCTGGGTGCCGGTCATGAAGGCGCGGCCGCGCTCCAGCGTCCATTTGTCGTCAAGCGAAATGCCGTCAGCCGGCTCGATTTGCGAGCGGTCCAGGGGTGCGTTCATTGCGTGTCTCCGGTAATGCGGGGCGAGGGGGACTGTCCCCGCGGGGGACCGTCCCCGGCTCTTTTATATGCGGGGGCGTTCTTTGCGTGCTGGCTAAAAAGCTGGGGACGGTCCTGTTCCGGGACAGTCCCCTTTTCTTACTTGGCGGTGGTGTCTTCGAGGACGCCGCGGCGGATCTGGTCCAGCTCGATCGATTCGAACAGGGCGCGGAAGTTGCCTTCGCCGAAGCCCTGGTCGCCCTTGCGCTGGATGATCTCGAAGAAGATCGGGCCGATCACGTTCTGCGTGAAGATCTGCAGCAGCAGCTCGCGGCCCTTGTCGTCGGAGTGGCCGTCGATCAGGATGCGCATGCGCTTGAGTTCTTCCACATTCTCGCCGTGGTTCGGCAGGCGGCGGTCGACCAGCTCGTAGTAGGTCTCGATGGTGTCCTGCATTGGCACGCCAGCGCTGATCAGTTCCTGCACGCTGTGGTACACGTCGTCGGTGCCCAGCGCGATGTGCTGGATGCCTTCGCCCGAATACTGGTCCAGGTATTCCGCGATCTGCGACTTGTCGTCCGACGATTCGTTGATCGGGATGCGGATCTTGCCGCATGGGGAAGTCATCGCCTTGGACTTCAGGCCCGTGTGCTTGCCGGCGATGTCGAAGTAGCGGATCTCGCGGAAGTTGAACAGGGTCTCGTAGAAGGCTGCCCATTCCTTCATGCGGCCACGATAGACGTTGTGGGTCAGGTGGTCGATGTAGGTCAGGCCCTTGCCGACCGGGTTCTGGTCCACGCCCGGGATCGCGACAAAGTCCACGTCATAAATCGAAATGTCGCCGATGCCGCCGGTGGTGCCGTTCTTGCCGCGCCAGCGGTCGACGAAGTACAGCAGCGAGTCGCCGATGCCCTTGATGGCCGGGATGTTCAGCTCCATCGGGCCGTTCTTGTTGTCGAAGCCCCAGGCGCCCAGTTCCAGCGCGCGCTTGTAGGCGAATGCGGCGTCGTCGACGCGGATCGCGAAGGCGCAGACGGACGGGCCGTGCTTGCGCGCGAAGCGCTGCGCGAACGAGTCCTTCTCGGCGTTGATCAGGAAGTTGATCTCGCCCTGGCGGTACAAGGTCACGTCCTTGGTACGGTGGCGCGCGATCGCGGTAAAGCCCATCTGTTCGAACAGCTTGCCCAATGCGACCGGGTCCGGCGCAGCGTACTCGACGAATTCGAAACCGTTCGTCCCCATCGGGTTGTCCCAAGGCGTGAATTGCATAAGTCCCTCCAGTTTTTATCCGCACAGTATAAACGGGTGCGTCCAGAATAAAATTGCAAACCTTGCCCGCAGGAGGGCTGGTTGAGCAATAATATTGCGCTCGGTTAGATCAAAAGAGGATTTTATGCCAAAGGTGTCGCTGGATAAAACGGACCGCAAGATTCTCGCCATCCTGCAGCAGGACGGGCGGCTGTCCAACCAGGAGGTGGCGGAACGCGTCAGCCTGTCGCCGTCGCCCTGCCTGCGGCGCATCAAGCGGCTGGAGGAAGCGGGAGTGATCCGGCAGTACGTGGCCCTGCTGGACCCGGCCCAGATCGGACTGGGCCTGATCGCCTACGTCAACGTGCGGCTGGAAAAGCACAGCGCGAGCAGCAGCGCCAGCACGCCGCACGCGGAGTTCGCCAAGTCGGTCGAGAACTGGCCCGAGGTCGTCGCCTGCTACGCGATGACGGGAGAAATGGACTACCTGCTGCGCGTGCACGTCGAGGACATGGACCACTTCTCGCGCTTCATGATGAAGACGCTGCTCACCCACCCGGCCGTCGCGGACGTGAAATCGAGCTTTGCGCTCCAGCGCATCAAGGACACCACCGCCCTGCCGATCGTCTAGGCCGGCCGCCTCATTCGCTGTCCCGGCCAGGCCGCTTGCGCGGCGGTTCGAACAGCTTGGTGGCGGCGCGCACCTGCGCCTTGAGCGTGTAGTCGATGGTGGCGAACTGCTCCTGCAGCGCTTCCTGCAGCACGCTGCCGGGACTGGGCGGCAGGATCTTGAGGTAGGCTTCCGACTCGCTGAAGTCGCGCTCGACCTGCATGCCCGCCTTTTGCGCGATGTGCATGATCGCCTTGTTGCGGGTGAGGTAGTGCATGTAGAGCGTGTCGACGTCGTTGTTGCGGCAATGGATGGCGGCGCGCTCGAACAGCGCCGATCCGAGGCCCATGCCGCGCGCGTGCTTGAGCACCGAGACGCCGAACTCCGCGATCATCTCCTTCTCGGTATCGAAATGGCCCGGCACCGCGGTCTTGGGCGCGAACGCCAGGTGCGCCACGGCGTCCAGGCGGAAGGTGCGGTTGTACACGCCGTACAGGGTGTCGCGCTTGAAGTCGAGGCGGTCGACATAGTCGATGATCTGCTGGTCGCCCAGCTTGTTGCCGAAGCGCAGAAGGCGGTCCGCTTCGTCCAGGGCCAGGAAGTGTTTGCGGACGCGATGCCGGTCGCGCTCGCCCAATTCCTTGACCAGCACCGCGCGGCGCGGCCGCTGGCCGTCCTCCTCCCGCGAGGAAAGGAAATGGCGCAATGGGTTGCGGAACAGCTTGGTCATCGGGTCTTCCCTCCCGGCATCAGGACAGGATTTGTGCAGTGCAGCAATGCGGGTATTTTACCTCAAGCTTGCGGCGCTCCCCGTCACGCACCGGTCCCGTGCAAGGCCTGCACGGCCGCGATGCGGGCCTGATGGATTGCCGCCGGGATGGCATCGCGCCCGCCGGCCGCTCCGGCCGCGATGGCGCCGGCATCGATCCCGCGCGCCACCGCCAGCGCCTGCAGCAGCCGGCGGTGCTGCCGCAAGAGCTCGTCGCCGCCGAGCGCGCCGCATTCGCAGGCCAGCAGCAGCTGCGCGAAGCGTTCCGGCTTGCGGAAACCGTCGCAGCGCTCGAACAGCCTGACCGTCGCCTCGGCGTCCAGCGATGCCGCATGGTCCACGGCGTTCCGTTCGCGCAGCGCCATGACAGCCAGGTCGCGGCAGTCGTTGGGCACGCGCAGGCGCCGGCTCACTGCGTCGATGCGCGCCAGCCCGCCGGCCTCGCCGCCTTGGCCGCCCACCCCGAGCATCAGCGCGGCGAACCTGACGCACAGCCCGTACCCGTGCGCTGCCGCGCAGTCGATCACCTGCATCATGTGCGCGCCGGCGCCGGGCGGAGCATCCCACGCCGCATCCAGCTCAGGCAGGATGCGCGCGAGCGCGCCGCAATCGCGCAGCACTTCGAACATGCGCGAAGGCTTTTCCTCCATCAGCCCGCGCGCCAGCTCCTGCCAGACGCGCTCGGCGACCAGCGCATCGACTTCGCCCGCATCGACCATGCGCCGCATCAGCGCCAGGGTCTCCGGCGCGACGGTGAAGTCGGGGAAGCGCGCGGCGAAGCGGGCCAGGCGCAGGATGCGCACCGGATCTTCCGCGAACGCGCCGGACACGTGGCGGAATACGCGCCGCTCGATGTCGGCACGCCCGCCAAAGGGATCGACCAGCGTGCCATCCTCGTCCTGCGCGATGGCGTTGACGGTCAGGTCGCGCCGCACCAGGTCGTCCTCGAGCGTCACGGTGGGCTCGGTATGGAACACGAAGCCGTGGTAGCCGGGCGCGGTCTTGCGCTCGGTGCGCGCCAGCGCGTATTCCTCCTGGGTGCGCGGATGCAGGAACACGGGGAAGTCCTTGCCGACCGGGCGGTAGCCCAGCCGGACCATCTGCTCGGGCGTCGCGCCGACGACGACGTGGTCGCGGTCCTTGACGGGGAGCCCGAGCAAGGCGTCGCGCACCGCGCCGCCGACCACATAAGTCTTCATTACTGTGGGGGCTCGTCTTCGTGGAAGGCGGCGCGCTCGGTTTCGGCGAGCGCCTCGCTGACCCAGCGTGCCACCGCCGGGTGCGCCTGCACCCGCTCGCAATACGCCTGCAGCGCCGGCGCGAGCGACACGCCGTAGGTCCTGAAGCGCATCACGACCGGCGCATAGAACGCATCGGCAATCGAGAAGTCGCCGAACAGGAAGCGGTGGTGGCCGAAGCGCGCCAGGCATTCTTCCCAGATTTCGCAGATGCGGCCGATGTCGGCCTGCGAATTCGGCGTCCTGCCCCGGCCCGGCAGGCTGGCGCGGATGTTCATCGACATCGCGTTGCGCAGGTCGGCGAAGCCGGAGTGCATTTCGGCGACCACCGAGCGCGCCATCGCCCGCGCGGCGACGTCCTGCGGCCACAGGTGCTTTTCCGGGAACTGCTCGGCGATGTATTCGCAGATGGCCAGGCTATCCCAGATCGACATCTCGCCGGCGACCAGCACCGGCACACGGCCGGCCGCCGAATACTCGGCGATGCGCGACTGCGTCTCGGGCTGGTCGAGCAGGATGCGCACTTCGGTGAACGGGATGCCGAACGCCGTCATCGCGACCCACGGCCGCATCGACCACGACGAGTAGTTCTTGTTGCCGATGACGAGGGTCAGGCCCGGGCTGCGCGCGGCATCGAAGGCCTGGCTGAGCGCCGGATGGAGTTTGGTGGTGTGCATGGGATCGTGGTCAGGTTAGCGGCCGGCGCGCGCACGCAGGTCGTCGAAGCGGTGGTCGGCGCGCAGGTAGTGCGGCGCGACGGCCTCCAGCGCGGTCAGGCGGATACCCAGCGCGGCGGCGGTGCTGCGCTGGATGGCCGGATCGACCACGTTATCGACCTTCATCGAATCGAGGTTGTCGCGGCTCATGAGCGGCTTGCCCGGCAGGAGCTCCAGGAAGGCTGCCACGATGCGGCCCAGGCCCATCGGCATCTCGAACACGCGGCGCGGGTTGCCCGAATACCGGCCGGCCAGGCGCACCAGGTCGCCCAGCGAGTAGATGGTCGGGCCGCCGAAGTCGTACACCAGGTGGCGCGTTTTCACGTCGGTCAGCGCATGTGCGAAAGCGCGCGCGACATCGCCAACGTACACCGGCTGGAAGTCCACCGATGCGCCGGGGATCCACAGGAAAGGCATGAAGCGCTGCACGCGCGCGAACACGTTGAGGAATTTGTCGCCCGGCCCGAACACCACCGACGGGCGGAAGATCGTGGCGGCGACGGTCGGCTCGGAACGTGCGGCCATTTCGCCGTCCGCCTTGGAGCGCTGGTATTCGGAAGGGCCTTCGGCTGCGGCGCCCAGGGCGCTCATGTGCAGGAAGCGCGGCACGCCTTCGGCTGCGCAGGCCGCGACGATCCGGCGGGGCAGCTCGACGTGGGCACGCTTGAAATCCGGGCCGTACGGGTTGCCGCGGCGCGAATGCAGGATGCCGACCAGGTTGATGGCGGCGTCCTTGCCATGCACGAGGCGGCGCAGCACGGCGTCGTCGTTGATGTCCGCTTCGACCACTTCGACGCCCGGCAGCAGGATCAGGTGCTTGCCGCTTTCGTAGCGGCGGGTGGGAACGACCACGCGGCAGCCTTGCTCCGCGAGGTGGGCGACAAGGTGGCTGCCGATGAAGCCGGAACCACCGAATACGACAACTGAAAGCTCTTTCATTATTGTTGTTCTCCCTAGGGTTGTGCGCCGCTGCCCTCCACCGGCATGACCTTGCCAAGGCGTGCCTTGAGCGACTGGGGCTTCTTCTCGAACATTGCAGCGTAATTGGTCGCGTTGGCCATCACGTTCTTGACATAGCCGCGCGTCTCCGAGAACGGAATCGTCTCGGCGAACACGGCGCCTTCGATCGCGGCGGTCATCTTGTTGCGCCAGCTGCGCGCGCGGCCGGGCCCTGCATTGTACGCCGCCGTGGCCAGCACTTGCGAGCCTTCGAAGCGGCCCATGATCATGTTGAGGTAGTTCGATCCCAGCACCAGGTTGGTGCGCAGGTCGGTCAGCTTGCCCGGCCTGTATTCGTCCAGTCCGATCTTGCCCGCGACGTATTTACCGGTCGATGGCATGACCTGCATCAGGCCGGAGGCGCCGACGTGCGAGCGCGCATCGCTGTTGAAGCGCGATTCCTGGCGGATCAGGCCATACACCCAGGCCTTGTCCAGGCCCAGCTCGTGCGTGGCCGGGCCGAGGATGTCCGCGTGGGGCGCGGGGAAGCGCTGGCTGTAGTCGGCGTCGCCCTTCATGCGCTCGGCGGTGTGCACCATGCGGTCCAGCACGTCGTTGCGGCGCGCGAATTCGGCGGCCGCGCGCAGGGCGCGCTCGTCCATGCTGCGCAGTTCCCAGTTCCACTCGCGCAGGCCTTCCAGGCGCAGGCCGATGTCGAAGAATTTCAGGGCGCGGCGAAAGCCCTGGTTCGCCTGCACCGCCGCCATTTCCGCCGCTGTCGGCGGTGCGGGCGGCACCGGTTCCACCACCATGCGGCCCAGTTCCTCCAGCGCCAGCTGGCCGTAGAAGGTGCCCTGGTCGGCGATGTACTGGTACAGCTCGCGCGCCTGCTCCGGGCTGCCGCCGGTGGCCTGCAGCGCGCGCGCCTGCCAGTACAGCCAGGCGTGGTCGCGGCGCACCGCCTCGGGCATTGCTTCGATGGTGGCGCGCAGCAGGCGCCAGTCGCCGCGGCGCAGCGCGGTGCGCGCCTTCCACTGCTGCGCTTCGCGCGACAGCGGCGCATTGCCCGCCTTTTCCCAGTATGTGTGCGCGTCTTCGTGCAGCTGGATCGATGCCGGGAGCGCGAGCGTCGCCCAGGCTGCCTCGCGCTCGGCGGGCGTCAGCCTGGACGCAACCCGCTCCAGCGCGGCGGTCGCCAGTTTGAGGCTGCCGCGCGCGGTGCGGCCCAGCGCCACGATGTACAGCTCGCGCTCGACGCGGGTGTCGCCGGGGCCGCGCGCCAGCGCCAGCGCAGGCGCATCGACCGCCAGGCCGGCATGGCGCTCGGAGCCGCCCAGCAGCACGGCGGTGCGCTTGGCCGGTCCGGTAGCGTCGTATTCCCCGGCCAGGCGCAGCTGGGTGACCAGGTCGTCCTCGCTGAACTGCCTGGTCTCGTACAGCCGGGCGATCAGCGCGGCGCAACCTTCGACATACGATGGCGGATTGACCAGCAGCGCGCGCGCTTCGGCCGCGACGTTCTGGCCCTTGACGGCGCGCGACAGCAGTCCGTAGCACTTGACCTGGGTGTCGTCCTTGAGCACGAACTGGGGGAAATGGAAGTCGAAGTTGGCCCAGTCGCGCCGCTTGCCGAGCACCAGCAGCCAGTCGTTGCGCAGGCGGTCCGCGATCGCGTGGTTGGGATATTTGGCGAGGAAGGCGCGCACCTCCTGCTCGGAGGCGTCCGCCAGCCGCGGTTTCAGCCGATAATAGTCAACGTAGGATGGGATTTCGTACGAGGGGATGCGCGACGCCAGCGCATTGGCGAGCGCCGCGTTGTCCTTGCGCGCTGCCTCGCGCAGCTGGAGAAAGGTGTCATCCTCCGCGCGTGGTTGCGCCGCACCTTCGGTCGCTTGTGCGCTGGCGGTCAGGCAGGTTGCGGCGAGCAGCGAGCCGGCCAGGAATCGGGACAGGAACTTCAATGTTGTCACTCTTAATCTAGTCAGTATGAGCTGCGATCAAAGAATACCATGCGATGGCGAGGCCCGCCCAGCGGGAGCCCGATTGGACAAGGCTGAATTAAGGCGCGAGATGTCGGCGCGCCGGCGCGCGCTCGAGCCGGCAGTCAAGGCGCGCTACGACGCGGCGATCTGCGCGCGGCTGGTGCAGTGGTGGCAAGGCGCGCAACCGCGTTCGGTGGCGGTGTACTGGCCGCTGAAGGGCGAGCCGGACATCGGGCCGGCGTGCGCACAGCTGCAGGCGCTGGGCGTGCAGCTGGTGCTGCCGGTGGTGGTGGCGCGCGACGCGGCGCTGGCGTTCGCCGAGTGGACGCCGGGCGAAGAGATGATCAAGGACGAGATGGGGGTGGCGATTCCGGCGCATGCGCGCATGGCGCCGCAGCCGGAGGCGGTCGTGATCCCGTGCCTGGGCTATAACGAAGGGCGCTTCAGGCTGGGGTATGGGGGCGGGTACTACGACCGCACGCTGGAAGCAACGCCCAGACCGATGACGGTCGGCGTGGCGTATTCATTTTCGAAGGTGGAGTTCGACAGCGCGGAACATGATGTCGCGCTGGACGTCATCATTACCGAATAGCGTCAGGGGGACTGTCCCTGCAAGGGACTGTCCCCTGATCTTTGGCGTGCTCAGCGGCCATGCTTGCTAAAGATCGGGGGACGGTCCCCGTTGGGGACAGTCCCCTTCCTCAGACCAGGCGTTGCCAGATGGCGGTGGTGGCGGCCGCCTGGTTCATGCTGTAGAAGTGCAGTCCGGGCGCGCCGCCCTTCAGCAGGCGTTCGCACAGCGCGCTCACCACGTCCAGGCCGAATGCCTTGATCGAGGCGGAATCGTCGCCGAAGCTGGCCAGCTTGAGGCGCACCCAACGCGGGATCTCGGCGCCGCACATTTCCGAAAACCGCATCAGCTGCGTGTAGTTCGTGATCGGCATGATGCCGGCCACGATCGGCACGTCGATCCCCAGCTTGCGCGCATTGTCGAGGAAGGCGAAGTAGGCGTCCGCATTGTAGAAATACTGCGTGATCGCCGCGTCCGCGCCGGCCTTGACCTTGCGTTCGAAGTTCTTCAGGTCGTCCTGCGGCGAGCGGGCCTGGGGATGCATCTCCGGATAGGCCGCGACTTCGATGTGGAACCAGTCGCCCGTCTCGGCGCGGATGAATTCCACCAGCTCGTTGGCGTAGCGCAGTTCGCCCGCACCGCCATAGCCGCTCGGCAGGTCGCCGCGCAGCGCGACGATGCGGCGGATGCCGTGCGACTTGTACTCCGCCAGCACGGCGCGCAGCGATTCGCGCGAGCCGCCGACGCAGGACAGGTGCGGCGCAGCCTGCTGGCCCGCTTCCATGATCTCGAGGACCGTGGACAGCGTGCCCTGCTGCGTGCTGCCGCCCGCGCCATAAGTCACCGAGAAGTACTTCGGGTTCAGCTCGGACAGCCTGGCGCGCGCGGTGCGCAGCTTCTCCGCGCCCTCGGGCGTCTTGGGCGGGAAGAACTCGATGCTGAAGTTATGGTCAGTCATTTTTCTTCAACAGCAGCGTGGACAAGGCCCACGAGATGATGGAGTACAGGATCGCGGCGCCCATCGCGGACCAGAAGCCGGCCACGTTGAAGCCTTCGATCACTTCGGCCACGAACCAGAACAGCAGCGCGTTGATCACCAGGATGAACAGGCCGAGCGAGACCACGGTGACGGGCAGCGTGAGCAGCACCAGCAGCGGGCGGATCAGCGTGTTCACCAGCCCCAGCACCAGCGCGGCGATCAGCGCGGTCGGGATGTCGGTGACGGTCACGGAGTGCATCAGGTAGGGCAGCGCCATCAGCGCAATGGCGTTAATCAGCCAGGTAAGAACGAGTCGCATGAGTGAGCTCCATTACGCCAGCCCTGCGCCGGCAGGGATCCATGCTGAGTTAATGCGAGCGGCAAAACCGGCTCAGTATGGATCCCGGCCTGCGCCGGGATGACGGTGTATTAATAGCGGTAGTGTTCCGGCTTGTACGGGCCTTCCACCGATACGCCGATGTAGGCGGCCTGCTCTTCGGTCAGCTCGGTCAGCTGCGCGTTGAGCTTCTTCAGCTGCAGGCGCGCGACCTTCTCGTCCAGGTGCTTCGGCAGCGTGTACACGCCGACCGGGTAGTCCTTGGTGTTCGCGTACAGCTCGATCTGCGCGATCGTCTGGTTGGCGAACGAGGAGCTCATCACGTAGGACGGGTGGCCGGTGCCGCAGCCAAGGTTCACCAGGCGGCCTTCGGCCAGCAGGATGATGCGGCGGCCCGACGGGAAGATCACGTGGTCGACCTGCGGCTTGATGTTCTCCCACTGGTACTTCTTCAGCGAGGCGACATCGATCTCGTTGTCGAAGTGGCCGATGTTGCAGACGATCGCCTGGTCCTTCATCTTCAGCATGTGCTGTTCGGTCAGGACGTTGTAGTTGCCGGTGCAGGTGACAAAAATGTCGCCGTGCTCGCAGGCGTAGTCCATGGTGACGACGCGGTAGCCTTCCATCGCGGCCTGCAGCGCGCAGATCGGGTCGATCTCGGTGACCCACACTTGCGCCGACAGCGCGCGCATCGCTTGCGCGGAGCCCTTGCCGACGTCGCCGTAGCCGGCGATGACCGCGACCTTACCGGCGATCATGACGTCGGTGGCGCGCTTGATGCCGTCCACCAGCGATTCGCGGCAGCCGTACAGGTTGTCGAACTTGGACTTGGTGACCGAGTCATTGACGTTAATCGCCGGGAAGTGCAGGCGGCCTTCCTTGTGCATCTGGTACAGGCGGTGCACGCCGGTGGTGGTCTCTTCGGTCACGCCGAGGATGTGCGGCAGGCGCTTGGAGTACCAGGCCGGGTCGGCGGCCAGGTGCGACTTGATCGAATTGAACAGGCAGATCTCTTCGGTGGAGGTCGGGTTGTCCAGCACCGAGATGTCCTTCTCGGCGCGCGCGCCGAGGTGCAGCAGCAGGGTTGCGTCGCCGCCGTCGTCCAGGATCATGTTCGAATACACCGGGCCGGTGGCATCCGACGGCCATTCGAAGATGCGGTGGGTGTAGTCCCAGTATTCGTCCAGGGTTTCGCCCTTGACGGCGAACACCGGCGTGCCTGCTGCGGCGATGGCGGCGGCGGCATGGTCCTGGGTCGAGTAGATGTTGCAGGAGGCCCAGCGCACTTTGGCGCCCAGCGCTTCCAGCGTGCGGATCAGCACCGCGGTCTGGATGGTCATGTGGAGCGAGCCGGTGATGCGCGCGCCCTTGAGCGGCTGGCTGGCGGCGAATTCCTCACGGATCGCCATCAGGCCCGGCATTTCGGTTTCGGCGATCTTGATTTCTTTTTCGCCCCATGCGGCCAGGCCGATGTCAGCGATGATGTAGTCTTGGGAAGCTTTGAGTACGGCGGCGTTCATCACGCCCTCCTTTCAGTGAATTGAAAAAAGTAACGTGAGCGCGGTTGGGGTGTGGTCTCCGAGCCTGGCGGACATGGTCCGTCGCAACGCTCCTCGGAATCGCGAATTTTAGCACAAGATCAATGCAGATCGGCACGGATCGCGGCGGATGCGCCTTGATACACGCGGATCGCGTGCGATCGGCACAGTTGGCGCCAGATCGGCACAGTTAGCGTAAGAAGGGGACAGTCCCGTCGGGACAGTCCCCGTTCTTTGCTTACTTCAGGCCGGCGGCGTCGCGCAGGATCGCAGCCTTGTCGGTGCGCTCCCAGGTGAACTCCGGCTCTTCGCGGCCGAAGTGGCCGTAAGCCGCGGTCTTGGCGTAGATCGGGCGCAGCAGGTCCAGCATCTGGACGATGCCTTTCGGGCGCAGGTCGAAGTGGTCCATCACCAGCTGGGCGATCTTCTCGTCGGAGATGATGCCGGTGCCTTCGGTGTACACGGTGATGTTGATCGGACGCGCCACGCCGATCGCGTAGCTGACCTGCACCTGGCACTGGCGCGCCAGGCCCGCCGCGACGATGTTCTTGGCCACGTAGCGCGCCGCGTAGGCTGCCGAGCGGTCCACCTTGGACGGGTCCTTGCCCGAGAACGCGCCACCGCCGTGCGGCGCCGCGCCGCCGTAGGTGTCGACGATGATCTTGCGGCCGGTCAGGCCGCAGTCGCCCTGCGGGCCGCCGATGACGAAGCGGCCGGTCGGGTTGACCAGGTAACGGGTGCCGTTCAGCCATTCCTTCGGCAGCACCGGCTTGATGATCTCTTCGATCACCGCTTCCTCGATCTGCGACTGCGAGATCTCCGGCGCGTGCTGGGTCGACAGCACCACGGTGTGCACGCCGACCGGCTGGCCGTCCACGTAGCGCAGCGTGACCTGCGACTTGGCGTCCGGGCGCAGCCATGGCAGGCGGCCATCCTTGCGCAGCTGCGACTGGCGCTCGACCAGGCGGTGCGCGTAGTAGATCGCGGCGGGCATCAGCTCCGGGGTTTCGTCGCAGGCGTAGCCGAACATCAGGCCCTGGTCGCCGGCGCCCTGGTCGTGGTTCTCGAACTCGTCCACGCCCTGCGCGATGTCGGGCGACTGCTTGTCGTAGGCGACCAGCACCGCGCAACCCTTGTAGTCGATGCCGTAGTCGGTGTTGTCGTAGCCGATGCGCTTGATGGTGTCGCGCGCGACCTGGATGTAGTCGACGTTGGCGTGGGTGGTGATTTCGCCCGCGAGCACCACGAGTCCGGTATTGCACAGGGTCTCGGCGGCGACGCGCGCGCGCGGGTCCTGCGCCAGGATGGCGTCGAGGATGGAATCGGAAATCTGGTCCGCGACTTTGTCGGGATGGCCTTCCGAAACGGATTCGGAAGTGAAGAGGTAATCATTGGCAGACATCGCAAGCTCCTGGATCGGTAACAAAATAAACTGTCGCAGCGACTCATGTAGCTTGCGACGCTTTAGCGACACTTATATACCGCTTCGCAAGTTGTCTATTAACTCAGCGGTTACTACGAACGTGGTATTTTACGCTCCTTGCAAAATTTTTGCTAAGGTGGCGTCCCTTCGCACTTAAGATTTGTCATGTTAGTACCACTTTTCCGATTCCTGTCCCTGTTCCCCCTGCGATTCCTGCATGCCCTTGGCGCGGGACTGGGGTGGCTTGTCTACGGCCTGTCGCCCTCCTACCGCCGCCGGATGCGCGACAACATGGCGCTGGCCGGTTTCAGCCAGCACCTGTCGCAGGCCGTGTCCGAATCGGGCAAGGCGATCCTGGAACTGGCCTTCGTCTGGTGCGCGAAACCCGAACGCGTGAACGCGCACGCCACGGTGGAGAACTGGGAGCATGTGCAGTCGGTGCTGGACGCGGGCCGCGGCATCGTGTTCCTGACTCCCCACCTGGGCTGCTTCGAGATCACCGCGCAGCAGATCGCACTGCGCACCCCGATTACCGTCATGTACCGCCCGCCGCGCAAGTCCGCGCTCAAGCCGCTGGTGGAAGGCGCGCGCGCGCGCAACAACCTGCACCTGGCGCCGGCCAACCTGTCCGGCGTGCGCATCCTGGCCAAGACCCTCAAGAAGGGCCTGCCGGTCGGCGTGCTGCCCGACCAGGTGCCGCAGGAAGGCGAAGGCGTGTGGGCCGACTACTTCGGCCGTCCCGCCTACACGATGACGCTGCCGGCCAAGCTGGCGCAGCTGGGCCACGCGGAAGTGATCCTGGTGTACGCCGAGCGCCTGCCGAAGGGCCGCGGCTTCGTGGTGCGCTTCGTGCCGTTCGAGGGCGACCTGACCGGCACCCCGGCCGAGCAGGCGCGCGCCGTGAACAAGGCGATGGAAGACCTGATCGCGCGCGCCCCGGCGCAGTACTTCTGGAGCTACAACCGCTACAAGCAGCCTGACGGCGTGGAGGCGCCAGCCGAAGAAGGGCCGGCTGCATGAGGGTCCTGGTCTGGTTGATGTGGCTCATGCACTGGCTGCCGCTGCCGGTGCTGGGCCGGATCGGCGACGCGACCGGCGCGCTGCTGTTCGCCCTGCTGCGCAAGCGCCGCCATATCGCGCTCACCAACCTGCGCCTGTGCATGCCCGAAGTGACGGAAGAAGCGCGCGTGGCGATCGCGCGCCAGCATTTCCAGGGCTATGCGCGCAGCGTGTGGGAGCGCGGCATCCTGTGGTGGGCGAGCGAACAGCGCCTGCGCCGCCTGATCAAAGTCGATGCGCCGGGCGTGCCGCTGGCGCAGATCGAGTCCGGCCCCACCATCCTGCTGTGCCCGCACTTCGTGTGCCTGGACGTGGCCGGCGTGGCGGTGATGCTGGAATCGTCGCTGTGCTCGATCTACGTCGCGCAGAAGAACAAGGTGTTCGACGAAGTGCTGCGGCGCGGGCGCTCGCGCTTCCGCCCGGTGCAGCTGTTCTCGCGCAAGGAAGGCGTGAAGCCGATCATCCGCGCGATGAAGGCGGGCCTGCCCTACTTCATGCTGCCGGACATGGACTTCGGCGACAAGGACGCGGCGTTCGTGCCATTCTTCGGGATTCCGGCGGCCACGCTGACCGCACCCGGCAGGCTGGCGCAGGCGACCGGCGCGAAGGTGATCCCGGTGGTGGCGACCTTCCTGCCGAACTACCAGGGCTACCGCGTGACCTTCTACCCGGAGTGGCAGGACTATCCGGGCGGCGACCTGGAAGGCAGCGCGCGCCGCATGAACGCATTCATCGAAGCGCGCGTGCGCGAGGCGCCGAGCGAATACTTCTGGACCCACAAGCGCTTCAAGACCCGGCCGCCCGGCGAGCCGGGTGTGTACTGAGGACAGCATGAAACTCACCTTTACCAAGATGCACGGCGCGGGCAACGACTTCATCGTGGTGGACGCGATCAACCAGCAGGTCGACCTGACGCGCGAGCAGTGGGCGCGGCTTGCGGACCGGCGCTTCGGCATCGGCGCGGACCAGATCCTGATCGTCGAGAAGCCGACCATCGAAGGCTGCGACTTCCGCTACCGTATCTTCAACAGCGACGGCGGCGAGGTAGAACAGTGCGGCAACGGCTCGCGCGCGTTCGTGCGCTTCGTGGTCGAGAAGGGGCTGACGCAGCAGCGCAGCATCCGCGTGCAGACCATGGGCGGGATCATTGCGCCCCGACTGGAGGACGACGGCAACGTCACGGTGGACATGGGCGCGCCGGTGCTGGACCCGGCGCAGGTGCCGTTCGACGCGGCGGGGCTGGACGGGCAGGCGCAGGGACGCGATACCGTGTGGCCGCTGGCGCTCGCGTGCGTGGAGCAGCCGGTGCTGGTGTCGGTGGTCTCGATGGGCAATCCGCATGCGGTGCAGGTGGTAGACGACGTGGATACGGCGCCCGTGGAAGCCTGCGGGCCGGAGATGGAACGCCATCCGCGCTTCCCGAAAAAGGTCAATGTGGGCTTCATGCAGGTCGTTGACCGGCATCACATCCGCCTGCGCGTGTTCGAACGCGCGGCGGGCGAAACGCTGGCGTGTGGCACGGGCGCGTGTGCGGCGGTGGTCGCGGGGATCCGGCGCGGGCTGCTCGACTCGCCGGTGCGGGTGGATGCGCGCGGCGGGGTGCTGTCGATCGCGTGGCAGGGCGAGGGGCAGCCGGTCATGATGACCGGGCCGGCCGTCACCGTGTTCGAAGGCGTCGTCGAGGTATAGGGTTGGGGGACTGTCCCTACGGGACCGTCCCCGGACTTTTTTTATCCGTACTCCAGGTGAAAGACAGGGGACAGTCCCGCAGGGACAGTCCCCGGCTGTGGCTCTACGCGAACTCGCGGTGCGTGGCGGCGTAGTCGGGGACGATGATCGGGCGCGACGGCGCGGGCTGCGCCTGCGAGGCCAGCCAGGTCTTGAGGCGGTACAGGCGCTGGCGGTAGTTGCCCTCGGGGCCGGTATTGGTGCTGTCGATGCCGTCGAACAGGCGCTGCGCATGCGCCAGCACCGTGCGCTGGCGCTCGGTCTGCACCATCACCAGGCGGCGCTTGCCGCGTCCATAGCTGGAACGGATGTCCACCACCAGGCAGTGGCCGTGATTGGCCGAGTTCACGTCCAGCAGCAGCGCCTCGGCGCGCGAGAGCCCGAACGCGCCGGCCAGCGCCAGCCGCGCGGCCAGCAGGGGCTGGCGTTCGGCCAGCCGCTCCAGCTGCTGGGGCGGCGGCAAGTCGGGCGACGCACCCGGGCGCGGCGCAATCTTTTCCATCGCTTCGAGCGCCTGGCGGCAGCCCTGCACCGCCGCCTTCTTCAGCCAGTACAGCGCGCGTACGTCGTTGTCTTCCTTCTCGCGGCGCGCACGCCATGTGGCCAGGCCCAGCTCCAGCTGCGCGTCGCGGTAGCCCATCTCCGCGGCCCGCTCCAGGAAGCGGCCCGCTTCCTGCAGGCTGCGCTGCGAGAACTCGGACTTGATGTAGATGCGCGACAGGGCGTACCAGGCTTCGGCCAGTCCCTGCTCGGCAGCCGCGGTCAGCCAGCGCACGGCCTTGCGGAAGTTGGCCGCGCCCGACGCGGCAGGAAGGCGCTCGCCATCGAGCCGCATGCGCGCGCAATGCAGGCCGACCGCCAGCTGCGCGTGCGGTTCGTTCTCGTTGGCCGCCAGTTCGTAGAAGCGCAGCGCCTCCGCGCTGTCGTAGCGCCCGGCCGCGCCCGATTCGAGCGCGCGGGCGCAGCGCGACAGCAGCAGCACGCTCTGCGGCGACGCCGCGGCCAGGACGGTGCCGCCGCAGTGCGCGCTGGCCGCCAGCTCGCGCGCCAGCGGCAGCGCCTGCGCGATGAAGCTGTCGGTGTCGCCCTCCTCCCAGGCATGGTTGGCCAGCGCATACCTGGCTTCGTGCACCCCGCTCCCGGCGGCGTGCTGCAGCCAGGCGTCCTGCGCGCGCGGCGAGGCGGCATGGCTGGATCCTGCCAGCGTGGACAGCATCCACTGGGCGTCGGGGAAGCCGGCGCGGGCGCCGTCCTCGAGCGCGTGGCGGGCCTTGCGGCGGCGCTCTTCCGGCGCCGCGCCGTCTTTCAGCACCAGCTGTGCGAACACCACGCCGGCGCGCGCCAGGCCGCCCTCCCATGCCCGCTCGAACCAGGGCGCGAGGCGGTCGCCGTGCTGCTGCGCGGTTTCAAACGGCACGTGCGCGCCGATGGCCATCCATGCTTCTTCGCAGCCTTGCCGGGCGGCGCGCTCCAGCCAGTGCAGCGCGGTGGTCGCGCTGCGGGGCAGGCCCGCGCTGCCAAACAGATAGAGCTTGCCAAGCTGCAGCTGCGCGTCCGCCTTGCCGCTGCGGGCCATCCGGATGATGCCGAGTTCTTCGCGATTCGCCATGGAGCCACCTTCTGCGTTTTGATTTTCCCTAGGGCAAGTTGTGAAACCACAACATTTCGCCCCGACTGATTTCTTGTAAGCACAGTCTAGCCCACCGGAAATCATGCAATTTGGCAAACCAACAGTTTATTGAGCCTGCGCAAATCCGATGCGTCTTGGGGCGTGGCAACCTCCGCTTTGTGGCGCGTTGTCCGGCAGAAATCTGATGGAAACGGCGACCCGATGCGCGCTCCTTCAAGGTGGGCTAACCAATAAGGACGGACTATGAAAAAACATCTCCTGGCCCTGGTCATCCTGGGCGCATTCGCCAGCGCGGCGCCAGCGCAAAGCAACGTCACACTCTATGGCACCATCGACGCGGGCCTGATCAAGCGGACCGACCAGCGCGTCGCGGTCGGCAAGCGCGCCAACAACACGCTGGGTTTTCGCGGAACCGAAGACCTGGGCAACGGCCTGAAGGCGCTGGTGCACCTTGAAATCCGTTACGAACCCGACACCGGCACCAACGAGATCGGCGCCAACGGCGCCCAGCGCCCCCTGTTCCAGGGCCAGTCGCGGGTGGGCCTGCAGGGCGCGTTCGGCATGGTGCGGCTGGGCCGCGGCCTGACGGCACTGCAGGAAAGCATCATCAAGTTCGAGCCCTTCCACGGCCTGCCGCACACGGCCGGCTTCTATACCGACCTGGCGATCGCCGGCTACACGTCCGAACCGCTGAACATGGCGGGCAACTCGAAGAACCGCTTCTCCAACGCGCTCTGGTACAACTCGCCGGAGGTGGGCGGCTTCCAGCTGAACGCCACCATTTCAACGCGCGAGGCGAACGGCGGCCCGGCCGTCGTAGGGCGCGGCACGCCTGCCCTGCCGCAATACCCGGCCAATTCGCAGGCCTCGACCAACCCGTATTCGATCAGCGCCACGTTCAAGCGCGGCCCGGCCGCGTTCATGGCGGCAATGGAACGCAATGCCGTGGAGACGGACCTGTGGTCGGTAGCTGCAAGCTGGTATGTGATCCCGTCACTGAACCTGATGGCGTCCTACCAGCGCCAGGATGAAGAACACACCCGCCTGTTCAACCAGGAAACGCGTGCATGGGTGGTCGGCCTGAACTGGACCTTGGGTCCGGGCAAGCTGCTGGCCGGCTTCGGCCGCAAGAAACCGGACGGACTGCCGAGCACCCGGCAGCTGTCGATCGGCTACGAATATTCCCTGTCCAAGCGCACCTACCTGTACGCCGACGCCTCCAACAAGAAGAACCAGACCGACGCCCGCTACTACGCGGTCGGCATCAACCACGCTTTCTGAGGCATCTTTCACCCCATACGCCCTGTGCTGCGCCCGGCAGCACAGGGCGTGTTGTTTTATCGACTCATTTTGAAAATACAACAAGAGCCGCGGGGAAACTTGCTGTACAAGCAAGTTGAAGAATGGCATATTTAATGAATACGGATTAGTACGCGCGTTCGTTTATTGAATTTTTTGGAGACCTAATGAAAGCAAAACTCATCGCTGGCGTGATTGCCGCGGCCTTCGCAGCACCTGTCATGGCACAGTCCAGCGTGCAGATCTACGGTATCGCAGATGCCGGCATCCACAAGTCGACCGGTTCGAAAATCAAGATTGCCTCCGGTATCGCTGACGGCTCGCGCATCGGCTTCAAGGGCACCGAAGACATGGGCGGTGGCTACAAGGCCATCTTCAACCTGGAAGCGCGTGTCGAGCTCGACACCGGTACCCAGCAGCCAACCCTGATGTCCGACAACCCGGGCCTGTACCTGACCAAGGGCATGGGCGCACTGCCGGCACCAATCGTGGCCGGCCTGCGCAACGCCATCCAGCCGTTCGGCGCACCAGCCGTGAACATGGAACGTGCCCTGTTCGACCGTACCGCCTACGTCGGCCTGATCACCCCGGGCGGCGCGATCCTGATGGGTCGTATGTACACCCCTGGCTACGAAGTGTTCGCACTGGCTGACACCTTCGAATCCGGCACCGCCGGCACCTGGGGCAGCATCACCGGCGGCACCGCCGGCTACTCGGCATTCGGCGCGGACATCCGCTCGCAGAAGTCGATCCAGTACCGCATCGCCACCCCGAACGGCTTCAACGCTGCGCTGATGTATGGCGGCAAGGGCTCGGGCTACCTGGGCCGCTACAACAAGTTCGTCGGCCTGAACGCCATCTACAAGGCCAACGGCATCGAGTTCGGCTACGGCTTCAACCGCGGCTACGACCAGAACGACAACAAGTCGCTGACCAGCCACACCCTGGGCGGTTCGTACACCATGGGCGACTGGAAGTTCTTCGCTGGCGCCCTGGACCAGGAAAACCGGAATTCGGTCCTGATGCGCGACTACATCGGCGGCTGGGATACCGTGATCGCTCCGCAAGTTGCCCCACTGGGCGCGGCTACCGCGGCGGCGCTGCGTAACATCTTCGTCACCAACATCGGCCGCAACTCGCAGATCGATGCAACCAGCTACCAGATCGGCGCGCACTACCGCATCGGCGCTGGCCGCATCATGGTGTCGGCAGCGACCCAGAACGACCACACCGCGAACAACAGCGATGCGAAGCAGTTCTCGATCGGCTACGACTACAACCTGTCGAAGCGCACCGACGTGTACGCAGTCACCTCGTTCATCTCGAACCAGAACGACGGCCAGTACGTGCCGGGCACCGCTGGCGCACCTGGCGGCTTCGCCAAGGTTCCTGGCGAGAACACCCGCGCGATCCAGCTGGGCATCCGTCACCGCTTCTGATCCTTCGGGACCGGAACAAGAAAGACGCCTTCGGGCGTCTTTTTTTATCCTGGCATACGCAATCAATCGGTCCACCTGCGCACATGCCGGCGCCGATCGGCTCCAGCCATCCAGGGCACGGTTCCCCGCCAGGTGTCGGCGCGCGTCCATACCTCGCTCGCGCTGCGCCTGATCCAAAGATCCCGCCACGGGTTGCGTACTGTGCCGGTCACCATCAGCACAAAACCGCGCGGTGACACGGGATCGCTGCAATACATGAGCTGGTCACCCTGCACAGCCGCGTAATAGAAGATCCCGCGGTAGCGCATGCGCAGCTCAGTGCCATCAGGAAGGAACAGCTCTTTCCATTGGTAGCCAGCGCCTTTCCTGCGCGGGCTGGACCGCAACCAGTTTTTTAGCGCCAGCGCCACGACGTCATCCGGGGTGCGCTGATCTCCGCTCTTGCGAAGGTGCGCAGCCACGTCCACGAACAGGCCTGTGGGCACCTGCACGGACAATGCCTCCTCTCTCATCGTTTATCCTCCTTTTTACTCGCGTGTCACATTCGTTAGACCAGCGGTTTCACTCTGGAGTTCAACAAAATCGCGAATCCGGCGCGAGGTTAAACGAGCAAATGCCGGGTTAAACGAGGCGTTTACTTACGGGTAACAGGCATGTGCTCCCGCCGCCCTGCACAAGGTGCCACAACTGCATGCGAAGCACGTCTTTTTATTGCCGTCGGGATCACGGCGTCGGTTAGAATTGCTCACCTTGACCCTCCTGTATGCATTCCCGATGATCGACACCCTGGACTCCGCACTCGTCGCCCAATACCTGGCCGACAATCCACAGTTTTTTGAAGAGCACGCCGCCCTGCTGGGCCACGTGAAGCTGTCCAGCCCACTGACCGGGAAGACCATCTCGCTGCAGGAGCGCCAGATGGAAGTCATGCGCGACAAGTACCGCACGCTGGAACTGCACATGTCGGACCTGATCCGCACGGCGCAGGAGAACGCGGCGATCGCCAACCGCTTCCACGCCTGGACCCAGGCGCTGCTGCGCAACCGCGACGCCGCCGCGCTGCCGCAGGTGCTGGTGGACAGCCTGAAATCCTCGTTCAACGTACCGCAGGCCACCCTGCGCCTGTGGAACCTGGCCGGGCAGCACGAGGGCGCCTGGTACACCGAAGGCGTGTCGGAAGATGCGCGCCTGTTCGCCTCCAGCCTGATGGCGCCCTACTGCGGCAGCAACAACGACTTCGAAGCGGTGCGCTGGCTGGACGACGCGGCCAGCGTGCAGTCCACTGTGATCCTGCCGCTGCGCGACGGCGACACCGCCTTCGGCCTGCTGATCCTCGGCTCGCCCGACCCGGAACGCTTCAGCGCCGGCATGGGCACCGACTTCCTGGTCCACATCCGCGACACCGCGAGCGCCGCCCTGGCCGCGCTGCGCGCATAAGCGAACCCCGATGGACGGCGGCGGCAAGGCTGCCTTCGCGCAGCGCTACCTCGAGCACCTGCGCACCCAGCGCAAGCTGTCGCCGCACACGCTGGTCAACTACCGGCGCGACCTGGATGAACTGGCCGCGCTGACCGAAGGCCAGGACTGGACCGACCTCTCCCACGCCGACCTGCGCCGCGCCACCGCGCGCCTGCATTCGCGCGAACTGAATCCCCGCTCGATCGCGCGCAAGCTGTCGGCCTGGCGCGGCTTCTTCGGCTGGCTCTCGCACCAGGTGGCCTTGCCCGCCAACCCGGCAGAGGGCGTGCGCGCGCCGCGCAAGGCGAAGACGCTGCCCAAGGCGCTGTCGGTGGACGATGCGGTGCACCTGGTCGGCTCCCCCAGCCATGCGCATGCAGGGCCCGAACCGGCCGACCTGTGCAACCGCGCGATGTTCGAACTGATGTACTCGAGCGGCCTGCGGGTGTCCGAGCTCACCGGCATGGACGTGCACTACACCAAGGACTGCGCGGGCTGGCTGGAGCGCGACAACGGCGAAGTGGTCGTTACCGGCAAGGGCGGCAAGATGCGCCGGGTGCCGGTCGGCAGCCACGCGCTGGAAGCGCTGGCGGCTTGGCTGGCGGTGCGCGAGACGCCGCGCGACGGCTCGAACGCGCTGTTCGTCACCGCGCGCGGGACCCGCATTTCGCCGCGCGTGGTGCAGCAGCGCCTGAAAGCGCATGCGCTGCGCACCGGCACCGCGGTCAACGTGCACCCGCACGTGCTGCGCCACTCGTTTGCCTCGCACATGCTGCAGTCGTCCGGCGACCTGCGCGCGGTACAGGAGATGCTGGGCCACTCCAGCATCGCGTCCACCCAGGTCTACACCTCGCTCGACTTCCAGCACCTGTCCGAGGTCTACGACAAGGCGCACCCCCGGGCCAAGTCGAAGTAGCCTGCCCCGTCATCCCGGCGAAAGCGGGGATTCCGGCACATGATCTGCATCAAGCAAGCCCACGCGAACCAGTGGCGATTTTCAAAATCCGGCATAATCGGCGGTTAAAAGTTGTATTCGGAAAAACAATGGCACTGACACCCACCACCATCCTCACCGGCTTCCTCGGCGCCGGCAAAACCACGCTGCTCAACCGCATCCTGCAGGAGCAGCACGGCATGCGCATCGCCGTGATCGAGAACGAATTCGGCCAGGAGAACATCGACAACGAGATCCTGGTGCAGGACAGCCAGGAACAGATCGTCGAAATGAACAACGGCTGCATCTGCTGCACCGTGCGCGGCGACCTGATCGAGGCGCTGACCAGCCTGGCCCGCAAGCGCGCCGCCGGCGAGATCGCCTTCGACCGCGTCGTGATCGAAACCACCGGCCTGGCCAATCCCGGCCCCGTGGCCCAGACCTTCTTCGTGGACGAGGAAGTGAACGCCTACTACATGCTGGACGCCGTGGTCACTGTGGTGGACGCGCGCCACGCCATGCAGCAGCTGGACGAACACGAGGAGGCGCAGCGCCAGGTGGGCTTCGCCGACAAGATCCTGCTGTCCAAGACCGACCTGGTGGACGCCGCCCAGCTCGATGCGCTGAAGGCGCGCCTGAAGCGCATCAACCCGCGCGCGCCGCTCACCCATTCCGATTTCGGCAAGGTGGCGATCTCCGAAGTCCTGGACATCAAGGGCTTCAACCTGAACGACAAGCTGGAGCTGGACCCGGACTTCCTGACCGCGGAGGAAGCCTACGGCCACGAGCACGAACACGAGCACGTGCATACGGAGGCATGCGACCACAGCCACGACCATCACCACGGCCACCACAGCGACGACATCGCCGCCTTCGTGTTCAAGAGCACCCGCCCGTTCGACCCGGAACGCCTGGACGAATTCCTCGGCGGCCTGGTCCAGGCTTTCGGTCCGCGCATGCTGCGCTACAAGGGCGTACTCTTGATGCAGGGCGCCGACCGCAAAGTGGTATTCCAGGGTGTGCACCAGATGATGGGCAGCGATATCGGGGCAAAATGGCCGGATGGCGAGGAACGTGGCAGCAAAATGGTCTTTATTGGTAAAAATTTACCGAAAGACGTCTTTATCCGCGGTTTGGAACAATGTTTGGTATAAACTATTCCGGTTTTGCGATGCACGGGGTCTAGGCCGGCGGTATCTGAGGCGGGTCCCGGCGTTGACCAACTGACATATACCGGGATGCCAAATGAAGGAAACCGTGACCAAGACCGCGAAGAAAACCACTGCCGGCGCAGTGGCCGCATCGTCCCGCAAGACGGGTGTGCTGAAAGACGTGAAGGTTGCGGCGAAGGCCGCGCCAGCCAAGGCCAAGGCGGCCGAAGCGAAGCCGAAGACGGCGGCGCGCAGCAGCGCGGCCAAGACCGCGGCGGTCAAGCCGGTCAAGACGACGGCAGTCAAGCCGGCAGCCAAGGCGGCCCCGAAAGCGGCGCCCGTCAAGCCGGCGGCCAAGAAGGCGACGTCCAAGGTAGCGGTCAAGCCCGCAGCAAAACCGGCGGCGAAATCCGCGAAGACGGCTGAGAAGCCGGCCGCCAAGCCGGCGGCCAAAGCAGCACCAGCCGCCAAGGCTGTCAAACCGGCAGGGAAAGCAGCCCCTAAGAAGGCTGTCGCGAACCCCGTGGCACCGGCCCCCAAGGCGCCGGCAGCCCGGAAAACGGCGGCGAAACCGGCCGCGCAAGCAGCCGATCAGAAGGTGCACACCGGACACGAAGCGTCCGGGGTTGTTCCCGAGATAGCTGATAAAATGAAATCCACTGTCGTATCAAAGGTAAGTGAAGTCATGACTACAAAAAAACAATCCGCTGCAGCGGCTGCGAGCGCAGAAGGCAGGCTCCTGACCGAAGACGAAATCCGCGCGATGGATGACAAGGATTATATGAATCCTGCGCAGCTGGCCTTCTTCAAGGCCAAGCTGCAACAGCTCGAGCGCGACCTGCTGAAGAACGCGGACGAGACCACCGAACACCTGCGCGAAACCGTGCTGGTGCCGGACCCGGCCGACCGCGCCACCATCGAGGAAGAACACGCGCTGGAACTGCGCACCCGCGACCGCGAGCGCAAGCTGCTCAAGAAGGTGCAGCAGTCGATCGCGGCCATCGACGCCGGCGACTACGGCTGGTGCGAGGAAACCGGCGAGCCGATCGGCATCCCGCGCCTGATCGCGCGCCCGACCGCGACGCTGTCGCTGGAAGCGCAGCAACGCCGCGAGCTGAAGCAGAAGCTGTACGGCGACTGAGTCTTCCCCGGCACCCACTCCCAACAAAAGCATGCGGCCTCAACCCCGCATGCTTTTTTGTTTCCAGATGCGACAGTGCAACGCAAGGTCTTTCCTATAGGCTACACTTGGTGACTATTTGAGACATTGCGCTACATGCGGCGCAGGCGTGCACGATTTTTTGGCGCGCCGTGCTAATTTTGGCCGGCAACGACAAGGTAACGGACAGCGACGTGGGACTTTTCTCCATCTTTAAGGGAAAAAGCAAGGGCCAGCCGGCAGACCCGGACGGCTTCCCCGACTCGCGCCTGTTGCGCGGGGAGACCACCCGCCTGGGCGACAGCGAGGAAGAGCGCGCGCGCCAGCGCGAGGTGGCGCGCGCCACCGCCCTCAAGATCGACGCCATCGAGCAGGCCATGGCTTCGGACATCTTCGACAACGAGCCGGCCTGGGGCAGCGAGCGCCTGCGCGGCACGCGCCATGCGGCCAGCAACGACGCGGCCAACCCCACCCTGCCGATGGAAGAGCTGGCCACCACCCAGCTGATCGGCGACGACGCCCTGCCCGACACCGCGGTGGAGGCCGAAAGCGCCCCGCTGGCGGAGGAAGTGGCCCTGATCTGGGCCAGCGGCGAAACCGAACTGGCGCGCCATATGCTGCAGGGCGGCCTGGGCGCCGACCGCGCCACCTGGTGGATGCTGTTCGACCTGTACCAGATCGCCGGCGACCAGGCCGCCTTCGACGACCTCGCGATCGACTACGCCAGCCGCTTCGAGACCTCCCCGCCGACCTGGAAGCCGCTGGCCTACGGCGGCAGCGCCGTGGTCGGCGTGACCCCGACCGAAGCCTTTGCCGGCCGCCTCGATGCGGGCGTCGCGCCGCAGGTCGAGCGCCTGCGCGGCCTGAAGGATGCGCGCCTGCGCGTGCGCCTGGAATTCGACCGCGTGACCGACTTCGACGAGGAAGGCTGCGCGCTGGTGCTGGCCGCGCTGCAGTCCCTGCGCGCGCGCCGCGCCGAACTGGTGCTGTCCGGCGCCGCGCACCTGTGCTCCCTGCTGCGCGCCACGCTGGCCGTGGGCCGGCGCGACTCCGGCGAAGCGCCCTGGCTGCTGCTGCTTGAGCTGCAGCTGCTGTCCGGCAGCGAAAAAGCCTTCGAAGAAACGGCGATGGACTACTGCGTCACCTTCGAGGTCTCGCCGCCCTCCTTCGAGAAGCCGGCCGGCGTCGAAACCGCACCCGCTTCCCCCGCGCGCGCCGCCACCGGCGACCGCTTCCTGCTGCCGGCCACCATCGGCGGCGATCCGCACGAGCTGCTCGACCAGGTCGACCTGTACATTTCCCAGTACGACCCGGCCGTGCTGGACTGCTCGCACCTGGTGCGGGTCGACTACGCCGCGGCCGGCGCGCTGCTGAACCGCATGCGCCCGCTGGCCGGGGAACGCCGCATCGAACTGCGCGACATGAACCACCTGGTCGCCGCATTATTCAGGCTGGTCGGCTACGCCGACATCGTCCGGATGTTTCCCCACAAATACTGAAGTATCTTGCAATTCTGGTTTCCGGCCCCACTTTCTGAGGCATCGAATACTTTGAGGCAGATATGGAGCAATTTCACGGCACCACCATCCTGTGCGTACGGCGCGGCAGGAACGTCGCGCTGGGCGGAGACGGCCAGGTAACCCTGGGCAACGTGGTCATGAAGGGTTCGGCGCGCAAGGTGCGCAAGCTCTTCAACGGCAAGGTCCTGTGCGGCTTTGCCGGCGGCACCGCCGACGCCTTCACCCTGCTCGACCGCTTCGAGGCCAAGCTGGAAAAACACCAGGGCAACCTGCTGCGCGCCTCGGTCGAACTGGCCAAGGACTGGCGCACCGACCGCGTGCTGCGCCGGCTGGAAGCGATGCTGCTGGTGGCCGACCACGAATCGACCCTGATCATCACCGGCAACGGCGACGTGCTGGAGCCGGAAGACGCGATCGGCGCGATCGGCTCGGGCGGCAGCTATGCGCTGTCGGCCGCCAAGGCCCTGCAGGAGCACACCGACATGCCGCCGGCGGAAGTGGTCAAGAAGGCCCTCACCATCGCCGGCCAGCTCTGCATCTACACCAATCTGTCCCACACCATCGAAACCCTGGGCGAAGAATAAATGAACATGACACCGCTGGAGATCGTCTCCGAACTGGATAAACACGTCGTCGGCCAGGGCAAGGCCAAGCGCGCGGTCGCGATCGCGCTGCGCAACCGCTGGCGCCGCCAGCAGGTCGCCGAGCCGCTGCGCCACGAGATCACGCCCAAGAACATCCTGATGATCGGCCCGACCGGCGTCGGCAAGACCGAGATCGCGCGCCGCCTGGCCAAGCTGGCCGACGCGCCGTTCATCAAGGTCGAGGCGACCAAGTTCACCGAAGTGGGCTATGTCGGGCGCGACGTCGACACCATCATCCGCGACCTGATCGACATCGGCGTCAAGCAGACCCGCCTGGCCGAGATGGCCAAGGTGCGCAAGCGCGCCGAGGACGCGGCCGAGGAGCGCATCCTCGACATCCTGATCCCGCCGGCGCGCGACTTCGGCTTCAAGGTCACCGAATCGGACTCGCAGCAGCACGAAGGCGATGCCACCCGCCAGACCTTCCGCAAGCGCCTGCGCGAAGGCGCGCTGAACGAGCGCGAGATCGAGATCGACATCGCCGAGGCCGGCCCGCAGATGGAAATCATGGCGCCGCCGGGCATGGAAGAGATGACCGAGCAGATCAAGTCTATGTTCTCGGGCGTGGGCGGCGGGCGCAAGAAGGCGCGCAAGGTCAAGATCAGCGAGGCGATGAAGCTGCTGACCGACGAGGAAGCGGCCAAGCTGGTCAACGAGGACGAGCTGAAACAGAAGGCGATTGTCAACGTCGAGCAGAACGGCATCGTGTTCCTGGACGAGGTGGACAAGATCGCGTCGCGCTCGGAAGTGGGCGGCGCGGACGTGTCGCGCGCAGGCGTGCAGCGCGACCTGCTGCCGCTGGTCGAGGGCACGACGGTGAACACCAAGTACGGCATGATCCGCACGGACCACATCCTGTTCATCGCTTCGGGCGCCTTCCACCTGGCCAAGCCGTCGGACCTGATTCCCGAGCTGCAGGGCCGCTTCCCGATCCGCGTGGAACTCGAATCGCTGTCGATCGCCGACTTCGAGCGCATCCTGACCAGCACCGACGCCTGCCTCACCAAGCAGTACGAGGCGCTGCTCGCGACCGAGAACGTGACCGTGGACTTTACGCCGGAAGGCATCACGCGCCTGGCCGAGATCGCGTTCTCGGTCAACGAGCGCACCGAGAACATTGGCGCGCGCCGGCTGTACACGGTGATGGAAAAGCTGCTGGAAGAAGTGTCGTTCAGCGCCAGCGAGAGCGGCGGCCAGACGGTGCGGATCGATGCGCCCTACGTCAACGAGCGGCTGGACAAGCTGTCGGTCAACGAAGACCTGTCGCGCTACGTGCTCTGACCATGGCGAACAAGGCGCTTGCGACCCGGCAGAAGATGCGGCTCAAGGTGGAGCCGTCGCAGGCGTACGGCAAGCCGCGCAATCCGGTCGCGGTCGCCGCCAAGCAGCGTTCGGCCGGCTCGCACGAGCGCAGCAAATCGGCCGAACGCCAGCTCCTCAAGCGCCTGCTCGCCAAAGCTCCCCTGAAACCCGAGGACAGCGAATAGAGGGGACTGTCCCTGGCTACCAGATCGGCCCGAGGAACAGGTACAGGGTCGCATCCCCTCCCCTGGTCGCCCCGGCCGCGAAATACGCCGGCCCGAACCGCGTATCCACCGAGAGGAAGGCGCTGCCCGCCTGCTTGAACCTGCGCTTCTGCTCCGGATCGGCGTGATCGTAACCGCCCCCGACTTCCAGCGAGAACCCGCCGCGCACCGCGCCGCCGAGCGTGAAAGGCAATGAGGCGAATTTGCGCGCCATGACCAGCCGCGCCAGCGCGGTGCTGCGCGCTTCCACCGATCCCACCGGCGTGCCGGAGAGCCGCATGAAGCCGCCCAGCATGCGCGGGGCCGTGCCTTCCTGCGCGCGCGCCCACTCGCCATACACATGGCCGGCCCATTTATCGAGCTGGAAGGCCGACAGCGCCACCACTTCCGACTGCGCCAGGCCATCCGTGCCTTCCGACGAGCGCGAGCGCTCCAGCTGGGCATCGATCAGCGTCCCGCGGGTCGGGAAGCCGGGCGCATCCAGCGTATCGAGCCGGTAGCGCACGAACTGCGTGGTGTCGTAAATGCGCAGGGTCTCGAACGACGGATCCTCCGGGATCGCCGGCCGCACGTCGGCCGAGTAGCGCGCCACGCCCAGCTGCACGTCGCCCCAGTCGCCCAGCCCGCGGCCCAGCACCATGTTCACGGAGCGCACGTTGTAGTCGACCCGGCTGATGCGCCGCCCTTCATTGAACACGTCGCCCCAGGCCGAGGCGGTACTCAGCGACGACGCCGCGTACCACTGCGATCCCGGCGCCAGCGGCTGCCACCACTGCATGCCGAACTCGCGGTGCGTGCCGATGCGCGCCACCGTGCGCAGTTCCGCGCCCAGCGGATTGAGGTTCGACTTCACGTGCATCAGCTTGATCGCGTAGGTGTTGTCGTCGTCGAAGTCGCTGGCCAGCTCCAGGCCGACGCGCACGCGGTTGCTGGCCCACGGCGCTTCGGTGGTGCGCACCACCACGCTGCGCTCCTGCCCTTTGTCGGTCACCTCGGTTTCGACCCGCGCCAGGTCGCCGCGGCCGTACAGCGTGCGCGCGGCCTGCCGCACGTCTTCGCGCGTGACCGGTTCGCCTTCCTTCAGGCCGGTCTGCACCGCCAGCGCCTTGGGGTTGATCGAGCCGGAGGCATGCACCTCCAGCTTCGCCAGGCGCAGCGCCGAGTCGCCCTGGACCGGCGTGGAGACCCGGCGCTGTTCCAGCGCTGCGTATTCGTCGGCGCTGATCGCCAGCGGCGCGAGGCGCGCCGCCAGCGCACGGGTAGCTTCCTCGCCGGCGCGGATGGCGCGCTCGTAGCGGGCAAAGTCGAGGAAGGTGACGCCATCAAGGTCGGGCGAGACCAGGATGTCGTGCGGCTTCAGTTCCTGCAGCGAACGCTGGACGTTCTGCTCGGTGAGGATGTTGATCATCTGCTGCGCCACGCCCACCGCGCTGGTCAGCTCCTTCTCGGGCGCCAGCGGCGTGCCCACGTTCACGGCGATCACCACGTCCGCGCCCATCGCACGCGCCAGGTCGACCGGCAGGTTGCGCACCAGGCCGCCGTCCACCACCAGGCGCTGGTTGATGCGGATCGGCGCGAACACGCCCGGCACCGCCAGCGAGGCGCGCATGGTCATGAACAGGGGCGTGTCGACCAGGTCGACCAGCTCGCCGGTGACCAGATCCGATGCCACCGAACGGAACGGCAGCGGCAGCCGGCTCACCGGGGTGTTGCGGGTCCCTGCCGGCAGCAGCTTGTCCAGCGCGGCCTCCAGCGCCGCATTGCCTGCGGCGGCGGGCGGCAGGGAGGCACCCTTGCTGCTGACGCCGAACTCGATCCGGGACGGCAGCAGCAGGTCTTCCTCGCGGCGCCGGAACGCCAGGTCGTCGCGCGCGGGACGGTCGGCGACTACGCGGTCCCAGTCGGTGTTGCGGGCGGTCGCTTCCAGCTCCTGCAGGGTGGCGCCGGCTGCATACGCGCCGCCCACCACGCTGCCCATACTGGTGCCGACCACGTAGTCGACCGGCACCCGCATCTCCTGCAGCACGCGCAGCACGCCGATGTGGGCAAAGCCGCGCGCACCGCCGCCGGACAGGACCAGCGCGACGCGCGGCCGCTTGACGGCCGGGGCTGCGGCCGGGGCCTGCGCCGCAGCGGGGTGGGGAATCAAGATGGCGAAGGCGCACAGGGCCATCGCTGCACGGGTGAACGACATCCTGCCTCCTGCGGCTGCGGTTATCGGGTGGGGACGGTGGTGGGCTGCACCGGCGGCGGCATGCGCACCGGCGGCGGCTGCTGTTCCTGCTGCGGCACGAACGCCGGCGGCGGCACATAGGGCTGTGCCGGCTGGCCCTGCGGCGGCGCCAGCGGACCCGGCGCGTTGGTCACGGTGCCCGTCACCTCGACGTAGGCCTGCTGCGCAGGAGGTGCGGGCGGCGGCGTGGCCGCCTGGACGGCAGGCTGCGGCGCCGTCCCGGCCTGGACCGGGGCGGACGACGCAACCGGCGCGGCCATGTCCGGCGCCGGGCGCGCTTCCTGGACCAGGTCGATGCGCTTGGCCACGCCGCCCTCGGACAGCATGACGTAGCGCGGATGCACTTCCTGCACCACGACGCCAGGCACGATCTCGCGGCCGATGAGCACCGCCTTGGCAGGGTTGCCGTCGGCGACGATGATCGCCACGCTCTCGCGTCCGGCCGCCACCACGCCGGTCAGCTGGTAGTTGCTGGCGACCGCCGCCACCTGCGCGCCGCCGAACAGGCCGATGGCGCTGGCGACCGACGGCGCGGGGCGCTCGGCCGGCGGCGGCGCCGCGATCGGACGCTGCTCCGGCTTGTACAGCTGCAGGGCCCAGTAGGCGCACGACGCGGACAGTGCGGCCACGGCAAGCACGTTCAGAATAAGGGGCAGGCGCTTCATTGTTCTCCTTCGTTAGCGCACCAGCTGGTTAATCTCGATGATCGGCATCAGCACGGCGAGCACGATCAGCAGCACCACCAGGCCCATGGCCAGGATCAGTACCGGCTCCAGCAGGCCGGCGATGGTCAGGGTGCGGCGTTCCAGGTCCGCCTGCTGCGCGTTGGCGGCCCGCTCCAGCATCTGCGGCAGTTCGCCGGTGATCTCGCCGGCGCGGATCATGTGGATCAGCATGGGCGGGAACAGCTTTTGGGCGGACAGCGAGCGCGCCAGGCTGGCGCCTTCGCGCACGCCGGCGCTGGCGTCTTCCACCAGGTCCTTCATCGCCACGTTCGACAGCGTGTCGCGGCTGGTTTCCAGCGCGCGCAGGATCGGCACGCCAGAGCCGGTGGTGATCGCCAGCGTGCTGGCGAAGCGCGCCGTGTTGAGGCTGCGCTCGAACTTGCCGTAGATGGGCGCGGTCAGCAGCCAGGTATGCCAGCGGTGCTTGAGCACCGGATTGCGCAGCGCGCGCCGCCACAGCATGAACGCGCCGGCCAGCAGCAGCGCCACATAGATGCCGTAGGCGCGCACGAAATCGGAAATCCCCAGCATCACCACCGTCAGGAACGGCAGCTTCTGCTTGGTGTTGGCAAACACCGAGACGATCTGCGGCACCACGTAGGTGAGCAGGAAGATCACGATCGAGAACGCCACCACGGTCACGATGGCCGGATAGGTAAACGCCAGGCGCACCTTCTGCACCAGCGCGTTGCGGCGCTCGATGTAGTCGGCCAGGCGCGACAGCACCCGCGACAGCTGGCCGATCTGTTCGCCGGAGGCGACCAGCGCGCGGTAGATCTCGGCAAAGTCGCGCGGGTGGCGCGACAGCGCGTCGGAGAACGAGGCGCCGCCCATCACTTCGGAGCGGATCGATGCGACCAGGTCGCGCACATAGGTGCGCTCGGCCTGTTCCAGCAGGGCCGTGAATGCCTGTTCAAGCGGCAGGCCCGCTTCCAGCAGGCTGGCCAGCTGGCGCGTGAACAGCGCCAGCTCGACCTGCGACAGCTTCTCGCCGAATGCCCTGCCTTTGGCCGCGCCGGTTTCATCCACCTGCGCGGCGATGGCCTCGACGCTGATCGGCGTCAGTCCCTGCGCGCGCAGGTCGGTGCGCGCGGCGCGCGGGCTGTCCGCGTTGACCACGCCCTTGCGGGTGGCGCCGCTGTCGTCGGCCGCTTCGTAACGGAATGCCGCCATCCTAGTCCTTCGTCACGCGCAGCAGTTCGGCCTGGGTGGTCACGCCTTCGCGCAGCCAGCGCTCGCCGTCTTCGCGCATGGTCTTCATGCCGGCCTGCTGCGCCGCTTCGCGCACTTCCGCTTCCGACGCGCGGTTGTGGATCTGCGCGCGGATCGATTCGTTCGTCTCCAGCAGTTCGTACACGCCGACGCGGCCCTGGTAGCCGGTAAAGCCGCACTTGTCGCAGCCCACCGCGCGCCATTCGGCGCCGTGCTGGGTCTTGCAGGCCGGGCACAGCTTGCGCACCAGGCGCTGCGCCAGCACGCCCAGCAGCGAGGACGACAGCAGGAACGGCTCGATGCCCATGTCCAGCAAACGCGTCACCGCGGCCGGCGCATCGTTGGTGTGCAGCGTGGCCAGCACCAGGTGGCCGGTCAGCGAGGCCTGCACCGCGATCTGCGCGGTTTCCAGGTCGCGGATCTCGCCGATCATGATCACGTCCGGGTCCTGGCGCAGGATCGCGCGCAGCGCCTTGGCGAAGGTCATGTCGATGCGCGCGTTGACCTGGGTCTGGCCGACGCCGGCCAGGTCGTACTCGATCGGGTCCTCCACCGTCATGATGTTGGTGGTGGCCGCGTTCAGGCGCGACAGCGCTGCGTACAGCGTCGTCGTTTTACCCGAACCAGTCGGTCCGGTAACCAGCACGATGCCGTGCGGCTGGTTGATCAGGCCGTCGAAGTGCGGCAGCATGTCGGCGCTCATGCCCAGGTGCTGCAGGTCGAGCCGGCCCGCTTCCTTGTCCAGCAGGCGCAGCACGGCGCGTTCGCCGTGGCCGGTCGGCAGGGTCGAGACGCGCACGTCCACCGGTTTGCCGCCGATGCGCAGCGTGATGCGTCCGTCCTGCGGCAGGCGCTTTTCGGCAATGTCGAGCTGCGACATGATCTTGATACGCGAGATCAGCGAGGCATGGATCGCCTTGCGCGGCCGCACGATGTCGCGCAGCGCGCCGTCGATGCGGAAGCGCACCACCGAGGTCTGCTCGAACGGCTCGATGTGGATGTCCGATGCGCCTTCGCGCAGCGCCTGCGTCAGCAGCGCGTTGATCATGCGGATCACCGGCGCGTCGTCGCTCGATTCCAGCAGGTCCTCGATCGCCGGCACGTCCTGCAGCAGGCGGGTCAGGTCGAGTTCCTGCTCGAACTCGTCGGCCACCTGCGAGGCGTTGCCGCCCGCGCCGGCGTAGGCGCGCGCGATCGCTTCCTCGAGGTCGGCGCGCTCCATCGGCTTGAGGTGGACACGGCCGAAGCGGCGGCTGACCTCCGCGATCGCGGCCGGGCTGGTCGCGCGCGACACCCACACCTCGACCGGCTGGCCTTCCGCCTCCACATGGGCGAGCACCGCGTTGTCGCGTGCGAACGCGAACGGAAGCAGCGTATTCATTTCTTCACTGGCCGGGCTGGCGGTGCGGGAGGCATCGGCGCCATCGCGCCGCCCGCCGGCGGCTGGCCATTGACCAGGGGCGGCAGCACCGGCGCGCCCAGGTTCTCCAGCAGGATGGTGTCGTCGGCCGGCTTGGCCTTCTCGCCGGTGGCGCGCATGTACTCGTAGCGGTCGGTCGACAGCGTGTTGCTCTGCTCCTTGGTGCGCACGATGACCGGGCGCAGGAACACCATCAGGTTGGTCTTGCGGCGCTGGCGCGTCTCGTACTTGAACAGGTTGCCGATCACGGGGATGTTGCCCAGGCCGCGCACCTTCTCCTCGTTGTCGCCTTCGCGGTCCTCGATCAGGCCGCCCAGCACGATGATCTGGCCGTCGTCGGCGATCACGTTGTTCTCGATCACGCGAATGTTGGTGGTCACGCCGGCCGGTGCGTTCACGCTGGCCGGGTCCACGCTCGAGGTCTCGTGGTAGATCGCCATGTTGATGGTGCCGCCTTCCGAAATCTGCGGGCGGATCTTCATCATCAGGCCCACGTCCTTGCGGTCGATGGTCTGGAACGGATTGGTGTTGTCGCCGCCGGTGGTGGTGAACTGGCCGCTGATGATCGGGACGTTCTGGCCGACCTTGATGGTGGCCAGCTCGTTGTCCAGCGTGAGCATGTTCGGCGTGGACAGGATGTTGGCGTTGCCGTCGGTCTCCAGCGCATGCGCCAGCGCGCCCAGTCCCAGCTCGCCGTTGATCTGCTTGAAGATGCCGATCGACAGGCCCGGACCCGGCACCTTCTTGGTGATCATCTCGACCAGGCCGTTGCCGGCGCTGGCGTTGAACACCTGCGCGCCGCCGACGCGGTACTTGCTTTCACTGTCGCCCGACAGTCCCAGCCACTGGATGCCGAATTCCGACGCCTTGGCCGAGCTCACCTCCACCACCAGCGATTCGATGTAGACCTGCGCTCGGCGCACGTCGAGCATGTCGATCACGCCGCGCAGGTTGCGGTACACCGCGTCGCTGGCCGTGATGATCAGGGTATTGGTCGAGGCGTCCGCCTGGATGAAACCGGCCGCCGACGAGCCGGCCGACATCGCGCCCTGCTGCGCCTGCTGTGCGAGGCGAATGCCGCCCTGCTGGTTGCCCGGCGCCTGCACGGTGCCGAAGCCGGCGTTGCCGACGCTCTGCGTACCCGACCCCACCGAGCCGCCCGCGGTGCCGGTTTCCGGCGCCGGGATCGCGCTCGGATCGCCCGACACCACCGCGCGCAGGGTCTGCGCCAGCTTGGTGGCGTCCGCATTCTTGAGGTAGACCACGTGCACGTTGCCCGCCTGCGAAGTCGGCTGGTCCAGCTTGGCCACCAGCGAGCGCGCCAGGTTGGCGCGTGCCGGCGACGGCGCGCGCAGCAGCAGCGAGTTGGTGCGCGGATCGGCCATCACGCTGACGCGGCCGGAGTCGCCCGTCTGCGAGGCAGGCTCCATCAGCTTGTTGATCATCGGCGCGAGGTCGCTGGCGATCGCGTGGCGCAGGTTGATCACGTCCACGTCGGCCGCCACCGGCGCGTCGAGCGCGGCGATGATCTTGGTCAGGCGCTGCAGGTTGTCGGCGTAGTCGGTGATCACCAGGCTGTTGTTGCCCGGGTTCGCGCTGACCGTATTGTTGGGCGAGATCAGGGGACGCAGCACGCCCGCCAGGTTCACCGCCGACTCATACTGCAGGTGGTAGATGCGCGTGGCGATCTGGTCGCCCTGCGTGCTGGACCGGCCCATGCCGACCTGGGTCGGCGAGCTCTGGATCTTGGCGTCCGTCTCCGGCACGACCTTGGCAAAGCCGTCGCCCATCACCACCGAGTAGTTCTGCAGGCGCAGCGCGGAGCTAAGCAGCGCGAATGCCTGCGACTTGCTGACCGATTTTTCGGACACCAGCGTGATCGTGCCCTTGACGCGCGGATCGATGATGAAGGTGATGCCGGTGTAGTGGCCGACCGCCTTGATCACGGACTCGATGTCGGCGCCCACGAAGTTGAGCGCGGCCGACGACGACGATTGTCCCGCCTGGGCATAGGCCGGCAGCGCGGGCGCGGCGCCCAGCGCCACGGCGCAGCACATCATCAGCGCGGCAGGGAGGCGGCGCAGGGCCGGGGAAGTGTGAAGCCTTGGCTCTTTAGTCATCATTTGAACTCTAACGCGATAATTTTCTTGTCGCCCACCTGGCGACGTTGGCCCAGCAAATTCAACAGGTTGCCCATCGTATCCTCATACCCGTGGCCGGCGCTGGCCTGGCCGGAGAAACGCAGGCGCCCGTTCTCGAGCGCGCCGGTCCCTTCCAGCACCAGTGCGCCGCTCACGGTCGACAGCAGCAGCTGCGCATTGGCGCCCTGCCAGTCCATCGCCAGGCGGTAGGAACCCAGCGGGCGGATCGGCGACAGGCGCGAACTCATGTCCTGCATCTCGAGCGTGGTGCGGCCGGTGACCGCCACCGTCTTGTCCTGGCGCGCCAGGTCGAGCGAAGTCCACGACATCTGCATCACGCCCGACGGCGCGATCGTGTTCAGCGGCGCGCCCAGCCCTGCCAGCGCTTCGGCCGGCAGCTTGAGCGCACCGGCGCTGACCTGCCACGCCGACCACGATCCGGTAATCGTCACGGGCTGCACCAGCGCATCCGGATTCTGCAATGTCATGTTCACGCGGCCCAGCAGCGCCAGCGGCGACAGGGTCCACTCGAAGCGGCCCGGCAGCAGCGGCGTGACGGCGCCGGACGGGCCGGGAGCGCCGCCCAGGAAGGCGGAGCCGTTCCACAGCGTGCCCTGCGCGTCGCCCAGGGTCAGGCGCCCGCCGGTCTGCTTCTCGACCAGGCTGCCCAGCCAGCTCGCGGGCAGCGACACGAGCAGCGTCACCGCGACCGCCAGCAAGGCCGCGCCGCCCCACAGGAGGACGCGCTTCATTGGCCGCCCCCGCCGTTCTGGCGCAGCGTCAGCGTGCCGCCCACCATGCCTTCGGCGCCCTGCGCCGACAGGTCCATGTCCTGCACCAGGATGCGGCTCTCGCTGCGCTGCGCGTCAAGCCAGCTGACGAGGTTGGCGAACGCGACTTCCTTCACCTGGATCTTGGCGAATTCACCGGTCATCGTGATCGACTCGGCCTTGATCGAGCGCGCGGCCAGGCTCGCCGTCAGGCTCTCCTGCGTCATCGGCGCGACCTGCGGCATGCCTGCACCCTTGAGCGCCTGCGCCTCGGCCGCCATGGCCTGCAATTGCGCGGCCTGCTGGCGCAGCTCGGGCAGGGCCTTCTTCAGGTTGGCGCGGCCTTCCACCGCCGGCTCCACGAACAGCGAGTACACCAGCGCCAGCGCAACCACGCTGCCGCCCACCGCCAGGTACCTGCGCTCCTGCGCGGTGCGCGCATTCCAGTACACCAGCACGCCTTCCTTCAGCTGGTTGTAGACGTTCTCGCCCTTCATCGCGTGCCTCCATCGCTGCGCAGCTGCCAGGTGTTCGGCGCCGTCTCTTCCAGTGTCACGCCCTGCGTGGACAAGGCATCCTTCAGGCGCGTCGCGGTCGCGGCATCGGTGGTGGACGGGTCGGCTTTCACCACCAGCGCGCCGTCGCGGTACTGCATATTGGCGACCACGGGGCGGCGGCCCAGCGCGCCGCCAGCCTCGCCCAGCGCGCCGGCCAGGTAGATGAATTCGCTGCGCCCGACTTCGCCCGTGCTGGCCTTGGCCGCTTCCAGGTTCTTGCGCATCTGCGCGACCGGGTCGAGGATGGTCTCGTTCGGATAGGCGGCCTTGAAGGTTTGCGTCATCGACTGCTGCACGGCGGCGGCTTCGCGCTTCATGCGCAGCCATTCGACGTTCAGGCCGAACAGGTTGACCACCACCGCCGCGACCGCGAGGCGCACCGGCCAGCGCCAGCGCTTCCAGTCGCGCGGCTGCGCGCCTGCGCTGCCCAGCGCCGGCACCAGGTCGAGCGTGGTCGTCTTCGATCCGTTGATCAGGTGTTCCCAGCGCTCTTCCTCCAGCCGTACCCCGTCCGCGGCCGCACGCAGCTCGTCCAGGATGGCGGCCGGCGCGTACACCGTCAGCGGCGCCTCGCCGGCGAACGTGCGCGCGGCGAGCAAGGATTCCGCGGGGCTGTCCGCCAGCGCGATGCCGAAGCCTTCGTACAGGCCGGTGCGCAGCGCCAGCTCGTCCGGGCCGATGTGAGCGCTTGCTTCGCCCGGCTGGAGCGGCAGGCAGAGCTGGGTCGGCACGGCAGCGATGCTGCGCGCGCCCAGCGCCAGCAGCGCCTTGACGACCGCTTCCAGCCACGCGCGCTGCGTGACCGCGATCGAGCGCATCCCATCGGGCGATGCGGCCGGCGCGGCGACCAGCGCGCAGTCGAGCGGATCGGCCAGGATGTGGTCTTCCACGAGTCCGGGCAGCGCCGCTTTCAGCTTGGCGGCCGGCAGCGGCGGCACCTTCAGGTGCAGCATGGTGACGGTCGACGCGGGGAGCAGCAGCACCACCTTGCGGGCGGCGGCGATCAGTTCTTCCAGTCCCTTGAGCGCACCGGCGCCCTGCTGCAGGATGGCGCCGTTATCGCCGACCAGTGCAAAGCCGCATGCGGCGGCCTCGCCCTCGAGCCGTGCCGGATACCGGATATATAGTGTCGTCAAATCGTTTGCTCTCGTTCTCAGTTTTGCCGGATCCAGACCAGCGTCGTGCTACGGGGTGCGGCCAGCTGGCGGTTGATCAGCGCCTGCGTATTCAACGCTGCCCGGTCCAGCCTGATCCGGCTCTCGACCAGGAACCACTCGCTGACCACCGCGTAGGTCTTCAGGCCTTTCGGGGTGAACCGCGCCCGGTTCTCGAAATCGGAGTCTTCCTTGAACGCTGCCGTTTTCCGCGCCGCGACCAGCGCATTCGCCTCCCCGACCGACTTGCCCATGACCGCCGCCAGCACTTCCGCCGATGCCGTATTGACGTTCACCCGGCTCCGCTTGGGCAGCACGATCACGAACTCGCGCAGCTTCGCCACCATGGCCGGCGTGAACCCTTCCACCGCCAGCAGGTCGTCCACGCTCGACAGCCCGATCGGCCTGCCCTGCCCCGAAGCCTGCGGCGCGGCGCCTCCCGCTCCCTGCTGCGGCGGCGCGCCCACTTGCGCGCGCAGCACCGCCTGCGCCACCCGCTGCGCCAACGCGCGATTGAGCTGCAGCCGTTCCAGCAGGTTCCCGAACACTTCCACTTCTTCCGGAATGATCATCCCGCCGTCGGCCAGACTCCTGAGATTGTAACGCGAGGCGGCGTCAATAATCCGTCCCGAAAGTGTCGCATCGAAAGATTCTCCTTCGATGCGCTCGCGTTCGATGTACTGGTCCAGGCGCGTTTCGGCCAGCGGCGTGGCCCAGACCTGGTCGAGCGAGGTCCACTGGTTGAAGCTGGCGTCCGAGTGCAGGATCAGGCGCGCGTAATCGAGCGCGCCGCGCAGGATCCACCGGGTTTGCAGCTGCAGGCGCTGGTTTTCCATGGTGCGCACCTGCACCTGCTGCTGCCAGAACAGGCTGGCGACGATGGTGACGGCGAGGGTGGTGAGCAGCAGCGCCGTCACCACGGCCACGCCACGCTGGCGGGTCAGCCGCATCACACGCCCCCCAGCAGGAAGACTTTGGTCATCGGGACCTGCTGGCCTTCGACCGTGATCGCCACTTCCATCCCGGCCGGCGCCTCGTTCATCATGGCGGGGGCGGCGACCGCGTTGGGCGCGGCGGTCATGCCCTGCGGCGCCATCGCGGGCGACGCGGCGGGCCGCCACATGCTGGTTTCGAACACGCGCACGGTGAGTTCGTTCACGCCCTGCTGCAGCACCACAGGCGTCGCGGGATTGGCGTTCGAGACGGCCGCCTTCCACATGATGTCGATCTGCGCCATGTCGCGCGTGGCGAGCGACTCGCGCCGCACCAGGGTGCCGTTCTCGATGCGGTAGGAGACCACCTGCAGCCGGCTCGGCTGGTTTTCGGCGTACACCATGCGCACCAGGGCCAGCTGGGTATTGTCGGCCGCCAGCATGCTGCGCCGGCCCAGCACGGCGGGCGTGGCCAGGTGCTCGCCATCGCTTTGCATCTGCGCGAACGCCAGCTGCATGCCGCGCGTGGTATTCATCTGCGCAGTGAGCGCTTCGCGCGCGCGCACGATGCCGTCCAGGCCGCGCCAGCCCAGCACCGCGACCAGCGCCAGGATGGAGATCGCGACCAGCAGTTCGACCAGGGTAAAGCCGCGGTTCTTCATCGTTCGCGCATCACCAGTTGGACCAGCTTGATGATCCGGCGCTCCGGCGCTTCGATCTCGAACACCGAGACTTCGATGCGGCGCAGGCGCGGGTTGGGCGATGGCAGGACTTCCTCCTCGCACACGAGGTTCAGGTCGCCCTGCGGGCAGGGGAAGGAGCGCTTGCCCACCTCGGGGAATTCGCGGCGCAGGCGCACTTCCACCAGGCGGTTCTCTGCCGACCAGGTGGCCATCATGGCCGCGCGCAGCCCGCTGCTGTTGGAGGCCAGGCTGCCGACCGCGCGCAGCGAGGCGCCGAGGGCGGTGCCGACGATGACCAGCGCGACCAGCACTTCGAGCAGAGTGAATCCGCCCACACGCGCAGTTCGACTCTGCCGGAAATTCAGCATGGATACCAGCCTTCGCTGGTATGACGGTGGCATCTGGTGTTGGCTCATTGAACGGTAAAGTGGCCGATGCCGTCGGCATGGATGGCGACGGCATGAGCGCCGTCGGCCAGGGTCAGCACGAACGGCCGGTCGACCGGCTCGCGGCCGAAGGTGATGCGCAGCGGGTTGGCCTGCCCCGCGCCGGGCGGGTCGAGCGACAGCGAGATGGGGCTGTGGCTGAAGGCGCGCTCGCGCAGCATGTCGTCCTGCGGCAGCGCTTCCCAGCCGGTGTCGGTGCGCACCAGGAAGCGGTAGCGGTCAGGCTGCGCCTCGAATACCACCTGGCGGTTGCGCACGATCGCTTCGTCGCGCGCCAGCTGGAGCAGCAGCGCGATGCGGTTCGCCTCCTTCTCCAGCGCTTCGCGCGGGCCCGGCACGATGTTCAGCGACACGACGCCCAGGGCGATCCCGATGATCACCATGACGACCATCAGCTCCACCAGGGTGAAGCCGCGTGCCGCCTTCCACTGCTTCATCTCACTCCCAGGAACCGACGTCGGCGTCGTCACCGGCGCCGCCCGGCTGGCCATCGGCGCCGAGCGAGAATATGTCTACCTCGCTGTGGATGCCCGGCGACAGGTACTGGTAAGGGTTGCCCCATGGGTCCTTCGGCAGCTTCTCGACATAGCCGCCGCCTTTCCAGCCGTTGGCGGACGGGCCGGTGGTCGGCTTGCTGACCAGGGCCTGCAGGCCCTGTTCGGTGGTCGGGTAGCGCTGGTTGTCCAGCTTGTAGAGCTTGAGGGCCTGGCCGAGCATGGCGATGTCGGCGCGCGCCGCGGTCACGCGGGCTTCGCCGGTGCGGCCCAGCAGCTTCGGCACGACCAGCGCGCCGAGGATCCCGATGATCACCACCACGACCATGATTTCGACCAGCGTAAAGCCGCGCTGGCGGCGGTTTTCAACAGTGTGCATATGTGTCTGTTTTAGAAAGGGTGGGAAAGTATAACCACTTTTACTGCTGGGTAACCGCACGAAGTGCAGGCGACTCCTGCACGAACGGCGCGATGCCCAGCTCTTTGTGAACCTCGGACGGAATCACCAGGTGACCGCGGGTGATCACCGCGGCGACCTTGCGGATGTCGCCGATGTTGCGGGTCGGGTCGCCATCGACCAGCACCAGGTCGGCCAGCTTGCCCGGGGTGACCGAGCCGCGCTCGTGCGAGGTCAGCGTGTACCTGGCGCCATTCCTGGTGGCGACCTGCAGTGCCTGGGCCGGGGTCAGGCCTGCTTTCACCAGCATTTCCAGCTCTGCCTGAAGGGTAAAGCCGGGCATTTCATCGGTGCCGGCGACGATCGGCACGCCTTCCTTGTACAGGCGGCCCACGAATTCGACCATCTTGCGGTACGACTTTTCATAGCGCGCCAGCGTTTTATCGTCCGGGATCTTCATGGTGCCGACGCGGAATCCGCGCGCGACGTCAGGCGGCATGTGGTCGGCGACCGGCGCGAATGGCTCGTTCATGTCGCCGTCCTTCTGCTTCAGGAACGCGAACGTGGCGAGCGTGGGGTCGATGACAGTTCCTTTCATTTTCAGTCTCGAAATGAAATTTTTGATCACCGGCGAATTGAAATCCAGGTCCGCGGTCTTCTCGGACGGGAGCACGAAGCGCTCCAGCGTGCGCGTCTCGGTCTGCGGCGTGGCCAGGAAGTTCAGCATGACCTGGTTGATGTGGTTGATCTCGTCGTAGCCCGCGTCCAGCGCCTCGAACGCGCGCAGGCCGGCCGGGATGTGGCCGGACACGCGCAGGCCGCGCTGGTGCGCGTACGCCACCGTGTCCTTCAGCAGCGTCGGCGGGAACGAGTTGTAGATCTTGAGCTGCGGGTAGCCGTGGCGCGCGTACCAGTCGATCGCGTTCTTGGCTTCGGCCAGCGTCTTGACCACGAAGCCGTTGTTGGCCGAGTACGGGCTATCCCCTTCCAGGAAGCCGGCCGGGACGATGTGCGGGCCGAACAGCGTGCCCTTTTCCAGGTCGTCCATGATCGACTGCAGCTGCTCGTTGTCGTTGCCCATGTCGCGCACCGTGGTCACGCCGGCGGCCAGGTTCAGGCCACCGTCCCAGCGGCTCGCGTGGCCGTGCATGTCGAACAGGCCGGGCAGCAGCACGCGGCCCTGCGCGTCGATCTCGCTGTGCGCGCCCGACACCTTCGAGCCGGCCGGCAGTACGGCGGTGATCCGCCCGCGCAGGACGTACACGTCGGACTGCTTCGTCAGCACCGCCTTGTCGCTGTCGAACACGCGCGCGTTGCGGATGACGGTCAGGCCAGGCATCGGGTGCATCAGCCTGGCCGACAGCTCCTGCAGCATCTTGGCCTCGGCCGCCTTCTGGCGCTCGGTCAGCGGCTTGACCGCATCCTTCCAGCCTTCCTCGATCAGGGCCGCGTAGCCGGGATAGATCGATGCGAACACGCGCGGCGCGGCGCCGGTGGTGGCCCACACCAGCTGCGGACGCAGGCCGATGCCGGTCTGCGCGATCAGCTGCACCTTCTGCTTGCGCCCATCGGCGGCGGTGACGTCGAACTCCTCGATCGTGCGCTGCGACAGCGTCCCCGTCGGCAGCAGCGGCAGCGGCGCGCCGTTCCGCGCGGCGATCGCGCCGATCGACGCCGACACCGGCACCATCGAGCTGTTCAGCGGCACGTAGAACGCGCCGCCATTCAGTTTCGTGCTGCCCTGCTCCGTGGTGGAACGCCAGCTCGCCACGCCATCCTTCACTTCGAAGCGCTCGTCGACCACCGCGCCGTAGGTCGAGTTGCCCTTGACCGCATATTCGCTCATGGTGCCGTCGGCAGCAAAGCGGATGGTCTCGGTCAGCTCCGGTCCGCGTCCGTTGTCCTTGAAGATGTACCTGACCCGCGTGACCCCGTCGTCGCCCTGCTCGACTACCTGCTCGCCGGCGCGCTTGCCGTTATCGACAAAGATGTCGTAGCGCGTGGTGGTGGCGGCGTGCGCCTGCACGCCAAAGCCTGCCGCGAGCAGCAGTGCATAGATGGGCTTCATTCAGGTCTCCTTGTTGTTATCGTGATGGCATACGGGGCATTGCGGATCGCGCGCCACGGCGATGGTGGTCCATTCCATGCGGCGCCCGTCCAGCATCGACAGGCGTCCGGTGAGCGGCTCGCCGGCGCCGGTGACGAGCTTGAGCGCCTCGGCCGCCTGCATCGAGCCGGCGATGCCGACCAGCGGCGCGAACACGCCCATGGTGCTGCAGGCCGCGTCCTCGAAGCGCTGCCCCTCGGGGAACAGGCAGGCGTAGCACGGCGAGGCCACATCGCGCGGATCGTACATCGACAGCTGCGCGTCGAAGCGGATGGCGGCGCCCGACACCAGCGGCACGCCATGCGCGAAGCAGGCCCGGTTGACCGCATGGCGGGTGGCGAAGTTGTCGCAGCAGTCGAGCACCACGGAAGCGCCGCGCACGATCTCGCCGAGTCGGTCGCCGGACACGCGCTCGCGCAGCGCAAGGACCTCGATGTCGGGATTGATCGCCAGCAGGGCGTCGCGTGCCGACTCGACCTTAGGCGCGCCCACGCGCTGCGTGGTGTGCACGATCTGGCGTTGCAGGTTGGTGAGATCGACGTCGTCGTCGTCGACCAGCGTGATGCGGCCGATGCCGGCGGAGGCCAGGTACATGGCGGCCGGCGAACCCAGTCCGCCCGCGCCGATCACCACCGCGTGCGCGGCAAGGATCTTCTCCTGCCCTTCGATGCCGATGTCGTCGAGCAGGATGTGGCGCGAGTAGCGCAGCAGCTGTTCGTCGTTCATCGGCCGGGATTACTTGACCGCGGCAGCCGGGGCGGCTGCGACCGTGGCGCGCGCGGCCGGTTTGGACAACTGGACCGGCAGGCCCTTGAAGTGCCGGATCGCCTGCGCCAGCTGGAAGTCCTGCGCGCTGCCGTATTCGAACTGCTCGCGCTCGCGCAGCAGCGCCAGCGCGCGCTGTTCCTCTTCCGGGTCGCGCACCTGGCGCGCCGACTCGGGCGAGGACTTGTTGGCCAAATGCCGTTCCAGGTCCGCTTCGCGCATCAGCAGCGCATCGACCGTGTCGCCCTCGGCGGTTTCATCGACCGGCAGGTCCGGCACGATGCCGTGCGCCTGGATCGAGCGGCCCTTCGGCGTGTAGTAGCGCGCGGTGGTCAGCTTGAGCGCGGTGTCCTCGGTGAGCTGGCGCAGGGTCTGCACCGAGCCCTTGCCGAAGGTCTGCGAACCCATCACGACGGCGCGCTTGTAGTCCTGCAGCGCGCCGGCCACGATCTCGGACGCCGACGCCGAACCGGCGTTGACCAGCACCACCAGCGGCACGGTCTTGAGCTGTCCCGGCAGGCGCGCCAGCGGATCCTCCTCGCCCGGCTCCACGTAGTATTCCTTGCGGCCGTAGAACACCTGGTTCGAATCGGCGACCTGGCCCACGGTCGAGACGATCGGCTGGTTCTTCGGCAGGAACGCCGCCGTCACCCCGATCGCGCCCGGCAGCAGGCCGCCCGGATCGTTGCGCAGGTCCAGCACCAGGCCCTTGATCGCGCTGTCCCTGGCGTACAGCTCGCGCAGCTTCTTCGCCAGTTCGGTGAGCGTATCGTCCTGGAACTGCGCCACGCGCACCCAGGCGTAGCCCGGCTCCACGAAGGCCGCCTTGACGCTTTTGACATTGATTTCCTCGCGCACGAGGGTGAACGGCAGCGGCTTTTCGGTACCGCGGCGGGCGATGGTCAGCGTGACGCGGCTGCCCGGCTCGCCGCGCATCCGTTCGATGGCGTCGTCCAGCGACAGCCCGCGCACCGGCGTGTCGTCCACGCGGGTGATCAGGTCGCCCGCCTTGACCCCGGCGCGCCACGCCGGCGAATCCTCCATCGGCGCGACGATCTTGACGTAGCCGTCCTCGCTGGCGACCTCGATGCCCACGCCGACGAACTTGCCCTCCACGCTCTCGCGCATTTCGCGGAACGCTTCCTTGTCCAGGTACACCGAGTGCGGATCGAGCGACGCGACCATGCCGCCGATCGCGTCGGACAGCAGCTTGCCGCCGTCGACCTTTTCGACGTAGTCGGTCTGGATCAGGGTATACACGTCGGCCAGCTGGCGCAGCTCTTCCAGCGGCAGCATGGCCGGCCCGCCCTTCTGGGCGAAGGCGGAGAACTGCACCGAGACCGCGATCCCGGCCACCATGCCGATGCCGACCAGGCCCAGATTCTTCAATTTCATGCGCGCCACCCGCTTCGTCAGAACTTGACCCAGCTCGCCGGATCGAATGCGCGGCCGAGATGCCGCAATTCGAAGTATAGACCCGATTCTTCGTTACCGCCGGTGTTGCCGGCCGTGGCGATGGCGTCGCCGCCCTTGACCGCGTCGCCGGCCCGCTTGAGCAGCGACTGGTTGTTCCCGTAGATGGACAGGTAGTCGTTGCCGTGGTCGACGATGATCAGGTTGCCGAAGCCGCGCATCCAGTTGGCGAACACCACCCGGCCCTGCGCCACAGCGCGCACTTCCGCGCCCTCGTTGGCCTTGATGAACATGCCTTTCCAGCTCGGTCCTTCGTTGCCGCGCTTGGCGCCAAAGCGCGCCGCGACCGTGCCCGCCACCGGCGCCACCATGCGGCCTTTCAGGTTCACGAAGCTGCCGTTCGGCGCGGCCGGGGCCAGCGTCACCTCAGGCACTTCCTCTTCCTCGACCTTCGCTGCGGCGACCTTCGGCGGCTCGACATCGTCGATCGGGTCGGTCGGCTTGAACGGCGCGGGTGGCTTGGCGCCCGGCCTGGCCGCGTTCTCTTTGGCGATGCGGTCCGCTTCGGCCTTGGCTTTGGCGGCAGCCAGCTTCGCGGCCCGCTGTTCCTCGCGGCGCTTGGCGGCGGCTGCGGCCTTGGCCTGCTGCTCGCGGATCAGCACGGAGAGGTTGTCCACCAGGCGGCCGAGGCGCGCTTCGTCGCGTTCCAGGCTGCCCACCTGCTTGCGCTGGGTGACCAGCTTCTGCGACAGGGTGCTGAGCAGTTGCGCGCGCTTGGCCTTCTCCTGCTCCAGCTTTGCCTTCTGCTGCAGCTCTTCCTGCGCGATCTCGTCCAGCTCGGCCTTGGCGTTGAGCGCGTCCTGCGTATTGGCTTCCGCCGCGGCCAGGTTGGCGCGCAGCGAATCGAGCAGGCGCGCCTTGGCCTGCGACACGTAGGCCATCATCTGCAGGTCGCGGTTGATGCGGTTCGGGTTGTCGCCGGACAGGAGCAGCTTCATGCGGTCCTCGCTGCCGGCCACGTAGTGCTCCTTGAGCAGCCGGGCAAGCTGGCGCTTCTGCGCCTCGACCGTGGCGGCAAGCTGTGCGCGCTTTTCCTCCAGCTGCAGCACCTTCTGGTTGGTCTGCGCGGTTTCCTCGGCCAGTTCGCGCAGCGAACGGTTGGCGTCCGAGATCGCTTCCTCGGATTCCGCCAGCTCGTCGGCCACGTCCTCCTTCTGCGCCTCGGTGCGGCTGATCTCCTTCTTCAGCGCGCTGAGCTTCTCGCGGATGTTCTCGCGCGACTTCTCCGCCACAGCCTTTTGCTTGCTGCGTTCCGTGGGTTTGGCGGCAGGTGCCCCGGACGCGCCGGCTGCGAGCAGCGCCAGGGCGGCGGCCAGCGCCACCCGTTGTACAAACGATTTCAAGCTTACTTTGCCTTACCCTGGTTCGCGACAGCGTGCATCTTGGCGGCGATCGCTTCCTGGTCGCCCAGGTAATAGTGGCGGATCGGCTTGAGGTCGGCATCCAGCTCATACACCAGCGGCTGCCCGTTGGGGATGTTCAGGCCGACGATGTCCTTGTCGCTGATCCCGTCCAGCATCTTGATCAGGGCGCGCAGGCTGTTGCCGTGGGCGGAAATCAGGATCTTGCGGCCGGCGCGGATCGCCGGGGCGATGTCCTCGTCCCAGGCTGGCATCACGCGCGCCACGGTGTCCTTCAGGCACTCGGTGAGCGGGACCTGCTCGCGCGGCACGTTGGCGTAGCGCGGGTCGTCGAACGACGCGCGCGGATCGTCGCGGGCCAGTTCCGGCGGCGGGATGTCATAGCTGCGGCGCCATACCAGCACCTGCTCGTCGCCGAATTTGGCCGCGGTCTCGGCCTTGTCCAGCCCCTGCAGCGCGCCGTAGTGGCGCTCGTTCAGGCGCCAGTCGTTCTTCACCGGAATCCACATCAGGTCCATCTCGTCCATGGTCAGCCACAGCGTGCGCACCGCGCGCTTGAGCACCGAGGTATAGGCCAGGTCGAAGGTATAGCCCTCCTCCTTGAGGATCTGGCCGGCGGCGCGGGCTTCCGACATGCCCTGCTCGGTCAGGTCGACATCGGTCCAGCCGGTGAAACGGTTTTCGCGGTTCCAGGTGGATTCTCCGTGGCGCATCAAGACGATTTTGTACATAGCTTCCGGTCAAAAGTGGTTTAAGGTCGAAAAACGCCTTCTATTTTATAATGGCCGGATTGCATGAACCATTGGAACTTTGTGTGGAATTTTTAATCGATAACATCTTGCTCGTCGCCATCGCGGCTTTTTCCGGCATCGCCCTGATGCTTCCCGCGTTTCGCGGCAGCGGCCGGCGCTCGAGCCCGACCGAAGTCATCCAGTTGATAAATCGTGGTAAGACCACCATCTTGGACGTAAGCGATGCTGCAGAGTATGCCAAAGCACACCTGCGCGACGCCAAGCACATCCCATTGGGTGAACTCCCTGCCCGCATCGGCGAGCTCGGCAAGGCCAAGGACCGCACGGTCGTGGTCGTGTGCCAGCGTGGCAACCGCGCCGACCGCGCCGTGCGCCAGCTGGCCGCCGCCGGCTTCACGGATGTAACCAGCCTCGACGGCGGACTCGCGGCATGGCAGGCAGCCGGCCTGCCGGTCGCCAAGTAAAGAAAGGAACAACGATGACAGCCCAAGTACTCCTCTACAGCACCGCCATGTGCCCTTACTGCGTGCGTGCCGAACGCCTGCTGGAAGCCAAAGGCGTGAAGAATATCGAGAAAATCCGTGTCGACCTCGACCCGGACCAACGCGTCGTCATGATGGAACGTACCGGGCGCCGCACGGTTCCCCAGATTTACATCGGCGACACCCACGTGGGCGGCTTCGACGACCTGTACGCACTCGACCAGGCCGGCAAGCTCGACCCCCTGCTCAACGGCGAATAAGCGCCGTACCAGGCGCGGCGGCGAAACTGTTCTACCGAACAATTGGTTTTGATACAATTGCCGTCGCGTTTTTAAAAAGCTACCGCTACGCAGTCGGACGGCCGGAGCCGTCCCTTAATTTTTAAACGAAAGCGTTCCATGTCCGAAGAAAACCAGCAACCAGTATTCCAAATCCAGCGCGTCTACCTGAAAGACATGTCGCTGGAACAACCGAATTCGCCATCGATCTTCCTCGAGCAGGATGTGCCGCAGATCGAAGTGTCGCTGGACGTTGGCGCCGAGACCATCGCCGACAGCATCTACGAAGCTTCCGTGACCATCACCATCACCGCCAAGGTGAAGGACAAGGTCGCGTTCCTGGTCGAAGGCAAGCAGGCTGGCATCTTCGAAGTGCGCCACGTTCCTGCAGACCAGATGGAGCCACTGCTCGGCATCGGCTGCCCGAACATCATCTACCCGTACCTGCGCGCGAACATCGCCGACGTGATCACCCGTGCCGGCTTCCCGCCAGTGCACCTGGCCGAGATCAACTTCGAAGCGTTCTACCAGCAGCGCCAGCAAGCCCTGGCACAGGCGGCTGCAGGCACGCCGGCAGCATCGACCGAGCAGCACTAAGCAGCACAGGGGCCTTCGGGCCCGGGGCGGCCTGGCGCCGCCATCCGTCACGCCGGCATGCCGGCGTGACGCCATTTACTGGGCCTGGTCATGACATTCGCACGCCTGATCGCAGCCACATCCATCGTCGCCCTCGCTCCCGCCATCTGCGCGGCAACCGACTTCAAGACCGTCGGACCGGCGCCGGCCATCTTCTATGACGCACCCTCGCCCAAGGCGCCCAAGCTGTTCGTGGCCCCGGCAGGCATGCCCGTCGAAGTCGTGCTGCGCTACGGCGAATGGGTCAAGGTGCGCGACTTCCACGGCGACGCCGCATGGACCGAAGCGAAGCGCCTGATGCCGCGCCGTAGCGTCGTGGCGCGCTTCGACGGCGTCGAAGTGCGCGCCTCCGGCGAGGACGGCGCGCAGGTCGTGATGTTTGCGGACAAGGGCGTCGTGCTGGAACTGGCCGATCCCGAGATCGCGGCCTGGGTCAAGGTGCGGCACAAGGACGGCATCATCGGCTACGTCAAGGCCTCGGACCTCTGGGGCATCTAGAAATCACCATGCAATCACATCACACACCGCGCAAGGTCAGCGTGCTGGGCGCAGGCGCCTGGGGCACCGCCGTTGCGATCGCGCTCGCCGCGCGCCACGACGTCGTCCTGTGGGGACGCAGCGCCGACACCATGCAGGCCATGCAGCGCGACCGCGAGAACGCGGCCTACCTCAAGGGCTATCCCTTCCCCGGGTCGCTGCAGGCCAGCGCCGACTTCGACGCCGCGCTCGCGCACGTGGGGGCGGACGGCCTCCTGATCGCCGCCACGCCGGTGGCCGGACTGCGGCCGCTGCTCATGCAGCTCAAGGGCCGCAACATCCCCAATATCGTCTGGCTGTGCAAGGGCTTCGAGTACGACACCGGGCTGCTGCCGCACCAGGTCGTGGCGGAGGTATTGGGCGACGGCGTGCCGGCCGCCGTACTGTCGGGACCTTCGTTCGCGCAGGAAGTCGCGCGCGGACTGCCGTGCGCGCTGACGGTGGCGTCGCTGTCGCAGCCGCTGCGCGAAAAAGTGGTCGCCACCGTGCACGGGGCGAACCTGCGCCTGTATTCGTGCGACGACGTGGTCGGCGTCGAGGTCGGCGGCGCGGTCAAGAACATCATGGCGATCGCCACCGGCGTGTCGGACGGCCTGGGGCTCGGGCTGAACGCGCGCGCGGCGCTGATCACGCGCGGGCTGGCCGAGATCACGCGGCTGGGCACGGCGCTCGGCGGACAGGCCAGCACCTTCATGGGCCTGACGGGGATGGGCGATCTGATCCTCACCTGTACCGGCGACCTGTCGCGCAACCGGCGCGTGGGGCTGGGGCTGGCCGAGGGCAAGAGCCTCGATACCGTCGTGCGCGAGCTGGGGCACGTGGCCGAAGGCGTGCCGTGCGCCAAGGCGGTGCGGGATCTGGCGGCGAAGCTGGGGGTGGATATGCCACTCACCAATGCGGTGGCGGGCGTGCTGTTCGACGGCGTCGATCCGCGCACGATGGTGGCGGCGCTCCTGGCCCGCGATCCCCGCGGCGAGTGAGGATGGATGGGGACGGTCCCTGCGGGGACAGTCCTCTGTCCTTGCTAGCAGGGGTGGAGCAGGATGGTCATCAGGCCAATCGAGTCTTCGCTGGCGCGGATGGCGTGCGGGACGCCGCCGCTCAGGTACAGCATTTCCATCGGCTTGAGCGTGGTCGTCGTGCCGTAGGCGTCCACGGCGAGCTCGCCTTCCAGGCATACCAGCGACATCTCCCCTTCCAGCTTGTGCTCCGGGATCGGCCTGTCCTTGGTGACGAGGATCCGCATCAGTTCCATGTGCTCGGTCTTGGCCAGCGCGACCGACGTGAACGACGCAATGTCGTCGTCGCTGCGTTTGAGCGAAATCCTGTCTCCCGATGCCGCATGTTGCAAAGCCATTGGAACTCCTCCGTTATTGTTCGCTTACCTTCACGCCGCGCAACCACTCGACCAGCGCATAGGCGTCCTTCATGCCGCGCACCAGGTCCGGCACCAGCCGGTCCGGCTCATTGACCTTGAGCGGCACCTCGTTCCAGACAAAGAAGCTCTTGAATTTAATGTACTCGATGTGCTCGTGCGCGGGATCGAATCCCTTGGGCGGCCGTTGCAGGCGCTCCTCTTCCGCGAGGTCGCCGTAGCTTGCTCTCAAGGCCTTATTTTTGAGTACTTTCGAAAATCCTGTCGCATCGTTGGCAATGCGCTCGCGGATCGCTTTCAGGCGCGGCGCCGGCGGAATGTATTCGCCGGCGCCGTACAGCAGCTTGCCGTCCTGGATGTGGAAGTAGTAGGTCGGCCCGCCCGCATGCGTGGGGCGGCGCTTGTCGTTCGGCGCCAGCGCGGCGGAAAAATTGGTCTTGTACGGCCGCTTGTCGGCGGCAAAGCGCACGTCGCGGTTGATGCGGAACATGGCCTTCTTCGGATTGCAGTCCGCGATCAGCGGATCGAACTTGCCCAGCTCGCGGATCAGTTCCGTCACCACCTGCAGGAACTCCTCGCGCAGGATGTCGTAGCGCGGCTTGTTCATGATGAACCAGGGACGGTTGTTGTTCTCGGAAAGTTCGTTCAGGTATTGCGTCAGGTCGCGCAGGTGCATCGGGGTCCTCTTAACGGGCGCGTGGCCGCTTCCCGACGCTGACGTCCAGCGTGGCTTCGCGGTTGCTGCGCAGGACCGTCATTTTAGCCTTGCGGCCGGGCGGCAGCTTGGCGATGAGGTTGAGCATGACGGTGGTGTCCGGGACCGGCTGCCCGTTCACCGCCAGGAGGATGTCGCCCGGCTTGATCCCGGCACGGTCGGCCGGGCCGTTGCGCACCACGCCGGCGATGATGGCGCCCTTGTCGCGCGGCAGGCCGAAGCTCTCGGCCAGCTCCGGCGTGATGTCCTGCGATTCGACGCCGACCCAGCCGCGCTCCACATAGCCCTTGAGGATGATCGATTCGAGCACAGAACGCGCGGTCGACACGGGGATGGCGAAGCCGATGCCGACCGAGCCGCCGGTCTGCGAGAAGATCGCCGAGTTGATGCCCAGGAGGTTGCCGCGCGTGTCCACCAGCGCGCCGCCCGAGTTGCCGAAGTTGATCGCCGCGTCGGTCTGGATGAAGTCCTCGAATTCGTTGATGCGCAGGTTGGTGCGGCCGACCGCGGAAATGATGCCCATGGTGACGGTCTGGCCGACGCCGAACGGATTGCCGATGGCGAGCACCACGTCGCCGACCTTGGCCTGCTCCGGGTGGCCCAGCATCATGACGGGCAGGTTCTTCAGGTCGATGCGCAGGACCGCCAGGTCGGTCTCGGGATCGGTGCCGACCACCTTGCCGATGGCGCGGCGGCCATCGGGCAGCACGACCTCGATCTGGTCGGCGGCCTCCACCACGTGGTAGTTGGTCAGGATATAGCCATCGGGACTCACGATCACGCCCGACCCCAGGCTGGCGTTTTCCGCCTGCGGGTTGCGCTCGCCGAAGTAGCGGCGGAAGAACGGGTCGTTCAGCAGCGGGTGGTTGGGCGGCAACGCCTTGGAGGTGAGGATGTTGACCACGGCCGGCATGGCGCGGTCGGCCGCCTCGCGGTAGCTGCCGGACGGCGGCAGGCCGGGAGACTGGATCAGCGCGGCGGGACGGGCGCCTGTGCCCAGCTCCACGGTGCGGACGGGACCGCGCAGGAGGTCCGGACGAACCGCCGCGATCACCATGTACAGCGCAAGGCAGATGGTGACGGCTTGGGCAAACAGCAGCCAGTAACGTCGCATGTCCCCAGTCTCTCACAAAAAGGGAAAAGGCTCTGTCACCGCTAAAGGAAAGGCGGTCATCCCGGCGAAGGCCGGGATGACCGAAGCGCTAGCGCCTGAGGCTGTCGCGGATCTCGCGCAGCAGCAGCACTTCTTCGGCGGCGACGGCCGCGGCGGCGGCATCCGGACCGCGGCGCGCCTTGTTGATCAGGCGAACCATCTGGAAGATGATGAACGCCAGGATGAGGAAATTCAACACGACCGAGAAGAAGTTGCCGTACGCGATCACCGCGCCCAGCTTCTTCGCCTCCGCCAGGGGCAGCCCGGCGGCCTGGTTGTTCAGCGCAATGTAGTAGTTCGAGAAATCCAGCCCGCCCAGCAGGTAGCCGACTGGCGGCATGATGATGTCGTTGACCAGGGAATCGACGATCTTGCTGAACGCCGCGCCGATAATCACGCCGACGGCCAGGTCCACCACGCTGCCCTTGACGGCAAATTCTTTGAATTCCTGCATCATGCCCATGCCTGCCTCCTCTGTATTGACCGGTAACCGGTGACTGATATTACCAAAGTTGCAAGAGGATGGGCGACCGCCGGTACCCGCCGCGGCGTATTTTCGACGGTCCGGCTGCCAAAAAGCCATGAAAAGCCGCCTTCGGATGGGGCTGTCAACAACTTTTTATTTAACTCGCCATCTGCTTCCCTTATAATTTAAGGTTGCTAGAAGCTCCCTTTGCTTCTCAAGATTCCGCATTTTTGACTGATTGGGGTTGGTATGAGTAACGAAAAGCAGGTCGATTCAGGTCGACGCGGCTTGCTCGTCGCGACGTGCGCGGCGGGTGGTGTCGTCGGTTTGTCCACCGGGGCGGCGCTGGTAAGCACGTTCCAGCCGTCGGAGCGCGCGAAAGCGGCCGGCGCGCCTGTAGAAGTGGATATCGCCGGCATGCAGCCGGGCGAAATGAAGACCGTGGAGTGGCGCGGCAAGCCGGTATGGATCATGCGCCGTTCGCCGGAGATGGTCGAGTCGCTCAAGAAGACCGATGACCAGGTCGCCGACCCGAACTCGGAGCGCGCACCTGACGTACTGACGCCGGAATACGCACGCAACGAATGGCGTTCGATCAAGCCGGAGTACCTGGTGGCCGTGGGCATCTGCTCGCACCTGGGCTGCTCGCCGACCGCGCGCGTGACCCCTGGCGCGCAGCCGAACCTGCCGGACGACTGGGCAGGCGGTTTCCTGTGCCCATGCCACGGCTCCACCTTCGACCTGGCCGGCCGCGTGTTCAAGAACAAGCCTGCACCGGACAACCTCGAGGTACCACGCCACATGTACCTGTCGGACACCCGCATCATCATCGGTAAAGACGAGAAAGGCGAAGCATAATGGCCGCGTTTAAAGAAACCAAACTGCCGGCCGACGCGCCGGCAGCACAAAAGGCGCTGGCCTGGGTCGACGACCGCTTCCCGGCCTCGAAGCTGTGGTACGACCAGTGGGGCCGCTACTACGCCCCGAAGAACTTCAACTTCTGGTACATCTTCGGCTCGCTGGCGATGCTGATCCTGGTGCTGCAGATCGTCACCGGCATCTTCCTGACCATGCACTACAAGCCGGACGCCGCGCTGGCCTTCGGCTCGGTCGAATACATCATGCGCGAAGTCCCGTGGGGCTGGCTGGTGCGCTACATGCACTCCACCGGCGCTTCCGCGTTCTTCATCGTGGTGTACCTGCACATGACCCGCGGCCTGCTGTACGGTTCGTACCGCAAACCGCGCGAACTGATCTGGCTGTTCGGCTTCGCGATCTTCCTGATGCTGATGGCCGAGGCGTTCTTCGGCTACCTGCTCCCATGGGGCCAGATGTCCTACTGGGGCGCACAGGTGATCGTCAACCTGTTCGGCGCGATTCCGCTGATCGGCCCTGACCTGTCGCTGTGGATCCGCGGCGACTACGTCGTCTCCGACGCGACCCTGAACCGCTTCTTTGCGTTCCACGTGATCGCCCTGCCGCTGGTCCTGCTGGGCCTGGTGGCTGCGCACCTGATCGCGCTGCACGAAGTCGGCTCGTCCAACCCGGACGGCATCGAAGTGAAAGAGAACCTGGGCCCGGACGGCCATCCGGTCGACTCGATCCCTTCGCACCCGTACTACACCGTGCACGACCTGTTCGGCGTATCGGTGTTCCTGGTGATCTTCTCGGCGGTGGTGTTCTTCGCCCCTGAGATGGGCGGCTACTTCCTGGAGTACAACAACTTCATCCCGGCAGACTCGCTGAAGACCCCGGCGCACATCGCTCCGACCTGGTACTTCACCCCGTTCTACTCGGTGCTGCGTGCGATCACCTCGGACTTCCTGAACGTGCTGATCGTCGCGATCGCTGCGTACGTGGTATTCGTCTGGATGAAATCGAAGCTGTCGTTCAAGACCAAGGCAGCGATCGCCGTCATCGCGCTGCTGTGCATTATCGGCATGCTGCCTGGCATGCTGGATGCGAAGTTCTGGGGCGTCCTGCTGTTCGGTTCGTCGGTCGTGATCCTGGCCTTCCTGCCATGGCTGGACAAGTCGCCGGTGAAGTCGATCCGCTACCGTCCTGACTGGCACAAGTATGTGTACGCCGTGTTCGGCCTGTCCTTCGTGACCCTGGGCTACCTCGGTACCCAGCTGCCAACCCCGGTCTACACGATCCTGGCGCAGGTCTGCACCCTGGTCTACTTCAGCTTCTTCCTGCTGATGCCATGGTGGAGCCAGATGGGCAAGTTCAAGCAGGTGCCATCGCGCGTGACCTACCACGCGCACTGATAGACGACAGAGGATAACAATGACTTTTTCGAAAAAACTGATCGCTATCCTGGCCCTGGCTGTGCCGGGTCTGGTATTTGCGTCCGAAGGCGGCTTCCCGCTGGACAAGGCGCCACAGCGCAACAGCGTGACCTCCCTGCAGAACGGCGCGCGCCTGTTCGTGAACTACTGCCTGAACTGCCACTCGGCCACGTCGATGCGCTACAACCGCCTGCGTGACCTGGGCCTGACGGAAGACCAGATCAAGAACAACCTGCTGTTCTCGGCAGACAAGGTCGGCGAAGTGATGCATACCGCGTTGCGCCCATCGGATGCCAAGGAATGGTTCGGCGTGGTGCCACCAGACCTGTCCGTGATCGCGCGCGCCAAGGCGTCGCCGGCCGGCAGCGGTGCGGACTACCTGTACACCTACCTGCGTACCTTCTACAAGGACGACACCCGTCCGACCGGCTGGAACAACATGGTGCTGCCGAACGTGGCGATGCCGCACGTGATGTGGGAGCTGCAGGGCGTGCGTACCGCCAAGTTCGTGGAGGAGAAGGATCCGCACGACGCCAGCAAGATGGTGCACAAGTTCGCCGGTTTCGAGCGCGTCTCGCCTGGCAAGCTGAGCGACCAGGAATTCGACGCAGCAACTGCCGACCTGGTGGCCTACATGGAGTGGATGGCCGAGCCGGTCGCTGCCCAGCGTAAGCAGCTGGGCGTATGGGTCCTGATGTTCATGACCCTGTTCGCACTGCTGGCATGGCGCCTGAACGCGTCCTATTGGAAAGAAGTGAAGTAATCCGTCACAAGAAGCTTTCTTCGTACACGTTCGCTGCCCGCTCGCGCGGGCAGTCATTTTCGGGGTGGACCGCTAGCCGTTTCACCCCATTTGCTTCTAAGGAACACACATTATGATGGTTCTCTACTCTGGCACCACGTGCCCGTTTTCCCAGCGCTGCCGCCTGGTCCTGTTTGAAAAAGGCATGGACTTCGAAGTGCGCGACGTCGACCTGTTCAACAAGCCGGAAGACATCTCGACGATGAACCCGTACGGCCAGGTGCCGATCCTGGTCGAGCGCGAACTGATCCTGTACGAGTCGAACATCATCAACGAATACATCGACGAGCGCTTCCCGCACCCGCAGCTGATGCCGGCTGATCCGCTGATGCGCGCGCGCGCCCGCCTGATGCTGTTCAACTTCGAAAAAGAGCTGTTCGTGCACGTGCATGTGCTCGAGTCCGAGCGCAACAAGGCCAACGACAAGAGCCACGACAAGGCACGCGCCGAAATCCGCGACCGCCTGACCACGCTCGCGCCGCTGTTCCTCAAGAACAAGTACATGCTCGGCGACGAGTTCTCGATGCTGGACGTGGCGATCGCCCCGCTGCTGTGGCGCCTGGACCACTACGGCATCGAACTGTCGAAGACCGCCGCGCCGCTGATGAAGTACGCCGAGCGCATCTTCTCGCGCCCTGCCTACATCGAAGCGCTGACCCCGTCCGAAAAGGTCATGCGCCGCTGATCGCGCTAGAATGGGGACTGTCCTGCCGCCCTGGCGCTGCGGGACTGTCCCTGTCTTTGCAGTACAACGTACCACCGTCTCTCAATGTCCGAAATCTCCACCAAACCCTACATGCTGCGCGCCATCTACGAATGGTGCACCGACAGCGGATACACGCCCTACATCGCGGTCAAGGTCGATGCGGCGACGACCGTGCCGATGGAATACGTGAAGAAGGGCGAGATCGTCCTGAACATCAGCTTTGGCGCCACCGCCGCGCTGAAGATGGACAACGATGCGATCACGTTCAACGCGCGCTTCGCGGGCGTGTCGCGCCAGATCTACGTGCCGGTGCAGAACGTGCTGGCGATCTACGCCAACGAGAACGGCCAGGGCATGGCATTCGAAGTCACCAAGACTGCCGCCGAAATGCCCGCGCCAGCCAGCGCCGCGCCTGCGCCTGCGCCGGCCCCCGCACCTGCGGCCGCCTCGCCATCCCTGTCCGCGGTACCGCCAGGCAGCGATGCGCCGGCCGCCAGCCCGTCGCCCGACGGCGACGACGAGCCGCCCCGCAAGGGTCCGCGCCCGACCCTCACGCGGATCAAATAGCGTATAATTTGGGCAAAGTTACCGCCGGCTTAGCTCATTTGGTAGAGCAGTTGATTTGTAATCATCAGGTGGCCAGTTCGAAACCGGCAGCCGGCACCAGCATGCGAAAGCCCAGCCCTCACCGGCTGGGCTTTTTGTTTGGAACGCCAACGATCGCTGACCCGGGCTGCTAGCGGTCCGGGCCGAATACCGCGGCTGCCCCGTCCAGGATACGCCGTACTGCCGGGTGACTGTACACCCGCTGCACCGATACCACATAGAACTGCTCGATCATCGACGGCACTGTTCCTACCTGCTCAAGCCCGTATTCCGTACGAATCGCACTCGCCAGCACCGCGGGCGCAACGATAAAGCCGGCAGCGGCGCGGGCGAACGACTTCAGCAGCGCGCCGTCATCGAATTCGCCCACCACGATCGGCCGCAAGTCGTTTGCATCAAACCAGGAATCTAGCTGGCTCCTGACTGCTGCTTCCGGCATCGGCAACAGGAACGGCGCGAGCCTTAACCGGTCCGGAAAAGCGCCCGGCCACTGCCGGCACAAGTCCGGGTGGCCCAGCACCGCCAGTTCGCTCACACCGAGCAGGCGGCTGTGGCCGCGCAGCGCCCCGCCCGGTGGCAATGCGCGGTCGGAGATCACCAGGTCGAGCTTGTGCGCGGCCAGGTCGACGACCAGGTCCTCGAATCGTCCTTCGCGGCAGCTCAGGTGCATCGCCATGCCGGCTTCGCGGGCGGGCTGCATCAGGCGGAATGCCATTGTCTTGGGAATGATGTCGCAGATGCCGACGCGCAGCGTTTCCTGTCCAGCCAGTACACCGCGGCGTACTACCTGCTCCAGCTCGCCACCCAGGTCGAAAATCCTTGCCGAATAATCCAGCACCGTCTTGCCGGCGTCGGTCAAATATAACAACCGCCCTCTTTTCTCGAACAGCTCAGCGCCCATCTGCTCTTCCAGCAGTTGCAGCTGCATGCTGATCGCCTGTGCCGACACGTGCAGCTTCTCGGCCGCACGCACGACGGTCCCAAGCGTGGCCACGGTGTGGAAATAGTGCAGGTGTTTATAGTTGAGCACGGGGACACCTCAATAAAAATTGATGGTCCATATAGTTTATTCGATTTTACTTTCGCATCTGGCGCACCTACAGTGAACCTATCCCCCAATCATCCGTGGAGAGAAGATTATGGAATGGTTAACTGTCCTGTGGCTTGGTGCACCTGCCTGGACCTGGCTGGTTTTCCTGGCGATGGTGCTCGCGCTACTGGTGCTCGACCTGGGAGTGCTCAATCGTGACGATCATGTGATCGGCGTGCGCGAAAGCCTGAAGTTGTCCGCGCTTTACGTCACGGCCGGCCTGCTGTTTGGATTGTGGGTGTGGCATGAATTCGGCGGCGAGAAGGGGATGCAGTTCTACACGGGCTTCCTGATCGAAAAGAGCCTGTCCCTGGATAATATTTTCGTCATCTCCCTCATCTTCGCCACCCTGGCGATTCCCCCTGCATACCAGCATCGCGTGCTGTTCTGGGGCATCGTCGGCGTGATCCTCACGCGCGGCGTGATGATCGGTTTCGGTTCGACCCTGGTGGCCAGCTATTACTGGACCCTCTATATCTTCGGGGCATTCCTGATCGTTACCGGCATCCGCATGTTCTTTGTGCACACGGGCAGGGAGGACATTCGCAATAGTGCGGTCCTGTCCTGGCTCCGGCGCCACCTGCGCGTGACGGACGGGCTGCATGGCAACGCCTTTCTTGTGCGCATACCTGACCAGGCCGGGAAACCGCTGCTCTACGCCACGCCGCTGTTCCTTGCGTTATGCATGGTCGAAGCGACGGATGTGGTGTTCGCGGTGGATAGCGTGCCTGCGATCTTCGCCATCACCAGCGACCCGTTTATCGTCTACACCTCCAATATCTTCGCGGTGCTCGGCCTGCGCGCCCTGTACTTCGCCCTGGCGGCAATGGTGGAGCGCTTCAGCTACCTGAAGTATTCGCTGGCAGCCGTGCTCGTGTTCATTGGTTCGAAGATCTTCATTGGCGACTTTGTGTTCGATGGCAAGGTACCCGCATGGCTGTCGCTTGCCGTCACTGGCGGCCTGATCCTGTCCGGTATCGCGTATTCCTTGTGGCGTACACGTCGGCACGGCACCGGGACGCCGGCGCACGGGGCCGGCTAGAGCTGGCCGCAGCCCGACCGTGGAACCGACGAGTTGAGAGCATGACAATTTCCCGACAATTTTGTCGTTGATGCGGCCAAGCGCCCGATGGTAGCGTGGGCGCTCCTGCTCATTCATCTCCATTACCATGAAAACTTTCGTTCTCTGCGCAGTGACGGTTTGTTTGCTCGCCGGCTGTGCGTCCAGCAAAGATATCGCAACCAAGGAAGAAGCCGCCGACATGCCGGAGTACACAACGGGCAGCATCATTGCGCAGAAGTCGAAATCGAAGAAGACCGACGTCCAGACCTTGCCCACGGAAAAGCTGGGCGAGATCCAGCAGAACAGCTCCATCCCGATGCGCTGACACAACAAGGGGGTATATCGCCGCTGATGCCCTGCGGCAACATACCCCCCTCCTTTTTTTGGTTTCCTCTAGGGAAGAGCGATACTCCCCTCCCCCGCATCGAGACGCTGAAATGTGCGCGTCATTCGTGTGGTAGTTTTTGCGGCATGCTGCTAGGATAGTTGGCGGAACGCAAATCCAACCTCCCCCACCATGACCACTCAACCTCAGCCAGAACTGGCGTTCCTCTCGGACGCCGGAGACGTCGGGATGCGCTTGCGCGATTACGATTGGTCAACTACGGCGCTGGGGCAGCCAGCCGATTGGCCATCGGCAATGCGCACTGCACTCGGCATTGCGCTGCATGGCCCTCTGCCCAGCTTCCTTTGCTGGGGCGACGATCTGCTGACCTTCGCCAACGACGCTGCATTTTCCCTGCTGGGCAACCTGGACCTTCCCTGCGCGCCTGCGCAACAGCTGTTCGCTCCTGCCTGGGAGATCGTCGGGCCGGCGCTGGCATCCGCCATGGACGGGAAAGCGCACTGCTCAACTGAACTGGCACTGGTCCAGCAGCTCGCCGGTGTGGCCGAACATCGCCCCTGCACGTTTTCCTGCACGCCGGTGCGCGACGACAGCGGCGCCGTCGCCGGCGTCCTGTGCACGCTCACGGAAAACGGTGGCCGTGCCAATGCGATCGCGGAACTGAAGGAGAAGGAGGACGCGCTGCGCGACCTCAGCGCGCGCCTGGCCGACGAAGCGGCGGCCTACGCCGCCGACCGCGACCGCGTCTGGCGCATTTCGCAGGACATCATGGGCGCGGCCTCGCTCGCCACCGGCAAGTTCCTGACCGTGAACCCGGCATTCACCCAGACCTTCGGCTGGAGCGAGGAGGAAGCGACCTCGCGCCCCTTCATGGAGATGGTGTATCCCGACGACCGCGAGGACGTCGCGCTCCACATGCACAAACTGGCGACCACCGGCGAGCCGCTGGTGCGCTACGACACGCGCGTGCTGCACAAGGACGGTTCGCACCGCTGGGTTTGCTGGACCATCGTCCCGGAAGGCGAACTGCTCTACGGCGTGGCGCGCGACATCACGGCGGAGAAGCAGCAGGCCAGCGCGCTGCGGCTCGCGGAGGAAGCGCTGCGCCAGTCGCAAAAGATGGAAGCCGTCGGCCAGCTGACGGGCGGCCTCGCGCACGATTTCAACAATATGCTGGCCGGCGTATCGGGCCACCTGGAGCTGATGAAGCTGCGGGTGCGCCTGGGCCAGTCGGATGACCTGATCCAGCGCATCGATTCGGCCATCGGCATTACCAAGCGCGCCGCGGCGCTCACGCACCGCCTGCTCGCGTTCTCGCGCCGCCAGGCGCTGGACCCCAAGCCAACCCGGGTGAACGAACTGATCATGTCGATGAACGACCTGTTCCGCCACTCGACCGGCCCGTCGGTCCGGATCCTGACGGACCTGTGCCCGTCACTCTGGACCACCCTGTGCGATCCCAACCAGCTGGAAAACGCGCTGCTCAACCTCGCCAACAACGCGCGCGATGCCATGCCCGGCGGGGGCGACCTGCGCATCGAGACCAGGAATATCACGCTGTGCGAATCGACCGCCTCGCAATACGGCGATGTGGCACCCGGCGAATACATCGCCATCACCGTGAGCGACAACGGCGTCGGCATGGAGCCATCGGTTGCCGCGCGCGCGTTCGACCCGTTCTTTACCACCAAGCCGCTGGGCCAGGGCACCGGCCTCGGCCTGTCGATGGTGTACGGCTTCGCGCAGCAATCGGGCGGGCACGTGCGCATCTCGTCGGTTCCGGGGGCGGGCACGTGTATCCTGCTGCGCCTGCCGCGCCATATGGAAGTCGCTACGCTGCCCCATCCGCCGGAGCAGGTGGATGCCGACGAAGGCATCGGTGGCTCGGCAGTGATCCTGATCGTGGAAGACGAAACGGAAGTGCGCGATGTGATGACCGACGCGCTGCGCCTGCAGGGCCACACCGTGGTGGCAGTGGGCGACGCCAGCGCCGCCCTCCGATATCTCCAGTCGAACAAGCTGCCGGACATCCTCGTGACCGATATCGGCCTGCCAGGCAGCATGAACGGACGCCAGCTGGCCGACCTGGTGCGCGCGGATGCGCCGGGCCTGCCCGTGCTGCTGGTGACCGGCTACGCCGAGGGCATCGTGATGAAGAACGAAAGCCTTCCCGCGCAGATGGAACTGCTGATCAAGCCGTTCGCGCTCACCTCGCTGGTGACCAAGGTCGGACAGATGACTGGCCAGCGGCCGCCGCAACCGGCCGCCGTCTCCCTGTAGTTCCTGCAACTAACCCGGCAACTGCACCCCACTACCCATGAAATTGATTCCGCTGCTCGCCGCCTGTGCGTTCATGCCTGTAGCGTTTGCCCAGCAGGCGGCCTTTGCCACCCACGCCGCGACGCCGGCAGGAAACCGCCATGACCGGGCGGTGCAAGGGATTTACGAACAGCGCGAAAAGGATTGGCGCAACGGCGCCGTGGTGTACCAGGTGCTGGTGGACCGCTTTGCCCCCAGCGCCAACCTGGCGGCCAAGCGGGCGCTGTACCCTGCCCCCAAGGTCCTGCGCGGCTGGGACGAGGTGCCCAGGCGCGGCGTGTACCTGGAGGGCGAACGCCTGTGGAGCCACGAGATCGAGTTCTGGGGCGGCGACCTGGCGAGCCTAGTGGGCAAGCTCGGCCACGTGCAATCGATGGGCGCGGATGTGCTGTACCTCAATCCCATCCACCTTGCGTACACCAATCACAAGTACGACGCGTTCGACTACAACGCCGTGTCGCCGGAGTTCGGCACCCGCGCCGACGTGAAGGCGCTCGCGGCCAACGTGCACCAGCGCGGCATGAAGCTCGTGCTGGACGGCGTGTTCAACCACATGGGCCGCAACTCGCCCAGGTTCCGCGACGCGTTCGCCAATCCAAAGAGCGAGTGGCGCGACTGGTTCTACTTTGGCCCGCAGTACCAGAGCGGTGCGCGGGTGTGGTGGCTGGCGGAAAACCTGCCCGAGCTGAACCTGGAGAATCCGAAGGTGCGGGCCCATGTCTACGGCGCGCCCGACTCGGTGGTGCGCAGCTACCTGCGTGACGGCGTCGACGGCTGGCGCCTCGACGTCGCGGTAGACATCGGCTTCAAGTGGCTCGATGAGCTGACGCAGGCCGCGCACAAGGAAAAGCCCGGCTCCCTGGTCGTCGGCGAGATCGCCAATTATCCGAAGGAATGGTTCCCCTCGGTCGATGGCGTCATGAACTTTACGCTGCGCGAGATCGTGCTGCGCCTGGCGGGCGGCAAGCTGGAAGCGCCGCAAGCCCAGCGCATGGTGGACCGCATGGTGGCCGAGTCGGGCACCGACAATTTGCTCAAGAGCTGGCTGATGCTCGACAACCACGATACCTCGCGCATTGCCACGGTGCTGCCCGTCGAGCAGCAGCGCAGGCTGGCGCAGGTGCTGCAGTTCACGCTGCCCGGCGCTCCCAATATCTATTACGGCAGCGAAATCGGCATGACGGGTGAAGGCGACCCCGCGATGCGCGCGCCGATGCGCTGGGACCTGGTGCGCGACGACAACCCGACACTGGGCTGGACGCGCCAGCTGGTCAGGCTGCGCAAGCAGCACCGCGCACTGCGCATCGGCGACTACCGGCCCGTGACCAGCCACCGCCTGTTCGCGTTCGAGCGCCACACCGACCGCGCTCGCGATACCGTCATCGTGCTGGCCAACCCGTCTAGCGCGGACGTGGCGGAAACCGTCATGCTCGGCAACAGCAAACTGATGAACAACTGGATGATGGTGGACGCGCTGACCGGCGCGAAGATCCAGCTCGTCTCGGGCCTGCTCGACGTAAAGCTCCCGGCGCACACGGTGCTGGTGCTGGTGCCGGAACTCTCGCCCGGCGGCGGCTACAGCGCCTACAAACGCGTGCAGTAGCGGCAGGCGCGGCCGCTTCCAACCGGCGTAAAACGCACTTCATCGCGCAAAATCCGCAGCTCGTCGCAATGCGATGGTTGACGTGGACGGACCTCTCTATAGTTCAATCAACCCCACCGCATTTCGACAAGGAGCATTGACATGAACATCGCACGCAACATGGAAGCCATCTTCGTTCTCGTACTCGGCACCCTGGTCGCACAGGGCGTAGCGACGGCAGCGATCAACGCGAAACCTGTCAACGCTTCGGTCGCCACTTACACCGTCAACGACGCCGGCATCGCCGTCGTGACGGTTACCGCCAAACGCCTGACTGCTGCCCAGAAAGCAGTCGACGCCTAAGCCGCGCATCTCCAACACTGCCCCAAAGCCCAGCTTTCCCAGCTGGGCTTTTTTTCGTCCATGTCACCCGTCGTCCCAGCGCAGTCCGGGCCCATGCTGAGCTGCATTCACCGAGGCGCCTCCAATGGCGACGGCAAGGAATGGCGATTCGTACCAGGCCTCATGTGGCGAAAACTGCAGTTCAGCGCGCGATTCGTGCAGCTCGTCGCAATGCGATGGTTGACATCGGCGGGCCTATTTATAGTTCACTCAACCCAACGCATTTATCGACAAGGAGCACTGACATGAACATCGCACGCAACATGGAATTCATCTTCGTTTTCGTCCTGGGCACCCTGGTGGCACAAGGCATCGCGACGGCAGCCATCAATGCGAAATCAGTCAATGCTTCGGTCGCCACTTACACCGTCAACGATGCCGGAATCGCCGTCGTGACGGTCACCGCCAAACGCCTGACCGCCGCACAAAAAGCGGTCGGCGCATAAGTTCGCCAACCACAATACGAAACACGGAGAACACAACCATGACCCGACTCTTCCAGGCAGCAGTCATCGCCACCGCCTTGTGCGCCAGCGGCGCCGCCCTCGCTCAGCAGGTGAGCGAAACCCGTCCCGTCGACGGCCGCGTCTCCCGCATCGAGCTTGGCGGCGTAATCGAGCTGATCGTCAAGCAGGGTCCGACCGCCTCGCTCACGCTGTCCGGCGACAAGCGCCTGGTGTCGCGCGTCACCACCTCGCAGAAAGGCGACGTGCTGGTCATCGATATGGACAAGAGCACCTTCAGCTGGGGCCGCGACAACGGCTCGGTCAAGGTGCACCTCACGGTTCCGCAACTGAGCGAGCTGACCTCCACCGGCGTGGGCGCATCCACGCTCACGGGCTTCTCCGGCAACAGGATCTCGCTGGTACAGGAAGGCGCCGGCTCGATCAACATGAACAGCAACTACAAGTTCGTGAAGGTCCGCCTGGGCGGCGTGGGCAGCATGAAGATCGAATCGGGCGCCAGCGAGGAAGTCGACCTGTCGCTCGCAGGCGCCGGCAAGATCAGCATCAGCGGCAAGGCCAAGGTGCTGCGCGCATCGCTCGGCGGCCTGGGCGGCCTGGATGCCAAGGAGTTGTATGCGGATTCGGTCGACGTCGATATGAGCGGATTGGGTGGCGCAACCGTCTACGCAAAGCATTCGGCCAACGTGAACCTGTCGGGAATGGGTTCGGCAACCGTGTACGGCAAGCCCGCACAGCGCACCACCAACGACCACGGCATGGGCTCGGTGAGCTGGAACTGAACGACAGGCCGGCTTCAGCCCCGCGCACCCGGGGCAGCCGGCCGCACGGCCTTCCCGGCCGCTGCCGATTCCCTCCCCTTCGCCGCGCCTTGCAGCTTTGCAGCCGCGGCGGAGGCCACCACCGCAGGACGCGTACTCACCTGATCCTTGCCGATCACCAGCCGCATGTCGGCCTTCCAGCACTGATCCACCTGTACCATCGTTGCAGCGCCGAAACGTTGCGCCAGCTTTGACGCGGCATCCTGGAATCCGCTCACGTACTCGATCCGGGTGCGATCGACATTGAATCCTTTTTCGTTGGTCAGCCTCACCACGCGCAGCTTGTCGCTGGCGAGCTTTCGGGCAGTCGCTGCGGCCATGCCGCGCACGCCATTCCCGTTGCGAACCTCCAGCCGCACCAGCGCTTGCGCGGATTCCACCGCGCTCTCCACCGTGGAAGGCAAGTCCACCGGCGCGGTCACGACTTGCGGCGGCGCCTCCTCCGCATACCCGTCGGGCGCCTGCGCGATACGGACCGGCTCTGCCGGCAGCGGCGCCACGACGGCCTGGGGCTCTCCTTCCACCAGCTGCGGCTGTGCAGTGATGGTGCGCAGGTCGATCACGCCGCCGCTTGCGTCCAGCACACGCGCGGCCCAGTCATCTTTCGGACGCGCAGGCGCCTCGACGGCACTGACAATGGCTGGCACGCGCGAGCCCCTGGCCAGCGCGTAGTCGACAGTAAATTCGTGGCGTTCCAGCGTGGCGGCTTGCCGGAACATCATCTCGGCGCGCGCGTGCTTGCCAAGCTTGCGCAGCGCGCTGCCCAGGTGCATCCAGCCGCGCGGATTGAGCGGATCGAGCAGGCAGGCCTTCTCCAGCGAAGCGAGCGAGGCTTCATATTCGCCGTTGAGGAACAACGCGTAGCCGAGATTGCGGTAGAGGTAGGCCGCCTCCGGCCCTGTCTGCGTAGCCGTCAGCGTGCGCCAGATCCGGATCGCGCCGGCGTAATCGGCCTTTTCGGCCAGCTGGGTGGCGATAAGGTTGCGCGCGGAAGGAGAATCGTCCGCCAGCTCGGGAATGCGCGCCGGCCTGTCGTCCGGCGTATTGGCGCAGGCCAGCAACAACGCGCTGGCGCAGGCGGCGGAGATGCGTTTCATCGTCGTGCTCATGTCGGGCTCCGTGGTCATCCAGGTTTCGCAAAGATGGCCATGGCCTGGATGACCGCAGGGCCGAGCAGGACCATCATGAGGGTCGGGAAGATGCAGAAGATCAGCGGGAACAGCAGCTTGAGCGCAATCTTGGCGGCGGCCTCCTCCGCCACCATGCGGCGGCGCACGCGCAGGTTATCCGAGTGCACGCGCAGAGAGTCGCCCATGCTGGTGCCGAAGCGCTCCGACTGGATCAGCATCGCCACGAGCGAATCGACGTCCTCCACGCCGCTGCGCAGGGCCAGGTTGCGCAGCGCCTTCTCCTTGGTGAAGCCGGCGCGCATTTCCATCAGCACCAGCTGCAGTTCCTGCGCCAGCGTGACGCTCTTGATATGGATTTCGGACGCGACTTTCACCAGCGCGCGCTCCAGGCTCATGCCGGCCTCCACGCACACGGTCAGCAGGTCGAGCGCGTCGGGGATGGTCTCGAAGATCTCGCGCTGGCGCCGCGCCGCCACCCGCCGCAGCACCAGGTTGGGGATGTAATAGCCCGCAGCCGTGCAGGTCAGCAGGATGACGAGGTAGCGCTCGCCCGCCAGCGACGGCTGCGTTACCAGCAGGACCAGCGCGGCCAGCAGCGGCAGCGCTAGCGCCAGCACCGATTTGGCGGCCAGGAACAGGATCGGCGCGCCGCGCTTGCGCCAGCCGGCATTCATGAAGCGGGTGCGCAGCGCGGATTTCTCCCAGCCTTCTTCGGGCACCGACAGCTTGGTGAAAGGCTCTGCCACCCGCGCCACCCGGTCGACCCAGCCATCGCCTTCCAGCGGCGAAGGCTCGTCGTGGCCGGTCAGCCTGCGCAGCCGGGCTTGCAGGCTGCGCGGCGAGAACAGCGACAGCGCGACAAACACCAGCGCGCCCACAACCACGAACACGATCAGGAGAAAGACGATCTGGCGTGATTCCATGGCTGCCCCCTAGACTCGGATGTGGATCACGCCGCGCAGCCAGGCGATACCGACCAGGATCATCGTCAGCCCGAGCCAGATGATCGTCACGCCGCTGGGGTGGTTCCACAGCACGCTGATGTATTTGGGATTCACGATCGACATCGCGGCGACGATCACGAACGGCATCAGCGACAGGACCCAGGCCGACAGGCGCCCTTCCGCGGACAGCACGCGCACGCGCGCCCGCAGCTGCAGGCGCTGCCGGATGATCGCACTGATGCTGGCCAGGATCTCGGCCAGGTTGCCGCCCGACTCGCGCTGGATCACGACCGCGATCACGAGGTAGCGCACGTCGGTCAGCGGCACCCGCACGGCCAGGTTGTGCAGCGCGTCCGTCATCGGCACGCCGTAGTGGATCTCCTCGTGCGCAGTGCGGAACTCGACGCCCAGCGGCTCGGGCAGCTCGGTGCCGGCCATCTGCAGCACGTTGGCAAACGAGTGGCCCGCGCGCAGCGCCCGCGAGATGAAGTCGGCCGCCTCCGGCAGCTGCTCTTCGATCTTCTTCATGCGCTTGGTGCGCGCCCGGACCAGTATCCCGTACGGGATCGACGCGAGCATGAGAATGATGCAGGCCGCGGCCGGCAGCGGGACCGGGAAGGTCATCACGAGCGCCACGCCGAGCAGCAGCGCGCCGGCCGTCAACCCGAGCGCGCGGCTCACCAGCCAGGGCAGGCCGGCCTGGACGAGCAGCCGGTCGACCCGGGCCGCGCCGGGCAGCGCATGCAGGAATTCGTCCAGGCTCTCTCCGTTTGCATAGCGCCGCTGCTTGAGGATCGAAACGTCCTCGCTGGCCGCGCCGGTGCCGGTGGACATCAGGCGCAGGCGCATGCCAATGCGGCGCGCGCTGGCGCCGTAGCGTTCCGTCCACCAGACAAAGGCTCCCTCCAGCAGCAGCACTACCGCGGCGAATACCAGGACGGCGAATATGTAGAAGAGATTGTCCATTATTCGTACACCCTCATCGGATCGAACACATCGTCGGGAACCGGCACCCCGAACAGGCGCAGGCGTTCGGCGAAGCGCGGACGCACGCCGGTGGCGCAGAAATGCCCCTTGACGCGGCCGTTGGCATCCATGCCGCTCTGTTCGAACTTGAAGATCTCCTGCATGGTGATGATCTCCCCTTCCATGCCGGTGATCTCCTGCAGGCTGACCAGCTTGCGGCAGCCGTCGATCAGGCGCGCCACCTGCACCACCACGGTGATGGCGGAACAGATCTGCTGGCGCGTGGCGCGGATGGTCAGGTTCACGCCGGACATGCTGACCATGTTCTCCAGCCGCGACAGCGCGTCGCGCGGAGTGTTGGAGTGGATGGTGGCGAGCGATCCCTCGTGGCCGGTGTTCATCGCCTGCAGCATGTCGAGTGACTCGGCGCCGCGCACCTCGCCCAGGATGATGCGATCGGGACGCATGCGCAGGGCGTTTCGCACCAGTGCGCGCTGCGTGACCTCGCCCTTGCCCTCGATGTTGGGCGGGCGCGTCTCCAGCCTGACCACGTGCGGCTGGCGCAGCTGCAGCTCAGCCGCGTCCTCGATGGTGACGATCCGTTCCGAGGCCGAGATGTATCCCGAGATCAGGTTGAGCAGCGTGGTCTTGCCGCTGCCGGTGCCGCCCGAGATCAGGATGTTGACCTTGGCGCGCCCCAGTGCCGACAGCACCTGCACCATCGGCGGCGACAGGCTCTTGAAGCCGAGCAGGTCCTCGGTGGTCAGGGGAACGGCGGAAAAGCGGCGGATCGAGAGCAGCGGCCCGTCCACGGCCAGCGGCGGGATGATCGCATTCACGCGCGAACCGTCCGGCAGGCGCGCGTCCACCATCGGGCTGGCTTCGTCGACGCGGCGGCCCACGCGCGAGACGATCTTCTCGATGATCTTCATGAGGTGCGCGTTGTCGTGGAACGAGATGTCGGTCAGTTCGAGCTGGCCGCGCCGCTCCACGTACACCTTGGAATAGGTGTTCACCAGGATGTCGGACACGGTCGGATCGGACAACAGCGGCTCGAGCGGGCCGAAGCCGAGCATCTCGTGCTGGATGTCGAGCACCAGGTTGTGCCGCTCGTGCTGGTTCAGGACGATGCGCTCTTCCTCGATGATGCGCCCGACCAGCAGCGCCAGCTCGTGCTTGAACTGCTCGCTGGTGAGCCGCCTCAGGCGTTCCAGGTCGATGCGGTCCAGGATCAGCTGGTGCATCGTCTTCTTCAGCTCCTGGTAGGCCAGGTTGACGGTGTCCTGCGGCACGTGCAGCGGCGCCCGCACTTCGTCGCGCACTGCCAGCCGTTCGCGTATGGTCATGGTGGCCTCCGCCGGCTATTCGTTGATCGCGGCCACACGGCCGAACAGGCGACCCAGCAGGCCGCGCTGCTCCTGCGCCACCGGTCGTGCCGTTACCGTTTCCACCAGCTCGGCCAGGCTGCGCGCGGCGGCGCTGCTGCGGGCCAGCTGCAGCACTGGCACGCCCTGGTTGATGGAGTCGATCACTACTGCGTAATCGTTGGGAACGGTGTGCAGGACTTCCGCACCCACAGCCTTCTGCATGTCGTCCAGGCGCAGCCGTCCGCCCTTCTCGTAGCGGTTGACGATCAGGTGGGTGCGTTCCGCCGGATAGCCGAGCGAGCGGAAGATGTCGATCAGCCGGCGCCCGTCGCGCATGTCCGGCAGCGCCAGTTGCAGCACCGGATAGGTTTCGTCGGCGTTGTCGAGTGCGCGCAGGGATAGTGCGTCGATCTGCCGTCCCACGTCGAGCAGGATGTAGTCGTAGTGCTGCCGTGCGACCCGCAGCACCGTGTCCATGTGCTCGGGCTTGAGCGCGGACGACTGGGACTGGTCGTCGGCCGCGGCCAGGATGCCGTAGCCGTTCGACACGTGCACCAGGCAGGAATCCAGGAAGGCGCCGTCGATGCGCGAGATCTGCGAGCACACATCCGACAGCGTCATCGCGGCCTTCTGGTCCGAGACGTACAGCGTGGCGTCGCCGAACTGGCCGTTCAGGTCGATCAGCATCACCTTCTTCTGCGCCAGCGTCGCCAGCGCGTAGCCGAAGTTGGTCGAAATGAAGGTGGTCCCGCTGCCGCCCTTGCACGAGATGAAGGACAGCACCTTCCCCTCGCGCAGGCTGGACATGCGGCCGGCCTCGGACAAACGGTCGAGCGCCTCATGGAAGGCGCGGTGCACCAGCGGCAGCTGCAGCACCTCGCGCACGCCCGCACGCATCGCGCGGATCAGGAGGTCCTGCTGCTGCTCGCGCGTGACCAGCATGAAGCAGGCGGGCGCATATTGCTTGCACAGGCGTTCCAGGCTGTCCGGTTCGCCCAGGTCGCTGACGCTGGCGTCGATGATGACCAGTCCGGTGCCGCCGCTTGGTATCTGCTCGAGCGCGTCGCGCAAGCTCGACCGGGTCGCGCCGATATCGAGGGGGGGCACGCGCGCGCTGCCCTGGGTGGCGATTTCCGCGCAGAGCTGCGAATCGCGCGAAATGACAAGGCCTTTCATCATCCACTCCTCATGTCATGGGCAGCCGCCCGGCTGGTAGCCGAGCGCACCCACTGGGGTCACCGTCTGGAAAGTTGGGAAGTACAAGGTGGTGTTACCGAATAACAGGCTGGTGACGCCGGCCAGCGGCGTCACCGGAACCGGATCGCAGGTGTCGCCGCCGCCGGGCTGGCACAAGCGCACCCTGACATAGCGCACACAGCTCGCGTCGCCGGGATTCGTCATGCAGGTCACCACGTTGTCGGAAGGGCATACCGGCGGCGTGGCGACCGGTTCCCGGGCAGCGTTGAGGTAGGTGACCTGGAGATAGCTGCCATCGACCGTGGGCGACGTCAGCGGCACGCCGCCTAAGGCAGCCTGGTTGAGCGCTGCGCTGTGGTCGGCGCCGGGCGCGGCCGCCGCCACCGCCGCGGCGCCACGGCGCGTCACCGCCGACATCGTGTTCCAGAGGAACAGCATGCGCGCCACTTCCAGGATCCCGAACACCATCATGCAGAACAGGACCATCAGGCCGGCAAGCTCGATCGCTACCGCGCCGGCGTGCTGGCGCCTAATGAAACGCGAAGCGGCCGTCATACGGCACCTCCACACTAACGGTCACAGCCAGGCCGTCCCCGCCAAGCGCAGGGAACACGGTTTCCGGCAACAAGGCCTCAGCCTCCAGGCGAATGACCCTCAGGCCAACGGCGGAGTTACAGACTATGCTGCCGTCGCAGGCAATATCCAGTCCTGCGAAGTCGATGCCGCTCTCTTGAACTGCTGCCTCGACCAAGGCATTGGCATTCGCGATCGCTGTATTAAACTGGCTTGACGAGGTCAGCTCGCCCGGGGGCGTGCTAGCGATCAGGCGCGCCGCATCTCGTGCCGCGGCCTCCAGTAGGCTGCGTTGCCAGTAAGCGCGGCCTGCCCACCAGCAGAATTGCATGATCACGATCGCCACCACGGCAATGATGGCAAATTCGATGGTCGCAACGCCGGCACTGCGCCGACAGAGAGTGCGGGACCCAGCCTGTCGGCCGCGTCTACTGGAACGCGAAGCGGCCGTCATACGGCACCTCCACAGACAAGGTGACAGGAATGCCGTCCCCACCAAACGCCGGGAACACGGTTTCCGGCAGCAGGGCCTCGGCCTCCAGCCGGATGACCCTGAGACCGACCGAAGAGGTGCACAGAACGCTGCCATCGCACAAAATGTCCAGTCCCAGGAAGTCGATGCCGCTCCTTTGCGCCGCCTCCGCAACCAGCGCGTTGGCGTCTGCAACCACGGTTGTGAAGTTGCCATAGGTGGTCAGCTCGCCCGGCGGTGTGGAAGCAATGAGCCGCGCAGCGTCGCGCACAGCGCCTTCCAGTACCGTGCGCTGCCAGTACGCCCGCCCTGCCCACCAGCAGAACTGCATCATCAACACCGCCACCACGAATACGATGGAAAACTCGATGGTCGCGACGCCTGCGCTGCGCTGACGGAGACGGCGTTTCATCTGTAAAGCCTCGTCATGAGGGGACGAGCGCCCGTCAGCAAGCCGCCGAATTCGCCTGCAATGTAGGGGGAGGTGCCGGCCACCGCGCGCGAAGTCAACGCGAATCTTCCGATTGCCAGTACGGTCGCCACCTTCCCGGACACCGGGCAGTCCAGCAGGGGCACGTTGATGATCCTGCGGAACAGCACCGAGGTGCCCGACGGCGTGGTCGAGGACCCGATGCGGCGCGCAATGTAAGGCGGCTCCTTGTCGTCGTCCCAGGTCAGCGTGAGAGCGCTGCCGCCGTTATCGACCGGGTACAGCAGCGGTACCGCACTCTTGCCGAATGCATCGCCCACGTGGCCGGCCGCGGTGGCGCTGTACTGTACCGGACGCGCGTACGCCCACAGGTTGCCGTAACTGTCGCGCGTGCGCACCTCCCCGGCCGGGATGCCGGTACGCGCGGCCGCCTCCAGGTCGGCCATCGGTGCCAGCCGGTTGTCGCCATCGGTCGCCTCGCTGGCGGCATCCTGGGCGTACGGCAAGGTGGGCGTGTTGGTCAGCCAGGAGACATCCTTGTATTCCATGACGTTCTTGTCGGGCCACGCAGTGGTCGCGTGGCATGCCGAGGCCAGCTTGAAGCGCGAGTTCAGCTCGGGAATCAGCTCCAGCGGGAAGTCCGGCTCGACATATAACTTGTTGCCGGTCGGGCGCATGAGGGAACCGGTGCAGATGAAGGGCCGCACGACGGACGCGGAAAAATTGCTGTCCCTGGGCGTGCGCCCGTCTTCCGGGAACTCGACCGGGTTGACCACGAAATGGGCCGGCGCGTCGCCAGCCGGGTTGAGGCCGAGCAGGTTGTAGGAAACACCGCGCCGGAATCCGTATTCCACCAGCTCGAAGGTATCCGGCACCATGCCCTGCACCTTGCGCGGATAGGCTGGCGTCTCGCTCATCGCGCACACCGCCAGGGGCGCGATCGGCATCAGCTCCTGCCCCGCGACGGCGACTTCGCCAAAGGTGATCGGGGTCGTTCCCTCCGGTGCGAAGAAACGTTCGACCTGGGTCAGCGCGCCGTCCAGGGTCGATGTGTCCACGCGCGCAAAGCGCAGCGTATCGAGCTGCGCCGCGGACAGGCCGGCCGCAGCGCCCGCCGTGGTCCACGGACCATCCGGGCTGGCGCCGAGCTGCAGGGCTCCGTTCTGCAAGGTGGCGGCGGTCGCGCCAAGGCCGTTGGCGGTGGCGAGGATGGCAAGCGCCTGCTGCACCGCCGCGTCCACGCCGGCCGGCGTTCCGTCCAGCTCATGCGCCGCGGCCAGCGCGGCAGATTCCGCGAAGCTGCGCATCTCAGCCTGGCGCATGTACACCCTGCTGACATCCAGCGCCAGCCCGACCGTCGACAGCAGCGCAGCCAGCATGACCGCGAACTGGATGGTAAAGGTGCCGTGCTGGCATGCAGGGTCGCGCAGTTTCATTTCAAGACGCTCGCGTCAAGCGATTCGGCTTTTTTGGGCGCGCTGAAGGTCTTCTCGTAGCGTTCCTGCGCCTGCCCTGCGGCGCGGCCATCGATGCCGGTGACCTGGGTACTGTCGCGCACTCCGGCCAGGTCGATGGCCTGGGCAGCCATCACCGAGCGCACCGCATGGGAGGACGCGTCGTCCGCGCGCATCAGTTCGGTCGAGCAGCCGCCCAGCGCGAGGCTGGCGGCGGCAGCTATCAGCAGTCGGTTCATCGCGGCCTCCTATCGGGTTTCGAAACCGCCAGGCGTGGTGCTGGTGGCGGGTACGGCGGCGCCCCCTGGCGCGGGAGGGCCCTGCAGGTTGTTGAATTTCCCGCCCAGCAGCACGTCCACGCGGTTCGGCGTCGGCACCGCGTCGGTCGGCAACGGCACCGGGCCGACCAGCGGCTTGACCAGGCGTGCGGTCACGACGAACACCAGCTCCGACTTGTCCTGCTGGTAGTCGACGCTGCGGAACAGCGCGCCCAGGATCGGCACTTCGCCCAGGCCGGGCAGGCCACGGAAGTTGTTCACCAGGTTATTCTTGAGCAGGCCGCCGATCGCGAAACTCTGCCCGTCCATGAGCTGGATGGTGGTGCTGGCGCGGCGCCGCGTGATCAGCGGCAGGATCGAGTTGCCGGCCACGTTGAGGGCCGTGATGCCCAGGCCTTCGCGCGAGATCTCGGAGACTTCCGGCGAAACGCGCAGGTTGATGCGTCCGCCCGCCAGCACCGTCGGCAGGAAGCGCAGGCCGACGCCGAACTCCTTCTCCTCCAGCGAGACCTTGTTGTTTTCCTGGGCGACCGGGATCAGGATGCTGCCGCCCGCGAGGAAGCTGCCCTCCTGGCCGCTCAGCGCCAGCAGGTTCGGTTCGGCCAGCATGCGCACCAAGGCGTCCTGCTTCTGCGCGCCGGCGGTGATGCGGTTGCCGTTGGTCTTGGTCGCATCCAGCAGCGACTGCGTTTTCCCGCTCAGGAAATTCGACAGCAATGTGGCCGCCCAGCTGCCGGAATCCATGTGGAAGGTGGTGCCGGTTTCCATCCGCTCCATCAGCGACTTGGACACCTCGGCGATCTTCACCTCCAGCATGACCTGCTGCGGCGCCTCGACGTTGAGCAGGTTGATAACGCGGACGCTGGCGTTCTCGCGGGTCTGCTGCAGGCGCGTGTCCGGCGCGTCCGCGTCGTTTCGCGACAGCAGCGACATCGTGGGACGGCGCACGAAGGCGGTGGCCAGCTCGGTCGCGCGCAACACGGCGGCGCCATCGGCCACGGTGCCGGTGAGGACCACCGAATCGGCGGCGGCGGCGACATGGATGTTCTTCTCGTCCGGCATCGCCTGTGCCAGCGCCGACTGCAGCGCGGACGCGTCCAGGCCGACCACGATGTCGACCACGGTGCAGGCACCGCTGCGCCCCTGTACGATCATGTTGGTGGTGCCGATATCGACGCCGACCACGTACATGGTGTCGGGCGAGACCAGCATGGCCTGCACCACCTGCGGGTTGCCCACGCTGCGGTTGACCGCGGACTCGGGCAGCCGCATCAGGGTGGACTTGCCGAGCTGTAGCGGCAGGCGCAGCGGCGCCGGCGAGATGCCGGAACAGCGCGGTCCGGTGTCCAGCCTGGCCTGCTGGCCGGCAGTCCGTTTGTCCGGCTTGCCGCGGGCCGCGGGACTGGCGCCGGCCTGGGCGGCCGCCGGGCCCGCGGCTGGCGCCGGCGCGGGTGCTTCCGCCTGTACCTGGGGCAGGCAAAGGGTCAGCGCGGATGCCGCCAGGAGTCGGGGGATCAGCTTCATTGGAAACACTCCTTCGTGGTGCGGGTACCGCTGATCACGCCGACGCAGTTGCGTGGCGCGGGCGCGGGCGCGACGACTTTGTGGACGCGGGCCGGGGGCGGCGCGGCCGGCGGCGGGGGCGGCGGATCGGCCTCCGCCAGCAGCGTCTTCTTGGTGGCGCCATCGGTGCCCGACGGGCGCGGGTCGATCTGGTTGCGCAGCACCAGCGAGAGCGTGCCGACGCTGCGCGCCAGGTCGAGCGCTTCGGCCTGCTCCGGCGTGACTTCCAGCGTCACGGCGTTGACCACCTTGGGCTTGGTCTCGTCGCGGTCGACTTCCTGCGCCACCGCCAGCACCAGGATGCGCTCCAGGACGATCTTGGAGATGTCCTGGGCCTTGCGTTCGCTGCCGTGGGTCTCGCGTTCGGTGTGCACGATGATGTCGACGTAATTGCCCGGCAGCGCAAAGCCGGCCACGCCCACCACGTCGTTGACGCGCACGGTGATCGCACGGCGCCCTTCGGTGATCAGCGCCGACAGGCCGCCAATGGTGCCGACCGGCGCCAGCTTGGCCTCGGTCAGCGGCTCGCCGCGCAGCACGCTGGTCTTGAGTACCCGGCCGGTGAGCCTGGCCTGGTCGTGGAAGGAACCGGGCGGCGCGCTGCCGGCCGGCCAGTCGGTCATCTTCATCATGTCCGGCGACAGGCGCTGCCCCAGGCTGACATCGGTGGCGGCGAGGACGATTTGGGTCGTCTTCGCGCCCGGCTGCTTGAGCAGCCACCTGGAAGCCACCATGACCGCGCCTACGCCCAGCAGGACAGCGACGGTCATCATCCAGATCGCGCGCTTGTTCTTCATGATTTAGTCCTCCACTGGAATGGGTGCTGCGAACATGCTGGCCCAGACCTGGTCCAGCGCAGCGGTCGAGAGGCGCGGCGCCGTGCCGGCGTAGCTGGCAAGCTCGGTCATCCGGGCCAGCAGCTCGCGCGGATGGCAGGCCAGCATCGGCCTGCCGCTGCGCCGGTGCAGGCAGCCGACCAGGTAGTCGAGCACGGTTTCGTCGAACGCAATCCCCAGCGCGTGGCACTGCTGGCGGAACAGCTGGCGGTACAGGCCTTCCGGGAGCGGCCCGATGTGGACCTTGTAGTCGATGCGGCGCAGCTGCGCCTTGTCCAGCAGCGTGCCGGGATCGAGGTTGGTGGCGTACACCGTCATCACGTCGAACGGCAGCTGCAGCTTGTTGCCGCCGTCGACCGCTAGCTGGTCGAAACGCGATTCGGACGCGCACGCCAGGCGGTTGAGGATGGCGCCGGCATCGATGCGCTGGCGCCCGAGATCGTCGATGACCAGCATGCCGCCGTTGGCCTGGATGTGGGCGGGCGCGTGCATTACGCCGTTGGTGTCGTCGCGCCGCATCTCCATGGCGGAGGCGTCGAGCTGGGCGTCGATCATGACCAGCGGGCGCTGGCACAGGGCCCAGCGGCTGTCCACGCTGCGGCGCTCGCCGTGCAGCCGCACGTGCAGGCAGGACGGGACGATGTGGATGGCCGGGTCGAACAGCTGCACGATGCGCGAGCCGACCACCAGCGCGTACGGGACGGCGATCACGCCCTTCTGCAGGCGGCCCAGCTTGCGCGCCAGCGTGCTCTTGCCGCTGCCCGGCGCGCCGTACAGCAGCAGCGAACGGCCTGCGTGCATGGCCGCGCCGATGACGTCGCGCACGCCGTCGGGCAGGCAGGCGCCGGCAAACGCATCGTGCATGTCGGCGGCGCCGATGCGGTATTCGGGCAGCTCGCGCAGGGACTGGCGCTGCAGCATCTCGGCATAGGCTTCCAGCGTCACCGGCGCCGGGCCGCAGTAGCGGCAGGCGGCCAGCGCGGCCGCCGCGTGCTGCCTGCCGGCCGCGGTCAGTTGGTACTGGACATCGAGGTCGGTCTCCCCGCGCCATGCGGTATCGACCAGGCCGTCGGCCTGCATGGCGCCGAGCACCTCGCGCAGCACGCTGACAGGAAGGCGCAGCAGCGAGCCGAGTACCGGCACATGGACCTTGCCGCGCTGCGCGATGGCCTTGGCCACCAGGTCGACCACGAGGCGCGGCTCGAGGCCTGTTTCCAGCAAGGTCTTGGGGGGCATCGGCAGGCGCGGCGCATGGCTTGCCGTGCGGGCCGCGGCGCCGGGAACTGCGAGCAGCATTTCGCTTTCGAGCATCTTGCCCTCCGAGACTTTTTCTTCTTGAAATTGATTCTAGTAAGCAGCACCTCTCTTGCACTTGAGAATGGACAACGTGTCGGCTGGTTCAGATCACGTTGGCAAACCGGTAAGCCAGCACGGTGGCCGTGCCCATGGCGATCGCAGGTCCGTAGGGCATGTGGCTCTTGGCGCTGGTGCGCGGCGCGGACAGGTAGCCCAGCGACAAGCCGCCCCCCGCGATGCAGGATGCGGCGGCGATCTGCAGGGTCAGGCCCGGCCCGGCAAACGCGCCGATCGCGAGCATCAGCTTGACGTCGCCCGCGCCCATGCCGCCCAGCAGGTACATGGGAAGGAACAACAGGAATCCGGTGAGCGCGCCGGCCAGGAACATCAGCCAGCCGGCCGGAGCCAGCCAGAGTTGCAGGACGAACGCCAGCGCCAGCGCTGCTGCGATCAAGCGGTTCGGAATGGTGCGTTCGGCAAGGTCGCGTCCCGCTGCCAGCACCACCAGCAGGCCCAGTGGGACGAGGAGCGCAATGGGCAAAGTCATGTCCGTCTCCTGAAAGGGAAAAAGCCCTCCGGACAAGTTGCCTGTCCGGAGAGCGCGTCTGGGTCAGACGTGCGGAGCGTTTAGGCTGCCGAAAGCTGCGTGGCGATATCGGTAAACTTCGCGCCAATGGCCGTCACCAGGCCTTCGCCGACGGTGATGAGGCCGATCGCAATCACCGCCGCGATCATTGCGTACTCGATCGTGGTGATGCCGGTTTGGTCCCGCCTGAAATAACGGACAAACTTGGCGATGGATTTCATGATTACCTCCTCCTTTAAGTTAAAGGACATCCCTGGCGCCGCGTGTTGCCTGTTGCGTTTGCCGCGCCATTGGGGCCACTATAAGTTTCCACATGGCATCTCACCTTGACAGCAAACAACCTTGCCTCATGGAAAATTGTTAGCTGAATTTGGTTTGACAGAGGACAAATTTCCTACGCGAAATGAAACTGTTGTGCGCGTGCGCAACACGCCCAGTCGGTAGCTTCCGAGGTGCAAGGTTTCATTGCCTAAATTGCAAAAACGAATTATCCTGCTCCCCTTAATCATTTGAATGCTCCAAGCCACCGCGCCTGTTGCGACGGGGAAAAAATGGAGTCGCGTACTTTACGGAACACATGGATTCCCTCCTGAAACACATGGTGGACATGACGGGTCACCGCGACCACACCAGGCTCGACCTGTCGGTGGTGGCGGCCGTGCAGGAGCTCGCCCAGGCAGTGCGGACGCGCGTACTCACCATCGCCACCGTGCGCAACCAGCGCTTCATCCGGCCACGCGCCTTCGTCGACCGCGATACCCCGGCACGCATCGAGGAAAACACCGACGGCCTGGGCGAGCCGCTCGCCAACTATCCTGCGCTGGAAGCCTGCCTGGCCAGCCATGGCGCCAGCGCCGAGCAGGTGAATGCGGATGGCGTACTGGTGCTGTGGCTGCCGATCTGGATCGGCGACAAGGCCGACACCTGCCTCGAGATCGTGCATGGCTCCCCATACGGTCCCGACACCACGCAGCTGATCAGCGGCGTGGTCAGCGTTTACCGCAACTTCCAGAACCTGCTCGACTACAGCGAGCGCGACTCGCTCACCGGCCTGCTGAACCGCAAGACTTTCGACGACCAGCTGGCCAAGATCATGGGCGAGAGCTGCCGCGGGCTGGTGCCGCCGGGACAGGAGGAGCGCCGCCACGAATGCACCGAACAGAAGCAGTGGCTGGCGGTGGTGGACGTGGACCACTTCAAGAACGTGAACGACCGCTTCGGCCACCTGTACGGCGACGAGGTGCTGATCCTGATCGCCAACCTGCTGCAGTCGTCGTTCCGCTCGCACGACCGCGTGTTCCGCTTTGGCGGCGAAGAGTTCGTGGTGCTGCTGCGCTCGACCACGCTGGAAAATACGCGCAAGATCATCGAGCGCTTCCGCAGCAACGTCGCCGCGCACGAGTTCCCGCAGGTCGGCAAAGTGACGGTGAGCGTGGGCTTCGTCGCCCTCAATGCCTACGAACCGCCGGTGGTCATCCTCGGGCGCGCGGACCAGGCGCTGTACTACGCGAAAACCCATGGCCGCAACCAGGCCTGCCACTACGACGAACTGGTCGAACAGGGACGTCTGAAGACTGTCTCGTCCAACGCCACCGCCGAATTCTTCTAAGCCGTCATCCCACGGTGTACTGCATCCGGCATATCGCCGGCGGCGGCATCGCATCCGCCTGCCTCCAGCGAGGACCAGCAGGGTGACTGGAGGCAAACGCCTCGTCTCTCATCGTTTTTGCTCGTTTCTGCTCGCGCCCGCGACGCCGGTTGGCGCTCTTTCATTCGCGGACCGGCCACCGGCCGGAATGTCACGCGAGGTTAAACGAGCAAATACCGGGTTAAACGAGGCGTTTGCCGGCGGGATAGCCCCCGCACGCTCGCGGGCGTGGCGGAATCGCACCAGTTATGACGGAATCCGCCAACGCGGACGACAGCGCCGCTCCTGCGCACCTGCGTCGCGGTGCGTCCGGGGGATGTGCGCGGGGACGGCGGGGACTATTCGGCGATTTGCAGGAAGCGCATCGGGTCGACATTCCACTTCGCGGGCGACTCGTGGCTGACGATGCGGTCCGCCCCGCCCTTGCCGAACGGTCGCGCCAGGTCGATCGCGATGGGCGTGATGTAAGCCTTGCGGCCGGTGTGGAAGAACACGTTGATCTTCGGCTCGAGCAGCTTGGTCTCGTGCGGTTCGGTCACCACGCCCAGGCGGCCCGATTCGAGCAGCACCAGGGTGCCGACCGGGTAGATGCCGACGCAGCGGATGAACTCCTGCGCGAGCTTGGGATTGAAGTGGAATTTGCTCCACTCGAAGATCTTGCGCAGCGCATCGGCCGCCGGCATGCCCTTGTGGTAGCAGCGGTCCGAGGTGAGCGCGTCGTACACGTCGACGATGGCGGCCATCTGCGCCAGCTCGCTGATCTGCTCCCCGGCCTGCCGCTCGGGATAGCCGGAGCCGTCGCAGCGCTCATGGTGGTGCAGCGTGATGTCGAGCGGGATCGGGCCGATCTCGGGCGACTTGCGCAGGATGTCGTAGCCGTCGCGCGGATGGCGCTTGATGATGTCGAATTCTTCGTCGGTCAGGCGGCCCGGCTTGTTCAGCACATGGTCCGGCACCAGCGCCTTGCCGGTGTCGTGCAGCAGGCCGCCCAGGCCGGCCTGGTACGTGGTTTCCGCGTCCATCCCGCGCGAGCGGCAGAACGCGACCAGCAGCGTGCACACCGCCACGGAGTGCAGGAAGGTGTAGTCGTCCGCCTTCTTGATGCGCAGCAGCCCGACCAGCGCGCCGGGATTGCGCAGGATCGAGGCGGTGATGTTCTCGACCACCGCGCCGACCTGCTCGACCTGCACGGCGCGGCCGAGGCGCGCATCCTGCATCACGCTGCGCACGAGGCCTGCCGCCTGGCTGCGCACGGTCGCGGCGCGCTGCAGTTCCGCCGACAGTGACACCCGCTGCACCGGTGCCGGCACGCTGGACGCCAGTTCGACCAGCTCCGCCTCCGTGGCCGCCTGCGCTTCGGCCAGCGTCGGCGCATGCTGCACGTCGAGGCCGCGCGAGGCGTCAATCACCACTTGCCGGATCCCTGCTTGGTGGATCTTGCGGATCTCCTCTTCGCTGCCGATCAGGAAGCGGTTGCGCGCGAACGGATGCTCCATCCATCCCGCATTCAGGTCATGGATGTACATCCCAACGCGAAGTTGTGAGGTGTCGACTTTCTTGAGCATGGCGGAGTCCAGCTGTGGTCTAATGCCGGCAATTCGGGCGCAGTACCTATAAGTATAACGGCTGTGTTGATTGCCCGTAAGCATTTTGTTAATAAACTGCAACACATATCCTCATAGAGAAAGATTTCTCCATGGAATTTCGCCAGCTGCGCTATTTCGTCGCGATCGTGGATCACGGCTCGCTGTCGCGCGCGGCCGGCGTATTGCACGTCGCCCAGCCGGCGCTGACGCAGCAGCTGAGGCAGCTGGAAGACGAACTGGGCGCCCAGCTGCTGCACCGCTCGGCGCAGGGGGTGGCCTGCACCGACGCCGGCAAGGTGTTCTACGAACATGCGCAGGCCATCCTCAAGCAGCTGGCCGACGCCCGCTCGGCGGTGGTGCAATCGACCACGCGGCCGTCCGGCGCGGTCACGCTGGGCCTGCCGCACAGTATCTCGGGCGCGCTGGCGCTGCCGCTGCTGATCGCGGCGCGCGCCCAATATCCCGAGATTACGCTGCAGCTGACCGAGGAAATCTCCGGCAACCTCACCGAGCAGCTCAAGTCCGGGCGCATCAACCTGGCCGTGCTGTTCGACGACGGGCAGCTCGGCCAGTTCGACGCGGCCGCGCTGGTGGAGGAGCAGATGATGTTCGTGTGCCGCGCCGGCTCCGGGTTCGCCCCGGCCCCTGGCGCGGTGACGCTGGCGCAGGCAGTGGCCGGGCCGCTGATCCTGCCCGCGCAACAGCAGGGCGTGCGCCCGCGCATCGAGAGCGTCGCCCGCGCGCAGGGACTACAGTTGTCCACCATCATCGAGATCAATTCCATCGCCATCCTCAAGTCCGCGCTGCTGGCGGACATGGGCGCGACCATCCTGCCGGTGGCGCCGGTGCAGCAGGAAGTGCAGACCGGCGCGCTGGAGGCGCATCCTTTGCGCGAGCCGGCCATCTCGCGCACGGTGATGCTGTGCGCCTCGCGCAATATCCCGCTGACCAATGCCGCCGCGGCCATCCGCCGGCTCACGGTCTCGGTGGCCCACGCGCTGTGCGAATCGGGCAGCTGGCCGGGCGCCAAGCCATCGGTTTAGCTTATACCCCCATCGTCAAACCCTATCACGGCCTTATACGCCCCTGCGTAAAATAGCGGCCATCAGCCCGGGGACCGTCCCCCGGCGCGCGCACAACCATCCCTCGGAGACACCCCATGCCGCTCGACGCCCCGTCGCGCCTGACCACGGTCACGCTTGACGATAAATACACCGCCACTTCCGGCGCCATCTTCCTCTCCGGTATCCAGGCGCTGGTGCGCCTGCCGATGATGCAGCGCGAGCGCGACAAGGCCGCGGGCCTGGACACCGCCGGTTTCATCTCCGGCTACCGCGGCTCGCCGCTGGGCGGCCTGGACGAAAACCTGTGGAAGGCCAAGGGCCGCCTGGAAGCGCACCACGTCCAGTTCGTCCCCGGCGTGAACGAGGACCTGGCCGCCACCGCGGTGTGGGGCACCCAGACCGTGGACCTGATCGGCCCGGCCAAGTACGACGGCGTATTCGCCATGTGGTACGGCAAAGGCCCGGGCGTGGACCGCTGCGGCGACGTCTTCAAGCACATGAACCACGCGGGCACCGCGAAGCACGGCGGCGTGCTGCTGGTGGCCGGCGACGACCACGGCGCGTATTCCTCCACGCTGCCGCACCAGTCCGACCACATCTTCTCGGCCTGCATGATCCCGGTGCTCTACCCCTGCAATGTGCAGGAATACCTGGATTTGGGCGTGCATGGCTGGGCCATGTCGCGCTTTTCCGGCTGCGCGGTGGCGTTCAAGGCGCTGGCCGACACGGTCGAATCGTCCGCTTCGGTGGATGCCGACCCGCACCGCGTGCAGGTGAAGATCCCGCAGGACTTCCAGATGCCGGAGGGCGGCCTGAATACGCGCCTGTCGTCCGACCCGCTCGGCCTGCAGGCGCGCAAGCAGGAAGCGCTGATGCAGGACTATAAGATCTACGCGGCGCTGGCCTATGCGCGCGAGAACAAGCTCAACCGCGTGACCATCGACAGCCCGGACGCCAAGCTGGGCATCATCGCCTCCGGCAAGTCCTACCTGGACGTGCTGGAAGCGCTGGAAGACCTGGGCATCGACGAGGCCATGGCGGCGAAGATCGGCCTGCGCCTGTTCAAGGTGGCGATGATCTGGCCGCTGGAACCGGACGGCGTGCGCGAGTTCGCGCAGGGCCTGGACGAGATCCTGGTGGTGGAAGAAAAGCGCCAGGTCGTCGAGTACCAGCTCAAGGAACAGCTGTACAACTGGCGCGACGACGTGCGCCCGCACGTGGTCGGCAAGTTCGACGACAAGGGCGAGTGGGTCGCGCCGCGCGGCGAATGGCTGCTGCCGCCGAAGGCCGACTTCTCGGTGTCGCAGGTGGCGCGCGTGATCGCCGCCCGCATCGCCCGCCTGGTCACGGACGAGGCGACGAAGGCGCAGATCAAGGCGCGCCTGGCCTTCCTGGATGCCAAGGACGCAGTGCTGCAAAAGGCGATCGGCACGCCGTTCCGCCCGGCCTTCTACTGCTCCGGCTGCCCGCACAACACTTCGACCAAGGTGCCGGAAGGCTCGTTCGCGCTGGCCGGCATCGGCTGCCACGTGATGGCGACCTCGATCTACCCGGAGATGAACAAGCTGACCACCCACATGGGCGGCGAAGGCACGCCGTGGATCGGCCAGCAGGCGTTCTCGAAAGTGCCGCACGTGTTCCAGAACCTGGGCGACGGCACCTACTTCCACTCCGGCTACCTGGCGATCCGCGCGGCGGTGGCGGCCAAGGTCAACATCACCTACAAGATCCTCTACAACGACGCGGTGGCGATGACCGGCGGCCAGCCGGTGGACGGCACCACCTCGGTGCCGCACATCGCGCAGCAGATGGCGGCCGAAGGCGTGAAGCGCATCGCGCTGGTGACCGAGGACCTGTCGCGCTACGAGGACCGCTCCGCCCTGCCGTCCATCGTCACCCTGCACGACCGCAAGGACATGGACGCGGTGCAGCGCGAACTGCGCGAGCTCCCGGGCGCCACGGTCATCATCTATGACCAGACCTGCGCGGCGGAGAAGCGACGCCGCCGCAAGAAGGGCGAGTTTGCCGATCCGGCCAAGCGCATGGTGATCAACGAAGCGGTGTGCGAAGGCTGCGGCGACTGCGGCATCCAGTCCAACTGCGTGTCGATCCTGCCGAAGGAAACCGAATTCGGGCGCAAGCGCACCATCGACCAGAGCTCCTGCAACAAGGACTACTCCTGCGTGAAGGGCTTCTGCCCGTCGTTCGTGACGGTGGAAGGCGGCGCGCTGAAGAAGTCCAAGGCCGGCGTCGAGAAGAAGGGCGAAGACGACGGCTGGGGCGCGCTGCCCGCGCCGGTACTGCCGGCGATCACGCAGCCGTACAACATCCTCATCAACGGTATCGGCGGCACCGGCGTGATTACCGTCGGCGCGCTGATGGGCATGGCCGCGCACCTGCAGGGCATGGGCGCGTCGGTGCTGGACATGACCGGCATGTCGCAGAAAAACGGCTCGGTGACCTCGCACGTCAAGCTGGCCAACAAGCCGGACGACCTGCGCGCGCAGCGCATCGCCACCGGCGAAGCTGACCTGGTGCTGGGCTGCGACATGCTCACCACCGGCGCGCAGGACGCCATCTCCAAGATGAGCCCCGAGCGCACCGCCGTCGTGGTCAACCTGCACGAGCAGCCGCCCGGCACTTTCGCGCAGAACGCCGACTGGCAGTATCCGGCCGCCGAAGTGAAGGCGCTGATCCTGGAATCGGTGGGCGGCGAAGCGTCGCACCACGCCGACTTCATCGACGCGACCAAGCTGGCGACCGCGCTGATGGGCGACTCGATCGCGGCCAACCTGTTCATGATGGGTTACGCCTGGCAGAAGGGCCTGATTCCGCTGTCGGAAGCGGCGCTGCTGCGCGCGATCGAACTCAATGGCGTGGCCGTCGCCGCCAACAAGCGCAGCTTCCTGTGGGGCCGCCGCGCCGCGGTGGACCTCAAGCGCGTGGAGCGCGTGGCGACGCCGTCGCAGGCGATCGTGGTGCAGATGCCGCAGTCGCTCGACGCGCTGGTGCGCAGCCGCGTCGAACACCTGACCGGCTATCAGGACGCCATCTACGCCGCGCAGTTCGAAGCGCTGGTGCTGAAGGTGCGTGCGGCCGAAAGCGCGCTCGGCGCCGGCAACAAGCTCGCGACCGCGGTGGCGAAGTACTACTCCAAGCTGATGGCGTACAAGGACGAATACGAAGTCGCGCGCCTGTACACGGACGGGCGTTTCGTCGAGCAGCTCGAATCGCAGTTCGAAGGCAAGTTCTCGCTCAAGTTCAACCTCGCCCCGCCGCTCCTTGCCAAGAAGGACGGCAAGGGCCACCTGGTCAAGGCGGAATACGGTTCGTGGGTGTGGTCGGCGTTCAAGCTGCTGGCCAAACTCAAGGGCCTGCGCGGCGGTGCGCTGGACATCTTCGGCTACACGGCGGAGCGCAAGATGGAGCGCGCCCTGATTGCGGAATACCGGGAGATGATCGAAGCGCTGCTGCCCAAGCTGTCCGCCGACAACCTGCCGCTGGCGGTGGAACTGGCGCAGCTGCCGGAGCAGATCCGCGGCTTCGGCCACGTCAAGGAAAAGGCGGTCGCCCAGTTCCGCGTCCGCAAGGCCGAACTGCTCGAAAAACTGGCAGCTCCCGCCAAGCAGGTCGCCTGACCCCGTCGTCCCCGCGGAGGCGGGGACCCATACCGAGCATGCAGCACCATCACGCAGACCCGGTATGGGCCCCCGCCTTCGCGGGGTGATGTATCAGCTTACGTTTACGTTAACGTCACTCGTTAACGGCATATAATCAGCAATTATCCCGAATTTCACCGGATCGCGCCCATCATGAACGACATCACGAACGCCTCCCGCCTCACGAATCCCGAGCACACCGTCACCAACAAGGTGCGCTTCGTCACCGCCGCATCGCTGTTCGACGGCCACGACGCCTCGATCAACATCATGCGCCGCATCCTCCAGACCAACGGCGTCGAGGTGATCCACCTCGGCCACAACCGCTCGGTCGACGAGGTGGTGACCGCGGCCCTGGCCGAGGACGTGCAGGGCATCGCCATCTCCAGCTACCAGGGTGGCCACGTCGAGTACTTCAAGTACATGATCGACCTGCTCAAGCAGCGCGGCGGCGCGCACATCAAGGTGTTCGGCGGCGGCGGCGGCGTGATCGTCCCGTCCGAGATCCAGGAGCTGCACGAATACGGCGTGACCCGCATCTTCAGCCCGGAAGACGGCCAGCGCATGGGCCTCGTGGGCATGATCCGCTCGATGATCGAGGCATGCGACGTCGACCTGTCCTCCTACGCCCCGACCTCGCTCGACGCGCTGCAGTCCGGCGAAATCGCCGAGCGCCACCGCCCGCTGGCCCAGCTGATCACCGCGCTGGAGAACGGCAAGGCCGACGCAGGCCTCGTCAGGCAGATCCACGACACCGCCGAAGGCATCAAAGTGCCGGTCCTCGGCATCACCGGCACCGGCGGCGCGGGCAAGTCCTCGCTGACCGATGAACTGATCCGCCGCATCCGCCTCGACCAGGGCGACGCGCTGAACATCGCCGTGATCTCGATCGACCCGTCGCGCCGCAAGTCCGGCGGCGCGCTGCTGGGCGACCGCATCCGCATGAACGCGATCGCGCCGTGGAACGGCCAGGCGCGCGTGTTCATGCGCTCGCTGGCGACCCGCGAGGCGGGCTCCGAGATCTCGCAGGCGCTGCCGGACGTGATCGCGGCGGCCAAGGTGGCGGGCTTCGACCTGGTGATCGTCGAGACCTCCGGCATCGGCCAGGGCGACGCGGCCATCGTGCAGCACGTGGACGTGTCGATGTACGTGATGACGCCGGAATTCGGCGCCGCCTCGCAGCTGGAGAAGATCGACATGATCGACTTCGCCGACTTCGTCGCGATCAACAAGTTCGACCGCAAGGGCGCGCAGGACGCGCTGCGCGACGTGGCCAAGCAGTACCAGCGCAACCGCGAGCTGTTCTCGAAGCGTCCGGAAGAAATGCCGGTGTACGGCACCCAGGCCTCGCGCTTCAACGACGACGGCGTCACCGCGCTGTACCAGGGCCTGCTGCCGAAGCTGGCCGAGTTCGGCCTCAAGGCCGCGCCTGGCAAGCTGCCGCAGGTCGATGTGCGCTTCTCGAGCGGCAAGAACGTGATCGTGCCGCCGGCACGCGCGCGCTACCTCGCCGAGATCTCGGACACCGTGCGCGGCTACCACAAGACCACCGCCAAGCAGGTCAAGCTGGCACGCGAGCGCCAGCAGCTGTCCGCCGCCAAGGCGATGCTGCAAGCGGCGTCGAAGTCCGCCGACTTCGACGACCTGATCACCGAACGCGACAGCCAGCTCGACGCAGGCGCGAAGAAGCTGCTGCAGATGTGGCCCGACATGCAGGCCGCCTACGCCGGCGACGAATACGTCGTGAAAATCCGCGACAAGGAAATCCGCACCGGCCTGGTGTACAACACCCTGTCCGGCACCAAGATCCGCAAGGTGTCGCTGCCGAAGTTCGAGGACCACGGCGAAATCCTGCGCTGGCTGATGCTGGAAAACGTGCCCGGCTCGTTCCCGTACACCGCCGGCGTGTTCGCGTTCAAGCGCGAAGGCGAAGACCCGACCCGCATGTTCGCGGGCGAAGGCGACGCGTTCCGCACCAACCGCCGCTTCAAGCTGGTCTCGGAAGGCCTGGACGCCAAGCGCCTGTCGACCGCGTTCGACTCGGTCACGCTGTACGGCGCCGACCCTGCGCTGCGTCCCGACATCTACGGCAAGGTCGGCAACTCGGGCGTCTCGATCGCGACGCTGGACGACATGAAGGTGCTGTACGACGGCTTCGACCTGTGCGCGCCATCGACCTCGGTGTCGATGACGATCAACGGCCCTGCCCCGACCATCCTCGCGATGTTCATGAATACCGCGATCGACCAGCAGATCGCCAGGTTCGAGCAGGACAACAAGCGCCAGCCGACCGACGACGAAACCGCGAAGATCAAGGCATGGGTGCTGGCCAACGTGCGCGGTACCGTGCAGGCCGACATCCTCAAGGAAGACCAGGGCCAGAACACCTGCATCTTCTCGACCGAGTTCTCGCTGAAGGTCATGGGCGACATCCAGGAGTACTTCGTGCATCACCAGGTGCGCAATTTCTATTCGGTGTCGATCTCCGGTTACCACATCGCCGAAGCGGGCGCGAACCCGATCTCGCAGCTGGCGTTCACGCTGTCGAACGGTTTCACGTTTGTTGAAGCGTACCTCGCGCGCGGCATGCACATCGACGATTTCGCGCCGAACCTGTCGTTCTTCTTCTCGAACGGCATGGACCCCGAGTACACGGTGCTGGGCCGCGTGGCACGCCGCATCTGGGCCGTGGCGATGCGCGACAAGTACGGCGCGAACGACCGCAGCCAGAAGCTCAAGTACCACATCCAGACGTCCGGCCGCTCGCTGCACGCGCAGGAAATCGACTTCAACGACATCCGCACCACGCTGCAGGCGCTAATCGCGATCTACGACAACTGCAACTCGCTGCACACCAACGCCTACGACGAAGCGATCACCACGCCGACCGACGAATCCGTCCGCCGCGCGCTGGCGATCCAGCTGATCATCAACCGCGAGTGGGGCCTGGCGAAGAACGAGAACCCGATCCAGGGCTCGTTCATCATCGAGGAATTGACCAACCTGGTCGAGGAAGCGGTGCTGCAGGAGTTCGAGCGCATCGCCGAGCGCGGCGGCGTGCTGGGCGCGATGGAGACCGGCTACCAGCGCGGCAAGATCCAGGAGGAGTCGATGCTGTACGAGCACAAGAAGCACGACGGCTCGCTGCCGATCATCGGCGTGAATACCTTCCGCAATCCGAAGGCGACCGAAACGCCGGCCACGATCGAGCTGGCCCGTTCGACCGACGACGAGAAGCAGTCGCAGCTCACGCGCCTGGCCGACTTCCACGCCCGCAATGCAGGCAAGGCGCCGCAGATGCTGGCCGACCTGCAGCAGGCCGTGATCGACAACCAGAACGTGTTCGAGAAGCTGATGGACGCAGTGCGCGTCTGCTCGCTGGGCCAGATCACCACCGCCCTGTTCGAGGTCGGCGGCCAGTACCGCCGCAACATGTAAGCAAGGACAGAGGGGGGGTATGCCACGGACGACGCGTCCGGACGGCATACCCCCCTTTTTTTTGCGCTCTTTTCAGGAAGCCGGGATACTCCGGGGGAGTATCCGCTCAGGCAGGGGACCGTCCCCGATAACGCAACCGCCTATCTGGCGCGCTACCAGAAACTTACGGCATACACCGGCGGCAGCAAGTTCGATACCGCCTTCCAGCTATCCCCCCCATCCGCCGACGCCCATAGTCCCCCGGTCGTCGACCCCACCAGCAACCCCTTCCCGTCGTCATCGACAGCCAGCCCGTGCCGGTACACCAGGTCATAGCAATGCTCCTGCGGCAGTCCATTGCGCAGCTGGTCGAACTCGCTGCCATCGCCGCGCGTGCGGTGCACCGACATCGCCGCTCCCACCGGGAAGCGCCGCTCGTCCTTCTCCGCCGGCACGAACCACGCCCTGTTCCCGTCGGCCGGGTCCACCGCCACCGCGAACCCGAAGCTGGAATCGGGCGCCTTCAGCTCCGTCCAGTTGCGCCCATTGTCGGTGCTGCGGAAGATACCGTTGTGATGCTGGATCCACAGGTGATCCGGCTGCCCCTTGCAGCGGACCATGCGATGCGGGTCCTGCGCCACTTCGTCGAACTGCATTTCAGGGGGCATGTACTCCGCGCGCAGTCCTTTCGCGCTCAGTGACCACGACAGGCCGCCGTTGACGGTGCGCCACACGCCCGCCGACGAAATCGCCACCAGGATTTCGCGGCTGTCGCGCGGATCGACGCAGATGCTGTGGATGCCCGGGGTATCGTAGCCGCCGCCGAACCAGCCCGGCCGGCCGGGCTGGTCCCACAGCGCCCGCACCAGTTCCCAGGAGCTGCCGCGGTCTTCGGACTTGAACAGGCCACCGGGCAGCGTGCCCGCCCACAGAACGCCGGGCTGGTCGTCGCCGCCTGCCTCCAGCGACCAGATCATCTTCAGGCTCCAGTCGGTCTTGTCCTCGCTGCCGTCCGGCTTGGGCGGGTAGACCGGAACGGCGATTTCCGTCCAGGCGGCCGAACCGGGGTCCCTGCGGTGCAGCTTGACGCCAAAGTGGCCCAGATTGAGTGCCGCGTAGAGGGTGCCGTCGCGGCGGTCGTGCAGCGTCATCGACACCGGATCGCCGCGGAAGTGGACGTCCCCGATCTCCCACGCGCCGCCGCGCCTGGACAATTCGAACAGTCCCTTGCGGGTCGAAACGAAAGCACGGTCACCCATGGTCAGCCTCCTGATAGCGCCTGCAGGACGTACACCATGCTGGCGGGATTGAGCGGATCGTCGAGCAGGCGTGGATCGCGCGTCCGCTTGCCGTCCACGAAGATCGTCACGTTGGCGCGCATGGCGCCCTGGTCGTCCAGCACGTAGCTGCGCAGTGCGGGGTTGGCGGCGAACGCCTCCTCCAGCCCTTCGCGCAGGCTGGCCGCACCGGTATCGACATGCGGTACCGGGAGGAACCTCGCCAGCTGCTGGGTGAAATGGATGCGCGCCATGATCCGCCAAATTCTATATCACATCGGTGCGACGGGGCTTGTCCCTGCTTTTATGTGCGCACGGCGCCGGCCCGTTTCGGTCTATGATGATCCCGAGCCCACAACCGGGAGCCGGTCCATGCCGATCAAGCCTGCGGAACTTGCCGCACTGATGCACGAAGTAGAACGCGAAGACCCCATCGACTTCGCCGACCTGCCCTTCAAGGAGGAGGAACTGCGCGAACTGGTCGCCAGCCACCTGTGCGAAATGGCAGCCTCGATGGAAAACTTCAGCACCGAGGACAAGATGCTCACCCTGCTGGCCGTGTCGGCCAAGCTGGTGCTGGAGAACCTGGTCCTGAACATCCAGCTGCTGCGCCGTCACGGCGAGCCGGTCGGCGAGAGCGCCGACAGCCTGCTCAGGCGCCTGCGCGGCGGCTAGCGCCTACGCGGCCAGCGCCGCCGGATAAGTCAGGTTATGCGCCAGCCGCAGCGCGAAGCGCAGGGGGCTCCGGTCCCAGGGCGTGAAGCGAGGCAGCTGGAACGCATCCCCGCCCGCACCCCATGCCGTCGAGACGGCGCCGTCGAACCCGAGCGCGCGCACCATGCCGACATGCTCGGGCAGGTAGTCCTGCCCCGGCTTGCCGTTCGGGTAGGCGAACAGTCCGACCTTGCCTCCGGTGATGGCCTCGAGCGCATCGCGGCCGCAGGCGATCTCGTGGCGCGCGGCCGGCGCGCGCAGCGTGGCCAGGATCGGGTGATGCACGGTGTGCGCGCCGATCTCCATCCCGGCCGCATGCAGCGAGCGCACCTGCGCCGTCGTCATCATCAGGTCATTGGGCAGGCGGGCGTGGCTGCCGTCCGCAATGCGTGCGGCCAGCTCCACTCGCTCGTGCATCGGCCGGTACTTGAGCGCACCAAGCAGGAGGTCCACCGCCATTCGCTTTTCGACCGGCGTGCCGACGGGGACCATGCCCAGGCCCAGGCAATCGCAGGCCAGGGTATCGACTGGCGCCCGGCGCACGGTTTCGATCACGGTGTCGTTCCACATCCGTCCCCCGTCCAGGAAGCCGGTAGCGATGAAAAAGGTTGCGTGCAGGCCGTGTGCGCGCAACAGCGGCAGCGCCACCGCTTCGTTGTCGGCGTACCCATCGTCGAACGTGATGCAGGCCGCGCGCGGCGGAAGGCTTCCTGTGCGCATCCGCGCCAGCGCTTCCGGCAGCGGCAGCACGTTGAAGCAGCGGCGCAGCAGGTCGAGCTGAAGCGAAAAGCGCTCCGCGTCCACGATGGCCGGGAACAGCGGGTCCGCATGCGGCAGCACGCGGTGATAGACCAGGATCGACAGGCCGCGCGCGCCGCCCGGTGCCACCACCGACAACAACGCGCGCGTGAACGGCCGCCGGCTCATGCTGGTGCGCCGACGATGGACCGGAACAGGCGGAGCTGTCCCCGCGTGGTGTCGTCCCAGCTGAAGCGCTCCGCATAGCGCCGGGTGGCGCCGCGGTCCGGCTGGCCTGCGCGCAGCTGCCTGACCGCCTCCGCGATCGCTGCGCCAGTCCGCTCGCGGTACAGCAGCCCGGCCGCCGGATCGGCGACGACCTCGGGAATACCGCCCACGCGCGGCGCCACCACGGGCGTCCCGCACGCCATCGATTCGAGCAACACGTTGGCCCAGCCTTCGCTGGACGACGCCAGCAGCAGCGCGTCGGCCGCGCCGTAATAGCCGCGCAGCGCATCCTGCGGTAGCGCTCCGAGGAAGCGCACCCGCCCCGCGACACCGAGCCGCGACGCCGCGGCCTCCAGATGGCGGCGCAGCGGTCCCGCCCCGGCGATCAGCAGGCGGACATCGGGCAGCAGCGGCAGCGCTTCGATCATCAGTTCGTGGCCTTTGAGCGGCACCAGGTTCCCCACCGCCAGCAAGGTAAAGCCGGCGATGTCCAGTTGCGCGCGGACGGCATCGCGCTCGACGGGACGGAACAGCTCGAGGTCCACGCCGTTGCGCAGTGTGCCGATCTTTGCCGCCGGGATCCCCAGCCGCACCATCGCTACGCGCAGCGCATCGCACACCGCGACCAGCCCGCGCGCCTGCCGGGCCGCCCAGACGATCTGCCGGCGCGCCAGGGGATACGCCGGAATCACGCCGATATCGGAGCCGCGCGCCGTGATCACGACGGGCTTGTTGAAGTAGCGGCCCAGCATGGCCGCGGCCACGCCGTCCGGATAGAAGTAATGCGCGTCGATGACATCGAAGCCGTGGGCGTCGAGAATGTTCCCCACGCAGCGGCGCGCGCCCGCAGCCAGCAGGATCGGCGCCACGCCCATCCCCACGCGCGGGATGGAAGCAAAGCGTGGCCGCACCACATCGATGCCATGCCGGCATTCGCGGCGCGGAATGCGCGCATAGCTGGCGTAGCGTCCGAAGGCCGGGTGCCGGACCGGGAACCACGGCACCGGGGCCACCACGCGCGATTCCGCCTGCCCGGATGCGAGCAGGTGTCGTAGCCGGGTTTCGACAAAGATGCCGTGGCTGGGCTTTTCCGGGTGCGGGTACAGGCTGGTGAAGGTGAGCAGCCTCATGCAAACGCCTCCCCGGCCAGCGACCGGTACACGTCGCGATAGCGCGCCACGCTCGCGCTCCAGGTGCGCTCCCGCTCGACGAAGCGTCGCGCCTGTTCGCGCAGGTCCGGCCACCGTTCGGGCGAGGCGAGCAGGCGGCTGACGCTGTGCGCCAGCGCGTTCGGGCAGCCGGCTTCGAACAGCACGCCGGTGCGCCCGTCCTCGATCAGTTCGCGGTGCCCGCCCACGTCGGATGCCGCGAGGATGCGGCCCTGCGCCATCGCTTCCAGCGGCTTGGACGGCGTGACCAGGTCGGTCAGCCGCATTTTCAGGCGCGGATAGACCAGCACGTCGACCAGGTCGTAGTACTTCGTCACTTCCCCGTGCGGCACGCGGCCCGTGAACACGACGCAGCCCTCCACGCCCAGCATGCGCGCCTGCGCGCGCAGTGCCTTTTCCTGTTCGCCCCCGCCCACCAGCAGCACGCGCACCGCCGGGTCGGCCCGCAGCATCATCGGCAGCGCGGCCAGCAGCACGTGCAGCCCCTCGTAGGCGTAGAACGACCCGATGAAGCCGAGCACGCGCTTGCCCGCGATGCCGAGCCTGCGCGCCAGCGTTTCGTCGCGCAGCGCGCCGCCGCTGAACGCCGCGGTGTCGACCGCATTCGGGATCACGGTGATCCGGCTGGCATCGATTCCCCTGCCCGCGATATCGCTGCGCAGGCCTTCGCAAATCGTCGTGACCGCGCTGGCCCGGCGCAACGCATGGGTTTCCAGCGCACGGCTGATGCGGTATCGCAGGCTGCCCTCCGTCGTGGTGCCATGGTCCACCGCCGCGTCTTCCCAGAAGGCGCGCACTTCGTACACCACCGGCAGGCCGAGATTGCGGCCCGCGCTCAGTGCCGCCAGCGCATTGAGCGACGGCGAATGCGCGTGGATCAGCGCGGGGCGCACTTCGCGCGCGACTTGCTGCACGCGCGCGGCGAGTGCGCGCACCAGCGCCATATGCCCCAGCAGCGGCAGCCGTGCGACCCGGGGGTCGAGAGCCTGCGTGCGATGGAAGCGCAGCCCGTCCGCGTCCTCCACCAATGCATTCACCCTCCCCTGCTTGGGGCCGGTGACGTGGACGGTCTGCCAGCCCAGCGCGCGCTGGTGTTCGAGGATCGCGCGCGTGCGAAAGGCGTAGCCGCTGTGCAGCGGGATCGAGTGGTCCAGCACGTGCAGGATGGGACCGGCCATGTTCACGCTCCGCTCTCCCTGCGCAGGAACGCGTCGAACACCAGCAGGCTCCAGATCGGCGCGCTGTAGTCCCGTCGGCCGGCCTGGTGCTGCTCCACGATCTCGTGCAGGTATTTCTTGTTGAAGAATCCGGTGTCGGCCAGCCGCGGGCCGAGCAGCGACTCGCGCACGCGCTCGCGCAGCGGTCCGCGGAACCACTGGGCCAGCGGCACCGCGAAGCCCTGCTTCTTGCGGTACAGGATGTGGCGCGGCAGGTAGGGCTCCAGCGCCTTCTTGAAGATGTACTTTCCCTCCCCGCTGCGCAGTTTCAGGTGCGACGGCAGTGTAGCGGTCCACTCCACCAGCTCGTGGTCCAGCAGCGGAACGCGCACCTCCAGCGCATGCGCCATCGATGCGCGGTCCACTTTGGTCAGGATGTCGCCCGGCAGGTAGGTCTTGAGGTCGAGATACTGGATCGTCGACAGCGCATCGTGCACCTGTGCGCCGCGCAGGTGGCGGCGCATCACTTCGATCGCGTGGTAGTCCTGCAGCTGGCAGCGCAGCGACGCGGAGAAAAGCTGCGCGCGCATCGCGTCCGTCATCAGCGAGACGCCATGGAAGTATCCTTCCACCAGGTCGCGCGACAACGCTTCGAAGGTGGTCTTGGCGCGAAACACCCGCGGCGCCCAGTCGGCTTTCGGATACCAGCGTCCCAGCGCGCCGAACACCGGACCGCGCAGCGCCGCCGGAAAGCACCCGCGCACGTTCTGTTCGGCCACCGCATGGCGGTAGCGGCGATACCCCGCCAGGTTCTCGTCGCCGCCGTCGCCCGACAGCGCCACCGTGACCCTGGTACGCGCCAGCTCGCAGACCCGGTAGGTGGGGATGGCGGAACTGTCCGCGTAGGGCTCGTCGTACAACGCCGCCAGCGTGTCCAGCAGGCCGTAGTCGTCCGGATCGACGGTCCTGCTGTAGTGCGCCGTGCCATACCGGGTGGCGACTTCGCGCGCATAGGCCGACTCGTCGAAATCGCGGTGCTCGAAGCCGACCGAGCAGGTGTTGACCGGTCCGTCCGTCAGGCCGGCCATCATCGCGACGACAGCGCTGGAATCGACGCCGCCGGACAGGAAGGCGCCCAGCGGCACCTCGGCCACCAGCCGCATGCGCACCGCCTCGCGCAGCCGCGCGGCCAGCTCCTCCTGCACCTGCTGCTCCGGCTGCGCCCTGCCCAGTTCGAACCGCACGTCCCAGTACGGGCGCGGCGCCGCAGGCGCGGCGCCTTCCTGCAGCAGCAGGGTATGGCCCGGCGCCAGCTTGAACGCGCCGCTGTAGATGGTGCGCGGGTCCGGCACATAGCCGTAGGCGAAATACTCTTCCACCGCCTGCACGTCGATGGTGCGGGGCAGCCAGGGAATCGCCCGCAGCGCCTTCAGCTCGGAGCCGAACGCCAGCGTCCCGTCCGGCAGCATGGCATAGAACAGCGGCTTCACCCCGAGACGGTCGCGCGCGAGGAACAGCTGGCCGCGGCGCGCGTCATGCAGGGCGAATGCGAACATGCCGCGCAGGCGCGTGACGCATGCTTCGCCCCACTCTTCCCACGCGTGCACGATAACTTCCGTATCCGAGCGCGTGCGGAACACATGGCCGAGCGCACGCAGCTCCTTGCCGAGTTCGCGGTAGTTATAGATCTCGCCGTTGTAGCAGACCATCACGCTGCCATCCTCGTTGCCGAGCGGCTGGCGTCCGGAGGCGATGTCGATCACCGATAGCCGCCGGTGCGCGAGGCCGACGCCGGGCGCCGTCCAGATGTCGTCCTCGTCAGGACCGCGATGGCTCAGCGTTCCGTTCATCGCCGCCAGCAGCACGCGGTCGACCTGGCGCCGGCCGCGCGTATCGAACAGACCGGCTATTCCACACATGACTTCACGCTCCTTACATATCCCAGCTTGCGCTCGCACAGCGCGTCGTACATCGCCTCGTAGGCGGCCACCATTGCGGCCATGCCGTGGCTGCGCACCACCTTCTCGCGCCCGGCCGCGCCATGCCAGCGTCCCAGCGCGGGATTGCGCACGTAGTCCTCCAGCGCATCGGCCAGCGCCTGCGGGTCCGACGGCGGCACCAGGCGCCCCGTCTCGCCGTCGTCGACCGCTTCGCCGATGCCGCCCACGCGGGTAGCGACCACCGGCAAGGCACAGGCCATCGCCTCCAGCACCGAAGCGGGCATGCCTTCGGCGATGGACGAATTGGCAAACACGCGCCAGCCGCGCAGGAGCGCCGGAATATCGGTGCGCGAACCGGGCAACCAGCTACAGTGCGCGATGCCCTCGCTGACCGCCAGCGCGCGCAGCGTGGCAAGCTGCGGGCCGTCGCCGACGATCGCCAGCTGCAGGCGTTCGCTCAGCTCGGGCAGGCGTCCGCGCAGGAGCACGAAGGCGTGCATGAGCGTGGTGTGGTCCTTGACTGCGTCGATCCTGCCCACCGTGCCGATCACGATCGGACCGCCGGGGTCGATGGCTGGCGGTGGCGTGAAGCGCTCGGTGTCGATGCCGTTGGCGAGCAGGCGCGTCTTGTGCCGGGGAACACGCACGGTGGCGCGCAGCCACTCGAGCATGGCAGCGGAGTTGGCGTAGCAGCAGTCGTAGAAGGGCGCCATCAGCCGGCGCAGCCAGTTGTGGACGCGGTTCACGCCGTCCGGGTCCGAGGCGTCGCGGCCATGCGCTCCGTTCACGCGGATAGGTACACCGGCCAGGAATCCGGCCAGCGCATACTCGACTGCCGCCAGGTTGTAGGTGTGCAGGATGGCGGGCCGCATGCGCCGCAGCGCCAGCCACACGCCCACATGCGTCTGCAGCGACCATCCCGGCCGCTTGCCAAGGTCGATCACCTCGACGCCGGCACGGGCGATGCGGGCAGCGAAGCGGGGATCGTGGCCGGCCAGGCACAGCACCGCGTGGCGGTAGGAAGACGCAGGCATGCGGTTGATGCGCTCGACCAGCAGCGTTTCAAGGCCGCCGAAATCGAGTCGGTAGATCAGGTGCGCCACCAGCGGTACCTTGTCCATGGCTATTCCTCCCGGCTGGCGGACAGTGCCGCTTCGAGCGGCGCAAGATTGGCATCCAGGAAGGCGCGCAGCACGGCGCGCGCCTCGCCGGGGTCTTCGTCGAAAGGCGCGTAGGCCAGCACCGCAGCGCCGTCATCGCGGCCGGTGGCCAGCAGCGCGCGCGCCTGGTACACCTTGCCCGCGTAGTCGCTGGCGGTGGTGCGTCCTGCGATCCAGTACCACGACCACACCAGCAGCTTGCGCGAGCCGTCGCTCACCACCGACTCGCGCAGTTGCAGCGCGCGCCCGCCGGCCTGCACATCGCGTTCCGCCTGGCTGAGCTGCCACCAACGCGAATCCGGCCCGGCCAGGCGGTTGGTGGACGAGATCAGCTTGACTCCCGACCTGCGCTGGTCCCGGTAATACAGCACCGACAGGCCGGCGCGGTGCGGACCGTGGGCGTATGCGCCATGCAGCTGCGCGCTGGCGTTCGCGAATTCGGGCCGCCATGTGGTGACGCCGTCCGCATGCGCCCACGCCAGGCGCAATTGCGAGAGGTCGACCGCGCGCCCGGGCGCGCCGGCCAGCGCGGCGTCGAAGGCAAGCGGCGGGGAAGCGGCCGCCAGGACAGCTGCCGCCAGCGCCGCCGCAGCCTTCGCAGGCACGCGCGCGGCGCGATGCGGCGTGGCCGGGGCGGATTGGCCCCCCGCGTCCTCCCGCCAGCCGCTCCCGATCCAGAACAGCAGGAACATCACCACGCCGAAGAAGATCCATCCATAGATGAAGTGGTCGATCCCGACTGCCAGCGTATTGCCGCTCAGGTGCCCGATCATCACGATGCCGTAGGCCCGCACCACGTTGGCGCCGATCGGCACCACGGCAGACAGCAGCACGAACACCGCCTGCCGGACGCGCGAGCGGTAGTTCAGGTGCGCGAACAGGAATCCGAGGCTGACCGAGGCAATCAGGTAGCGCACCCCGCTGCACGCTTCCACCACGGACCAGCGCCCGCTCGGAATGGTGAACTGCGTGCCTTCGCGCAGCACCGGAATGCCGGTGGCGGACAGCGCGGCGACGGTAAAGTCGGCCGTCAGGTCGATCAGCGGCGGGATCAGCGATTCCCCAAACGGCACCGCGAGCATGATGAAGGCAAGCGGAAATGCCAGCGCGCGCGCCACCGCCCTGCCCAGCACCGCCAGCACCGTCACCGGCAGCATGGCGGCCAGCGCGTACTGCCGTGCGACCTGCACATCGGCCAGGTCGGCGGCGAACCACGCGCTGCCCAGCAGCGCGAGCAGGAGCAACGCCGGCCAGAAAGGCGCCACCGGCAGCGCGGCGAGATAGGCGCGCCGTTGCCATATCAGCCACAGCGCCACCGGCACCACGGCATAGCCATGGGCGAAGGTGTTGGAACTGTTCCAGACCGCGACCACCGAACGCGCAGTGTCGGTATAGACGGCCAGCGGCGCTGCCAGCGCGAGCGCCAGCAGCACCAGCACGGCGGGAAAGCGGGCGGCGTCAGTGCGCATGCGCCCTCCTCCCGCCCTCGATCTGCTCGACCACCCGGTCAAGGCTGGTGCTCCAGGCGTAGCGGCGCCGGACTCCCAGGCGCGCGGCGCGGCCGATGCGCGGATCGGGCCGCGCCAGCGTCCGCAGCACCTGCGCCGCGAACTCGCCGGCGCCGTTGGCGAGCAGCAGTTCCTTGCCCGGCGTCGCCTCGATGCCGCCCAGCGCCTGCGGCGACAGGACAACCGTCTTGGCCATTGCCATCGCTTCCAGCACCTTGGTCTGCACCCCGCGCGCGATCCGCAGCGGCGCGACCGACAGCCTGGCGTGGGCCACGTAGGGCCTGACATCGGCGACGGTGCCCGTCACACACACGGCGCCCGGCTTTTCCAGCCTGCGCACCTCGGCTGACGGCCGCGCGCCAACGACGTAGAACACCGCAGCGGGACGTGCGCGCTTCACCTGGGGCATCACCTCGAGCGCGAACCAGCGCGCCGCGTCCACGTTGGGCCAGTAATCCATGGCGCCGCAGAACACGATCGCCTCGGCGCCCTGGGGGTAGGGATCGGGGTATGCGCGCGCCGGCGAAAAATACGCGCTGTCCACGCCGATGTTGAAATAGGCGGTCTTGTCCGCGCTCTCGGGCGCGAGGCTGCGGAACAGGTGCGCTTCCGGCCGCGACACGAACAGCGCGCTGTCGGCGCGGCGCGCCACCTCCCGCTCGTAGGCGAGCAGCCTGCGCGCCTCGCGCGCGTACAGCCAGCTCGCCGGCCACGGCCGCGCGCTGGCGTACTGGCGCCATTTGTCCGAGTCGACATCGCAGAAATCGATCACCTGGCGCGTGCCGGCGTAGGGCCGTGCATATTGCGCCATCGCCGACGAGAACACGACGATCCGGTTAATCCGCTCGCGCGCCATGGCCGCCCGCACCCACTGGTCCATCCTGGCGTCGCGGTACCACGCCAGCGAGAGCGGCTCGTCGCCGCACAGAGCGCCCAGGCAGCGCAGCCTTGCCGGCCAGGGGTGCAGCGCACCGAAGTAGGCATCCGCGCACATCTCGCGCACCACCGGCGCGTAGCGCCAGTCGTCCGGATCGTCGACGAAAGTGCCCAGCACCACGCTGTAGTGCTGCGCCAGGTGGCGCAGCATATGGTACGAACGGATCTTGTCGCCCTTGTTGGGCGGGTAGGGAATGCGGTGGACCAGCATCAGGAGCTTTTCCATGGCTTACCCCAGCTGCCGCGAGATCAGCGGCCCGACCGCGTTGGCGAGGCCGAGCGGCAGGCGCTGCCACATGCGGATGAAGGCGCGGTATTTCGGATTGAGGGGCTGGTTGTCCGGCATCCGCTCGCCGCGCACCAGACGGTATTCGTACCCGAGCGGCTGCGGCTCGAAGCCCCAGTACTTCTTGAAATCGAAGGCCCCGGTGCCGATCTTGCTGCGTCCGAAGTCGAACATCGTGCAGCCCCGCCCGGCCGCGTCGCGCATCAAGCTCCAGTACATGAAATCGTTGCCGGCCAGCTGGCGCGCGATATCGCGTCCGCCGCCGTAGTAGGGAATCACCTCGTCGCGGAAGTAGAAGCTGAGCACCGCCGCAACCAGTTCGCTGCCCTGCACGATCACGCGCACCTCGCACTGGTCGCGGAAAACGCGCTTGAGCAGGGCGAAGTAGCGCTCCGGCAGGACCGGCGTGCCGAGCCGGTGGACGCTGGCCGAAAACGCCTTGAACATGCGGCGCACGCCGTCGTCGATTTCGCTCGCCAGCCCCAGCTTTTCGCCCTTGCGCACCATGGCGCGCTGCTTGCGCGGGATCGCCAGCAGGTTTGCCTCGTTGTCCGGGCCGATCGCCTTGCGGAAGGTGTAGTAGAGGTCGCGCGTCGCGTAGGCCGGGTGGCCCGGATGGGCGGGCAGGATGCTGCGGTATTCCAGGTGCCCGACGCCCAGCTCGCTGGCGAGGTCGTGCGCCGCATCGTCCAGCAGCATGCGCGCCGCCGCCGTATCCGCGACCACGCCGCCATACACGCAGAACGGCAGCGCGACAAGCGAGTGCCCGAACAGCCGGCTGCGGATCTCCCCCAGCGGCAGCACGCCCACGATCTCGCCCTCCTGCTCGGCGTAGTAGAACCAGGTGCGGTGCCCGAACGCCTCTTCGATCACGCGCTGCCAGCCGGAGAGGTGGAAGAAGGTCGCTGCGGGAGTGCGCCGCACGTACTCGTCCCAGCGCGCGCAGTCGGCGCCGCTCATCAGCTTGAGTTCAGTGCGCATGCGCCGCCCCGTCGAGGAAGATGCGGTCCATCCGGTCCCATGCGAAGTCGCGCAGCAGCGAGCGCAGCCGCCCTTCCGTGCGGTGCAGGTTCACGTAATGGCGGAAGCGCGTCTTCAGCCCCGCGCCGCGCGGACGCGGCTGGCCGGGGTCGAGTTCCCACGGATGGAAGTAGAACACCGCCGGCATCCCGTCCCTGCGGTTGACGCGCGCCAGCATCCAGCGCGACAGCGCGTACGGCAGCAGGCGGAAGTAGCCGCCGCCACCGGCCGGCAGGTTGCGCCGGCCCACGCGCACGGTGGCGACCGGCACTTCCAGCAGGCCGGTCGCGCACTGCGGGCGGAACGCGAATCGCGGAGCACCCGGCATGCCGTAATGGTCGTGCACCACCGGGTAGATGCTGGAGCTGTAGCGGTAGCCCGCCTGCGCGAGCCGGTCGAGCGCCCACAGGTTGTCTTCGCCAATCGAAAAGCTGGGGGCGCGGTAGCCCAGCACCGCCTTCCCGCACAGGTCTTCCAGTAGCGCCTTGCTGGAGCGGATGTCGTTGTCGAAGTGCGCCATGTCCTGGTCGCTGGCGCGCAGGTGCGCGTAGCCGTGGCTCGCCACCTCGTGTCCCTGCGCCGCGATACGCCGGATCACCTGGGGATAGCGCTCGGCGATCCAGCCCAGCGTGAAGAAGGTGGCCTTGACGGAGGCCTCGTCCATCAGTCCCAGCACGCGCTCCACATTGCGTTCGATGCGGCACTCCATCCGCGTCCACTGGTCGCGCGCGATCACGGGGGCGAACGCGGACACCTGGAAGTAGTCCTCCACGTCGCAGGTCATCGCGTTGCGCAGCGCCGTCATGCGGCGGCCTTTCGCGTCTCCATCCAGGCCAGCACCGCCGCAACGATGCGGTCCGAGGCATGGCCGTCCCAATAGCGCGGCACGCGTCCGGCATCGCGCCCTGTGGCCAGCGCACGGTCGAAGGCCGAAAAGATACTGCGCGGGTCGCGCCCGGCGATCGTGTTGGTGCCTTCGGTCACCGTGATGGGACGCTCGGTGGAGTCGCGCAGGGTGATGCAGGGCGTGCCGAGCGCCGTGGTTTCCTCCTGCACGCCACCCGAATCGGTCAGCACCACGCGCGCGCCTTCCATCAGCCCCAGCATCTCGAGATAGCCCTGCGGCGGCAGCGGCAGGAAGCTGGTTCGCATCATGATCTCCGCCAGGCCGGCGCTTTCGATCATCATCCTGGTGCGCGGATGAACAGGAAAGAAGATGGGCGTGCGTTCGGCCAGCCGCGCGCAGGTTTCGATCAGCGTGCGCAGCACGTCGGGCCGGTCGACGTTGGAAGGCCGGTGCAGCGTGAGTACCGCGTAGCCCGCCGGCCCGGATCCGAAGCCGGGGCGGCCGTGCCGCTCCGCCGTGTGCGCGGCCGGCACCGCCCGCGCCAGGTTGGCACGCAGCGTATCGATCATCACGTTGCCGGCGAAATGGATGCGGTGCGCGTCGACGCCCTCGCGCAGCAGGTTGGCGCGCGCCGATTCCTCCGTCGTGAACAGCAGGTCCGACAGCTGGTCGGTAAGGATCCGGTTGATCTCTTCCGGCGTCGTGCGGTCTCCGCTTCGCAGTCCGGCCTCGACGTGGATGACGGGGGTGCCCTTCTTTGCAGCCACCAGCGCGCACGCGAGCGTGGAGTTGACGTCGCCGACCACCAGCACCGCGCGCGGCGCGGCCGCATCGAGCGCAGGTTCGAAGCGGCGCATCACCTCCGCCGTCTGCACCGCGTGCGTGCCCGACCCGACCTCCAGGTCCACGTCCGGCCGTGGGATCCCGAGCTCCTCGAAGAACTGGCAGTTCATCGCATTGTCGTAATGCTGCCCGGTGTGCACCAGCGTCATCGGCAGCCGCGGCGCCATGCGCGCAAACGCGGACATCAGGGGCGCAATCTTCATGAAATTCGGCCGCGCGCCCACCACGCAGACGATCCCGCCGCCACCTCCTCCCGACTGCTGCATTGAGTCGCTCATGGCATCTCCTAGAACTGCATCGACACCGACGCAGAGATCGAGTTCTCGCGGTACTTGTCGTCGCCCGACAGCAGCGTGCCGCGCACGTGGCGGACCTCGGCGGCCGCCCGCAGCCGGGGCGTGAACAGGCGGGTCAGCGCGACGCTCAATGCCTGCGTCTCGTCGGTGCGGCCGGTGCGCAGCGACTCGGTGCGCGAATTCCTCAGGCTGACATTCAGGGCCGAGCGCGGATTCAGTCGCCAGTTCCAGATGCCGTTCACGCCGCGCTGGCGCGTGTTCTCGTTCAATGTGGCGAGCTGGTTGCCCAGCAGGCGGCTGTCCGCTTCGAACAGCGACAGCGCGCGCCGGCGCACGTCGTACAGGCTGATGGTGAAGCCGGAGCGGGCCGTGCGGAACATCGCCGTCGCCGCCAGCTGCTTCTGTAGCATGTAGCGGTTGCTCAGGTAATTGACCTGGTCGGCCAGCGCAGGCGGCAGCCCGGTGGCGCGCATGTATGCCATGACAGCCAGGCGGCGCATCAGCGGATCGGGGTAAAGCGGCAGGAACAAGCGGTCCAGCAACGCCGCCGTGTCCACCGCGGCAGGCAGGAAGAACTGCGAACGGGTGGTGGTCACTTCCTCGTTATAGCTGATGTCCCACACGGTGTTGCGGCTGCGGTGGTTGGCGGCGAGATAGTAGGTGCGGCCGAAGAAGCGCTCGCCCACGCTGGCCGACAGGCTGGTGCGGGGAGACGGCTGCCACGCGAACCCGATACGCCAGAACGATCCTTCGGTCGCGCCCTCGTGCGAGTTGAAGTCGTACTTGTCGTAGCCGCCTGTCACGCTGACGCTCAGTTCCCGCGACGTGTTCCAGCGCAGCGTCGCACTGGCATTGGTGGTCTCGCTCTCCTCGGCGATGCTGTCGTCCAGTTGCTGGTGCGAGGCGTCGATGCTCCAGGTCCAGCGCCGGAAGTTGATCCCGCTTTGCAGCGAGAACACTGCGGTATCGCTGTCGCTCTTGCCGAAACCCACCGTGTCGCTCGTGGCCGAATCGTGCGCGTAGCGCAGCAGAGCGCGTGCGGTGCCGCCGAACTGATGCACCGCATAGGGCGAAATGCGCCAGGTACGCACCTCGGTACGGTTGGCTGCGACGTAGGGGTTGTCGGTGTCCTGCGGGCCGAACGCCGATACCGCCTGGTCTTCGATCGACGCGGCCGCATCCAGGTACAGCATCTCCGGCACCAGCCGCGCCTTGGCGTAGGCCGACAGGTGATTGGTACGGCGCTGGGTATCCTGCGCATCGTCGTCGTTGAACACGAAATAGCGCAGGCGGTAGCGGGCCGACATTTGCAGCGACGGGCTGTTGCTTGCGATGGACAGGCTGGGCGTGATCTCGGTGACGAAGCGGCCCCGTTCCTGGCCTTCGCGCGCCAGCGTCACGTTGTCGGTGTAGCGTTCGCGCAGGTCGAGCCCCGGCACCACCCGGACCTCGGCATGGCAGTCCAGCGCCAGCATGACCGCCAGCGCGAGCGGGGCCACATGCAGCGCAGCGGGACAGCGGCGATTTGCGGTCTTCGGTTTCATTCGGCCTCGCGCTTGTCGAATGGCGTCGGTGAGTGCTTCAGGCGGCGGCCGGAATGGCGCGCGCAGATCCGATCAGAGCATTTCTGACAATGCCGGGGCTTGACATAAATTAGGATCAGGCCGCTTTCAGGAACTTCCGCCCGCGCGGGCAACACATGCCGGCACGCCGACCTACGCCACATCAAACTCCGGTCGCGAAGCGCCCGCGCGCGCGCCGCTTCGCTGCTATGGTGAAGTTTTCACAACAGGTGAACGCCACCATGCGCATTCCTGTCTGTACCATCGCCCTGCTGGCCATGCTGTGGGCGCCCGCACCGTTGCCGCGCGCCGCCGAGCTGGCCAAGGTCATCGCCGCCGTCAAGCCGTCGGTGGTGGCGGTGGGGACGTTCGAAAAGACGCGCACCCCGCCGGTGGTCTTCAACGGCACCGGCTTTGCCGTCGGCGACGGCCTGACCATCGTGACCAACGCCCATGTAGTGCTCGATGCGGACGCGGTTCCCGGCCGCGCGCTCGGCGTGATCGTGACGGGCGCCGGCGCCTACGAATTCCGTCCCGCGGTCGCGGTGGAGCTGGACCGGGAACACGACCTGGCGCTGCTGCGCATCACAGGCAAGCCGCTGGCGCCGCTCACGCTGGCGGATTCGGACCAGGCGGCGGAAGGGCACACGCTCGCCTTCACCGGCTATCCGCTCGGGATGGCGCTGGGACTGAACCCGGCCACCCACCGCGCCATGCTGGCCGCGGTCACGCCCGCCTTCATGCCCCCGCTCAATGCGCGCAAGCTCGATCCCGCGATAATCGGGAAGCTGGTCAGCAAGCCATTCGCCATGTTCCAGATCGACGGGACAGCCTTCCCCGGCAACAGCGGCAGTCCGCTGTACCGGAGCGAAGACGGCTCCGTGGTCGGCATCATCAACATGGTGTGGGTCAGGGACCCGAAGGGTTCGCCCGGTTCCGGCCCGAGCGGCATCTCCTACGCGATCCCGTCCAACTTCATCAGGGATCTCGTGAACAAGCAGCCAGCTGCGACTAACCAGGAAAGGAACACGCCATGAACCATCGCCAATCGATCGCCGCCCTGCTTGCGCTGGCGGCGATGACCGTGCTCACCGGATGCGCGACCAGGCACGCCGCCGCGCCGGTACAGGATGCCGCGCCGCCGGCCGACTACGTGATCGGCGCCGGCGACAACGTCAGCATCACCGTATGGCGCAACCCGGAGGTATCGGGATCGTTTCCCGTGCGGCCGGACGGCAAGCTGACCACGCCGCTGGTGGAAGACCTGCAGGCGTCGGGACGCACCGCCACCGAACTGGCGCGCGATATCGAAAAGGCGCTGTCCAAATTCATCCAGCAGCCGGTCGTGACGGTGATCGTGACCGGCTTCGTGGGCAGCTACGACCGCCAGGTGCGCGTGATCGGGCAGGCGGCGCGTCCGCAGGCCCTGCCCTACCGCCGCGACATGTCGCTGATGGACGTGCTGATCGCAGTGGGCGGCGTGACCGAGTTCGCGGCCGGCAACCGGGCTTCCATCATCCGGACGGTCAACGGCAAGCAGACCACCTACGGGGTGCGCCTCCATGACCTGATCAAGAAGGGGGACATCTCGGCCAACATCAAGATGCGGCCGGGCGATGTGCTGGTGATCCCGGAGAGCTTCTTCTAGCGCCCAGGCTCCGCCCGGTCCGGGACTGGCGGGCGGCTCGCGCGCTGCTGGAACCACTGTTCCAGCATCATCAGCACCCAGACCATGGTGCCGTGGTAGCCGGGGTGCTCGGGAAGGTGGCGCGCAAGCAGGTCGTCGATGAATTGCGGGCGCACGATGCCACGCGACTTCAGGCCGGACAGGCTGTCGCCCGCAAGCTGGCGCAGCCTGTCGTGCTGCCCGAGCCAGACCCCGAACGGCAGGCCGAAGCCATGCTTCTGCTTGGCGATGATCTCGTCGGGCAGGAAGCCGCGCAGCGCCTCCTTGAAAAACCAGCGCAGCTTGAGTCCCCTGAGCTTGTAGGAAGGCGGCAGCCCCGCCGAGAAATCGACCACGCGATGATGCAGGAAGGGGAAAGCGACATCGATCCCCGCCATCTGGCAGGCGCCCGTCACCTTGGGCAGGTCGTTGTCCGCCAGCGTGATCTTCAGGTCCAGTTCCAGCATGCGGTTGATGAGGGTGCGGGCCTCGCTCCAGCTCCAGGTCTCCTCCAGGCTGGCGAGCGGACGCGCGCTGTCGGCGTGCGCCAGGAACTCCCGCTCGAACACGGCGCCGGCGCCATAGCGCCCCAGCAGGTTGTAGGTTTCCAGCCGCGCAGGCATCGGCACCCTGGCCTGCTCGACGTAGCTGCGCGCCTTGCGTACTGGCGCGATGGCCCCGCCCAGCGGGAAGAGGCGCAGCGCAGGCTCGATCAGTGCCCCCCTCAGCGGCTGCGGTAGCTTCTCGTACAGCGCGAACACATGCTGCCGCGCGTAGCGCTCGTTCCCTCCGAACAGCTCGTCGCCGCCGTCGCCGCCCAGCAGGCGCTCGATGCCGTCCTGCCGGGCCAGGCGCGCGCACATGTAGGCCGGGACAGCGGAAGCGTTGCCGAAAGGCTGGTCGAATGCGCGCGCCACCTCGGGGATCGCGTCCGCCACATCGTCGGGCGTGACGTAGTACTCATGGTGGTCCGTGCCGAAATGGCGGGCCGCGATGCGGGCGTACTCCATTTCGTCGTAGCCCTGCGCGTCGAAGCCGATCGAGTACGTGCGCGCGGGACGGCCGCCGACCTGGCACAGCATGCCGGCGATGGTGGAGCTGTCGGTGCCGCCGGACAGGAAGGCGCCTGTCTCGCAGCCGGCGCCCGCTTCGCGCACGCTGTCGCGCACCGCATCGACAAAGCGCTCCTTCATCGCGCCGAAGTCGGGCCGCACGTCCTCGTCGAAGCGCATCTTCCAGTAGCGCCGCACGCTGGCGCGCCCGCCGCGGTACTCCAGCATTTCTCCCGGCAGCAGGCGGCGCACGCCCTGCCAGACGTGGCCGGGCGACGGCACCATGTGGAAGTAGACGTAATCGAAAATACCCTGCGGGTCGGCCTGGAGCTGGCGGCCCAGCGGGTGCAGCGCGATCGCATCCGCATGCGACGCAAACACGAGCGCGCCATCGTCCGCGCGGTACGACAGCGGGTGCGCGCCCATCCGGTCGACCGCCAGGAGCGCATCGCCACTGCCCGCGTCCACCAGCGCCAGCGCGAATGGACCAGTGAGGGCGCGGCAGAGCGATTCCGGTGCCGTGCGCCACCCGCTGGCGAGCGCGCTGGCAAGGCCTTCGGCTGCCGCCTGTTCAGCCAGGGGCCCGTCGTGCAGTGAAGCGCCGCCCCACAGCGCCACCAGCACGCTGCCATGGCGCGCGACGTGCGCACGGCCGGCCGCGGCCACGGCGCAGGTGTCCGCGGATGCTACGTGGACAGTGTTGCGATCGTAGCGCGAGAGGGGAGATGCCATCGCGTGCGCCAGGCGGCGGTTGGCGTCGGCGCCGCTGCCGTGGTTCGTCCAGCCGCATAAACCAGACATCGCACCTCCTGCATGTTTTTTGTCAGACCAGCACTTCGAGCGCGCCCGGATGACTGAGGAAAGCGGCCGGGCTGGCCGTAAGTCCGTAGGCGCCCGACTGGAATACCGCGACCAGGTCGCCCACATCGGCGCGCGCAAGTTCCATCTGGTCGGCCAGCAGGTCGAGCGGCGTGCACAGCGGCCCCACCACCGACACCAGTTCGCGCTCCGTTCCCACCACGCGGTTGCCGATCGCCACCGGATAGTTCTTGCGGATGACCTGTCCGAAGTTCCCCGACGCCGACAGGTGATGGTGCAATCCGCCGTCCGTCACCAGGAACACCTGCCCGCGCGAGACCTTGCGGTCGACCACACGGCACACGTACACCCCTGCCTCGGCCACCAGGTAGCGCCCCAGCTCCACCACGATCCGCGTGCCGGGCAACCGCACGGCGGCTTCCGGCATCAGGCTCTCCAGGTTCTCGCCGACCGCGGCCAGGTCGAGCGGCTGCTCGCCCGGGAAGTACGGCACGCCGAAGCCGCCGCCGATGTTCAGCGTATTGAGCGGAGCAGGCGCATGCTGCGCCAGGCGGTAGGCCAGCTCGAACGTGTTCTGGTGCGCCTCCTGCAAGGCGCTGGCTTTCAGGTTTTGCGAGCCGGTAAAGATATGGAAGCCTTCGAACGCAAGGTCCAGCGCGCGCATCCGGTCGAGCATGGCCGGCACGCGCTCGGCGTCGACACCGAACTGCTTGGGACCGCCGCCCATCTTCATGCCGGACGACTTGAGCTCGAAGTCGGGGTTGACGCGCACGGCCGCCCTCGGACGGATGCCCAGGCGCGTGCCGGCCATGGCCGCGCGCTCCATCTCCGATTCCGATTCCAGGTTCAGCACCACGCCGGCCGCCACCGCGCGCGCGATCTCCGCATCGCTCTTGCCCGGGCCCGCGAAGCTGATGCGACCCGGGTCCATGGTGGTGTCGAGCGCCACACTCAGCTCGCCGCCGGACGCGATATCGAGCCCGTCGACCAGGCCAGCCATGTGCTGGACCACCGCCGGCATCGGATTCGCCTTCATCGCGTAGTGCAGGTGGACCTGCTGCGGCAGGTGCCGGCGCAGCAGCGCCACGCGTGCGCTCATGCGGGCACGGTCGTAGGCGTAGAACGGGGTCTGGCCGACGCGCTGCGCGAGGCGCGACAGCGCGATGCCGCCTACCTGCAGCTCGTCGTCCACCACGTCGAACTGGGTCATTGGCGCGTGTTGCGGGCGTGTGCTCATCGGGTTACCTGGGTAAATGCATCGGCATGCTGGGCAGCCAGCAGCTTGCGGTCGATTTTGCCGTTCGGGTTGCGCGGCAGCGGCGCGTCGGCGACGACCACCTTCTGCGGCACCATATAGCCGGGCAGGTGCGCCTTCAGCGCCGACAGCAGCGCCGCGCTGTCGGTGGCGGCGCCCCCGCCCACATAGGCCACCAGCACGATCGCCTGGCCGAGCGCCGGATGGGCCGCGCCGATCGCCGCCGCTTCGGCCACGCCGGCGCGCGCGTACACGATCTCTTCCACCTCGGTCGGGCTGACGCGGTAACCGGAGGTCTTGATCATTTCGTCATTGCGGCTGATGAAGTACAGGAAGCCTTCCTCGTCGCGGCGCACGGTATCGCCGGACCACACCGCCAGCTCCGGCAGCGGCAGGCCGTCGTGCTGCGCAGGGATGGGCCGGAACCGCTCCGCCGTCTTGGCCGGGTCGTTCCAGTAGCCCAGCGACACCAGCGCGCCGCGGTGCACCAGCTCGCCCGGTTCGTTGATGTCGCATTCGCTGCCGTCCGGGCGCAGCACCAGCACCTGCGCGTTCGGGATCGCGCGGCCGATCGAGCCCGGGCGACGCGCCACTTCCGAGGGCGGCAGGTAGGTCGAGCGGAACGCTTCGGTCAGGCCGTACATGAGGAACGGCTGCGCCGCAGGCAGCGCCCGCATCAGCGCCTCCAGCGTCGGTCGCTGCATGGCGCCGCCGGAGTTGGTGAAGTAGCGCAGCGTGCAGTCCTGTGGCCACGGCAACGGCGCCAGCTGGATCCACAGCGGCGGCACTGCCGCCAGTCCGGTGATGCGCTCCGCGACCACGGCGTTGAGCACGTCGCGCGGCAGCAGGTGGTTGATCAGGACTGCGGTCGCGCCGGCGTGGAAGGCCGTGGTCAGCTGGCTCAGCCCATAGTCGAAACTGAGCGGCAGCACGGCCAGGATGCGGTCGTCCGCCGTGTTCCCGAGATACTGCGCTACGCTGCGCGCCCCCGCCACCATGTTCCGGTGCGACAGCACCACGCCTTTCGGCTTGCCGGTGCTGCCGGACGTGTAGAGGATGGCAGCCATGTCGGCGTCGATGGCCGCATGGGGAGCGCTCTCGGGCGCTTCCGTCATCGCGCGATCCCAGCGCAGCACCGGCACCCCGCCGACGGCGGAGGCATGCTCCGCCGCGCCGGTGGCGACCACCGCGTGCAGGTCGGGGCAGTTGTGCAGCACTGCGGACAGCAGGCGCAGGCGCTCGACCGACGTAACCAGCACGCGCACGTTGCAATCGGCCAGGATGTACGCCACCTGCTCCGGCTTGAGCAATGGGTTGACCGGCACGAACACGCAGCCCGCCATCGCCGCGCCGAACATCGCCGTGACATTTTCGACATTCTTTTCCAGGTAGACCGCCACCCGGTCGCCGCGCTGGAGGCCCAGCGCCAGCAGCCCGTGCGACACCCGCGCCACGGCGGTGGCGAGCGTGGCGTAGTCGAGGCGGCGGTCGCCATGCACGAGCGCCTCCGCGCCGGGCGTGCGCCGGGCGGCATCGAAAATGAAGTGGTGAATCAGCTCGTTCATAGGGATCGGGGTGGTTTGGCCGCGGCCAGGCCGCTATTTTATGTGCTGGCGCACACCTGCGCCAAAGATTGCCTCATGCGGCGGGCCGCGTGGGTACAACACAACACAGCGTTGACCGCCCTCAATCGGCGACCCGCCGCTGCCGTAGACCATCGTGCGCCGCACCATGTACCATGTGGACTTCGGGGCGGGCCCGCGTTTCGGCTGCCTGCCCCTTCCCACAATCCGGAGCACGAATGTATCTCGAAGAAGTCAAATCCATCCTCGGCGAAGTGCTGAGCCTTTCCGAACCTACCCTGCGCTCGCTTGACGAACAATCAAGCCTGCTGGGCACCCTGCCCGAGCTGGACTCGATGGCGGTGGTGAACCTGATCGCGGCGCTGGAAGAGACGTTCGGGATCACCGTGGAAGACGACGAGATCGGCGCCAGCACCTTTGCAACCCTGGGCAGCCTGGCCGGCTTCGTGCGAGCAAAGATGGCGTAAATGGCCGCCCCGCCGGAGTCGCCCGGTAGACCATGCCCCGGCGGCGCGTCCGACGCGTCCTACCGCGAGCAGGCAGTCCTGATCGACTGCGAGGGCGACACGCTGGTCGGCATCGCCAGCATTCCGGCCCGGCCCGGCCCGCGCGGGATCCTTGTCATCGTCGGCGGCCCGCAGTACCGCGCCGGCAGCCACCGCCAGTTCGTCCTGCTGGCGCGCGACCTGGCGCAGGACGGGATTCCGGTACTGCGCTTCGATTACCGCGGCATGGGCGACAGCGCCGGCGGCATGCGCAACTTCGAACAGGTCGGCGCGGACATCGCGCGCGCGCTGGACCAGTTTACCGCCACCGTCCCCTCCCTGCAGGATGTCGCTGTCTGGGGCATGTGCGACGGCGCCGCCGCCGCCGCGTTCCATGCGCCGCTCGACCCGCGCGTGGTGGGCATGGTCCTGCTCAATCCCTGGGTGCGCACCGACGGCGGCATCGCCCGCACCACGCTGCGTCACTATTACCGCGCGCGCCTGTTCGACCGCGCACTGTGGGGCCGCATCCTGCGCGGCCGTTTCGACTATCGCGCCGCCCTGCGGTCCCTGGCCGGGCTGCTGTCCCAGGCAGCCGGCGGCACGCGCCGCGCGGGCGGCAGCCAGCCTGCGCTGCCCGACCGCCTGCTGTCCAGCCTTGCAGCCTTTCCGGGACGGATCCTGGTGATCCTCAGCGGCCAGGACCTGACGGCCAGGGAGTTCATGGACCTGGCAGGGTCCTCCGCAAAATGGAAGCGCGCGCTCGGCCCCCACCGCACCGGCTGGCGCCACCTGGAGGAAGCCGACCACACCTTCTCGTGCCGCGCATGGCGCGACCAAGTGGCGCGCTGGACGCGCGAATGGGTCCGGTCATGGTGAAGAGCGTGCTGATGATCGCTTTTCACTACCCGCCCATGCGCGGCAGCAGCGGCATCCAGCGCACGCTGAAATTTTCACAACACCTGCCGCAGGAAGGCTGGCGGCCCTTAATGCTGTGCGCCTCGCCGCGCGCCTACCACGATCACTGCGAGGACCTGTCCAGCGAGATCCCGCCCCAGGCGGTGGTCACGCGCGCCTTCGCGCTCGACACCGCGCGCCACCTCTCCGTGCTGGGACGCTACCCGCGCTGGTTCGCCCTGCCCGACCGCTGGGTAAGCTGGCTGCTGGGCGCAGTGCCGGCCGGACTGCGGCTGGTGCGCGTGCACCGGCCGGCCGCGATCTGGTCCACCTACCCGATCGCGACCGCCCACCTGGCCGGCCTGGCGCTGCGCAAGCTCACCGGCCTGCCCTGGATCGCCGACCTGCGCGACCCGATGACGGACGATGCCTACCCGCCCGACCCGCTGACCCGCCGCGTGTACCGCTGGATCGAGCGCCAGACGGTCGAACAGTGCGCGGTGGCGGTATGCACCACGCCCGGCGCCCTGCGCGCGTATGCAACGCGCTACCCGCACGTGCCAGCGAGCCGCTTTGCGCTGATCGAGAACGGCTTCGACGAAGAGAGCTTCGCGGCGGCGCCCCCCGCCGCTGCCGCGGATGGCCAGCCGTTCACGCTGGTCCACAGCGGCGTGATCTACCCGTCCGAGCGCGACCCGGCCGCGCTGTTCACGGCGCTGGCGATACTGCTGCGGCGGGGCGCGATCGCCGCCGGCAGCTTCAGGCTGGTCCTGCGCGCCACCGGCCACGACTCCCACTTGCGCACTCTGGTGGCGCAGGCGGGCGTGGAATCGGTGGTGGCCCTGGAGCCGCACATCCCCTATACCGCGGCGCTGGCGGAGATGCTTTCCGCGAGCGGCCTGCTCGTGCTGCAGGGAGCCAGCTGCAACGACCAGGTGCCGGCCAAGATCTACGAATACTTCCGCGCGCGCCGTCCGGTCCTGGCGCTGACCGATCCTGCCGGCGACACCGCGGCGACGATGCGCAGCGCGGGCATGGACACGATCGCGCCGCTGGACGATGCGACTGCCATCGCGGCAGCACTGGAGAGCTTCATCGCCCGCGCGCGCGCAGGAACCGCACCGCTGGCGTCGGCCGAGGCTATCGCGGCGTGCTCGCGGCGCGCGCGCTCCCGCGAGCTGGCGCGCCTGCTCGCGAAAGTCACGGAGCCGGGGGACTGATGCCATGGGCCCTGCCGCGCTCCGGATCGCCGGCCTGGCCCTGCTGGCCTGCCTGCTCATCGCAGCGGCACATTACCCGGCCGACCCGCTCATCGTCTGGCCCGCGCTCGGCGGTTACGCGCTGCTGATCTGGTGGCGCCCGCGCGCATGGCTGTTCGCCGTGCCCGCCCTGCTGCCGGTGTTCGACGCCGCACCGCACACCGGCTGGTTCTACCTGGGCGAGATCGACCTGCTGCTGCTCGCCACCGCCGCCGTCGGCTACCTGCGCACCGCGCGCGATGCGCCAAAGGCGATGCTGCCGCGCCCGGTGGCAGTCGCGCTCGCGCTCTTCGCCGCCGCATGGACCGCGAGCATGGCGGCAGGACTGCTTCCGCTGCAGCCCGCGGACGCCAACGCCTTCGCCGGCTACTTCAGCTCGTGGAACGCCCTGCGCGTGTATTCCGGCTTTGCCTGGGCCGTGATCCTGCTGCCGCTGTTCCTGCGCACCGCAGGTGACGGCATGCACAGCGTCGGCGCCTGGTTCGTCCCCGGCATGCTGGCGGGGATGGGCATGACGGCGCTCACCGTGGTGTGGGAGCGCGCCATGTTCCCCGGCCTGCTCAATTTCGCGGCCGACTACCGCCCCACCGGCCCGTTCTCGTCGATGCACACGGGCGGCGCCGCGCTCGATGCCTACCTAGCGCTCTCGCTACCGTTCATCGGCCTGTGGCTGGGTGCTCCCGGCGCGCGGCTGCGGCATCTGGCGGCGCTGGGACTGCTGCTGCTCGGCTGCTACGCCAGCTTCGCGATCTTCTCGCGCGACATGTACCTGGCCTTCGCCGGCGCGGCCCTGGCTGCCGGCGGCCTGGCTGCCGCGCATCGCCTGCGGCGCGGCGCCTTCGACGTTCGCGCCCTGCTGCTGGCAGCGGGTCTGCTGGCACTGACGGCGACGGTGTTGTTCAGGGTATTCGCCACTTCCGGCTACCGCGGTCTGGGCGCATCGATTACGTTGATGGTCGCGGCCATGATTCTCTCGGCCAGCCCGGCGCGCCTCGCCGCGCCGGGGGCCGCCGTCGCCGGAGTGCTGGCGGCGGGCATGCTGGCGGCGCTGCTGGAAAAAGGCTCCTACATCGCCGTTGCAGTCTCGGCGCTCGCATTCGGCGCGGGAGCGCCGCTGCTGTATGGGGCGCGCAGCAGGAACGGCGCGGCGCTGCCGGTGGCCGCGTTTGCCGCGCTGGCAGTCGGCGCGGCGGCAGTCGCCCACCACTGGGGCGGTCCGGATGCCGCGCCCCCTGCGCTGGCGGTGGCGGCGCTGGCGGTCACGATCGTGGCGGTGAGCCAGATGACGCCTCGTACCCTGTGGCAGCCGCGCGCGGCCATCACCGCCACCCTGTTCTTTGCCGTCGTGCTGGCCACGCTGATACCGGCCGCCGCCAGCTACTACCTCGGCACCCGCTTCGCCACCACCGCCGGCGACCTGGACGTGCGCGTGCGGCACTGGACCGGTTCGCTGGCGATGATGGACCGCGATCCGGCCACTTCCCTGTTCGGCATGGGACTTGGCAGCTATCCCGAGGCCTACTACTGGCGCAACAGCGCCGGCGAGACGCCGGGCAGGTTCAGCTTTGTCGATACCGGCGATGCCAACCGCTTCCTGCGCTTGGGCGTCGCCCGCTACCAGGCCGGCTACGGGGAGGCGCTGCGCATCCTGCAGCGCGTGGATGCGCCAGCCGGTGGCCGCTACCTGTTCAGCGCCGATGTCCGCCGCAACAGCGCCAAAGCCGTCCTGCAGGCGGCCGTGTGCGAGCGCTGGCTGCTGTACCCGCAGAACTGCTCCGCCGCGCACATCCGGCTCGGCCCGCCGGGCGACGAGTGGCGGCACTACAGCGTGATCCTGCGCGCGGTCCCGGCCAATCCTTCCATCGGAATCCTGCAGCCGCCCACCCAGCTGGAACTGGCGGCCGCCGGGTCCGAAGGCGGCATCGATATTGACAACGTGAGCCTGGTCGACCTGTCCACGCGCGAGGAACTGGTGCGCAACGGCGCGTTCTCGCGCGCGAATGAAGGCTGGTTCTTCAGCAGCGACCGCAGCCACCTGCCGTGGCACGCCAAGAACGTCGTGGTGCATATCGTGTTCGAGATGGGCTGGGTGGGGCTGGCGGCGGCGGTCTTCGTACTCATCACCGCCGCAGGCGTGCTCGCGCGACGCGCGCTGCGGGGTGACGCCAGCGCCCTGGTGTACGTTGCCGCGCTCACCGGATTCCTGATGGTCGGCCTGTTCGACAGCCTGTTCGACGTGCCGCGCCTGACGCTGGCGTTCTTCCTGGTGCTGATCGTTGCCTGTGCTACGCCGCGTCCGCCCCGCCGATCCGGCCAGCCTCGTGCAAGGGCAGCGCAATCCGGAAAGTAGTGCCGCACAGCGGCTGGCTCGACACCTCCAGGCGGCCGCCCAGCTCGCGGATGTACTCCCGGCTTTCGAACGCGCCGATGCCCATGCCCGCAGCCTTGGTGCTTTCGAACGGCTTGAACAGGCGCTCGCGAATGAATTCCTCGCTCATCCCGGCCCCGGTATCCGTCACCTCCACCAGCGCTTCGCCACCGGCCGTGCGCAGGCTCACCGCCACCCTGCCCTCCTTGGGCGTCGCCTCGATGGCATTCTGGATCAGGTGGCCGACCACCCGCTCCAGCCGTTCGGCATCGGCCAGCACTGCCGCGTCGCCTTCGCAGGCCAGCACGGGACGCGGCTCGAAGGCCGCCTTGAGCGCCACCGCGCGCCCGAGCAGTTCCGCCATCGACAGCGGGCCGGTTCGTTCCAGCGCGCCCCCGCGGCTCAGCCTTTGCAGCAGCAGCTTCATCTTGCGCACCGAATGCGCGACCGTCTCGGCCATATCGCGCTGGAACTCCGGATTGGCGCTGTGCGTCTGCGCATTGGAACTGAGCAGCGACAACTGCGAGACCAGGTTCTTGAGGTCATGCACGATAAAGGTGGACATCCGGTTGAACGATTCGAACTGGCGCGCCACCATCAGCGCATCGGCCGCCTCCTGCTGCGCCAGGTGGCTGGCGGCCTGGCTGCCCGCAATCTTGAGCAGGTCGATCACCTCCCAGTTCAGCGCGATCCTGCTGCGCGGCTCCAGCAGCAGCATGAAGCCGGCCAGGCGCCCGTGCAGCACCAGCGGCACGACCAGTCGGGCGCGAGGCAGGGCAGCGATCGCCGCCGGAATCGCGAGGCCGTCGTACGCGCCCGGCGAGGCCGCCAGCTCGCGCAGGTCGACCACCCACTGGCGCGCCTCCAGGAACATACACAGCGGATCGCCAGCAGGCAGCGCCTCCTGCGCGGGCGTGGTGTTGATGTGCGCCGCCAGCTCGAACCTGCTGTCATCGCGGCGAACCCACAAGGCGCCGCCCGGACTTTCGACCAGCGCGCCGAGCGCATGGATCGCGCGTTCCGCGACACCGTGCCCGTGCTCGGACAAGGCGCGCGTCAGGCGCATCCACTCTTCGCGGTAGTCATAGTGGTAGGTGTAGAAGTGCTTGCTGATGAAGACCTTGAGCCAGGCGCGGAACGAGCCCGAAAACAGGATCACGGCCAGCAGGACCCCGGCGCCGAACAGGAACGCCAGCTGCATCACCGGCCCCCAGCGCCCGCCGAAATAGCGCAGGAAGTAGCCCGCGGTCCCCATCAGCAGCAGGTAGACCGCGCAACCGGCCAGCGCCGCGGAGTGGAACAGCATGCTGCGCGACACCGACAGGCCGGTCGACCACGACGCGCTGCGCGCGACCGAGATCGCGAGCAGCGGCGCGCACAGGGCCGCGCCGAAGCCGCGCGCCGCCCAGATGTCCGGATTCACCCCGCGCAGCAATGCCGCGTCGCTGTACATGTAGAAGTCGAACACGAACATCGCCAGGATCGCCATGCAGGCAAACTTGATCGCCCACCGCTGCTGCGCGGTCTTGTTGCGGTACAGGTGCTCCACCAGCAGCATGCCCAGCACGGCGAATCCCAAGCGCGCCAGCACCAGCGCCTGGGTCCCGGCCAGCTGCGCCACCGGCTCGCTCACCTCGCGCAGTCCCGCCGCCAGCGCGTACAGCGCATACGCGGCGGCCACCGGGATCAGGATGCCCCGCTGCTCGCCACGGTAGCCCAGCAGGATGAAGAGGAAGGCAGTCCAGGCCGCGCCGCGTACCGCTTCGAGCAGGTCCGCCACGGCCGTCCACGGCGCGCCCAGCAGCGCCGCCGCAGCGCAGGCGGCAGCCCAGGCGCAGGTGCACATGCAGGCAAGGGCGAGCATGCGGCCGTGCGGGCGGCCGCGCCAGACCGTCGCCACTGCGGCGGCGAGCAGCAGGAACGCCAGCGCGGCGCTACCGTAGCTCCATCCCGCGACCGGGTTCATAGATGGCGCACGTACCAGTCCAGCGCTTCGTGCAGCCCGTCCCTGAGGTGGTAGGTGGGCGCGTAGCCGAGCAGCGCCTGCGCCTTGGAGATGTCGGCCTGCGAGTGACGCACGTCGCCCGCGCGGAAGGGGCCGAAGCGCGGACTGTGCGTCGCCGCATGCGGCATGCGCCGCGCCAGCAGCTCGCGCATCAGCTCATACAGTTCCAGCAGCGTGGTGCGCTCGCCCAGCGCGATGTTGTACACCTGGTTCAGCGCGTCCGGCGAGTGCACGGTGGCCGCCAGCAGGTTGGCCTGTACCACGTTGTCGATGTAGCAGAAATCGCGGCTGGTTTCGCCATCGCCGTTGATGACCACCTCGCGCCGGCCGATCATCGCCGCCAGCCACTGCGGAATGACCGCGGCATAGGCGCCGTCCGGGTCCTGGCGCTGGCCGAACACGTTGAAATAGCGCAGGCCGACCGTATCTATGCCATAACAGCGGTGGAACACGTCCGCATACAGTTCGTTGACGTACTTGGTGACGGCGTACGGCGACAGCGGCCGGCCGATCAGCTGTTCGACCTTGGGCAGGCCGGGATGGTCGCCGTAGGTGGAGCTCGATGCCGCGTACACGAAGCGGCGCACGCCCGCGTCGCGCGCGCTGGCCAGCATGTTGACGAAGCCGCCCACGTTCGTGGCGTTGGTGGCGATGGGGTCCTCGATCGAACGCGCGACCGACCCCAGCGCGGCCTGGTGCAGCACGATCTCCACACCCTCGCAAGCTGCCCTGCAGTCCTCCAGCGACCGGATGTCGCCTTCGATGAAGCGGAATCCGGCCCATTGCGCTTCGCCCGTCGCCGCGCGCACCTGCTCCAGGTTGTGGCGGTAGCCGGTCGCAAAATTGTCCAGCCCCGTCACGCGCTGGTCCAGCGCCAGCAGCGCCTCCACGAGATTGGAGCCGATGAAGCCGGCCGCCCCCGTGACCAGCCAGTGGTAGCGGCGCCCTTCCAGCTCGCGCCGGATGTAGCCGTACCGCCGGGCGAGGCGGCTGTTCACAGGCGCCAGACCGAAAAGCCGGCCGCACGCAGCGCCTGCCGGTCGAAGCGCGCCTTCACGTCGATGAAGCAGCCGCCCTCCTTCAGCTTGTCCTGGTAATCGGACAGCGGGCGCTCCAGCAGCTCCTTGTGCGACACCGCCGCGATGATCGCCTCCGCCCGCGGCAGGCTCTCCCAGCGTTCCAGCTCGATGCCGTATTCGTGCAGCGCCTCCGCGCCCGGCGCGACCGGATCGTGCACGTGCACCTGCACGCCGTAGGTACGCAGCTCGCTCACGATGTCCGCCACCTTCGAATTGCGCAGGTCCGGACAGTCCTCCTTGAAAGTGAGGCCGACCACGTTCACGCGCGCGCCTTTGACGTTGAAGCCCGCGCCGATGATCGCCTTGACGGTCTTCTCCGCCACGAACTTCGCCATGCCGTCGTTGATGCGCCGTCCTGCCAGGATCACCTGCGGGTGGTAACCGATCATCTCGGCCTTGTGCGTGAGGTAGTAGGGGTCGACGCCGATGCAGTGGCCGCCCACGAGGCCCGGCCGGAACGGCAGGAAGTTCCACTTGGTGCCTGCCGCCTGCAGCACCTCCAGCGTATCGACCCCGATGCGGTCGAAGATAATGGCCAGCTCGTTCATGAGCGCGATGTTCAGGTCGCGCTGCGTGTTCTCGATCACCTTGGCCGCCTCCGCCACCTTGACGCTGGACGCGCGGTACACGCCGGCCGTGACGACCGATTCGTACAGCTGCGCGACCGCCTCCAGCGTCGCCTCGTCGTCGCCCGAGACCACTTTCCTGATCGACGTGAGCCGGTGTTCGCGGTCGCCCGGATTGATGCGCTCCGGCGAAAAGCCGATGTGGAAGTCCTGCTTCCACATCATCCCGGACTCCCGCTCCAGGATCGGGATGCACACTTCCTCGGTCGCGCCGGGATACACGGTCGATTCGTACACCACGATTGCGCCGCGCTTCATGTGCCGCCCGACCGAGCGCGACGCCCCGGCCAGCGGCGTGAAGTCCGGATTGTGCGCGATGTCCACGGGAGTGGGCACCGCGACGATGATGAAGTCCGCCTGCGCCAGCGCGGCCGGGTCGGTGGTCACTTCCAGGTGCTCCGCCGCGCGCAGCTCGCCGGGATCGACCTCACCGGTCGGGTCCACGAAGTTCCGGTAGTTCCGGATCTTCTGCTCCGACAGGTCGAATCCGATCGTGCGCTGCCTCTTGCCGAATTCGACCGCCAGCGGCAGCCCGACGTAGCCCAGCCCCACCACCGCGACCACCTTTGACTTGTCCATGCGCCGCCCCCGTCAACGAGAAATGCACGCAACGTGCCTCGTCGATTCTCGGCCATGGAGAGCGCAGGCTAATGAGCTACCACAAACGCGGCCGGATCCGGACCCTGCGCTCGCGCAAGGTCGCGCCGGGAGACTCAGGCCACGATGCGCCCGTCCACCAGTTCCACGATGCGGTCGCAGCGCTGCGCGAGCGCCATGTTGTGGGTCACGAACAGGAAGGCGGTGCCGTTCTCGGCGCTGACGCGGCGCATCAGGTCGAACACGGCGGCGGCGGACTTGGTATCGAGGTTGCCGGTCGGCTCGTCCGCCAGCACCAGCGGCGGGTTGAGCGCCAGCGCGCGCGCGATCGCCACCCGCTGCTGCTGCCCGCCGGACAGGTTGTTGGCCAGGTGGTCGCGCCACTCTGCCAGCCCGACATGCTCGAGCAGCTGCAGCGCATGTTCGCGCATGGCCTGGTCGGGGCGCCCGCGCTCGAGCAGCTCGGGCATCATCACGTTCTCGAGCGCGGTGAAGGCGGAGATCAGGTAGTGGTACTGGAATACGAAACCGATGCTGTGCCCGCGCATCCGGGTCAGCGCGTCGTCATCGAGCGTGGCCGTGTCGTGGCCGTCGATGAACAGCCTGCCCCCGCTGGGCCGGTCCAGCAGGCCGATGATGTTCAATAAGGTGCTCTTGCCGGAACCGGACGGCCCCATCAGGGCGACGAACGCGCCGTGCGGCAGGCGCAGGTCGATCCCGTGCAATACCTCGGTGGCCGCCGGCGTGCCCACGCCGTACGACTTGGTGATGCCTTCCAGGCGCAGCACGTCCTCAGCCACGGATCGCCTCCACCGGTAGCATCCGGGCCGCGCGCAACGCCGGCGTGACCGCCGCCACCAGGCCGGTAAGGGTGGCCAGCAGCGCCGTCAGCAGGTACAGGCCCGGGCTGATCTGGAGCGCGAACATCGGCGTGCCGTCCGGATTCCTGGCCAGCATCCGCCAGGCTGCCACCAGCAGCGTCGCCATGGCCGAGCCGGCAACCGAGCCGAGCAGGCCGACGATCGCCCCCTGCAGCAGGAATACGCGCATGACCTGGCCGCGCGAGCCGCCCATCGCGCGCAGGATTCCGATCTCCTTGGAGCGCTGCACCACCGACACCACCAGCACGCTCGCGATCCCGGCCGCCACCGACAGTCCGACGAACACGCGGATCGCCTGGCTGGTGATCTTTTGCGCGTTCAGGCCGAGGAAGAACTGGTTGTTGCTGGCTATCCAGCTGAGCGCCTCCAGCCCGGTCTGGTTGGCCACCGAGCGCGCGATGATCTCGGCGTCGAACGGGTCGGGCACGGTCAGGTTGATGCTGGAGACGCCGCCGGTCAGCCCCAGCAAGTTTTGCGCGGTCGCCAGCAGCACGTAGATGGCGCGCTGGTTGGCGCCGCGGCTGCCCAGGTCGACGATGCCGGAGATGTTCAGCGTGACGGCGCGGCCGGCCGCCGCCTGCAGGCGCAGCTTGTCGCCCAGCCGCAGGCCCAGGTCGCTGGCCAGCGTCTGGCCGATCAGCACGTCGGTGGTGGTCATGCGGTAGCTGCCGGCCACGATCTTTTCCGGCAGCGGCACGATGCGGGCGTACTGCTCGGGGTCGATGCCGGTCACCGAGACCGACTGGCTGCTGGCGCCGCGCACCACGAACGCCGGACCGCTGACGGTGGGCGCCACCGCCAGGATGTCGCTGCGCAGGCGCACCTCGTCGCGCACCTTCTGCCACTGGTCGATCACGTCCGGGCGCGGCGACGGCACCTGCAGGATGGCGGCGCCGGCCTGTCCGTGCTCCGGCTGGCGCAGCGGGCGCGCCGCCTCCTGCGGCCGTTCGAGCACGATGTGCGGCTGCGAACTCAGCACGCGGCGGAACAGGTTCCCCTGCATCCCGGTCAACAGCGCCGACATGAACACGATGACCGCCACGCCGATCGCGGCGGCGACGATGATGAACAGCGACTGCATCCTGCCCTCGCGCAGGAAGCGGACCGCCGCGATCCATTCGAACGGCATCTCACCCTCCCCGCCGGCGCTCGTTGGGCGCCGACCGGACCGGCCGGATCCGGCTGCCATCGGCCAGCGCGGCATTGGCCGCCGGCGCCACCAGGTCGCCCGGCTTCAGGCCGGCGATGATTTCGGTATTCCCCGAGCCGCTCACGCCGGTCGTCACCGGCTGGCGCCGCAGCCTGCGGCCGTCGAGCTTCAGCACCCAGGGCTCGCGCCCGGCGCTGTCGCGCAGCGTCTCGGTCGGCACCACCACCGCGTTCGCGCGCCGCGCGACCTCGATATCGACCGACACCGTCATGTCCTGGCGCAGGTAGGGCGGCGGCTTGTCGACGTCGAACTTGACCTCGACCGAGCCGCGCTGCGGATCGACCGCCGGGTTCACATAGGCCAGGCGCGCGGCAAAGCGTCCTGCCGGATACGCATCGGCCGAGGCCAGCGCCTTCTGGCCGATGCGCAGCAGCGCGATGTTTTTTTCATCGATGTCGACCACCAGCTGGGTGCGGCCGCGCGGCGAGAGCACCATCAGCACCTTGCCCGGCTGGACCACGTCGCCACGCTCGGCGTTGCGGGCGATCAGCACGCCGTCGACGGGCGCCACGATGGTGGTATAGCCGAGCTTGACCCTGGCCATCTGCAGCGCGGCACGGGCCTGCGCCAGGTTGGCGCGCGCGATCAGCACGTCGCTGCCGTCCCCGGCCATGCTGCGTGCCTGCGCGCGCGCGCTGGCGGCCTGGCTCTCCGCCACCGCCAGGCTGCGCTGGGCCTCGTCGAGGGCGGCCTGGCCGACGTAGCCCTGGGCGAACAGTTGCTGACTGCGCTCATACTGCCGGCGCGCGTTGCCGAGATTGGTCTCGGCCTGGCGCAGCGCCTGCTCGGCAACCGGCAAACCGAGCTGCTGCACCTGCAGCAAGCGCGCCTGCGCCTGGCTCACGGCAGCGCGCGCCTGCTCCACTGCAGCGCGCGCCTCGTCGTGCTCGAGTTCGATCAGGACCTGGCCCTTCTTCACCGCCTGCCCCTCGGCCACTGGAATGGCCGCGATCGCGCCGGTCACCTGGCTGCCGATGTCGACCCGCAGCGGCGTCTCGACGCGGCCGGTTGCCACCACCGTCTGCACCAGCTCGCGCCGCTCCACCGGATAGACCCTGACCTCGGGCCCGAACAGCAGCGGGCGCGCGGCGTATGCGCCTCCCAGCAGCAACGCCAGCGCCAGTGCGGCCGCGCGGCCTTTATGCCTGATCCTGCCGAGTTTTTCGCCAATCGACATCTGCACTCCCGTGCTGAGGCCAAAGGTATCCCATGTGCTGGAATATACGCTTTCCGGCGGCGCGAGGCAGGAGCGGAAGTTGTCGGAATGATGATGATCGCGTGGCGCGGCTGGCTCGGATCAAGAACCAGCGTTCAGCGCTTGGCCCTCCGTGCGGGGATCGACACCATCGATGGCTTGCTCGGGTCGGGGACGTAACTCATCTTCATATCGCCGGCCTCGCCCTGGTTGAATTCCATCGTCACATTGCCGTCGCCGGAGACGAACTTGTTCTTCGACACGGCCCTGAGCCGCATCGACGGTTGGGTGTCGATGGTCGCGTCAATATAATCGGGCTTGCCGCGCACTTCCAGTTGCCAGCCATTCTCCATGTCATAGTTGCCGGCAATCTGCTTGACCTCGTCGGGCATGAGCCGGACCCCTTTTTGTGCAGGCGTCACTTTCACGGTCGAGATCGGCGCCGTATCGGGTGGGGGATAGGCCTGGGTTTGCGCACCGGCGCTCGCAGCAAGCGCCAGCAGACAGGCGGGAATGATGGTAGTTGTTAGTCGTCGCATGATCATTCCTTCACAAAGAGAGTTCTTTGGGCAGACGTCGCGCCGACTCGGCCTCGTGGCGGGCGTCGGATGCCGCAAAGCCGGTATTGCACTTGCGGTATTTCAGTCTAGGCTAGCGCCGATTACAAACAAGGGACGCGGGCGCGGCATCACGAAACTGTCTCGAAATGGGAAAAATCAGAACCGGGCGACATGAGGCGGGCAGCGGTGGCCGCTGTTGCGTTTTCTGCCTGGAAAGGTGAAGTGTGGCGCGGCTGGCTGGGATCGAACCAGCGACCCTTGGCTTCGGAGGCCAATACTCTATCCACTGAGCTACAGCCGCGCGGGGGTGTTGCGGAGAGATGCGAAGGATACATTCTTTCCGCACACCCGTCCATGAAAAGCGTGGAAAACCCGGCCAAACGCGTTCCCAGGCAATATGATTGCGTCTATAATCATAGGTTTGGCGCATCTTTGCGACCCTTCAGGGTTCCCGGCGCCCGACAGTTTCGAACATACGTACCAAGGAAATCATGAGCGACGCACATAACGAACACGAATCCGCCATCAAGACGCCCAAGCAGCTCATCGCCGCGGTGATCGGCTTCTTTGCAGTCATTGTCATCGGCATCATCCTGATCGTGCACTTTGTGACGACCAACAAGCTGACCGGCGCCGGCACCGAAGCCCTCGGCAACGAGGCGGTCGCCGCCCGCATCAAGCCCGTCGCCGACGAAGGCTTCACGCTGACGGATCCGAACGCGCCGCGCGTGTTCCAGACCGGCGAAGCCGTGTACACCTCGACCTGCGTGGCCTGCCACGGCTCCGGCGCCGCTGGCGCACCGAAGACCGGCGACGCCGCTGCCTGGGCGCCACGCCTGGCTGCAGGCTACGACACCGTCGTCAAGCACGCCATCGAAGGCATCCGCGCGATGCCGGCGAAGGGCGGCAACCCTGACCTGGACAACTACGAAGTCGCACGCGCAGTCGTGTTCATGGCAAACCAGTCGGGCGCCAAGTTCCAGGAACCAGCTGCACCGGCAGCACCTGCAGCGGCAGCTGACGCAGCGCCAACGCCGGCAGCAGCGGAAGCAGCACTCGACGCCGATGCGGCGCGCGCTGCGGCAGCACCAGGCGCAGCGCCAGCCGCGCCAGCCACCGCACCCGTGGCGGCAGCGCCAGCAGTCGACGGCAAGAAGGTCTATGACGCATCGTGCGCGGCCTGCCACGGCGCTGGTATCGCCGGTGCACCGAAGGTCGGCGACAAGGCCGCCTGGGCCGCGCGTATCGCCCAGGGCAACGCAACCCTGTACGATCACGCGATCAAGGGCTTCCAGGGCAAGAGCGGCATGATGCCACCGAAGGGCGGCTCGACTGCCCCGGACGCGGACGTCAAGGCGGCTGTGGACTACATGGTCGGCGCTTCGAAGTAATCGGCGCCTCCGGAAAAGGAACCGCTCTTCGGAGCGGTTTTTTTTCGTCCTGTGGTTCCGGCAGGACGACTGCGGCAGCCGCACGAGCGGGACTCGCGCCGCAGCATTCCCGTCATCCCGGCGAACGCTGGGATCGATGCCGAGGTCGCGCGCAAGCGGCGTCTCCTTCCCTACCCAGTACGGGGCCGTGGCCTCCTCCGCCTTGGGCGCGACGAGCCGTGACACTTTGGGTGTATCGAAATGGCCCCTGTGATACTTTAAAAATATCGCCAAAATCGTGGTGATTAGCCCGGCGCAGGCGCAAAAAAAGGGCAACGCGGATGTGCGTTGCCCTTCTCTCTCGCTAGCTTAGCCTGGTCCCTGCCGGGTGCAACCCGGCCAGGGACGCCTGGCGTTACCAGATGATGACGCGGTCCTTCGGCTCCAGGTACATCTTGTCGCCCTTCTTCACGCCGAACGCTTCGTAGAAGCCAGGCTGGTTCTTGAGCGTGCCGTTGGCGCGGAACTCGCCAGGCGCGTGCGGGTCGGTCTTGATCTGCTGGATCTGCGCCGCTTCACGCATCTTGCTGCGCCATACCTGGCCGAAGCCGGCGTAGAAGCGCTGCTCGCCCGTCAGGCCGTCGATTACCGGTGCCTTCTTGCCCTTCAGGGACAGCTTGTACGCCTTGTACGCGATCGCCAGGCCGGAGTTGTCGGCGATGTTCTCGCCCAGCGTCAGCTTGCCGTTGACGTTGTAGCCCGGCAGCGGGCTGTAGCCGTTGTACTGAGCGACCAGCATGTCAGCCTTGGCGCCGAAGTTCTTGTGGTCCGATTCGGTCCACCAGTTGCGCAGGTTGCCGTCACCGTCGTACTGCGAACCCTGGTCGTCGAAGCCGTGGCTGATCTCGTGGCCGATCACCGCGCCGATCGCGCCGTAGTTGACCGCGTCATCCGCCTTCGGATCGAAGAACGGCGGCTGCAGGATCGCGGCCGGGAACACGATCTCGTTCAGTTCCGGGTTGTAGTACGCGTTGATGGTCTGCGGCGTCATCAGCCACTCGTCGCGGTCGATCGGTGCGCCCAGCTTGGCCAGCTCGCGGTTGTGCGCCAGCGCACGCGCACGCGCCACGTTGCCCACCAGGTCGTCCTTCGACACGGTCAGCGCGGAGTAGTCTTTCCACTTGTTCGGGTAGCCGATCTTCGGGGTGAACTTGGCCAGCTTGGCCTGCGCTTCCTTCTTGGTGGCAGGGCTCATCCAGTCCAGCGTGTTGATCGAGTCCTTGTAGGCGACCAGCAGGTTCTTGACCAGCACTTCCATGCGCGCCTTGTACTCGGCCGGGAAGTGCTTTTCGACGTAGACCTTGCCCAGCAGGTCGCCCATCGCGGTCTCGACGCTCGACACGCCGCGCTTCCAGCGCGGACGCTGCTCCTTGGCGCCGGACAGCGTGGTGCCGTAGAACGCGAAGTTCTCGTCCGCGAACGGCTTGGACAGGAAGCCCGCATACGAACGGATCGCCTGCCACTGGAAGTAGGTCTTCCAGGTCTCGAGCGGGGTCTTGTCGGCGATTCCGGCGAAAGCTTTCAGGTAGCTCGGCTGGCTGACGATCACCGAGGATGCCTTGGCGCTGATGCCGGCCGCGTCGAGGTAGGCCTTCCAGTCGTGGCCCGGGGCGATCTCGCCCATCTTCGCGATCTCGACCTTGTTGTAGGTCTTGACCGGGTCGCGGTTCTCGACCTTGGTCCACTGCGCCCTGGCCAGTTCGGTCTCGAGATCGACCACCGCCTTGGCGTTGGCGGCGGCGTTGGCGTCGCCCGCCAGCGCCAGCATCTTGCCGACGTGCGCGAGGTAGGCGGTGCGGATCGCGGACAGCTTGGCGTCGTCGTCCTTCAGGTAGTAGTCGCGGTCCGGCATGCCCAGGCCGCTTTGCACGATGTCGGCCACGTAGCGGGTCGAATCCTTGGCGTCCTGGTGGATGTAGAAATCATACGGCGCGGCGATGCCGCGGCTGCTCGCGTGCGCCATGTAGGCCGGCAGTTCCGCCTTGTCCTTGAGCGCGGCGATCTTCGCCAGTTCGGCGGCCAGCGGCTGGATGCCCAGTTGCTCCAGCTTCGCTTCGTCCATGAAGCTGGCGTAGAAGTCGCCGATCTTCTGCTGGTCCGAGCCGGCCACCTTGTTCGGGGCCTTGGCTGCGCCGTCGATGATCGCCAGCAGCTTCGGCTGGGTGTCTTCGATCAGCTTGTGGAACGAGCCCCAGCTCGAACGGTCGGCCGGGATCTCGGTGTTCCTCATCCAGCCGCCGTTCAGGTGCAGGAAGAAGTCGTCCTGGGCGCGCACGCCCTTGTCCACGTGCTGCATTTCGATGCCGGACAGCGCGGCGCTGGCGGCGGCTTTGGTCATCGGCTTGGCGGCGCCGCTCTTGGCGCTGTCCGCCGAATGGGCAAGGCCTGCGATCAGGCTCAGTGCGAGTGCACTTACGAGGTAACGTTTCATTCGTCTCTTTTCTCCGTAGTCTTGTCTTGTCTTTGTTCTAATGATGAAAAAAGGGCTGGTCGCCCAGCCCTTCACTTTATCACCGTTCGGTGCTTACCAGATGATGACGCGCTTTTCCGGCGCCACGTACATCTTGTCGCCTTCCTTCACGCCGAAGGCTTCGTAGAAGCCCGGCTGGTTCTGCACCGTGCCGTTGGCGCGGTACATGCCCGGCGAGTGCGGGTCGGTCTTGAGCTGCACGATCATCGCTTCATCGCGCATCTTGGCGCGCCACACCTGGCCGAAGCCCATGTAGAAGCGCTGCTCGCCGGTCAGGTTGTCGATCACCGGGGCCGGCTTGCCGCCCAGGGAGATCTTGTATGCCTTGTAGGCGATCGCCAGGCCCGAGTTGTCGGCGATGTTTTCGCCCAGGGTCAGCTTGCCGTTGACGTTGTAGCCAGGGACCGGGCTGTAGGCGTCGTACTGCTTGGTGAGCGCGTCGGCCTTGACCATGAAGTTCTTGCGGTCTTCCTCGGTCCACCAGTTGCGCAGGTTGCCGTCGCCGTCGGACTTGCTGCCGTTGTCGTCGAAGCCGTGGCTGATTTCGTGGCCGATCACGGCGCCGATCGCGCCGTAGTTGACCGCGTCATCCGCGTTCGCGTCGAAGAACGGCGGCTGCAGGATCGCGGCCGGGAATACGATCTCGTTCATGGTCGAACGGTAGTACGCGTTGATGGTCTGCGGCGTCATGCCCCACTCTTCGCGGTCGATCGGCTTGCCCAGCTTGGTCACGTTGCGCTGGTAGCCGAATTCCGATGCGCGCATGATGTTGCCGACCAGGTCACCCTTGACGACCTTGTACGCCGAGTAGTCGCGCCACACGTTCGGATAGCCGATCTTGGTCGAGAACTTGGCCAGCTTGGCTTGCGCTTCCTGCTTGGTCGCTGGGCTCATCCAGTCCAGCTGGTCGATGCTGTCCTTGTAGGCGGCCATCAGGTTCTTGACCAGGACTTCCATCTTGGCCTTGCGCTCTGCCGGGAAGTGTTCGGCCACGTACAGCTTGCCGACTGCCTCGCCCAGCACCGATTCGGTGGCGGCGGTAGCGCGCTTCCAGCGTGGACGCTGCTCGGTCACGCCGCTGATGGTCTTGCCATAGAACTCGAAGTCCGCGTCGACGAAGTCCTTCGAGAGGTATTCCGCGTAGCCGCGCAGCAGCTGGAATTCGAAGTATGACTTCCATGCGTCCAGGCTTTGCGATTCCAGCACCTTGTGGAAGCCGGTCACGTAGCTAGGCTGCGACACGATCACGTACTGCGACTGGCCCAGGCCCGATGCGGCCAGCGCGCCCTTGAAGTCGAAGCCCGGCGCGAGCGTGTCGAGCTTGGACACTTCGAACTTGTTGTAGCGCTTGTTCGCGTCGCGGTTGTCCACGCGGGTCCACTGCACTTCGGCCAGCGCGGTTTCCAGCGCGAGGATCTGGGCTGCCTTGGCTGCGGCGTCCTTGTTGCCGGCCAGCGCCAGCATGGTTTCGACGTGTTTCACGTACTTGTCGCGCACTGCCGACAGCTTCGGATCATCCTTCTTCAGGTAGTAGTCGCGGTCCGGCATGCCCAGGCCCGCTTGCGACATGTAGGTCGCGTACACGGTCGATGCGCGCGCATCCTGGCTCACGCCGAAGCGGTACGGGGTCGCCACGCCGATTTTCGACAGGTGGGCGATCAGGCCGGGGATGGCCTTCTTGTCCTTGATGGCGCGGATGCGCTGCAGTTCGCCCGCCAGCGGCTTGTAGCCAAGCTTCTCGACGGCCTGCTCGTCCATGTAGGAGGCGTAGAAGTCGCCGATCTTGCGCTTCTCGGAACCCGCCTTGGCGCTGGTGTCCTTCTGCGCCGCTTCGATCAGCTTCTGGACCTGCGGCACGGTGTCTTCGCGCAGCTTGGCGAAGCTGCCCCAGCTCGAGCGGTCAGCCGGGATTTCGGCGGTCTTGATCCAGCCGCCGTTCAGGTACTGGTAGAAGTCGTCCTGGGCGCGCACGCTCTGGTCGATGTGCTGGGTCTCGATGCCGGACACCGGCGCCGCGTGCGCGCCGCCGAATGCGGCGGCAAGGGACAGTGCCAGGGTGGTCAGGATTTGTCTCTTCATTGCGCTGCTCTCTCTTTCAGGTTGGAGTTATCAGAATTTGGTTTCGTAGCGGATGCCAAACGTCGTGTATGTGCGGCTGATGGTATCCGAACTGTGGGTGTACAGGGGCGCCATGCCAGGGCCGGACCGCACCACCACATCGCGGCTGGTATCGTAGTCGCGCGGGCCCACGTTGTTGGCCGAAATGCGCAGCTGGGTGCGCGGATCGATTTTCCACAGGCCGTACACGTCGATCTGGCGCTTGGTGTCGAGGCGCGAAATCTCGTCGGCATTCACCTGGATGGCATAGTCCGGCGTCCAGTTGATGCTCCCGCCCAGCGTCAGCGGCAGCTCCTTCATGCGGTAGTCGATGCCGAGATTGCCCGTCTGCGAAGGCTGCTCGGCCAGGCGGTTGTCCGGGCCGGGGATCCCGTCGACGCTCGACCAGAAGCGGCTATAGTTGGCGCGCAAGTCGATGTTCGGCGCCGTCTTGACCAGTTCGACCAGCTGCAGCTTGGCTTCGAGTTCGATGCCGCGGCTCGTGGCGCTGCCGATGTTGACCGGCATGGACACCCAGCGCAATTCGCCGCGGTCGTTGACGCGTTCGGTGGTCTCGCGGCGGGTCAGGTCGTCGATCTTGCGGAAGAACGCGCTGGCCGAGATGATGCCACTGCGGCCGATATAGCGCTCGTACGCGAGGTCGATGCCGGTGGCCAGCTCCGGCTTGAGGTCCGGATTGCCCATGACGTCCGGCGAGGTGCGGGTGTTGCGCGTGCTGATGAACGGCGCGGCAATCAGCTCGTTGATGCCGGGCGCCTTGTAGCTGCGCGTCAGGCTGGCCCGGACCTGGTCTTTCTCGCGGCCGGGAATGCGCCACACGCCGTGCAGCACCGGACTCCAGACGCTGGACGTGTTGCGCACCTCGTAGCCCACGGTGGCGCTGTTGGTGCGGATGCCTTCCCACCGCAGGCCGAGGTAGGTGGAGAACTGCTTGCTGACGTCCCACTCGTCCTGCACGAACGCGGCCACCCGGTGCGTGTCCGCTGAGACCTTGCGTCCGGATTCGCTGAACAGCGGCTGGCCGTTGCGCACCGAGATACGGGTCTCGTTGCGGGACTGGGATTCGATGTCCCAGCCGGCAGCCAGCAGGTGGCCTTCGCCCATCGGCGAGGTGTATTTGCCGCCCGTGGAGACACCGGTCTGGCGCAGATTGAAGTCGTCCATCCAGAGGTTTTCCTGCGCGCCGATGACGCCGACGCGGTTGGCCTCGTTCTTGGCACGGCCGCCGCCAAAGCCGAACTTGACGTCCAGCTTGGCGCCTTTGTCCATCTTGTGCAGCCAGTTGCCGAAGCCACGCGTGAACATCGCCGTGTTTTCGCTGCGCGAATCGAGGTGCGTGTACTCCGGCGCTTCGCCGTACGCATGCGCGATGTCGCTGCTGGCATTGCTGCGCGAGCGGTTCGCCATCACAAACTGCTGGTAAGTCAGCGTATCGCCGTTGTCGAACTTGTACGAGACGCGCGGCGCCAGGTGGAAGCCGGTACTGCGGCTGGTACCGCGGTCGGAGATATCCTGCAGCGTACGCGGCGAACCGTCGATGTTGGTCTCGACCAGGTGCGTGGTGCTTTCGTCCGAGCGCGCGTTGCTGTTGATCGTGCCGTTAAGCAGCCAGGTCAGCTTGTCTTTCCCTCCGGGGATCGTCAGCGACACGTTGGCGCCGTGGCGGCCGTTCTCGATATTATCGGCCACCGTGATCGTACGGTCCTTCTGGCGATAGCCCTCGCGCAGCACGATGTTGATGGTGCCGGCGATCGCCTGGGTGCTGTGCTCCGCGACCGGTCCGCGCATCACTTCGATGCGCTCGACCTGCTCGGGCGGCAGCGATTCGAGCGAGAAGCCTGGAGGCGGACGCTCGCCGTTCACCAGCATCTGGGTGTAGTTGCCGCTCATGCCGCGCATGCGCACGCCGCCGCCGCCGCGACCCGGCGCCCCGCCGATGGTCACGCCCGGCAGGCGCTTGAGCACTTCCGTGATGCTGGTGTCGCCGTTGCGGTCGAGTTCTTCGCGGCCGATCACGATCTTGGCTGCGGTCGACAACTGGCGCTGCTCGTTCTCGTTGGAGCGGGTGCCGCTCACGTTCACCTGCGGCAGCACGCCTTGCGGCGCCTGCGCGGCAGGCTGCTGTGCAGGCGCTGCCTGGACCGTGCTGTTTTCCGTGGGTGGAGTCTGGGGAACCGCTGCCTGGCCGGCGGCATATGCCTGGGCTGCAGGGAACATCGCGGCAATGCATGCCGCCAAAGGAATCAGTTTATTCATGTCTTTTTGATAGGTACCGCGAGCCGCAATGCTGGCGGTGGTGAACATTCTAGCTCTGATGGATCAGCCCGGCTCACCTGTTACTTAACGATACAAGCCAGCGATAAAGCCGCAACAATGGGCATCGTAACTATAGCGAGCCATGCAGGCGCGGCGCGGGTTTTCCGACGAACCGCAGCCAGGCGGGGACCGTTGAGCAAAATCGGGGGACGAAATGCACCGGACGTGCGAATCGTGCGGGCAAAAAAAGCCCGCAGGGGGCTGCGGGCAAGACCACTTTACTGTGGAGAGAGAGAAAAACAGCTTCATCTTAGGAGCCGGATTCGCGCACGGATGAACTTCTTACAATTATTTACCGGTCGCGCCGCGCATTCACACTTCCGTTACAACTCAGGCAATTGAATCGCGCATCAACCGCTGTTCAGTTTCGGGTTTATACTCGGCCCATCGACGCTGACAGGGAATGACCTCGTGCGAACCCTTGGCTCCAAACTCAAGAATGTTGGCCTGGTGGGAATCGGCGTCGTCGCCGGCGTGGCCATTTCGATGCAGTTTTCAGCGATTGCCCAGCGCCCGGTGGCGCCGTCGATTCCGGTCGAGCAGCTGCACCAGCTGGCCAATGTGTACGGCCTGATCAAGTCCGACTACGTGGAGTCGGTGGACGACCGCAAGCTGCTGACCGAAGCGATCAACGGCATGGTCGCCTCGCTCGACCCCCATTCCGCCTTCCTCGACAAGAAAGCCTATCGCGAGCTGCGCGAGGGCACGCAGGGCCGCTTCGTCGGCCTGGGTATCGAAGCGGGCGAGCACGAAGACGGCTACCTGCGCATCGCCGCGCCGATCGAAGGCTCGCCGGCTCACCTGGCCGGCATCAAGGCCGGCGACCTGATCGCGCGCGTCGATGCGGTCTCGGTCCGCGGCATGCCCATCTCCGAGATCATCAAGAAAATCCGCGGCGAGCCCAATTCCACCGTCGTGCTCACCGTGCTGCGCAGCGGCGAACCCGCGCCGCTCACGTTCACGCTCACGCGCCAGGAAATCGTCCAGAAAAGCGTCAAGGCGAAGATCGTCGAACCGGGCTACGCCTGGCTGCGCATCGCCCAGTTCCAGGAACCGACCGTGGAGGACATGGCGCGCAGCCTGGCGGCGCTGCACCAGCAGGAACCGCGCCTCAAGGGACTCGTGCTCGACCTGCGCAACGATCCGGGCGGCCTGCTGCAGGGCGCCATCGGCGTCGCCGCCGCCTTCCTGCCGCGGGGCGCCCACATCGTGTCCACCAACGGCCAGCTGGCCGACTCGCGCCAGCAGTACCTTGGCCGGCCCGAATACTATGTGCTGAGCGGCGACGCCGATCCGCTGGCCGTGCTGCCCGCTGCCTTCAAGCACCTGCCGATGGTGGTGCTGGTCAATTCCGGCTCCGCCTCCGCTTCCGAAATCGTGGCAGGCGCGCTGCAGGACCACCGCCGCGCCACCATCATGGGCTCGCGCACTTTCGGCAAGGGTTCGGTGCAGACCGTGCGGCCGCTGGTCAACGACACCGCGGTCAAGCTGACCACCGCGCGCTACTACACGCCGAATGGCCGCTCGATCCAGGCGCGCGGCATCGTGCCCGACCTGCCGGTGGACGAAACGGTGGACGGCGACGGCCTGAACGCGCTGCGCGTGCGCGAGGCGGACCTGGCGCACCACCTGTCCAACGAACGCGGCCACGATACCGTGCGCGAGGCGCGCGCCAGCACCGGGCAGGAGCTCGCCCAGTACCTGGCGCAGGGCAAGCGCAAGCCGCCGGAATTCGGCGCCCCGGACGACTTCCAGCTGCTCCAGGCCATCCGCCACCTGAAAGGCGAAAGCGTGGCGCTCTCCGCGTCCGCCACCCGCACCGCAGCGCTGCCGCCCGCGAACGCAGGACATTAGAGTCCGCGCACCAATGCGGATGTGTAGAATTGGCCGCTTGCCAGCACAGGATATTTACACATGAAACAAGTCGTCATCAGCGGCACCGGACTGTTCACGCCCCCGCATTCGATCTCGAATGACGAACTGGTAACGGCGTTCAACGCCTATGCCGAAAAATTCAACGCCGCCAACGCCGAGGCGATCGCTGCGGGCGAGGTGGCCGCGATCGAACCATCCAGCAGCGCCTTCATCGAAAAAGCGTCCGGCATCAAGTCGCGCTACGTGATGGAAAAGACCGGCATCCTCGATCCGGAGCGCATGGTGGCGCGCATCCCCGAGCGCGGCGACGACGAGCTGTCGCTGCAGGCGGAAATCTGCGTGGCCGCCGCGCGCGACGCGCTGGCCCGCGCCGGGCGCAGCGCCGCCGACATCGACATGGTGCTGGTTGCCTGCTCCAACATGCAGCGCGCCTACCCGGCGATGGCGGTGGAAGTGCAGCAGGCACTGGGCATCGACGGCTTCGGTTTCGACATGAACGTGGCCTGTTCCTCCGCCACCTTCGGCATCCAGACCGCCGCCTCGGCCGTGCAGAGCGGCCAGGCGCGCGCCGTGCTCGTGCTCAATCCGGAGATCACCAGCGGCCACCTGAATTTCCGCGACCGCGACAGCCACTTCATCTTTGGCGACGCGTGCACCGCGATCGTGGTGGAAGCGGCCGATACCGCCGTGTCGGAGCACCAGTTCGAGATCGTCGAATCGAAGCTCAAGACCTCGTTCTCGAACAACATCCGCAACAACTTCGGCTTCCTCAACCGCTTCGACGAGACGGGCGTGGGCAAGCCGGACAAGCTGTTCCGCCAGCAGGGCCGCAAGGTGTTCAAGGAAGTGTGCCCGATGGCGGCCGAGATGATCGCCGCGACCGTGGCCTCGGCCGGGCTGAAGGTGGAGCAGGTTCGGCGCTTCTGGCTGCACCAGGCCAACCTGAGCATGAACCAGCTGATCGCGCGCATGCTGCTGGGGCGCGAAGCGGAGCCGGACGAAGCGCCGGTCATCCTCGACACATACGCCAACACCTCGTCGGCCGGCTCGATCATCGCCTTCCACAAGTACCAGGACGACCTGAAGGCGGGCGACCTGGGCGTCATCTGCTCGTTCGGCGCCGGCTACTCGATCGGCTGCGTCGTCGTCCGCAAGCGCTAGAACAATGCAGGGGGCAGTCCCGACGGGACGGTCCCCTACTGCTCAAAGGCTGGCGGCGAGCTCGAATCCTTCGCGGATCGCCCGCTTGGCATCCAGCTCCGACGCCAGCGCCGCCCCGCCGATCTTGTGATAGCGCGGCACGCCGCTCGCCGCACCCTCGGCCGGCATCAGGTCCGCCAGGCTTTCCTGCCCCGCACAGATCACCACGTTATCGACCTCCACCACGCGCTGCTCGCCGTTGACGGTGATGTGCAGCCCGCGGTCGTCGATGCGGTCGTACTGCACGCCCGCCATCATGGTCACGCCATTGCGCACCAGCGTCGCGCGGTGCACCCAGCCCGAGGTCTTGCCCAGCCCAGCACCCGGCTTGCTGGTCTTGCGCTGCATGAGGTATACCTTGCGGGCCGGATGCGGCGCTTCCGGCTCGGTCAGGCCGGCCGGCGATTCCATCTCCAGGTCGACGCCCCACTCTCCCGCCCAGGTGCGCGGCGACAGCGGCAGCGGCACGGCCGGGTTGTGAACGAGGTATTCCGCGGTATCGAAGCCCACGCCGCCCGCGCCGATGATCGCCACGCGCTCGCCCACCGGGGCCTTGTCGCGCAACACATCCACGTACGACAGCACCATCGGGTGGTCGATGCCCTCGATGCGCGGCTTGCGCACCACCACGCCGGTCGCAACGATCACCTCGTCGAAGCCGGCGAGATCCTCGCGCGTCACGCGCCGATTCCGCTCCACTTTCACGCCGGTCAGCTCGATCTTGCGGGTGAAGTAGCGCAGCGTCTCCGCGAATTCCTCCTTGCCGGGGATCTGCATCGCGATCCGGAACTGGCCGCCGATCGTGCCGCTTGCCTCGAACAGGGTGACGTCATGCCCGCATTCGGCCGCCGCCGTCGCGGCCGACAGGCCGGCCGGCCCGGCGCCCACCACCGCGACCTTGCGCGCCACCGGCTTGCGGCGCAGGACCAGCTCCGTCTCGTAGCACGCGCGCGGGTTGACGAGGCAGGTCGCGCGCTTGTTCGAGAAGGTGTGGTCGAGGCAGGCCTGGTTGCAGCCGATGCAGGTGTTGATTTCGTCGGTGCGCCCGCTTGCCGCTTTCGCGACCAGCTCCGGGTCGGCCAGGAACGGGCGGGCCATCGACACCATGTCGGCGTCGCCGCGCGCCAGCACCGCTTCCGCTTCGGCCGGCATGTTGATGCGGTTCGAGGCCACCACCGGAATGCGCAGTTCACGCCGCAGCTTGCCGGCGATGCTGGCGAATGCCGCGCGCGGCACCGAGGTGACGATGGTGGGAATGCGCGCCTCGTGCCAGCCGTAGCCGCTGTTCAGGATGGTGACGCCGGCCTGCTCCAGCGCCTTGGCGACGGCGACCACGTCGTCCCAGTCGTTGCCGCCTTCGACCAGGTCGAGCAGGGAATGGCGGTACATGATGATGAAGTCCGTCCCCACGGCCGCGCGCATGCGGCGCACGATCTCGACCGGCAGGCGCATGCGGTTTTCGATGCTGCCGCCCCAGCGGTCGGTGCGCTTGTTGGTGCGCTGGCACAGGAACTGGTTGATCAGGTAGCCTTCGCTGCCCATGATCTCGACGCCGTCGTAGCCGGCCTTGCGGGCCAGCTTCGCCGCCGAGATGTAGGCGCGGATGGTCTTTTCGATGCCCGCCTCGTCCAGCTCTTTCGGCGTGAACTTCGAGATCGGCGACTTGACCGCCGATGCCGACACCACGAAGGGCTGGTAGCCGTAGCGCCCGGCGTGCAGGATCTGCATGACGATCTTGCCGCCCTCCTCGTGCACGGCCCTGGTCACGCGGCGGTGGTTGAAGGTGTCGAACACCGAGTTCATGGTGCCGCCGAACGGCGCCAGCCAGCCCTGCCGGTTCGGCGCGATGCCGCCGGTGACGATCAGTCCGACGCCGCCGCGTGCGCGCTCGCGGTAGAACTCGGCCAGCTTCCCGTAATGGTAGAAGCGGTCCTCCAGGCCCGTGTGCATCGACCCCATGACGACGCGGTTGCGCAGCGTGGTGAAGCCAAGGTCAAGGGGGCGCAGCAGGTGCGGGTAGGTCGTCTCGGGCATGGTCGCGGGTGGTGGATGCTAAAGCTGCATTACAACCCAGATTGGCTAGAACGTTGGCACTAATCGCAAGGGGCCAGTCCCCTCGCAGCGTGTTAGGAGACGTAAGCGTCGCGCGCCCGCAGCTCGGCGAACTGTTCGATGCTGCCGATCCGCACCGTCACCGGATTCATGCTCATTTGCGAGTGCATCGGCCGCCACGCGAACAGCCACTCGCGCTCGTTGCGCTCCTCGCGCGTCCTGGTGAAGGTCGCGCCCAGCGGCGAGCGGCCGTGGTATTCGACCGCGCCGTCGATGCCGGCCCAGTTGGGCAGCGTGCGCTGCACCGCGCGGTGCAGGCGTTCGCCGAACTCCTCGGTGTTATGGATGATCAGGCAGGCGTCGGCGCCATGCAGGTCGAACAGCGCCGGGTCCCAGGCCGTGGAGAAGCCCAGCGTCAGGCAGTTGCCCGAAGCGAGCAGCCGGAACTGGCCCTCGCGCAGCGCCAGTTCGAGTTCGGCCTGCTGCCCGTAGCGGTGCAGAGTGGGAGGACGTTGATAGTCGTGCATGCGGTACTCATTTCTTTGCTATGTTTCGTGGGCTGCGGCGGTGGCGATGCTTGCGCATCCCGGCCGCGGCGATGAAGATCTCGCGCAGCAGGTAGCTGAAGCAGCCGATCAGCGCGACCATGCCAAACACGAAGGCAGCCGCGACGTATTTGTCGAGACTGATGTTGGCCGAATCGCCGAGGAACAGCATCGCGATGACCAGGCAGACCATCAGGCCGCAGGCGGTGGCCAGCGTGATCGCGTAGTTGATCAGGTGCGAGCGCTGGTACAGCACGTCCAGTTCGTCGTGCCACAGGTCGTTGTAGTCGCGGTCGAGCCGGTCCTCCAGCACCCGGGTGCGGTCGATGATGCGCGCCAGGCGGTTGATCAGGACCATCAGCATGGTGGCCACGCCCGAGAGCAGGAAGGTTGGCGCGATCGCCAACTGGATCATGTGGCCGATATCGGAAAACTGGAGATTCATCTGGAGCATGGTGCGGGACAGGTAGTTGGCAATAGTGTATCAGCCCGCCCGCTGCGGGCACGCATGCTCACGAGAAGCGGCCGTCGCGCTTGAACTGCTCGGTCGCGGCGACCAGCTCGCGCGCAATCCCGTGCTCCAGCGCGCCGTGGCCGCCGTCGGGCACGATGCGCAGCGTCGATCCCGGCCAGGCCTGGTGCAGGCGGTAGGCCGACACCGGCGGGCAGATCACGTCGTAGCGACCCTGCACGATCACGCAAGGAAGGTGCGCGATGCGCCCGACATGCTTCATCAGCTGGTCCTCCTCGAAGAATCCGAGGTTGGCCATGTAGTGCGACTCCAGCCGGCCCACGCCCAGGTCGAGCGTGTCGGACGGCGCTTCTTCGCCGTGCGGCAGCAGGAAAACGCGCCGGCCTTCGAAGCGGCTCCAGGCGCGTGCGGCGGGCCAGTACTTTTCGGGGTCGTCGCACAGCATGCGCGCGACATAGGCTGCCAGCGGGTCGGCGCGCTCCTCCGGCGGCAGGTGCCCGACAAATTCGTCGTACAGCTCCGGATAGAACCATTCGACGCCGTGGATGAACCAGTCGATCTCGCGCTGCGTGCACAGGAAGATCCCGCGCAGCACGAAGCCGAGGCAGCGCTGCGGATGCGTCTCGCCGTAGGCCAGCGCCAGCGTCGAACCCCACGAGCCGCCGAACACCAGCCATTGCTCGATGCCGAACATGGTGCGCAGGCGCTCGATGTCCTCGATCAGCAGCTGGGTGGTGTTGTTGCGCCACTCGCCCAGCGGAGTGGACTTGCCGGCGCCGCGCTGGTCGAACAGGATCACGCGGTAGTGCTGCGGGTCGAAGAAGCGGCGGTGCTGGACCGACAGCCCGGCGCCGGGGCCGCCGTGCAGGAACAGGACCGGGACGCCCGCAGGGTTGCCGACTTCCTCCCAGTAGATGGTGTGGAGGTCGTCGACCTCGAGCATGCCGCTCCTGAGCGGCTGGATCGGGGGGAACAGCGAGGTGGGAATGGCGTGCATAACAGGGTTGGTGTTGTCCAACCCTGATTGTAGCCGGAGCGCGTCATTCCCGCGCACGCGGGAATGACGGAACTGCATCAGTACATGTGCTGGCCGCCGTTGATGGCGATGTTGGAGCCGGTCACGAACGCCGCTTCATCGGACGCGAGGTAGGCCACCAGGCCCGCCACTTCCTCCGGCTTGCCCAGGCGCCCCATCGGGATCTGCGGGATGATCTTGCCTTCCAGGACGTCGGACGGGATCTCCATGACCATCTTGGTACCGATGTAGCCCGGCGAGATGGTGTTCACGGTGACGCCCTTGCGCGCCACTTCCAGCGCCAGCGCCTTGGTGAAGCCGTGCATGCCGGCCTTGGCCGCCGAGTAGTTGGTCTGGCCGAACGCGCCCTTCTGGCCGTTGACCGACGAGATGTTGATGATGCGGCCCCAGCCCCGTTCCACCATGCCGTCGCACACCGGCTTGGTCATGTTGAAGACCGAGTCCAGGTTGGTCTTGATGACCATGTCCCAGTTGACCTTGTCCATCCTCTTGAAGGTCATGTCGCGCGTGATGCCCGCGTTATTGACCAGCACATCGATCTTGCCGACTTCCTGCTCCACTTTGCGCACGCACTCCTGTGCCGACTCGAAGTCCGACACATCGCAGGGATAGGCCGCGAAGTCGTAGCCCATCTCGGAGGTCGATTTCTTCCATGCGTCCACCTTCGGGTTCCCCGGCGAGAAAGTGGTCACTACCTTGTAGCCCAGCGCAGCCAGCTTGAAGCAGATCGCCTCGCCCAAACCACCCATGCCGCCCGTTACCAATGCAACTCTTGCCATCGTGATCTCCAGTTCCTGTGTTTCGAAAAAAATGCTTCAGTCGCGTTCCACTGCCAGCGCCACCCCCATGCCGCCGCCGATGCACAGGCTGGCGAGCCCGCACCTGGCGTCGCGGCGGGCCATTTCGTACAGCAGCGTGACCAGCACGCGCGCGCCCGAGGCCCCGATCGGGTGGCCGATGGCGATCGCGCCGCCGTTCACGTTGATCTTGCTGGTGTCCCAGCCCATTTCGCGGTTGACCGCGATGGCCTGGGCGGCAAACGCCTCGTTGATTTCCATGAGGTCGAGGTCCTGGTGGGTCCAGCCGGCCTTTTTCAGGCACAGCTGGGTGGCCGACACCGGGCCCATGCCCATGATGGTCGGATCCAGGCCCGCCGACGAATAGGCCTTGATGCGCGCCATCGGCTTGAGGCCCAGTTCGCGCGCCTTCGAGGCGGACATCATCAGCACCGCAGCGGCGCCGTCGTTGATGCCGGAGGCATTGCCCGCGGTGACGGTGCCGGCCTTGTCGAAGGCCGGGCGCAGCGAGGCGAGCGACTCCAGCGTGGCGCCGTGCTTGGGATATTCGTCATGGTCGAAGGTCACGGTGCCCTTCTTGACCGGGATCTCGACCGGGATGATCTCGTCGCGGAAGCGGCCTGCTTTTTGCGCTTCTTCGGCCTTGTTCTGCGATCGCACCGCGAATTCGTCCTGTTCTTCGCGCGAGATGTTGTATTTGCGGGCCACGTTTTCGGCCGTGACGCCCATGTGGTACTGGTTGTAGACGTCCCACAGGCCGTCCACGATCATGGTGTCGACCAGCTTGGTGTCGCCCATGCGGAAGCCGTCGCGCGAATTGGGCAGCACGTGCGGGGACATGCTCATGTTTTCCTGGCCGCCGGCCACGATGATGTCGGCGTCGCCGCAGCGGATCGCCTGCGCCGCAAGGTGCGTGGCCTTGAGGCCGCTGCCGCAGACCTTGCCGACGGTGAACGCGGGCACCATGTCGGGCAGGCCGGCCTTGAGCGCAGCCTGGCGGGCCGGATTCTGGCCCGCGCCGGCAGTCAGCACCTGGCCCATGATCACCTCGTTGACCAGTCCGGGCTCCAGTCCCGCGCGCTGCAGCACGTTCCTGATGACGGTGGCGCCGAGCTCGGCTGCCGTGACCTTGGCGAGGGCTCCCCCGAATTTACCGACCGCGGTGCGGCCGGCCGACACGATGACGACGTCTTCCATGACTACCTCCGTAGATGATGCGCCCGCGCAAAAACGACGAACAGTCTTTCATCGTAGATGCGTTACCGTAACTTCATTTGATAGAAATCAATCTTATCAGCTTATACAGGATGGGGTAGTTCCATTTGGATAACACGGGAAAGCCTCAGCTGTAAGGAATTTGCTTACTTTTTCGCACTGTTTCAAAGTAAAATGCGCCGAGTTTGCCCTTAAATGGCACCCATTCAAGATAGTCCTCGTTTCTATGTCAAAAAGCCAGTCCAAGCCGATCGAAATCAAGATCTCTACCGTCGTTGCGATTTCCACGATCTTGCATTCTTCCGATCCGCTGGTCGTGGATGCTGCGTTGAAGCAAATGACGGGCGGCGCCAGCGACTTTTTCGAGGATGAGTTCGCGGTGATCGACGTTTCCAACATCACCGACGCGAATATCGAATGGGACCGCCTGGTGGCGCTGCTGAAGAAGTACCGCCTGAACGCGGTGGCCGTGCGCGGCGCACCGCCGGAGATGGAACGCCAGATCCGCGCCCAGGGCCTGGCGCTGGACGACGGCGGCAAGCCGCAGCGCGACCCGCACGAAGCGCCTGCCGCGGCGGCGCCCGCTCCTGCGCCAGTTGCCGCGCCTGCTCCTGCGCCCGTTGCCGCCCCTGCACCTGCCCCCGCTGTCGCGACCATCGTCGCCAGCGCGGGCGCCATGATCATCGACCAGCCGGTGCGCGCCGGCCAGCGCATCTATGCGCGCGGCTGCGACCTGGTGGTGACCGCCGTCGTGAACAACGGCGCGGAAATCATCGCGGACGGCAGCATCCACGTGTACGCCCCGCTCAAGGGCCGGGCGCTCGCGGGCGCTTCCGGCAACGCCGAATCGCGCATCTTCGCCCAGTCGATGGAACCGGAACTGGTGTCGATCGCCGGCGTGTACCGCACCTTCGACGACGGTTTCCCGAAAGACGCGGCTGGCCAGCCAGCCCAAATCCGCCTTGTCGGCGACCGGCTGGACATCCTGCCGCTCGCGCAAGCTTCCCGCACTTAACTTTCCGTTTAAAAGGACCTTTTGTGGCACGAATTATTGTTGTGACGTCCGGCAAGGGCGGTGTCGGCAAGACGACCTCCAGCGCCAGTTTCTCCTCCGGCCTCGCGATGCGCGGCCATAAGACCGCCGTGATCGACTTCGACGTCGGCCTGCGCAACCTCGACCTGATCATGGGCTGCGAACGCCGCGTGGTGTACGACCTGATCAACGTGGTCAACGGCGAAGCCACGCTGAACCAGGCCCTGATCAAGGACAAGCACTGCGACAACCTGTTCATCCTGCCCGCCTCGCAGACCCGCGACAAGGACGCCCTGTCGGAAGAAGGCGTCGAGCGCGTGCTGCACGAGCTGGTGAACATGGACTTCGAGTACATCATCTGCGACTCGCCGGCCGGCATCGAGCACGGCGCGCTGATGGCGCTGACCTTCGCCGACGAGGCGATCGTGGTGACCAACCCGGAAGTATCCTCGGTGCGCGATTCGGACCGCATCCTGGGCATCATCCAGGCCAAGTCGCGCCGCGCGCAGTCGGGTTCGGAGCCGGTCAAGGAGCACCTGCTGATCACCCGCTACAGCCCCAAGCGCGTCGAGAACGGCGAAATGCTGTCCTACGAGGACGTGCAGGAAATCCTGCGCATCCCGCTGATCGGCATCATCCCGGAATCGGAATCGGTGCTGCATGCGTCCAACCAGGGCAATCCGGCGATCCACTTCAAGGGGACCGACGTGGCCGACGCCTACGAGGACGTGATCGCGCGCTTCCTGGGCGAAGACCGTCCGCTGCGCTTCACCACCTACGAAAAGCCGGGCCTGCTGTCGCGCCTGTTTGGAGCCAAGTGATATGGCACTGCTCTCTTTCCTCTTCCCGTCCAAACCGAAGACCGCTACGGCGGCCAAGGAACGGCTGCAGATCATCATCGCGCGCGAACGCCACCACCGCGCCGGTCCTGACTTCCTGCCGGCCCTGCACAAGGAGCTGATCGAGGTGATTTCGAAGTACACCAAGGTCAACGCCGACGACATCAAGATCTCGCTGGACCGCCAGGGCAACCTGGAAGTCCTCGACGTCAACGTGGTCCTGCCGGACGCGTAATCAAGAAAGGGGGACTGTCCCTGCGGACGTCCCCCGGCACGGCGCCTCAGGCCGGGGCGGCCTTGCGTGCATCGAGCAGCTGGCGCGCTACCTTGGCGCAGGCCTCGACGTGCTGGTATCCCATCTTCCTGAAAGCGGTAAAGCCGATCGCGGCCGCGGTCAGCTGCCCGGCGAACGGCACCACCTTGGCCACCTGCTTGGTCGCCAGCCGCATCCCGATCCGCTTGAACATCGCCATGACCAGCCGGTTGGTCACGCTCTTCCCGACCATCATCCCGCCCGCCGCAATCGCCGCCTGCTCGGCAATCACGCGGTAGCTCGGTTCCATCCGCGCGACCTGCTCTTCGGTCAGGCCGAAGGTCCGGTTGATCTCGTCCACCAGCTTGGCAAACAGGCTCACGTCCGAAAGGATGTCCACGCCCGGGATCGGAATCGCCGCCAGTCCGCCCGCCACGGCAGCCTTGCGCCGCACCAGCAGGCGGCACTGCTCGCGCAGCGACTCGATGTCGCGCGGGGACTCCGGCACCAGGGTCCACTCTCCTGCGATTGTCTGGTCCAAGTTCGATTTCCTTTTTACAACACCTGCTACCTGCAAGGCAACAGTTTCAGATATAATTTTTGGAACGCACTGCAACGATTTCCAAGCCAGTAAAAGCAGTGTACCGTTGATTCTTCGGGGCTGGCGGCACGGAAGGGCCGTCCTGCCCCGTTAGCGATTTGTTATTGCCGCGTAGCATCGGCATGTAAAAGCCTGTACCATCCCAGCCACTCGCCGCGATGGGGTCGTGTCATACGTCACCTGGAACCTTCCGTCATGAGAATTGCAGTTCTTGATAGCGATCGGAGTCAGTCCGACCTGGTCATCCAGGTGCTGGCTACCGCCGGACACGCCTGCCACGCCTTCACCCAGGCGAAAGACCTGCTGGCCCAGATGCGCAAGGACCAGTACGACATGCTGATCCTCGACTGGGACGTGGCCGACATGGGCGGCGCCGAGGTGCTTGAGCGCGCGAGAGAGAAACTGGCACCGGAAGCGCCCGTCATGTTCATCACCGGCACCGCCGCGGAAGACGACATCGTCGCCGCGCTGGACGCGGGAGCGGGCGACTACGTGGTCCGGCCGCTGCGCCGTTCCGAACTGCTGGTGCGGGTGCAGGCCATGCTGCGCCGCGCCTATCCTTCGGAGAACGAAGCGGAACTGCTCCAGTTCGGCCAGTACGTGTTCGAGACGCGCCCGGGCCGGCTGCTGATGGATGGCGCCGTGGTCGACGTCACCCACAAGGAGTTCTACCTGGCGCTGCTGTTCTTCCGGAACATGGGCAGGCCGCTGTCGCGCGCCTTCATCCATGAATCGGTATGGATCCGCGACACGGTGGTTCCGTCGCGCACCATGGACACGCACGTGTCACGGGTACGCAACAAGCTGCAGCTGCGGCCGGAGAACGGCTTCCGGCTGGTGCCGGTGTACAGCTACGGCTACCGCCTCGAAAAGCTCGGCGGCTGATGCGCCCGGGGGACTGTCCCGGCAGGGACCGTCCGGGCGCACGACCATCTTGCCATTTACCAAACTGCCCAAGGCAGTCGTTGAAAGAGACCGTCCCTCCCTGCCTGCTCGACGGCAGCCCTGTATAATGTCAGGCATCCCCGTTCCACCTCGATCCCAGCAATGCAACTGCTCGCCGTCGGCCTGAATCACCACACCGCCCCGGTCTCGCTTCGCGAGCGGCTGGCGTTCGGCCCTGACCAGATCGGCGCGGCGGTGCTGGCGGCGCGCGACTGGTTCGGGCGCGTGGGCCCGCGCGGCTCGGACGAGGCGGCGATCCTGTCGACCTGCAACCGCACCGAGATGTACGCGGCCAGCGGCGTGGACAACCCGCTCGACGCCGGCGCCCAGTTCCTGGCCGACTACCACAAGCTCAATTTCGCCGAACTGCGCCCGCACCTGTACATGCTGCCGCAGGACGACGCCGTGCGCCACGCCTTCCGTGTCGCGTCCGGACTCGATTCGATGGTCATCGGCGAGGCGCAGATCCTCGGCCAGATGAAGGACGCGGTGCGCATCGCCGACGAAGCCGGCGGCCTGGGCACCTACCTGCACCAGCTGTTCCAGCGCAGCTTCGCCGTGGCCAAGGAAGTGCGCAGCACCACCGAGATCGGCGCGCACAGCGTGTCGATGGCGGCTGCCGCGGTGCGCCTGTCGCAGCGCATCTTCGACAGGATCTCCGACCAGAACGTGCTGTTCATCGGCGCCGGCGAAATGATCGAGCTGTGCGCCACCCACTTCGCGGCGCAAAGCCCGAAGTCCATCACGGTGGCCAACCGCACCATGGAGCGCGGCGAAGCGCTGGCCGACCGCTTCGGCGGCAAGGCGATCCGCCTGGCGGCCCTGCCCGAGCAGCTGCACCAGTTCGACATCGTGGTGTCCTGCACCGCGTCCTCGCTGCCGCTGATCGGCCTGGGCCTGGTCGAGCGCGCGGTCAAACAGCGCCGCCACAAGCCGGTGTTCATGGTCGACCTGGCCGTCCCGCGCGATATCGAATCGGAAGTCGGCCGCCTGGACGACGTGTTCCTGTACACCGTGGACGACCTGGGCAAGGTGGTCCAGACCGGCATCGAGAGCCGCCAGGCCGCCGTCGCCCAGGCCGAAGCGATCATCGAAACGCGCGTGCGCTCGTTCATGCACTGGATCGACGACCGCGCCGTGGTGCCGGTGATCCAGGAACTGCACGAAACCAGCGAGGCGATGCGCCTGCTGGAGCTCGAACGCGCCCGCCGGATGCTGGCGCGCGGCGACGACCCGCAGGAAGTGCTCGATGCGCTCTCGAAGGGCCTGGCCGCCAAGTTCCTGCACGGCCCGCAGCAGGCGCTGCACCGTGCGCAGGGCGACGAGCGCGCCCGCCTCGCCGCACTGCTGCCCCAGCTGTTCCGCGGCCGCCGTTAGCGCTGCCCGCTTCGCGCACGCCCTGCCGCGCCACCGGTGCGCGGCCCCCACAACCCAATCCGTTTTGACGCCGCTATGAAACCATCGATGCTGGCCCGGCTGGACCAACTGTCCCACCGCCTCGTGGAACTGGACGAACTCCTGCAAAGCCAGGACGCCACGTCCAACATGGAAAACTACCGCAAGATGACGCGCGAGCACGCCGAGCTCGGGCCGCTGGTCGGCGTCTACCACCAGTACACCGGCGCGCTGGGCGACATCGCGGAAGCGGAAAAGATGCTGTCCGATCCCGACATGAAGGAGTTCGCGCAGGAGGAAATCCAGGCCGGGAAGCAGCGCCTGGAGGAACTCGAGCTGGAGCTGCAGAAGATGCTGCTGCCGAAGGACGAGAACGACGAGCGCAACATCTTCCTGGAGATCCGCGCCGGCACCGGCGGCGACGAGTCGGCGCTGTTCGCCGGCGACCTGCTGCGCATGTACACCCGCTATGCGGAGCGCAACCGCTGGCAGGTGGAGATGGTGAGCGAGTCGCCGTCGGACCTGGGCGGCTACCGCGAAGTCATCGTGCGCATCGTCGGCCGGGGCGTGTACTCCAAGCTCAAGTTCGAGTCGGGCGGCCACCGCGTCCAGCGCGTGCCTGCCACCGAGACGCAGGGCCGCATCCACACGTCCGCCTGCACGGTGGCGGTGATGCCGGAAGCGGACGAAGTCGAGGATGTCAACATCAACCCGGCCGACCTGCGCATCGACACCTACCGCGCCTCCGGCGCCGGCGGCCAGCACATCAACAAGACCGATTCCGCGGTGCGCATCACCCACCTGCCCACCGGGATCGTGGTCGAGTGCCAGGACGACCGCAGCCAGCACAAGAACAAGGCGCAGGCGCTCAAGGTGCTGGCCGCGCGCATCAAGGACGTGCAGCTGCGCGAGCAGCAGTCCAGGGAAGCGGCCACCCGCAAGAGCCTGATCGGCTCGGGCGACCGCTCCGAGCGCATCCGCACCTACAACTTCCCGCAGGGGCGCATGACGGACCACCGCATCAACCTCACCCTGTACAAGCTCGACTTCATCATGGACGGCGACCTGACCGAGCTGACCAATGCGCTGGCGGCCGAGCACCAGGCCGAGCTGCTCGCCGCTTTGGGCGACTAGCAAAAGACGGGGCCGGCGCCCTCCCGGGACGGCCCCCCTCGTCTAATCGCGGGTTAAGGTTCAAACAACGCCGCCGCGTTACAATTCCCACTTCGACCCCCGACTCCTGAAAGCGACCGAAAGATGCCGAACACCCGCGCCCTGCTCCTCGCCATCGCCGCCACCTGCGCTGCCCTGGTCGGCTTTGCGCTGTACCTGCAGCACACCCTGTACATGGACCCGTGCCCGCTGTGCATCATCCAGCGCTACCTGTTCATCGGCATCGGCCTGTTCGCCCTGGCCGGCGGCCTGATGAAGAACCCCTTCCCCGGCGCGCTGCTGGCACTGGCGAGCGCCATCGGCGGCATCGGCGTGGTCGCGCGCCACCTCTGGGTGCTCGCCCATCCGGGCATGTCGTGCGGGATCGATCCGCTGCAAACCTCGCTCAACACGCTGCCGACCGCCACCCTGATGCCGTGGCTGTTCGCGGCCAATGGCCTGTGCGGCGATGTGGGCGATCCGGTGCTCGGCCTGCAGGTGCCGCAGTGGGCCGCCATCTGGTTCGTGATCCTGGCCGCGGTGCTGGTGGCGGTCGTGATGCGGGCGAGGCGCGCGCGATGAACCTCCAGGCGGGAACGACCCTGGCTGGCGCGCTGGCGCAGCTGCCGCTCGACCCGCTCGAGAACCGCATCCTGCTGTGCCACGCGCTGGGCATCACGCGCGTGGCCCTGATCACCCATCCCGAGCGCACGCTGGATGCCGACGAAGCGGCGCGGGTGAGCGCGCTCGCGCAGCGCCGTCTTGCCGGCGAGCCGATCGCCTACATCACTGGCGAGCGCGAGTTTTTCGGCCTCGACTTCCATGTCACCGATGCGGTGCTGATCCCGCGCCCGGATACCGAGCTGCTGGTCGAACTGGCGATCGAGCGCACCCCGCAGCAGGGGCGCGCACTGGACATGGGCACCGGCAGCGGCGCGATCGCGGTATCGCTGGCGCATGCGCGGCCCGACGCCGGCGTCACCGCCCTGGATGTGAGCGAGGCCGCGCTGGCCGTCGCGCGCAGGAACGCGGAGCGCAACCGGGCGCGCGTGCGCTTCCTGCACAGCGACTGGTTCTCGTCCCTGCACGGCGAGCAGTTCGACATCATCGTCTCCAACCCTCCGTACATCGCGTCCGGGGACGAGCACCTGTCCCAGGGCGACCTGCGCTTCGAGCCGCAGGGCGCGCTGACCGACCACGCCGACGGCCTGTCCGCGCTGCGCACGATCGCCGCGGGGGCGCCGGCCCACCTGGTGCGGGGCGGCTGGCTGCTGATGGAGCACGGCTACGACCAGGCGGCGCAGGTGCGCGGCCTGCTGGCCGACCAATACGAGGACGTGCAAAGCTGGCGCGACCTGGCCGGCATCGAACGCGTCACCGGCGGCCGGCTGCGCTAGCGCTGCGGGGGCGGTTCGCGGCGTTGCAACATGCGGCGCCCTGTCCCCTCCCGCGAATCCGGGTGCCTCCGGCGAAAAGCTGGAAATTCGGGTAACCTTTTGCAGAATTGCCAAGCCGGCGCCAAGATTTAGTTAAGGATCCATTTGTGTCAACGCAGAACCAATTGACCCGCAGGCTCGCCCTGCTGGGCGAGGAAGAACACCGTGCCCTGCTCGGGCAGGGCCTGCGCGGTATCGAGCGCGAAACCCTGCGTGTCGACGCCGCCGGCCACCTCGCCGCTACGCCGCATCCGGTCGCGGTGGGTTCGGCGCTGACGCATCCGCAGATCACCACCGACTACGCCGAGGCGCTGATGGAGTTCATCACGCCGGCCGAACACGACATCGCGACCACGCTGGCGCGCCTCGATTCGATCCACCGCTTCGTGTACCGCCGCCTGGACGGCGAGATGCTGTGGAGCCAGTCGATGCCCTGCGAACTGCCGCCGGAAGCCGATATCGAGATCGCCAACTACGGCAGCTCCAACATCGGCATGCTCAAGCACGTATACCGCCGCGGCCTCGCGCTGCGCTACGGGAAGGCGATGCAGTGCATCGCCGGCATCCACTACAACTACTCGCTGCCGGAAAAGCTGTGGCATGTGCTGCTGGCCAGCGACGGGGTGCCGGAAGAACGCCGCCGCCCGCTGCGCGACGTGCAGTCGGAGAGCTACATCGCCACGATCCGCAACTTCCGCCGCTACAGCTGGCTGCTGATGTACCTGTTCGGCGCTTCGCCGGTGCTGTCCAAAGGCTTCCTGCGCGACCGCCAGCACTCGCTGGAGCAGCTCACGCCCGATACCCTGTACCTGCCGTATGCGACCAGCCTGCGCATGAGCGACCTGGGTTACCAGAACGACGCCCAGGCCGGCCTGACCCCGCACGAGAATTCGCTGGAGAGCTACGTGCGCACCCTGATGGATGCGGTCAACCGGCCCTACGCCCCGTATGAGGCGCTGGGCACCAAGCGCGACGGCGAATGGATCCAGCTGAACACCAACGTGCTGCAGATCGAGAACGAGTACTACTCCACGATCCGCCCCAAGCGGGTGATCCGCACCGGCGAACGCCCGGTGCAGGCGTTGTGCAACCGCGGCGTGCAGTACATCGAAGTGCGCTGCATGGACATCGACCCGTTCGAGCCGGTCGGCATCTCGCTCGAGACCGGCCGCTTCCTCGACGTGTTCCTGCTGTTCTGTGTGCTGGACGAGAGCCCCGTGATCAGCGATGCGCAAAGCCGCGTGCACGCGCAGAATTTCGCGCGCACCGTCAAGGAAGGCCGCCGCCCGGGCCTGACGCTGACGCGCGAAGGCGAAGAGATCGGGCTGCGCCAGTGGGGCGAGGAGCTGATCGGGCGCCTGCGCCCGGTCGCGCTGCTGCTCGACGACGACCAGGAAGACGGCCCGCACCAGCAGGCGCTCGCCGCGCAGATGGCCAAGCTGGCGGACCCGGACAAGACCCCGTCCGCGCGCGTGCTGCGCGAAGTGAAGGAGGCCGGTTCCTTTGCCGCCTTCGGGCTGAAGCAGACGCGCCTGCACGCCGCGTACTTCCGCGATGGCGACCTGATGCCGGTCGAGGAAGAGGAGTTCGAAGCCATGGCCGCCCGGTCACTGGCCGACCAGCTCGACATCGAACGTTCGGACAATGTGCCGTTCGACGACTTCGTGGCGGCGTACAACTGCAGCCGCCTGTGCGGCGACCAGGAATAGTCAGCGGAGCCCATGCTCGCGTTCTATAACGAACACCACGCCCAGCACGCCGGCCGCCACGAGATGTTCCGCGGCGAGCTGGTGCCCTGCTTCGAGAAGCCCGAGCGCGCCGACATGGTGGCCGCCGAATTCTCGCGCCGCGGCCTGGGACGCATCGTCACGCCGCACGGCGTGCCCCTGGTATCGCTGGAACGCATCCACACGCCGCGCTACCTGCATTTCCTGCGCAACGCATGGAACGAATGGGTGGCGCTCGATCCTGCCAACGCGGGCAAGGACGCATTCCCGTCCGTGTGGCCGGTGCGCACCCTGCGCGACGATATCGAGCCGGCCAATTTCGCCGCCCGCATGGGCCTGTATTCGATGGACAGCGGCACGCCGCTGACCGCAGGCACCTGGGTGGCCGCGAAGACCGGCGCCGACTGCGCGGTGAATGCGGCGCATGCGCTGCGGCGGGGCGAGCGCAGCACCTTCGCGCTCACGCGCCCGCCCGGCCACCACGCGGGCGCCGACTTCTTCGGCGGCTACTGCTTCCTGAACAATGCGGCGCTGGCTGCCCAGCACCTGCTGGACGATGGCCTCGAGCGTGTCGCCATCCTGGACATCGACTACCACCACGGCAACGGCACCCAGAGCATCTTCTATCACCGTCGCGACGTGCTGTTTACGTCGATCCACGGCGACCCGAAGGTGGAATACCCCTTCTTCCTGGGCCATGCCGACGAAACCGGGACGGGCGCGGGACTCGGCTTCAATATGAACCTTCCGCTGCCGCACGGCGCCAGCGCGAACGACTGGTTCATGGCGCTGGAATCGGCATGCGTGAAGATCGCCTCGTACGCGCCGCAGGCGCTGGTGGTGTCGCTGGGCGTGGACATCTTCAGCGGCGATCCGCTGTCGAAGTTCGCGGTGGCCAGCAGCGACTTCCTGCGCATCGGCGAACGCATCTCCTACCTCGGCCTGCCGACCGTCTTCGTGATGGAAGGCGGCTACGCGGTGTCCGAACTCGGCATCAATGTGGTCAACGTGCTCGAAGGCTTCGAGACGGCGGCCTGACAAGGAAAAGCAAGTGAACGTGGAATGGCAGTTCTCGCCCTTTGGCGAATTATCGGTGCATGACGTGTACGAGATGCTGGCGCTGCGCCAGCAGGTGTTCGTGATCGAGCAGCAGTGCATCTACAACGACTTCGACGGCTACGACCAGGATGCGCACCACCTGCTCGGCTGGGTGGAAGTGGACGGCAAGCGCGTGCTGGGCGCGACCTTGCGCGTGCTCGCGCCGGGCAAGAAGTATGCGGAAGCGTCGATCGGCCGTGTCGTCAGTGCGCCGGTGGTGCGCGGTTCCGGCATCGGGCGCGAGCTGTTCGGGCGCGGCGTCGCCCATGCGCAGCAGCTGTACCCGGACCACGATATCCGCATCGGCGCGCAAGCCTACCTGGAACAGTTCTACGCCAGCTTCGGCTTCCGCTCGATCGCGCCTTTCATCGAGGACGACATCCCTCATATCGAAATGCTGCGTGCCCGGGGACCGTCCCCTTTGACCGGCCAGGTGTAGGGCTCGCAGCCCCGCCGCTGGTCAGAAAGTAATGATGAAGCGCGCCCCCGGGCCCACAGGCTTCGCGTAGCGCACCGTGCCGCCGTTGGCATGCACCAGCTGGCGCACCATCGCCAGCCCGATTCCCTTGCCCTGGCGCTTGGTGCTGACGAACGGGGTGAACATGCGCTGCACCAGTTCGTCCGGCACGCCCTCCCCGTTATCGGCCACCTCGATCCGCAGCCTTCCGCCGCGCGCCAGCCGTGCGCGCACCTGCGCTTCCGGCCGCTCCACGTTGACGCAGGCTTCCAGCGCATTCTTGAGCAGGTTGATGAGGGCCTGCTCCAGCTGTCCCGGGTCGGCCATGAGCTCCAGCGTGCCCGGTTCGGCCGAGAACGACACGCTGCCGCCGCGCGCCTCCCAGCCCGGCGCCATCAATGCGGACACGCGTGCAAACACGTCCGCGATACGCACCAGTTCCGGGCGGGCTTCCGGCAGGTTGGACAGGCTGCGGTAGCTGCCGACGAAGGCCACGAGGCTGTCGGCGCGGCGGCCGATCGCATCGAGCGCAATGGCCAGGTCGCCGGTCATCTCCGCCGGCACGTGCGGGCGCAGGTCGTCGACCAGCTCGCGCGCGGTGTGCGACAGCGACGCCACCGGCGTCAGCGAATTCATGATCTCGTGGGTGAGCACGTGCACCAGCTGCTGCCAGGCGTTGAACGCTTCCGCTTCCAGCTCGCTTTCGACCGGCATCAGCGCGACCAGGCGCGTGCTGACCCCACGCAGCGTGAGCGTGGACACTGCCGCGAGCGCGCGCTCGTTGCCGCGTTCGGTCTGGAACGTCACCAGCTTGCGCGAATCGACGCTGAGCGCGCGCAGCTGCTCGTACAGCGCCGCGGGATCGGTCGCGCGTCCGGGCGCGACCAGCCGGCGCGCGTTGGCGTTCACCGGCGTCACGACGGCTTCGGTTCTTTTCTGCTCGATACGGTAGATCGCGATGGGTGCGAATTCCAGCCGGGCTTCGAGCGCCATCGCACTGTCGATCAGAGCCTGCTGGTCCGCAGTGAGCGCCACCACTTCCGGAGGAAGCTCGCGGTTCGGTTCGTGCAGCCTGCGCAGCTGCCGCCAGGCAGCGGCCAGCAGCGCCAGCCAAAAGGCGCCGTACAGCGCCAGCTTGCGCGGCGAATCGAGCGAGGCGCCCATCGCCAGGCCCAGCGCGCCCATGCCGGCCGCGCAGGCGGCGATGCGCACCCTGGTGCGCAGTTCAGAGTCCATGCTTCCCGAGCTTGCGGTACAGCGCGGCGCGCGACAGGCCGAGCATGCGTGCGGCGTGGCTGATGTTGCCGTTGGCCTTGGCCAGCGCGGCCGCGATGGTGTCGCGCTCGCGCGCATCCAGCCGCAGGTCGGCATCGCCGCCATCGCCGCGCGCCGCAGCAGCCGGCGCCGGCGCACTGCCCGGCAGGCCGAAGTCGGCGTATTCGTACTCGGCGCCCGCGGCGAGGATCGTGGCGCGCTCGCAGGAGTGGCGCAGCGCGCGCACGTTGCCGGTCCAGGCGTTGGCGTGCAGCGCCGCCAGGGCCGGGCCGGCAATCGCGCGCGGCTGCTTGCCGTACTGCGCTTCGTAGTGCCGCAGGTAGTGCAGCAGCAGCGGCTCGATGTCCTCGCGCCGCTCGCGCAGCGGCGGCACCCGCAGCACGATGGTGTTCAAGCGGAACAGCAGGTCGGGCCGGAACACGGCCGGGTCGAACAGGCGCTCCTCATCGACGTTGGTGGCGCTGACGATGCGCACGTCGATCGGCTCGGGGCGGTCGGCGCCGATCGGCGTGACTTCGCGCCGCTCCAGCGCGGTCAGCAGCTTGGCCTGCGCGCCGATCGGCATGTTGCCGATCTCGTCGAGGAACAGCGTGCCGCCGCGCGCAGCCTGGAAGCGTCCGGCACGCGACTCCTTCGCATCGGTGAAAGCGCCCCTGCGGTGGCCGAACAACTCGCTCTCCACCGTCGATTCGGGCAGCGCGCCCATGTCGACAGCCGTGAACTGGTTCGCCGAGCGCTGCGAGGCCAGGTGCAGCGCGCGCGCCACCAGCTCCTTGCCCACGCCGTTCTCTCCCAGCACCAGCACGTTCGCTTCGGTCGGGCCGACGCTGGCGATCATCGCCTTCAGCTCGCGCATCGCCTTCGATTCGCCCATCAGGGCAGCGGTCGCCGAGGCGGAAGGCACCGGCGCGCGCCGCGCCAGGGCACTGGCCACGGCGGCGGCAAGGCGCGCGTTGTCCCACGGCTTGGTGATGAAATCGCTGGCGCCGCGCTTGAGCGCTTCCACAGCGAGCGGCACGTCGGCATACGCCGTCAGCGCGATCACGGCGGGAGGATTGGGCAGTGCGCGCAGGCGGCCCAGCACCGCCAGCCCTTCGTGCCCGTCGATGCGCCCGGGCGTGAAGTTCAGGTCCAGCAGCACCACGTCCGGCACCGACTGCGCCAGGTAGGCGCCCAGCGGGCAGGGACCATCGATGGTGTCCACGCGCGCGTGGCGCCGCCGCAGCAGCAGTTGGGCCGCGCAGGCGACGTCGGCGTCGTCGTCGATGATCAGGATGGAAGCGGCGTGGTCGGCCATCGGGCTCGCAGCGTTGGTTGAGCGTGGAAAGGTCGCGCCATTCTAGCAGCGGCGATATCGATATGACAGCTGTCCGGATTCGCACAGCGCCAACTGTCCGGATCCGGACACCTGGCCGCGCAACGTGTCCGCCCGCAGGGGAAAACTGGCTGGCACGGCACTTGCAATAGAGACAGCGGGACCGGACCATGTGGCCCTGCCCCGGACTTCGATGAATCAACCGATTTGGAAAACAAGAATATGGATCGCATACCCTCCCACCTGACCAGCGGCTCCGCGATGGACAGCGTGGTGCCCAAGAAGCGCGGCAGGCTCGCGCTGCGGATCGGCGCCGGCGCCGCCGCGGTGGCCGCCTTCGCCGCCGCCATCTGGTACTTCATGCCGAGCGGCCTGGCTGTCGACATGAAGGACGTGCGCATCGCCAGCGTCGAGAAAGGCACCTTCCTCGACGAGATCGTGGTGCGCGCCAACGCCGAACCCCTGCATTCAGTGGTGCTCGATTCGGTCGAGTCGGGCCGCGTCGACGAAGTGCTCGCCCGCGACGGCCAGCTGGTGGAAAAAGGCCAGATGCTGTTCCGCCTGTCGAATCCGCAGCGCCACCTGGAGCTGCTGGCGCGCCAGGCCGAGCACGCGCAGCAGATTTCCAACCTGTCCAACCTGCGCGTGGCGCAGGAGGCCAGCAACACCGAGCACCAGCGCCGCCTGGCCGACCTCGAATTCGCGCTGGAGCAGGCCGAAAAGCAGCACGCCCGCAACGTGCGCCTGTCCGCACAGGGCTTCATCTCCGCCGTGGCGCTGGAGGAGTCGAGCGACAGGCTGGCGCAGCAGCGCCGCCAGCTCGAGCAGCACCGCCGCAGCGCGGACCTGGAGCTCAAGGTCAAGCACACCGCGGTCGCGCAGATGGAAACCGCGATCGACGGGCTGAACTCGGGCCTCAGGCTGGTCGAGGCCACGGTGGACGCGCTGGCCGTGCGCGCGCCCATCGCGGGCAAGCTGACGGGCTTCCGCCTGCAGGTCGGCGAGACCGTGCGGCCCGACCAGCGCATCGGCCGCATCGACGATCCGACCCGCTTCAAGCTGGTGGCGCAGGTCGACGAGTTCTACCTGAACCGCCTGGCGGTCGGCCACAAGGGCCGCGTCACCCACGGCGGCGCCACTTTCCCGGTCAGCGTGTCGAGCATCTTCCCGCAGATTACCGAGGGCCGCTTCACGATCGAGCTGGTGTTCGCCAAGGGCCAGCCGGAAGTGCTGTCGCCCGGCCAGAGCATGGATGTGCAGCTGACGCTGGGGCAGCCCGCGTCCGCGCTGATCCTGCCGAACGGCGCGTTCGTCAACGATTCGGGCGGCGCCTGGGTGTTCGCGCTGGGCCGCAACGGCCGCGCCGAGCGCCAGCCGGTGCGCATCGGAAGGCGCAGCAGCAGCCAGGTCGAGGTGCTGTCCGGCCTGTCGGCCGGCGACAAGGTCATCGTTTCAAGCTATGCGGGATTTGGCAAGGCCGAACGCCTGCAACTATCGAATTAACCCAAGAGAGGAAAAACCACCATGTTAAAACTTAACGGCGTCAGCAAGGTTCACCAGGCCGGCGAAGTTCAGACCCGCGCGCTGGACGGGATCGACATCGAGATCGATGCGGGCGAGTACGTCGCCATCACCGGCCCATCCGGCTGCGGCAAGTCCACCCTGCTCTCGCTGCTCGGACTGCTCGACGTGCCGACCCAGGGCGACTACTTCTTCGAAGGCCAGAACGTCGCCGGCTGGAGCGAAACCAAACTGAATGAGCTGCGCCGCGGCCGCATCGGCTTCATCTTCCAGAGCTTCAACCTGATCGAGGAGCTGTCGGTATTCGAGAACGTCGAACTGGCGCTCGAGTACACGGCGATGGGCAAGGCGGAGCGGCGCGAGCGCGTCACCGCCATGCTCACCCGCCTGGGCATCGCACACCGCGCCGGCCACCGTCCGTCGCAGCTGTCCGGCGGCCAGCAGCAGCGCGTGGCGATCGCGCGCGCGCTGGTAGCGGGTCCCGCCGTCCTGCTGGCCGACGAGCCGACCGGTAACCTGGACACCGCGCACGGCGACGAAGTGATGCGCCTCCTGCGCACCATCAACGCCGAAGGCACCACCGTGGTGATGGTCACCCACTCGCCGGCGCACGCCGCGCAGGCATCGCGCACCCTGCACCTGCTCGACGGCCGCGTGGTGGTCGATGCCTTGCAGGCCGCCTGAGAGGACTGACATGATTACTCGTGATTTCCGCATCGGCTGGCGCCTGCTGTTCCAGGAAAAGGCCTACTCCGCGGTGGTGGTGCTGGGCCTGGCGATCGGCATTGCCGTGTGCTTCCTGCTGCTCGGCCTCGTGCACCATTCGTTCTCGTACAACAGCCACATCCCCGAAAACGACAAGGTCTTCATCGTCAAGCAGCGCTGGAACACGGCCGGCAACAACGGCCACTGGGGCGATTCCCTCAGCCTGCCCGCGCGCGACGCGATCGTGGGCAGCGGCGTGCCCCTGCTGGCATCTACCTTCATTAGCCGCGACGTCGACGTGCGCATCGGCGCCAACGTCCAGACCATCAAGATCAGCGTGGTCGACCCGGCCTTCCGCCAGATCTTCCAGCCTGAAGTGCTGTCGGGCGACCTGGCCACCGCGCTGGCGCGGCCGGATACGCTCGCGCTGACGCGGGAGACCGCAATCAAGCTGTTCGGCGCCGCCGACGCCACCGGCAAGACGCTGCACATCGCCGGCAAGCCCTACCTGGTGTCGGCGGTGCTGGCCGATCCGCCCTCGGCGACCACGCTGCCTTACACCGCGCTGGCCGGCATCAGCACCGCGATCTGGGATGCCGAATACCGCCAGCTGGTGACCACCAACTGGGGTTCGTCGCACGGCCCGACGTTTGTGAAGATCAACGACCGCACGCAGCTGCCGGCGGTGGGCGAGGCGATCCGCCGCGCGATGATCGATTCGCCGTTCTACAAGCGTTTTTCGCCCGACCAGGTGGCCTCGCTGAACGGCCGCGACATGCTCAACTTCGAGTTCGGCCCGATCACCGACGCCTACCTCGACCCGACCATCGACGCGCGCGACAAGACCCACGGGGACCGCAAGACGGTGCTCGGCCTTGCCGCCGTGGCCATCCTGATCCTGCTGCTGGCCGCGACTAACTACGTCAACCTGGCCACGGTGCGCACACTGCGCCGCCAGCGCGAGATCGCGGTGCGCAAGGTGCTGGGCGCCAGCGCCGGCACGGTGAGCCGCCAGTTCCTGGTCGAGTCGATCGTCGTGTGCCTGGTGGCGACCGTGCTGGGTGTGTTCATCGCCTGGCTGGTGCTGCCGGTGTTCACCGACCTGGTGCAGCGGGAGCTGGACCAGCTGTTCACGCCCGTGCCGGTCTTGCTGGCCGTCGTCACCGGCGTGATGCTCGGCCTGGCCGCGGGTTCGTATCCGACCTGGTCGGCGCTGAAGGTACGTCCGACCGCTGCCCTGTCCGGCCGCGGCAACGCCGAAACCGTCGGCGGCCTGTGGCTGCGCCGCGTGCTGACCGTGATGCAGTTCGCCACCGCGATGGGCCTGACCGGCCTGACGCTGGCGGTCGCATGGCAGACCCACTATGCCAGCACGCTCCATCCCGGATTCGATCCCGAACCCCTGCTGATCGTCAGGGCCCCGGACGACATGCGCAATGCCAACGTGCGCGCATTCCGTGACGCGCTGGCGCGCATCGAGAACACGCGGGGCGTGGCGGTCACCGATGCGCCGGTGACGATCAACTTCAACAGCACCTCTGTCCGGCGCGAAGGTGGATCGGCAACCGAAATGAACTACCTGCTGGTCAGCCCGGAGTTCTTCGATGTGTACGGGATCAAGCCGCTGGTCGGACGCTTGTATTCGCCGTCGCACGACAAGCTGGAGGACGAAGGGAAGCTCGTCCTCAACGAGGCGGGCATCCTCAAGCTGGGCTTCGCCAGCGCGCAGGATGCGGCCGGCAAGTACGTGCGCTTCCCGTTCGACGAATCCAAGCCGAACCAGATCGTCGGGGTCGCGCCGGATATCCGCCACCGCAGCGCGCGCGACCCGATGCAACCGACCATGTACTTCCTGAGCGATCGCACGGGCGTGTTCACGGTGCGGACGAACGGCGATACGGTTGCCGTACAGCGCCAGATCGAACAGCTGTGGGAACGATTCTTCCCGAACGCGGTGCCGGACATCAAGCGCATGTCGCTGCTGTTCGGCGCCAACTATGAAGACGACCTGCGCCTGGCCAAGCTGCTGGCGGCGTCCTCGGTGATCGCGATTGCGATCGCGGCGTTCGGCATCTACGTGCTGGCGGCCTACAGCGTGCAGCGCAAGTCGCGCGAGATCGTGCTGCGCAAGCTGTACGGCGCCAGCGGTACGGCGATCGGCAAGCTGGTAGTGCGCGAGTTCGCGGCGCTGATCGGGATTGGCGCGGCGATCGGGCTGCCGGTGGCCTACCTGGCGACCGAGCGCTACCTGGCCGCGTTCAGCGAGCGCGCGCCGGTGGGCTTGTGGACGGTCGGGTTCGCGCTGGCGGTGGCAGCGCTGGTGGCGTTGTGCTCGACGCTGCGGCACACGTTCACGGCGATGCGGCTCGCGCCCGTGCTGGCGTTGCGCGACTAAGGCGGTCCGGGGGACTGTCCCGGCAAGGGACCGTCCCCTGTTCTTTGGCGCGATCCGCCGGATGCCGATGTGGCGGGTGGCGGATTTGGCCATAAATGGTGCGATTCCGCCAGATCCGCCTGAAAGTCCCGATGGGACAGTCCCCTTCCCTGGCGGATTCCGCCATAAATGGGGCGATTCCGCCAAATCGGGATATAGATCGGGGGACGGCCCGCGTCGGAACAGTCCCCCCGGAAAGCAAAAAGGGCCGGCATTTGCCGGCCCTTCTCCTTTGAATCAACCGATCAGTTGATCTTGGTGTCACTCACTTGCAGCAGTTCGATGTCGAACACCAGGCCGGCGTTCGGCGGGATCATCGGACCGTTGCCGCCCGCGCCGTAGGCCAGGTTCGACGGGATGATCACGGTGCGCTTGCCGCCCACCTTCATGCCGGTGACGCCCTGGTCAAAGCCCGGGATCACTTCGTTCGCGCCCAGCTTGAACGGGAAGGTGCCGGTGTCGAACTGGGTGCCCTTCTTGTTGGTCGCAGGCTGGTTGTACAGCCAGCCGGTGTAGGTCACCTTGACCCACTTGCCTGCCACCGCTTCAGTGCCCGTTCCAACCGTGGTGTCGGTCTTGGTCAGGGCGGTCGGGTTGCCGGCGTAGGTCAGGACGACCGGCGGTGCCGAGTTGTCCGAACCGCCGCAGGCGGCCAGCGAAGTGAGGGCGACGAACGCAGCAACGATAAGCGGAAACTTGGTTTTCATGAATAAGTTACTCGGCAGATATTAATAGAGCCGAAAGTGTAACAAGGTAATGCCGGGCTGAACACTGCCCGGCTGTCGGAAAATTGTCGCGTTTGTTTCGACTTGTATCACCAATTGTCAGATCTCGACCTGCGTGCCCAGCTCGATCACCCGGTTCGGCGGGATCTGGTAGTAGTCGGCCGCGGCCCGCGCATTGCGCGACATGGTCACGAACAGATGCTCGCGCCACGCGGACATGCCCTGGCCCGGGGTCGAGATCACGGTCTGGCGCGCGATGAAGAACGAGGTCTCCATCATCTCGAACGGCAGGCCATGTTCGCCGCACTGCTGCAGCACGGCCGGGATATCGGGTTCGTCCTTGAAGCCGTAGTTCACGTTGACTTGGTAGCACTCGTGCCCCAGCGGCGTGACCGTCAGCCGGTCCTCGTAGGCGACGTACGGCTGCTCCAGCATGTGCACGGTCAGGAACACGACCCGCTCGTGCAGCACCTTGTTGTGCGACAGGTTGTGCAGCAGCGCGTGCGGCACACCGTCCGACTCGCCGCGCAGGAACAGGGCGGTACCGTACACGCGCGCTGGCGGCGCGACGAACAGCGATTCGAGGAAGGCTTCCAGCGGGATCGCGTGCTTCTGCAGGTTGGCGAACACCAGCTCGCGCCCGGTGCGCCAGGTCAGCATCACGGTGAACAGGATCACGCCCAGCAGCAGCGGGAACCAGCCACCGTGGAACAGCTTGAGCGCCGTGGACGAGAACAGCAGCACGTCCATCACGAAGAAGAAGCCGGTCGCGCCAAAGCACAGCAGCAGCGGCAGGTGCCAGCGGTAGCGCGTCACGAAGAAGGTGAGGATGGTGGTCGCCGACATGGTCGCGGTGACCGCGATGCCGTAGGCGGCAGCCAGGTCGTCGGACGAGCCGAAGCTGATCACCGCCAGCAGCACCACCGACAGCTGCAGCCAGTTCACCATCGGGATGTAGATCTGGCCCATCTCGCTGGCCGAGGTGTGCAGGATGCGCATGCGCGGCAGCAGCCCAAGCGCGATCGCCTGCTTGGTCATCGAGAAGGTGCCCGAGATGGTGGCCTGCGAGGCAATCACCGCGGCCATCGTGGACAGGATCACCAGCGGATAGGTGGCCCAGCTGCCCAGCTGGTGGAAGAACGGGTTGTCCACCGCCGACGGGTCCGAGATCAGCAGCGCGCCCTGGCCGAAATAGTTGATGATCAGCGATGGCGCGACGATCAGGAACCAGGCGCCGCGGATCGGCTTCTTTCCGAAGTGGCCCATGTCGGCGTACAGCGCCTCGGCGCCGGTGATCGCCAGCACCACCGCGCCCAGCGCGACGAAGCCGATGAAGCCGTTGTCCACCACGAAGTGGTAGGCGTAATAGGGATTGACCGCCGCCATGATCTGCGGCGCGGCCATCACGTTGATAATGCCCATCACGGCCAGCGCCAGGAACCACACCACCATGATCGGCCCGAAGTAGCGTCCGATGCCGGCGGTGCCGCGGCTTTGCAGCATGTACAGCGCGATCAGCACCACCGCCGCGATCGGGACCACATAGGCATGCAGCGCCGGCGCAGCCACCTCCAGGCCCTCGATCGCGCCGAGCACCGAGATGGCCGGCGTGATCACGCTGTCGCCGTAGAACATGGTGGCGCCGAACACGCCGACGAACAGCAGCGGCAGGTGCCACTTCGATTGCGGCGTGACCGAATTGAGCGCCAGCGCCATGAGCGCCATGATGCCGCCCTCGCCGCGGTTATCGGCGCGCAGCACCAGCGTGACGTACTTGAGCGTGACGATCAGGAGCAGGGCCCAGAAGATCAGCGAGATGATGCCCAGCAGGTTGGCCTGGGTCAGGGGAAGCCCGTGCTCGGAATGGAATACCGCGCGCAGGGTGTACAGGGGACTGGTGCCGATGTCGCCGTAGACGATGCCGATGGCGGCCAGCGTCAGCGCGGCGATGCCGCTTTTATTATGGTCCGTGCTCAAATTTTCACCTTCGGTGCGAATGACAGGCGCGTGATGCCCCTGTCAATATCCGACAAACCGCTATCTTACACCGCAGGGCTTTTATTGCTGTATCGTCACCATGCCGGCGGTGGCCCCATCAGCAGGAAAGCGCGGTTTGGCCGATAATGTCGCGTTCCGCAGCCCGCATCTCCCCTCCCCCATGAATTCTGGTGTCACCTACGCAGCCCTCGCTTTCCTCAGCTGGGGCCTGTTCCCTTTGTATTTCCGCGCCATCTCGGAGGTGCCGCCCGCGCAGATCCTGGTGCACCGCATGGTCTGGTCGCTGGTCTTCCTGGCCGTGGTGCTGGCCGTGCGCCGCCAGTGGAAGTGGCTGCCGCAGCTGCTCGCCAGCCGGCGCGCGGTCGCGGCCTTTGTCGCCAGCGCGCTGCTGCTGTCGGCCAACTGGCTGGTGTACATCTGGGCGGTCAACAACCACCATGTGGTGGAAGCGAGCCTGGGCTACTTCATCAATCCGCTGGTGAACATCATGCTGGGCTACTTCTTCCTGCACGAGCGGCTGCGCCGCGGACAGTGGGCCGCGATCGCGCTGGCGGCGGCGGGCGTGGCCTGGCTCACCTGGCAGGCGGGGAACATGCCCTGGATTGCGCTGGCACTGGCGTTCTCGTTCGGCGCCTATGGCCTGATGCGCAAGACCGCGCCGCTCGGCGCGCTGGAAGGACTGTCGTTCGAAACCATGGTGCTGTTCCCGTTCGCGCTCGCCTACCTGGGGTGGCTCACGCTCACCGGCGACAACGCCTTTGCCGCCGCCTCCGGCGACACCCGCTGGCTGCTGGTGGCGCTCGGCCCGCTGACGGCGGTGCCCCTGCTGCTGTTCGCGGCCGGCGCGCGCCGCATCCCGATGTCGGTGCTGGGCCTGCTGCAGTACATCTCGCCGTCGATCCAGTTCCTGCTCGGCGTGCTGCTGTTCCAGGAGGCGTTCAGCGCGGCCCGCCTGGTCGGGTTCCTGATGATCTGGGGCGCGCTCGCGCTGTATGCCGCCGAAGGGCTGTGGAAGCGTTCGGGCTGAGGTAGCGCCGCGCGGCGCCCGCGTGAAATGGCGGCGAAAGGCCATGGCATGCCCGTCTTACTGTATCCTGTCGAGCTTCTGTTCTAACCGAGATTTTTAATGGCAAATTACGTCTACACCATGAACCGCGTGGGCAAAATCGTTCCGCCCAAACGCCAGATTCTGAAAGACATTTCGCTCTCGTTCTTCCCCGGCGCCAAGATCGGCGTGCTGGGCCTGAACGGTTCCGGCAAGTCCACCCTGCTCAAGATCATGGCGGGCATCGACACCGACATCCAGGGCGAAGCGCGCCCGATGCCGGGCCTGAACATCGGCTACCTGCCGCAGGAACCGCAGCTGGACCCGGAAAAGACCGTGCGCCAGGAAGTGGAATCGGGCCTGGGCGAAGCGTTCGAGGCGCAGGCCAAGCTGGAAGCGGTGTACGCGGCCTATGCCGAGGAAGACGCCGACTTCGACGCGCTCGCCAAGGAGCAGGAGCGCCTGGAGTCGATCATCGCCGCCTCCGACGGCGGCAACCTGAACCTGCAGATGGAAATGGCCGCCGACGCGCTGCGCCTGCCGCCGTGGGACGCCAAGATCGGCGTGCTGTCCGGCGGCGAGAAGCGCCGCGTGGCGCTGTGCAAGCTGCTGCTGTCCAAGCCGGACATGCTGCTGCTCGACGAGCCGACCAACCACCTGGACGCCGAATCGGTCGACTGGCTGGAGCAGTTCCTGCTGCGCTTCCCGGGCACCGTGGTGGGCATCACCCACGACCGCTACTTCCTCGATAACGCGGCCGAGTGGATCCTGGAACTGGACCGCGGCCACGGCATTCCCTGGAAGGGCAACTATAGCTCCTGGCTGGACCAGAAGCAGGCGCGCCTGAAGCAGGAAGAAGCGAGCGAATCGGCACGCCAGAAGGCGCTGGCCAAGGAACTGGAGTGGGCGCGCCAGAACCCGAAGGCACGCCAGGCCAAGTCGAAGGCACGCCTTGCGCGCTTTAACGAACTGTCCGAATACGAATACCAGAAGCGCAACGAGACCCAGGAGATCTTCATCCCTGTGGCCGAACGCCTGGGCAACGAAGTCATCGAGTTCAAGAACGTCTCGAAGGCCTTCGGCGACCGCCTGCTGATCGACAACCTGTCGTTCACGGTGCCGCCGGGTGCGATCGTCGGCATCATCGGCCCGAACGGCGCCGGTAAATCGACCCTGTTCCGCATGATCACCGGCAAGGAGCAGCCGGATTCGGGCGAAGTGGTGATCGGCCAGACCGCCAAGGTGTCGATGGTCGACCAGTCGCGCGACAACCTGTCGGACGGCAAGACCGTGTTCGAAGACGTCACCGGCGGCGCCGACATGCTGCAGGTCGGCCGCTTCGAGATGCCATCGCGCGCCTACCTGGGCCGCTTCAACTTCAAGGGCTCGGACCAGCAGAAGATGGTCGGCAACCTGTCCGGCGGTGAACGCGGCCGCCTGCACCTGGCCAAGACGCTGCTGATGGGCGGCAACGTCCTGCTGCTGGACGAACCGTCCAACGACCTGGACGTGGAAACCCTGCGCGCGCTGGAAGATGCGCTGCTGGAATTCGCGGGCAGCGTGATGGTGATCTCCCACGACCGCTGGTTCCTCGACCGTATTGCGACGCACATCCTGGCGTTCGAAGGCAACTCGCAGGTCACCTTCTTCGACGGCAACTACCAGGAATACGAAGCCGACAAGAAGAAGCGCCTGGGGGAAGAAGGCGCCAAGCCAAAGCGCATCCGCTACAAGCCCCTGAGCCACTAATCAGGGTTGGCCGGAGTTGGGGCGAGTTGGGCCAGGATCGGCACAGTTCGCCCCCAATCAGGCGGGAATCGCAATGAACGCCGCCAAACCGTCGGGATAAAGGCAGTTCGCCGCAAATAGGCACAGTTAACGTAAAAAGGGCCCATCAGGGCCCTTTTTGCTACAGACGGACTGGCTTCAGAAGCGGTAGTTGGCGTTAATGCTCCACACGTTCGGCTTCGGCCCGAAGCCCTTGCTGCTGCCATAACGCTCATACTCCAGCGACACGCCCATGCGCTGGCTGACGCGCCATTCCGCGCCCACCGCGCCGTAGCCTTCGGTCTTGTCCTCATCGCGGAACAGGTTCGCGCCCGAGCCGAAGCCGGTCTGTTCCCACTTCGTGCGCGTGATGCCCAGCTTGCCATACAGCGCCCACTGCTCGCTGATCGGCGCGATGGCCTTGCCTGCCAGGTACCACGCCTGTGCCTTGGAGGTCACGCTGCCGGGCACGTTGCTGATGGTGTAGTTCACCGTGGCCTCGCGGAAGTCCGTATAGCCCAGCTCGGCACCGAAGGTTTCATCGAACTGCAGGCCGACGAAGGCCTTGCCCGAGGATTTCCAGCCATCGCCGGTCTTGCCGACGGCGCCCGGCATGTGCGTTTCGCGGTCGGAGTTGGCGACGCCGAGGCCGACGTACGGGCTCTGGCTCTTCCAAAACGGATGCATTTGCGCCTGCGCGTGCGCAGCGCCGAAGGTGGCTGCGCCTGCCAGCACAGTGAGGAGAATCTTTTTCATGTTGAATCCTTTTCCTGTTACGTTGTTCTGGATGCAATTTCCACCAAATTGCGAAGGTGCTCACGATATCATCGTCAAAATGACAAGTCCAACGGCGATCTTCGTGAAGATGTAAGGATTTGTAAATAACTGACCCTTAAGTCAGCAGTAAGATCGCCGACATTGCTGGCTTATGCGAGGATGTTGCGGAAAGTTAGGTTCAGCCGTGGGCCCATCGGTCGCGCGGACTTGTTGATGCCGTGCTGCCAGCAGCGCTGGGTCGGCCCGCGCATCACCAGCAGGCTGCCGCTTGCCAGCGCCAGCTTGTGCGTCTCGCGGCTGGCCTTGTGGCGCAGGATGAAGGCGCGCTCCTCGCCAAAGCTCACCGATGCGATGACCGGATCCGGTCCCAGTTCCGGCTCGTCGTCGCTGTGCATTCCCATGCTGTCGCGGCCGTCGCGGTACAGGTTCAGCAGCACGCTGTTGAACTGCGCGCCACTGGCCGCCTCGACCGCCTGCCTGATTTCCAGCAATAGCGGTGTCCACGGAAGCGGTTCGAGGGTCAGTCCGGAGTAGGTATAAGGCATGTCGCCATGCCACGCCGTCAGGCGCGGCTGCAGGTGGCGCTTGCCGAACACGGTGACCGTCTCCGCGCGCCACGCCGTGTCGGCGATCAGGCGTTGCAGCACCTGGCCGGGCGGCCAGGGCAAGGGCAACTGTGCAAGGTAGTCCAGCTCCGCGTCGGGCAGTGCGATCCGCTCCAGCATGCCCGGGCTTGCTCAGGCGTATGCTTCTGCCAGCGACATGACGCGCGGGGTGATGGCGATGCCGATCGAGCGGAAAATTTCCTCGAGCGCGCGCAGGTTCGCCTCGCATTCCTCCGTCTTCCAGCCCTTGAACAGGTCGGTGCCGTCCTTCTGGAAGTGCAGGTCGAGCACCTTGCCGCGGTCCTTGTGCGTATAGCTCTGGCGGTAGGTGTTCTGGAAGCCGAGCCCTGCCAGCGCGGCCAGTACCTCGCGCGGCGGATTGTCGGGATCGGTGGCAATGAAGACGCCGAAGGTCTTGCCTGGCGGCTTGGCAGCAATGTCGACATCGTAGATGCCGGGTGCCCGGGTAACGCTGGTACTCTTGAGGAACAGCATATTGTCTCCTCGGCCCCGCTGGATGCGCTGTGCCGCTGGTTTTCCGTGGCGAGACTATTTTTTGGGTGTAATCCGCGAAGCTTATTGTGCTTTTGGAACTTTGTCGAATGATTTATGCAAAGTTGCGTCTGCGGCGCCACGGCCGCGCGCCGCCAGCAGCGCCGTGGCGCGGGCCAGCGCCGCATACAGCTCGCCGGTGGGCGCGTCCCACGCGTCCAGCGCGCGCTGCTGGCGCGCCACCGTGTCCATGTCGCCGCGCGCGATCGGCCCGGTCAGCGCGGCCGGCCCGCCGAGGCGCAGCACATTGTCCAGCGCCTCGGCTGCGAGCGGCGCGGCCAGCTGGCGCGCGGACAGCTCGTCGATGCCTGCCGCGCGGTACGCCGCGAGCGCCGCATCCACCACCGTGACGAGATAGTTGGAGGCGAAGACCGACGCGGCATGGTAGACCGCCTTGGCCGCGGGATCGATGCGCACCAGCTGCGCGCCGGCCGCGCCGAACGCCGCTTCCAGCAGCTCCAGCGCGGGCGCGTCGCCTTCGATCCCGCACCAGGTCCCGCCGAAGCTGCGCGCCACCTGCTCCGGGTCGGCGAAGCTGCGCACCGGATGCACGGAGGCAACAAAGGCGCCGGCCGCGCGCGCCGGCTCCAGCTCCGCGGCCGCCTTGGCGCCGCTGCAGTGGAACACCACCGCGCCCGCCAGCGGGACGTCCAGCGCCAGCGCCGCGGCGGCCGGCCCGATCTGGTCGTCCGACACGGCCAGCATGTACACGTCGGCCACCCGCATCGGCTGGCCCGGGGCAAGCGCGGTCCCGCCGCCGATGAAGCCCGCCGCCTGCTGCGCGCTGGCGAGCGAGCGGGTGCGGATATCGCCGAGCATGAAGATGCCCGCATGCGTGAACACCTTGCCGAGCGCGCGCGCGACGCGCCCGCCGCCGATGATCGCCAGCTGCTGCGGCATCAGAACCCCGATCCCGGCAGCGACATGTAGGCCAGTTCTTCCTCGGTCGAGGTGCGCCCCAGGATCGGGTTACGGTGCGGGAAGCGGCCGAAGCGCGCAATCACGCCGCGGTGGCGGTGCGCATAGTCGAGCACCAGGTCGAAGCCCGGATGCTCGCGCGCCAGCGCCTCGAACAGGCGCACCGATTTTTCCTGCATCGCCGCGTCCTCGGTGTGCTCGTAGGGCATGTAGGCGAACATGCGCTCGGCCGGGACCAGCTGCATGTCCTCGCCGCTCGCCACCAGTTGCTGCGCGGCGCCGATCGCCAGCACGTCGCCCTGGAAGGCGGCTGCCGTGTCGCGCCAGGCGTTGCGGGTGAACTGGTCCAGCACCAGGATGCGGGCCAGCTTGCCGCGCGGTCCCAGCGCATCCCAGTCACGCAGGCCGCCGTTCACGGCGCGCTCGATCAGCGGCTCGAAGCGCGCGCGGATCTCGGCATCGAACGCCGGGTCCTTGCCGAACCATTCGGGACGCTGGCTGCCGTAGACCGCGCTGTCCTGCGGCCCGAACCAGAAATCGAGTACGTCTTGCGCTTGCATGCTGGCTCCTAGTTGCGTGCGTGGCTGAGCTGGAAACTGTCGATGCCCTCGAAGGCGTTCAGCTCCGCCGCCAGTTCCGAGATGCGCGCCCCGCTGCGCTGCGAGCGTTCGAGCGCCACGAAGCGCCACTCCTGGCGTCCGTGCTCGCTGGAGATCGACAGCGAGCCGCCGGCGATCTGGTAGCCGCGATCGCGCGCGATCTCGCGCAGCCCATCTTCGCGCGGAACGAAGCCCGGCTTGAAGCGCATCGTGATCGCCACCGCGTGGCGCGAAGGCAGGAACGATTCGACCCGCGACAGGTACACCATCACGCCCGCGCACATCAGCGCCAGGAAGATCGCGGACATGTAGAAGCCGACGCCCACCAGCACGCCCGTCACGGACGAGGCCCAGATCGAGGCCGCCGTGGTCAGTCCGCTGATGGTGAAGCCTTCGCGCATGATCATGCCGGCGCCGAGGAAGCCGACCCCGGTGACGATGCCCTGGATCACGCGGGTCGGGTCGACCGCCGCCATGTAGACGCTGTTATGGCTGCCGTACCACGACTCCGGATAGCCCGAGATCACGGTCAGCGCGCACGATGCCATGCAGACCAGGCCGTAGGTGCGCATGCCGGCCGCGCGGCCGTGGTAGGAGCGCTCGTAGCCGACCAGCAGTCCGAGGGCCAGCGCGCCGGCCAGGTTCAGCACGATCAGCGCATTGGTCGCCAGCTCGGGGCCGCTCCAGTAGGCCAGCAGCGATTCATAAGGGGGGAACATGGCCTTCATTCGGGTGACTTTTTCTTGACCAGCTGTTTTTCGAATGCGGCATCGAGCTTGCTCACGCGCCGCTCCTTTTGCGGACCCAGCTTGTTCACGAAGGCCACGAAATCGTCCAGCTCGAGCGGCGCGCACAGCGGCGGCGCGCCCGGCGCCTCGCTCAGGAAGAAGTGCCCGTCGCCGGTGCGCGCCATCGAATAGCCGGGATTGCCGGTGCGCTCCTTGAGCCGCTCGACGGCGGTGCTGGCGCGGGTGGACCGTGCGCCCGCCATCAGATCGCCTCCGTGCGCGCATGCAGCCACGCGCGCGCCGCACCCGACACATGCGGCGTCAGGCGCTGGCGCACCATGGTGTGGTAGTCGTTGAGCCAGGCGCAGTCGTGGGCGGTCATCACCGAGCGGTCCAGGCAGCGCGTGTCGATCGGGCACAGCGTCAGCGTCTCGAAACGCAGGAACTCGCCGAACTCGGTGGTCCCGGCCGGCACGGCCAGCGACAGGTTTTCGATGCGGATGCCCCAGCGTCCGGGGCGGTAGATGCCTGGCTCGATCGAGGTGATCATCCCCGGCTCCATGGCGGTATGCGGCTCCGGCATGGTGGACGGCGAGATCGACTGCGGTCCCTCGTGCACATTGAGGAAGTAGCCGACGCCGTGGCCGGTGCCGTGGCCGTAATCCGCGCCATGCGCCCAGATCGGCGCGCGCGCCAGCGCATCGAGCAGCGGCGAACGGGTCCCGCGCGGGAACTGCGCCGAGGACAGCGCGATCAGGCCCTTGAGCACCAGCGTGTAGTCGCGCATCTGGGCCGGGCTCGGCGCGCCCACCGCCACCACGCGCGTGATATCGGTGGTGCCGCCGTGGTACTGGCCGCCCGAATCGATCAGCAGCAGCCCGTCGCCTTCGATCACCGCATGCGACGACTGCTTGGCGCGGTAATGCATCACGGCGCCGTTGGCATTGAAGCCGGCGATGGTGCCGAAGCTTGGCGACACGAATCCCGGCCGGCGCGCGCGCGCGGCCGTGATGTGGGTGTCGATGTCCAGCTCCGTCAGCGGCGCGCGGCCGCGGTCGGCCAGCAGCGGTTCCAGCCAGGCAAAGAACTCGCACAGCGCGGCGCCGTCCTGCTCCATGGTGGCGCGCACGTGGATCGCTTCCTGCTCCGTCTTGCGCGACTTGGCCAGCGTGGTCGGGTTGATCTCCTCGACCACCCGGACCCCGTCCGGCAGCGCCGCGCGCATCCCGGCCGTGACGCGGCGCGGATCGAGCAGCACGACCGCACCGGGGTCCAGCGCGGCCAGCGCGGCCTCGGCATCCTGGTAGGGCGCGAGCGCGACCTGATCCACGCGCAGCCGCGCCTCGCACTGCGCGTCCACCTTGCCCGGCGCAACGAACAGGGTCGCATCCTGCAGCGTCACCAGCGCATGCGCCAGGAACACCGGGTTGTAGCTGACGTCGCTGCCGCGCAGGTTGAACAGGTAGGCGATGTCGTCCAGCGTGGAGAGGAAGTGGTGGGTCGCGCCGGCGCGCTGCATCTGCGCGCGCAGGGCGGCCAGCTTGTCCGCACGCGCCAGGCGGCAATAGGGTTCAACGTGTTCGGTGACCGCTTCCAGCGGCAGCGCGGGGCGCCCGCTCCAGACCTCGTCCAGCAGGTCCGCGTCCATGCGCAGGCCGATGCCGCGCGCCTCCAGCGCCGAGGCCAACGCGCGCGCCGTGGCCAGGCCCAGTACCCGCGCGTCCACCGCCACCGTCGCTCCCGGCGGCAAGGTGTCGGCCAGCCAGTCGATCCACAGCAGGCTGGCGCCGGACGGGATCTTCATCAGCCGCGTGGCGCCGCCGGCCAGTTCGGCCTCGGCCTGCTCCCAGTAGCGCGCATCGGTCCACACGCCGGCCGCATCCTGCGTGGCGATGAAGGTGCCGACCGAGCCGGTAAAGCCGGACAGCCACTCCCTGCCCTTCCAGCGCTGCGGCAGGTATTCGGACAGGTGCGGGTCGGACGACGGCACCACGAGCGCATCGACGCCATGGGTGCGCATGGCCTCGCGCACTGCTGCGAGCCGCGCCGCCCGGTCGGTCAGTTCCTGTTGGGATGGCATGAATGAAGTGTCGTTTGTTCCATTTATGGCAATCATACCCCGAGCGGGCCGGCGGATGCGCCCGGGCGTGCCGGCCTGCGCCATGGCGGCGGCCTTCCGGCGGGTTGTAGCAAAAACCCAACTGTCCTGCCGAGGCGCGCGGTTTGCGGGATAATTGTCACCATGACGACACCAGACAGCACCACCCTGCAGGGTTTCCACCATGAGCGCGCACGCGCACTGTTAGCCAACGCCGAACCGGTTTGCGACGAGGCCACCGTCAGGGAGGCCGTGGCCCGCGTGGCGCGCACCCTGAACGAGCGCTATGGGGACCCGGACGAAGCGGCCTTCCCGCTGGTCCTGGGCGTGATGGGCGGCGCGGTCGTATTTACCGGCCAGCTGCTGACGCAGCTGTCGTTCCCGCTCGAATTCGACTACATCCACGTCAGCCGCTACGGCGACGACGACAAGGGCGGCGAAGTGGTGTGGAAGGTCATTCCCCGCTCCAACGTCACCGGCCGCACCGTGATCGTGGTGGACGACATCCTGGACGAGGGCGAGACGCTGGCCCACGTCAAGCAGCGCCTGCTCGACATGGGCGCGAGGGAGGTCGTGATCTGCGTCTTTGCCGACAAGGACCTGGGCCGCGCCAAGCCGGTGCAGGCCGACATCGTCGGACTGACCATCCCGAACAAGTTCGTCGTCGGATTCGGCATGGACGCCTACGGTTACTGGCGCAACCTGCCGGGCCTGTGGGCCATCACCCCGGAAGCCTGATCCCTCCCCCGCAGTCCCTGTAGCCCCGCGCAGGCCGGGCTCCATGCCGGCCGGCGCAACGCCGGCTGACGCACTCGCGCACGCAGCCGGTAGGGTCGGCGTCCTATCGTGCCTGCCGGACTCGGCCATGGATTTATACTGGACGCGCATTCCCGCAGTTTGTTTTCTGCGCGCCACATTCCAATCACAATGCCGACCAAGCCCACGCCAACCCTGGTATCGAGACTGTACACGCCGCTGGCCATCACCCTCGCTTACGTGGCCGGAGCGGCGTTGTGGATCACCGTGTCCGACCGCGCGCTGGAACACATCCTGAACGACCGTGGCGACCTGGCCCTGGCCGGCACTGCCAAGGGCTACCTGTTCTGCGCCCTCACCGGCCTGCTGCTGTATGGCCTGCTGAAGGCCTGGGACGCCGCGCGCCGGTCGGCCACCGAGCACGCCCAGCACGTCCAGGAACGCCTCGAGCGGGTACTGTACGGATCGAACGACGGCTGGTGGGATACCAACGTGCAGACCGGCGAGCGCTACTACTCGCAGCGCTGGTACGAAATGCTCGGCTACCGCCGGGGCGAACTGGAGACCGGTCCGGATCTGTGGCTGTCGCTGGTGCATCCGGACGAACAGCAGCAGCTGCGCGAGCGCTTCCGCCGCGACCTCGAGGGCGACGCCAGCGCGGACCAGTTCGAGCTGCGCATGCGGCACAAGGACGGCCACTACATTCCGATGCTGGCGCGCTTTTCGATCCTGCGCGACGCCGAGGGGCGCGCGGTCACGGTCTCCGGCACCAACACCGACCTTACCCAGCACAAGGCCGCCCAGCAGCGCCTGCTGCAGGCGGGCGCCGTGTTCGACACCACGCGTGAAGGCATCATCGTCACCGCCCCCGACGGCGAGATCCAGATGGTGAACCGCGGCTTTACCGCGATCACCGGCTACCCGGAGCACGAGGTGCTGGGCAAGGAGCCATCGCTGCTCAGCTCCGGCCGCCACGGCGCCGCGTTCTACGACGAGATGTGGCGCTCGCTCGCCACCACCGGCTACTGGCGCGGCGAGATCTGGAACCGCCGCCGCAACGGCCAGGTCTATCCCGACTTCCTGAGCATCAGCGCACTGCGCGACGAAGCGGGCCGTATCCTCAATTACGTGGGCGTGTACGCGGACATGTCGGGCATTCGCGACGCCGAGGAGAGGCTCGACTTCGTCGCCCACCACGACCCGCTCACCCGCCTGCCCAACCGCCGCATGATGACCGCACAGATCGGGCACCTGCTGCACACGGCGCAGCGCGAGCACCTTTCCTTCGCAGTGCTGCAGCTCGACCTGGACCGCTTCAAGGACATCAACGAAAGCTACGGCCATGCGCTGGGCGACGAGCTGCTGGTGCAGGTCGCGGACACGCTCAGGCATTGCGTGCGCCAGTGCGACACGGTGGCGCGCCCGGGCGGCGACGAGTTCTGGGTGGTGCTCGAAAAGATAGGTCAAGAGGAGGACGCGGCGCGCGTGGCCAACGACATGATCGAACGGCTCGGCAAGGAGTGGACGCTGTCGAACGGGGCACGGGTGCGCACCGGCGTCTCGATCGGCATCAGCCTGTATCCGCAGCACGGCAACAGCACCAGCGACCTGCTGCAGCATGCCGACGCGGCCATGAACCTGGCCAAGAACGAAGGACGCAACTGCTTCCGCTACTTCTCGGAACACCTGACGCGCACCGCGCGCGAACGCATCGAACTGGAGACCGAGCTGCACCAGGCCATTCCGCGCGGCGAACTGTGCGTGCATTTCCAGCCGCAGGTGAACATCGCGAGCGGCAGCATCACCGGGGCCGAGGCGCTGGTGCGCTGGCAGCATCCGCTGCGCGGAATGATCCCGCCCGGCAGCTTCATCCCGATTGCCGAGACCAGCCATCTGATCTGCGAGGTCGGCCAATGGGTGCTGAACGAAACCTGCAGGCAGGGCCGCGCCTGGCTCGACAGCGGGATGCCGGAGCTGACGCTGGCGGTGAACGTGTCGCCCCGCCAGTTCAATACCGCGGGATTCACCGCGCGCGTGCGGCAGGTGCTGGAGGAGACCGGTTTCCCGGCCCACTGCCTGGAGCTGGAACTGACCGAAAGCGCGCTGATGGAGCGGGGCGAGCGCGCCATCGCCAACCTGGCCGGCCTGCGCGAGCTGGGCGTGCGCCTGGCGATCGACGATTTCGGCACCGGTTACTCGTCGCTGGCCTACCTGAAGAACTTCCCGCTCGACGTGCTGAAGATCGACCGCAGCTTCGTCAAGGATATCCCGCAGCATCAGGACGACATGGCGATCGCCTCGGCCATCATCGACATGGCGCACACGCTAGGCTTCCGGGTGCTGGCCGAAGGCGTCGAGACCAGCGAGCAGCTGGAATTCCTGGAACGCCAGGGCTGCGACTGCTACCAGGGCTTCTACAAGGGCAAGCCGGTGCCGGCGGAGGAGTTCCTGCAGATGTATTCGGAGTGCGACATCAGAAGTCGCGGTTGACCAGCACCCCGTCTTCCACCCTGGCCGCGCCCGCGCGGCGCAGCGTGTACACCACCCAGTCGGCCAGCTCCTTCGCGTCCTGCGCGAAGAAGCGGCGGCGCGCGCCGGCCAGCACCGGCACGTTCTCGAACATCGCATACACCTCGTCCATCGGGATGCGCTGGCGCTCCAGCAGCAGGAACTTGAGCAGCACCTTGACGCCGTTCTGCGCATTGCGCAGCGGGTCGGCCGCCAGGTAGTCGACCCGCGCCAGCGCGCGCGCGCAGGCGGCCCTGACGTCGCCGAACGGCGCACCGTGCCCGGGGATCGCGATGCGCGCGTCAAGCGAGTCGATCAGTTGCAAGGTGGCGCGCGCGTCGGCGAAGCCATCCTCGCCATCGAGCTCCGGGAAGATCACGCCGAAGCCGTTCTCCCACAACGCATCGGCCGAAATCACGATCCCTTCGCGCTCGCAGAAGAACACCAGCGATTCGAAGTGGCCGGGCGCGGCCAGCGCGCGCCAGCGCATGCCGCCCAGCTCCAGCTCGTCGCCCGGGGAGAGCGTGCCGGTGGCGCTGAAGCGTTCGCACGACTGGCCCGTCTTGCGGAAGCTGAGCGCATCCTCGTCCCAGGCCGCAACTGCGGCGCTCTCGGCCTGCGGCACCAGCACGCGGCTGCCGAATTCGCGCTGCAGCAGCGCGTTGCCGCCGCAATGGTCCGAATGCAGGTGGGTGTTGACGATCAGGTCCAGCTTGCGATCGCCCAGCGCGTGGCGCACCAGCGCCAGCGTCTGCGGCGCATGCGCCACGTAACCGGTGTCCACCAGCGCGGTCTCGGGGCCGGTGAACAGGACGTTGTTGGACGACAGCCAGCCGCGTTCGAACACCCGCATGGTGGCGGGCAGATGGAGTTCCTGGTGGTTCATTTGAAATCGATGGCGTCTTCGCGCGCGCGGATCTGTTCCCACACGGCGCGCTTGTACTGGTCGCTGGCCTGGCCCCACGACACGATCTCGTCGATCGTGCGCATGCAGCCGCGGCAAAAGCCGGTGGCCTGGTCCATCTCGCAGAGGTTGATGCAGGGCGATGGTACGGGTGTCATCTGCTCGGGTTTCACGGCTGGCCCGCCTTCCTGCGCGCCAGCTTTGCATTGAATTTATCGGGATCGATTACGCAGCGCTCGTGGGTGCCGCCGGCGATCCGCCCGGCGTCGTCCCATGCCTCGACGCGGAACTTCACGCGCCGCCCCTCCACTTCCAGCACTTCGCCTTCGATCCGCAGCACGGCGCCCGGCGGAGACGGCGCCACGTGCTCGAAGTCCACGCGGGTGCCCAGGCTCTGCTCGCGCGGCCAGTCCATGTACGGCATCATGCCGTGGATGCACGCCAGCTCCATCATGCCGACCATGTAGCCGGTCGCAAGGACGTCGGGCATGTCGAGGCAGAATGGGGTATCGTGGTACAGCTGCGGAACCGTGGCGCGGACAGGCACCGTGACCGTCCATTCGAAGCGCAGGCCGGGCCTGAAGTCGGGGCTCATTGCGATAGCTGCAAAAAACCGTATTATCTCACCCGGCGCCGGCACGTGCACGGGGCAGGAGGAAACCATGGATGTCGTTTCAAAAATTGCAGCGCTGGCCTTGTCCCTCGCGGGCACCGGCGATCCTGGCGCCTTCACCGACGCGGTGTATGCGAACGCGGCTGGCGAGCGCGCCTACAAGCTGTATGTGCCGGCCGGCCCGCGCCAGCGGCCGATGCCGCTGGTGGTCATGCTGCACGGTTGCGCCCAGCAGGGCGCCGATTTCGCGCGCGGCACCCGCATGAACGCGCTGGCCGAGAAACACGGATTCCTGGTCGCCTATCCGGAGCAGTCGCAAAAGGCCAACCCGCAGCGCTGCTGGAACTGGTTCAACGCGACCGACCAGAAGCGCGACAGCGGCGAGCCTTCCATCATCGCCGGCATCACCCAGCGCGTGGCGAAGGAACACGGGATCGACAGCAAGCGCATCTACATCGCCGGCCTGTCGGCGGGCGGCGCGATGGCCGTCATCATGGGCAACCTGTATCCCGAACTGTATGCCGCCGTCGGCGTGCACTCGGGACTGCCTTTCGCGGCGGCCGACGACCTGCCGTCCGCGCTGGCCGCGATGAAGGGCGAGTACGCGCGTCCGCGCAAGGGAGGCGCGCCGCTGCCGGTGATCGTATTCCATGGCGACCGCGACGCCATCGTCCATCCCGTCAATGCTGCCGAGGTGGTGCTGCAGGCAACCCAGCGCGCGCCGGCCTTCGCATCGGTGGCGCCGGGAGCGGCGCTGGCGGCAAGCGTTGCAAAGGCCGATGCCGGCAACGGCAACGGGCGCAGCTACACGCGCACCGTGCACAGGCGCGGCGGCGACCAGGTGCTGGCCGAGCAGTGGCTGGTGCATGGGCTGGGGCATGCCTGGTCGGGCGGCGATCCGGAAGGGAGCTTCACCGACAAGGACGGGCCTTCGGCCAGCGAGGAAATGCTGCGCTTCTTCCGGGCCGTGCGCTAGCCGCGGCGGCGGCGCTCGAAGTGCCACTTCATCAGCAGCACGCTCGAGGCCAGCACCAGCGTCATGCCGTTGGCCAGCACCACCGGCAGCGAGCCGATATGCAGTCCGTACAGCAACCACAGGGCCACGCCGGCGATGAAGATCAGGTACATGCCGGTGGAGACGCCGTCGGCGGAGCGCGTGCGCCATACCAGCATCACTTGCGGGACGAAGGAAAAGGTGGTGCAGGCCGCGGCGGCAAAGCCGAGATGTTCGGGATTCACGTGGGGATCGGGGTCGGGAATAATGCAAACGCGATTGTAAACCAAGCGCGCTCGCGGCGCCGTCGCCACCCTGCTAAGGCGTTTTCGCTGCTGGCGCCTCGGTATGGTTCCCAGCCTGCGCGGAGATGACCGCCTTCAGGCAGCCGGGGCAGAGGCAGCTCGCATCCGGGCCGGGCAGCGGCATCGCCGGAGGCAGCGCGGTGCACCAGCACGGCCCGTCCAGGCCATCGGCCATGGCGCAACCGAACGCCGCGCCGCAGCGGCTGCAGTTGCTGGTACCGGGATTTTCAGTTGTGTCCATAACAAGCGCAGCCTAGCGGAACAACCCTTAAAATACAACAGCAGGCCATATAATGGCTAAACAGCCCGGCTTGTGCCGTAAAATCTCGCAAATTTTTAATTTCTACCCGAGCCATGACACCTCTGAACCCATTATCTCCTGAGCCGAATAACGACCTGGCCTCGGTATCCCCGCAGATCAAGGCGCAGATTCTGGCAGAGGCGCTGCCGTACATCCGCAATTTCCATGGCAAGACCATCGTCATCAAGTACGGCGGCAATGCGATGACCGACGAGCGCCTGAAGCACGGCTTCGCACGCGATGTCATCCTGCTCAAGCTGGTCGGCATGAATCCGGTCGTGGTGCACGGCGGCGGACCGCAGATCGACAATGCGCTCAAGAAGATCGGCAAGACCGGCACCTTCGTGCAGGGCATGCGCATTACCGACGAAGAAACGATGGAAGTGGTCGAGTGGGTGCTGGGCGGAGAGGTCCAGCAGGACATCGTCATGCTGATCAACCACTACGGCGGCCAGGCAGTGGGCCTGACCGGCAAGGACGGTGGCCTGATCCGCGCGCGCAAGATGTCGATGCCGGACAAGGAAAAGCCGGGCGAATTCCTCGACATCGGCTTTGTCGGCGAAATCGAGGCGATCAATCCCGCTGTGGTCAAGGCGCTGCAGGACGATGCGTTCATCCCGATCATCTCGCCGATCGGCTTCGGCCAGGATGGCCAGGCCTACAACATCAATGCCGACGTCGTCGCCGGCAAGATCGCGGAAATCCTGAAGGCCGAAAAGCTGATCATGATGACCAATATCGCGGGCGTGCAGGACAAGAAGGGCAACCTCGTCACCGACCTGTCGGCGCGCGAGATCGACGAGATGTTCGCGGACGGTACGATCTCCGGCGGCATGCTGCCGAAGATCTCGTCGGCGCTCGATGCTGCCAAGTCCGGCGTCAATACGGTGCACATCATCGACGGACGAATCGAGCATTCGTTGCTACTTGAGGTATTGACCGAACAGGCTTTCGGCACTATGATCCGGTCTCACTGAAATTTTCGGGGCTGGAAAGCCCCGTTTATTTTGCGCCCTTGTAGCTCAGTGGTAGAGCACTCCCTTGGTAAGGGAGAGGCCACGTGTTCAATCCACGTCAAGGGCACCACTCCCCTCCCGTACTGTCCTCAGTACACCCGCTCCACCTTGATTCCCTTCGCGCGCAGCAGTTCCGGCACGCCGCGCTTGCCCAGCAGGTGAAGCACGCCCACTGCAGCAACGCTGGATTTTTCGCGCTTGAGCAGGGCCGCCAGCTTGTCCGCCATGCCGGCGTTGCGTTCGTTGAGCAGCACCTCGCGGAAGAAGCGCGCCGACCTGGTGTCCTCCTGCTCCAGCATCGTCAGCACACGGTCCAGGCCCGCGTCGTCGGAGTTCTCCCAGGCCGCCATCATCAGGCGCACTTCCTTGTCCTGCTTGCCGTTTTCGACCGCTTCCACCGTCTCTTCCAGCATCTTCTGCTGGTCCTCGGGACTCAGCCGGTCGAACAGGGCCAGTTGCGCGCCCACCGATTCCAGCTCCTCGATCTTCACGTTCCTGGCCCGTGCGCTGCGCGCCAGGTAGGAATCGACCGCCAGGTCCGGGCGGAAGCCGTGCAGGCCGAATTCGCCCACCGCCAGCAGCGTCGCCACCATCCACGGCTTGAACGCCAGCGCCGACTCGTTCATGTTCACGCGCTTGAGGGCGCGCGCCAGGCGCTCGCGCGCTTCCGGCTTCATTGCGCTATAGGTGGTGCTGCCCGGCGCCAGCATGCCGTACTGCTGCATGGCGCGCATGGCTCCCTCCATGTCGCGCTCCGCATCCACTTCCAGCGCCAGCACCGAGGCATTCGCCAGCGCGGCCTCGATGCGCGGCTCGAGCGGGAAGAAGCCCGGCGTACCCACGTGGATGGTGCCGTACAGGTACATGGTGTTGCCGTTGGCCTCTGCGCGGAACAGTGCCCCGCGCTCGCGCGTTTCGGCGGCGCTGGCGAGCGTCGCGGTGAACAGCAACAGCAACAGGCCGGTGAACAGGTTGGCAACTTGACGACGCATCACTTCCTCCTCAGATTGGGTTGCCCATCTTAACCCGCCGCTCCGGCCGCTGCCATGCGCGCGATCACAACAGCCAGATCCCGTCCATGCCGAACTGCGCGGCCACCACGCCATCCTGTTCGATCCACTGCGCCACCAGTTCGGCACGCGTATGGGTGGCCAGGAAGTCCTCCCACGCCTGCATCCCGCCTGCAGCCGCGGCGTCCAGTCCCGAGTTGGCGTACAGCGCCTGCACGAACGCCGCATCGTCCATGCTGCCGTAGCGGGCCTGGAACTCGTCGGTGGCCGCAAAGAACTGCGCCAGCTGCGCCGGGCTGGCGTCCAGGCTGAGCCACCAGCTGAGCCCTGCCAGGTCGCCGGCGCGGTCGAACACGGCCTGGTACAGCAGGCCCACCGCATTCAGCCGCGCCTGCCCGGCATCGAGGAAGGACAGGTCGATGCTGCCATCGCCAAACTCCGCCGCCTCGATTCCCAGGAGCGTATCGATGTCGCCGGTCGCCACGTGCGAGACGCGCACGATATCGTCCGCCCCCACCAGGATCCGGTAGTCGGCGCGGTTGCCGCTGAAGACGGCCGTGTCGAACCCGTCGCCGCCCACCAGCTGGTCGTTGCCGGCGCCGCCGGACAGGCGGTCGTCGCCGCTGCCGCCGAACCAGCCGCGCTCCTCCGCCAGCACGGCCTGGCCGACCTTGTAGCCGTCCGCCGTGCGCACGCCGTCGCGGTGCTCGGTGCTGAGCGCCACGGCCATCAGCACGTCGGTGCGCGTGACGCCACTGTTGCCGGCCAGCGCCGCCATCCAGAACGCCAGGCCGTCATCGTCGACCTCGCGGCCGAGCAGGTCCTGGTACATCCCGCGCACGAAGGCTTCGTCGCCGGCCTGGCCGAGCGGCGTGCTGCCCCACTCGGCCGAGCGCAGCACCCCGGCCGCGACATCGGACAGGCTGACGCCTGCGCGCGACCAGAACGACAGGCCGCCCAGGTCGGGCGCCCGTCCCAGCGCCGCGTACAGCAGCGCCACGCCGACCACCTGCTCCGCATTCGCCGCCAGGAAGGCCAGCTCCGGCAACGCCGCGTCCAGTTCGCCCGCCTGCACGGTTTCGGTGCCGCTGGCGGTGAATACCGCGCCACTGTGGCGTGCGCTGATCGCGCCGCTGGCCGACACGTAGAAGTCCCAGCTGCCGGTGGTACTGCGCCCGCCATTGAGGATGTCGTTGCCGGCGCCGCCGGAGACGGTATCGTTGCCGATGCCTCCCACCACCAGGTCGTCGTCGTCGCCGCCGTCGAGCTGGTCGTTGCCGCCCGCGCTGCCGATGAAATCGTTGCCGGCGCCGCCGGACAGGGTGTCGTCCTCCGCACCCAGGTAGATGTTCTGCGAGCCGCCGTCGCCCACCACGTAGTTGCGGCCTTCGCCGCCCAGCAAGCGCATGTCGCCCACCACCGCGGCAAAGTCCACGTTATCGAGCTGCACCGCGACGCCGGCCGGCAGCGCGCTGCCATCGATCACCAGGGCGATCGCCGGACTGCCGCCGGCCGCCGGCGCGCGCCCCGACACCACGATTTGATTGCCCGGCGTGCCGCCCGGATCGGCGAACAGCTGGACCGTATGCGATTCGACCTGCGTGCTTTGTCCAAGGCTGCCGAGGAAGCTGCTGCCCGCGCCCGTCATGTCCAGCTGTGTCGCGGAGCCGCTGCCGGTCCGGCTTTCGATGCGGGCGACCAGGTCGAGCAGCGCCTGTGAATTGCTGAGCAATGCCGACGGGCCTTCGGCCTGCAGGCCGGCTCCCACCGGCAGGCTGACCATCAGCGAGGTGCCGCCACCGGCGGGCAGGCCGACCGGGATGTCGGCCAGGCCGCTGTTCGGCGTGGCCGGATCGTCCTGCCGGTTGGCGCCGGCGGAGGGGATCGTGATGACATTGCCGGTAAGGCCGGTGGCGGGAAGTGTGACTTGCCCGGTGTAGGTGTCGACGCCATCGACGGTAACCCGGGCGCTGTTGGCCGGGACCACCGTGTAGGGGGTCGACACCGCGTAGCCGGAACCCGGGTTGCCGGCCTGGTTCGCGACGCCGGCCATGTCGAGCTTGACGTAGCCGGGCAGTGCCCCCCGCGCGCCCTGCACGGCGCTCGCGGTCAGGGTCGCCGTCCAGATGGTGCCGCCGTTCAGGCTCGACAGGCCCGACAGCGAACCGCCGATCACGGACAGGTCGTTGATATCGAATCCGCTGACCGCTTCCGAGAACTGCACCGTGACCAGCGCGGTCTCGCCTGGCGCCAGGATCTTGTCGCCGACCCGGACGATCGCGGTCGGGCGCACGGTGTTCACCGTGTAGTTCGCGGATGTGCTGGAGCCCAGGCCCGGCGCACCGCTCGCGTCGCGCACGCTGGAATGCGCCAGCGCGATCACATTGGTGGCATCGGCGGTGGACACCGACGGCAGCAGGGTCGCAGTCCAGGTACGGCCGCCGTCGGCGCTGGTCAGGCCGCTCAGCGACCCGTTCGCCACATTCAGGTCGGACGCCGTAAAGCCGCTCACGCGCTGGTTGAAGCTGATCGTGACCGTGGCCGTCTCGCCGGCCTTCAGCTCGGAGTCCGACAGCGTAATAACGCTGCGCAGCCCGTTCGTGGCCACCGAATAGTTGGCCGATTCGCTGGTCCCGCTGCCCGCGTTGCCGGCCGCGTCGTTGACGCCGGCGTGCGACACCGAAACCACATTGCTGGTGTCGGAAACGTTGAGGGCCGGGGTCAGCTGCGCGGTCCAGGTGCGCCCGCCATCGCTGGAGGCGAGCGCGCCAAGGGTGCCGTTGGCCACGGTGATATCCGCGGCATCGAATCCGGTGACCGCTTCGCTGAAGGTGACCGTGACGGTGGCGGTCTCGCCGAACACCAGTGTATGGTCGCTCAGCGTGACGGTCGCTGTCGGTCCCGTGGTATCGAGCGTGAACGCCAGCGGCGCACTGGCCGGACCCGTATTGCCGGCCAGGTCCACCTGGCGCGCGATCACGGCATGGGCACCCTCGCCCTTTACCAGGATCTCGTTGCCGCTGCCCGCTGTCCAGCTGGCGCCGCCGTCCCGGCTGTATTGCCACGATGCGCCCGGCACGATGCCGTCGACGCGCACGGTACCCGCATTGGTGATGCCATCGGCCGCCCCGCTATCGGCGGCAAGCGCCAGCGACAGCGCTGGGGGCGCGCTGCGGTCCACCGTCAACGTCGCCGTGCCGGAGCGCACGCTGGCATTGCCGGCGGCGTCGGTGGCGACGGCGGCAACCGTCGCGGCGCCTTCGGGCATGCCATGGACCGTGATCGTCCAGCTGCCGCCGGTCGCGACCGCGCTGCCCAGCGGTGCGCCGCTGGCCGCGTCGACCAGCACGACCGTGCAGCCCTCCTCCGCAGTACCCGTGAAGGTCAGCGCAGTGGCGTTGGTGACGCCGTCCGTGGAAGACGATCCGCTGTCCGAACCTGGCGCCAGCACCGGCGCGGAAGGTGCAGCCGGGGCCAGAGTATCGAACCGCAGCGTGGCCAGACCGGCGCCGCCCGCATTGCCTGCGGCGTCCGTGTAGCTGGCGTTCGCGACCGAGATGGCGGCGCTGCCGCTGGCGCCAGCGGTTGGCGTGAATACCGCCGTGCGCACGTTGCCTGTGCCGGCCAGGGCGCCGAGGGTGCCGCCGCTGACGACGATATCGCCATGCCCGAAGCTGTCGCCCGGATCCTCGCTGAAGGTGAACGTGATGACGGCCGTTTGGCCGGCCTTCAGCGACGCGCGGTCGCTGCTCACAGCGACGGCAGGGGCAAGCGTGTCGATCGCCAGCACCGCGGCGGCTCCCGGCCCGCCCGCGTTGCCCGCCGCGTCCTGGTATGCGCCCGCCGCGACCGCGATGCTGGCCGCGCCTCCGTTCAGGTTTGCAGCAGGCGTAAAGATCGCCGTGCGTACATTCCCGGTACCTTCAAGCCCTCCCAGCGTGCCGCCGCTGACGTTGATATCGCCGGCGCCGAAACTGGCGCCCGGATCCTCGCTGAACGTGAATGTGATGACCGCAGTCTCGCCAGCCTTCAATGCTCCAGCGCTGCTGGTAATGGTAAGGGTCGGCGCGCGCGTATCGAACACCAGCGCCGGCAGGCTGGCGCCGCTGCCGGCGTTCCCTGCGGCGTCGGCGTAGGCCGCGGCGGCAACCGAAATACTGGCGCTGCCGCTGCTGTCAGCCAGCGGGGTGAACACCGCCGTGCGCACACTGCCGCTGCCGGACAGCGCGCTTAGCGTGCCGCCTTCCACCTGCACGTCGCCCAGCGTAAAGCTGGCCCCCGGGTCGTCACTGAAGGTGAAGGTGACCGTCGCCGTCTGCCCCTGCCTGAGCGCAGCGGTGTCGGCGCTGATCGCCAGCCCCGGCGCGGACGTGTCGACCGTGATGGCGCTCTGCTCCGACGGCGCGCTGGCATTGCCGGCGGCATCGGTGGCGCGGGCCGTAACGGTATGTATTCCGTTCGCCAGCGGCGACGTGGTGATGGTCCACCTGCCGCCGCTCGCGACGCCGGTGCCGATCACGGTGAAGCCGTCCGAATCGTACAGCGTCACGGTGGCGCCGTTTTCCGCGGTGCCGCTGAAGGTCGGCGTATTGTCGGCGGTCAGTCCATCGCTCGCCAGGTCGCCGGTATCGCTGCCGGCGGAAAGGACCGGCGCGGACGGCGCAAGCGGAGCCAGCGTGTCGAAGGTCAGCACCGGTGCGGATGCACCGCCGCCCGCGTTGCCTGCCGCGTCGACGTAGCCGCCTGCCACGCTGATGCTTGCCGTTCCATGCTGTGTATTGGCGTCCGGGGTGAACATCGCGGTGCGCACGTTGCCGGTGCCGGTGATGGCGCCCAGCGTCCCCCCCATGACCATGATGTCGCCGGCACCGAAGCTCGCGCCTGGGTCCTCGCTGAAGGTGAACGTGATGCGGGCCACCTGGCCTGCCGCCAGCGCCGTTGCGTTACTGGTGATGGCCAGGGTTGGCGCCAGCGTATCGAACACCAGGGCGGGCGCGCTCGCACCGCCACCTCCGTTGCCGGCGGTATCCGTGTAAGCACCGGCGCTCACCGAGATGCTCGCCGTACCGGCGTTCACGCCCGCCGCCGGCGTGAACACGGCGGTGCGCACGTTGCCGGTTCCCGTCAGGGCGCCCAGCGTGCCGCCGCTCACCGCGATGTCGCCCGCTGCGCCATCCCACGCGAACGTCGTGCCGGGATCCTCGCTGAAGGTAAAGGTGATGGTTGCAGTCTCGCCCGCCTTGAGCGCGCTTGCGCTGCTGGTGATGGCCAGCGTCGGTGCGCCGGTATCGACCACGAGCGCCAGGCCTGCCGATGCCGGCCCCACGTTGCCAGCCACATCCGTCGCGGTTGCGGTAATGGTGTGGTTTCCCGCGGCAAGCGCAGGCGAGGTGATCGACCAGTTGCCGCCTACGGCGACTGCGCTGCCGATCGCGGTGGCGCCGTCGTACAGGGTGACGGTCGCGCCCTCCTCCGCGGTGCCGGTAAAGGTTGGCGTGGTGCGGTTGACGATGTTGTCGCTGCCCGACACGCCGGTGTCGTCGGCAGCCAGCAGCGCCGGCGCGGACGGCGCCAGCGGCGCCAGCGTGTCGAACACCAGTGCCGGGCCATTCGCCGCTGCACCGCCATTGCCGGCTGCATCCTGGTAGGAACCGCCGGCGGCCGAAATCGATGCGGCGCCGCCGTTCACGCCGGCGGCCGGCGTGAATACCGCGGTCCGGATTGTCCCGGTACCGGCAAGCGCGCCCAGCGTACCGCCGGTGACAACCAGGTCATCGCTGGTGAACGTCGCACCCGGGTCTTCGCTGAAGGTAAACGTGATGGTGGCGGTTTCGCCCGTCTTGAGTGCAGCCACGTCGCTGGTGATGGCCAGCGTCGGCGCCAGCGTGTCGAAGGTCAGCACCGGGGCCGTCGCGGAGGCTCCGTTGTTGCCGGCCGCGTCGGTGTATGCGCCGCCAGCCACGCTGATGCTCGCGCTGCCGCCATTGGTGCCGGCAGCAGGCGTGAACGTCGCTGTCCGCACCGCGCCGGTACCGGCCAGCGCGCCCAGCGTGCCGCCGCTGACCACGATGTCCTCCCACGCAAACGTGGCGCCCGGATCCTCGCTGAACGTGAACGTGATGGTCGCGGTTTCGCCCGCTTTCAGCGCAGATGCGCTGCTGGTGATGGACAGGGTCGGGGCCGATACGTCGACTACCAGCGCCTGCTCGCCCGACGCAGCGCTGACATTGCCTGCCGCATCGGTGGCAGTGGCGACAAGGCCGTGCGTGCCCTCGGCAAGGTCTGTCACGATGATTGACCAGGCGCCTAGCGCGTCGGCGGTGGCGCTGCCGGCCAGTGTCGCGCCATCGTACAGCCTGACCGTGGCTCCCGCTTCGGCGGTGCCGTGGATCGTGACCGTGGTGCGGTTGGTGACGTGGTCGGAGCCGGAGACGCCGGTATCGTCCACGCCTAGCAGCACGGGAGCGGACGGCGCCGCTGGCGCCAGCGTGTCGAACGCCAGCGCCAGCGCAGCCGCGGGCGCGCCCGCATTGCCGGCCGCGTCCGACCAGCTGCCCGACGTCACCGCGATGCTGGCTGCGCCGCCGTTCATGCCGTCGGCCGGCGTGAATACCGCGGTGCGCGTCAGTCCCGTGCCGCCGAGGGCGCCCAGGGTACCGCCGCTGACCGTGATATCGCCCGCGTCGAACGATGCGCCCGGGTCTTCGCTGAAGGTGAACGTGATGGTGGCAGTTTCGCCAACCGCAAGGGAAGTCCTGTCGCTCGTGACCGCGACAACCGGCACAAGCGTGTCGAACGCAATCGCCGGGCCGGCGCCGGCAGCGCCGCCGTTGCCGGCCGCGTCGGCATACGCGCCGGAGGCGATCGCGATCCCGGCGGTGCCCGTATTGGTGTCCGCGGCCGGCGTGAAGACCGCCGTGCGCACGGTTCCGGTCCCCGAAATCGCGCTTAGCGTGCCGCCCGTCACCACGATGTCGCCGGAGCTTCCGTCCCACGCAAACGAAACGCCCGGATCCTCGCTGAACGTAAACGTGATGGTCGCGCTCTCGCCAGCCTTGAGCGCGGACCTGTCGCTCGTAATCGCGACGGTCGGCGCCAGCGTGTCGAAGCTGAGCGACGGCGTAAGGCCAGCGCCGCCAGCGTTGCCGGCGGCGTCGACGTAGGCGCCTGCCGCCACCGTGATGGTGGCGGTGCTGGCGTTGGTGGCAGCCTACGGCGTGAACGTTGCGGTTCGCACATTTCCCGTGCCCGCGAGCGGTCCCAGCGTGCCGCCGGTGACGACAACATCACCGCCGGTAAACGTCGCACCCGGGTCTTCGCTGAAGGTGAACGTGATGGTGGCGGTTTCGCCCGCCTTGAGTGCCGCCACGTCGCTGCTGATCGCCAGCGTCGGCGCGAGCGTGTCGAAGACCAGCGACGGCGCGGCACCCGCGCCGCCTGCGTTACCCGCCAGGTCCTGATAGGCTCCCTGCGCCACCGTGATGCCGGCCGCGCCGCTATTGGTGCCGGCAGCAGGCGTGAACGTCGCGGTTCGAACCGCGCCGGTACCGGCCAGCGCGCCCAGCGTGCCACCGCTGACCACGATGTCCTCCCAGGCAAACGTGGCGCCCGGATCCTCGCTGAACGTGAACGTGATGGTCGCAGTTTCGCCCGCTTTCAGCGCCGGCGCGCTGCTGGTGATGGACAGCGAAGGTGCGGCGTTGTCGATCGTGATGGCGAGCGGCGCGGACGCCACACCCTGGTTGCCCGCGGCATCGGTGGCGCGGGCAGACACCATGTGGGAACCGGCTGCGAGTTCCGATGCCGTGATCGACCAGGTACCGCCGTTCGCCACGCCGGTACCGATCACGGTGACGCCATCGCTGCCGTACAGCGTGACGGTGGTGCCCTCTTCCGCGGTGCCGGTGAAGGTCGGCGTGGTGTCGGAGGTCACCTGGTCGCTGCCGGAGGCGCCGGTGTCGCTGGAGGACGCCAGCGCCAGCACTGGCGCGGATGGCGCAAGTGTGTCGAACACCAGCGCGGGCGCTGCGCCGGATCCGCCGGCGTTTCCGGCCGCGTCAGTGTAGGCGCCCACCGCCACGCTGATGCTTGCGGTCCCGGTGGCTCCCTCGGCTGGCGTGAATGTCGCCGTGCGGATGTTGCCTGTTCCGGACAGCGCACCCAGGGTCCCGCCTGCAACCACGATGTCGGAGGTATCGAAACTCGCGCCGGGATCTTCGCTGAACGTGAAGGTGATGACTGCGGTATCGCCGATCTTCAGCGCGCTGCGGTCCGCCGTGATGGCGAGCGACGGCGCGCGGGTATCGAATGTAATCGACGGCGTGGCGCCCGCGCCTCCGGCGTTGCCGGCAGCGTCTGTGTACGCGCCGTCTGCGACGCTGATGCTGGCGGTGCCGCCGTTGCTGTCCGCGGCCGGCGTGAAGGTTGCCGTGCGCACCATTCCGGTACCGGACAGCGCACTCAGGGTGCCGCCGCTCACGGTGATGTCGCCGCTGGCGCCGTCCCAATGGAAGGACGCACCCGGGTCCTCGCTGAACGTGAAGGTGATGACGGCAGTCTCGCCGGCCTTCAACGCCCCTCGGTTGCTGGTGATCGCCAGTGTCGGCGCAGACGTGTCCACCGTGATGGCCTGGACCGGGCCTGCCGCGCTGACGTTGCCAGCCGCGTCGGTCGCCGTGGCCGACACGGAGTGGGTGCCGTGCGCGAGGGCCGAGGCCGTGATCTCCCACTCGCCGCCGGCGCTGGCCACGCCGGTGCCGATCACGGTGGCCCCGTCGTACAGCGTGACGATTGCTCCCGCTTCGGCAGTGCCGCTGAACACCGGAGTGGTGGCATTGGTCACATTGTCGGAAGCGGAGTCGCCGGTGTCGTGTACCGCCAACAGGTCTGGCACGCCTGGCGCGTCAGGCGCCAGCGTGTCGAACGCCAGCGCCGGCGTGGCGCCGGCTTCGCCCCCGTTTCCTGCGGCATCGGTGTACCGGCCGCTGGCAACCGTGATGCTGGCGGTACCGCCATTCACGCCCGGTGCCGGTGTGAACACCGCGCTGCGCGTATTGCCGCTGCCTGCCAGCGCACCCAGGGTGCCGCCGGACACCGTGATGTCGTCGAGCGTGAACGTGGCGCCCGGATCTTCGCTGAAGGTGAATACGATGGTCGCAGTCTGCCCTGCCCGCAGCGCTGCCGTGTCGCTGCTGATCGCCAGCGTCGGCGCCAGCGTATCGATCTGGAGCGCGAGTGCACCGCTGCCGCCCGCATTCCCTGCAGCGTCCACATACGCGCCGGCGGCCACCGCGATGCTTGCGCTGCCCTGGCTCGCCGCCGCCGGCGTGAACACGGCCGTGCGCGTGGCGCCGGTACCGGACAGCTCGCCCAGGGTACCGCCGCTGACCACGATGTCGCCAGCGGCAAAGCTGTCGCCCGGGTCTTCGCTGAAAGTGAAGGTGATGACGGCGGTCTCGCCGGCTTTCAATGCACTTGCGCTGCTGGTGATCGCCAGTACGGGCGCAGACCTGTCCACCATCACCTCGAGTGCGCCTGATGGCGCGGAGACATTGCCCGCGGCGTCCGTGACCACGGCGGTGATCGAATGCATGCCCGCTGTGAGCGATCCGGCCGTGATCGACCAGGTACCGTCGATGGCCACGGCGGAGCCGATTTCGCTTGCGCCGTCATACAGCCTGACCAGCGCGCCGCTCTCCGCGGTACCGGTGAAGTCATGGGTCGTGCCCGCGGTGAGGTTGTCGCTGTCGGAGGCGCCGCTGTCGCTCGCGCTGGCCAGGTCTGGTGTGGAGGACGCTGCGGGCGTCAGTGTGTCAAAGGTCAGCGATGGCGAGGCGCCCGCGCCGCCTGCATTGCCCGCTGCGTCCGTGAAGGCGCCGGCGTCGGCGCTGATGCTGGCTGTGCCGACGTTGGTGTCCGCCTCGGGCGTGAAGACCGCGGTGCGCACGGTGCCGGTGCCGGACAGCGCGCTCAGGGAACCACCGCTGACGGACAGGTCGCCGCTACTGCCGTCCCAGTAGAACGTGGCGCCCGGGTCTTCGCTGAACGTAAACGTGATGAGCGCGGTCTCGCCGGCCTTGAGCGCGGACATGTTGCTGGTGATGGTGAGCGTGGGCGGCAGCGTGTCGAACACGAGCGACGGTGTTGCGCCCGCTCCGCCGTTGTTGCCCGCCGCATCCGCGTAAGCACCTGCGGCCACCGTGATGCTGGCCGTGCCGTTCGCATTCGCTGCCGGGGTGAAGGTTGCGGTGCGCACCGTACCGGTGCCGCTGATGGCCGATAGCGTGCCGCCGCTGACCACCACGTCGCCCGCGCTGCCATCCCAGGTGAACGATGCGCCCGGGTCCTCGCTGAAGGTGAAGGTGACGATGGCGCTCTCGCCGGCCTTGAGGGCGGGCTTGTTGCTGGTGATGGCAATCGTCGGCGCCGTGCTGTCGATCGTGACGCTCAGCGCCGCCGACGCTGCGCCGGTATTGCCGGATGCGTCGGTGGCGACCGCCGTGATGCTGTGCGTTCCCTCTGCCAGCGTGCCCGCGGTGATGGTCCAGTTGCCGCCGCTGTCCGCCGTGCCGCTGCCGATCTGTGTGGCGCCCTCATACAACTTGACGGTCGCCCCCGCTTCGGCAGTGCCCGTGAAGCTCGGCGTGCTGTCCACGGTCACGTTGTCGGTGGTCGAGCTTCCGCTGTCGCTTGCGCTGGACAGGTCGGGCATGGAGGGCGCGGCCGGCGGCGTGCTGTCGAGCGTGACCGTGATGGCGGGTGAGTTGGCGGCGCCGCCCGCGTTCCCAGCCGCGTCGGTATAGCTGCTGGCCTTGACCTGCACGCTGGCCGTGGTGGTGCTGCCATCGGCTGTGAAGGTGGCGGTGCGCGTAGTGCCGGTGCCGGTGATGGCGCCCAGCGTGCCCCCTGCGACCACCAGGTCGCCGTTGCTGCCGTCCCAGCTGAAACTCGCTCCCGGGTCTTCGCTGAACGTGAAGGTGATGGTGGCGGTCTGGCCCACGAAGAGCGCGGTGGAGCTGCTGCTTACCGATACCGTCGGCGCCCTGGTGTCGAAGACCAGGCTGGGCGTGGTCCCGGCGCCGCCATTGTTGCCGGCGACATCCGTGAACCTGCCGGCGGCAACGGTGATCGAGGCAGTGCCGCCATTCGTGTCCCCGGTAGGGGTGAAAATGGCGGTGCGCACGGCGCCGGTGGTGGTCAGTGCGCTCAGCGTACCGCCGCTGACGACGATATCGCTCGCGTCGAAGGTGGCGCCCGGATCTTCGCTGAAGGTGAAGGTGATCGTCGCCGTCTCGCCCGTCTTGAGCGCGGACTTGTTGCTGGTGATCGCCAGGGTGGGCGCCGTGTGGTCGAACGTGACCGTCAGCGCCGTGCTGAGGGGGCTGGTGGCGCCGCTTGCGGTTTGCTGGGCATACACCTGGTAGCTGCCGTTCAGGCCGAGGGTGGACAGGCCGGTGACGGTCCAGCTGCCGCCCACTACCGTGGCGGTGCCGCGGACATCGGTCCCGGCGTCGTAGGCGCCGTTGCCGTTCACGTCGATGAAGACCGCGACCGTCGCGCCAGTCGTGCCGGTCCCGGTAAAGTCGATCGCATTGGCGCTGGTGATGTTGTCGGTGCTGCTGGTGCCGGCGTCGCTGGTGGCCTTGAGGTCGGCCGCACTTGGCGGAGGGGCCGCCACATTATCCACCGTGAACGCGTCGAGCGTCAGGTCCCATGCTCCCCCGGCTTCTGTCGAAAGAACATTGATGGTGACGTCGAAGCGGATGAGGCCGGTCATGTCGCTGAAATCGTCGGGAACAGTCGCCGTCGACGAATTCGTCGCGAAATCGATGACCGCGGTGGCAGTGCCGCCGGCCGCCTTGTACCCGGTGATCGCGATCTGGAAGTGCGGGAAATTGTCGAGCAGCTTCAGGAAGGTCATGCCCCTCAGGTCGAAACTGCCGACCGAGCTCCCGTCCGCGGAGATGGTAAAGCTCGCGCTCCTCGCGCTTGAGTCGATATAGATGCCATCCGCGAGCGGGTCCGGATCGCCCACGACCGCTACCGAGGAGGTGAGGGTAAAGCCGGGGACGAACAGGCCGGGCGAGCGCTGCGAGGTGTCGGTGACGTCCTTGACCGCCAATGCCAGCAGGGTGTCGAGGCTCCTGGTGGCCGCGGCATCGAATGTGCCGCCGGCCGTCACGTCACCGGCGTGGTATTCGAGCGTCCAGTCACCGCCGCGCTGCCATCCGCCGCTCGGGCCGGTGGAGGCGGCCACGTCCGCCCCGGTCGCCCGCGCCAGCTGGCCCACGAACTGCGCGCCCTGGGCGTCGGCGCCCACGTCGCAGCCGTACAGCAGGATGTCGCCATCCGCAGCCAGCGCGCTGCCGATCCTTTCCAGCACGTCGCTGTAGGCGGCAATGTTGCCATTGCCCAGCGTGACACTGCCCATGTCCAGTGCGCCGCGCGCGCCGTGGCCGATCACATGCAGCGCTTCGATGCCGCTGCGCCCCGCCAGCACGGCGGCCATCTGCGCAAGCCCGTCCCGGGCAGCGTCGAGGACGTGGACTTCGACGCCCGCGTGGAACGCCGCAACGAGCTCGGCGTAATTTTCGACATTATTGAAGACGAAAGCGACTTGCTGAGCGGGCTGCTGCGAGATCTGGATGTCCATAGGCGCCGTAGGAGAGGATGGAAGGGGAAAGTAAGAATGCACTGACAACCAACAGTCAGCTACGTTAGTCCTGTAGCAGTCGCAAATCAATACCAATAGGAAAAAATTCTTTGGATATAGTTACTTTTGGTGAATATCGGGCTGGGGATGTCTGAAATAATCGATCAGCTCGCCGACCGGCGCGCACCGTCCACGAAAGAGGAGGAACAAGCAAATGTCAGAAGCCTATCTCGGCGAAATTCGAATGTTCGCCGGAAATTTTGCGCCGCAGGGCTGGGCGCTGTGCAATGGCCAGGTACTCTCGATTGCCGATAACGACGCGTTGTTTTCCCTGATTGGCACCACCTATGGCGGGGACGGCATGTCCACGTTCGGCCTGCCCGACCTGCAGGGCCGCGCGCCCTTGCACATGTCGTCCGCGCACCCGATAGGAGAACAGGGTGGGACGGAAACGGTGACGCTGACGCCCAACCAGATGCCGGTCCACACGCACGGCGCGAACGCGAGCCCGAACACTGCGGAGTTCGCCAGCCCGGCCAACAATCTCTGGGCCAAGTCGGCGTACAGCTCCTATTCCAGCAGCGCGCCGGACGTGGCGATGAACACGAACTCGCTCCTGGCAGTCGGCGGAAACCAGCCGCACGAGAACATGATGCCTTCGTTGGCGATCACCTACATCATCTGCCTGAACGGGATCTACCCGTCCTTTAACTGAGGGGAGCGAAGCATGTCGGATCCATTTATCGGTGAAATCAAGATCTACCCGTTCAACAGGGTGCCGCGCGGCTGGGCTCCCTGCCAGGGCCAGCTGCTCCCGATCAACCAGAACCAGGCGCTGTACTCCCTGCTCGGCAACGTGTACGGGGGCGACGGCCGGACCACGTTTGCCCTGCCGGACCTGCGCGGCCGCGTGGCGATCCACGTCAGCAACACGATCCCGCTTGGCGCCATGCAGGGGGAAGAGACCCACACCCTGACCGTCAACGAGATGCCGCAGCACGCGCACCAGGTGTTCGCATCGGAGGCCACCGCTTCCAGCCCGGACACCGCGGGAGGCAGCTGGGCCAGCGCGGAAAGCATGTGCTACAACCCGCCAACCACGGTCGTGCCCATGAACCCGGCCGCGATCGCGACGGCCGGTGGCAGCCAGCCGCACCCGAACATGCAGCCCTACCTCGCGATGGCGTTCTGCATCGCCACCCAGGGCATTTACCCGCCACGGAACTAAGGAGAGAACATGTCTGACGCTTATATCGGCGAAATCCGGATTTTCGCCGGCAATTTCGCACCGAAGGGCTGGGCGTTGTGCGGCGGCCAGCTGATGGCCATCTCGCAAAACACGGCGCTGTTCTCGATCCTCGGCACGCAGTACGGGGGCGACGGCAAGACCAACTTTGCCTTGCCGAACCTGAACGGCCGGGTGCCGATCGGACAGGGCAACGGGGCCGGCCTGACTCCGCGTTCGGTCGGCGAGGATATCGGCAGCGCGACGGTCACGCTGCTGACCACGGAGACGCCGATGCACACCCACGTTCCGATGGGCTCCTCCCAGCTGGGCTCGACCAACGACCCGAACAATGCGGTGTGGGGCGAGTTCGCGGTGGGCGGTCGCGGCGGTTCCACGCCGGTAAACCTGTTCAATCCGACCCCGAATACGCCGATGTCACCGGTCGCCCTCAACGTGAGCGGCAACAGCCAGCCGCACAACAACATGCAGCCCTGTCTGGCGATGAACTACATCATCTGCCTGGATGGCGAGTTCCCTCCGCGCAGCTGATCGCGCGCGTCCCATGGCCTGGTGGCGCCGCGCGCCGCCAGGCCGGTCGGCTGGGGCCGGGCAGCGCACCACCCACGCTCTATAATGTGGTTCGCGCCGCTCCCCCACGTCCCGACCACTATGCTGAAGAAGACCACGAGTTCCCCGGTGTGGCTGTTCGACCTCGACAACACACTGCACGACGCCTCGCACGCGATCTTCCCCGCGATCAGCGCCAACATGAACATCTACATCGGACGGGTGCTGGGCAACGGAACCACGCCCGCCACGCAGGAGGCGATCGACGCCGCGCGCCTGGGCTACTGGAAACGCTACGGCGCCACCCTGCTCGGCATGATCCGCCACCATCAGGTCAAGGCCGCGGACTTCCTGCGCGAGACGCACGACATCGGTGAGCTGCGCGAACTGGTGCGCGCCGAGCGCGGCCTGGCCAAACTGCTGCGGCGCCTCCCCGGCGACAAGATCCTGCTCACCAACGGACCGTCGCGCTACTCCACCGAAGTGGTGCGCTACCTGCGCCTGCACCGCCACTTCACGCACCACATCGCGATCGAGGACATGCACGTGCACCGCCAGTTGCGGCCCAAACCATCGCGGCTGATGCTGCGGCGCCTGTTGCGCCGGCATGGCGTGTCGGCCGACCGCTGCATCCTGGTCGAGGACACGCTGGATAACCTGCGCAGTGCGCGCCAGCTTGGCATGCGCACCGTCTGGGTCACCCAATACCTGCGCATGAGCGACCCGATCGGACGCGCGCGGCTGCCAAAGACGCTAAAACGCCCCGGCTACGTCGATGTCAAAGTAAAATCCGTGCGGCAGCTGCCGGCGTGCCTGCACCGCCTGCGCTAACCTTCAACCATCCGACCACACGAACCCATGCCCAGCACGAAGCAAGGCCAGCGCAAGCTGCAAATCCTCCAGGCACTGGCCACGATGCTCGAGCAGCCGAAGGGCGAGAAGATCACCACGGCCGGACTCGCCGCGCGCCTGTCCGTGTCCGAGGCCGCGCTGTACCGCCACTTCGCCAGCAAGGCGCAGATGTACGAGGGCCTGATCGAATTCATCGAATCGAGCGTGTTCGGCCTGGTCAACCAGATCGCCGAGCGCGAGGAACGCGGGGTCGCGCAGGCGCACGCCATGCTGCAGATGCTGCTCGCCTTCGCGGCCAATAATCCCGGCATGACACGCGTGCTGATCGGCGACGCGCTGGTGGGCGAGGACGAACGCCTGCAGCTGCGCATGAACCAGTTCTACGACAAGGTGGAGCTGGCGTTCAAGCAGTCGCTGCGCACCGCCGCAACGCAAGGCCATGGCACCGAGGCGGAAGTCGCGCACCGCGCCAGCATGCTGGTCAGCTACGTGGTGGGACGCTGGCACCGCTTCGCCAAGAGCGGCTTCAGGCAGGACCCGACGGATGGCGCAGCGCTCCAGCTCACCCTCCTCCTTGCCTGAGCTTTTCTCGATGCACGCTGTCGAATGTTTTGCCCTGCTGGACGACGCCGGAAGCGTGGACGGCTCGCGCCTGTTCACCGGCCACGTGCGCACACTGCGTGCGGACACTGCCGGCGAATGGCCCCTGCTCCTGGCAGAACTGCAGCAGGCGCTCGAGAGCGGCCTGTATGGCGTACCGCTGCTGACCTATGAACTCGGCTGCGCGCTGCACGGTATTCCTGCCCACGCGGCGCAAGGCCCGCTGGCCCGCGTGCTGCTGTTCGAGCGCTGCGACCGGCTCGGCACGGACGAAGTGGGCGCATGGGTCCACGCACGGGCAGGCACGGCGCCGTCTGGTGTCGCGGCGGTGGCGGCCAGCGTCGACGAGGCGCAATTTACCGATGCCATCGAACGGATCCGCGACTACATCCGCGCCGGCGACACGTACCAGGTCAACTACACCTACCGGCTGCGCTTCGATGCCTACGGCAGCCTGTTCGCGCTGTACGCCCGCTTGCGCGAGCGCCAGCCGGTCCCGTATGGCGCCCTGATCGCGCTGCCCGATGGCAGCGGCGTGCTGTCGCTGTCGCCCGAGCTGTTCGTGCGCCACACGGCCGGAGAGCTGATGACGCGCCCGATGAAAGGCACGGCTCCCGCCAGCGGAGACGCCGCCGAGGACCAGCGGCGCGCGCAGGCACTGGCGCAGGATCCCAAGAACCGCGCCGAGAACCTGATGATCGTGGACCTGCTGCGCAACGACCTGGGGCGCGTGTGCGAGACGGGCAGCGTGCAGGTGCCGGCGCTGTTCGATGTGACGCGCTTCGGCAGCGTGCTTCAGATGACGTCCACCGTGCGCGGCAGGCTGCGCGCATCGGCCACGCTGGCCGACATCTTCGATGCGATCTATCCGTGCGGTTCGATCACCGGTGCGCCCAAGCGGCGCACCATGGAGATCATCACGGAAGTGGAAACAGCGCCGCGCGGCATCTACACCGGCGCGATCGGCTGGTTCGACCCGCCCGCAGCATCCGGAAAAACGGGCGACTTCTGCCTGTCCGTGCCGATCCGCACGCTGGCGCTCTCGCCGCCGGAACAAGGCGTGCGGCGCGGTGAGCTGGGTGTCGGCGCCGGCATCGTGTACGACAGCGAACCGGCCAGCGAATACGCGGAATGCCAGCTCAAGGCGCGCTTCCTCACCGGCATGCCGGCCGGATTCGGCCTGTTCGAGACCATGCAGGCGACTGGTGCCGGTTGCCGCAACGTTGAAGAACACCTCGCCCGCATGAGTGCGTCAGCGCGCTATTTCGCCATCCCGTTCGACCGCGATGCGGCGCGCCGCCTGCTCGACGACGCCTGCCAGGCACTAGGCGGCCCGGCGCGCATGAAACTGGCGCTCGCACCCGACGGCACGCTCGATGTACAGGTGGCCCCGCTGGCCCCGCTCGCGCAACCGGTGCGCATCCTGGTCGCGGAGCAGGCCGTTCGCTCGGACGACCTGTTCTTGCGCCACAAATCGACCGTGCGCGAACGCTATGACGCCGCATGGCGCGAAGCGGAGGCGCATGGCGCGTTCGACATGGTGTTCTTCAACGAAAAGGGCGAGCTGGCCGAGGGTGGACGCAGCAACGTGTTCGTCAAGGTCGGCGGGCGTTGGTGCACTCCGCCGCTGTCATGCGGGCTGCTGCCCGGCGTGATGCGTGCCGCGATCCTGCGGGATCCGGCCTTCGATGCGGTCGAACGGGTGATCACGCGGGCGGAGTTCGACGCCGCCACGGAGATCATGGTCTGCAACTCGCTGCGCGGCGCGCTGGCCGCACAGCGCTGAGGGACCGTCCCGCCAGGGGACAGCCCCGGCCTCCTTTAGCGGATGACGCCGCAGGCGATGCGTGCGCCACCCCCGCCCAGCGCTGCCGGGTGGTCTGAGTGGTTGTCGCCGCCGGCGTGAACCATCAGCGCGCGGCCCTTCAGGTCCGCCATCTTCAGGCGCGGCGCCAGCACCGGGTTGGTCGCGCTGCCGTCGGCCGCCACGTACAGGGCCGGCAAGTCGCCCAGGTGGCCATCGCCCCATGGCGTGCCGTGGCGCTTGGTGCCAGCCGGGTCATAGTGCGCGCCGGCCGCTTGCGCCGGCACCATCTTGCCATCCTTCTCCTGCGGATCGCAGCTCGCATTCTCGTGCACGTGGAAGCCATGAACGCCGGCAGGCAGGCCGGTCAGCTGTGGCGTGAACACGAGGCCATGTTTGGTCTCGGACACCGTCACGTGCCCCACGCTTGCGCCTGCGCCCTTCTCGGTCGCGATCTTCATGTCGACGCGGGTGTCGGCTGCGAAGGCGGTGCTGCAGGCCACTGCCAGCAGCGCTGGAACGATCGATTTCAGTTTCATAAGTGATCCTAACGAAGGTTGATGAAGGGCCGGAGACACCCGGCCAGCTTTACAGCGCCTGTTCGATCTTTGCCGCCAGCGCCTTGTCGCCCGGCTCGACCTTGCTCGGGAAGTGAGCGATTACCTTGCCCTCACGGTCGATCAGGTATTTGGTGAAATTCCATTTCGGCTCCTGGCCGGTCGCCTTCGCCAGCTCCGCGTGCAGCGGGTTGGCGGCACTGCCCTTGACCGGCGACTTGGCGAACATCGGGAACTTGACGCCGTAGGTGTTGTAGCAAAGTTCCGCGATCTCCTTGCTGCTGCCCGGCTCCTGCTTGCCGAAGTCGTTGGACGGGAAGCCCAGCACGACCAGTCCGCGCGCCGCGTACTTGGCGTGCAGTTCTTCCAGGCCCTTGTACTGGGGAGTGTAGCCGCAATAGCTGGCGGTGTTTACCACCAGGATGACCTTGCCCGCGTACTGGCACAGGTTCTGCGGCGCGTCGTCCTGCAGGCGGTTGAAGGTCTTGTTCAGGATGGCTGGACAGGCCGCCGGCTGGGCCGCTGCCTGCGCCGGCGCCGCCGCATGCGCACTTCCCTGCGGAGCCGCAAGCCCGGCCAGGGTCAAAACGGTAAAGATTGCTGCTGGGATCCGGATCATCGCGCACCTCTGGTTGCGTTTAAAGAACATGATTCTATGACAAAACGGCTGCTTGTCCACGCCGCGCCTGCCGCACTGGCGTTGTGCCTTGCCGCGCCCGCTGTGCGGGCTGCGGACGCCCTGCCTCGCCTGGGCGCGGACCTGGGCCAGACATCGGTGTCCGGCTTCTCGTCCGGCGCCTTCATGGCCGGCCAGTTCGGCGTGGCCTACTCGTCCATCGTGCGCGGGGTCGGGATGATCGCGGGCGGCCCGTACTACTGCACCGGCGAGCCGGCCAGCGATCCGCCGCTGCGCAACGCGCTGACGCGCTGCATGAACCCCCGGTTCGCCCGGACCGACCCGCCCGATGCGGTGTCCTTGTGGCGCAGCGCCCGCCGGTTCGCGCGCAGGGGACTGATCGACGACACCGCACACCTGGCGCGCCAGCGGGTCTACTTGTTCAACGGCGCGCAGGACCAGATCCTGACCTCCGCCGTGACCGACCAGACCCGCAGGTTCTACGACATGGCCGGCGCGCTGTCGATCACCTACGTGAACCATGAGCGCGCCGGACACGGCATGGTGACCGACCGGCCGGGCGACAACGATTGCGGCGCGTCCTACCAGCCCTTCTTCAACAACTGCGGGATACCGCTGGCGCGGCATATCCTGGCCGCGCTGTACGGCCCGATGCTTCCCGCATCCGCCCAGCCCGGCGGCAGGCTGCTGCACTTCAGCCAGCGCAACTACGCCAAACCCGCCTCGGGAATGGCGCCGACAGGCTACCTGTTCGTCCCCACGGCGTGCGAAGCAGGCGGCTGCCGTGTGCACGTGGCGTTCCACGGCTGCTGGCAGGGTGCGCAGGCGGTGGGCGACCACTTCTACCGGCACGCCGGTTACAACGGCACTGCCGACGCCAACCGCATTATCGTCCTGTATCCCCAGGTGGCGGCCAGCACGGCGCCGTTCAACCCGGCCGGGTGCTGGGATTACTGGGGCTACACCAATCCCGACTACTACACGCGGCGCGGCCTGCAGCTGTCGGCCGTGCGCGCGATGCTCAAACGCCTGAGCGAGCGCTGAGGATCAGGCGGCTGCCATCATCTTGTGGTCCACCTTCAGGCAGCTGTCCTGCACGACGTCGAGGCCGGCCGCCGCGGCCAGGTCCGCCGCCGCCTGGTTGGCGATCCCCAGCTGCATCCACAGGCACCCTGCCCGCACTGCGATCGCATCGCGGGCGATGGGCGGGATATCTTCCGCCTTGCGGAAGCAGTCGACGATATCGATGCGTTCACCCGGCGCCAGTGCGGCCGCCGCGTCCTGCAGGGTGGCATGCACCGTTTCGCCGTGGATCTCGGTGCCGGCATATTGCGGGTTCACCGGGAGGATGCGATAACCCTGCGATTGCAGGTACTGCGCCACTTCGAAGCTGGCGCGCTCGGGTTTCGGGGAAAGGCCGACGACGGCGATGGTTTTGCTTTGCTTGAGGATTTCCGGGACGGTGCGCATGGTGGGGCAATCAGGTTGAGTTGCCACAAGCGTATCAGATTTGCTGGCCGGTGGGACGTCGCTATGGCCGGGGCTGCTGTTGCTGATCATTGCGTTCGCGGGCCAGCTGTTCGATCTGCCCCGAGATTCGCCGGATTTCGGCGAGCTGCTCCTGCTGAGAAGCATGCAGACGCGCGAGTTCTGCCTGCTGAGCGGCCATCAGGTTGGAATGCAAGCCATAGAACGTTAAGAGACAAGTCACCAGCGTGCCCGTCAGCCAGAAGAGCAGGCGATTGCCCATTCTTTCGACATCGGCCTTGGTCGCCAGGTGCGGGAGCGTCGCATCGAGACGCGTGGCGACCTCTGCGAGTGCCTCGCGCGTCGCGAAGTGCTCGTATGGATCATGGTTCGCCGGTGAGCGGGATTGCATCGCAGTGGCCTCCGTTGAACCACCACGATACGCCACTTTTCCCGCCCCCGCTTGAAGCACGTCACGCATGCGGGCTCGCGCCCGCATGACTTCGCTTTACTTTGCGGCGATGCGCGGGCTGGTGTGCGATGAATCGAGCTGGTGGACAGTGACTCCGCTCACCTGGCCCTTGGCATCGCGATTGAACACCATATGGACCAGCGTGTTCGGCACGAAAAACCGGTCCGGGCCATGGGCCACGACCTCCGTCTTGTCGTCCGGCCGTTCTGCGCGCTGCATCATCAATTTGTCGCCTTCACGGGCAAAGGTCACGGTGGACTTCTCGTCCACCTGGTAGCTGCCGGCGACTTCGTTCAGCTTGCCGGCATCGAGGGCGACCGGCTTCAGTTCGGGAAACGGCTTGCCGATCGCGATCGCCGCCGCGCGCGCCGCAATGACCTGCGTGGACACCGGGAAGCGATCGTTGTTCACGAGGACGGCGACGTACACTTTCTCTTGCGGCAGGCGCATCGCATGTGCCGAGAAGCCCGGTATGCCGCCGCCGTGCGCAATGCGCTGCGTGCCCTGGAGCGTGCCCAGGTGCCAACCGTAGCCGTAGTCGGTCTTTTTCCCGGTCGTGAGCGTGTAGGGTGTGAACGCCCGCTGCCAGCTGGCCGCCTTCAGCAGCTTTCCCGACGAGACGGCGGCATCCCAGCGCGCCAGGTCATCCACCGTGGACACGATGGCGCCCGCGGCATACGGCTGCGTCATCGACACGCGCGTGCTCGGGGCGAAACCGGTCGGCCGGACCGTATGCCCTTCGGCGCGCAATGCCTTGCGCTTTTCGTGGCCCTCATGTGCCGTGTCGAGCATGCCCAGCGGCGTGAAGATGCGCTGCTCGACGAACTGCGCATAAGGCATGCCGCTGATCTTCTCGATGATGGCGCCCAGCAGGAAGTAGCCGGAATTGTTATAGCGGTACTCGGAGCCCGGCTCGAACGTCAGCGGGTCGTTCTTGAAGGTGTCGATCATCATCGCGGGCGTCATGTCCTTCTCGATCCCGGCGCGGAAGCTCGGCTTGCTGGTGTAGCTCATGATCCCCGAGGTGTGGGTCAGCAGGTGCTCGATGGTGATGTGCCTGCCGTTGGTCGGATAGTCCGGCAGGTATTTGGTGATGTCGTCGTCCAGCGACAGCTTGCCTTCTTCGGCAAGCATCAGGATCGCGGTGGAGGTGAACTGCTTGGTGACGGAGCCGATGCGGTGCTGCGCGCCTGCATCCATCGGGACGCCCTTCGCCAGGTCGGCCATGCCGTAGCCTTTGCGGAAGACGGTCTTGCCATCCTTGACCACGATGACCGATCCACCCGGCGCATCAGGCTTGAAATAGGGAGCGATGGCCGCGTCGATGCGGGCGGCCAGGTCACTTTCGGGCGCCGCCTTCTGCGCATGCGCGGCAGGAGATGGCAGGAGGATCAGGCTGGCGACGGTCAGGCAGGACAACTTCAACATGGCGTTCCCCTCAGCGTTGTTATTGAGGAGATCACGATAGCGCGCGCGCCGGCAGCCGGGAACTGCCAGCCGACGAATTGACGCTGCCGTAGCGCGAATGGGGCCAAAGCCGGGGCGAATGGCGGGTGGCGCGATCCTGCGGCCACACATGACAAAGGGCAGCCATAGGCTGCCCTTCTTTGATACTTGACGCTAAAAAGCTAGGGACGGTCCCTTTGGGGACGGTCACCAACCTATCAGCGTTTTTGACGCAGTTTCTGGATTGCGGCCAGCTGCGCGATTGCCGCGGCGAGTTCTGCCTGGGCTTTCGCGTAGTCGATCGTTGCTTCCTTGTTGTTCATCGCTTCTTCGGCCAGGCGCTTGGCTTCGGCCGCTTTCGCTTCATCCAGGTCGGCGCCGCGGATTGCGGTGTCGGCCAGGACGGTCACGCCGTTCGGCTGTACTTCCAGGATGCCACCGGCGACGAAAACGAATTCTTCGTCGGCACGGCCGGCCACCTTGATGCGTACCGCACCCGGCTTGATGCGCGTGATCAGCGGCGTGTGCTTCGGGTAGATACCCAGCTCGCCCGCTTCACCCGGCAACGCGACGAATTCGGCTTCGCCGGAGAAGATCTGCTCTTCCGCCGAAACCACGTCCACGTGAATAGTGTTTGCCATATGTGTCCTTCGGGTGAAGGGCCCCGCTTTTCAACAGGGCCCTTGCCTGGTTAGCCGAGCTTCTTGGCCTTTTCGATTGCTTCTTCGATCGTGCCGACCATGTAGAACGCCTGCTCCGGCAGGTGGTCCAGTTCGCCGGAAGCGATCATCTTGAAGCCCTTGATCGTGTCCTTCAGCGAAACGTACTTGCCTGGTGCGCCGGTGAAGACTTCAGCGACGTGGAACGGCTGCGACAGAAAACGCTGCATCTTACGAGCGCGTGCGACGACCAGCTTGTCTTCCGGCGCCAGTTCGTCCATGCCCAGAATCGCGATGATGTCACGCAGTTCCTTGTAGCGCTGCAGGGTGCCCTGTACGGCACGCGCGGTGTCGTAGTGGTCCTGGCCGACGACCAGCGGGTCCAGCTGGCGCGAGGTCGAGTCGAGCGGGTCAACTGCAGGGTAGATACCCAGTGCAGCGATGTCACGCGACAGAACGACGGTCGAGTCCAGGTGGCCGAAGGTGGTTGCCGGCGACGGGTCGGTCAAGTCATCCGCTGGAACGTAGACGGCCTGGATCGAGGTGATCGAGCCGGTCTTGGTCGAGGTGATGCGCTCCTGCAGGCGGCCCATTTCTTCGGCCAGGGTAGGCTGGTAGCCCACTGCGGAAGGCATACGGCCCAGCAGTGCGGACACTTCGGTACCTGCCAGCGTGAAGCGGTAGATGTTATCGACGAAGAACAGAACGTCACGGCCTTCGTCACGGAACGATTCAGCGATCGTCAGGCCGGTCAGCGCCACGCGCAGGCGGTTGCCTGGCGGTTCGTTCATCTGGCCGTAGACCATCGACACTTTCGAGTTGGCCAGGTTGTCCAGGTCGACGACCTTCGCATCTGCCATCTCGTGGTAGAAGTCGTTACCTTCACGGGTACGCTCACCGACGCCTGCGAACACGGACAGACCCGAGTGCGCTTTTGCGATGTTGTTGATCAGTTCCATCATGTTGACGGTCTTGCCCACACCTGCACCGCCGAACAAACCGACCTTACCGCCTTTTGCGAACGGGCAGACCAGGTCGATAACCTTGATGCCGGTTTCCAGCAGGTCGGTCGACGGCGACAGCTCGTCGTACGCAGGAGCGGTACGGTGGATCGACGCGGTCTGCTCTTGCGAGACAGGGCCACGCTCGTCGATCGGGTTGCCCAGCACGTCCATGATGCGGCCCAGGGTGGCTTTGCCAACTGGGACCATGATTGGTTTGCCGGTGTTCTGGATCGACATACCGCGACGCAGACCTTCGGAGGAGCCCAGAGCAATGGTACGGACGATGCCGTCGCCGAGCTGCTGTTGAACTTCCAGGGTCAGCTCGGAGCCTTCCATTTTCAGTGCGTCGAACACCTTAGGCATGGCGTTACGTGGAAACTCCACGTCAACCACTGCGCCGATACACTGAACGATTTTGCCATCAGCCATTTTCGTTCCTTCTATATATGTGAAATTCGTTTGTTAGACTGCTGCCGCGCCAGAGACGATCTCGGACAGTTCTTTAGTAATCGCAGCTTGACGAGTCTTGTTATACACAAGCTTCAGCTCACCGATCACGTTACCTGCGTTGTCGCTTGCCGCCTTCATTGCCACCATGCGAGCCGATTGCTCGGATGCGAGGTTTTCGGCGACTGCCTGGTAAATCAGTGCTTCCAGGTAGCGCACCAGCAGTTCGTCGATCACGACTTGCGCGTCCGGTTCGTACAGGTAGTCCCACGAGTGGGTGCCCTTGTCCGCTTCCAGCTTGCCGGCCGCCAGCGGGAGCAGCTGCTCCACTTGCGATTCCTGGCGCATCGTGTTGATGAACTTGGTGTAGCACAGGTAGACTGCGTCGAGTTTGCCTTCCTGGTACTCGTCGAGCATGACCTTGACCGGTCCGATCAACTTCTCCAGGTGCGGCGTGTCGCCGATCTGCGTGACGCTCGAAACTACCGGCACGCCTACGCGGTTCAGGAAACCCAGTCCTTTGTTGCCGATGGCAACTGCTTTAATCTTGTTACCCGCTTGCTCAAGCTCACGGGCCTTCTGCGTCACCATACGCAGCACGTTGGTGTTCATGCCGCCGCACAGACCCTTGTCGGTCGTGACGACGATGAAGCCAACTGCCTTCGCATCCTGGTCCTTGGCCTGGGCCATGAACGGGTGCGTGTATTCAGGATTCGCAGTCGCAAGATTGGCGGTGATATTACGAATCTTGTCACTGTAGGGACGGGCGGCGCGCATGCGATCCTGCGCTTTGCGCATTTTCGATGCGGCGACCATTTCCATCGCCTTGGTGATCTTCTTCGTATTCTCTACGCTCTTGATCTTGCCACGTATCTCTTTGCCTACTGCCATGAGTCCTTACTCCTTGTCGCATCGTAGCGCCCCGCGAGGAGCGCCACTACAGCATTAGAATGCGCCGGCTTTCTTGAAGTCGCCGATAGCAGCGGCCAGGGCAGCTTCGCCGTCCTTGTCCAGTGCCTTCGTCTCTTCGATCTTCGCCAGCAGCGCGCCGTGCGAGGTCTTCATGTGGGTGTGCAGTGCGGATTCGAATGCCAGCACTTTTTTCACTTCCACGTCGTCGAAGTAGCCTTTGTTGACAGCGAACAGCGACACGGCCATCAGGGAGATCGGCAGTGGCGAGTACTGAGGCTGCTTCAGCAGCTCGGTCACGCGCGCGCCGCGGTCCAGCTGCTTGCGGGTCGATTCGTCCAGGTCCGATGCGAACTGCGCGAACGCAGCCAGTTCACGGTACTGCGCCAGGTCGGTACGGATACCGCCGGACAGGCCCTTGATGACCTTGGTCTGTGCGGCGCCACCGACGCGCGACACCGAGATACCTGCGTTAATCGCAGGACGGATACCGGCGTTGAACAGCGAGGTCTCCAGGAAGATCTGGCCGTCGGTAATCGAAATCACGTTGGTCGGAACGAACGCCGAAACGTCGCCTGCCTGGGTTTCGATGATTGGCAGTGCGGTCAGCGAGCCGGTCTTGCCGGTGACGGCGCCGTTGGTGAACGCTGCCACGTAGTCAGGGTTCACGCGTGCTGCGCGCTCGAGCAGGCGGCTGTGCAGGTAGAACACGTCGCCCGGGTATGCTTCGCGGCCTGGTGGGCGGCGCAGCAGCAGCGAGATCTGGCGGTATGCAACTGCCTGCTTGGACAGGTCGTCATACACGATCAGCGCATCTTCGCCGCGGTCGCGGAAGTATTCGCCCATTGCGCAGCCGGAGTAGGCCGAGATGTACTGCATCGCTGCCGATTCGGAAGCCGATGCTGCGACAACGATCGTGTACTCCATCGCGCCGTGCTGTTCCAGCGAACGCACGATGTTCTTGATGGTCGATGCTTTCTGGCCGATCGCAACGTACACGCAGGTCATGTTCTGACCCTTCTGGTTGATGATCGCGTCGACTGCGACAGCCGATTTACCGGTCTGGCGGTCGCCGATGATCAGCTCACGCTGGCCACGGCCGATCGGCACCATCGCGTCGATCGACTTCAGGCCGGTCTGCATTGGCTGCGACACGGACTGGCGCGCGATCACGCCCGGAGCGATCTTTTCGATTGGCGAGGTCAGCTGGGTGGTGACAGGACCCTTGCCGTCGATCGGCTGGCCCAGCGCGTTGACGACGCGGCCACGCAGTTCCGGACCGACTGGCACTTCCAGGATGCGGCCGGTGGTCTTGACGGTGTCGCCTTCGGAGATGTGCTCGTATGCGCCCAGAATAACGGCGCCCACGGAGTCACGCTCCAGGTTCATTGCCAGGCCAAAGGTGTTGCCTGGGAATTCCAGCATTTCGCCCTGCATCACATCGGACAGGCCGTGGATGCGGCAGATGCCGTCGGCAACGGAGATGACCGTGCCCTGGTTCTTTACTTCAGCGCCGCTTTCGAGACCCTGGATCCGGCTCTTGATCAGTTCGCTGATTTCAGATGGGTTGAGTTGCATACTAACTCCTAATAGTTTCTTGGTGCGTAGGGCAAGTTCCGCCTTGGCGGCGTGTGGCCGGTGTGTGCTGTTCGGGTTTTCTTTACGCGGTCAGCGCGATCTGCATCTGCTGCAGCTTGGCCTTGACCGAGGTATCGAGCACTTCATCACCGACTTCAACGCGCACACCACCGATCAGCGAAGGATCCACTGTTACCGTTGGGTTGAGCTTGCGGCCAAATTTCTTTTCCAGCGTCTGTGCCAGTTCCGCGACTTGCGCAGGCGAGATCTCGAATGCGCTCACGATGGTGGCATCGGCTGCACCCTCGTTAGCGTTCTTCAGCTCGGCGAACTGGGCAGCGATTTCAGGCAGCAGCATGACGCGGTCATTACCGACCAGCATGTCGAGGAAGTTGCGGGCTTCCGGGGTGACTGGCGACTTGACCAGCGACGCAATCGCATCGACGGTCTGGCTGCCGGACACCTTCGGGTTGCGGGCGAAGGCCTGCAGGTCGGCGTTGGCGCCTACCTGGCCCAGTTCCGAGACCAGCTCGGACCAGGCTGCCAAGTTGCCTTGCTGGGCAACGCGGAACAGCGCTTCGGCGTACGGACGGGCGACGGTTGCGAGTTCTGCCATGATTACAGCTCGGTTGCGAGTTTGGACAGCAGGTCGGCGTGCACCTGTGCGTTGACTTCGCGCTTGAGGATCTGCTCGGCGCCCTGCACTGCCAGCGCTGCCACCTGGGCGCGCAGTTCTTCGCGTGCATGGGTCACTTGCTGCTGCGCGTCGGCGTGGGCAGCGGCGACGATGCGTGCGGCTTCGTCGGATGCGGTCTTCTTGGCTTCTTCAATGATCGCCGCGGCGCGCTTTTCGGCGTCGGCAATACGCTTGGTCACTTCGTCGCGCGCGGTCGCCAGCTGGGCTTGTGCGTGCTGTTCGGCCTTGGCCATCTCGGCCTTGCCACGGTCGGCAGCTGCCAGACCGGATGCGATCCTCTCGGCGCGCTCGTCGAGCGCTTTCATCAGTGGAGGCCACACGAACTTCATCGTGAAGCCAGCCAGGATGAGGAAGACCACGAGCTGTGCAAGCATTGTTGCGTTAAGGTTCACGGTATTTTCCTTCTCACAAAAACGGATGCCGAACCGTGACGGTTCGGCCCTTCAGTACCAGCGTGTCGCTAGGCTGGATTAGCCAGCTACAGGAGCGACGAACGGGTTCGTGAATGCGAACAGCATTGCGATACCAACGCCGATCAGGAATGCCGCGTCGATCAGGCCAGCCAGCAGGAACATCTTGGTCTGCAGGGTGTTCATCAGTTCAGGCTGACGAGCCGAGGCTTCCAGGTATTTACCGCCCATGATGGCGATACCGATGCAGGCGCCGATAGCACCCAGGCCAATGATCAGGCCGCAAGCCAGAGCTACGAAAGAGAGGTCAGTCATGAGAGTTCCTTCAAAAGTTAAAAATCAAAAGCTAAATTAAAAACACAACTTCTTTACTACCACTATCTTGCAGATCCCTCGATCAGTGGCCTTCATGCGCCTGACCGAGGTACACCAGCGTCAGCATCATGAAGATGAATGCCTGCAGGAACACGATCAGGATGTGGAAGATCGCCCAGATAGAGCCTGCCAGGACGTGGCCGACAAAGCCCAGGCCGGTAGCGCTGGCACCGAGCAAAGCGATCAATAGGAACAGCAGTTCGCCGGCAAACATGTTGCCGAACAGTCGCATACCGAGCGACACCATTTTTGCTGCGTATTCGATGATGTTCAGGAGCAGGTTGAACGGCGCCATCCAGATGCCGAACGGTGCTGCGAACAGTTCGTGGATCCAGCCGCCCAGGCCCTTGACCTTGATGCCGTAGTAGATCATCAGCAGTAGCACGCCGAACGAGATGCCGATGGTGCCGTTCAGGTCGGCGGTCGGGACCACGCGATGGTACGGGAACAGGTGGGTCAGGCCGAACACTTCGAACATGTACGAGAACATGTCGACTGGCAGGAAGTCCAGCGAGTTCATCAGGGCGACCCAGACGAACACGGTCAGTGCCAGCGGCGCGATGAAGCTGCGGTCGCCGTGCACGATGGCCTTCGACTGGTTCTCGACCATTTCGACCAGCATTTCGACGGCAGCCTGGAAGCGGCCCGGCACGCCGGAGGTGGCCTTGCGTGCAGCGCTCCACAGGATCAGGGAGCCGAGCAGGCCCATGGCGATCGACCAGAACAGGGTATCGAAGTTGACGACGGAGAAGTCGACAACGAAGTCCTGGTGCTTGTTGGACAGGTGCCCGAGGTGGTGCTTGATGTATTCCGAAGCAGTCGGCGCGTGCGTCGCTGCTCCCTCAACCGGTGAACTCATGGTATCAGTGCCTAAATAATAAGATTATGTAACTCTTCAGTGCCACGATGAACCCGCCTACGAAGGCCAGCCAGTTCACATCGGGGTACAGCCATGCGACCGCGCCGAACAGCGCGAACGTCAGTGCAATCTTTATAAATTCCCACACGAAAAACGTCGCGGGAGAAGCCCCGCCAGGCCGCTTGGTGCCGCTGAAGAGGCGCACGGCAAACAGGCCATTGGGTACGACACAACAGATTCCGCCGAGCACCGCCGACAACATCGCAACCTCGCCCCCCAGCATCGCGGCGAGTGCGCCAGCGACGGCTGTTGCTATCAATTGCAGGGAGACTACGCGCCACATTGTTATTGTTTTCGCGCTAGCCATGTTGGTGCCGTGTTACCGGAATCGGGATCGTGAATCGACGGGATTATACGGCCTCAACGCAATCACAGTCAAACGCGATACGCTCGCGAAATGATTGACCTGTGTTAATTTCGCACGGACTGCCCTTTACATTTCCGGTGGTGATAACCGGTATAGATTTGGCGGGGGTTGGGGCTGTCTCCGCGGGGATTGTCCCCTGATCTTTTGCGCGAGCTGAGGAAAGCCGGGCTAAAGATCGGGGGACGGTCCCCTTTGGGAAGAGTCCCCCAGCGAGGGTATTTACGCGCGCAGGCGGGTGAGCACGGAGTCGAGCACGTCGAGGTCGGCGAAGTCGATGATCATCTGGCCTTTGCCCTTGGCGCCCATCTTGAACAGGACCGGCGTGGCCAGCTTGTCCGACAGTTCTTCTTCCAGGCGGATGATGTCGCCCGACTTTTCCTTCTCGCGCTTGGCCGCCGGGTTGCGCGCTTCTTCCAGCGAGCGGGCGACCAGCTTTTCGGTCTCGCGCACCGACAGGCGCTTGGCGATCACCTGGTTGGCCAGCGTGATCTGCGTGGCCGCATCGACCGCCAGCAGCGCGCGCGCGTGGCCCATGTCGATATCGCCCGCCATCAGCATGGTCTGCACCGGTGCCGCCAGGTTAATCAGGCGCAGCAGGTTTGACACCGCGCTGCGCGAACGGCCGACGGAAGCCGCCGCCTGTTCGTGCGTGAAGTGGAAGTCGTTGATCAGGCGCGCGATGCCCTGCGCTTCTTCAAGCGGGTTCAGGTCCTCGCGCTGGATGTTCTCGATCAGCGCCATGGCCGCGGCGGCCTGGTCGTCCACGTCTCGCACCAGCACCGGGATCTCTTCCAGGCCCGCCAGCTGCGCCGCGCGGAAACGGCGCTCGCCCGCGATGATTTCGTAGCGCGCGTCGCCGATCGGGCGCACCAGCACCGGCGACATGATGCCCTGCGAACGGATCGAGGATGCCAGTTCCGCGAGCGCACCTTCGTCCATGCGGGTACGCGGCTGGTACTTGCCGGCCTGGAGCTGCGTCACCGGCAGCGTGGACGGCGTGCCAGGATCGGCCTTGGTAGTGATTTCGCCGTCGCCGCCGAGCAGTGCTTCGAGTCCGCGGCCGAGGCCCTTGAGTTTTTTGGTTGCCATGATGAAGTCGTTCTTTCGTACTGATTACATTGTCTTGATGCGTTCCACCATTTCGGCGCCGAAGGCGATGTACGCCTGCGCGCCCTTGGAGGACGGGTCGAAGGTCACGCCGGGCACGCCGTAGGACGGCGCTTCTGCCAGGCGCACGTTGCGCGGGATGATGGTCTTGAATACCTTGTCGCCGAAGTGCTGCTCCAGCTGCGCCGACACCTGCTGCGACAGCGTCATGCGCGGATCGAACATCACGCGCAGCAGGCCGATGATCTTCAGGTCGTGGTTCAGGTTGGCGTGCACCTTCTTGATCGTGTTGACCAGGTCGGACAGGCCTTCGAGCGCGTAGTACTCGCACTGCATCGGGATGATCACGCCGTGCGCGGAGCACAGGCCGTTCAGCGTAAGCATCGACAGCGCGGGAGGACAGTCGATCAGGACGAAGTCGTATTCCTTGTCGACGGCGTCGAGCGCATCCTTCAGGCGGCGCTCGCGGTTCTCCAGTTCGACCATCTCGACTTCGGCGCCGGCCAGCTCGCGGTTGGAAGGCAGCACGTCGAAGCCGGCCTCGGAACGCTGGCGCGCCGTGGCGACATCGGCCGAGCCGAGCAGCACCTCGTAGGTGGATGCGGTCAGGCCCGCCTTGTTGATGCCGGCGCCCATCGTCGCGTTGCCCTGCGGGTCAAGATCGACCAGCAGCACGCGCTGGCCCAGCTTGGCGAGGCCTGCCGACAGGTTAACGGTGGTGGTGGTCTTGCCTACTCCGCCCTTTTGGTTTGCAACGCAGAAAATTTTGGACATTGGATTTTCTTGTAATGGACGCTAACGACAAACGATGAAAACTATTTATACTGTTTATACGGTATATATTATTAATACCGGATAAATGGTTTGCAAATTTTATTCGGTAAAACTGGATAAACCGTTTATTTCATAAGGGGAAAGTCCCATCGGGATGATCCCCTTTCCCTGCTATGCCCGTTCGATGAAAACCAGGTGGCGCTCTGCATCCAGCCCTGGCACTTTCAGCGGCTGCAGCTGCGTCACTTTCCAGTCTGCCGGCACCCGCTCCTGCTCGTCTTTCGGCGCAGTCCCTTTCAAGGCAATGAACCTGCCGCCTTCCTGCAGGTGGTGCCCCGACCAGTTGACGAAGTCCGAGAGGTCCGCGAACGCCCGCGAGGTAATCACGTCGAATTTGCGTGGCGCCGGCATCTCCTGCACCTTGGCCGTGTACACGGTCACGTTGGAAAGGCCCAGTTGCGCCTTCACCTGCGTGAGGAACGCGGTTTTCTTGTGGACCGTGTCCACCATCGATACCGCCATGTCCGGCCGCGCGATCGCCAGCACGATACCCGGCAGGCCGCCGCCCGCGCCCACGTCCAGCACGTTCTGCGCACCGTCGAAGGCCGGCACCGCTGCCAGCGAATCGAGGATGTGCAGCGTGGCCATTTGCATGGGGTCGCGCACGGAGGTCAGGTTATAGACCGAGTTCCACTTGAACAGCAGCGAAAGGTAGTCGAGCAGCTGTTCGCGCTGCTTCTCGTTGAGGTCGAGTCCGAGCGCCTCGATCCCGCTGGCCAGCGTCGCGGCCAGTGCAGCCCTGTCGAAATGCTTCATCAGGCCGCCGTCTCGGTATTGAGGGTCACGAAGCCGCCGTAACCTTTCTTTTTCAAATGTACCAGCAAAAGCGAGATCGCAGCCGGTGTCACGCCGGAAATTCTTGACGCCTGGCCAAGCGTTTCGGGGCGCTGTTTATCCAGCTTCTGGCGAACCTCGATCGACAGCGCCTGGATGTCCAGGTAGTTCAGTCCTTCCGGCAGTTTGAGGTTCTCGTAGTGTTCGTGGCGCTCCACTTCGCGCGCCTGGCGCTCGATATAGCCCGAATACTTGAGCTGAATCTCCACCTGCTCCTGTACGGCAGGATCGGTCACGCCGGGACCGCCGATGACCTTGCCCTCGGTGTCCTGCATCGTCACCAGCGTGTTGTACTGCACGCCCGGACGGCGCAGCAGGTCCGCAAGGTTGTACTCGCGCTCGATGGCCTGGCCGACGACGCGCTCGGACTCGGCGGCTGCCAGTATCCGCGGGTTCACCCAGGTAGATTTCAGGCGCTCGAGCTCGCGCGCAACCGCCTCGCGCTTGGTTTCGAATGCGTCCCACTGGGCATCTCCCACCACGCCCAGCTTGCGGCCAATCTCGGTCAGGCGCATGTCGGCATTGTCCTCGCGCAGGCTCAGGCGGTATTCCGCACGGCTGGTGAACATGCGGTACGGCTCCATGACGCCCTGGGTGGTGAGGTCGTCGACCAGCACGCCGAGGTAGGCTTCCGCCCTGCCCGGCACCCATGCTTCCTGGCCCTTGGTCTGCAATGCCGCATTGATACCTGCGAGCATTCCCTGCGCCGCCGCTTCCTCGTAGCCGGTCGTGCCGTTGATCTGTCCTGCGAAGAACAGGCCCTGGATCGCCTTGGTTTCCAGCGATGCCTTCAGGCCGCGCGGATCGAAGTAATCGTACTCAATGGCATAGCCAGGACGCAGGATGAAGGCGTTTTCCATGCCTTTCATCGACCGTACCAGTTCGATCTGGACGTCGAATGGCAGACTGGTGGAGATGCCGTTCGGATAGAACTCGTTGGTGGTCAGCCCTTCCGGCTCCAGGAAAATCTGGTGCGATTCCTTGCTGGAGAAGCGGTGAATCTTGTCCTCGATGGACGGGCAATAGCGTGGGCCCACGCCCTCGATGACGCCCGTGTACATCGGGCTGCGGTCAAGGCCGGCCCGGATGATGTCATGGGTACGCTCGTTGGTATGCGTCACCCAGCATGGAACCTGGCGCGGATGCATGGCGGCGGTGCCCATGACCGAGAACACCGGCACCGGATCGAGGTCGCCCGGCTGTTCCGCCATCTGGGTGAAGTCAATGCTGCGGCCATCGATACGGGGTGGCGTACCAGTTTTCAGGCGCCCCTGCGGCAGCTTCAGCTCTTTCAGGCGGGCGGACAGCGACAACGCCGGCGGGTCGCCCGCACGGCCAGCGGAATAATTCTGGAGGCCAACGTGGATCTTTCCGTCGAGGAAAGTGCCGGCAGTCAAGACCACCGCCCTGGCCGTGAAGCGCAAACCGATCTGCGTGACAGCGCCCACCACCCGCTCGCCTTCCACGATCAGGTCGTCCACTGCCTGCTGGAACAGCCACAGGTTTTCCTGGTTCTCGAGGCGCGAACGGATCGCCTGCTTGTACAGGATGCGGTCAGCCTGGGCGCGAGTCGCGCGTACTGCTGGGCCTTTGGACGAATTGAGCGTACGGAACTGGATACCGGATTCATCGGTAGCGATCGCCATTGCCCCACCCATGGCATCGACCTCTTTCACCAGATGGCCTTTGCCAATCCCGCCGATGGACGGGTTGCAGGACATCTGCCCAAGGGTCTCGATGTTATGGGTAAGCAGCAGCGTCTTCTGGCCCATGCGGGCCGAAGCGAGCGCTGCCTCGGTGCCGGCATGGCCGCCGCCGACGACGATCACGTCGAATTCAGTAGGAAAAATCATGGTGGATATCTTGGAAGCGCGAAGCGTAAGGCGAAATTATAGAGCCTTTCCGCGACTGTTTCACGTGAAACAGTCGAGTTACCCGGGCTTTTTGTTCCACGTGAAACATTGAAGAGACGACTTAGAGGCTGATGCTACCTTTGGTAAAGGCATCGTACCCGGTCTTGAGGATGAGGACGGACACGACAACGAGGAACAGTTTGCGAACAAAGCCCGTGCCATGTTTCAGGGCCAGGCGCGTTCCGACCAGGGAACCTGCAATCTGGCACAAAGCCATCAGCAACCCAAGCTGAACCAGCAGCATGCCGCTGTAACCGAACCACATCAGAGCGGCGACGTTGCATGCCACATTGACGACCTTGGCTGCGGCCGACGCCGAAAGAAAGTCAAAGCCGAAGAAGCGGACAAACAAGAAGATCAGGAAGCTGCCGGTGCCTGGTCCGAAGAAGCCGTCGTAGAAGCCGATTGCGCCACCGATGCCGACCGCGAAATATTTCTCGGCCATGCCGCTATGCACGGGCGCATGCACGGATCCCAGGTCTTTTTTTCGGAAGGTGTAGACCGCGACGGCGAACAGCACGATCGGCAGCAGCACGCGGACGAAATCGGCCGACACTTTCGACACGGTGTAGGCGCCGGCGAAGGACAGCGCAAAAGCGGCGCCTGCTGCAGGAGCTACCGTACTCCAATGTACTTTGACGCGCTTGGCGTAATTCAAGGCGGCAGCGGTAGTGCCGAACACGCTGGCCAGCTTGTTGGTTCCCAACAGCGTCGCAGGAATCTCGCGCGGAAAGGCCGAGAATAATGCGGGGAGCTGGATGAGTCCGCCTCCGCCAACCACTGCATCCACCAGACCCGCGAGGAACGCGGCGGCACCAAGGAGAACGAAATCAATCATGGAAGCACGTACTGAAGACAATCCAACATTGTACGTGGGTAAGCTTTGGTTGGGCGGGCTATGGCGTTGGGAAGGTTAAGCCAACCCACGAACGATATTGCAATGCAACATACAATGCTTCAGTCGCGCATCTCGTTTATCAGGGTTTCCATCAGGCGCGCAGCCGGCATTGCCCTTGTTCGGGAAACGCCCGCGCCCGCCCAAAGCGACATCATCTCCGTATCGTTCACAGCAGCGGCCGCCGCACGGATGCTGGTCGTCAGCGCATTTTGTATCGGGTACGGCGGAACCTGCTTCTCGACAGGCGCCATCAGACGCATGAACTCGTTTTCGATTCCCCTTGCGTAACGGCCAGAGATTGCGCGGGTCAGCCGTGTTGGCTGTCCTTCCGCCAGTTTCAACCGCCCCTTGTACGCCGCGCTGATCCCGGACTCGTCGCAAGCAAGGAACGCCGTGCCCAACTGTGCTGCGGCAGCGCCCATCTCGAGGGCACGGCGGATATCCCGCCCATCCATGATGCCGCCCGCGGCGATCACCGGGATGCCGACGGCGCGGATTACTGCTGGCCACAATTCCGCACTCGTCATCACCGCCTCTTCCTGTGGTCCGATGAAAGTACCGCGGTGACCGCCCGCCTCCGTGCCCGAAGCAATCACCGCGTCCGCCCCGGCTTTCTCCCAGGCCAGCGCTTCTTCCACCGTCGTGCTCATGCCGATGACGCTAATCCCGGCCAGGTGGAGGCGTTGCACATCATCGGCACTGATGATGTCGAAAGTGAAGCTGGCTGCGGCAGGGCGCAAGGCGAACAGTAATTCGAACTGGGCAGCAAAATCCTCGCACCATTTGGCCGGCGTGGGCAGGGCGTCCAGGCCCATGCGTTGCCGGACTGGTTCCAGCAAAGCCTTACCGGCTTCGATCAGCTCTCCCGGCGGAGAGGGCATGGGCTGGACAAACAGATTGATCAGGAACGGCTTGTCCGTCAAAGAACGGATCTCCGCAACCTGGGCTGCAATCCCAGATGGAGAGAGCAAAGAGCCGGCAAAAGACCCTAGTCCACCCGCATTCGATACCGCGGCAACAAGCTGCGGGGTGTTAGATCCGCCAGCCATGGCCGCCTGGATGATCGGATAGCGAAAAAGCGATTGCAAGCTCATCGTTACTCCTGTCGGAACTGCACCTGTGGATAAGTCCTTGGATATCCACAGGAACGGAATGTGAACAACGACCGTCTTTCTCCACAGGCCAATTGTTGTCCAAAAGAAGTTCCTGACGGATACAAGGGTAAACAGCCTAGTTCTACAAGCGGCAAGCTTTTGATTCTGTGGAAAAATCCTGACTTATCCACAGTAAACTGCCCGCGTTAACAACTACTACTATCTTTGTATACATACCTTATTAAACTACAGAAGCTGTACGCGAATCGTGGAAAACCCTGAAAAGGCGAAATGATGGCTGTCCTTATTCATCGCAACACTGAAGACCGGCACCTAAGAAAATCGGTCAGCGCTCCTCCAGGACCGAAAACCGTGATCGCATCCAGCATGGATCCTGCTTTCGCAGGAAAGACGGTGGTGTTGCATGCTCTTCCATGCTGAACACGCGGTCTCTAATCTTCATTTTTTGAAGTCGTCTGTGGATAAACCGTTGAATATCCACAGGCAAGGAATGTGCACAAGCACCCTTCTTTTCCACATGACCGATCTTGTCCAGACTTAGTTCCAACGCCATACAGCGTTAAACCACCCGCTTATACTTCCTTCAAGTCCCTGATTCCAGTTGGAAATTTGCGTTTTTCCACAAAAAACTGCCGCGTTAACAACTACTACTATCTTTGTATACATACATTACTTAAATACAGAAAACGCTGGCACAACCGTTCAAACAGCTTGTACCCTCCTGCAATCCGTCTACAGCAGGCAAAAACATGAAGCTAGGAATCATCAGTGCCCTCCATGAAGAACAGGAAGGCCTCGTAGAAGCCATGCAAGGCCCCCAGAAGGCCATCCACGGCATGCGGGACTACTGGACTGGCAAACTGGGCGCTGTCGACGCTGTGTGCGTCCTGTCGCGAATTGGCAAGGTCGCCGCTGCGATGACAGCCACCAGTCTGGTAGAAAGGTTTGGCGTCACGCATATCCTGTTCACAGGTGTTGCCGGTTCTGGGGATAGCGGGGTGAAAGTCGGGGATATCGTGATTGCCGAGTCACTGGTCCAGCATGACATGAACGCTTCTCCCCTGTTTCCGCGCTTTGAAGTGCCCCTGACGGGCCAATCGCACTTCCTGACCGATGTCCAGATGAGCGCCAGGCTGGCGCATGCGGCAGCCGGCTTCCTCGAACATGACCTCGTCAATGCGATTGCCGTCGAAGAAAGAAAAGAATTCGGTTTACAAGCGCCAAGGCTGCACAGGGGGCTGATTGCGAGTGGCGACCAGTTCGTGCATCAGAAAAGCCAGCTGGGGGCCATCAGGGACGTCCTGCCGGGCTTGTTAGCGGTAGAGATGGAGGGAGCCGCGGTCGCGCAGGCGTGTTTCGAGCTGGGCGTGCCCTTCGCGGTCGTGCGCACGATTTCGGACAACGCAAATGAAGACGCGGCGACCGATTTCATGCGTTTCGTGAAATCGGTCGCCGCGCGCTATTCGTACTACATTGTCAGGCGCTTCAGCCAAGCATGACGTCGGCCGGCACGTACTCGTAGTTCAGGTCGCGTGCCACGGCTTCATAGGTCACTTTGCCCAGGCAGACGTTCAGGCCGTTGCGCAGGTGTGGATCCTCGCGCAGCGCCTTCTGCCAGCCTTTGTCCGCCAGCGCGACGGCGTGCCCGATGGTGGCGTTATTCAGCGCGAAGGTCGACGTGCGGGCCACGGCGCCCGGCATGTTGGCCACGCAGTAGTGCACCACGCCGTCCACCACGTAGGTCGGCTCCGCGTGGGTGGTCGCGTGCGAGGTTTCGAAGCAGCCGCCCTGGTCGATTGCTACGTCCACGACTACAGCCCCCTTCTTCATCCGCGAAATCATCGAACGGGTCACCAGCTTCGGAGCAGCCGCGCCGGGAACCAGCACGCCGCCGATCACCAGGTCGGCCGACAGCACCGATTCCTCGATCGAATGCACGTTCGAGTGCAGGGTGGTGATGCGGTTGCCGAACACGAGGTCGAGCTGGCGCAGGCGGTCGATGTTCTTGTCCAGCACCGTGACGCGTGCGCCCGTGCCGACTGCCATCTGCAGGGCGTTGGTGCCGACCACGCCGGCGCCGATGATCACGATGTGGCCGGGAGCCACGCCAGGCACGCCGCCCAGCAGCAGGCCCATGCCGCCCTTCGATTTCTCAAGGTGTGCGGCGCCTGCCTGGATCGACATGCGCCCTGCCACTTCGCTCATTGGCGCCAGCAGGGGCAGGCCGCCGCCGGCACCGGTGATCGTTTCATAGGCAATGCAAATCGCGCCCGACTTGACCAGCGCAGCAGTCTGCTCCGGGTCCGGGGCAAGGTGGAGATAGGTGTAGAGGATCTGGCCGGGGCGCAGCATCGCGCATTCGACCGGCTGCGGTTCCTTGACCTTGACGATCATGTCCGCGCGCCCGAAGATTTCCTGGGCGGTAGCGGCGATGGTGGCGCCAGCGGCCACGTACTGCTCGTCCGACAGGCCGATTTCGCCGCCGGCGTTGGCCTGCACCAGGACGGTGTGGCCGCGTGAAGTCAGCTCCAGGACGCTGGAGGGCGTCAGGCCGACGCGGTATTCGTGGTTCTTGATCTCTTTTGGAACGCCTACAATCATTTGATGCTCCTTGGGTGAGTGACCTGTCAATGCGCCACCGTCATCCCAGCCTTGGCCGGGACGACGTACCGCGTCTAGCGCGCTTTCTTACGTTTTACTCCATTTACAGTCCCAGCGTCATCAGGCTCGCGTTGCCGCCGGCAGCCGTCGTGTTGACGCACAGTGCGCGCTCAGCCACCAGGCGCCACAGCGGGATCGCTTCCGCATCCACCGTCTCGACCACACCGACGATCGAACCGTCGCGCGCAGCCAGTTCGCCGCGCAGGCGCGCCGCCAGCGACGGCTCGACCAGAGCGATCTGGAACTCGCCGTCGAACGACGCGATATCGGTCACGCGCTCGATGCGGCCCTGCACCTCACGCGGCAGGTCCGCCGGAACCACATCGGCAGCAAACTCCGGTACCACGGCGATATTGCCGGTCGCGAGGCTGGCTGCGATCTGGTTCAGCAGCACCGCGCGGCTGGCCGCCGCGCAGACCACCGCGCCGCGCGATGCGAACGACAGCGTATTGCGTTCGCCGGTCGGACCAGGCAAGCCGATCGACTCGCCCAGCAGCGTGTTGCGCGCATACTGCTCGGCCAGCGACGCGATGGCGTCATGGCCGTTGGCGCGGCACCAGCCGGCCAGCGCGTCCAGCCCTGGCGCCGCCTTCTTCTCATGTTCCATCGCCACCGGCGCCTTGCACTGCAGGCGCTTGATGTAGAGCGGACCGCCCGCCTTCGGACCGGTGCCGGACTTGCCTTCACCGCCGAACGGCTGCACGCCGACCACCGCACCAACGATATTGCGGTTGACGTAGATGTTGCCGACGTGGGCGCGCGATGCAACGAAGTCGATCGTCTCGTCGATGCGCGAATGCACGCCGAGCGTCAGGCCATAGCCGGTCTGGTTGATCGACTCGACCACCTTGGCCAGGTCGGCGCGCTTGTAGCGCACCACGTGCAGCACCGGGCCGAAGACTTCATACGTCAGTTCGGCCAGCGAACCGATCTCGATCACGGTCGGTGGCACGAAGGTGCCGTTCAGCGCCGGCAGGTCGAGCTGGTAGAAGGACTTGGCGCTGCCTTTCATGCGCTCGATGTGGCGCAGCAGGTTGGCCTGCGCTTCCGCATCGATGACAGGGCCGATATCGGTGGACAGGCGGTCCGGCACGCCGACGCGCAGTTCCTGCATCGCGCCTTTGAGCATCTTGAGCGTCTTTTCCGCGATGTCTTCCTGCAGGAACAGCACGCGCAGCGCGGAGCAGCGCTGGCCGGCGCTGTCGAATGCCGAGGTCATCACGTCCTGCACCACCTGTTCCGGCAGGGCGGACGAATCGACGATCAGCGCGTTCTGGCCGCCGGTTTCCGCGATCAGGGGAATGTCGCTGCCCTCCTCGACCGAACGCTTGGCCAGCGTGCGGTTGATCATCTGGGCCACTTCGGTCGACCCGGTGAAGATCACGCCGCGCACGCGGGCGTCGCCGGTGAGGGCGGCGCCAACGACTTCGCCGCGGCCGGGCAGGAACTGCAGCGCCGCAGCCGGAACGCCGGCTTCAATGAACATCTGCACCGCGCGGTAGGCGATCAGCGGGGTCTGTTCGGCAGGCTTGGCGAGGACCACGTTACCGGCGACCAGCGCGGCCGCAACCTGGCCGGTAAAGATCGCGAGCGGGAAGTTCCACGGGCTGATGCACACCACAGGACCGAGCGCCGGCGCTTGCGTTGAGTTGGTCGCTTGCACCGCGTAATAGCGCAGGAAGTCGATCGCCTCGCGAACTTCGGCGATGGCGTTCGGCAGCGACTTGCCGGCCTCGCGCACGGCCAGCGCCATCAGTTCCGCGCAGCGTTCTTCGAACAGGTCGCCGACCCGCGATACGATGGCGGCACGGCGGGCCGGTTCCATCGACGCCCACTCGGATGCGTGCGCCGCTGCCGCGGCCAGCGCCGTTTGCACGTCGGCAGCCTGCGCTTCGGTCACATGGCCGACGATGTCGCCATGCTCGGCCGGATTGATGACAGCCTGCGCCGGTACGCCCACGCTGACCGGGCCTGCCACCAGCGGCGCAGCCACATGCGCGCCCTGCCCGGCCAGCGCGGCCGACAGGTTGCCCAGCAGGTGCTCGTTGGTCAGGTCCAGGCCGGCGGAGTTCGCGCGCTCGGCGCCGAACAGGGCGCGCGGCAGCGCGATATGCGGATGCGGATCGCCGCCCAGTGTGCGCGCCGACTCGATCGGATTGGCGATCAGCGCTTCGATCGCGACATTCGCGTCCACGATCTGGTTGACGAACGAGGAGTTGGCGCCGTTTTCCAGCAGGCGTCGCACCAGGTAGGCCAGCAGCGTCTCGTGCGAACCGACCGGGGCGTAGATGCGGCAGGCCTTGCCCAGGTTTTCCGCGCCCACGACCTGGTCGTACAGCGTTTCGCCCATGCCGTGCAGGCACTGGAATTCGTAGTCGTCCACGCCGCGCTCCTGCGCCCAGGTGTAGATGACGGACAGCGAGTGCGCGTTATGTGTCGCGAACTGCGGATAGATCACGTCGGTCAGGCCGAGCAGCTTGCTGGCGCAGGTCAGGTAGGACAGGTCGGTGTACACCTTGCGGGTGTAGACCGGGTAGCCCGGCATGCCATCGACCTGCGCGCGCTTGATTTCCGAGTCCCAGTAGGCGCCCTTCACCAGGCGCACCATGAAGCGCTGGCCACTGCGGCGCGCCAGGTCGGCCAGGTAGTCGATCACGAACGGGCAGCGCTTCTGGTAGGCCTGCACCACGAAACCGATGCCCTGGAAACCCTTGAGCTCAGGGTCGAAGGCCAGCGCCTCCATCAGGTCCAGCGAGATCTCGAGGCGGTCGGCTTCCTCCGCGTCGATGTTCACGCCGATGTTGTACTGGTAGGCCAGCAGCACCAGGCTGCGCACGCGCGGCAGCAGTTCGCCCAGCACGCGGGCATGCTGCGCGCGGCTGTAGCGCGGATGCAGGGCGGACAGCTTGATGGAGATGCCCGGACCGTCCTTGATCCCGCGGCCGTTCGATGCCTTGCCGATCGCATGGATCGCGGTCTCGTAGGCGCCGTAGTAGTACTTGGCGTCCGCCTCGGTCAGCGCGGCTTCGCCCAGCATGTCGTAGGAATAGCGGTAGCCGCGCGCTTCGTTGTTGCGGCTGTTCTTGAGCGCCTCGTCGATGGTCTGGCCTGTGACGAACTGGTTGCCCAGCATGCGCATCGCCAGGTCCACGCCCTTGCGGATCAGCGGCTCGCCGCCCTTGCTGATCAGTTTCGTCAGCGCGGACGTAAGCGAGGTTTCGCTGCTGGTCGTGACCAGCTTGCCCGTGATGAGCAGGCCCCAGGTTGCGGCGTTGACGAACAGCGACGGCGATTCGCCGAGGTGGCGGCGCCAGTCGCCCTTGCTGATCTTGTCCGCGATGAGGCGGTCGGCGGTAGCGGCGTCCGGGATGCGCAGCAGCGCTTCGGCCAGGCACATCAGCGCCACGCCTTCTTCCGAGGACAGCGAGAACTGGTGCATCAGCGCGTCCACGCCGGACGAGCGGGTGCGCTTGGCGCGCACGTCGGCGACCAGGCGTGCGGCCAGCGTCTGCGCTTCCGGGCGCGCGACGGCGCCCTGCGCCAGCAGCCACTGCACGGCCTCGCGTTCGTCGCGGCGGTACGCCGAAGTGATGGCATCGCGCAGCGCGGTCTGGGAAGGGCGGGTCTCGTCGAGCAGGGCCTGGAACGGGGTGAACGCGGTGGCAGGGGAAGCGCCGATATGCATAAGAAACTCTTCAGTAAAATCAGAACAAAAGTACCGCGCACCCGAACCGGGACACCCCGAAATGGGGACAGACCCCATTTCCGAAATGGGGTCTGTCCCCATTTCGGGGGGCTGTCCGCTTGGCGGGGTTGCTGCGCGAAAAGATGATTCGATTGTAGTGGGATTTCTTACGGATTAATTCTGGTAATACCGCAGGCTGGCAATAGATAGTTTTTGGTGAGACAATTTCACCGAATAATATTAAACAGGGAGCGTGGGATGCTGGACAAAATCAGCAAGAAGATCCTGGCCGAGCTGCAAAACGATGGCCGCATCAGCAACGTCGAGCTCGCCGCGCGTGTGAACCTGTCCCCTGCCGCCTGCCTCGAACGCGTGCGCAAGCTGCACGAGGCGGGCTTCATCATGGGCTATACGGCACAGCTCAATCCGCAGCTGCTCGACGTGTCGCTGCTGGTGTTCATCGAGGTGGTGCTGGACCGCACCACGCCGGAGGTCTTCGATGCGTTCAAGGCCAGCGTGCAGGTCATTCCGGAGGTGCTGGAGTGCCACATGGTGGCCGGCGGCTTCGACTACCTGGTCAAGGCGCGGGTGAAGGATATGGCGGCCTACCGCGAGTTCCTCGGCAAGACGCTGCTGCAGAAGGGTGTGCGGGAGACGCACACCTACGCGGTGATGGAGGAAGTGAAGAACACTACCAAGCTGCCGATCAAGTAACGGTCAGGGACTGCCCCGCAGGGACAGTCCCCTTCGTCAGATCTGGCCCATGGCGGCCTGGCCGGGCTCGGACGCGCTCATGTTTTCAAGGTGCGCCCGCAGCCATTTGTGCGCGGGGCTGCGCGCGTCGCGCTCGTGCCACAGCATGTCGAGGTGCACCGCCGGCATCGGGAACGGCAGCTCGCGCGTGACCAGCTGCTCGGCCATGCCGGTGGACGAGATCAGGTGGTGCGGCAGCACGGTGATCAGGTCCGAGTTCGCCACGACACGGCCGGCCGTGAAGAACTGGTTGACGGTCAGGCGGATGCGGCGCTCGCGCCCCAGCTGCGCCAGCGCTTCGTCGACCAGCCCATGCGCGCGCCCCGAGAAGCTCACCAGCAGGTGGTTGGCCGCGCAGTACGCGTCGAGCGTCAGTTCCGCCTGTGCCAGCGGATGGTCCTTGCGCATGACTCCCACGTACTGCCCCGAATACAGCCGCTCGTGGCGGATCGGCGAGCTGACGTCGCCCGCCAGCTGGGCCGCGACGCCCGGGAAGAAGCCGACCGCAAGGTCGATGTCGCCGCGCAGCAGCATCGGGCGCGGCTCGCGCGTGGTCAGCGGCACCATCCGCACGTTGACGTTCGGCGCTTCGTTTTCGATCGAGCGCATCAGCGAGGGCAGCCAGAAGGCGGCGGTCGCGTCGGCCATCGCCATCCTGAAGGTGGCGTGCGCCTTGGCGACATCGAAGGTTTCTGGCGAAACCGCAGCTTCCAGGCTGGCCAGCGCTTGCCGCACGGCGGGCCACAGCGCTTCGGCGCGCGGCGTCGGCTTGACGCCGTACGCGGTGCGGATCAGCAATTCGTCGCCCAGGCTCTCGCGCAGGCGCTTGATGGCGTTGGACACCGCCGGCTGCGTCATCGCGAGGTGGCCGGCGGCACGGGTCAGGTTCTGTTCTGTCATCACTGCGTCGAAAACGCGCAGCAGATTCAGGTCAAGCGTGAGGAAACTCATGTGCTACCCAGGTGATCGTATTCACGAATCATATAACAAACATCGGAAAACGGAATTAGATTTATATGTTGCGCTGCGGTAGGATGCAATGCTTTCCGCAGATTCCTTCGAAAGTTCAAAGTGAGTACGACGTACATTCTAAGCATCTTTGCGATCGCCACCGTGATCGTGTTCCGTCCGCTTCTGGTCGGCGTGGCCAAGGCCCTGGTGCTTGTCGTTAAGCCGCGCCTGACGCTCGAGCAGCGCAAGGCGCGCGCGGCAATGCGCCAGCGCGCAGTCGTCCGCTAACGGACGTCGTCCATTGCCGTCGTCCCAGACGGTGTGAGATTAAAAAAACGCGGCTACCGGTCTGACCGGCGCCGCGTTTTTTGTTGGTCCAGCGAATTACCTGGCGCCCAGCAGGCCCGGCTTCAGGTTCGGATCCGCTGGCTTGTCGCCGATCCAGATGCGCAGCAGCGCGTTATAGAAGGCCACGTCCTGAATCGTGTCGCCAATCTTGCGGCCATTCAGCGAGGTCACGGTGCCGGTGCCCGGAATCCAGTCGAGGAACAGCACGTCGCCCTTCTTCAGGCCTGGCACCATCGCGAACACTTTACCCATCTGCATGGTCTGGTTCATCAGTGCCGAACGTTCCTGCTCGGTGGAGTTGGCGTTCAGGCCGTCCATGAAGGCCTTACCGAAGTCGTCCGAGGACAGTTCGCGCATCATGACCAGCTGCACGCGGCGCGGGCCTTCCATCTTCTGGATCGCGGCCGGGCTGGTGCTCTTTTCCGGCAGGTACAGGCCGGCTGCGTACACCTTGATGAAGAACTTGGTGCGCATGCCCAGGCCGTTCAGCTTGAGTTCCTTGCCGGCCACCGTGGCCGTGTCGGTGAAGCGCACGCCGCTGATTTCGGCAGCGCTGGCGCCGCCGACCGCCATGGCCATGCACAAGCCCGCGAACAGGCTCTTGAAGCTGAATGAAGTCATATTGTCTCCGTTGTCATTGAGGATTCTGGGGCGGTCCGCCCGGTGCGTTGTCTTCCCTGACACGCAAAAATGCGGAAATGGACGACAAACCTTACGTCGCTGAAATATACCACTAAGAAAAAACGCGGGTCAGCTTTTTGCTGGGTTTTCAGGGCCGTTCTTCGTCGATGGCCGACAAGACCGCGCGGGCGTTGGCAGGACGTTGCAGTTCCTCGGCTTCGGCATCGCGGTCGTGGTGCGCGGTCGGCGTTTCCTGGCGTAGCTGTTCCAGCAACTCGATGATCTTGCTGGTTTTCTTTTCGGTCAGCAGGCTGACCTGGAGGTCGAGGTTGGTGTGGTGCTCCGCCAGCTTGGCCGCATGGTTTTGACGGATCAGCACGGTGGTGGAGATGACAAACGCGTTGACCGCGATGATTCCCTGCAGCCAGAAGAACGGCGGTTCGTCGATGACGGAGGCGCCGATTTCCCCGGCCAGCACGTTGTAGGCAACCCACGCCACAATGAAGGCGACGCTGGCCAGGATGTAGCCCGGGCTGCCGACGAGGTAGCTGAAGCGTTCGATCATCGTCTGCGGCGCCGATTTGCGCATCTCGTGGAGCGCACAGAATTCAGCGATGGTTTCGATGTTTTCGCTGACCGCCCGGGGGAGCGGTTCGTCATTGTCTCTGATGGGTGGCATGGGGCTCTCCGTGAGCCGCAGGATACCAGCTGGTATTGACAACGATGCGCGCGTTAGGGATGCCGCGGTCCAGCGGCATTCAGGGACAGTCCCCTGCTTACGCCTTGGCGGCGACGAGGCGCAGGTACTTGGACATCAGCATGTCCTTGTCTTCCGGATGCGCGGGATCTTGCGGAATGCAGGAGACCGGGCACAGGGTCGCGCACTGCGGCTCGTCGAAGTGGCCGACGCACTCGGTGCACTTGGACGGATCGATGACGTAGATTTCCGGACCCATCGAGATCGCGTCGTTCGGGCACTCGGGCTCGCACACGTCGCAGTTGATGCAGTCGTCGGTGATGATTAAGGCCATGGTGCTGCCAGTTTACTCCGGGTTGGCGGCGCGGTTGGCCGCAATCTTCTTTTGCAGCCAGCGGTCGACCGACGGGAACACGAACTTGGAGACGTCGCCGCCCAGCATGGCGATCTCGCGCACGATGGTGCCGGAGATGAACTGGTACTGGTCGGACGGGGTCAGGAACAGGGTCTCGACATCCGGCAGCAGGTAGCGGTTCATGCCCGCCATCTGGAATTCGTATTCGAAGTCGGACACGGCGCGCAGGCCGCGTACGATGACGCGGGCGTCATGCTGGCGCACGAAGTCCTTGAGCAGGCCGGAAAAACTTTCCACTTTCACGTTGGGGTAATGGCCAAGCACTTCGTTGGCGATTTCCAGGCGCTCGTCGAGCGTGAAGAAAGGGCGCTTGTTCTTGCTGTCCGCGACACCGACCACGAGCGTGTCGAACAGGCCCGATGCGCGTCGCACCAGGTCTTCATGACCACGGGTCAGGGGATCGAAAGTTCCCGGATAAACAGCTGTAACCATCGCGGCTCCTAGTGACGCACTATTTCTGAACGCGCATTATGCCTGAAATTTGTGCGGTGCATTATATTGGTGCAACGCCCGTTAGTTTTTTTGCAAGCAGGTGGAAGTACACCATGCCGGCCTTGTCCGAACGGATTTGTTCGAAGCCGGCCAGCCATTCTTGCGCCGGATCGTCGAACGGCAGTGCCGCGCCCGATTCGGCATACACCAGGCCGCCCTCTTTCAGCAGCGCGGCGCACAAGGGCAAGGTCTTCTCCAGCAGCGACTGCTGGTAGGGCGGGTCAAGGAAGATGGCGTCGAAGCGCTGGCCGCGGCCGGCCATCGAGGCAGCTGCGGAAACGGCATCGGCGCGCAGCACCTGGATGTTCTGCGCCTTGAGCTTGTCGCGGTTTTCTTCCAGCTGGCGCACCGCAGGCGCATGGTTGTCGACCAGCGTGACGGCGCGTGCGCCGCGGCTTGCCGCTTCGAAGCCGAGCGCGCCGCTGCCGGCGAACAGGTCGAGGCAGTCCTTGTCGGCCCAATAGCCGTCGAACTGGTGGTTGATCCAGTTGAAGACCGTTTCACGGACACGGTCCGGCGTTGGGCGCAGGCCGAGCGCGTCGAGCACGGGCAGCAGCGAGCGTTTCCACTGGCCGCCGATGATGCGCACCTGGCGCGGCGCAAGCCGTGGCTTGTGTCCGGTAAGGGTGCGTTGAGGCGATTTCTTTTGCATGGCCGCGACTATAGCAGAGCGACACTGGGGTCAGGCCCCTGCGGCTCAGGTCTGTTTCTCGCGCGCGAGCGTATCGAGTTCATCGATCCAGCCCTGCATGCGCTTCTGCGCGTGCGCCCTCTGTTCAGGCGTCGTGAGGCGGATCACCTCTGCATAAAACCTGGTCTGCGCTTCGTACGCCGCGCGCCGGGCCGGCGCGTCCATCTGCGCGAAGCTGGTGTGGATCGCTGTTTCGATGGCTGCGGCGGTCGCCGCCTTGTCCAGTTTTTGCGACTGCACCCGGCGTACCAGCTCGACGATGGTGCGCTGCCGGCGCATGCGCTCCTGTAGCCACGCTTCGTGGTCGAGCGGACGCGCGTCCGACAGCCGCTTGATCGCGTCTTCCTGCTCGTTGCTGAAGCGGCCGAACCACAGGTTCAGCTGTTCCATGGTCTTGCGGTAGCGGATTTTCTTGCGCTTCTCGGTATCGCCGCTCATGAACTTGCGGCGGTAGTCGCGGTTGTTCTTGGCAAACTTCTCCTCGAGGTTGCCGATCTGTTCCGGCTTGAGCGAGCGGGCCAGGTCGGTCAGCTGCGGCACCGCGTGCAGCGCCAGCTTTTCGCCGCGCACGCGCACCTCCCGCACGAAACCGTCCAGCGCCTGCGCCGTGACCGGTCCCGCGATCTGCTGTTTGGCGCGCTGCAGCAGCGCCGCGTAGTCGCGCAGCTGGGTCTGCCGGTGCCAGCTGAACACCTCGTCGATGTCTTCCTTGACGAAGTCGGTCTGGCTCGAATCGAAGTCCACGTAGGCGTTGATCCACCAGTACAGCAGGGTGTCGCCGTTGTTGTACGTGAGCCGGATCGTGCTGCAGGCTGCCACGCAGAGCACAAGCACGAGCGCGAACAGGGTGCGAAGGCGGTGGACGGGAGCCAGCTGCGTGTTAGACTTTGTCATCTTCTCAACTTAATGTCGTCGGTCTTATGAATGTTGTGATTCTCGCTGCCGGAATGGGCAAGCGCATGCAGTCTGCCCTGCCCAAAGTGTTGCATCCGCTAGCGGGAAAACCGCTGTTGCTGCATGTGATTGATACGGCGCGTGAGCTTGCGCCCAGCAAATTATGCGTGATTTATGGGCACGGGGGCGCAGCGGTGCCTGATGTGGTGGCCCGCCAGAACACCGGCGCCTATGCCGAGATCACGACCGCGCTGCAGGAGCCGCAGCTGGGCACCGGGCACGCTGTCATGCAGGGGCTGCCGCACCTGGACGACGACGCGCCGACCCTGGTGCTGTACGGCGACGTGCCGCTCACCAGCGCAGCATCGCTCAAGCGCCTGGCCGAAGTGGCCGGCAAGGACAAGCTCGGCATCCTGACCGTGGAGCAGGACAACCCGCACGGGCTCGGACGCATCGTGCGCCATGGCGGGCACATCGTCCGCATCGTGGAGGAAAAGGATGCCAGCGACGACGAGCGCCGCATCCGCGAAATCAACAGCGGCATCATGATGATCCCGACCCGCCACCTCAAGCAGTGGCTGGGTTCCCTGTCGAACGAGAACGCGCAGGGCGAGTACTACCTGACCGACATCGTGGCGCAGGCCGTGGCCGACGGCGTGCCGGTGGTATCGGCCAGCCCGTCCGCGCAGTGGGAAGTGGCGGGCGTGAACAGCAAGGTGCAGCTGGCCGAGCTGGAGCGCCGCCACCAGCTCAACATCGCCAACGCGCTGCTGGAGCGCGGCGTGACGCTGCTCGATCCGGCGCGCATCGACGTGCGCGGCGAGCTGATTTGCGGGCGCGATGTCGTGATCGACGTGGGTTGCGTGTTCGAAGGCCGGGTCGACCTGGCGGACGGCGTGCACATCGGCGCGAACAGCGTGATCATCAACTCCGCGATCGCGGCCGGCGCGCAGGTCAAGCCGTTCAGCCACATCGAAGAAGCGGTGGTGGGCGCCAAGTCCATCATCGGTCCGTTCGCGCGCCTGCGCCCGGGGACGACGCTGGCGGAGGACGTCCACGTCGGCAACTTTGTCGAAATCAAGAACAGCCAGATCGCCGCGCATTCGAAAGCCAACCACCTTGCCTATGTCGGCGACGCGACGGTGGGTTCGCGCGTGAACATCGGCGCGGGCACCATCACCTGCAACTACGACGGCGCCAACAAATTCCGCACCGTGATCGAGGACGACGCCTTCATCGGCAGCGATTCGCAGCTGGTGGCGCCTGTCACCGTCGGCAAAGGCGCGACGCTGGGCGCCGGCACCACCCTGACCAAAGACGCGCCTGCAGGCAAGCTGACCATCTCCCGTCCCAAGCAGCTCACCATCGAAAGCTGGAAGCGCCCCGTCAAAACCAAGCACTAACCCGAAAATGGGGACAGACCCCATTTCCACGCTACGGGACAGCCCCCAAAAATGGGGACAGACCCCATTTCCACACTGCGGAAATGGGGTCTGTCCCCATTTTTTGGGGCGGTGCGATTAGACTGCGATGCGGGTTTCGAACTTGCTGCGGAAGGTGGAGAAGTACGCTTTCACGTTGCGCACGTTCTTGTGGGTGGCGAACAGGCGGTGCGCCAGCGCGTGGTAGGCCGGCATGTCCGCCACCTGTACGATCAGCACGAAGTCCGGACCGGGCGATACGCGGTAGCACTGCATCACGGCGCCTTCCGCCGCCACGTGGCGCTCGAATTCCTCCATCCGTTCCGCCGCCTGCACGTCCAGTGTGATCTCCACGATCGCCGTCAGGCGCGCGCCGACCTTTTCCGGCGACACCAGCGCGACCTGGCGCTCGATGATGCCTTCTTCCGTCAGTTGTTTCATGCGGCGCAGGCAGGTCGGCGGCGAGACGTGGACAAGCTCCGCCAGCTCCGCGTTGGTGTGCGAGGCGTCGGCCTGCACGACTTCCAGGATGCGGCGGTCAAGGTCGTCGAGCTGTTTTGTGTCGTTCATGGGGCGGAATATGATGAAATAATATTTCAATTGTAGAGCATTTGTGGAAGCATATTTCATCCGCCGCAGGAGTCGAACGGGGGCGGGCGCCATCTGTTCCAGCCTTCGCTGGAACGACGGGCAATCGGACCGGGCGCCGGCGCATGGTCTGCTATGCTCGTCCAACCCTACCTCGACGTTCCGCACTGCGTATGAACCCTCCCACGCCCCGCCTGGAGTCGGCAGACGAACGAAGTAGCGATGAGGCGGTGGCTGGAAGCGCGCAATCGAAGATATTGTTGGAGTATCCAGCCAGCCCAGCCTCCCGACGGTTGGCCCTGCTCCTCATCGCCGCATCGCTCGGAATGTTCCTGGCGCTCATTCCGTTTGCCGATCATGACGTTGGCGTCGCCGACTGGTTCATTCCGCTGTACCAGCCCATCGTTGTCGTCAACGACCTGATCACCGCTGCGCTGCTGTTCGGCTACCTGCGCCTGTACCGCCAATATTCGATCCTGATCCTGGCCTGCGGCTACCTGTACTCGGCCGTGATGGCGATTGTCCACCTGCTGACCTTTCCCGGTGCACTCGCGCCGGCCGGCCTGCTTGGCGGCGGCGCGCAGACCACCGGCTACCTGCACGTGTTCTGGCACATCGGCTTTCCGGTCGCCGTGATCGGCTATTCTTTGTTCAAGGAGCGCGACCGAACCTACAGCCACGCGCGCACCGAAGCGCAGGCCATCCTCATCACCTTCGCCTGCGCGATGGCCCTGAGTGCGCTGGCCGTGCTCGGCAACGACATCCTGCCGCCGATGCTCGATGGCGACCGCTACTCCGCGTGGTTCAACCTGGGACGGTACAGCCCGTGGGTCCTGAGCGCGGTCGCGCTGGTGGTCATGTACCGGCGCCGTTCCCCTTCGGCGCTGGACCTGTGGCTCATGGTGGTGCTGTCGGCGTGGTTCTTCGAGGTGGGCCTGGTCAGCATCTTCAACGCGGGCAGGTGGGATGTCGGGTTCTACGCCGGCCGGGTGTACGCGGTGTTCGCGTCCGTCTTCGTCCTGCTGATGCTGCTGACGGAACACGTCAGCATGTACCGCGACCTGAGCAAAGCCGAAAAGACCGCGCACTCGGCCGCACGGCTGCGCGAACGCCAGGAAACCTTGCGCCTGGCCCTGCAGGCCGGGAGGATGGGTGTATTCAGCCGCGACGTGAAGAGCGCACTCACGTGGTGGAGCCCCGAGGTGGAGCATATGCTGGGACTGGCCCCGCGCAGCCTGCGCCCTGACGCAGAGGCGTTCATGCAATACGTCGATCCAGAGGACCGTGACCCGTTGCGCCGGGCGATCACGGAATGCATTAGGAACAACACGGATTGCGAGATGGAGTTCCGCGTGCGGAATGCCCGCGGCGAGTTGCTATGGGCCCAGCTGCGCGGCAAGGCCGAGTACGACGAGGACGACGGGACGCCGCTGTCGGTGTTCGGCGTCATTGCCGACATTACCGACCGCAAGCGGCGCCAGGAGGCGGATGAAGAGCACGCGGCGCATTTCCGCACGCTCGCCAACGAGCTGCCGCAGCTCGCGTGGATGTCCGAACCGGACGGCTACGTGTCGTGGCTGAACCGCCGCTGGTACGAGTACACCGGGCTGGACGCCGAAGGGTCGGAAGGATGGCGCTGGCAGCAGAGCTGCGCCCCGCAGGACCTGACCGAGTCGCTGGAGCGCTGGCGCCGTTCGAGCAGCACCGGCGAGCCGTACGAAATGGTGACGCACCTGCGTGGCGCGGACGGCGCCTACCGCCCTTTCCTCACCCGTATCGTGCCGCTGAAGGACCGCGAAGGGCGGGTGCTGCAATGGTTCGGCACTCACACCGACATCGCGGCGCAAACGCAGGCGCAGGACGCGCTGCGCCTGGCGGACCAGCGCAAGGACGAGTTCCTGGCCACGCTGGCGCACGAGCTGCGCAACCCCCTTGCGCCGATCCGCAACGCCATCACGCTCATCAACATGATCGGGCAAACGCCACCCCATGTGCAAAGCGCGCTCACGGTCATCGACCGCCAGTCGCGCCATTTATCGCGGCTGGTGGACGACCTGCTGGAAGTCGCGCGCATCACCCAGCGCAAGGTCACGCTGCAGAAGAAGACGGTTTCACTGGTCGACTGCATGGCGGACGCGCTGCATGCGGTGGACGAATCGTTCAAGGCCGCCGGCCACGAAGTGTCCCTGCACCTGCCCGACGACCCGCTGTACGCGGACGCCGATGCCACCCGCATCGTCCAGTGCTTCGTGAACCTGCTGACCAACGCCATCAAGTTCACGCCGCGCGGAGGAAGGATCCGGATCGACGCGGAGCGCGAGGCAGACGAGGTGCGCATCGCGGTGTCGGATACCGGCATCGGCGTGGCGCCGGAAAACCTGGAGCCGATATTCGGCCTGTTCTCCCAGCTCGCGCCATCGCTGGAGCGCAGCCAGGGCGGCCTTGGGATCGGCCTGTCGCTGGTCAAAGGCTTTGTCGAGCTGCACGGCGGCACCGTGGTGGCGAGCAGCGAAGGGCTGGGGCACGGAACCACGTTCACGGTGCGGCTGCCGCTACTGCGACTGGCGCCCCAGGCGGCGCCGGAACAACCCCGCGCCAGCCACGAGGCGCGCACGCGTCCGCGCCGCATCCTGGTGGTGGACGACAACCTTGACGCCGCATCCAGCATGGTCGCGCTGCTGCAGGTGTCCGGCCACCAGGTGCGGGAAGCGCACGATGGACCCGCCGCGCTGGAGATGGCCGCGCAGTTCGCGCCGGACGTGGTGCTGCTCGATATCGGCATGCCCGGCATGAGCGGCCTTGAGGTCGCGCGCGAGCTGCGCAACCGCGAGCACGACCAGCGCTCGCTGATCATCGCGGTGACGGGCTGGGGACAGGAGCGCGACCGCATGCTCACGCGCGAGGCCGGCTTCGACTTCCACCTGACCAAGCCCGTCAACCACACGGAACTCGACGTGCTGCTGGCGTAGCCAGACCCGCGCGATCCGCCGATTAAAAAGCTATAAAGCTGCGCGGGCGATCACCAGTCCGCGGGTCAGAGCGTCAGCATGACGCTGCGCGGGCAATGGTCGCTGGTGTCGATGCGCTGACCCGGCGCCTGGACGACTGCCGTCTTGTATGAGACCAGGTTGGCCGGCTGGCGCGCCGCCAACGGGCCGCTGAGCACAATGTGATCGAGGCCGGAGAAACCCTTGCAGCCCTCTGCGGACGCCAGTGGCACCTGGCGCAGCGGCATGCCGCCGTCGTTCAGCTCCTGCCAGAGGTAGCGCGTAGAGACGCGGCCGTCCGCACCCGGCACCGGCACGCCGGACGGATCGCTGCCGTCCGCGCGCACCTGCGCCGGACCGATGTTGGCGGCCGCCTCTTCGTCGATGCGGCGGTTGAAGTCTCCCAGCAGCACAAAGTCGGGGCTCTGCTTGGCCACGTTGTCGATCCAGCGCTCGAGCGGCGCGACCTGGCGATTCAGTACAGTGCACGCCGCTGCAGGGTCGTCCAGCAGGCGCGCCTGATAAATCGGATGCGGCACGATGTTGGCGCAGCCGGACTTCAGGTGCACATTCAGGAAGCTGATGCGGCGATCGCCCACCTGCACGTCGAGCGCCAGGCCGGGACGGACCCTGCGCGCTTCGGGATCGTTCGGATTATCGACCACCGCCAGGCTGGTCTCCACACTGCACAGCCCATTCTGCGCAACGCTGCGGTCCCACGCGAACGCCACGGTCTGGAAGCCCTCGTGCGGCGCGTGGCACACGCTGAAGCGATCGACATGGCGTCCCAGCACCTCCCTGATGACTTCGCTGGAGCGCACTTCCTGGAACGCGATCACGCGCACGCCCTGGCGCTCGATCAGGTTGTCGACGGTCGCACGCAGGCCCGCCAGTTTGGCGGCATAGTCGGCGCTGGTCAGCTCCACCGGCGTGCCACGGGGCTGGTAGGCGTTGCACGGCGCTATCAGGGCCGCTTGCGCGGGGCCGCCGGCCAGGCGTTCGGTATCGGCGACGCACTGGCGCGCAACCTGCACGGCGGCGTCCGTGGCGAACGATTGTCCCCGCTCGCGGCGTGGGCGTGTGTCGCACCACGACACGGTCTTGCAGACGGCGTTCTGGCGGTTGAAGTCTTCCTGCGACCCGGCCCAGGCCATGTTGAAGGATGCAACACCGATCTGCGCCGGCGCCGGTGGCGAGGCCAATTCGGTGGCGTGGGCGAACGGCGCCGCCAGCACGGCGGCCAGGAGCGCGACGTGTGCAGGGCCGGAGGGGGACATCAGTTTTTTCATGGTTTGCAGGTCCCGCGTGGTGAAAGGAATTGAAAGGAATGCAAGAGCGCCGATTATCGCGAAGTTCCCGGTCCGCAGCAACATAGCTTCTGGCAGTGGCCGCTTCGCCAAAGGTGGTGCATAATATCGGGTTACCGCATGTCCTATGTCTTATATAAGACCTGCGAGCACACCATCCCGCCACTTTCGCGAAGAACAGGAATAGCGTATGAGCAGTGATCAAACCATCATCTACACCCTGACCGACGAGGCGCCGCTGCTGGCGACCCACGCCTTCCTGCCAGTCGTCAGCACCTTCACCAAGCCGGCCGGCATCAACGTCGAGGCAAGCGATATCTCCGTTGCGGCCCGCATCCTGGCCAACTTCAACGACTACCTGACCCCGGAGCAGCGCGTTCCGGACGCCCTCGCGGAACTGGGCAAGAAGACCCTGCAGCCGGACGCGAACATCATCAAGCTGCCGAACATCAGCGCCTCGATGCCGCAGCTGCTGGCAGCGATCAAGGAACTGCAGGGCAAGGGCTACGCACTGCCCGACTACCCTGCCGATCCAAAGACCGACGCAGAAAAGGAAATCAAGGCGCGCTATAACAAGTGCACCGGTTCCGCCGTCAACCCGGTCCTGCGCGAAGGTAACTCGGACCGTCGCGCACCGCGCGCCGTGAAAGAGTACGCACGCAAGAACCCGCACTCGATGGGCGAATGGTCGCCGGCATCGCGCACCCACGTCTCGCACATGACCAAGGGCGACTTCTACGCCGGCGAAAAGTCGATGACGCTGGACCGCGCGCGCAACGTCAAGATGGAACTGATCACCAACAGCTGCAAGACCCTGGTGCTCAAGCCGAAGGTCGCGCTGCAGGATGGCGAGATCATCGACTCCATGTTCATGAGCCGCAAGGCCCTGATCGAGTTCTACGAAAAGCAGATCGAAGACGCGCACAAGACCGGCATGATGTTCTCGCTGCACGTGAAAGCGACCATGATGAAGGTGTCGCACCCGATCGTGTTCGGCCACTGCGTGCGCGTGTTCTACAAGGACGCGTTCGCGAAGCACGGCGCGCTGTTCGACAGCCTGGGCGTGAACGTCAACAACGGCATGGTCGACCTGTACAACAAGATCGCCGACCTGCCTGAGTCGCAGCGCGAAGAAATCATCCGCGACATCCACGCCTGCCAGGAAAGCCGTCCGGAACTGGCCATGGTCGATTCGGCCAAGGGCATCACCAACTTCCATTCGCCGAGCGACGTGATCGTCGACGCGTCGATGCCGGCCATGATCCGCGCCGGCGGCAAGATGTACGGCGCCGATGGCCGCCTGAAGGAAGTCAAGGCAGTGCTGCCGGAATCGACCTTCGCCCGCATCTACCAGGAGATCATCAACTTCTGCAAATGGCACGGCGCATTCGACCCGCGCACCATGGGCACGGTGCCGAACGTCGGCCTGATGGCGCAGCAGGCCGAGGAATACGGCTCGCACGACAAGACATTCGAGATCCCGGAAGACGGCGTGGCCAACATCACCGACCTCGATAGCGGCGAAGTGCTGATGTCGCAGAACGTCGAGACCGGCGACATCTGGCGCATGTGCCAGGTGAAGGACGCTCCGATCCGCGACTGGGTCAAGCTGGCCGTCACCCGCGCGCGCAACTCGGGCATGCCAGCTGTGTTCTGGCTCGACCCGTACCGTCCGCACGAGAATGAGCTGATCAAGAAGGTCACCACCTACCTGAAGGACCACGACACCAATGGCCTGGACATCCAGATCATGTCGCAGGTACGTGCGATGCGCTACACGCTCGAGCGCGTGAAGCGCGGCCTGGACACCATCTCCGTCACCGGCAACATCCTGCGCGACTACCTGACCGACCTGTTCCCGATCCTGGAACTGGGCACCAGCGCCAAGATGCTGTCGATCGTTCCGCTGATGGCGGGCGGCGGCATGTACGAGACCGGCGCCGGCGGCTCCGCGCCGAAGCACGTGCAGCAGCTGGTCGAAGAGAACCACCTGCGCTGGGATTCGCTGGGCGAATTCCTCGCGCTGGCGGTCAGCCTCGAAGACCTCGGCATCAAGACCGGCAACAACAAGGCCAAGATCCTCGCGCGCACGCTGGACGCCGCGACCGGCCGCCTGCTGGACAACCGCAAGTCGCCATCGCCAAAGACCGGTGAGCTCGACAACCGCGGCAGCCAGTTCTACCTGTCGATGTACTGGGCAGAAGAACTCGCGCACCAGACCGAAGACGCCGAGCTGGCAGCAGCCTTCGCTCCGCTGGCCAAGAACCTGGCCGACAACGAGCAAAAGATCGTCGCCGAACTGCTCGAAGTGCAGGGCAAGCCGGTCGACATCGGCGGCTACTACAAGCTGGACGAAGCCAAGGTATCGGCTGTGATGCGTCCGAGCGCGACCTTCAACGCCGCACTCGCCGCAATCTGATGTAGACAGGGGGCGGGTCCGCGCCAGGCATCTGGACGGACCCATTCCCGTATCGTCGTAAAGATCAGGGGACGGTCCCTTGCAGGGGCAGTCCCCTTCCTCCTTTGAAGTAGTTCCTCCAGCAAAGCGCGCCTCTGCGCCACATCAATTGTTCCTGGTTAAAGAGTGAGACGATTCTCGCCTGGCGCCTCGGATATTACCTCTGGAATAAAATTTCATATTTCGCTGAGATGTGAAATCTTTATTCACATGCTCCAGACGATGAAATAATATTTCATCAGATAGTGAATTCTGTACGCATATTTCACGATTACTCCACTAGTATCTCCTCATCAATAATCTATTTGTCGAGGTTCCCTATGTGCGGCATCGTCGGAGCAGTAGCCCAACGCAACATCACCCCCATCCTGATCGAGGGCCTCAAGCGTCTTGAATACCGTGGCTACGACTCTTGCGGCGTCGCGCTGCATGTCGAGGGCAGCCTGCAACGTTCGCGCAGCACCTCGCGCGTCGCCGAACTGGAAGCGCAGGTCGACAACGCCCGCCTGCAAGGCTTTACCGGCATCGCCCACACCCGCTGGGCCACGCACGGCGCCCCTGCCGCCCACAATGCGCACCCGCACTTCTCCCCGAGCGACGAAACCGCCCGCATCGCGCTGGTCCACAACGGCATCATCGAAAACCACGATGAACTGCGCGCCGAACTGATCGCCCTCGGCTACGAATTCCAGAGCCAGACCGACACCGAAGTTATCGCCCACCTGGTCGACCACATGTACAACGGCGACCTGTTCGACACCGTCCAGCAGGCCGTCAAGCGCCTGCACGGCGCCTACGCGATCGCCGTCTTCTGCCGCGAAGAGCCGCACCGCGTGGTCGCTGCGCGCCAGGGTTCCCCGCTGATCGTCGGCCTCGGCAAAGGGGAAAACTTCGTCGCCTCCGACGCGATGGCGCTGGCTGGCACCACCGACCAGATCATCTACCTGGAAGAAGGCGACGTGGTCGATCTGCAGCTCTCGCGCATCTGGGTCGTCGATGCCGAAGGCCGTCCGGTCGAGCGCGAAGTCAAGACCGTGCACGCCCACACCGGCGCCGCGGAACTGGGCCCGTACCGCCACTACATGCAGAAGGAGATCTTCGAGCAGCCACGCGTCATCGGCGACACGCTGGAAGGCGTGACCGGCATCATGCCGGAGCTGTTTGGCGACGGCGCCTACAAGGTGTTCAAGGAAATCGACCGCGTGCTGATCCTCGCCTGCGGCACCAGCTACTACGCGGGCCTGACCGCCAAGTACTGGATCGAATCCGTGGCCAAGGTCCCGGTCAGCGTCGAGATCGCGAGCGAATACCGCTACCGCGACAGCGTGCCGCATCCGTCCACGCTGGTGGTCACCATCTCGCAGTCCGGCGAGACCGCCGACACGCTGGCCGCGCTCAAGCACGCGCGCTCGCTCGGCATGGACAAGACCCTCACCATCTGCAACGTCTCGACCAGCGCGATGGTGCGCGAGTGCATGCTGTCATACATCACGCGCGCCGGCGTCGAAGTGGGCGTCGCGTCCACCAAGGCCTTCACCACGCAGCTGACCGCCCTGTTCCTGCTCACGCTCACGCTGGCGCAAGTGAACGGCCGCCTGACCGACGACGAGGAAGCGGAATACCTCAAGCGCATGCGCCACCTGCCGGTCGCCATTGCCTCCGTGCTCGCGCTGGAGCCGCAGATCATCGCCTGGGCCGAAGAATTCGCGCGCAAGGAAAACGCCCTCTTCCTCGGCCGCGGCATCCACTACCCGATCGCCCTGGAAGGCGCGCTCAAGCTCAAGGAAATCTCGTACATCCACGCCGAAGCGTATCCGGCCGGTGAACTGAAGCACGGCCCGCTCGCGCTGGTGACCAACGAGATGCCGGTTGTGACGATCGCCCCGAACGACCAGCTGCTGGAAAAGCTCAAGTCCAACATGCAGGAAGTGCGCGCACGCGGCGGCGAGCTGTTCGTGTTTGCGGATGTCGACTCGCGCATCAGCTCCGGCGACGGCGTGCACGTCATCCGCCTGCCCGAGCACTACGGCCTGCTGTCGCCGATCCTGCACGTGGCCGCGCTGCAGCTGCTCGCGTACCACACCGCACTGGCTCGCGGCACCGACGTCGACAAGCCGCGCAACTTGGCCAAGTCCGTTACGGTGGAATAGTGAGGTCGGGTTGGCTCAAACTGACGTGGCGCCACAAAAAGGTTGTGACAACACAAAAAGTTTGTGTCAAGCCAAAAAAAATTCGTGACATATGGCGGCGCGGCCAAATAAATGTTATCTAATATTGTTTGATCGCAGACGCCTGCCGAAGGGGCGCGGTGGGTAGGCTCGCAAATAGAGATTGTTAAACCCCGTTATTTACTTGGTATTGGTACGGCAGTTTGGCAGCGAGGAAAGCGAAATCGCGATGACGAACGCGTAACTAAGCCATTTCTTGTCGTGAGCGACCAGTCCAATCGCTCGAGAAGCGACTTCTGAACAATTGGGACGCGTGGACTCGTGCAAGCTCGTTCGTTGGCATGTCTATGACCGACCTCCGCAATTGGGCACGGCTGAGAAAAATCGTACTAGAAGGCAGTGATGCTAGTCACGTTAATCCCAGGGAATAATGTCGTATCGGCGATTGCGGTCGGAGGAGAAATGTCACCCCAAAACGTCCCAGAGAAGCTATTCGCTTCGCACCAGTCTTTCCCTGCGTCTGGAAGGGCATCGTACCAGTCGGGGGAAAAGTGACAGTTTTCCGTAACCTGCAAGATTAGGGCCCCAATAACCGCTGGCAAAACACTCTTCTCGACCAGATGGAACGGGGCGACGAAACGTGAGCCGGAATGATGACTATCTTGCAGCCAACAAATTAGGAAATACGACTTACCGTCTGCGGCGAACGATGACAGATTGATTGTGTCGGGAGTCGCGGTCCTCCAATCAAGGCGTTGAATCGGCAGACCATTTATATCTTTCTCTGGAAAGAGCCCACCCGTGCATTGGATTGGGAAGATCCCGTCGAACTCAATAAGAATTCCGTGAACCTTGCTCCAGTCCTTATCGAGCAGCACTTTGTCATAACGATTTTTATGCCGCTCGAGATCGCGGATAGCCAACGCGACGCCCTTATTAAAAGCCGCGACGGCCGCGTTTTTTTGGCTGGCCGGTCCTGCATAAGCCACGCGTAAATCGTTTTGTTTAGCCGAGTTATTCTTAGCGTGAATCTCTTTAGCGAGGGATCGATAAGCAATCAGAAAGCACTGCTCCTTCGACCCTACGAACGGAGTATCTTCAAGAGCCTCAAACACGCGCTTGTCGTGGTACCCACAAAAACCGGGAAACGTCGAGGCTGTCCTCCAACCGGTTTCAACGGGACGTAGTCGACCACGAGATTTTTGCAGCGCGAGCATGTTTAAATTATAGGAATACACATGACCGCTGCGCTGGATGGCGCCTAGACTGCCTGAGCGGGATACCGTGTGGGCATTGATAATGCCTTTCGAACATTCGTTACGAATGCCTTCCGGGACGTGGCAGGCACTCTTTCGCGTCGTTTCTCGCACCGTTGCCGCAATTTTATAAATGTTGGGATCAGGCGGGCTTGTGTGATGGCCGTGGCAGTTCTTGAATTTTTTCATTGAACCGCAAGGGCAGAGGGTGTTCCTACCGATTTTGTTCCGAAATTCTGGGATTGGTTGCATGAGATCCATCACATTGTCTAGCCACCGCATTGAACTTGAAAAGGCCACTACGTAGCAGTGTTGGCCGCCTATTTTTCGAATGTAAATATGCCCTCAACCTTGCCCCGACGTTCTCGAAATCCCTTGGCAAAGACAGGTTTGCTCTTGAGCGGCGCGGAGATGTTTTAGTCACAGCTATCGACCCGCGGTGTTCCCGCGGGACGGGTGAGGAGGAGCGATGCCATACCAGCGCGACCGCCATCTTCCGCACTTAATTGGAACCTCTTGTATGGCGTAGTCACGCCCGTTAACGGGCAGGTACTCTCGCAACTTAAGCCACCGAACAGCCATTGCCAATGAACCGGTCTCCTTAATTTTCGACACGACGTGCCAGAGCTTTGTAATCGGAATATCTGGAGTCTGGATTCCTGGGCGACCGATAAAGTTAACTGAACCTACCATTGCTTGAAACTCGTAGCCGCCGTCTATACCGAGTAGCGCGAGCAAACGCCCATCACTTTTCGCAAAAAGCGAATTCAGGAGCTTTGCTTGCGCGACGCCTTTTTGCAATTCCTCTGAGCGCATCATCACCTCACGAATTTCGGCTGGTTCGATGAACCACTTGAGCTCGATGCACAGACAAACTTTCGACGCATGATCTATTATTGCGAGATCGACGTCGGTTGAACCGATCTCCCCGTGCTTGAAGTGAAGTCCGAGTAGCTGTAGTGACTGGATTGTTTCAGCACGAATATGCTGCTCTTTTTGGTCCACAAGAGCGGAGTATAACGTCCGGTCTTGAGGAACCTGATTCAACAGGACGCAGAGATTGCGCTCCGCATCAATATTTGTAACAAGAAATGGTGAGATACCGAAATGGCCATTGCCCAGGTCCACAAGCGGTTGAATGGCAGCGTCAGGATTGCGGACCCCAACCTCACCGAAGGTAAGGTAACGAATGATATCTCGGACGGTGCCCAAGGTTAAGCCGGTCTGGCGGGACAGTTGCTTGAACAGCGCTTCTCGTCGCGGCGTCCAGACGGCGCTCTCATACGCGAGGCCAAGCACGCTAGGAGCCACGATCTGGCGTGCCACAAACCAGGCTTGTGCCGAAATTTGCAAGCAAGTAAAGACGGCGCGGTATTGCGCTAGCGAGAAATGACTAAACTGCCAGTCCGCGGGCAAAATGTGACGCGTTTCGAATGCCGGGGCTAAGTGGCGCTCCAATGCATCCCAGAGCCGACGGGTGAATTCAATTGAATACCGTCCCCCGCTAGAACGGATGCATGTTCTGAGCGTAGAGCAAATAGGCCCGGCATCCAACTGATGCTCGCGTTCAGGCTCTCGCTTTGCTACGAAGCGGTCATACGCCTCGTAAGACAAGTCAGTCTTAGACCAATCAGTCGGTTTAAGACTATCTCCGTTTATCGTGAGTTCAATCTCTTTCGCATAGTACAGGGGAAAAATGCTGCAGAAGTGCGAATAGTCTTCCGCAGCGTCGAGCCACTCCTGAGCAAGCGCATAGTGTTCCTCGATATAGCGATGGTCAAGCGTAGCAACCATCCGCGGTGCTCGCCGGTGCAAGGCCCGCAATGGATATGTTAAGGCGTTAACTAGTCCATCCACGTAGATCGCGGCTTCCCGTTTAGGAAGCGGGTGCACGACAGCGATATTGAAATGATGGTCTTCGACAACCGAGAGTAGCGTCCACGCGCTCTGCGTCCATGGAACGTTCGTCAACGCATTACTGTCGAAGGCAGAGTCGATCTCTTGCTCTACAGAATTGATGTCAATCATTGATCGGGTATTAGCAACTCTTATGTATCAAGTACGTGCATTCGCATCCATCGGTAGCGCGAGCGAGTGGATACTCCCGGCCTATTGTCGACCTCGCGACGCGCCCGCGACTCTAGGCGAAATTGATCGAGCTCTATTGGCCAATCTCGACCATTGGCCAAGTCTCGTACGTTTTCTCGAAGCCCCGGAGATCCCTATTGAAGAATCCGCAAAATTTCGGCAAGCAAGACATCTAGGGCAGCTTTAAAGTCGACTTGGGCGGCTGATGGAAGCACTTCAGATTTCCTAACTTGTTGGTGTAGGTGCATATCGGCCACCTTGCGCATTGAGCCATCCAAGTGCTTCATCTGGTCGCTAAAGGATCGCGGCGCTGTATAGTTATTTGCTACCTCAGAAAAAACTCGGCAACCCAATATGGGGGAGACGTGATCGGTTACTGCCCGGACCAACATCGCAGTGGCCATATGCATCTCGTTGACGTGGGCAAGGTTAATTTCATGCAAAAGTCGCACTAGTTTCCTGAGATCCCACTCCGGCGTCTTCAACGCTTGCAGCTGTAGGATTCGTTGAGCGTCCACGTAAACTTGGAGCGTAGATTCGCTAGGTGCTTTTTCTAGCTGAACTCTTTTACGTCGCACTTGGTTGAGCCCGCCCTCTACGAGGGCAACCGCCTCCAGGAGTTCGTCTGGTGTCGGTGGGTTCCACGCGCCGAAACCCCTCAGGTTTTGCAACTGCAGCAACGGGACCGAAAAATCATTTGTCGTCCCCAAACCACCGTCTATTAAACATTTTGATTCAATGACTAAGCGTTTGAATTTAGCGCGGTCCGCTCCGTCAAGGCTAGGAATTGAGGAGTCCGATATCTTACTGAAGCGGTTTTGAAGGGCACGTAACTCCTCTAGAACGTGTTCTATTTGTGACTCGTGCATAAAACTCAAGATCCCCCGTTCTTGGTTGCTTCGAAGCGTCCGCCCTTGGCCGAACCCGTTAGCCAGTATAGCTCAGTGTAGGGTATTGTTACCTCTTACTGCGACGGAGCGCTGAATGCGGATTACGTGGTCGGTTGGGGTGAAACCCCGATTTCCTCGGTATGCCCAACTGACGGCGCGGATTATCAAGAGTCTGGTGTAGCGCAAAGCTATCGTGTTCGATATCACTCGGCAACGGTTTTAAGTGGAAAGTCGCATGTCCAGTCCGCACATCACGATTCCCACATCACAAGAACCGAACCTCAGCGGCCGCGTACTCTCCAACATTTGCTATTTAAGGACTGAATGCGACCGCTCGCCCGATACTGGCGATCAGGTCGGCAATTCGGTAGGGCTTGCGCACGAATTCAGCCTTGAGCGACTGCAGCCGATGCGGGTCTAGCATATATCCGCTGCACAATACCACCGGCAGGGACGGGTGAAATTCGGACAGCCAGCGGGTGAATTCGATCCCGTCCATGCTGCCTGGCATCATGACGTCAGACAGCACCACGTCGAACTGGGACAGGTCCAGTTTCATGGCCGCATCCGCACTGTCCGCGACGACCACGCTGGCTCCGAGGCTGCGCAGCAACTCACCCGTGGTGCTGGCAACAGCGGGGTCGTCCTCCACGCATAACATGCGGATATCCTCGAGGCCTGCAGAAGCCGACGGAACCACGGGCGCGGGTGCAACGGCCACAACGGCAGCGCTCCTGGGCAGCAGCAGCCCGATCGTAGTACCGATCGCTTCGCGCCGGATGAAAGCCAGTCCCCCGCTTTGGATGGCAAAGCCGTACACCTGCGACAGGCCCAATCCGGTTCCCCTGCCCGCTGACTTGGTGGTGAAGAAGGGCTCGAACGCATGGTCGGCAACCTGTTCGGACATGCCTTCTCCACTGTCGCTCATCATCAGGCACACGTAGTCGCCTTTCAGTTGCCTCGCTTCCGGAAGCTCCGGCGCAGGCAGGTTGACGTTGTGTGCCGCCATCGTGAGCGTGCCCCCTTCCGGCATGGCATCGCAAGCGTTGCCAACGATGTTCAGGATGGCGGCATCGAGCTGGGCGGGGTCGGCATCCACAGCCCACAGGTCAGGGGGCAGGCGGAGCTGGAAGTCGATCCGGCACTCCAGGGTCCGCAACAGCAGGTCGGCAGTGGCAGCAAGATGGGAGCTCAGGTCGAGCGTCACGGCCGACAAGGGCTGGCGCCGCGCGTACGCCAACAGCCTTTGCGTGAGTGATGCCCCGTGGTCTGCAGCACGGCGAATACTGTCGAGTGCGCGCTCCATCTGCGGCGCAAGCCGGCCCCCCTGCAGCAGCCGGATCAGGGTCTCGCCCCCGGTGATCACTTGCAGGAGGTTGTTAAAGTCATGCGCGACACCTCCGGTCAGGCGCCCCAGCGATTCCAGGCGCCGCGCCTCATCCAGTTCGGCCTGGATGCGGCTGCGTTCCTGCACTTCGTGCTCGAGCTCCAGCGTGCGTTCCTGCACGGCAGCTTCCAGGCGTCCTGCATGCGATTCCAGTTCATGCCAGTGGTCACGCACTGCATACTGCAGGCGGCGAGCGCGGATTGCCGCCCGCACCGACATCAGGAGGACCTGGCGCGAGGTGGGCGTTTCCAGCAACATGAAGTTGCCAATACTGGCCAGCCGGTCGAAACGACCACTGTCGACCCGCCCTCCTTCACTGTCGACCAACGCGAGCAAGGGCATATCGGACCACTGCGGCTGGCTGCGCAGCACATTTTCCAGTTCCTCTGCACGGCAACTGACGAGGGCCTGTTCGGTGACCACGGCTAGCAGCACATCCTCGCCGATCCGGTCGTAGAATTGCTGCGGGCTGGAGCAGATGACGATCTCCAGCCCTAACTCCGCCAGCAACCTGTCCAGTGCGTGCAAGTCGCCCTGCACGGGTGCAAAAAGCAGCACCAAGCCCGCATTTGACAGGTCCGATTGAATGGACTCAGCATTCAAGTGGCATTTCTCCGGCAAGAGCGTGCGGCACGACCGGCGGGCCAATTTGCACCCCGTCCTCGGTGAGGCTGAGATGCCTGATCTCGAGCGAATGTGGTCCTTGCCGCTTTTTCAGGACGCATATGGCCTTGTGCACCATGCTGCCGCTTTCGAAATAGCGGAGCGAAATGATGTTATCGGTAATGATGCTCAACGCATCGGGTTCCTTGGAAGTGTCCAGGCTGGCCGAGTGAGCGCCGATGATGATGGACATGACGTTCATGTTGGCGAGGTACGAGAACAGCTCGTTCATCTGGAGCAGCAGCGATTTCTCTTCGCGGATCACATCGATATACGAGTTGATGCTGTCGATGATGATCATCCGCGCATTCTGGTCCTCGACGAGGCGGCGGACCTTCCAGATGAACTCCCCCGGCGATATGCGCGACGGATTGATCCGGTTGAGGTGGAAATTGCGCGGCTGCCGGGTCTGTTCATCCAGGCCCATGTGCATCACCAGGCGGGAGCGCAGCGTGCTTTCGTCTTCGTCGAAGGTGAAGTAGCCGACGTGGTGGCCAGCCTGCACCATCGACAGCGCATATTGCAGTGCCAGTGTCGACTTGCCCACGCCGGACGGCCCGATCAGCATGGTGGAGCATCCGGTGCTCATGGGGCCGCCGAACATTTCATCGAGTCCTTCGACATGGCTGAGCGCATGGATTTCCGGCTCATCCCGGTGGTGCTCCTGCGCGATCAGGCTTGGGAAGACGAGCACCTCGCCGGTGAGGATGGCGTAATCGTGCCAGCCACTCTGGAAGTCGCCGCCACGCATTTTCACCACGCGCAGGCGTCGCCGCGCTGCCCCGAAACTGCGTTCGATCTGTTCCAGGGTCAGCACGCCGTGTACCGCGCTCTGGAGTTCAAACTCGCGGGTATCGGAAGTCAGGTCATCGAGCATCAGAACTGTTGCGCCAGTTGCGGACAGGCGTTGGCGTAAATCGATGATCTGGCGGCGGTAGTGGGCGCTATCGCGCGCCAGCAGGCGGATCTCCACCATCGAATCGATCACCACGCGGTCGGCGCCGGCGGAGCTCACCAGATTGGCGATGCGGTCGACCAGCGTCGACAGTTCGGAATCGGTAGGCAGCAGGATGGTCTGCTCGGGATGGCCTTCGGGGGGAAGGGGCATCAGCTCCTCGATCTGTATGCCGTCCAGCGACCACTTGTGGTTGGCTGCGGTGCCTTCCAGCTCGCGGACGGTTTCCGACAAGGTCACATAGAGACATTTCTCACCGCATTTCACCCCATGCATCAGGTAGCGCAAACCGAGTGTCGTTTTTCCGGTGCCAGGACGGCCCTCAATCAGGTGAATGCGTTGGCGCATGACACCTCCCCTCAGGACCGCGTCCAGTTCGGGAATACCTGTAGCTAGGCGTGTGACTTCTGTAGACATACTTTCTCTTTAAAAGGATCCGGGGTTGTGCTCCTTGTCGTACAAAGCATGACTTATTTTATCGAGGGCGCCGCGAGCGGGCGGTTCGATTGGAACGCGACAATACAGCGAGCTGCTCCGCAGGCAGCCACCTGGGACCTGTCAGGGGGTCACCTGGCCCAAAAGACGGCACAGCACGTCCGCATTGACTGGCTTGACCAGGTGATGATCGAACCCGGCAGCTTTGGTCTGATCGCGATCCGCACCCAGGCCATAGCCTGTCAGGGCGATCAACACTGCATCATGGGTTTCCGGCTGGCCGCGCAACTTCCGGGCCAGTTCGTTGCCATCCATGTCGGGCAGGCCGATATCGAGGATGAAGACGTCCGGTGCCGCCTCCCTGCTTCGCTCCAGTGCTTCGCAGCCCCGAATAGCGGTGACCACCTCGTGGCCTGCCGCTTGCAGCAAGGTTGCCAGCATCTCGACAGCATCGACGTTGTCATCCACCACCATGATCCTCAACGCCCGGGCAGGCGACAGGTTCATGCGTGGTGTCCTGCGGCGTTCGACTTGGCTCTCGTCCACCGGCTGCTTGGGGAGCCAGACTGTGAACCTGCTGCCTTTGCCCAAACCAGGACTGGAGCAGAGTACTCTTCCGCCGTGCAGGTCCACCAGGCTTTTTACGAGCGCCAGGCCGAGGCCCAATCCACCGGAAGCCCGGTCCGGCGTACATTCGGCCTGGGCGAACAGATCGAACACATGCGGCACGAAATCGGGCGCCATGCCGACACCGTCGTCTTCGACGGCGATTGCCACCTGGTCCTCGCAATGCTCCAGGCTCAATTCGATGTGACCGTGCTCCGGCGTGTACTTGGCCGAATTCGTCAGCAGGTTCGTAATGATCTGGACCAGGCGTTTCTTGTCTCCCAGCAGGCTGATCGCTTCCGGGAACTCCGCAACAGCCAGCGCATGGTGCCTGGCCTCGATCTGCGGCGTGACTTGCTCGACAGCGTCAGCGATGACCTGGCGAAGGTCCAGCGGCTCCACCTTTAGCTCGATCGCGCCGCGCGTAACGCGCGATACGTCGAGCAAGTCCTCCACCAGCGTGGCCATATGGGTCACCTGCCGGGCGATGATGTTGCTGGCATTGGTGACGACCGTATCGTTGCTTTTGGCCATCTTCAACAATGTCGCTGCGGCGCTGATGGGGGAGAGCGGGTTGCGCAGTTCATGGGCCAGCATGGCCAGGAACTGATCCTTGCGGTTCTTTTCCGCTTCGCCGGCTTCCCGGGTCGCCTTCGCGAAACTGAAGACCGAAGCAGCCAGCAATTGATCGACCGATTCGTTAAAGCGGATGATGTCGCCCATGTCCGTCGCGCTGGGGATTCCTTTTGCTTCGTTCCAAAGGCGGAGCACGCTCGATCGCAGGGCACGGTATTCAGAGGCTAGTTGCTCGATCGTGAACCTGGATTCGAGCCGGGCGAGCCCGTGTTGTTCCCCGGCCTCCGTTTGCGTTGTCCAGGGCCCAAGGCCGTGGGATTTGGCGATCTCCTCCGAAAGTGACTGGGTGGTGCGAAGGTCGTGCGCAATGCTCTTGAGCATTTGCGACGCGTGATTCCTGAGAGCTTTTGTCGTCATGGAAGCAGCGGCCGGCTGCATGGTGCGAGCGAACTCCTCCCACTCTTCCAGGATGGATTCCGTCTGCGAGAGAATGAAATCAGCCAGGCGCATGGAACCTTCCGCTAAGCCGAGACAGCACAGCTCGCTCGAAAGGGTACGATAACAAAAATTCGAATTGGGAGGCATTACTTTCAGTCTCCCAAGTTGGCTCCGAAATGAAAAAGCCCACGGCGGTATGACTACCGCCGTGGGCCTTTCGTTCGTGCAGGATTACTCGTCCGAGCTCATGTCGTCATTGCGGCCCTGACGTCCACTCTGGGATGAGCCGCCCAGGCCGCCCGACTGCTGCGAACCGCTGCGCTGGCCCGATTGCTGCGACCCTTGTTGCTGGCCGGACTGCTGCGAACCGCTCTGCGAGCCGCTGCGCTGGCCGGATTGCTGGGAGCCCGGTTGCTGGCCCGACTGCTGCGAGCCCTGCTGGACGCCCGACTGCTGCGAACCGCTACGCTGGCCGGATTGCTGCGAACCCTGTTGGCCCGATTGCTGCGAGCCCCACTCCTGGCCGGACTGCTGGGAGCCCTGGTTCTTGCCGCCCTGCTGTCCCGGCTGCTGGTTCACGCGGTTTGCCTGGTCGCCCAGACCGCCGCCCGAACGCTGCACATCCGACTGCTGCGAACCCTGGTCCGATGGATTGCCACGCTTGTTTGGGGTGTCCATGTTTTGTTTGTCGTTACCGATATTGCCGCGATTTTCTTTCGAATTCATGATGTTTCCTTTCCGAATTGGATCCCTCGGTCGAGGAATGTGTATAACCATGATGCATGGTTGAGCGACAAGCCAACATCGGCGATGGGGCTACAGTCCGGTAGGACTCGTCCTAGTTTTCCAGAACTAAACTTACAGGCGGCCTGACCAAGGATATCCCTGCGGCCGGCTCATCGCCTACGTTTGAAGGACAGGGGCGGTCGCCGCAGGAGCTCGGCTTTTCATTAAAATGGCGGAATTCGCCTTTTTATGACCGAATCCGCCATCCCTGAAAGCAGCCCGACATGAGCGTTTCTCCCCTCGCACCCGTACAAGCCCAACTCGACGCATTCAACGCCAGGGACGTGGACGCCCTGCTCGCCGCCTATGCCCCCGACGCCGAACAGTTCGCCCTGCATGGGGCCCGCATGGCGAAGGGGCACGACGAGATGCGCGCGCGCTACCTGGTCCGCTTTGCGGAGCCTGACCTGCACGCGCGGCTGCTCTCGCGCACCGTGGTGGGCAACATCGTGACCGACACCGAAATCATCACGCGCAATTTTCCCGAAGGCCTGGGCACGATCGAGATGCTGTGCGTCTACGAAGTCATCGACGGCCGCATCCAGCGCGCGTCGTTTGCAACCGGCGAACAGCGCATGCACGCGGGCAAATCCGCGTAGTGTATTCGCCTTACCACAGGTCATAGTTTTCCCGACAACGGATTCGTTGTTTTCCAACGGCTGGTATTAGCGTTCGGGTAACAACGGGGTAAAAATTTGTTTCGGGAAATTTTTTCGCGGCGATTTTGGCCTAGTATGGAACTCATCGTTCATACCGAAGCCATGCGCAGCGCTCCACGCGGAGAGCGGTGGCGCGGCATCCCCGACCACCATGATTCTTAATGGAACCGAAGGCCCCGACCAGCTCGCGGGCGACACCTCCAATGACACCATCTACGGCGCCGGCGGCAACGACTCGCTCGACGGCCTGTCCGGCGACGACCGCATCGACGGCGGCTTTGGCGCGGACACCCTGACCGGCGGCTTCGGCAACGACTGGCTGGACGGCTCCGACGGCGACGACGAACTGAGCGACCAGTACGGGGACAATACGCTGCTCGGCGGCGAGGGCGACGACCTGCTCGACAGCCTCGGGGTGGGCCGCAACCGGCTCGACGCGGGCCAGGGCAACGACACCCTGCGCGGCGGCGCGGGCAACGACACGCTGCTGGGCGGTATCGGAAACGACCGCATCATCATCACTGGCGACTACCAGTACACCAATCCCGTCACCACCGTGGTTGCCCAGGGCGGCGACGGCGACGATCTGTTCGAACTGTTCCACAAGGGTTCGGGCAACGTGGTCACGGCCACGGGCGGCGAGGGCCGCGACACCTACCAGTTCGACGCAGCCTTCCGTGCCCGCCTGGACATCACCGACTTCCGCACCGGCCCCGGCGGCGACATGCTGAACGTGGTGGGTTTGTCGTGGAGCTGGGCGGCGCAAGGGATCAACCCGTTCGGTGCAAGCGGGTACCTGCGCGCGGTACAGCAGGGCGCCGATACTGTCGTGGAATTCGATGCGGACGGCGCCGCAGGCAGCGCATCCTTCCGTCCCCTCGTCGTGCTGCGCGGCGTGCAGAAGTCCTGGCTGACCGCCGACAACTTCGTCAGCGGCATGACCGTGGGCGGCACCCAGACCGGCATCATCGCCAGCGGCACTGCGCAGGACGACATGCTGGCCGGGTACTTTCTCAATGACCAGCTAAGCGGGCTCGACGGTGCGGACATCCTTGCCGGCGGAAACGGCGACGACCGGCTCGACGGCGGCAGCGGCAACGATTTCCTGCAGGGCGAAGACGGCAACGACACCCTGCTCGGCGGTACCGATGACGACACGCTCGACGGCGGCGCCGGAGGCGACTACCTGGCCGGAGCGGATGGCAACGATATCCTGTACGACGAGGGCGGCAACAACCGTCTGGAAGGCGGCGCGGGGAACGACTCGCTCAGCACCTCCAACTTCGGCGCCAACATCCTCGATGGCGGCAGCGGTGACGATTACCTGACCGCAGGCTTCGGCAGCGACACGCTGATCGGCGGCGCTGGGAACGACCGGATCACCATCATCGCCACCAGCCAGTACGCAGGTGCGCCCGGGGGCGAGGTGCGCGCCCTGGGCGGCGACGGCAACGACGAATTCACCACCTTCCTCACGCCCGGCCGCGACGCGACGGTACAGGCAACGGGCGGCGCGGGCCGCGACGTGTTCCGCCCCGCCGTGGTGGGCACCGACCTGTTCCCGCTGATCGTGACGGACTTTGCCACCGGGGCGCGCGGCGACCTGATCGACCTTTCCCTCACCGGCCCGGACGCGCTCACGACGGGCTTTGCCCGCATCATCCAGCGCGGCGCAGATGCCGTCCTGCAGTTCGACGTCGATGGCGCCGAGGGGCCGGCCGACTTTGCCGACCTGATGGTGATGTTGAATGTCACGGCTTCGCAGATCGGCTCGGCCAATTTCGGCGGTGCGGCGCCTCCGCCCGATCCGGATGAAGGCACCACCCGGACGGGCACGGCATCGCGCGAAGAACTGGGCGGCACCGATTTCGACGACCACCTGATCGGCATCGGCGGCAACGATACCCTCGATGGCGGCGCAGGCCGCGACACACTCGATGGCGGCACCGGCAACGACCAGCTGCGCGGGGGCGACGGCGACGACGAACTGATCGGCGGCGCCGGCACCGACTTCGCCTTCTTCGACGGCCCGCGCAGCGCCTTTGCCATCACCGGCAATGGCGAGAGCGCCACCGTGCGCGGCATCGGCAACGCGGCCGGCACCGACACCCTCAGCTCCGTCGAACGGCTGGTGTTTTCGGATATCGGCATTGCCTACGACGTCGACGGCACCGGCGGGCAGGTGTACCGCCTGTACCAGGCCGCCTTCAACCGCACCCCGGACGCCGGCGGCGTCGGTTTCTGGATGGCGCAGGCCGAAGCCGGCGTCACGCTCGACACCATGGCAGCCGAATTCATGAAGTCGCCCGAGTTCGCATCCCTGTACGGCGCCGCGCCCACCAACGAAGCGCTGGTCACGCTGTTCTACGTGAACGCCCTGCACCGCGAGCCGGACGCGCCGGGCCTGGCCTACTGGACCCGCGTGCTCGACAACGGCTGGGCCGGCGCCGCCGAGGTCCTGGTCGACATGAGCGAGAGTCCGGAAAACATGGGCGCGGTCAACCCGACCATCGTGGGCGGATTTACGTTTCAGCCGTTCTTCTTCTGACGCTGCGGGCGAGTGCGGCTAGAATGGGTCATCCCGTTCAAGGAAGCCGCGATGGACCAGCCGACGACCCACCACGAGTTACCGCCTGACAGCCTGCTCGAGACTATCGTCGTGCCCCGCACGCATGACCTCGGCGAAAACTTCAACGTGCGGCGCGCGCTGCCATCCAAACAGCGGCGCATGGTCGGGCCCTTCGTCTTCCTCGACCAGATGGGGCCGCACGTATTCCACGCGGGCCGTGGCCTGGACGTGCGCCCTCACCCGCACATCGGCCTGGCCACCGTCACCTACCTCTACACCGGCGAGATCATGCACCGCGACAGCCTTGGCGTCGTGCAGGCGATCCGTCCGGGCGAAGTGAACTGGATGACGGCCGGCAGGGGCATCGTCCATTCCGAACGCACCTCGGCCGACATGCGCCAGCAGGCCTCGCCGCTGTTCGGCCTGCAGTGCTGGGTCGCGCTGCCGAAGGCACACGAGGAATGCGATCCAGGCTTCCAGCACATCGGCCGCGATGAGCTGCCGCTGGAAAAGGCCGAAGGGATCACTGCGCGGATCGTCGCCGGCAGCCTGTTCGGGATGCGTTCACCGGCACCGACCCTGTCGGACATGTTCTATGTCGACCTGCACCTGCAGCCGCACGCGCGCGCGCAGGTGCCGGCCGAGTACAGCGAGCGCGCCATCTACATCACCGAAGGGATGCTCGACCTTGGCAGCGACGGCGTATTCCAGGCAGGCCAGCTGCTGGTGCTGAAGCCGGGCCAGCCTGTCACGATCAAGGCCGGCCAGCTGGGCGCGCGCATGATGCTGCTCGGTGGGGAGCCGATGGAGGGGCCGCGCTACCTCACCTGGAACTTCGTCTCCAGTTCCGCGGACCGCATCGAGCAAGCCAAGCAGGACTGGCGCCAGCAGCGCTTCGCGCCCGTGCCTGGCGAGACGGAGTTCATTCCGCTCCCGGACCTGCCGGGCAAGCCTGTCTCCTACCCCTGAAATCCCGTTCTGTTAGCACGCCAGTACCGCACCGGACGTGTTGCGGCATGCATGCGGCCGTTTCCGGCTTCGCAAACGCTACTGATGTATGTTCAAATGCAACCTGTAGTCAACTATGGCGGCGTACGTACAGGCGTCCCTTCAGAAAGCATTTATGGAAATCGTAGGTACGCCGCAGGGCGAAATGTTGCTCGGGACGATGGAAGCGGACACGATCCGCGCAGGCGATGGCGATGACAAACTGATCGCATGGGGTGGAGACGATTTCCTCTACGGCGAAGGCGGCAATGACGAGATTTCCGGCGGCGGCGGCAATGATTACATCGAAGGCGGAGACGGAAGCGACTCACTGAGCGGCAGTGACGCTTCTACGCTCCTTGGTGGCGAAGGGAACGATTATCTCGACACGTTTCTGGGCGCACCGTTACTCGACGGCGGCAATGGGGACGACTCGCTGCAAGTCTATGGAGGAAACGCCACCTTGTATGGCGGCGCCGGCGCTGACTCTATCAATGCAGTCGGGCAGTACCATACTGCGACCACGCACGTCATCTCGGGTGGGGACGGGGATGACGACATCCGGCTGACCGGCGACGTATCCTCGTACGACGCCACCGTCAGCGGCGGAGCCGGCATCGACAAGTACTGGTTCTCCCGCGTGCCGGATAACACCAGGATCACGATCACCGACTTCTCGGTCGCTGACGAGATGCTCTATCTGCTGGCCGATCCGCTGGCGAATCTCACGGAAGGTAATCCGTTTGGATCGTCCGGCTATCTCCGCCTGGTGCAGGACGGCGCGCATACCAGGATCATGATCGACATCGATGGCGCATCCGGAAGCGCACATGATTTCCAGGTGCTGCTCACTTTGGAAAACGTGCTGGCGTCAACTCTGACAGCTGCAAACTTTTACAACGATTTCGATCCTACCGGCACCTCGACGGGCGACAGCGTCACCGGTACCGATGCGGGCGACAGCATCGAGGGCACGCAACGTAACGACACGCTTTCGGGCGGCGGTGGCGTCGACACAATCAATGGTGGGACCGGAGACGACATCATCGATGGCGGGGCCGATACCGACTATGTGAACGGCGGCTACGGCCGTGACGAGATTCGCGGCGGTGCCGGTGAAGACTTCCTCCACGGCGGAGAAGGCAGCGACGTCCTGTATGGCGACGATGGCAGGGACTTTATCGACGGCGATGGCGGCGACGACACCCTCTATGGAGGCATGGGGAACGACAGCCTGTCCGGCTACGGAGGGCGCGACGTCCTGTTCGGTGAAGACGGCGACGACCGGCTGGGCAGCACGAACGGCGCCAACCTGCTCGACGGGGGCGCGGGCAACGACACGCTGACAACGGTCAACGGCAGTGACACATTGCTGGGCGGAGCCGGCAACGACACCCTGGTCAGCAATTCCTGGGCTGCAGGCTACACCGCCCATCTCGATGGCGGCGCGGACGATGATTTGTTCAAGGTGAGCGGCAACAGCGGCACCATTTACGCCACGGGCGGGGAAGGCGTCGACACATACTTCATCGAGCAGTTCCGGGGCGGACTGGTGATCACCGACTTCGCGACCGGCGCTGGCGGCGATGTGCTTGACGTGTACAGCTTTGGCGCGTCGAGCTGGAGCCAGATCAATCCGTTCACATTGGGTTACCTGCGCCTCATCCAGGACGGCGCCAACGTCCTTTTGCAATACGACCCCGACGGCTCGGCCAAGTCGGCCGGGCAATTTTCGACGATGGCGACCCTGGTCGGGATCCGGCTCACCGATCTGGTCGCGCCCAACTTCACCCGCGGGGCAATCCAGACTGGCGCCATCCCGAGCACCCACATCGGCACCGACGCAGCCGACGTCATCAACGGCGACCCATTCCCGGACACGGTCAGCGGCCTGGGCGGCGACGATGTGATCAATACGTTCGGTGGCAGCGACACCATTGATGGCGGAGCCGGCAATGACCGCATCAACGCCGGCACCGATGACGATACGGTCATCGGCGGCCTCGGCAACGACACCATCGATGGTGGCACAGGTGCCGACCTGCTCGAAGGTGGCGAGGGTAACGACGTGATCGTCAACACCGGTTCGGGAGCGAGCATCCTGCGCGGTGGGCGGGATGATGACGTGCTCTCCATCGGCGACAGTAACTCGACGCTATCGGGCGGGACCGGAAACGATATCCTGCGCTATACCAGTGGTGCGCCTACGGGATCCGGCTACACCGTGCACCTGAATGGCGAGAACGACGCCGACCGGTTTGTCGTCAACCTGGCAGCTGGCAGCCTCACGAACGTGCTGGCGACTGGCGGGTTCGGCGCGGATACGTTCCAGGTCAGCGCGGTACCGGTCTCCTATACCGTCACCGATTTTGCAACCGGCGACCGGATCGATGTCAACAGCCTTCTGCGTGCATCGGATGGCTCGAATCCATTTGCAGGAGAGGCGCAACTACGCCTGATCCAACGTGGTACCGATGCGATCCTGCAGTTCAATACCGCCGCTGCCGGTGCGGCCAGTGCATTCGTCGATGTCCTGGTGCTCAAGAACGTCCAGGCAGCCACCCTGACCGCTGCCCATTTCGTCGGCGGCATCTCCCCGACCGGTTCGCCGGAGGGTGTGGTGCAGCATGGAACGGAGGCGGCCGAGACGATTGAAGGCGGGATTCTTCCCGACACCCTTGCAGGTGGCGCGGGTGACGACAAACTGACGGGTTTGAACGGCAACGACCTCCTCGACGGCGGCCTCGGCGACGACGGCCTTGACGGAGGCAGCGGCAACGATCTCCTGCAGGGCGGTCTCGGACACGACCAGCTCGACGGAGGAGCCGGGAACGACACGCTCAAAGGCGGCGACGGTGACGACCTGCTTGTCGACAGCGAAGGAAGTAACGTATTCGATGGTGGGGCAGGCAACGACACCTTGTTCGCGTATCCCGGCAGCGCCGCGCAGGTCATGTCTGGTGGTGAGGGTAACGACAGTATCGAAGGCGGAAGCGGTAACGACAGCCTCACCGGCGGGCTCGGAAATGACGTGATATCGGGTGGGGACGCCGGACGCGACTATGCGTACTTCGAGGGCGCGATTGCCGGCTACACCGTGTCCCGGGAGGCCAACGGTGCCACGACTGTCGCAGCCAAAGCCGGTAACGATTCGGACTCGCTGACCGGGGTGGAACGCATGGTATTCACAGATGCAGCCATCGCGCTCGATATCGCCGGTGTAGCCGGGCAGGTGTACCGGCTTTACCAGGCAGCGTTCAACCGCACGCCCGACCAGGGCGGCGTGGGGTTCTGGATCGGCATCGGAGACCGGGGCATGCCCCTGACCACCATCGCGTCCTCGTTCATGACATCGCCGGAATTTGAATCACTGTATGGCGCTGCGCCCACCAACGAGGCATTGGTTCGCCTGTTCTACGTTAACGCATTGCACCGCGCACCGGATGAAGCGGGCGTTGCCTTCTGGACGGCGGTACTCGATAGCGGACGCGCGACAGCCGCAGACGTGCTCGCCGGCTTCAGCGAAAGTGCCGAGAACGTGGAGGCGCTAGCGGCGGTCATCGGCAACGGCTTTGAATACCAGCCGTATCCATAGCTAGTAGTTAGTGCGGTTTGACTGGGAACGAGAAGCGGGCGCGAGGGGGGCAGTTACTAGCTGACCTTCATTTCTTTATCAAACCCCAAGGGCACTAACGGTCGTGGGCCTGACAACCCAGTTGGCGCGCGTGTGCGCTCTCTCCGCGCTACAGGCGAGCACAGGGGTAGAAGCTCGATTTTGTCGCTTTGCCGGAACTGACCCGGCCCCGTATTGGAGAATGCGAAATGAGGGTGGACGGCGGGATTGAGCAAGTAACGAGGGCTCGCGGTGAAGCGGTCGACGTTCGCTTTTATCAATGACCAACGGCAGGAGACAGATGTGAAGTGCGTCAGATGCGGCGAGATACTGCCCCAATACCGTCTCTTCAGGATATCGTGTAAAACTTGTGGCTTAAGGTATAAGGCGTACCGTACTTTTCACCCCGTTGCGAGCGGCTTCCTTGGTTTTATCTTTTCCTTATCTATCACTTGGGGACTTTTCCTCCCTATCCCTTTCTGGATCCGCGTAGCGATTCCGGCAGGTTTATTTGCGTTTTCATTTTGGTACGCGTTACACACACAACGTTGGACGCCCACGAAAAACTACGTGCGAAAGGCTTCTCAGAAGACAGATGTTTGACATGCCTGCTGTGAAAAAGCATACGGGACGGGGGCAGTTCCGGCATATGGCGACGGGGATCGGTTCCGGCAAAGCTACACTGTGGAACTATCAAGTGCGCTAGTGACCGCGCCATGGAATCGTCGCTGGCCTATGCGCTCGCTCAGCGTTAAAAGGTTCGCTCAAGGCTAGAGCGGAACGGGGCTGGGCGGCAGGGGATGGCGAGTCCCGGTCCATTACAGCCGAGTCTGCCGTGCGTCCCAGATGTGCCTTCTGTGTTGAAATGATAAATATTGTTCAAACGACAAAAATTTATTTCAATTCAGACGATTAAGGCGGACGATGCAGATCGATGGCACAGCAGCAGCGGAACAGCTCTTCGGCACACAGGAACCGGACACCATCCACGGCATGGGTGGAAATGACACCATCACTGGCCTGGAAGGTAATGACCGGCTGTTCGGCGGCGATGGCAACGACGATCTGAGCGGACAGGGAGGTGACGACTACCTCGATGGCGGAGCAGGCAACGACCGCCTGGTGGACGGCATCGGCGAAGACACCCTGCTGGGCGGCGCCGGCGACGATTACCTCGAAACGACAGGCTCGACCAGCCTGCTCGACGGCGGCGACGGAGACGACGCGCTGACCAGCTATTGGGGACCCGCGACGCTGATTGGCGGTATCGGTAACGATGTGATCAGCGTGCATGGCAGCGACCACTTGCGTTCCGCATTCACGATCGACGGCGGGGCCGGTGCGGACCAGCTCTACATCAGCGCCCAGGGCGGCGGCCTCAACGCCAACGTCCGTGGCGGCGCAGGCGTGGATACATTTACCGTCAGCGCGCTTCCCGGCGCCGACAACGCGATCACGATCACCGATTTTTCCCTGACCGAAGGTGAGACGATCGCCATCCACGGCTGGGGCATGGAGGCGACGCTGGGCAATCCGTTCGGCCGCGCCGGCTACCTGCGCGCCGTGCAGTCGGGCGCCAACGTGCAGATCCTTTATGACGCCGATGGCGCGGCAGGGAATGCGCATACGTTCCGTCCCCTGCTCACGCTGACCAACGTGAACCTGGCCGACCTCGGCGCGCAGCACATCAGCGGCGGCTACGATCCGCATGGTTCCATGACCGGCGCGAACCTGACCGGCACCGAGCTCGGCGATGGCATCACGGGCGGAAACAACGACGACACCATCAGGGGCCTCGGCGGCGACGACGTGCTGGTCGGCGGCACCGGCAACGACAGCATGGACGGCGGCGCGGGCTGGGACTACCTGTCCGGCGAATTCGGCGACGATACCCTGTTCGGCGCGGAGGGGGACGATACGCTCGTCGGTGGGGACGGCTATGACAAATTGTACGGTGGCGCCGGCAACGACAGCCTGCAGGGCGGCCTGGGCAACGATACGCTGGACGGTGGAGACGGCAACGACACGCTGACCGATACGGGCGGCGCCAGTGTGCTGCTCGGCGGCCTGGGCAACGACCGCCTGCTATCCGGACTCGGCAGCAAGAGCAGGCTCGAGGGCGGCGACGGGAACGACACGCTGACGTCCGGCAACAGTGCGGATACGATCTTCGGCGGCGCGGGCGACGACACCATCGACCTTTCCACCGGCAGCGGCAGCTACACCCTCACAGCCGACGGCGGCATCGGCAACGACCGCTTCAGCCTGTTTGGTACCGGCAAGACGGTCATCCGCGCGACCGGTGGAGAGGGGCAGGACACCTATTACTTCCTCCAGTTCAGCGGCGGCCTGGTGATCACGGACTTTGCAGCGGGCGCCGGAGGCGACATCCTGGATGTGTTCGGCCTGAACTTTGGCGCCAGCGGCACGAATCCGTTCGGCGCGCCGGGCTATCTGCGGATCGTCCAGCAGGGCGCGGACACGCTGCTGCAGTACGACGCCGATGGCGCCGCCGGTACTGCCCAGCAGTTCAAGACCATTGCCACGCTGGCCGGTGTGACGGCGACCAACCTGGTTCCGGCCAACTTCACCCAGGGCGCCTATCCGGCCGGCTACCAGCCAGCCAATGTCTGGTACGGGACGGACTCCGCCGAGGCCATTAGCGTGACGGATGCGCCCTATTACATCCGCGGACTGGGCGGCAACGACACCCTGACTGGCGGCAGCGGCAACGACACCATCGATGGCGGCGCCGGTTCGGACAAACTCATCGGTGGACTGGGACACGACATCGCGCGCTTCGATGGCGCCATTGCTGCCTACGCCATCACGCATGCCGGCAGCGGCGCGGACACCGTCTCGACGGTCGCTGCGCTGACTGGCGGAGACACCGACACGCTGCAGGGCATCGAGCGCCTGGTGTTCTCCGATCATGCAATCGCACTCGACATGGCTGGCGTCGGCGGCCAGGTCTACCGCCTGTACCAGGCCGCCTTCAACCGCACGCCTGATCTGGTGGGCGTCGGTTTCTGGATCGAGATGGGCGATCGCGGGATCAGCCTGGAAACGATGGCGAACTCCTTCATGACCTCGCCCGAGTTCAAGTCGCTGTACGGCGGCGCCCCGACAAACGAAGCCCTCGTTCGGCTGTTCTACGTCAACGCGCTGCACCGGCAGCCGGACGAAGCCGGCGTGGCATTCTGGACCGCGGCGCTGGACGAGGGACGCACTACGGCGGCATCAGTACTGGCAGGCTTTAGCGAAAGCGCCGAGAACATCGGCGCGGTGGCGGCCGTCATCGGCAGCGGCTTCGAGTACGACCCGTATTCCTGATCCGCTGATGTCGAAAGCCGGATTACAAAACTTTACGAACTGGCTACAGGACGTTAATGCTGGGCTGGTAGCATGGAGGGGTGACTAACGGTAGGGACCACCATGACCCAGCGCATCCTGATGATCGAAGACGACCAGCGCCTCGGCGGAATGGTCGCGTCTTATCTGGGCCAGAATGGGTACGAGGTGGAGCAGGCCCTGACGGCGGCATCCGGCCTGTCCCGGCTGAACGACTCGCAGCCCGGCCACTACGCGCTGGTGCTGCTGGACCTGATGCTCCCCGACGGCAGCGGCCTGGAAGTGTGCAGCCGCATCCGCGCCATCGATTCGCCGCTCTCGTCGGTCCCGATCGTGATGCTGACGGCAAAAGGCGATCCGTTCGACCGCATCGTCGGCCTCGAGATGGGCGCCGACGACTACCTGCCCAAGCCATTCGAACCCCGCGAACTGCTGGCGCGCCTGCGCGCCGTGCTGCGGCGCCCTGCCTTGCCTGAGCCGCTGTCGTCCGACGTGCCCAGGCTTCGCTTCGGCCGGCTGGAGATCGACCCTGCGGCGCGGCTGGTGCGCGTGGACGGGCAGGAGCGCCCGCTTACCGCCTACCAGTTCGACCTGCTGATGGCGATGGCGGAGCGCGCCGGCCGCGTGCTCTCGCGCGAGCAGCTGATGGACGCGGTGCGCGGCGAGGCGGGCGACCCGCTCGACCGCTCGATCGACGTCCACGTGGGCCGGTTGCGCGCCGCCATCGAAGACGACCCCAAACAGCCGCAACGCATCGTGACCGTGCGCGGCGCCGGCTACATGTTCGCAAAGGTACAGGATGCGTAAAGGCCCGCCGCGCCTGTACCTGCGCATCTTCCTCACCCTGCTCGCGTCGCTGCTGGCCGCTGCCGCGGTGTTCACCGGCGTGCAGATGTGGATCAGTCCCGGCGAGCGCCAGGCTGCGGACGCGATGGCGCAAGTGGCGGAACAGGCGCTGCCGCCGCCCGATGCGGCCGTGGCCGACCAGCGCGCCGCGCTGCTGCGCTGGCGCGAGCGCCGGCGTGGGCCGCTGGCGCTGTACAGCGCGGACCGCGAGCTGATCGCATCGGTCGGCCGCGAGCTCCCTGCCCTCCATCCGCGCCAGGAGGAGACCGGGCCGATGAAGGGCAGCCGCAACGTCTACGCGCTCAAGCTCGATGACGGCCGCTGGCTGCTGATCCGCCGGCCGCAGGCACGCCGGATGCCGCACGCCCTGCTGCCGGTCCTGCTGCTGACCGCGGTGATCGTGGCGTTCGCGGCCTACCCGATGGTGCGCCGGATTACGCGCCGCCTCGAACGCCTGCAGGGCAGCGTGCAGTCGTGGGGACAGGGCGACCTGTCCGTACGCGTGCCGGTCGAAGGGCACGACGAGGTGGCGAGCCTCGCGACGAGCTTCAACGAAGCGGCGGACCATATCGAATCGCTGGTCGGTTCGCAGAAGACTCTGCTCGCCAATGCGTCGCACGAGTTGCGCTCGCCGCTGGCGCGCATCCGCATGGCGGTGGAGCTGATGCAGGGCGAAGCATCGCCGGCACTGCGCGAGGAACTGGTGCGCAACATCGGAGAGCTCGACCAGCTGATCGACGAAGTGCTGCTGGCGAGCCGCCTCGATGCGCCGGCCGGGGAAGCGCTGCGCACGGAAAAGCTCGACCTGTCTGCCATTGTGTCGGACGAATGCGAGCGTGCCGGCGCGGCGCTGGAGGCCGTGCCCGCGCTGGTGGATGGCGATGCGCGCCTGCTGCGCCGCATGGTGCGCAACCTGCTGGAGAACGCGAAGCGCTATGGCGGAGGGGCGCCCGTCACGGTGACGCTGGGCGCCGATGCGGGCCGCGTGCAGCTCGATGTGTGCGACCGTGGGCCCGGCGTGCCGGTGGAGGAGCGCGAACGCATCTTCACAGCCTTCTATCGCCTGCCGGGTGCCTCCGAGCGCGAAGGCGGGGTCGGGCTGGGGCTGGCGCTGGTGCGCCAGATCGCGCAGCGGCATGGCGGCGAGGCGCAGTGCCTGCCGCGTGACGGCGGCGGGTCGTGCTTCCGCGTCACCCTCCCGCTTGCCAGGGCCTAGGGGGCACGCTCCCTGGCTGATCACTGTCCCCGGGCTCTCCCTGCAAAGCGATGCAAGGGCCGGCGGCCCGTCCCCATGCGGTATGCTGGCGCTCGCGGCACGTGCCGCAGCCACCGGGGAACTCACAATGGGATCGAGCCAATCCACGGCCGACTTCATGCTGGACCAGCTCTCGCAAGCCGGCCCTGTCACCGCGCGCAAGATGTTTGGCGAATATGGCCTGTATTTCGAAGGGAAGATGGTCGCCGTCGTGTGCGACGACCAGCTGTTCATCAAGCCCACGCCGGGCGGGCGGACCTACATCGGCACGCCGGTCGAAGTCCAGCCCTTTCCGCAGGCGAAGACCTGGTTCCTGATGGATGGGGAGCAGCTGGAAGACCGAGCGTGGCTGGCGCAGCTGGTGCGGATCACGGCGCGCGAGCTGCCGCAGCCCGCGCCCAAAAAACCGAAAAAACCGTCGAAATAGTCGGAGCTAGTGCGCGGCGGCGTCCTTGCGGCCGAACATGCGCTTGCCGATGGTGACGGCGGCCACCACCAGCGCGCCCACGATGATGCCCACGATGGCATCGGCCAGCGTCGTCGCCAGGAACCCCGTCACCGGGCCCGTGCGCTCGCCGATCCAGTCGGTGACCACATGCCCCGCCGGCAGCCCGTGCAGCACGATATTCCCGCCCACCATGAACATCGCCGCCGTGCCCACCACGGTCAGCAGCTTCATCAGCTTCGGTGCGGCGACCAGCAGGCCCCGCCCGACCGCCTGCGCGCCGCTGCCGGCCTTCCTGCTCAGGTAGAGCCCCAGGTCGTCCAGCTTGACGATGCCGGCCACGAAGCCGTACACACCCACCGTCATCAGCAGCGAGATCGCGATCAGCACGCCGAGCTGCTTCATGAACGGCTCGCCCGTCACCGTGCCCAGCGAGATCACGATGATCTCCGCCGACAGGATGAAGTCGGTGCGGATCGCCCCTTTGACCTTTTCCTTTTCCAGCGCGACGATGTCGTGCTCCGTGTCGCGGTTGGCTTCGAGCAGTTCGCGGTGGTGCCGTTCCTCTTCCTCTTTCGAGTGCAGGAATTTGTGCGCGACCTTGTGGAAGCCCTCGTAGCACAGGAAGGAGCCGCCGACCATCAGGAGCGGCGTCACCGCCCATGGCGCGAAGGAACTGATCGCCAGCGCGGCCGGCACCAGGATCGCCTTGTTCAGCAGGGACCCAAGCGCCACCGCCCACACGACCGGCAGTTCGCGGTCGGCCGACACGCCGGACACCTGCTGGGCGTTGAGCGCGAGGTCGTCGCCCAGCACGCCGGCGGTCTTCTTGGCCGCCACCTTGCTCATGACAGCTACGTCGTCAAGGATGGTCGCGATATCGTCGAGTAGTGCCAGCAAGCTGCCTGCCATGTTTTCCGCTCCAAATGATCAAAGTATCCCTGCCGGCCTTCGATGGGACGGCGCGGCAGGGCACGAAAGTATGGCCATCTTAACAAAACCGGTCCCAGCGGTCGGGACTGCTGACCAGGCGCCTTTTTTGCAGTTCAGTCACCGAAATCTGCATCTCGTCGCTTTGCTGCCGTCGAAACGAAAACTTATACGTATAGTCCACCATGTCGTTTCGCTGCCGCCACGGGCGCTTGCGGAACCCTGCAGTGGCGCCGGTGTCCAACCGGTCATGGCCAGTCCCGGCCCGCTCGGCAGACCATCGACGTAGCATGGAGGAAGACTCATGAATACCGAACAAACTTTCGTTGCCGCACCGGTGCGTCCATCGCGTCCGCCCAAGCGCAAGACCCGCATCACCATCTACCTGGACGACGAGGTGCTGGCGCAATTCCGTACCGAGTCCGAGCAAAGCGGCACCGGCTACCAGACCCTGATTAACGCCGCGCTGCGCCATCGCATTGCCATGCAGCGCGCCGAAGCGGTAGCCGGCGCGGATTGATTCCAGCGCCGCCAGCTGGTGCATCGCCTGAAACCGCGGTGTAAATAAACTGATGGAAACCGCGTGACGCCAGTCACAGCGGGGGCTACTTTCGCGGCCACCCCCCACAGAAATTATTACACTCGGCAATATTTATGCTAATCTTCCCGCTCTTTTAACCCCGGAGGAAAGTATGAAAAAAGGCGAACTGGTTGCAGAATTTGCGAAGCGCACCGAAATGTCGGGCGCAGCCGCTAACGGCGCAGTGAACACCCTGATCGACATCATCACCGAGCGCCTGAAGAAGGGCGACACGGTGGGCATCACCGGTTTCGGTACGTTCTCCGTCGCTAAGCGCGCAGCACGCAAGGGCCGCAACCCATCGACCGGCGAAGCGATCAAGATCGCCGCATCGAAGACCCCTAAGTTCTCGGCAGGCGCAACGCTGAAGACCGCGGTCAACCCAAAGAAGAAGTAAGCCTTCCTCCACGCGCGCCGCGCCAGCATTGGCGCGCGGCGCGGGTGGCGTGTCGTTTCCCGCAGTCCCCGCAGTACCTTCCGCATCCCCCCACATGCCTTTCACCACCTGGATCCAGTACACGATCGCCGCGATCGTGATCGCCCTGTCGCCCGGCTCCGGCGCCGTGCTGTCGATGTCGCATGGCCTCGCCTATGGCGTGCGCAAGGCGTCCGGCACCGTGCTGGGCCTGCAGATCGGCCTGGTCCTGGTGCTGCTGGTGGCTGGCGCCGGCGTCGGCTCCCTGCTGGTCGCCTCCGAAACCGCCTTCATGGCCGTCAAGACCATCGGCGCGCTGTACCTGATCTACCTGGGCCTGTCGCAGTGGCGCGCCCGTGTCAGCGCCGGCCCGGTGATGGACGGCGCGGTCCACGCGCAAGTGCCGCCGCTGCGCAAGCGCGTGCTGGCCGGCTTCCTGACCAACGCCACCAACCCCAAGGGCATCCTGTTCATGGTGGCCGTGCTGCCCCAGTTCATCGACAACAGCCGGCCGCTGATGCCGCAACTGGCCATCCTCGGCGTCACCATGGTCGTCATCGACGTCACCGTCATGCACGGCTACGCCTATCTCGCCCAATCGATGCAGCGCTTCTTCCGCGACGCCCGCGCGATGAAGGCGCAGAACCGCTTCTTCGGCGGCATGCTGATGCTGATGGGCGGCGCCCTCTTCTTCGTCAAACGCACGTAAGGGACAGTCCCCTTTCGTGTAGCCGGCGGTTCATATGTGCAACCGTTTGTAATCCCATTTGTCGCCGGCTCGCCCTCGCGCTGTAATCACTCACAACCAACTGGAGGTTTAAATGCGCGCTCCCTTTATGAAGTCCGCTGCGGTCGCTGTCGTACTGGCCCTGTCCACCCTCGCGCAGGCCGCCGAGATCGATGCGCCCGGCATTGCCGGCCGCGTCTCGCTGGCGCAGGGCGATGTCACGCTGGAGTCGGCGGAAGGCGGCCGTGGGGCCGCTACGCTGAACTGGCCGGTCACCGGCGGCGACGTGCTGCGCACCGCGCCTGGCGCGCGCACCGAAATCCGGGTCGGCTCCACCGCGGTGCGCCTGGACGGCGACTCGTCGATGGAAGTCGTGCGGCTGGACGACGAGACCGTGCGACTGCGCCTGTTCTACGGCAGCGTCAACGTGCGCGTGATGAACCGCGAGCTGCTGGACGGCTTCGAGCTGTTCACGCCGCACGGCAGCGTGCGCATGCAGCAGCCGGGCCGCATCCGCGTCGATGCCGAGCGCGCGCCCCAGACTACCGCCGTCCATGTCTTCGAGGGTGTCGCCATGCTGTCGGTGCCCGGATCTTCGCTGACCGTGCGTGAAGGCCGCAGCGCCCAGTCGCAGGCGGATGACGTGTTCACCGGTCCGGCAGTGCGCGAAGGGTTCGACGACTGGGCCTACCTGCGCGACCAGCGCGACGACCGCTCCCAGGCGGCGCGCTACGTGCCGCGCGAGATGACCGGCTACGAAGAGCTGGACCAGTACGGCAGCTGGCGCGAGAGCGCAGAGTACGGGCCGCTGTGGATTCCGCGCGCCGTGCCGGTCGGCTGGGTGCCTTACCGCGACGGCCGCTGGACCTGGGTGTCGCCGTGGGGCTGGACCTGGGTCGACAATGCGCCATGGGGCTACGCCCCCTCGCACTACGGCCGCTGGGTGATGGTGGGCAGCCGCTGGTGCTGGGCGCCTGGCCGCGCCATTGCGCGCCCCGTCTGGGCGCCTGCGCTGGTGGGTTGGGTCGGCGGCTCCAACTGGTCGCTCACCTTCGGCAGCGCAGGCCACCGCCACATGCCCGCCCAGGGCTGGTATCCGCTCTCCCCGCACGACGCGTTCGTGCCGCACTATCGCGCCCGCCGCGATCACGTCAACCGCATCAACTTCGACGTGCGGCCGCCGCGCGTGCGGCGCGAGGGGCGCCATCCGCATGGCCTGACCGTGGTCCCGCAGGAGCACTTCGGCATCCGCAACGTGATCGAAGTGAGCAAGATGCCGAAGGCGTCGGTGCCTGTCGCCGCGCTGCCCTCGGCGCGCGTCGCGCCTCCGCCGACGCCGCGCCACATGCCGGGCCGCGAAGGCGTGGAGCGCAACTACGAGGACGGCCGCCCCGGACGCTACGCACAGGGACCGGGTCCGGTGCTGCAGAACCCGCAGCCGCAGCATGGTGGACGTGACGGGCGCCGCGGCGACGATGATGCGCGCATCCCGCAGGCCGTGCGCATGCCGCCGCCTGTGATGGAGCAGCGTCCGGTGGCCGCGCCCCTGGTACAGCATCCTGCGCCGTCGGTGCAGGCGGGCGAGCCTGAGCGCCGCTTCGGCCGCCGCTTCGAGGACGACAACCGCTTCGGCGGCCGCGACGACAACCGTTTCGACCGCGACCAGCGCCGCGAACGCGATGACCGCGATGGTCCTCGCCGCGGACGTGAGGTGGCAGCGCCACAGGCGGCGGCACCGCAGGCCCCGCCGGCGCAGCCGGTCGTGCGCCAGCGCGAGCAGCCGATGCCGCCGCCGGTGATGCATACGCCTGCGCCGGTCGCAGTCGCCGCGCCTGCGCCGGCCGTGTATCGCCCGCAGCCAGCGCCGCCGGTCGTGCACCAGGCGCCGCCGCCCGCGCCGCCAGCAGCCGCGCCAGTGCGCAGCGAGCCGGCGACGGTGCAGGGACGGCGCGGACCGGGCAAGGCCGACGGCGACGAGCGCGCGGAGCGATAAGTCGTCTGTCGCAGCAAATTGCGTCCTGTCCTGCAAATCCGGCAATTCGTCTCACATCGATGGCAGCGGGGATGTCATTTGCATACAGTGTCAACGTCGCATGAATGAATTTGCGTTGATGCGGCGGGTTTCCTTACCCCTGCTATCTTTCTCCCCAATCGGATAGCTTCAGGCCAGCCTTCGTCGCTGGCCTTTTTTTTTCGGCAGCGGAAAAGCCACCGCCCTCGTCCCGGCCAGCGAGCCGCTGCCGTGATGGCAGGGCCTTGTCCTGTCCGATTTCCCGCAATTGGCTACAATGTGGGCTTGCCGCACTTCTCAGGATTGGAACCCAGCATGCACTCGCCAGCAGACTCCCTCATCGAATACCCGAGCGACTTCCCGATCAAGGTGATGGGCGCCACGCATGAAGATTTCGCGGCGACCATCGTGGACGTCGTGCTCGAACACGATCCCACCTTCCACATCGGCCGCATGGAAGTGCGCCCCTCGTCCAAGGGCAACTTCACCGGCCTGACCGTCACCGTGACCGCCACCAGCCGCGCCCAGCTCGACGACCTGTACCGCGCCCTGTCCGGCCACCCCATGGTCAAGATCGTCATCTAAAAATGGGGACAGACCCCGAAATGGGGACAGACCCCATTTTCGAAATGGGGTCTGTCCCCATTTCGGTTCCCCATTTCGAGCCGGCCGCATAGGGCTGGCTTATAATGGCGGGGCTCGAATTACCGCCACCACCCATGCAAACCCGCCACGGCCCCGCGATCATCCGCGACCTGGGCTTCGCCGACTACGACAGCACCTTCGCCGCGATGCGCGCCTTTACCGACGCGCGCGGCGCCGACACGCCGGACGAACTGTGGATCGTCGAGCATCCGCCGGTCTATACGCTCGGCCTGGGGGCCGACCGCGCGCATGTGTTGGCGCCGCACGACATCCCGGTGGTGCAGACCGACCGCGGCGGCGAGGTGACCTATCACGGCCCCGGCCAGGTGGTGATCTACTGCCTGATGGACCTGCGCCGCTCGCGCCCGGCCGGGAAGTTGTTCGCCCGACAATTCGTCCACAAGATCGAGCAGGCCATCATCAACGTGCTGGCGGCGTATAATCTCGCAGGTGAGCGCATCGACGGCGCGCCCGGCATCTACATCGCGGGCGGACCGAAAAAAGGCGCCAAGATCGCCGCGCTGGGCCTCAAGGTGCGCGGCAACGGCTGTACCTATCACGGCGTATCGCTGAACGTGGCCATGGACCTGGCGCCGTTCACCTGGATCAATCCCTGCGGTTACGAAGGCCTCGAGACCGTCGACATGCGCACCATGGGCGTCGAGGCCGCGCTGCCGGACGTGCAGCGCAAGCTGGCCGGCGAGCTGCAGGACCTGCTCGCGGTGGCCGAACCGAATACCGTATTAACCTGAAACCGAAGATGACTTCCGAGACCACGCCAGCAGCCGCACCAGCATACGACGCCACCGCCAAGCAGAAGGGTGCCGACAAGACCTCGCGCATCCCGATCAAGATCGTGCCGATCGAGCAGGTCGAGCGCCTGAAGAAGCCGGACTGGATCCGCGTGAAGGCCGCCACGGCATCGTCGCGCTTCTATGAAATCAAGGACATCCTGCGCGCCAACAAGCTGGTGACCGTGTGCGAGGAAGCCAGCTGCCCGAACATCGGCGAATGCTTCGGCAAGGGCACCGCGACCTTCATGATCATGGGCGACAAGTGCACCCGCCGCTGCCCGTTCTGCGACGTCGGCCACGGCCGCCCGGACCCGCTGGACGTGAACGAGCCGCACAACCTGGCCAAGACCATCGCCGACCTGCGCCTGTCCTATGTGGTGATCACCTCGGTGGACCGCGACGACCTGCGCGACGGCGGCGCCGGCCACTTCGTCGAGTGCATCCAGAAGACCCGCGCCATGTCCCCGAATACCAAGATCGAAGTGCTGGTGCCGGACTTCCGCGGCCGCCTGGAAAAGGCGCTGAACATCTTCGCCGACGGCCTGCCGGACGTGATGAACCACAACCTCGAAACCGTGCCGCGCCTGTACAAGGAAGCGCGCCCGGGCGCCGACTACATGCACTCGCTGCAGCTGCTGCGCGACTTCAAGGCCAAGTACCCGAACGCGGTGACCAAGTCCGGCATCATGGTCGGCCTGGGCGAGACCGACGAAGAGATCCTGCAGGTGATGCGCGACATGCGTGAGCATAACGTCGAGATGCTGACCATCGGCCAGTACCTGGCGCCGTCCAACTCGCACCTGCCGGTGCGCCGCTACGTGCACCCGGACGTGTTCCGCATGTTCGAGGACGAGGCGTACAAGATGGGCTTCGTGCACGCCGCTGTTGGCGCGATGGTGCGCAGCTCGTACCACGCCGACCAGCAAGCCCACAACGCCGGCATCCCGGCGTAAGCGTCAGGGGGCAGGACTGCCCGCCCAGCGGGCAGGGGCCGTCCCCCCGGGCACACCCTACACCCGCTGCGCCATCGCCGCGATGCGCGGCGCCACGAACGCCAGCAGCGCCCGCGCCGCCGGCGCAATACTCGACCGGTGCGGATACGCCGCATGCAGTGGCCAATCCTCGCCGGTCAGTTCGCCGAACAGTACCACCAGCCTGCCCGCCTCCACATCTGCCCTCGCATCCAGCCATGACTTGTACGCGATGCCGTGGCCTGCGACCGCCCACTCCCGTACCAGACCGCCGTCATCGGCGACACGGTCGCCATGCACCCTCACCTCGACCGGCGTGCGCCCTTTCATGAATCGCCAGGTATTCGAGGTCGACTGGCTCAGCGAATGCACCAGGCAGTTATGGCGCTGCAGGTCCTGCGGCGCCGCTGGCGTGCCGCGCGCGGTCAGGTAGCTGGGCGCGGCAACGACAACGCGCCTGTTGCGCGCCAGTTCCTTTGACACGTATGAGGCATCGTCCAGCCGCCCGTAGCGAAACGCCAGGTCGACAGGATCACGGAACAAGTCCGCAGAGCGGTCCGCGCATTGCAGGATGAGCGTGACGCCGGGATGCAGCGCCATGAACTCCGCCACGAGCGGCGACAGCACGTTGCGGCCGAAGTCCGCAGGTGCGGTCAGGCGCAGCTTGCCCTGCACGCGATCGCGCGCGTGGCCCAGCACCGCCTCGCCCTGCTCCAGCAGCACCAGCGCGTCGCGGCAGTAGTCGAGGAACAACTGTCCCTGCGTGGTGATGCGCATGCTGCGCGTGGTGCGTTCGAACAGCCGCGTGTCCAGCCGTTCTTCCAGCCGCTTGAGGGCCGCGCTCGCGGTGGCGGGCTGCAGGCCCAGTTCGCGCGCGGCCTGCGACAGGTTGCCGGTGTCGGCGACCAGGACAAACAGGCTGAGGTCCGAAATCGAATGCATTATCAAAAATAGATTGAAAGTGATTCGATTATTGCCGTATTTATCAATTGACACAACAGGGTGATGATGTGAGCTTTCCCAACCACCGAGGATTGCCATGAAAGCCGTTGCCCTGACCCGCTATGCCGATATCGACCACCCTGAGTCCATCTTCGATACCGAGCTGCCTTCGCCGGCCGCCCCGGCGGGCCGCGACATGCTCGTCAGCGTGCAGGCAGTCTCCGTGAACCAGCTGGATAACCGCGTGCGCCGTCCCAAGGACAAGGTCGAGGCCACGCCGCGCGTGATCGGGTTCGATGCGGCCGGTGTCGTTGTGGCGGTCGGGCCGGATGTCACGCTGTTCCGTCCCGGCGACAAGGTCTACTACTCGGGCGACCCGGCGCGGCCAGGTTCGCACGCGGAATTCCAGCTGGTCGACGAACGCATCGCCGGGCATATCCCGTCCACACTGGGCTTTGCGCAGGCGGCGGCCTACCCGATGGCGGCGCTTACCGCGTGGGAGCTGTTATTCGATCGCATGCGCATCGGCGATGCGGCGCGCGGCAAGACCATCCTCATCATCGGCGCCGCGGGCGGCGTGGGTTCGATGGCCGTGCAGCTTGCCTCGAGGGTCGCAGGCCTGAACGTCATCGCCACCGCATCGCGGCCGGAATCGCAGGAATGGGTTCGCCGGATGGGCGCACACCACACGGTCGACCACTTCGGGGATATCGCGGCGCAGATGGCGGCGCTCGGGCATCCCGCTGCCGACTACGTCGCGATTTTGTCGGACACGAACCGCTATTATCCGGTGGCTGCCCAGGTGGTCGCGCCGCAGGGGACGATCGGGCTGGCGGTGGAGGCGAGCGGACCGGTCGACATCAACCTCCTTTGGGACAAGAGCGTCACGCTGGTCTGGGAGATGATCTACACGCGCATCGACTACCGCACCGCCGATCTCGCGCGCCAGCATCACATTCTCAGTGAAGTGGCACGGCATCTCGACGCGGGCCTGCTCATGGACACGGTGACCACGGAGCTCGCGCCGATCAACGCTGCCAACCTGCGCATCGCGCACAAGATGATGGCGACCGGCCGCGTCATCGGGAAGATTGTGCTGAGTGGCTTTGACGCGCCGGCGCGCGCCTGCTGTTCCTCGGCCCGGAAGCAGGCCGAAGTCGCACCGGTTGCCGACATGATGCCCCACGAGCTTTGCGGTATCGCAACTCCCCAGCTCTGAGTTTCTGCAGGGAACGTGCTACGCTCCTGACCGAGGAGGGAACACATGTCCGAGGTCGCATTCATCGTCGTGCATGGGATGGGGGAGACTCCGCCCAGCTACGCAGACAAGATTTTCGCGGAAGTGGAGCGCCGGGTCCCGCGCAGCAAAGCGCACATCGCCATGGGCAGCGTCTACTACCAGAAGATCCTGCAGGATAACGAGACCGAGGTATGGAACCGCGTCAGCCGGCACGCGCCCGTGAACTACGACCACCTGCGGCGCTTCCTCCTGTACGGCTTTGGCGATGCCGCGGGACTGGAAAACGGCAAGGAGTTCGATCATTCGCCGTACGAGATGGCGCAGCTGGACATCGCGCGCACGCTGCTCGGCGCGCGCGAGCACTTCGCCACCAATCCGCGGCTGGTGCTGCTGACGCACTCGCTCGGCTGCCAGGTGATGTCGAACTATATCTACGACGCGCAGAAGTCCGAGCACTCGCGCGTCAACCTCGGGATCTGGAAGGACATCCAGCGCTTTGCGTTCGCGATCAGCGGGCGGCCGGAGCTGACCCGGGACGAGATCGCGTTCCTGCGGGCCGATACCTGCACCGGGTGGATTTCAACAGGCTGCAATATCCCGATATTCGTGGCCGCGCACAAGAACATGCTGGTCATCCCGATCCGGCGGCCGAACGACGCCTTCCGCTGGCTGAACATCTACGATCCGGACGATGTACTGGGATGGCCGCTGCAGCCGCTGTCGCCGGGCTATCGCGACCTGGTCGAGGACCGCGTGATCAATGCCGGCGCGGGCATGATCGACTGGGTCCTGAAGAGCTGGAATCCGCTGTCGCACCAGGCCTACTGGGGCAGCGACGAGGTGCTCGATCCGCTCGAAGCCATGCTGCGCGTATAGCGCGGGACGACGTTACGTGGAGAGGGCGCGCTGGATCAGCTTGTCGAGCTCCGCGAAATCGGGCTCGCCAACGTAGCGCTTGAGGATCTTGCCATCGCGCCCGATCACGAACGTAGTGGGCGTCAGCTGAACGTCGCCGAAGGCTTTCGCCGCCGAGCCGTCCACATCGAGCGCCACCTTGAACGGCAGCTTGCGCGTCTCGGTAAAGTTGACCACATAGTTCGGCGGGTCGTAGCTCATCGCCACGGCGATGAACTCGAGCCCCTGCCCTTTGAACTTTTCGTACGTACGCACCATGTCCGGCATCTCCTTGACGCAGGTGACGCAGGACGTGGCCCAGAAGTTGACCATGACGACCTTGCCCTTCAGCGCCGCCGGCGTGATCTGCTCGCCCTTGATGCTCAGGTAGGTGACTTCCGGCGCCGGCTTCGACCCCGTGAATGCGGCAAAGCCGATGCCGCCCAGTGCAAGTACCACGGCCGCGATGGCGGCCGGCTTGCTCCACTTCGATTTGCTTGGCGTGTCAGCCATGATGATCCAGATTCCTTACGACTGGGCCTGCAAGTCCGGCGAACGCGCAGGCTGCATGGCCTTGAGCTGGTCTTCGGTGATGTACTCGAACAGTTTGACGACCTTCTTCACGCCCGACACGCCACGCGCCACGTCGGCTGCGACCTGGCCTTCTCGTTCGGTCACGCGGCCCATCAGGTACACGGTGCCGCGTTCGGTCACCACCTTGAAGGAGTTCGCGGAGATGGTCTTCATGTCGACCAGGCTGGCCTTGACCTTGGTGGTCACCAGCGCATCCGCAGAACGCGAGGTGTAGGTCGACAGCGGTGCGACTTCCAGTTCGTTGATCACGTTCTGCACGCCGTCCACGGCGCGCACGTGGTTTTCGACGGCGGTTTTCATCGCCTCGTCCTTCACTTCGCCGGTCAGCAGCACCTTGCGGTTGTAGCTGTTGACGTTGACGTGGCCTTCATCCTTGGTCACGGACGGCATGCGCATCTCGGCCTTGAGGGCGATCGCCTTGTCGTCGGTCTGCGCGCCCAGGGTGCGGCGGTCCGATGCGCTGACCACGCCCATCACGGCGGTGCCCAGCACCATCTCGACGCAACCCGTCAGCGACAGCGCCAGCGCAGCGGCCAGTACGGTCTTACCAGCCAGCAGTGCAGGCTTATTCATTCTCGTCTCCTCCGAACAGCGCGACGTCGATGCCGTCGCAAATGCAGTGAATCGTGACCAGGTGGACTTCCTGGATGCGCGCGGTGCGCGAATGCGGCACGTTGATGTGGACGTCAAGGTCGGTCAGCATGCGCGCCAGCGCGCCGCCATCCTTGCCGGTCATGGCCACCACGCGCATTTCGCGTTCCAGCGCGGCTTCGGCCGCTGCCAGCACGTTGGCCGAATTGCCGGAGGTGGAAATCGCCAGCAGCACGTCGCCCGGCTGGCCGAATGCCTGCACCTGCTTGGAGAAGATGTCGCGGTAGCTGTAGTCGTTGCCCACCGCCGTCATGATCGAGGTGTCGGTGGTCAGGGCCAGCGCCGGCAGCGGATTGCGCTCGCGTTCGAAGCGGCCGACCAGTTCGGCGGCAAAGTGCTGGCAGTCGGCAGCGGAGCCGCCGTTGCCGCAGGCGAGGATCTTGTTCCCGTTCGCGAGAGCGGAAAACATGATATCGACGGCTTGCGAGATCGGTTGGGTGAGCGCGTTGGCGGACGAAAGCTTGAGTTCGGCACTTTCCTGGAAGTGCGCTAGGATGCGGTCGGAGTTCATAGTTGCCGATTATAGTGCAGCGGCAACGCTAAGGGCTCAAGAGCAGTAAAAATTGCTTACACCTTAGAGCGGCTTAAGTCTAAGACCAGTTGTAGCAGAGCTCCCTATTGTGAATTCCCGGTCCCCTCAGATTGAACCTGGCGGTTGTTCGGCTGTCAAACCGGAATCTGCCTCACGGCGGCCCATATTCATCTTTCCGAAGGGGTACGGCTATGCATACTAAACTCACCCTGCTCACCACCGCCAGTGTTCTCGCAAGCGCGTGCAGCGGCCTCCAACCGGTCGGCACAAGTGAACCGGAAATCCCGATAACAACCTATGCGAGCCCCGGCAAAGTCACCGAAGGAGGCGCTATCTATTTGTGGCCGCCGTACTCGAGCGCTGCCGTGGTCGACGGAAAAGGCAACCGTTGCGTATTGACTGCGAGCGGTGCAAAAACGACAAAGTCGAAAGCCGACGACGCTTTGAAGATCGGTGACTTGATGGGAAAGCTGCAGGGTTTGGATGTCACTCATCGCAAGGAATTCGAAGAGCTGTTCGTGAAATTGACCAGCGCCGATTCCAAAGCCGCCTTTGTCGATGTCGCTCTCTTCCACCTGTGTATATTTGATCAGAATGGGACTTTCAAGGAACACAAGAAGGACGATGATGGCGTAATGAGAGATCACACATTCAAAGCCAAGCTGGTTCAGGAGGCGTACCTGGCGACGATCAAGGCAGCAGCAGGCACGCCCTGACAATCATCGGTTGCTGTTGACCGGATGATTGGCTGGCACAGCTCCGGGGAATCACGTCAACCAGAGTGCGTTCCGGATCCAGTCGATCTGGTCGCCGTCGACGGCCAGCACGTCGAAGCGGCAGGGCGGCAGCCGCGTGTAGCGCAGCAGGTAGGTCTGGGCGGCGCGCACCAGGCGGCGGACCTTGGCGGGCGAGATGCTGGCCAACGCCCCTCCGTAGCGGCAGTCCTCGCGCTGGCGCACCTCCACGAAGACGATCGTGTCGCGGTCGCGCATGACCAGGTCGATCTCGCCGCCGCGGCAGGCGTAGTTGGCCTCGACCAGCGTGAGGCCCCGCATGCCGAGGTAAGTGAGCGCTCGCTGCTCCCATAGCTGGCCCTGCTTCTGCCTGGCTGACAAATGCTCGTGCCACACGATGGGCCTCCCGTTTCGACGTTCGCTCAGCTATAGACCGTGCATTCACTCCAAAGTTCGCATCGAAGGGGACTGTGCCCGTCTTGGCGGAATCGGTCATGACATGGCGGATTCCGCCAAATGCGAGGCGTGCGCGCTTGTCAACGCGTTGGCGGGAGCGCACAATCGCCCCCGCCAACGCAGCCCACCGAAAGTGCCGATGACCCAGCCAGCCCGCCCCCTGTCCCAGCTCCCCGTGATGGGCGAACCCGCCCTCCAGTCGTACCCCGCCGGGACGCTGTACGTGGTCGCCACGCCGATCGGCAACGTGGCCGACATCACGCTGCGCGCGCTGCACCTGCTGGAACTGGCCGACGCGGTCGCCTGCGAGGATACCCGCAACACCAGTGCGCTGTTCGCCCGCTTCGGGCTGGACAAGCAGATGATCGCGGCGCACCAGCATAACGAGCGCGAAGTGGCCGAGAAGATCGTCGCGCGCCTGCACGCCGGCGAGCGCATCGCCCTGGTGTCGGACGCCGGCACTCCGGCGGTCTCCGATCCGGGTGCGCGCATCGTGGACGCGGTGCGCAACGCCGGCTTGCGCGTCATCCCGCTGCCCGGCGCCTCCGCCGCCATCGCTGCGCTCTCGGCCAGTGGCTTGGTCAACGACCAGTTCCACTTCGTCGGCTTCCTGCCGGCCAAGCCCAAGCAGCGCGAGTCGGCGCTGGCGGAACTGGCCAGGATGCCCGCCACGCTCGTAATCTATGAGGCGCCGCACCGCATCGTCGATTGCGTCGAGTCGCTGGCGGCAACCTTCCCTCCCGGGCGCCAGGTAGTGTTCGCGCGGGAACTGACCAAGATGTTCGAGGAGATCCACCGCTGCCCGGTCTCCGAGGCGCTCACGTGGGTCAAGGGTGACCAGCACCGCCAGCGCGGCGAGTTCGTGGTGCTGGTGGAAGGCGCGCCGGCCGAAACCGACGCGGCGGAGGCCGAAGCGGAGCGCGTCCTGCGCATCCTGCTGGAAGAGTTGCCCGTCAAGCAGGCCGCGGCGCTGGCAGCGCAAATCAGCGGGGGCAAAAAGAACGCGCTGTACGAGAAGGCGCTCCAGATCAAAAGTGCGCGCGATATTTAGCGCAACTTAGCGGAACCGGCCCTGTCCAACTCTACGTGACGCGGGCTGGTGTCCGTGCAGCGCGATAGGTTCGGGGGCGTGCCGTACGTCCGCCGGTCCGTGTCACCACTTGCATCCGTGGTCTTTCTTATCCATTAGTAGGTTCAGAGGTGACAGCAGCCCGCCGAGCGGTCCGGGGATTCCATCCTTGCAGTCCGGCCGCTCGGCGCTGGCTATTGCCCTCGCCTCCTTGCTTGGCTGCGGCTTGACGCGGTTGCGCTCCTTGTCGAACTGGCCGACCGGCAGGTCCGCCCGCGCCGGATCGGCGCTGGTCGCTACCCGGCGTGCTGCGGCGCGCGCGGCTGCCATGTCGAAGGTCTTCTCCTGCGGCGCCGGCTGCACATAAAAAGGGTCGGGCACGGTGCTGCGGTCGACGGCGATGAGGGGCTGCGGGACGCTGGCGTCTTCGCTGTCCTGGTCCGTCGCCGGACTGGTGTCCTGGGCGGTTCTTTTGCTTGCCGCGGGTTTCGCACGCGACGGGGTGTCGGACGGGCGGCGCTCGACGATGCGTTCCGGCTCGGGAAGCGGTGGCTTCGGCTTGATCCACACCAGCATGGCCTTTGCCTGTGTGGACGGCTCCGTGACCAGCTCGCGCAGCGAATCGGCGCGAAAGGCCAGCAGCAGCAGGATATGCGCGGCCAGCGATGCGGCGATACCGACGCCCAGGCGGCGATTCGGCTGCGGTCGCATGAAATCCGGATTGCTGTACAAAAGTCGTCCCCCTGAGAGAACGGTATGCTCTCATAAATTAGGAATCTGATAAGAGGCGTTACATTTAGTTTCCTGCCGCCTGGCATACAAATTCCGCTGGACACCCTTGACCGATGAGTTGAACGACTGTATGATCTTGCTTCTTCGGAGTGTGGCGCAGCCCGGTAGCGCATCTGGTTTGGGACCAGAGGGTCCAAGGTTCGAATCCTTGTACTCCGACCAAGATTCAAGAAAAAGGCTGAACTTCGGTTCAGCCTTTTTTCGTTCGGGGCCGGGGGGCGCCGCCCCCTTCCTTATCCGGCGCGTTTGGCGGCGATGGCGTTGCCGGCGCGGCTGACGCCCTTGCGGCCCAGGTGGCCGGTGATGAACAGGCCCGCGTCCACCACCTTGTCGAGGTCGATCCCGGTCTCGATCCCCAGCCCGTTCAGCATGTAGATCACGTCTTCGGTCGCGACATTGCCGGTCGCGCCCTTGGCGTACGGGCAACCGCCCAGGCCCGAGACGGACGAGTGGAAGATCGATACGCCGATCTCCAGGCTGGCGTAGATGTTCGCCAGCGCCTGCCCGTAGGTGTCGTGGAAGTGGCCGGCGATGCGGTCCAGGTGGAATTCCCGCGCCGCGGTTTCCATGACGGCCTGCGTTTTGCGCGGGGTGGACACGCCAATGGTGTCGGCAATGTCGATTTCGTCGCAGCCCAGGTCGCGCATGCGGCGCACCACGTCCGCCACCGATTCCAGCGGCACCTCGCCCTGGTAAGGGCAGCCGAAGGCCGTGCTGATGGATGCGCGCAGGCGCAAACCATTGTCCTTCGCCGCCTTTGCCACCGGCTCGAAGCGCGCGATCGATTCCGCGATCGAGCAATTGATGTTCTTCTGCGAGAACGCCTCGGACGCCGCGCCAAAGATCACCACCTCGTCGGCCTTCGCCGCCAGCGCCGCTTCAAAGCCCTGCATGTTCGGCGTCAGCGCGGAATAGATGGCGCCGGGACGACGCGCGATTCGCGCCATGACTTCGGCGCTGGTCGCCATTTGCGGCACCCACTTGGGCGACACGAACGATGCCGCTTCGATGTTAGGGAAGCCCGCTGCGGACAGCATATCCACCAGCTGGACCTTCACGTCGGCCGGAACCGACTCCTTCTCGTTCTGCAGCCCGTCGCGTGGACCGACTTCGACGATCTTGACCTTGCGTGGCAGTGCGTTCATTTCAGTATCCTCGTTGGCGGTCCACCACATCGGCGACCGGTTCGTTGCGCGCCAGCGCGCGCATTTTGCCTGCGATCTGCTGCACGCTCTCGGTGCGCAGCGTCAGCGCGGAGACATGCGGCGTGATGGTGATGCGCGGCTCGCTCCAGAACGGGTGCGCAGCCGGCAATGGCTCGTTTGCGAACACGTCCAGCGTGGCGCCCGCAATATGGCCGGACTTCACCAGCTCCAGCAGATCATTTTCCACAATATGCGCGCCGCGCGCCACATTCACAAGGTACGCGCCCTTGGGCAGGCGCGACAGGCGCGCATGGTTTAGCAATTCGTTCGTCTCAGGGGTCAACGGCAGCATATTGACCAGCACGCGCGAACCGGCCAGGAAACCGTCGAGCGATTCCATCCCGGCGAAGGATGCGACACCTTCGATCGACTTGGCCGAACGGCTCCAGCCGCGCACAGGAAAGCCGAAATGGCGCAGCGCCTCGACCACGCGCATGCCCAGCACGCCCGTACCGAGCACGCCCACCGTGAAGTCTTCCTTGCGGTGCTGCGGCAGCTGCTTCCATTCGCCGCGGCGCGCCTGCGCCTCGTACTCCGGCATGCGGCGGTAGTAACCCAGCACGGCGTGCAGGACGTATTCCGCCATCTGCACGGCCATGCCGGCGTCGCCGAGGCGGATGATCGGCACGTCCGGCAGCTGGTCGTTGAATTTCATGATGGCGTCGACGCCCGCACCGGTCAGGAAGATCGCCTTCACGTGCTGCAGCTCGGGGACCAGTGCCGCCGGCGGGGACCACAGTACCGCGTAATCGCAAGGCGCGACCGCTTCGCCCTCCTTCCAGGCCACGACTTCGGCTTCGGGCAGCGCCTGCGCGAAGTCCGCTACCCAGGGCGCGGTGTTACCGTCGGCACGGTGGAGCAGGATGCGCATGGCTTACGCTGCCTTGAACTCGATCAGCGGAGCACCGTCCGCGACCTGGTCGCCGACGTTGTACAGCACATCTTCCACCAGCCCGTCGCCAGGCGCCGAAATGGTGTGCTCCATCTTCATCGCTTCCATGATGATCAACGGGTCGCCCTTTTTGACTTCCTTGCCCTTGGCGGCGATCACGGCGACGACCTTGCCCGGCATCGGCGCGGTCAGGCGGCCGCCATGCGCTTCGGTCTCGCCCACGTGCGCCATCGGGTCGTCGTAGGCCAGCTGGAAGTGGCGCCCGCCGGTGAACACGTGGAACAGGTCGCCGTCGCGGCGCACGGTCGCGTGCATCGAGGTTTCGCCCAGCTTGATCGAGAACTCGGGTCCGCTGCGCGAGGCCAGCGACATCGGCACTTCGATCCCGCCGTAGGACAGGGTCCAGCCGTGCGATTCGTACTTGACGGTCACGTCGTAGCGCTTGTTCTCGTCCGCAAACGCGAGCTGGCGCTGGTAGGCCGCGTTCAGGCGCCAGCCGCGCGCATTGCCCCACGGGTCGGCCGGGTTGGCGGCGACGCTGGCGGAGGTGTCCTTTTCGCCTTCGATCAGCGCGACCGCGGCCAGCGCGAGTGCGCCCAGCGGCACGGAACGCGGCGGCGGGAACAGCGCATCGCCATTGCGGTCGATGAGGCCCGTGTCCAGGTCGGCCGTGGCGAAGGCGTCGCCTTCCACCAGGCGCTTCAGGAATGCGATATTGGTGGCCAGGCCCACGATCTGGAACTCCGACAGGGCCTGCGACATGCGCGCCAGCGCCTGCGTGCGGTCCGCACCCCAGACGATCAGCTTGGCGATCATCGGATCGTAGAACGGCGAGATGGCGTCGCCTTCGCGCACGCCCGAATCGATACGCACCGGCGCCGGAGCGACGCCCGGGGTGCCGCCCAGTTCGAACGACACGCCGTCCGGCGTTCCCATGTGGCGCAGCGTGCCGATCGACGGCAGGAAGCCCTTCTCCGGATTCTCCGCATACACGCGCGCTTCGATCGAATGGCCGTGGATGAACAGTTGTTCCTGCTTCTTCGGCAGCGGCTGGCCGGCGGCCACGCGCAGCTGCCATTCCACCAGGTCGGTCCCGGTGATCATTTCGGTGACCGGGTGCTCCACCTGCAGGCGGGTGTTCATCTCCATGAAGTAGAAGGAGCCGTCCTGGTTGGCGATGAACTCCACCGTGCCCGCGCCGACATAGCCGACCGCCTTGGCCGCGTTGACGGCCGCCTCGCCCATCGCCGCGCGGCGTTCAGGCGTCATGCCCGGCGCCGGCGCTTCTTCCAGCACCTTCTGGTGGCGGCGCTGCACCGAGCAGTCGCGCTCGTGCAGGTAGACGCAGTTGCCGTGCTTGTCCGCGAACACCTGGATCTCGATGTGGCGCGGACGGATCAGGTACTTCTCGGCCAGCACCTTGTCGTCGCCGAAGGAGCTGATCGCCTCGCGCTTGCAGGACGCCAGCGCAGCCTTGAAGTCTTCGGCCTTCTCGACCACGCGCATGCCCTTGCCGCCGCCGCCCGCGCTGGCCTTGAGCAGCACCGGGTAGCCGATGCGGTCGACCTGCTGCTGCAGGAAGTCCGGGTCCTGGTTGTCGCCATGGTAGCCAGGCACCAGCGGCACGCTGGCCGTCTCCATCAGCGACTTGGCGGCGGACTTGGAGCCCATCGCGCGCATCGACGATGCGGGCGGGCCGATGAAGACCAGGCCGGCCTGCTCGCACGCTTCCGCGAATTCCGCGTTCTCGGACAGGAAGCCGTAGCCCGGGTGGATCGCTTCCGCCCCTGTCGCCAGCGCCACCGCAATGATCCTGTCGCCAACCAGGTAGCTTTCCTTGGCCGGCGCAGGTCCGATCAGGACCGCCTCATCGCATACCGCCACGTGCTTCGAGTTGGCGTCCGCCTCCGAATACACGGCCACGGTGCGGATACCCATGCGGCGCGCGGTGGCGGCGACACGGCAGGCGATTTCGCCACGGTTTGCGATGAGGATTTTCTTGAACATGCTGGTGTCTTTCGTTTTTATGATGTCGAAGGTCTGGCCGCGGGCAGCGTGATCAGCAGCCGCACTTTTCCTTTGGCGCCGAGTCGAGCGTCGCGGCGCGGGTGGACAGGCCCAGGCGCGCCAGCAGCGCGCGGTCGTCTTCCGCTTCCGGGTTCTCGGTGGTCAGCAGCTTGTCGCCGTAGAAGATCGAGTTGGCGCCCGCCATGAAGCACATCGCCTGCACCGCTTCGCCCATCTGGCGGCGCCCTGCGGAAAGGCGCACGCGCGCCTGCGGCATGGTGATGCGCGCCACCGCGATGGTGCGCACGAATTCGATCGGGTCGAGCGGATCGATGCCGTGCAGCGGCGTGCCCTCGACCTGCACCAGGTGGTTGACCGGCACTGATTCCGGATACGGGTTCATGTTCGCCAGCTGCGCGATCAGGCCGGCGCGCTGTTCGCGCGATTCGCCCATGCCGACGATGCCGCCGCAGCAGACCTTCAGGCCGGCCTGGCGCACGCGGCCCAGCGTATCCAGGCGGTCCTGGTATTCGCGGGTCGAGATCACGTTGTCGTAGAAGTCAGGCGAGGTGTCGATGTTGTGGTTGTAGTAGTCCAGGCCCGCGTTCTTCAGGCGGTCCGCCTGGCCTTCCTCCAGCATGCCGAGGGTGGCGCAGGTTTCCAGGCCCAGCGCCTTCACTTCGCGCACCATCGCCTCGACCTTTTCCATGTCGCGTTCCTTCGGGCTGCGCCATGCGGCGCCCATGCAGAAGCGCGTCGCGCCGTGCGATTTCGCTTCGCGCGCGGCATCGAGCACGGTGTCCAGGTCGAGCAGCTTCTTCGCCTCGACGCCGGTGTCGTAGCGGGCGGCCTGCGGGCAGTAGTTGCAGTCTTCTTCGCAGCCGCCGGTCTTGATCGACAGCAGGGTAGCCAGTTCGACGTCGCCGTTCGGCCAGTGGGCGCGGTGCACTTCCTGCGCGCGGAACATCAGCTCGTTGAACGGCAGTTCGAACAGCGCCAGCACGTCGGCGAGCGGCCATGCCGCGGCTTCTGGCAGCTTGACCGGGCGGACGGCAGGGTGGAAGGTGACGGCTTCAGTCATGTTGATTCCTTTGTGATTCAATCTTTACGGGACGGCCAGCCGGGCAGGCCGGCGAGGTCCAGGTGCGCGGCAGCGTTGGCTGCCGTCGGATGTTTGAGGTGCGGCACCCGTCCGAGGAAGGGCGCCGGGATGCGCTGCGTGAGCGCTTCGATATTCTCGTCGGCGAAATTCATCGGACCGATTTCATTGGCGACCCAGCCGGCGATCACCAGCCCGCGCGAGGCGATCGCTTCGGCGGTCAGCAGCGCGTGGCTGATGCAGCCCAGGCGCATGCCGACCACCAGGATCACCGGCAGGTCGAGCGCCACGGCCAGGTCGGCGGTATCGGTGGTGTCGTTGAGGGGCACGCGGAAGCCGCCCACGCCTTCCACCACCATCGCATCGGACGCGGCCGAGATCTCGGCATACGCGGCGATGATCGGCACCAGGTCGATCTCGACGCCTTCCAGCGCGGCAGCGATGTGCGGCGCGGCCGGTTCGCTCAGCAGGTAGGGCGTGGTGATGTGCTGCGGCAGCGACACGTTGCCGGCGGCGCGCAGCATGGCCGCGTCGTCGTTGTGCATCTGGCCATCGCGCAGCTCCGCGCCAGCCGCGACTGGCTTCATGCCGCACGCGCGAACGCCGGTCTTCACCAGCGCGTGCAGGATCGCGGCCGACACCAGCGTTTTGCCGATCTCGGTGTCGGTGCCGGTGACGAAGCACGCGAAGCGCGACGGCACGCCGTCCAGCACGGGCGCCGGCGCCGGCTCTGCGATTTCCGATGGCACGACGGTTTCTTCGAGGCTCATGTCATGCTCCGTTCCAGTTGGTTGACCGCGTCGCACAGCTGCGCGACTTCCCCCGCGGTATGCGCCGCGGACAGTGTGATGCGCAGGCGCGCGGTATCCGCCGGCACGGTCGGCGGGCGGATGGACGCCACCCACATGCCCTGTTCGTACAGCGCGGCGCCGGCCTGCATGACGGCGGCGTTGCTGCCGATGACCACCGGCTGGATCGCCGTTGGCGATTCGATGTGCTGCCAGGTGCGCAGCGTGAGGCTGTTGCGCGCCTGCCGGATCAGCGCCTGCAATTGCGCGCGGCGCTCGCGGCCTTCGCTGCCGCCGATGATTTCGACGCTGGCCAGCAGCGCATGCGCCAGCGCCGGCGCCGGCGCGGTCGTGTAGATGTATGGCCGCGCGCGCTGCACCAGCAGTTCAATCACGCTGCCATGCGCCGCGACGAACGCGCCGCCGACGCCGGCCGCCTTGCCCAGCGTGCCGACGTAGACGATGTTCTGCGAACGCAGGCCGAAGTGCTCCAACGCGCCGCGGCCGTTTTCGCCGAGCACGCCGAAGCCGTGCGCGTCGTCCACCACCAGCCATGCGCCGTGCTGTTCGCACAGCGCCAGCAACTGCGGCAGGGGAGCGATGTCGCCGTCCATCGAGAACACGCTGTCGGTCACGACAATCTTCGTTGCTGCGCTGCTGGCCTGCAGCTGCGCCGCCAGCGCCTCCAGGTCCGCGTGCGGGTACACGCTGACCTGCGCACGCGCCAGCCGCGCCCCGTCGATCAGCGATGCGTGGTTGAGCGACTCGGAGAAGATGTGCGCGTCCGCCGCTGCGCCGAGCGCGGTCAGCACTGCCAGGTTGGCCATGTAGCCGGTGCAGAAGTACAGCGCGCGCGCCGACTCCATGTGGGGCGAAACGAAGCCGGCCAGGCATTCCTCGACCAGCTCGTGGGCCCTGCTATGGCCGCTGATCAGGTGCGATGCGCCGCTTCCCGCGCCATACAGCGACGCCCCTTCGCGCAGCGCCTCCACCACCAGCGGGTGCGACGCCAGGCCCAGGTAGTCGTTGCTGCAGAAGGCGACGATGTCGCGGCCATCGACCGTCATGCGCGGTGCGCAAGGCGTTTCCACCGTGCGGCGCACGCGCGTGAGTCCGCGCGCGGCATGTTCGCCCAGCTGCTTGTCGATGGCGTCGATCAGGTTCATGTCAGCCGGTCACCGCGTCGAAGGTGGCGAGCGTGCGCTGGGCCAGCAGCGCGGTTTCCTCGTCGTTCAGCACATAGGGCGGCATCAGGTATACCGTGCGGCCGATCGGCCGCAGCAGCAGTTCGTTCTCGACCGCCTTGGCAAAGAAGCGGCGCGAGAAGGTCGCCGCCTTCCCTGCATCGTCCTCCACCGCATCGAAAGCCCAGATCATGCCGCGCTGGCGGAAGTTGCGCACGCGCTCGTGCGCGGCCAGCGGCGCCAGCGCAGCCGTCAGCCTGGCGGCGCGGACCCGGTTGCGCGCGATGACATCGTCCTCGCGGAAGATCGCCAGCGTGGCCAGCGCAGCGCGGCAGGCCAGCGGATTGCCGGTGTACGAATGCGAATGCAGGAAGCCGCGCGTGACGTCGCAGCTGTAGAACGCCTGGTAGATCTCGTCGCGCGTCAGCACCAGCGACAGCGGCAGGTAGCCGCCGCTGATCCCTTTGGACAGGCACATGAAATCGGGCCAGATGCCGGCCTGCTCGCTGGCGAAGAAGCTGCCGGTACGGCCGCAGCCCACGGCGATTTCGTCGCAGATGAGATGCACCTCGTAGCGGTCGCACAGCGCGCGTACCAGTTCCAGGTAGAGCGGGTCGTGCATCGCCATGCCGGTTGCGCACTGCACCAGCGGCTCGACGATGAGGGCGGCAATCTTGTCCGCGCGCTCTGCGAACAGGCGCTCGACATCCTGCGCCGCCCGGCGTGCCACGTCCTGCGCGGTTTCGCCTTCGCGGGCGTTGCGCGCATCCGGCGACGCCACCGTGCGCGAGGCGCGCAGCAGCGGGCCGTACGCATCCTTGAACAGCGCCACGTCCGTGACCGCCAGCGCGCCGACGGTCTCGCCGTGGTAGCTGCCTTCCAGGCAGACGAATTCCTGCTTCCCGCTCCTGCCGCTGTTGCGCCAGTAGTGGAAGCTCATCTTGAGCGCGATCTCGACCGCCGATGCGCCGTCCGACGCGTAGAAGGCGTGTCCCAGCACATTGCCGGTCAGGTCGGACAGCTGTTCGGAGAGCTTTACCACCGGCTCGTGCGTGAAGCCGGCGAGCATCGCGTGTTCCAGCGTCTCCAGTTGTTCGCGCAGCTCCGCGTTGATGCGGCGGTTGGCGTGCCCGAACAGGTTGACCCACCACGAGCTGATCGCGTCCAGGTAGCGCTTGCCCTGGTGGTCGTACAGCCACACCCCGCGGCCGTGGCTGACCGGGATCAGCGGCACGGTTTCGTGGTGCTGCATCTGCGTGCAGGGGTGCCACACGCTCTTCAGGCTGCGTGCGACCCAGTCCTGCGATGCGTCTTTCAGTTCAACCATGAGGGCTTGCGCTTCTCCAGGAACGAGGCCACGCCTTCGCGGCCTTCGGCGGACGCGCGGATGTTGGCGATGCGATCGGCGGTGTCGGCCAGCAGTTCGGTGGTCACGGGCTTGCCCGGGATATCGCGCACCAGCTCCTTGGCCAGCCTGACCGCGTCCGGGCTGTTGTTCACCAGCGCCTTGACGATGCCGCCCACGACCTCGTCGAGCGTATCGACCGTCGCCACTTCATGCACGAAGCCGATGCGGTGCGCTTCCTGCGCGCTGAAGCGCTCGGCGGTCAGGAAGTAGCGGCGCGCCGCGTTCTCGCCCATCGCCTTGATCACGTACGGCGAGATGGTCGCGGGGATCAGGCCCAGCTTGACCTCGGACAGGCAGAAGTTCGCCTCCTGCACCGCGACCGCGATATCGCAGGCAGCGGCCAGGCCCATGCCGCCCGCGTAGCAGTCGCCCTGGATACGGGCCACGACCGGCTTCGGGCACAGGTAGATCGTGCGCAGCATGTCCGCGAGGGCCAGCGCATCGGCGCGGTTCTCGTCGTGCGAGTAGCCGGCCATCTTCTTCATCCAGTTCAGGTCCGCGCCGGCGCAGAAGGCCTGGCCTTCCGCGGCCAGCACGATCGCGCGCACGAACTCGTTGCGGCCCAGTTCATCGAAGGCCAGCGCCAGCTCGGCAATGGTCTTCTCGTTGAAGGCATTGCGCACGTCCGGACGCGTGAGCGTAACGGTGGCGACCTTGCCGGCGATGGAAACGGAGAGGGTGGTGTAGTCCATGTCGGGTCCTTACATGCGGAACACGCCGAACTTGGTGTTCGGGATTTCGGCGTTCAGCGCGGCGGACAGGCCCAGGCCCAGCACCATGCGCGTGTCGGCCGGATCGATCACGCCGTCGTCCCACAGGCGCGCGGTGGCGTAGTACGGGTGGCCCTGGTGTTCGTACTGTTCCTTGATCGGCTGCTTGAACGCGGCTTCCTCGTCCGCCGACCACTGGCCGCCCTTCGCTTCGATGCCGTCGCGCTTGACGGTGGCCAGCACGGATGCCGCCTGGTCGCCGCCCATCACCGAGATGCGCGCATTCGGCCACATCCACATGAAGCGCGGCGAGAACGCGCGGCCGCACATGCCGTAGTTGCCTGCGCCGAAGCTGCCGCCGATGATGACGGTGAACTTCGGCACCGCAGCCGTGGCGACGGCCGTCACCATCTTGGCGCCGTTGCGCGCGATGCCTTCGTTCTCGTACTTGCGGCCGACCATGAAGCCGGTGATATTTTGCAGGAACACCAGCGGGATCTTGCGCTGCGCGCACAGCTCGATGAAGTGCGTGCCCTTGAGCGCGGACTCCGAGAACAGGATGCCGTTGTTGGCGATGATGCCGACCTTGACGCCGTAGATGTGCGCAAAGCCGCAAATCAGCGTGGTGCCGTAGCGCGCCTTGAATTCGTCGAACTCGCTGCCGTCCACGATGCGGGCGATCACCTCGCGCACGTCGAAGGGCTTGCGGGTATCGACCGGGATCACGCCGTACAGTTCTTCCGGCGCGTATTTCGGCTCCACCGATTCGCGCAGCGCCATCTGCTGCGGCTTGGTGCGGTTCAGGTTCGACACGATGGTGCGCGCCATCGACAGCGCGTGCAGGTCGTTCTGCGCCAGGTGGTCGACCACGCCGGACAGGCGCGTGTGCACGTCGCCGCCGCCCAGGTCTTCCGCCGACACCACCTCGCCGGTCGCCGCCTTCACCAGCGGCGGGCCGCCCAGGAAGATGGTGCCCTGCTCCTTGACGATGATCGACTCGTCGCTCATCGCCGGCACGTAGGCGCCGCCCGCGGTGCACGAACCCATCACGACGGCGATCTGCGGGATGCCCTTGGCCGACAGGTTGGCCTGGTTGTAGAAGATGCGGCCGAAGTGGTCGCGGTCCGGGAACACGTCGTCCTGGTTCGGCAGGTTGGCGCCGCCCGAGTCGACCAGGTAGATGCACGGCAGGTTGTTCTGGTCCGCGATCTCCTGCGCGCGCAGGTGCTTCTTGACCGTCATCGGGTAGTAGGTGCCGCCCTTGACGGTGGCGTCGTTACAGACGATCACGCACTCCTGGCCGGACACGCGGCCGATGCCGGTGATGATGCCGGCCGACGGCGCCGCGCCATCGTACATCTCGTAGGCAGCCAGCTGGGACAGTTCGAGGAAAGGCGTGCCCGGGTCGAGCAGCATCTGGACGCGGTCGCGCGGCAGCAGCTTGCCGCGCGCGACATGCTTGGCGCTGGCAGCTTCGCCGCCGCCCTCGGCCACCTTGGCGACCTTCGCGCGCAGGTCGTCGACCAGCGCCTGCATGGCCGCCGCATTGGCCTTGAAATCGTCACCGCGGGGATTGAGTTTGCTCTCGATGTGGGGCATGGCTGTCCTTTTTATTCTGGGAAGGTCCCGTCGACGTAGAACCAGCGCAGCGTCCCGTCCACGTCTTCGCGCCTGAAGCGGCTGATCTCGTGGAGGCGGTGGGCGCGCCCGTTGATGCGGTAGCGGGCGACGAATTCCACGAAGTCCTCGTCCGGCGCCGCCTCTGCTTTACGTTGACGTAAACGTAAAGCAGATTTTACCTCAAGTCCGAGCCATTGCAATTTCTCGGCGGGGTCGATGACCTGCTCCTGCGGCCGGGTGGACGGATGCCAGGTCGCCAGCAGGTAGGGCTCGTTTTTCAGGGTGTAGGCGCTGTAGCGCGAGCGCATCAGCCGCTCGGCGGTGTCGGGCACCGCCGCCCCTTCTATATAGGGGCCGCAGCAAGTGTCGAAGGAGGGGCCGCCGCAGGGGCAAGGCTGTCGTGTGGCCATTGCTGGATCGGTCAAAGTAAAACAGCCATTATCTGTCATCCCGGCGGACGCGGGGAGGACGGCCGTTTTTGGCGGAATCGGCTAATTCATGGCCGATTCCGCCAAAAGCGGATCAGCGCAGGGTCAGCCCGTCGAGCGAGAACGGGGTCGGTTTGCCCATCATGAGCTGCGACAGCAGGTTGGCCGTGCCGCAGGCGAAGGTGAAGCCGAGCGGCCCGTGGCCGACGTTCAGCCAGAGGTTCGACAGCGGGCTGGCGCCGATGATCGGCGCGCTGTCCGGCGTAGCCGGGCGCAGGCCCGCCCACTTGGAGATGCGGCTGTAGTCGGCCGCGTTGGGCATGGTGGCGCGCGCCAGGCGGATCAGCCCATCGATGCGCGCCGGGTCGATGCGGGTGTCCTCGCCGACGATGTCGGCCATGGCCGCCACGCGCAGGCTGTCGCCGATGCGCGCATACAGCGTCTTGCGCTCGAAGTCGGTCACGCTGATCTCCGGCGCGACATGGCCGGCGCCGATCGGCGCGGTCAGGCTGTAGCCCTTGAGCGGGTACAGCGGCAGGTAGATGCCGGCGCTGTGCGCCAGCGTGCGGCTCTGGATGCCCGCCGCCAGCACGTAGCTGTCGGCCTGCAGCATGCCGTTCGAGGTATCGATCCCGGTGACGCGGCCCGCTTGCGTCACGAAGCTGTACGCCTCGGCGCGCACGATGCCGTCAAAGCGCGGGTGCGCCAGCAGGCGCCGCTCCAGCGATTTGCAGAAGGCGTAGCAGTCGGCGACCGCTTCGCCGCGGGTCAGGATGCCGCCTGCGAGGATGCCTTGCGCCTCGCGCAGCGCCGGTTCATGCTCCGCGCATTCGGCGGCGGACAGCACCTGGCGCACGTCCTCCGACTCCGGGCGCGACACGGCGGCATCGAAGGCGGACTTCGACCGGTACACGACCAGCTTGCCCGCGTCGCGCCAGCCGAATTCGGACAGGGGAATGGTGGGTTCGAGCTGCGCCATCGACTGGCGGCTCAGCTCACCGAGCTGCAGCAGCCTGGCGGTGGTCTTGTGGTTGGCCGCGCTGTTGCAGTTGGCGAGGAACTTGAGGAGCCAGCGCCACTGGCGCGGATCGGCCTCGAGGCGGAACTTCATCGGGCCGTCCTTCTGGAACAGCCACTGCAGCGCCTTGAGCGGCACGCCCGCGTCGGCCAGCGGAGCGACATAGCGGTAGCTGAGCTGTCCGCCATTGCGGAAGCTCGCTGCCGTGCCCACCTGCTCTTCGCGTTCGAGCAGGGTGACGCGGTAGCCGGATTCGAGGAGCCACCAGGCCGATGTCAGGCCGACTACTCCGCCTCCGATAACTATTACATGCTGCATGCTTTGTCGCTATTCTTGTCGATGTCTGGGCGAGCTTAGGGGGTGACCGGGCGCGCGGCTAATGAATGTGCTTGGAGCGGCCATAACCGCCACTTATTGATGGCCGGAGGTCCTGTCAGGCGGCGATCGCGTGGCGGTAGAGGGCCGTCAGGATGCGCTCCTGCATGCGCGGCATCGAGGAGTAGCGGCCCGGCTGGAGCTCCGGTTCGGTGCTGCTGCCGCCCACCAGCATGATCATGCCGTTGCCGCTGGCCGGGTCCATCACGAAGGCCGAACGCAGCCCGTAGGCGTAGCCGAAGTGGCCGATGCCCGAGAAACCGCCGCCCTCCACCACCTGGTGGCCGGTCAGCGGCTGGTCGGTGTAATGCTGGTTGCCCAGGCCCCAGGCGTAGAAGAGATTGCGGTTGCTGTCGCCGTTCTCGCCGCGACCGTCGAAGGTCCACTGGCGCGTCAGCATCGACAGCACCGTCTCCGGCTTGAGGAACTGGCGGCCCTCATGGCGCCCGCGGTTCATCAGCATCAGCATGACGGTGGACAGGCCGGCCGCCGAGATGCGCAGGCCGCCCGTGGGGCTGAACGGCGTGGCGTTGGTGCCGACGGCGTAGTTCCCGATGCCGGGCGGCGGCGCCGGCGCCTTCTTGCCGAAGTCGTCCACCTGCGCAATCCAGGGCCCGTTCGGGTCCCACACCTCGGTATCGGTGGTGCGCTTGCGGTACAGGGTGGCGATGTTCGCAACGTCCTCCGCGCCCATCTCGGACGGGTTGTAGCCGCCGCGCAGGCCGAGCGGGTCGAGCAGCAGGCGCTTCATCAGCCTGTCGAAACGCTCGCCGGTAACGCGCTCCATCAGCGTGCCGATCACGGCCCAGTTGAGGTTACAGTAGGTGAAATAGGCGCCCGCCGGGGCGCGCGGGGACCACATCTTGCCGTCGCCATAGTGCGGGGCTCCCGGCACCAGGATGTCTTTCAGCGCGCGGTCGGCCGGCCAGGCGTAGCCTGCGTCGTCGCGCAGCGAGGCGTTGTGCGTGAGGAGGTGGCGCAGCGTGATCGGCTGGTCCGGGAAGTGCGGATTGCGCAGGCTGAAGCCGAGCCAGGTGCTGACGTCGGCATCGAGCGTCACGCGCCCTTCTTCCACCAGCCGCATCAGGCCCAGCGTGGTCATGAATTTCGAGATGGAGGCAATGCGGAACATCGTGCGCGCGGTCACCGGCTGGCTGGCGTCGCCGTCGATGACGCGGTGCCCGAGCTGGCGCTGGTAGACCGGCTTGCCGTGCCGGACCGCGATCACCGACATGCTGGCGAGCTGGCATGCGGGATCGGAGAAGATCGCGGCCAGCTCCGCATCGAGCCTGCCATGGTCGGGATCGCGCAGCGCCGACAGCGCGCCGCCGCTCTGCGGCATCGCATGCGCGCTCATGACGCGGCTCACTCCTCCCAGCAAGGCCAGGCCCAGCAAAGCGCGGCGTCCCTGTTGCATGCGATCCCCCAGAATAAATACGTTTCGGGGCAAGGTTAGGCCGGTGCAAACACCGTCGCCAATGAATTCCATTCAGCAACACATAACCGGCGGATATGCGGCGCAGCCATGTCGTCCATATAACTTCCGTGAATGTGCATGCAGCGTTAATTCATGCTGTTGAGAAACATTGGAGATACATAAGACCAGTACACTGCCAATTAACCCACATCTCACAAGTCCATGATTACCGCCAATTACCCACGCCAGTTCCGCGATACGACGCCGCTCTACATGCAGGTTGCGCGCAAGCTGATGCAGGACCTGCGCGACGGCCGCTACCAGGCCGACCAGGCGCTGCCGGCCGAGCGGCTGCTGTCGGAGCAGCTCGACATCTCGCGCGTCACCGCGCGCAAGGCGATCGACCAGCTGGTCGAGCAGGGCCTGGTGGTGCGCAAGCGCGGCTCGGGCAACTACGTGGCGCCGCGCATCGAGCAGCCACTGGCGCAGCTGTCCGGCTTTTCCGAGCAGCTGCAGCAGAGCGGCTACCGGGCCGGCTCGACCTGGCTGCGGCGTGCGATGTCCAGCGCCAGCGGCGACGAACAGCAGGCGCTTGGGCTGGCGCCGGGCGCCAGGGTGGCGCGGCTCGAGCGCCTGCGCCTGGCGGACGACGTGGTGATGGCCTACGAGGTTACCGCCCTGCCGTCCACCGTGCTGTCCCGTCCCGATGCGGTCGGCGGCTCGCTCTACGAATACCTGTCGCGCAAGGGCCGCCAGCCGGTGCGCGCGCTGCAGAAAATCCGCGCCATGAACGCCTGCGCCGACATCGCCGCGCGCCTTGAGGTGCCGGTCGGGCGCGCTGTCCTGTTCGTCACCCGCACCGGCTTTGACGCCGCTGGCGTGGCGGTCGAGCTCACCCATTCCTGGTGCCGCAGCGACCACTACGACCTGGTCGCGGAAATGCACCGCGCTGCATAACATTTCGGCATGGCGCTATCCGATCCTTTCATGTGAACTGCGCCATCTTTGGTATTACACTGGTCCCATGCTAAAAACCGAGACACCCAACACCGAACACGCCCACCTGGACCAGTATCCAACCGGCCAGCTGGTCGAGACGCTGGTAAACGACCAGCTCACCGCCATCGAAGCGGTGCGCGCCGCCGCGCCCCAGATCGCGGCCGCGGTCGATGCCGCCGTGCCGCGCATGCAGGCCGGCGGACGCCTGCTGTATGTGGGCGCAGGCACGTCGGGCCGCCTGGGCGTGCTCGATAGCGTGGAGCTGTATCCGACCTTCTCGTGGCCGAAGGAGCGCGCGGTCGCCCTGCTGGCCGGCGGCGTCGACGCGATGTTCGTCGCGGTCGAAGGCGCGGAAGACGACCTGGAGCAAGGCAGCGCCGACCTGCGCGCGCTGTCGCCGACCGCCAACGATGTGGTGCTGCTGCTGGCCGCCTCCGGCCGCACCCCCTACGTGCTGGGCGCGCTGCGCACCGCGCGCGAACTGGGCGCGCTCACGATCGGCTTCGCCAACAATACCGGTTCGCCGGTGGCGGGCGAGGCCGACATCGGCGTCACGCTCGATACCGGGACCGAGATCATCTCGGGCAGCACGCGCCTGAAAGCCGGCACCTCGCAAAAGATCGCGCTGAACACATTTTCCAGCAGCCTGATGGTCCGCCTGCACAAGGTTTATGGCAACCTGATGGTAGACTTGAAGCCGACCAATGCAAAGCTCGTGGTCCGTGCGGTACGCCTGACGATGATCGCCACCGGCGCATCGGAAGAACAGGCCCGCGCGGTGCTCGAAGAATGCGGTTTCCATGTCAAGGTCGCGGTGGTGGCCTTGAAACGACAAACCAGTGTCGGGCAAGCGCGCGCTTTGCTGGATGCGGCGCACGGCAGCGTGCGACAGGCGCTCGCCGCCTGACCGCGCGGCATGCCGCCATAGCCCGGCTGACGAAAAGAGTTATGCAAACCTCGCAATCGAAAAGCCCGTGGCTGTGGGTGCCACCCCTGTATTTCGTCCAGGCCGTTCCGTATGCCGTCGTGATGTCCCTCTCGGTCATCATGTACAAGGACCTGGGCATCTCCAATAGCGACATCGCGTTCTATACCAGCCTGCTGTACCTGCCCTGGGTGATCAAGCCACTGTGGTCGCCGCTGGTGGACATGTTCGGCACCAAGCGCCGCTGGACGGTGCTGATGCAGATGATCTGCGCGGCCGCACTCGGCTCGCTGGCGGGGGTGCTGCACATGCCCGCCTTCTTCACGATCAGCCTGGCGATCCTGTGGGTGATGGCGATCAGTTCGGCCACCCACGACATCGCCGCCGACGGCTTCTACATGCTGGGCCTGCGCCAGAAGGACCAGGCGGCCTACGTGGGCGTGCGCAGCACCTTCTACCGCCTGGGCAACCTGGCGGTGCAGGGGCCGCTGGTGTACCTGGCCGGCGAGATGACCAAGGCCAGCGGCGATCCGGCCCAGGCCTGGTCGGTCACCTTCGTCGTGCTGGCGATCGCCTTCGCGCTGCTGGTCGGCTGGCACCAGTTCATCCTGCCGCGCCCTGACACCGACCATGCAGTGGCCAAGAGCGCCAATCCGCTCAAGGATTTCGTCGACACCTTCGTCGCCTTCTTCCGCAAGCGCGACTTCTGGCTGATCGTCGGCTTCATCCTCACCTTCCGCCTCGGCGAATCGCAGATGCTCAAGCTGGTGGTGCCATTCCTGCGCGACCCCGTCGCGGCCGGCGGCCTTGGCATGAGCACGTCGGAAGTCGGCGTCGCCTACGGCACGGTCGGCGTGACCGCGCTGGTGCTGGGCGGCCTGCTGGGCGGCTTCCTGATTTCGCGCTGGGGCCTCAAGCGCTGCCTGTGGATCATGGTGTTCGCGGTGCACCTGCCCGACCTGGTGTTCGTCTACCTGTCGCAAACGCAGCCCCAGGACTTCTACCTGATCTCCGGCTTCATCGCGGTCGAGCAGTTCGGCTACGGCTTCGGTTTCACCGCCATGATGATGTACATGATCATGGTTGCGGAGGGCGAGCACAAGACCGCGCACTACGCGCTGTGCACCGGCCTGATGGCGCTCGGGATGATGGTGCCCGGCATGTGGAGCGGCAGGCTGCAGGAATACCTCGGCTACCAGAGCTTCTTCATCTGGACCTGCCTGGCCACGGTACCGGCCTTCATCATGGCGGCACTGGTGAAGATCGATCCGGAGTTCGGCAAAAAGTAATGCTGCACGGCCGGCTGATCTCTCTCGATGCGTTCCGCGGTTTCACGATCGCGGCCATGGTCCTGGTGAACAACCCGGGCGACTGGAACCATTTGTACGGCCCGCTGGCGCACGCACCCTGGAACGGGTGGACCTTCACCGACCTGATCTTCCCGTTCTTCCTGTTCATCGCGGGGGTGTCGATGGCGCTCTCGCTGGGGCGCCAGCTGGACGCAGGCGCGCCCAAGGGTGCGCTGGTGGCAAAGCTGGCGCAGCGCGCGCTGCTCATCTTCCTGATCGGGCTTGCGCTCAACTTCATCCCGGCGTTCAACCTCGACACGCTGCGCATTCCCGGCGTCCTGCAGCGCATCGCACTGTGCACGCTGCTTGCGGCGCCCATCGCGGTGTACCTGGGCTGGCGCGGCCAGCTCGCCACCGTCGCCGCGCTGCTGGCGGCGTACACCGGCCTCGTGCTGCTGTTCCCGGTGCCGGGCATCGGCGCGGGCGTGCTCGAGCCGGGCATGGACTTTGGCGCCTGGATCGACCGCATGGTGCTGGACGGGCATATGTGGGCCAGGTCGAAGACCTGGGACCCCGAGGGCCTGGTGTCCACGCTGCCCGCTGTGTGCAGCATGCTGGCGGGCGTATTGACGGGACGCTGGCTCGCCACCGGCAAGCCGCGCCAGGTGCAGACGCTGTGGATGCTGGCTGCCGGCGCCGTGTTCATCATCGCGGGCATGTTCCTCGATACCGCGCTCATGCCGGTCAACAAGAGCTTGTGGAGCACTTCCTACGTGGTGCTCACGACGGGCTACGCCCTGCTGGCCTTCGGGGGCGCGTACTGGCTGCTCGATGCGCAGCCGTCGCTGATGCTGCGCGAACGCACCCGCCTGCTGGCACGTCCATTCCTGATCTACGGGATGAACGCACTATTCATTTTCGCGTTTTCCGGCCTGGCCGCTAAAATGCTCGGCTTTATCAAGCTGCAGCAGGACGACGGCAGCGAGCTGGCGCTGGGACGCGTGCTGTACGCACCGCTGCGCGACCTGCCGGTGGGCGCCGTCAACAGCTCGCTGCTGTATGCCATCCTGTTCAATGCCGTGATGTTCGCGGTCGCGTGGGCGATGTGGCGCAAGAAGTGGTTCGTAAAAGTATGAACAAAAGGATGAGCATGAAACGACGCACCTTTGGGCTCGCAACGATCGCCGCCGCGGTGGCGCTGGTCAGCAGCTGCACCACCACGACGACGGTCGCGCCCGATGTCTCGGCCCTGCCGGCGCCGCTGGTCGTGGCCGAGAATCCGCCGCCGGCGCCGCGCGAGTTCCGCGCCGCCTGGGTCTCGACCGTGGCCAACATCGACTGGCCGAGCAAGACCGGCCTGAGCGCCGCGCAGCAGCAGGCCGAGGCGATCGCGATCCTGGAACGCGCCCGGGCGATGAACCTCAACGCCATCGTGCTGCAGGTGCGCCCGTCCGCCGATGCGATCTATGCGTCGAAGATCGAACCGTGGTCGGAGTACCTGAGCGGCGCGCAGGGCCAGGCCCCGCAGCCGTGGTACGACCCGCTCAAGTTCTGGGTCACCGAGGCGCATGCGCGCGGCATCGAACTGCACGCCTGGTTCAACCCTTATCGCGCACGCCACTCGGGCGCCAAATCGGTCCCGTCGCGCGACCACATCTCCAACACCAATCCGGGCGCGGTCAAGCAGTACGGCAAGTTCCTGTGGATGGACCCGGGCGAGGAAAGCGCATCGCGCCAGACGCTCGATGTGGTGCTGGACGTGGTGCGCCGCTACGACATCGACGGGGTGCACCTGGACGACTACTTCTACCCGTATCCCGAGACCGGCAACAACGGCCTGGACGCCGGCGCCGCCACGACCGAGATCGATTTCCCCGACAAGCCGGCATGGGACCGCTACCGCGCCGGAGGCGGCACGCTGGACCGCGCGTCCTGGCGCCGCGATAACGTCAACCGCCTGATCGAGCGCCTGTACCAGGGCATCCATGCCGAGAAGCGCTGGGTGAAGTTCGGCATCAGCCCGTTCGGCATCGGCCGCCCGGACCGCCGCCCGCCGTCGATCCAGGGCTTCAGCCAGTACGACAAGCTGTACGCCGACGCGGAACTGTGGCTGCAGCAGGGCTGGCTGGACTACTTCACGCCCCAGCTGTACTGGCCGCGCTCGCAGACGCCGCAGGCCTACGACACGCTGCTCGACTACTGGATCGGCCAGAACACGATGGGCCGCCACATGTGGCCGGGCCTGTTCACCAGCCGCATCGGTGCGCCGTCCAGGGACTATGAGCCGCAGGAGGTGCTGGAACAGATCGCGGTGGCGCGTTCGCGTCCCGGTGCAACCGGCCACGTCCACTTCAGCATGGTCGCGCTGACCGAGAACCGCAAAGGCATCAGCGACCAGCTGCGCGCGGTGCACTACACGGCGCCGGCGCTGGTGCCCGCGACACCGTGGCTGGCGGGCGCCGCGCCTTCGGCGCCGCGCGTCACGGCAGTGCGCTCGCCGGGCGGGGTCGAGCTGAAGCTCGCATCCGGACCGTCCATTGCGGCCTACGCCGTGTGGGCGCGCTACGGCCGCCAGTGGCGCTTCGACGTGGTGCCTGCCGCGCGTGCCGGCGCGGTGGTGGCCGACGACGCGGCGTTGGGGCGGGTGGACGCGATTGTCGTCAGCGCCGTGGACCGCGTCGGTGTCGAAAGCCAGCGCGTGACGGTGGACCTGAACAAATAGCGGTCGAACATAACCTTTTGTCATGCGCAGGCGCGAAGCTTTCATGCGCAGGCAAAAGGGCTTAGTCGTACACTCGAAGCATGCACTCTACACATGATGGCCTGGGCCTCGGGCTCGATGCGGGCGGCACGCAGACGCGCTGGGCGCTCGCGCGTCCCGACGGCAGCATCGTCGCGGAAGGCCGCGTCGCCGGCCTGTCCGCGCTCCAGATGGGCAGCTCGGACGGCCGCGCCGCCATCCGCGCCACGCTGGCGGAACTGGCCGCTGCGGTCGCGCAGCACGGCCAGCCGGTGCGCCTGCATGCGGGGCTGACCGGCTTCGGCTTCGAATCGGGCCAGCTGGTGCAATGGCTGGCAGAGCTGCTGGCGATCCCTGAAGCCGCGATCACGCTGTGCAGCGACATCGAGATTGCCTACCTCGCCCATTTCGCGCGCGGCCAGGGCTATCTGGTGTACGCTGGTACCGGCTCGATCGGCGCCTACATCGACGACGCGGGGGAATTCCACCGCGCGGGCGGGCGCGGCGTGGTGCTGGACGACGGCGGCGGCGGGTTCTGGATCGCGCGCGAGGCGCTGCGCCAGGTCTGGCGCACCGAGGATGAACGCCCCGGCGCCTGGCAGGCCTCCCCGATGGCGCGTGCCATCTTCGATTACATTGGCGGTTCGGACTGGACGCAATCGCGGCAGTTCATCTATGGGCAGGAGCGCGGCGCGGTGGGCAAGCTGGCGCTGGCCGTCGCGTCCAGCGCGCAGGACGACCCGGCCGCAGCCGCCATCCTGCGCGAGGCGGGAGCCGAGCTGGCACGGCTGGCGCGTGCGCTGGTGGCGCGCTTCGGACCGCGCCCGGTGGTACTGTCGGGGCGCGCGTCGGAGCTGCACCCGCTGGTATTCGAATCGATGCGCGCGGCGCTGCCACCCGCGATCGCGCTGAGCCAGTCCGCTGCGGGCGCGCACCTGGCCGCCGCGCGGATCGCCGCCCTGCCACAATAAACACAACGACAACGAGACAATGGTACCCAAGATGAAAAAGCTGTTTGCCGCCACGCTGACGACCGCCCTGCTTGCAGGCTGTACCGCGCCGGGGCCCCGCATCGACACCACCTACACGGCCAAGAGCCAGAGCAGCCGCGTCAAGTTCGTGATCGTGCACTACACGGTCAGCAACCTGCCGCAGTCGATCAATATCCTGACCAACCAGGTCGTCAGCAGCCACTACCTGCTGACCGACGAGGCCAAGCCGACGCTGTACCGCCTGGTGGACGAGAGCCGCACCTCGAACCACGCCGGCGTGTCGAACTGGAAGAACTATTCGCTGCTCAACCCGAGCTCGATCGGCATCGAGATCGTCAACCCGGGCTTCACCATGAACCCGGACGGCACCCGCCAGTGGTATCCGTTCCCGCAGGCGCAGATGGATATCCTGATCCCGCTGCTCAAGGACATCGTCAAGCGCCACAATATCGAGCCGAACCACATCCTCGGCCACGCCGACATCGCGCCGCAGCGCAAGCAGGATCCGGGACCGATGTTCCCGTGGAAGCAGCTGGCCGACGCGGGGCTGATCCCGTGGCCGGACGACGCCAAAGTGCGCGAGCTGACCGCCGCTTACACGCCGCAGGTGCCGGAAGTCCTGTGGTTCCAGAAGAAGCTGAAAGCCTACGGCTACACCGTGCCGCTGACCGGTGAGCTGGACCAGGCCACGCGCAATGTCATTACGACCTTCCAGATGAAGTACCGTCCGGTGAACATCGACGGCATGCCGGATGCGCACACCGCCGCGATCCTGGACGTGATGACGCCGGGCGATCCGACCCGGCCGGCGCCGGTTCCGCCGCCGGTGCAGACCACCCCTGTGGAGCAGCCGCCGGCAGGAGAGATCCCGGCAGCGCAGGTGCCTGCGGTGCCGGTCCCGCCTGCGCAGCCTGTGCCGCCAGCGCCGGTGCCGCCGGCGCAGCCAATTCCGCCAGCGGCTCCGGTACCGGCAACCCCGCCGGTACAGGAAACGCCGCCCGCACCTGCAACCCCGCCCGCCGTCCAGGCGCCGGCAGTGCCAACGAAATAACAGACGGGCCGTAAACCGGCCCTGCTGTCGCGGCGCGGCGCATTTTCCGATATGCTGCGAGCCTCGGACAGTAAAGGATTCCCGCCATGCGCCTTCGTCATATCGAAGTCTTCCACGCCATCATGCAGGTCGGCACCATCAGTGGCGCCGCCCAGGTGCTGCATATTTCGCAACCTGCGGTGACCAAGGTCCTGCAGCACTGCGAACTGCAGCTCGGGATGCCGCTGTTCGAGCGAGTGCGCGGCAAGCTGTACCCGAAGCCGGAAGCGCACCGCCTGTTCGCGGAAACCGAAAAGCTCAACCGCGACCTGCAGGGTATCCGCCGCCTGGCGGCAAGCCTGAAGGGCCGCGCGATCGAGACCATCCGCCTGGTATCCACCCCGACCGTGGCGATCGCCGTGCTGCCGGACGCGATGACGCACTGGCGCCGCGAGTTCTCGACCACCCGCTGCGAGCTGGCCACCCACCACACCAACGAAATCGTCAACGCGCTGCGCCTGGGCGAAGCGGACCTGGCGCTGTCGCTGCAGGACCCGCGCCATCCCGGCATCGTGGCCGAGCCGCTGGCGCAGGGCGTGATGACCGTGATCGCGCCGGCCGGCACCTGGACGGAAGAAGAATGCACACAGCCGCTGTCGGCGGAAGGCCTGACCGGCGAGCTGATCGGCCTGGCCGACAACGACCCGCTGGGCGAAATGATCGTCGCCGCGTGCGAAGCGCAGGGCGTGCATCCGGTATTCCACACCGTCGTGCAGACCTACCAGATCGCCCGCTCGCTGGTGGAAGCGGGCGCCGGCACCGCCGTGGTCGACCCGTTTACCGCAGCTTCGTCGGTTGCATCGCGGGTACAGAAACGCGCGTGGGATCCGGCGATCCCGGTGCAGCTGTTCCTGCTGACCGCCAGCCACGCGCCGCTCTCGCACGGTGCGCGCGAACTGGCCAACAGCATCGGCGCGGCCGCGCGCGCCTGTCTTGAAAAAGGATGTCAATGACGCAGCACCTCGCCATCGAACAGCTCGATGGCCACCCGGAATTCCGTCACCTGTCCACCATCGAAGGCATCGGCGTCGACCTGCGCTACGCCACCCCGGACAACTTTGTTGGACGCGACCTGTACTCCCCGTATGACTGCGCCTGGCTGCACACGCAGGCCGCCGAGGCGCTCGAGCGCGCCGTCGCATGGCTGGCGCAGCGCAAGCCCGGCCATACCCTGCTGGTGCTGGACGCCCTGCGTCCCCAGCGCGTGCAGGAACAGCTGTGGGCCGCGCTGGACGGCACCGACCTGCGCATGTACCTGGCCGATCCGGCGCGCGGCTCGATCCACTCGTTCGGCATGGCGCTGGACATCACCATCGTCGACGAGCATGGCCAGGAGCTGGACATGGGCAGCGGATTCGACGAGCTGAGCGAGCGTTCGCATCCGATCCTGGAGCCGCGCATGCTGGAGGCGGGCGAGATCCAGCCGCACCACATCGCCAACCGCGAACTGCTGCGCGGCGCGATGTTCCATGCGGGCTTCGTCGGCATCAACAGCGAGTGGTGGCACTTCGACTGCGGCAACCGCGACCAGGTGCGCGCCACCTTCCGCCGCGTGCTGTAAGGCGGGACTGTCCCCTTAGAAGACCGGAGACGGGCCTGAGGGAACGGTTCCCTGGCGCGCGACCCACTCCACCAGCGCATCGGTAATCGCGCGCCCATTCCCGTTACCGACCCGCTCGTCGTTGACCATCACGACCACGATATGCGTGCGGCCAGCAGCGTCCGGCACATAGCCGGCCAGCGCCACCACATCCTTTAGCGTCCCGGTCTTGAGCCGCGCGCGCTGCGCCGCCGGCGTGCCCTTCAGGCGCCGGCGCAGCGTGCCGTCCACGCCGGCGATCGGCATGCTGGCCTGCAGCTCCGGCAGCCAGTTGCCATTGCTGGCCGCGCGCAGCACGCCCGCCATCTGGATCGGGGTGATGCGCTCCAGACGCGACAGCCCCGAACCGTTCTCGATCACCAGCCCATCGTCGCCGATGCCGTTCGAACGCATCCACGCGCGCACGCTGGCGTCGGCGCGCACCAGGGTGCTCTGCGTTTCGGCCCCCGCGATCGGCCTGCTGCCGCGCACCGGATCGGACTCCAGGCTGCCCAGCGCCAGGTACAGCGTGCGCGCGAACAGGTTGTCCGAGGTCTTGTTGGTGTCGCGCACCAGTTCCGGCAGCATGCGCGAGGTGTGCTCGGCCAGCACGCGTGCGGTTTCCGGCGTCTTTCCTTCCACGACCTCGCCCTTGAACACGCCGCCGACGCGCTTCCACGCGCTCTGCATGGCGCGCCCCGTGTACTCCTGGCGGTCGATCACATTCACCTGGTAGGCACTGTCGCAGTACTTCGGGAAGGTGCCGCGCAGGACGACCTTCAGCTTGCCGCCCGCTTCGCTGCGCACTTCCGGCGTCTTCCAGCCGTCTTCCCATTTGGCGCAGGGCGCGTCGATCAGTTCCATCTCGGAGGCGATGCTGACGCCTTCCAGTGCCGGCCACATCGCCAGCTTCATCGCGGCGCCGGTGGAGCGCATGTCCACTTCGATCAGGTTGCCGTTGACGATGACGGCGTCCGGGATCACGTTGTAGTACGCGTCCGGATACTCGTCGAAAGGCGGGACGCCGGCATCCAGCCGGGCCGGGTTGAACAGCGAACGGTCCACGATCATCTTGCCGGCGATGCGGCGGATGCCCTGGTTGCGCAGCGAAAGCATCATCTTTTCCAGCGCCGCCGGGGACAGGTCCAGGTCGGCGCCGCCGCGCAGCACCAGGTCGCCTTCCAGCACGCCGGCCTTCACGTCCCCGACCGCCAGCAGTTCGGTGCGCGCCCGGAACACGGGACCGAGCAGGTCCAGCGCGGCCGCCGTGGTCACCATTTTCATCGTCGACGCCGGCGCCCGCGCGCGGTCCGCCAGGTGGTCCAGCACGATCGTGTCGTCGCGGATCACGAATGCGCTCACGGATTCTTCCGGGATGCCCCGGGACGAGAGCACCTCGGCCACGGGCGCAGGCAGCCCGGCATGGGCGGCCGGCAGCCACGCGAACAGTACGGCGGCAACGATACGGCGGATCGGCATGGCGGGCTTCCTTTAACCGAAGAAGAGGTAGGCGACAAAGATGGCGGCGATCACGCCGGCCAGGTCGGCGACCAGGCCCGCGCCGATGGCGTAGCGGGTCTTGCGGATGCCCACCGAGCCGAAGTACAGCGCCACGATGTAGAAGGTGGTGTCGGCAGCGCCCTGCAGGATGCTCGACAGGCGGCCCACGAACGAGTCCACGCCGTAGGTCTGCATCGCGTCGATCATCATGGCGCGCGAGCCGCTGCCCGACAGCGGCTTCATCAGCGCGGTCGGCAGCGCTCCCACGAAGTCGGTGTTGAGGCCCATGCCGGCGAAGACCCAGGTGAAGAACTGGACGATCATGCCGAAGATGCCCGAGTTGCGCAGCACGCTGATCGCGACCAGCATGCCGACCAGGTAAGGGATGATCGTGATCGAAGTCTGGATGCCGCCCTTGGCGCCTTCGATGAATGCCTCGTACACGTTCACGCGGCGGCGCAGCGCCATCACGATGAAGCCGACGATGATCGACAGCAGCAGCACGTTGCTGACCACCTGCGACACGACTTCGATCTCGGCCTTGGTCAGGTAGTTGTGGAAGTAGTACACCATGCTCCCGATGGCCGCGGTGATCCCGCCCAGCCAGCCGATCACGCTGCGGTGGAGCAGGTTGATGCGCTGGCGGAAGCCGACGTAGATGATCGCCGTCAGCGTCGAGCAGAACGTCGCGATCAGCGTCGGGATGAAGATGTCGGATGGGTCTTTCGCGCCCAGGATCGCGCGCTGCGCCATGATCGACAGCGGAATGATGGTCAGGCCCGAAGTCTGGATCACCAGGAACATGATCTGCGCGTCGCTCGGCTCGTCCGGCTTCTTGTTCAGCGACTGCAGGCTCTCCATGGCCTTGAGGCCGAACGGCGTGGCGGCGTTGTCGAGTCCCAGCATATTGGCCGAGAAGTTCATCACCATGTGGCCGTTGGCCGGGTGGTCGCGCGGCACGCCGGGGAAGATGCGCGAGAAGAACGGGGCGATGATGCGTGCCAGCCAGTCCACCACGCCGCCCTTTTCGCCCACGCTCATGAGGCCCAGCCACAGCGTCATGACGCCAGCCAGCGGCAGCGCGATGTCCATGACGGCCGCTTTCGCGGACGTGAAGGTGCCCTCGACAACGCGTTTGAAGATCTCGGTATCGCCCGTGAGCAGCCATTGCAGGATGGCTGCGATGAAGCCGACGATGAAGAAGCCGGACCAGATGTAATTCAGTGCCATGAGAAGGATTTCCAGTCGAGTTGCACGATTGTGCAGCGAGAGTATAGGGGGAACTCCTGCCCAATTGATGAAAGAATGCGCATCGCGCATACAAAAAAGTTATCCGCCGTGGCGGCCTTTTCATCGCCAGCCCGCCAGCCCGGCGCTATGATACGGATCGCTCCAACAGCCGCGCCCCCCATGATCCTGATCCGCATTGCCGCCGCCGTCCTGATTGCCTGTACCGCCCAGGTGGCCGGCGCGCGCGCTCCCGCGCCGCAGAAAGTGGTCCACGCCTACCTGTCCACCAGCGAGACCGGCATGGACCCGGCGGTCGCCTCAGACCTGGCCACGCTGGCGCTGCTGGAGAACGTCTTCGACCCGCTGCTGCGCTACGACTACCTGGCGCGCCCGGTCAAACTGCGCCAGAACACCGCCGCGGCCATGCCGGAGGTGTCTGCCGACGGCCTGTCCTATACCTTCCGCATCCGCCCCGGCATCTACTTCACCCCCGATCCCGCCTTCAAGGGCCGGCGCCGCGAACTGACCGCGCAGGACTACGTGTACAGCATCAAGCGCCACTACGATCCGCGCATCCGCTCGCCGTGGCTGTACCTGTTCGAGGGGAAGCTGGCCGGCGACCAGGCCCTCTCGAAGGACTTCAGCTACGACACCGCCATCGCCGGCCTGCAGGCGCTGGACAAATACACCCTGCGCATCCGCCTCAACGCGCCGGAGCAGAACTTCCTGTTCTACCTGGCCATGCCGGCATCGGCCAGCGTGGCGCGCGAGGTGATCGAGGCCTACCCGGGACAGGCGGGCAACCATCCGGTCGGCACCGGGCCGTTCATGGTCGCCGAATGGAAGCGCAGCGACCGCATCGTGCTGGCCAGGAATCCCGACTCCACCGCCGTCTTCGACTCGGCCGGCGGCCCCGACCCGGCCGACCAGGCGCTGCTGGCCAACCTGAAAGGCAAGCGCCTGCCGCTGGTCGACCGCATCGAAGTGCGCATCGCGGAAGAGTTCCAGGGCCGCATGCTGGGCTTTTTGAATGGGGAATACGACTACGTTGAGCAGGTTCCCGAGTCGATGCGCGACATGGTGATTGCCGGCGACGCGCTCAAGCCGGAGCTGGCCGCGCGCGGCATCCGCCTGTACCGTTTCGTGCCGCCGCAGACCTATTACATGTGGATGAACATGGAAAATCCGGTCATCGGCGGCTACAGCCCCGCCAAGGTGGCGCTGCGCCGCGCCATCGCGCTGTCGTACAACGGCGCCGAGGACGTGCGCCTGCTAAAGAAGAACATGGCGCTGCGCGCGCAGTCGCCGCTGCCGCCCAGCGTAATCGGCCACGATCCGGCCTACCGCAGCCCGGTACAGTACGACCCGCAGCTGGCGCGCGCGCTGCTGGACCGGTTCGGCTACAAGCAGAAGGACCCGGACGGCTTCCGCCGCGACCCGCAGGGCCGCCCGCTGACCCTGGTGATGCACAGCGAAGCCACGGTGGGCGGGCGCCTGCGTGACGAACTATGGCGCAAGAGCCTCAATTCGATCGGCCTGCGGGTGGAATTCAGGAGCGACAAGAAGACCGAGATCATCAAGGCCTCGCGCCTGGGCAAGGTCCAGATGTTCGAAAGTAACTGGTACGCCGACTTCCCGGACGGCGAGAACTTCTACCAGCTCCTGTACGGCGGCAACCGCGGGCGCGCGAATTACGCCCGCTTCAACCTGCCGGCCTATAACCAGTTGTACGAAAAATCACGCGTGCTGCCCGACTCGCCGGAGCGCCGCCGCATGTATTTCGAGATGAACCAGCTGATCCACGCCTACAACCCGTGGGTACCACTGACCCATCCGATCTCCGCCGACCTCACCCAACCGTGGCTAAAAAACTACAAGCGCCACCCTGTGGAGCTGACCCAGTGGCGCTACCTGGACATCGAGCCGGCGCTGCAGAAACAGGCCCCCGGCCAGTCGAAGTGACAAGGCTCCAGCCGGCATTCCCTAAAGTTATGCATTGCACAGGTTATTTCATTAGCTCAATATATAGGGCTGAGCGTAGCCTCGTTACACATCAATAAAGTGTCGGTACTACCGGCGCTCACAACATACGCCGCCCCACGCACGGAGGCAGCGAGAACCCAAGGAGAGACCCTGTGAAAGTTAAGAAGTTAGCGCACCTGATCGCACTGATTTGCGTCGCTGCCCCGGCGGCCGCGCAAACCGCTGCGCCACAACAGCCGATGCAGCGCGTCGAAATCACGGGTAGTAGCATCAAGCGCATCGCCAAGGAAGGCGCACTGCCGCTGGAGATCATCAGCCGCGAACAGATCGAAGCCCAGGGCATCGTCAACGCCGAGCAGCTGATCGCCACGCTGAACGTCAACGGCACCGGTTCCGACAACCTGGCCTCTAACGCCGACGTCACCTCCGGCGCAGCGCGCGGCAACAACGGCGCATCGTCCGCCAACCTGCGTGGCCAGGGCGCCGACAGCACCCTGGTGCTGCTGAACGGCCGCCGCATCGCCACCCACGGCATGAAGGGCTCCGCGGTCGACCTGAACTCGATCCCGATGGCGGCAGTCGAGCGCGTCGAAGTGCTGAAGGACGGCGCCTCCGCGATCTACGGCACCGACGCGATCGGCGGCGTGATCAACTTCATCCTGAAAAAGAACTACCAGGGCCTGGAAGCCCAGTTCTTCAACGATTCCACCGAAGCGGGCGGTTCGAACATCCAGCGCCTGCGCGTGACCGGCGGCTTCGGCGACCTCGAAACCCGTGGCTTCAACGTGCTGGTGGCAGGCTCGATCGGCAAGAACAAGGAACTGCGCGGCGACCAGCGCGACTTCGTCAACACCTTCCAGCCTGACCGTGGCGTGTCCGTCGACACCCGCGGCGCTCCGCACGCGAACATCTTCGCAGTGACCAACTCGCTGGGTCCAACCCTGCTGTCCCCGACTTCCGCCGGCGCGACCATCCCGGGCAGCACCCAGGGCTACAGCGGCGTCAGCATCCTCGACCTGCCGGGCGGCCCAGGCTGTAACTCGATCGACGGCATGGACGTCTACGACGAGAAGCTGTGGGACACCCCGAGCGCCGCCTACGGCTGCGCATGGGACACCGGCCGCGCAGCAGTGCTGCAGCAGCCAGTCGAGTCGGCCAACTTCGTCTCGCGCGCCACCTTCGCGCTCGGTGAGCACCAGGTGTTCGCCGAAGTCGTCGGCTCCAAGACCGAAGTGTCCAAGCGCTTCTCGCCGAACCAGATTTCGCCGGGCGCCACCACCTTCCCGCGCTCGTCGTTCTACCCGTCGACCGGCCCGGCCTACGACATGGTGTACAACAAGCTGGTCGCCGTGTTCCCTGGCGTGGCTGCGAACTACGGCCAGCCGATCGCCTACCGCTGGCGCTGCATGGAGTGCGGCAACCGCGAGATCGTGACCGACACCGAAGCAGCACGCTTCCAGATCGGCGCGGACGGCCCGCTGGCGATCCCTGGCTTCGGCACCTGGGACTACAAGGTTGGCCTGTCGCGCGCGCTGTCGCAGTCGGAATCGACCCTGGGCACCGGCTACAACTACACCGCAGCGCTGGCGGCCGCACTGGGCACCGGCAAGATCAACCCGTTCCTGATGCCGGGCGAGCAGCAGACGCCTGAAGCGATCGCCCTGATCCAGAGCACCTCCGCTGCAGGCGTCGTCCTGTACGGCGGCCGCAGCATCCTGTCGCAGTTCGACGCGTCGATTTCCGGCGAGCTGTTCCAGCTGCCGGCCGGCGCCGTGATGGCCGCAGTCGGCACCGACCTGCGCAAGGAAGAGTACCGCTTCAATGGCGACAAGCGCGCCGCTGGCCAGCGTCCGGTCATCCTGAACGCGCCGTTCGACGACCAGAACGCGCTGGACAAAGTGTCGCGCAACATCAAGGCGGTCTACGCCGAGCTGCTGGTCCCTGTCACCAAGGACCTCGAACTCAGCCTGGCCGGCCGCCTGGACGACTATGACGGCTTTGGCAGCACCTTCAACCCGAAGGTCTCGTTCCGCTACACCCCGATCCCGCAACTGCTGTTCCGCGGTTCGTACAACGAGGGCTTCCGCGCCCCGGCGTTCAACCAGCTGTTCAACGGCGTGACCGAAACCAACTATGCCGGCAAGGACCTGGCTGACCCGGCGACCTGCCCGACCGGCAAGGTCGACGCGTCGGTGCCTGGCTGCGAATCGATCACCCCTGTGATCCTCACCGGCGGCAAGCGCACCCTGGGTCCTGAGACCGCCAAGCAGGGTTCGATCGGCTTCGTGGTCGAACCGATCGCGGGCTACTCGTTCAACGCCGACCTGTGGGAGATCCGTCGCTTCAATCAGATCCGCTCGATCGGCCTGACCACCATGCTGGCCAACTACAACCTGTTCCAGGACAGCTTCCTGCGTGACGGCACCGGCGAACTGCTGGCGATCGACCAGCGCTGGCTGAACGCCGGTTCCTCGATCACCCGTGGCCTGGAAGTGGGCGCGCGCGCAAGCGGCAAGGTATGGGAAGGCACCTGGGGCGTGGGCATCGACGGCAGCCGCCTGCTGGAGAAGAAGTCCAAGCCGCTGGCATCCGCCCAGTTCGTGGATGAAATCGGCAAGTTCCTGTACTACGGCGACCTGGGCCTGAAGTGGAAGCACACCGCGTATGTGAGCTTCAAGAAGGGCGACTGGAGCGGCATGCTGCAGAACATCTACCGCGGCAGCTACGCGAACCAGACCCTGCCAGGCGTCGCCAACGGCAAGGTCAACCCGCCGAACTTCAACCCGAAAGTCGATCCGTACTCGATCTTCAACCTGTCGGCGACCTACACCGGCTTCAAGGACCTGACCCTGACCGCGGGTGTCAAGAACATCTTCGACGAAGATCCACCGTTCGCGATCACCTACGACAGCGCCAGCGGTGCGGGCAGCAGCTGGGAGCCGCGCGTCGCGGATCCACGCGGCCGCGCCTACACGCTGACCGTGAACTACAAGTTCTTCTGATTTAGCTTGTGTAGTTCGGCCCGTTGCATGAGGCGTCCCCCCCGCCTCCTGTAACGGGCCTTTTTCATTCCGGAAGACCGAACAACGATGCACAGCAGCGACAAGATGAGCCGGCGCGGTTTCGGCACGCTGGTGGCTGCGGCGGCGCTGGCGCTGCCTGGAGTTGCCCATGCGGCCAAGCGGCCGCGCAAACGCATGACACACACACTGATCAAACCACCGCGCCTGAACCAGGGCGACACCATTGCCATCCTCGCGCCGGGTGGGCGCACCAACGAGGAAGCCATCGGGCGCGCCGCTGCGCGCATCGAATCGCTCGGCTTCAGTGTGCGGCTGGGCGCAAACCTGCGCGAAGTGCACGGCAACTACGCCGGCACCGTGCAGCAGCGCCTGGACGACCTGCACCGCGCCTTCGCCGACCCTGAGGTCAAGGGCATCTGGTGCATCCGCGGGGGCTCCGGCTGCATCTCGCTGCTGGCGCACATCGACTATGAACTGATCCGGCGCCACCCGAAAGTCCTGATCGGGTATTCGGACATCACCGCGCTGCACCTGGCGCTGTACCGCAAGATCGGCCTGGTGACCTTCCACGGACCGGTGGCCTCGTCGGGCATCGCCGACTACACGCACCGGCAGCTGCTGGCCGTCGTGGCCGACCCGCAGCCCGAGTACATCATCGGGCAGTCGATGGAAAACCGCGTGCGCGCCCTGACCGAGCCGCATTACGGCATCCGCACGGTGCGCGAAGGCGTGGCGACAGGACGCCTGATCGGCGGGAACCTGTCGCTGGTCAGCGCGCTCGCCGGGACGCCCTATGCCGCCGACCTGGCCGGCGCGCTGGTGTACCTCGAGGAAGTCAACGAGGAGCCGTACCGGCTGGACCGCTGGATGACGCAACTGGATTTGGCCAGCCCGTTCGCAAAGGCCGCCGGCATGATGATCGGCATCTGCGACAACTGCGGGCCGGTCGAGGGCGAGACCGCGCTCACGCTCGACGAAACGCTCGACATCCACCTGCAGCCGCTGCAGGTCCCGGCCGTGACGGGCTACTCGTTCGGCCATATCCGCAACCAGTTCACGCTGCCGGTCGGCGTCAACGCGCGGCTCGACACCGCTGCCGAGACGCTGACGCTGCTCGAGCCGGCAGTTCTGTAGGAGCGAACATGTATCCGATCTCGGTCAAAGGCGTGCTCGAAACGGGCGATGGCGAAGTGGTGCTGCTGCATAACGAGCGCAACGAATGGGAGCTGCCGGGCGGGCGCATCGAGGACGGCGAGACGCCGCAGGAGTGCCTGGCGCGCGAAATCATGGAGGAGCTCGGGCTCAGCGTGCGCGTCGGCCCCCTGCTCGATTCCTACGTGCTCGAAGTCGTTCCCGGCAAGCGGGTGTTCATCGTGACCTATGGCTGCACGCTGGAAGGGCCGTTCGCGCCGGTCATCAGCGACGAGCACACGCAGTTCGGCGCGTTCCCGCCCGATTCGCTGCCGCATCCGCTGCCGTCCGGCTACCGCGCCTCCATCGACAACTGGATCTCACTCAACCAAGGAGCCTGACATGCCGTCCCCGAAGACCCTGCTGGTGCTGCTGGCGCTGGCCGCCGCGCCATTCGCATCCGCCTTTGCCGCCGATCCGTTCGAGAAGATCGATGGCGAGTGGAACGCGCTGCGCCAGCGCGCCGACGTGGACGGGCTGGAAAAGCTGATGGACGAGCGCTTCGTGCTGGTGCACTCGGACGGGCAGGTGCAGCACAAGGCCGACTACATCGCCGAGCTGCGCAACCGCACGCGTGTGAACGGGCCGATCCTCAATGAAGACGTGACGGTGCGCGCGTTCGGCGATACCGTCATCGTGAATGGCGTAAGCGTGCAGTCGGCCGTGTCGAACGGCCAGCCCTGGAATGGCCGCTTCCGTTTCACGCGCGTCTGGCGCCAGCAGGGTGGCGCCTGGAAAATCGTCTCGTCGCACTCCTCGCGCATCGCCGAAAAAGCGCGCTAACGGCAGAACTCACGCAGCGTCCGAGGGTCTAAAATAGAAATACGACCCGGAGGACATGCGATGGCAAATATCGAGGGCGCGCAAGACGAAGACCTGCGCACGGAAGTGCGGACCTTGTCGCACCAGATGGGAATGGTCGAGCACCGCCTCAATGGCGTGGAGCACCGCCTCGACGGCGTGGAGCACCGCCTGGGTGCGGTCGAGCAGCGCATCGCATCGGTCGAGGCAACGCTCCAGCATGTTGCCACCAAGGCTGACCTGCACCAGGCGCTCAATGCGCAGACGTGGAAGATGGCCGGCTTCGGTGCGACCATGCTTGCCGCGACGTTTGCGCTGGCGCGCTACCTGTAGCCTGCGCCAGGCTGGCGCAGGCCCCGTTTCGAATCTAGCGTATATCGTCGGTGGAGCCGGCATGCGCGCCGACGTTGACCGATAGCGGGAACTTCATCGCGCACGGCTTGCCGGCGCACTTGCCCGGTTTGTACTTCTGCTCCCTGGCGATGTAGCTGATGATGGTAGCGAGGTCCGGGTCCGGCGTCGCGTGGACGGTGACCCCGGTCGCGTCGCCGCTCTCGTTGACGTCGACAACGAGGTGCAAGTTGCCCCGTACCGGCGTCAGGAATGTCACGTCCAGGATGGTCTTGTACATCTGGGCGGTGCCATGGATCGGGTAAGGCGGCTCGTCATTGTCATCGAGCAGTGGATACCACGACCGGACCGTGGCACGCTCCGCGTCGCTCATTTCAGCGTAGGAGTGCCAGAACGGCACCACACCGTTGCGGATCGCGAGGGGTCGAATGTGCGTCCCCGTGATCGAATCCGACCGCAGCGTGTGCCGGGCGTCGGACGCAGGGACAGGTGGCATGCCGGTCCGCACACCGTCGACGAATTGCGCCGTGACTTTGCGTCCGCTGATGTACTGCGCGCTGCCAAGGCCGTGGAAGCGGTTGTTCTTCCATTCGCCTTCATACTGGCCGCCCAGTTCGAAGACCATTTTGCCTTTTCCCTCGCGCCGGCCGGACCTCCATTCGCCTTCGTAGCGGCCCGACCTGCTGGTCGCGACGCCGTACCCGTGGGGATTGTCATTCTCGAACGCGCCCTCGTATTCCTCGTTGTCCTTGCGCCGCATGAATCCCTTGCCGTGCAATTGGCCTTCCCTGATCTCGCCCTTGTAATGCAGCACGACCGTCTTGCCCAGCCTGATGTCGAGTACGCCGTGCCCGTCGGCGAGACCGTTCCGGCATGCGCCCGTCCATTCGACGGTCGAGCCGAGCGGCGGTTCGATGTATGCCAGCTTGCACTCGGCAGCGACTGTGGTGCTCGAAAGCGACAGGAGTGCAGCAATGAGCAAGGCTTTGTTATGCATGACAGGCTTTCAATACAGGTAGCGCGCAGATGGCGGGAACGAGAGAGCCTCCCACGAAGAAAGTTAGTTGTAAAGCAATTTTATGGCGCGAAGTCCCGGTGCTGGCAACGACTGTAGCGGGTCGAGCGGGGCCGCCAGCGTTGGCGCCTTTCAGGTGCGGTCAGTCCTGGTACGAAAACATGATCGAGAACGGATACTTCGAGGCGCACGGCTTGCCTGCGCAGATCGCCGGCTTGAACTTGTGCTTGAGGACCACCATCATCGCGAAGTTGGCGATATCCTTGTTGGGTGTAGCAAACACCGACGCCTTGGTCGGATTGCCTTCCGCATCGATGTCCACGTACATCGTCAGCATGCCTTCCGAATCTTCCTCGATGACGCTCAATCCTTCTGCGAACAGCGTGTAGATCGGCTTGGTGCCTTTCAGTGGATACGCAGGCTCGTCGCCATCGTCGATCAGCGGGAACCACGAGCGCACTTCCTTTTGTTCGGACTCACTCATGTCGGCATACGTTTTCGCGAACGGCACGGTGCCGCCGCTCGCAATATTCCAGCGCATCCGGGAGCCGTGCAGCGGCTTGTCCGACCGGATCTTGTGCGTGGGGTCCAGTTCGGGGAGGGCGGCAAGGTCTGCACGCATACCCTTGACCCACTCGGCCGTCACGGTTCGGCCGCTCGGATACAGCGCGGTTCCCGTGCCATGGAATTCGCCGTCCAGCCACTGGCCTTCGTAGCGGCCGCCCATCGCGAACACCATCTTGCCCTTGCCGGTGCGCGAGCCAGCGACGAAGTCGCCGTCGTAGCGGCCATGCATGCTGAGCAGGGTGCCCTTGCCGTGGTAGCGACCTTCGGCGAAGCCGCCTTCGTACTGGGAGCCGTCGCTGAGGCGCAGGTAGCCGTCGCCGTGCATCAGGCCCGCCTTGATGCCGCCTTCGTACTGCGCCACCAGCTTCTTCCTGCGGTCGTGCCACGTGAGTGTGCCTCGTCCTTCCGCATAGCCATCGCGGCAGCCGCCCGTCCATGTGGCCCTGGCGCCAGCGTGACCGGTGCTGTTGACGACGCGGCAGCCGTCGGCGCCGGACAGTTCCGGTGTATCAGCGGCATACGACATGGCGGGGAACAGGAAAAACAGTGCGAGGAGAGCGCGTCGGTACATGGCAGGTTCCAGCTTTGGTAACGCTGCCATGGTAACGGCGAATCGGTCGCTATCGGCGCTTCTTTGCCAGGAAAATAACGGGCAGCCGTGGCGTTCGTGGTCAATGCGAGACAGGCTAAAGTGCGCGGGTCATCAGGGTGCTGGCGTGGCTTTCTCCATCGATGCGGTACATGTCCACGATTTCACCGGCCACGCCGAATTGCGCCCGGTGGTAGAGGGCGATTGCCGGCGTGTTCCCCGAAAGGACTTCGAGGTCGATCCATGCGAACCCGGCCTCGCGTGCCCAGGCGGCCGCAGTGTCGATCAGGCGCAGGCCAAGGCCCAGCCTGCGGTAATCGCGCTGCACGGCCATGCCCAGCATCGTGCGGTGCGCGCAGCCTTGTTCCGGGCGGGCGCGCAGGTCGATGTGGCCGGCGATGGCGCCATCGCCGGCGATGGCCAGCCATGCACGGCGCCAGCCCGCCTCGCCTACCGGCGTGGCCAGTCCGTTGGTGAAGCGGCTGCGGATCGGGAGCGGGACCACCGGGTCGGCCGTGCGCGGGACCGGCTGGAACAAGGGGCTGCCGCCGCTGCCGTTTTCCATCAGCTGTTCGCCCAGGTAGGCGAACAGCGCGGGAAGATCCGCGGGCGTGGCGGCGCGGATCTCGCAGATCACAATGCGCGAGCGATCAGGATCTTCTGGATGTCGCTGGTGCCTTCGTAGATCTGGCACACGCGCACATCGCGGTAGATGCGCTCGACCGGGAAGTCGCTCACATAGCCGTAACCGCCGTGGATCTGGATCGCGTCCGAGCACACGCGCTCGGCCATCTCGGAGGCGAACAGCTTGGCCATCGCCGCCTCCTTCAGGCACGGCACGCCGGCGTCCTTGAGCGAGGCGGCGTGCAGGATCAGCTGGCGCGCAGCCTCGATCTGGGTCGCCATCTCGGACAGCTTGAACTGGATCGACTGGTGCTCGAAGATCTGCTTGCCGAACGACTCGCGGTCGCGCGCGTACGACAGCGCGGCTTCGAACGCGGCGCGCGCCATGCCGACCGACTGCGAGGCGATGCCGATGCGGCCGCCCTCGAGGCCGGACAGCGCGATCTTGTAGCCCTGGCCTTCCTCGCCGATCAGGTTTTCGGCCGGGATGCGGCAGTTCTCCAGCAGGATCTGCGCGGTGTCGGACGAGTGCTGGCCCATCTTGTGTTCCAGGCCGGCGACGATGTAGCCGGGCGTATTGGTCGGCACCCAGAACGCGCTGATGCCGCGCTTGCCGGCCGCCTTGTCGGTCACCGCCATCACGATTGCGACGTCGCCGTGCTTGCCGCTGGTGATGAACTGCTTGGTGCCGTTCAGGACGTATTCGTTGCCGTCACGGGTGGCGGTGGTGCGCAGCGCGGAGGCGTCGCTGCCGGTGTGCGGCTCGGTCAGCGCGAAGGCGCCCAGCATCTCGCCTTGCGCCAGCGGGCGCAGCCATTTCTGCTTTTGCGCGTCGTTCGCGTACATCATCGCGATGCTGCACACGGGGCAGTTGTTGACCGAGATGATGGTGGAGGTGCCGCCGTCGCCAGCCGCGATCTCTTCCAGCACCAGCGCCAGCGACACGTAGTCCATGCCCGCGCCGCCCAGTTCTTCCGGCACCGCGACGCCAAACGCGCCCAGCGCCGCCAGCTCCTTCAGTTCTTCCTTCGGGAAGTGGCCTTCCTTGTCCCAGCGCGCGGCGTTGGGGGCAAGGCGCTCCTGCGAAAAAGTGCGCAGGGCGTCACGGATCATCTGGTGCTCTTCGGAGAGGATCATGCGGTGTCTCTTGGGTGGTGTGTTGTCGATCGCGGCTTACCAGGGAATCGGCGTGCCGTCGTAGTTGAGGAATCTGCCGTTGTCGGCGGGAGTCAGCCTGGCCAGCGTCGCGCGCAGGCCGGCCACGCTTTCCTGGGGCGAGAGCGAGGCGGACTGGCCGCCCATGTCGGTCTTCACCCAGCCAGGGTGGAACGCGACGCAGGTGGCGCCCTGGCTGCCGAAGTTGATGCTGGTGTCGACCAGCACCGAGTTCAGCGCGGCCTTGCTGGCGCGGTACAGCGTGCCCATGGTGCTGTGGCGCGCGCCGATCGAGCCCATTTTCGACGAGATCACGGCGAGCTTGCCGTTGGCGGCAGCCACCATCGGCGCGACGATCGGCAGCAGGCGCATCGCGGACAGCACGTTGGTGTGCATCACGCTGTCGAAATCGGCCTCGGTCGGGAAGCCGTCGTGGCGCGGGCCATACACGCCTGCCACCAGCCAGGCAGCGTCGACGTGTTCGCCGTCCAGCGTCCAGCCGAGGGCGGCCAAGCCTTCGACGCTGGTGACGTCGAGCTTGTGCCCTTCGGCGCCGAGCGCCTTCAGGCGCGCCAGGTCTTCCGGCTTGCGGCAGGTGCCGATCACGCGCCAGCCGTCCGCGCGGTACTGGCGCACCAGTTCGAGGCCGATGCCGCGCGATGCGCCAAGGATGAGGGCTGTTGGCATCAGTTAGGCTGCGTTAGGCAAAAAAGGGCAAAAATAGGCAAAGATAGGCTCAGTTAGCGCAGGAAGGGGACTGTGCCTGCGCGCCAGGGCGGCAGGACAGTCCCCCGCTCCTGTTCTTACATCATCTCGATGGCGATGGCGGTGGCTTCGCCGCCGCCGATGCACAGCGAGGCCACGCCGCGCTTGCCGCCGGTGCGCTTCAGCGCGCCCAGCAGGGTCACCATGATGCGCGCGCCCGATGCGCCGATCGGGTGGCCCAGTGCGCAGGCGCCGCCGTGGATGTTGACCTTGTCGTGCGGGATGCCGAGGTCCTTCATCGCTGCCATCGGCACCGCGGCGAACGCTTCGTTGATCTCGAACAGGTCGACGTCGGCAGGCGTCCAGCCGGTCTTGGCGAACAGCTTTTCCATCGAGCCGATCGGCGCGGTGGTGAACAGGTTCGGCTCGCGTGCATGGGTCGCGTGCGCGATGATCTTCGCGATCGGGGCCAGGCCCAGCTTCTTCGCGGTCGATTCGCGCATCATGACCAGCGCCGCTGCGCCGTCGTTGATCGACGAGGACGATGCGGCCGTGATGGTGCCGTCCTTCTTGAACGCGGCCTTGAGGGCCGGAATCTTGTCCAGCTTGGCCTTCAGCGGGCCTTCATCCTTGTCGATGACGGTGTCGCCGGCGCGGCCGGACACGGTGACGGGCGCGATCTCCCACTTGAAGTAGCCTTCCGACGTGGCTTCCTGCGCACGCTTGACGGATGCGATCGCGAACGCGTCCTGCTCTTCGCGGGTGAACTGGTACTGGGCCACGCACTCTTCCGCGAAGGTGCCCATCGAACGGCCACCGCCGGTCTTTTCGTCGCGCGAGTACGCGTCTTCCAGGCCGTCGTACATCATGTGGTCGTACATCATGCCGTGGCCGATGCGGTAGCCGCCGCGCGCCTTCGGAATCAGGTATGGCGCGTTGGTCATGGATTCCATGCCGCCCGCGACGATCACATCGGCGCTGCCGGCAACCAGCGAGTCATGCGCGTGGATCGCGGCCTGCATCGCGGAGCCGCACATCTTCGACAGCGTGACCGCGCCGGTGGACAGCGGCAGGCCGGCCTTGATCAGCGCCTGGCGCGCCGGCGCCTGGCCCTGGCCCGCCATCAGGCAGTTGCCGAAGTAGACGTGTTCGACCAGCTTCGGATCGACGCCCGCGCGCTCGACTGCCGCCTGGATCGCGACCGCGCCGAGGTCGTTCGCGGACTTGCTGGAAAAATCGCCCTGGAAGGCGCCCATCGGGGTGCGCGCCGCGCCGACGATAACGACTGGATCATTCATTGTGATTACTCTCCAAAAAGGCCGGGGCCAGCGGCTCCGGCAGGTGGTTTGCGTTGGTGTTGTTGGTACTGCCGCCATTCCTGAAGCGGACCTGCTGCGGGTAGGGGAACACGTCCTCGATCGCCCCTCCCGCTATGCGTTCTTTGTGCGACTGCCACCAGCTGGCCGTCAGCAAGTCCGCGTTGTGCTTCATGAAGTACGCGCGGATCTTGGGATTCCCGAGCAGGAAAGTGCCGAACTGCGCGGGGAATACATCGTGCCGGCCGACCGGATACCACGGCTCGGCCGACATTTCGTCCTCTTCGTTGCGCGCCTGCGGAATCTCGCGGAACACGCAATCGGTGAGGTACTCGATCTCGTCATAATCGTAAAACACCACGCGGCCATGGCGCGTGACGCCGAAATTCTTGTACAGCATATCGCCCGGGAAGATATTGGCCGCGACCAGGTCCCGGATCGCATTCCCGTATTCTACGATGCCATGCTCGATCAGGCTGTCGTCGCCATTTTTCTCCGCATTGGCGAGGAAGATGTTGAGCGGGACCATGCGCCGCTCGATGTACAGGTGGCGCACGATGATCTGGCCGCCCTCGATCTCCACCTGCGACGGCGCGTGCTTCTGCAGCTCGTCCACCAGCTCCTCGCTGAAGCGGTCGAGCGGGAACGCGACATTCGAATACTCGAGCGTGTCGGCCATGCGGCCTACGCGGTCGTGGTGCTTGACCAGCAGGTACTTCTCCTTGACCTGCGCGCGGCTGGTGTCCTTCGGCGCCGGGAAGAAGTCCTTGATCACCTTGAACACGTAGGGGAAGGAGGGCAGCGTGAACACCAGCATGACCAGGCCCTTGATGCCCGGCGCAATCTGGAAGCGGTCGGCGCTGTGCTTCAGGTGCTGCAGGTAGTCGCGGTAGAACAGCGTCTTGCCCTGCTTTTGCAGGCCGAGGATGGTGTAGATCTCGCTCTTGGGCTTGCGCGGCAGGAGGCTGCGCAGGAACTGCACGTAGGCCGACGGCACCTCCATGTCGACCATGAAATAGGCGCGCGTGAACGAGAACAGGATCACGATCTGCTCGTGCTCCAGCAGCACCGTGTCGAGGAACAGCTCGCCCTTGCGGTTGTGCAGGATCGGCACCACGAATGGATACTGGCGGCCGCCGTTGATCAGTTTGCCGACGATGTACGCGCCCTTGTTGCGGTAGAAGAGATTCGACAGCACATGGATCTGGTGGTCCGGCTCGATCTCGGCGCCGGCGCCGGTCATCTGCCCGATGCGCTGCCCGACAAACCCGATGTCGCGGTCCAGGTCCGCGAAGCGCGCGTTGAGCTGGAAGTTGGTGACGATGCGCTTGAGCGTGAAGTGCAGTCCATCCACCAGCGGGTAGTACACGCGGTAGGTCGGCAGCAGTTCCTCCGGCTCGATGTACTCGGTCGACACGGCCGGGCGCACGAAGATGAAATCGTTGTTGTAGTAGGTGCGGTGCAGGATGCTGCAGCAGACCGAATTGAAGAAGGTCTCGGCCAGCTCGGGCCGTTTGTGGCCGGTCAGGAGGCCGATGTAATGCAGCTTGGTTTCGCGCCAGACTTCCCCGGCCAGCTCGGACGGCTCGTACTCGTCTTCCAGCACGTGCACGCATTCCTGCACGCGCTGGTCGTAGAAATCGATGCGCTCGCGCTGCTCCTTCTGCGCCACCGCCCAGTCGCCCTGCTCGAAGTGCAGGCGGGCGGCCTGGCTGGCCTGGCGGAACAGGCGGTAGTGCTTGTCGAAGCCGTCCAGGATCGTGCGCGCGATGTCGAACGCGATCTGGGACGACAGCAGCTTGGGGAACGTGTTCATCGGGGTTGGGGACTGTCCCTGCGGGACTGTCCCCTAAACCTTTACTTGGTTTCGGCAAACAGCTCGCGGCCGATCAGCATGCGGCGGATCTCGCTGGTGCCCGCGCCGATCTCGTACAGCTTGGCGTCGCGCCACAGGCGGCCGACCGGGTACTCGTTGATATAGCCGTTGCCGCCCAGGGTCTGGATCGCTTCGCCCGCCATCCAGGTGGCCTTCTCGGCCGAGTACAGGATCGCGCCTGCCGCATCCTTGCGCAGGTTGCGCACCTGCTCCGGCGTCACCGCGCGGTCGCAGGCCTGGCCGACCGCGTACACGTAGGCGCGGCACGCCATCATGGTCGAATACATGTCCGCCAGCTTGCCCTGCATGAGCTGGAACTCGCCGATCGGCTGGCCGAACTGCTTGCGGTCGTGGACGTAAGGGATCACCGCGTCCATGCACGCCGACATGATGCCCAGCGGGCCGCCGGACAGCACGGTGCGCTCGAAGTCGAGGCCCGACATCAGCACGTTCACGCCCTTGCCTTCGCCGCCGAGGATGTTCTCGGCCGGGACTTCGCAGTCCTCGAACACCAGCTCGCCGGTGTGCGAGCCGCGCATGCCCAGCTTGTCGAGCTTCTGCGCGATCGAGAAGCCCTTGAAACCCTTCTCGATCAGGAAGGCGGTCATGCCGCGCGGGCCCGCTTCCAGGTCCGTCTTCGCGTACACCACCAGGGTGTCGGCGTCCGGGCCGTTGGTGATCCACATCTTGGTGCCGTTCAGGACGTAGCGGTCGCCCTTGAATTCGGCCTTGAGCTTCATGCTCACCACGTCGGAGCCGGCGTTCGGCTCGGACATCGCCAGCGCGCCCACGTGCTCGCCCGAGATCAGCTTCGGCAGGTACTTGCGCTTCTGTTCTTCGGTGCCGTTGCGCTTGATCTGGTTGACGCACAGGTTCGAGTGCGCGCCGTAGGACAGGCCGACCGACGCCGATGCGCGCGAGATCTCTTCCATCGCCACGATGTGCGCCAGGTAGCCCATGTTGGCGCCGCCGTATTCCTCGCCCACGGTGATGCCGAGCAGGCCCAGTTCGCCCATCTTCTTCCACAGGTCCATCGGGAACTGGTCGGTGCGGTCGATCTCGGCGGCGCGCGGCGCGATCTCGGCGGCGGCGAATTGTTGGACTGCTTCGCGCAGCGCGGCGATGTCTTCGCCATGGTCAAAGGTCAGGCCTGGGAGATGCAGCATGGGATCCTCGTGGATGGAAGGGTGGATGATTGATCAGGATGATACGCCGTGTTGACGTTAACGTAAACGTCAAGCAGCGTCGTCTTGCGGCTGAGGCTGGCGCGCGGCGCCTGCCAGCAGGCTGCGGCATTCTTCTTCGTGCGCGGCGATCTCGGCCAGCGTGACCTCGATGTCCTCGCGCTGCTGCTCCAGCACCTCGCGCTGGTGCGCCAGCACGCCGAGGAAGCGGTTGATCTGGGCCGCAGTGTCCTTGGGCGACTCGTACATGTCGACGATGCTCTTGATCTCGGACAGGGTCAGGCCGAGACGCTTGCCGCGCAGGGTCAGCTTGAGGTGGGTGCGGTCGCGCGCCGTGTACACGCGGTTGCGCCCGCCGACGCCTTCGCGGCTCGGCTTGAGCAAGCCCTGGTCTTCATAGAAGCGGATCGCGCGCGCGGTGATATCGAATTCGCGCGCCAGTTCGGCGATGGTATAGGTTCGCATGGTGTAGGGCGTGAAGGTGGCTTAGAATAGCTTTCCGTTTACGTCAACGTCAACCGCATTGTAGCGCACCCCATGAACGCCCTCGAATCCCAGCTGCAGTATCCATTTGGCGACGCCGTCCCGGCCGTCGGCACCGCCCTCGAGATCGCGCCCGGGGTGCAGTGGGCGCGCATGCCGCTGCCGTTCGCGCTCGACCATATCAATATCTGGCTGCTGCGCGACGGGGCCGGCTGGACGGTGGTGGACACCGGCGTGGACCGCCCGGAGACGCGCGCCGGCTGGGAGCAAGTGTTCACTAACGTGGTCGGGGGCGAACCCCTGTCGCGCGTGCTGGCCACGCATTGCCATCCCGACCACGTGGGCCTCACCGGCTGGCTGTGCGAGCGCTTCGACGCGCCGCTGTGGATGACGGCCGGCGAATTCGGCTTCGCGCGCATGATGGCGGCGGCGCTGCCGGGTGTGGACGGCCCCGCCGCCGTGCCGCACTTCGAGCGCCACGGCCTGCGCGACGAAGCGATGCTCGAGCAGATGCGTTCGCGCCGCAATTACTATCCGTCCCTGGTCCCGGCCGTGCCGCATGCCTACACGCGCATGCAGGATGGCGAGCATGTGAAGATTGGTGGTCATGGCTGGCGCGTGATTACCGGTTTCGGCCACTCGCCGGAGCACGCCGCGTTGTACTGCGCGGACCTGAACCTGCTGATCTCGGGCGACATGGTCCTGCCGCGCATCTCGACCAACGTATCGGTGTTTGCCGTCGAGCCGGACGCCAATCCGGTGCAGCTCTACCTCGACTCGCTTAGCAAGTTCGAAGCGCTGCCCGCGGACGTCCTCGTGCTGCCGTCGCATGGCAAGCCGTTCCGCGGCCTGCACACCCGCATTGCCCAGCTGCGCGCGCACCACGAGGCGCGGCTGGCGGAAGTACTGGACGCCTGCCGCGAGCCGCGCAGCGCCGTCGACATTGTCCCCATCATGTTCCGGCGCCCGCTGGACGCCCACCAGCTGAGCTTTGCCCTGGGCGAAGCGCTGGCCCACCTGAACAAGCTCTGGCTGGACGGCGCGCTGCGGCGCGAACGCGGCGCCGACGGGGTCTACCGCTTCACCGCCGACTGAGCGGCCCCGCCCGCTCCCAATGCCAAACTAACAACGGTTTGGGGCATTGCGCGCCCGCGCCACTCAAATAGTTACAAAATATGAGTGAATCCGGTATGGACGGATGCGCGTATTCGTGTGAATATTCACAAATCTGTAAAATACTGTCACCAATTGTCGCGACGACCGACGCGGTAACCGGTTTTCTCCAGCAACATTTAGAGTGCATCACATGAATTCTTCGAACGAACGGGAAAGCTTCAGCGAGCGGCTGCAGCTTGCCCTGCGCAACGCCCACTACTCCCCGGACAGCCCGACACGGCTGGCCCGGGAATTCAACATCCGCTTTGAGGGACGTCCAATCACCGTGCACGCCGCGCGCAAGTGGCTGGTGGGCGAGGCGATTCCGACCCAGGAAAAGCTGCGCATGATCGCGCAATGGCTGGGCGTGCCGGCCGAGTGGCTGCGTTTCGGCGGGCCGGAACAGGCGCCGGAAGGTGGCGAAGGCAGCGCGAACGCGCGCTTCGAATCGGCCGACGTCAAGCTGATCGCGGACCTGCAGCGCCTCGACGAACATCATCGCCAGCTGGCGCGTGAATTCATCCGCATGCTGGTGCGGATGAACCACCAGAAGTAGCGACCACAATGTGTCACATCAACGCGGCCCGGGGGCCGCGTTTTTTTTGTCCACAGCGCTCAGCGATTGACCTTGCAATGAAGGAAAAATAAGGCAAGAATAGGGTTGCCGTTACCGACGGCAAGGTCGACATCACAAGCCAGGGAAACAACGCCTTATGAAGAGCAACTACAGCAACGCAGCACAGCTGAAGGATTTGATGACCGCCCCACCCATGTCCGCCGCCCAACACGCGCAAGTGATGCGCAAGCGGATCGAACAACGCCGCATGGTGGAAGAAGCCCGTGAATTAAAGAAAGCGCTCGGCTGGGGCATCGACCGCCGCTGACGCCCCACCCCCGTTTGCGCTATATCAAACCCGGGGTCAGGCCTGGCCTTCCCCTGGTGCCTGACCCCGCGTTTGCGTTTTCTCAAGCCCGGGGTCAGGCACCAGGGGGAAGCGAGGCCTGACCCCCGGTTTGCGCTAAATCAAACAGCTCGGTCAGTCATGCCCTGCCAGCGCGGGGCAATGGCGTTGTCGATGCCGAACAGGTCGATGACGCGGGCCACAGTGTGGTCCACCATCTCGTCGATGCTGGCAGGCTTGTGGTAGAAGCTCGGCAGCGGGGGGAAGACGATGCCGCCCATTTCGGTCACGGCAGTCATGTTGCGCAGGTGCGCAAGGTTGAATGGCGTTTCGCGCACCATCAGGACGAGCTTGCGACGCTCCTTCAGGACGACATCGGCAGCGCGCGCGATCAGGTTGTCGGAGAGGCCATGGGCGACGGAGGCCAGTGTCTTCATCGAGCACGGCGCGATGACCATGCCGTCGGACTTGAAGGAGCCCGATGCGATCGAGGCGCCGACGTCGCGGTAGCGGTGCACCACGTCGGCCAGCGCTTCAACTTCCTTGCGCTGCAGCCCGGTTTCCTGGTGCAGGGTGAGGGCGGCGGAATCGGACACCACCACGTGGGTCTCGATGCCGCCTAGCGCGCGCAGGTGTTCCAGCAGCCGGACGCCATAGATGGCGCCGGTGGCGCCAGTGATGGCGACGACCAGCCTGCGCGCCGGTATATCAGCCATGAATCAGCTTTTGCAGCTCGCCCGATTCGTACATCTCGCTCATGATGTCGGAACCGCCGATGAATTCGCCCTTGACGTACAGCTGCGGAATGGTCGGCCAGTTCGAGTATTCCTTGATCGCCTGGCGCACTTCGGCGTCGTCCAGCACGTTCACGGTGGCGATGTTCTCCACGCCCAGGCCCTTCAGGATCTGGATGGCGCGGCCCGAGAAGCCGCACTGCGGGAACTGGGCGGTGCCCTTCATGAACAGCACTACCTGGTTCTTGGTGACGGTTTCGCGGATCCAGTCTTGCACTTCGCTGCTCATAATTGCCTCAATAAGGTAAAAAGGGTGAAGCCGTCATTTTATAAGAAAACGCGGCCCGTCGTACCCGCTCGGGCGGGTACCCACACGGAGCTTAAGGATTAGATAAGGTGCGGGGCTTCGGACGCCCCGGCATGCCTCGGTGATCAGCCGCGCAGCTTGGCGAAGGCGGCAGCCATCGAGCTTTCGGCCGCAGGCGCGCGCTCCTGCCGGTTCTGCTGCTGCGCCATGCGCGTGCGATCGTTGCGATCGCCCCGCTGCTCCGGCTTCGCTCCGGCCTGCGGTGCGCTATCCGACAGCCGCATGGTCAGCGCGATGCGCTTGCGCTTGACGTCCACTTCCAGCACCTTGACCTTGACCACCTGCCCCGCCTTGACCACCGTGTGCGGGTCCTTGACGAAGGTGTTCGACAGCGCCGAGATGTGGACCAGGCCATCCTGGTGCACGCCGATGTCCACGAAGGCGCCAAACGCTGCCACGTTCGTCACCACGCCCTCCAGGATCATCTCCGGACGCAGGTCGCCGATCTCCTCCACGCCTTCCTTGAAGGTGGCGGTGGTGAACTCCGGCCGCGGGTCGCGGCCCGGCTTTTCCAGTTCCTTCAGGATGTCGGTCACGGTCGGCACGCCGAAGCGCTCGTCCGCATACCTGGCCGGGTTGAGCGACTTGACCAGCCGGGCGTCGCCGATGACGGACTTCATGTCGCGCTGGATGTCGGCCAGGATCTTTTCCACCACCGGATACGATTCCGGGTGCACCGCGGACGCGTCGAGCGGGTTCTCGCCGTTCATCACGCGCAGGAAGCCGGCCGCCTGCTCGAAGGTCTTGTCGCCCAGGCGCGGCACGGCCTTGAGCGCGGCGCGCGAGGCGAACGCGCCCTTTATGTCGCGGTAGGTGACGATGGCTTGCGCCACGCTGGCCGACAGGCCCGAGACGCGCGCCAGCAGCGGCGCCGACGCGGTGTTGACGTCCACGCCCACTGCGTTCACGCAGTCCTCGACCACGGCGTCCAGCGAGCGCGCCAACTGGGTCTGGCTGACGTCGTGCTGGTACTGGCCGACGCCGATCGATTTCGGGTCGATCTTCACCAGTTCGGCCAGCGGGTCCTGCAGGCGGCGCGCGATGGAGACGGCGCCGCGCAGCGATACGTCCATGTCGGGCAGTTCGCGCGAGGCGAATTCGGATGCCGAGTACACCGAGGCGCCCGCCTCCGACACCACGATCTTGGTCAGTTTGAGTTCCGGGCGCTGCTTGATCAGGTCCTGCGCCAGCTTGTCGGTTTCGCGCGATCCGGTGCCGTTGCCGATCGAGATCAGCGAGACCTGGTGCTTCGCGGCCAGCTGGCCCAGCGTGTGCAGCGATCCGTGCCAGTCGTTGCGCGGCTGGTGCGGGTAGATCACGGCGGTATCGACCACCTTGCCGGTGGCGTCCACCACCGCCACCTTGACGCCGGTGCGCAGGCCGGGGTCGAGGCCCATGGTGGCGCGCGGGCCGGCAGGCGCGGCCAGCAGCAGGTCCTTGAGGTTGCGGGCGAAGACGTTGATCGCCTCGTGCTCGGACCGTTCGCGCAGCTGGCCCATCAGGTCGCTCTCCAGGTGCATGAAGCTCTTCACGCGCCAGGTCCAGCGCACGGTGTCGAGCAGCCACTTGTCGGCCGGGCGGCCCTCGTTGCGGATGCCGAAGCGCGCGGCGATGCGGCCTTCGCATGGATTGTGCGGCGCGTCCCACTTCGGCTTCTCGGCCTCGGTATCGAGGCGCAGGATCACGTCCAGCACCTGCTCGCGCCGGCCGCGCAGCAGCGCCAGTGCACGGTGCGAGGGCACGCTGCCGAGCGGCTCGGAATAGTCGAAGTAGTCGGCGAACTTTTCGCCCTCGTCCTCCTTGCCGGCGATGACCTTCGATTCGACCACGCCGTGTTCGAGCACGTACTCGCGCAGCGACTGCAGCAGGGTCGCGTCCTCGGCAAAGCGCTCCATCAGCACCTGGCGCGCGCCGTCCAGCGCCGCCTTGGTGTCGGCCACGCCCGGGTTGGCGCCGTCCGCGCTGGTGAAGGGCTCGCGCAGGTATTTCGCGGCTTCCGCTTCGGGGTTCAGGGTCGGGTCGGCCAGCAGGGCGTCTGCCAGCGGGGCCAGGCCGGCCTCGATCGCGATCTGCGCCTTGGTGCGGCGCTTCTGCTTATAGGGGAGATAGAGGTCTTCAAGCCGCGTTTTGTCTTCTGCATGCACCACTGCGTCAAGCAGTTCGGGCGTCATCTTGTTTTGTTCGGTGATCGACGCGATGATCGAAGACCTGCGCTCCTCCAGTTCGCGCAGGTAGCGCAGGCGCTCTTCCAGCAGGCGAAGCTGGGTGTCATCCAGGCCGCCGGTGGCTTCCTTGCGGTAGCGCGCGATGAACGGGACGGTCGCGCCTTCGTCCAGCAGGGCGATGGCGGCAGCCACCTGGGCAGGTTTGGCGGAGAGTTCGAGGGCGAGGCGTTGTTCGATCGGGGGCAGCATGGGCGAGGGGTAGTCCAATTCAGTCAAGGGGCGAATGATAACCAATCGGGCCCGCGCCGCGCAGTCTTGACATCGGAAATTACGAAAGGAATCACCGCTAAGTGCGCTTGCGAACAAAACACGATCTTGCGATGTCGGATAATATTGTCTGTCGTACCAAAAAAAATGTACTCCAACATGCCTACGATGGATCTTATGCGCGACGACGCTAGCGACACTAAAACCGCACCTGCCCCGGCCCCTGCCGTGGCGCGCACGCCGTCCGGCCTCCCAGCGCCGGTGGCGGGTTGGCTGCAGCGCGTGGAAGCAGCCGCCCACCCCCAGCCCGCGCTGGCGGAGGAGCCGAAGGACCCGAAAGCAGTCCAGTTCAAATTCGTCTACGTGCTCGCGCCGACGTCCGGCGGACGGCATGTGGCCATGTGCCTGTGCAAGGCACGCCTGCGCCCGAACGGCGATGTCGCCGCGGCCAGCCCCGTTTCCGAAGTATTTTCCCTGCTGTCCGCGCCGCCCGCCTACCTGGAAGGCGACGACGAGGACCTGGTGCGCTTTTTTATCGCGATGCGCAGCGGCGCGGCGCAGTCCTCCAGCGCCACCGAACCGCGCGGCAAGGTGGGCGCAATCCTGCTGCGCATGCTGATCGAGCAGGAAAAGCTCCTGTGGGCGAACTCGTGGCAGGACATGGCCAATGGCCTGGTCTATCCGCTGCAGGCGGGACCGGTCCGCCCGGCCAACCTGGTGTGGCGCGACGAGGGCCGCACCTCGCGCCTGGGCTGGCGCGTGGAGCCGGCCGGCGGCGCGACCCATCCGGGCGCCGACATGGTCGACTACATGCTGCCGACCGATCCGCCGTGGTACATCGATAACCTGTCCACCGGACCGCTGGAACTGAACCGCGGCGGGGTGGACATCTCGCTGGCCGACCTGCAGGCCCTGGTGGCGCAGGCGCCGGCACTGTCGGGCAACGACCGCAAGCGCGTCTCGCAGCTGCTGCTGGCGCATGGCCTGCAACAGCTGATGCCGCTGCCGCAGCCGCTGCAGCAGCGCATCCGGGAGGACGTCAAGCCCAAGCCCTACCTGCTTCTGGACAGCGTGGCGCTGGCCGACGGCATCTCGTCGCGCTGGCACGACTATGCGGTGCTGTCCTACGACTACGACGGCGAGCGCGTGTCGTTCGACCCGGGCCAACGCGTGGTGCGCCAGGCTGGCGACGTCACCGAAATCATTGAACGCGACAGCGAGGCCGAGGCCAATGCGCTGGCGCTGCTGACCCAGATGGGTTTCCGCAAGCCTGGCACGCCGCCGCTGAATGCGCTGTCCGGCGCCCTGCAGCTGGAGAGCCAGGCGCACTGGCTGCGCTTTGTCGCAGGTGACCTGGACAGCCTGGAAGCTGCAGGCTGGCAGGTGCACAAGGCCGCCAAGTACCGCTACGACCTGGTGGAGGTGGAGGACTGGTACGCGCAGATCGAGGAACCGCCTGAAGCAGGCAATGCCTGGTTCGAGCTGGAGCTGGGCATCGTGGTGGGCGGCAAGCGGGTGCCGCTGCTGCCGGTGCTGGTGCAGATGATCCGCAGCGCGCCGGCCGACTTCGACCCCGACGTGCTGGCCGCGCATGCGGATGCGGACCAGGTGCTGGCGACGCTGCCGGACGGCGTGCGCGTGGCGCTGCCGTGGGGCCGCGTCAAGCCGATCCTCAATACGCTGGGCGAGCTGTATTTCAACGACCGCATCAAGAACAAGGTGCGCCTGTCCACGCTGGACGCCGCGCGCCTGGAGGACCTGGCGCGGGTCGAGGACCTGCGCTGGTTCGGCGGCGAGAAGCTGCGCGAGACCGGCCGCAAGCTGGCGCAGTTCGGCGCGGTGCAGCGCGTGGCGCCGCCGGCCGGCCTGCAGGCGACCCTGCGCGATTACCAGGCCGACGGCCTGGCGTGGATGCAGTTCCTGCGCGAGTACGACCTGGCCGGCATCCTGGCCGACGATATGGGCCTGGGCAAGACGGTGCAGACGCTGGCCCACATCCTGCTCGAAAAAGAGGCAGGCCGCCTGACCCGTCCGGCACTGGTGATCGCCCCGACCAGCCTGATGGCGAACTGGCAGGACGAGGCGGCGCGCTTTGCGCCCGGCCTCAAGACCCTGCTCCTGCAGGGCAAGGAGCGCCTGGAGCTGTTCGACCAGGTGCCGCAGGCCGACCTGGTGCTGACCACTTATGCGCTGCTGCCGCGCGACGAGGAAAAGCTGCGCGAGCACCAGTACCACCTGGTCATCCTCGACGAATCGCACTACATCAAGAACACCCGCTCGAAGGCGGCGCAAAGCGCCGGTGCGCTCGATGCGCGCCACCGCCTGTGCCTGTCCGGCACGCCGCTGGAAAACCACCTGGGCGAGCTGTGGTCGCAGTTCCACTTCCTGCTGCCGGGCCTCCTGGGCGACGAGAAGACCTTCAACACCCAGTTCCGCAATCCGATCGAGAAGCAGGACGATCCGGTGCGCCGCGCGCTGCTGAACCGCCGCATCAAGCCGTTCCTGCTTCGCCGTACCAAGGATAACGTGGCCAAGGAGCTGCCGCCCAAGACCGAGATGGTGCGCAAGGTGGAGCTGTCCGGCGCCCAGCGCGACCTGTACGAGACGGTGCGCCTGGCCATGGACAAGAAGGTGCGCGACGAGATCGACAAGAAGGGCGTGGCACGCAGCCAGATCGTGATCCTGGAAGCGCTGCTCAAGCTGCGCCAGGTGTGCTGCGATCCGCGCCTGGTCAAGGCGCTGCCGGCCAAGAAGCAGGCCGGCGCCAGCGCCAAGCTGGTCGACCTGATGCAGATGCTCGACGACCTGCTCGACGAGGGCCGCAAGATCCTCGTGTTCTCGCAGTTCACCAGCATGCTCGAACTGATCGAGGAGGAGCTGGACGCGCGCCGCATTCCGTATGCGCTGCTGACCGGGGACACCAAGGACCGTTCGGCGCAGGTAGCCGCCTTCCAGCAGGGCGCGGTGCCGATCTTCCTGATCAGCCTCAAGGCGGGCGGCGTGGGACTGAACCTCACCGCGGCCGATACCGTGATCCACTACGACCCGTGGTGGAATCCCGCCGCCGAGAACCAGGCCACCGACCGCGCCTGGCGCATCGGGCAGGACAAGCCCGTGTTCGTCTACAAGCTGATCGCAAAAGGCACGCTGGAAGAAAAGATCCAGCTGCTGCAGCAAAAGAAGAGCGAGCTGGCACAGTCGGTGCTGGCCGAGGGAGAGCAGCAGAAGCTGGTGCTGACGCAGGAAGACCTGCAGGCGATCTTCGCGCCGCTCGACGAGCAGTAGGCGCATGGACCGGATCTTTTCGGGCAGCGCCAGCCAGTTCCGCGCGATCGCGGAAATGCAGGGCGGGGTCGCCTTCATCATCGATGCCGCGAGCGGCACCCTGGTCTACGCGAGTCCGCATGTCGAACGCATGTGCGGCTACACGGTGGCCGACATCGCCGCGCACCTGGACGGCAGCGCGGTCGAGGTGGCGCTGCATCCGCTGTGCAGCGACATGCAGGAGCGCATCGCGCGCTACCGCAACGGCGATGCCAGCCGCGAACGCGTGGTGCGCCACGTCGACCTGCGCTGCAAAGACAGCAGCACGATCGCGATCGAAGTCATCTCGGAGCTGATGGAAGGGGCGCTGGTCGGCGTGGTCCGCGATATCAGCGAGCAGCGCGCGCGGCAGGCGGAGCAGAAGCGCTTCACCAGCATGCTCAATCACGAGTTCCGCACCCCCCTGTCCACCATCGACGGCGCGATCCAGCGGCTGGAGTCGACCTCCGCCCTCGATCCCGCGGTGGATGAAGCCACCCGCGCCCGCTATCGCAAGATCCAGGGCGCGGTGGACCGGCTGATCGGGATGCTGGACGAGTACCTCTCGCCGGACCGGGTGTCCGGCGCCGATACCCGCCACGACGCGCACTGCGAGCCGCTGGAACTGATCCGCTCGGTCGCAGCGCAGGCGCGCGCGCTGGGCCGTACGGTGGACATCGACGCCGCCAGCCTGCCGACCCTGGTTCGCTGCGAGCCGGGCGCACTGAAGCTGGCGCTGCAGGTCATGATCGACAATGCGGTGCGTTATTCGCCAGCGGCCACCCCGATTGCCATCCTGGGCCGCAACACGCACTCGGGCGTGGAGATCGAAGTGGCCGACGAAGGCCCGGGACTCGATCCCGACGAGATCGGGCGGCTGTTCGATAAATCGTTCCGGGGCCGCAATGCGGCAGGCATCGCCGGTTCGGGCATGGGCCTGTATATGGCCCGGACTGTTGTAGAAGCGCACGGCGGAACGCTTTCCGCTGGCAATCGTGCGCACTGTGGGGCAACATTCAAAATCTCTCTGCCAACACGTCGCGACTTGCATACCAGTTGACGTTTTGTAATAATCTTTGAGTTTTGAGCAAGTCGCATTCCGCCTCCGGCGGGCTAGAGGCTCCCCCCGCAACAACGTGACGATGGCGCCCGATGACGCAAATTTTGATTGTTGAAGATAATGGCGAATACGCTGCCGACATGGCCGACTTCCTCAAGGAACTCGATCACGAGGTGACGATCGCCACCAGTGCCAGCGAAATGTGGGCCGCGCTGACCAAGCATCCGACTTCGATCGTGATCCTCGACCTCGGCTTGCCCGACGAGGACGGCTTCAACGTCATTCCGCGCATGCGCCAGCTGTATCCGGGCATCGGGCTGCTGGTGCTGACCGGGCGCGTCGCGTTCGATAACCGCATCCTCGGGCTGCGCCTGGGTGCAGACCACTATCTCACCAAGCCGATCAAATTCCCCGAGCTGGCCGCGCATATCGAGGCGCTCGACCGCCGCGTGCGGGCGCCGGAACCGTCGACCCCGCAGCCGGGCAAATGGACGCTCAAGGTCAGCGCCCGGCAGCTGGAACTGTCCGGCGCCGTGATCGACCTGACTGAAAAGGAATGCAATTTCCTGCACCTGCTGACCATCAACACGCGGCCGGTGCCGCGGCAGGTGATCGTGGCGGGCATGGGCGGCGAGGATCCGGATGCCAGTCGACGGGTCGACATGCTCGTGTACCGCCTGCGCAAGAAGGCGCGCTCCGGCCTGGGGCAGGACCTGCCGCTGCGCAGCGCCTATGGCGAGGGGTACAGCCTCTCCGCCGGGTTTAACATCCAGTAGCGCCCGAGGGAACTGTCCGAGGCTAAATAGGGACAGAGTCGCATCCGGTCGCAGTGGGGCGAAAAATAATCGGGGACAGAGTGGTTTGGCTTGGTCTAGAATGATCCCGGACCCACTCTTTCCGAGCAGCCATGGCGCGCCTCCCCCGTCTTGTCGTCCCCGGCCAACCCCACCACATCATCCAGCGTGGCAATAACCGGCAGCCCGTCTTCATCGACGACGAGGACTACCTGCGCTTCCTGGCCTGGCTGCGCGAAGCTGGGCGCACCTACAAGGTCTCCGTGCATGCCTATGTGCTGATGCCTAACCACATGCACCTGCTTGCCACGCCGGCGGAGGAGTCCAGCCTGGCGCAGATGATGCAATGGATCGGCCGCAAGTACGTCCCCTATTTCAACCAAAAATACAACCGCGTCGGTACCCTGTGGCAGGGCCGCTTCAAGACGTCGGTGATCGACTCGGAAAACTACTTCCTCGTCTGCAGCCGCTATATAGAGAACAACCCGGTGCGCGCGCAACTGGCGGCTACGCCCCAGGACTACCGCTGGAGCAGCTATGCGCATCACGCGGGGCTGCGGCAGGATCCGGCGGTAGTGGACCATGCGCTGTACTGGGCGCTGGGGAACACGCCGTTCCAGCGCGAGGCTGCCTATACGTCCTTGTTCCAGGCGCCGTTGTCGCACGCCGAGCTGCTCAACATCCGCACCTCCGTCGGCAAGGGATGGCCCCTCGGGTCGGACGCATACAAGACGAAGTTGGAGCAGCGGGCCAAGCGGCAGGTGCTGCCGGCGCGCCGTGGCCGTCCGCCCGCGCGCAAGCAAGACTCCGCCTGATCAATTTGTTGCGTGGCAGGAACCGTGGCCCGCACGCAGTCCCGCTCGACTGTGTCCCTATTTAAGTGTGACACGAAAGAGTCGCCATTTAATGCGACTCTGACCCCGATTGTTTTCGTTGAGTTTTATTGTGCATTGCACTATCGTAGTTTTTCGAACCCACGAAAACTGCGGAGACCAGCATGGACGCGCAAGGCTTGTACGACCCATCCAACGAACACGATGCGTGCGGGGTCGGCTTCATCGCCCACATCAAAGGCGTGCGAACCCATTCGATCGTCGAGCAGGGCCTGCAGATCCTGAAGAACCTGGATCACCGCGGTGCGGTCGGGGCGGATAAGCTGATGGGCGATGGGGCCGGGATCCTGCTCCAGATCCCGGACCAGTACTTCCGCGACGAGATGGCGCGCCAGGGTGTGGAGCTGCCGCCGCCCGGGGAGTACGGCGTGGGCATGGTGTTCCTGCCGAAGGAGCATGCGTCGCGCATCGCCTGCGAGCAGGAGATCGAGCGCGCGGTGCGCATCGAGGGCCAGGTGGTGCTGGGCTGGCGCAATGTGCCGGTGGACGAGTCGATGCCGATGTCGCCGGCCGTGCGCGCGAAGGAGCCGGTGATCCGACAGATCTTCATCGGGCGGGGGCCGGACATCATGGTGACCGATGCGCTGGAGCGCAAGCTGTACGTGATCCGCAAGTCGTCCGGGCACGCGATCCAGGCGCTCAAGCTCCTGCACGGGAAGGAGTTTTTCGTGCCGTCGATGTCGGCGCGGACCATCGTGTACAAGGGACTGCTGCTGGCGGACCAGGTCGGGGTGTACTACAAGGACCTGCAGGATCCGCGCTGCATTTCGGCGCTGGCGCTGGTGCACCAGCGCTTTTCGACCAATACCTTCCCGGAGTGGCCGCTGGCGCACCCGTACCGGCTGATCGCGCATAACGGCGAGATCAATACGGTGAAGGGCAACTTCAACTGGACCCGCGCGCGCGAGGGCGTGATGAAGTCGGCCGTGCTGGGCGAGGACCTGCAGAAGCTGTTCCCGCTGATTTACGAGGGCCAGTCCGATACGGCCTGCTTCGACAACGCGCTGGAGCTGCTCGTGATGAGCGGCTATCCGGTCGCGCAGGCGATGATGATGATGATCCCGGAGGCGTGGGAAAACCATACGTTGATGGACGAGAACCGCAAGGCGTTCTACGAGTACTACGCGTCGATGATGGAGCCGTGGGACGGGCCGGCGGCGATGGCGTTCACGGACGGACGCCATATCGGCGGGACGCTGGACCGCAACGGCCTGCGCCCCGCGCGCTACATCGTCACGGACGACGACCTGGTCGTGATGGCGTCCGAAGCGGGCGTGCTGCCGATCCCCGAGTCGAAGATCATCCAGAAGTGGCGTCTCCAGCCCGGCAAGATGTTCCTGATCGACCTGGAAGCCGGGCGCATCATCGATGACAAGGAGCTCAAGGACACGTACGCGAACGCGAAGCCGTACAAGGCGTGGATCAAGTCGGTGCGCATCAAGCTGGGCGAGATCCGGCTGACGGAGAGCCAGCTGGCGATGCACCGCCACAAGGGCGCACCCGGCGAGAAGCAGCCGCCGTCGCTGCTCGACCGCCAGCAGGCGTTCGGCTACACGCAGGAGGACCTGAAGTTCCTGATGGCGCCGATGGCAGTGATCGCGGAGGAAGCGACCGGCTCGATGGGCAACGATTCGCCGCTGGCGGTGATGTCGAACAAGCTCAAGCCGCTGTACAACTACTTCAAGCAGCTGTTCGCGCAGGTCACCAATCCGCCGATCGATCCGATCCGCGAGAGCATGGTCATGTCGCTGGTGTCCTTCATCGGTCCCAAGCCGAACCTGCTCGATACGAACAATGTGAATCCGCCGATGCGCCTGGAAGTGGCGCAGCCGGTTCTCGGCTTCGACGACATGACGCGTCTGCGGGGCATTTCGGCGCATACGGGCGGCAAGTTCAAGTCGTATGAGCTGAACATCTGCTATCCGGTCGCGTGGGGCAAGGAAGGAATCGAGGCGTCGCTGGCGTCGCTGTGCGCGGAGGCGGTCGATGCGGTCAAGTCGGGACACAATATCCTGATCGTGTCGGACCGCTCGATGGATGCGGCGCAGGTGGCGATTCCTGCGTTGCTCGCGACCTCGGCGATCCACCAGCACCTGGTGGCGCGCGGCCTGCGCGCATCCACCGGCCTGGTGGTCGAGACGGGGTCGGCGCGCGAGACGCATCACTTCGCGCTCCTCGCCGGCTATGGCGCGGAAGCAGTGCACCCCTACCTTGCGCTCGAGACGCTGGCGGAACTGGCGCAGTCGCTCCCGGGCGAACTGTCAGCCGACACGGCTGCCTATAACTACACCAAGGCGATCGGCAAGGGACTGCTGAAGGTAATGTCCAAGATGGGCATTTCGACCTATATGTCCTACTGCGGCGCGCAGATCTTCGAGGCGGTTGGCCTGTCGAAGGCGATGGTGGACAAGTACTTCCGCGGCACGGCGTCGAACGTGGAGGGCATCGGGGTGTTCGAGGTGGCCGAGGAGGCGATCCGCCTGCACACGCTGGCATTCGGCGCCGACCCGCTGCTGGCCGATTCGCTCGATACGGGCGGCGAATACGCGTACCGCGTGCGCGGCGAGGACCACCTGTGGACGCCCGATACGGTCGCGAAGCTGCAGCATGCGGCACGCTCGAACAGCTACGCGACCTACAAGGAATATGCGCAGTTGATCAACGACCAGAGCGCGCGCCACCTCACGCTGCGCGGGCTGTTCGAGTTCAGGATCGATCCTGCCAAAGCGATTCCGCTGGACGAGGTGGAGCCGGCCAAGGAGATCGTCAAGCGTTTCGCCACCGGAGCCATGTCGCTCGGTTCGATCAGCACCGAGGCCCACGCGACGCTGGCGATCGCGATGAACCGTATCGGCGGCAAGTCCAATACGGGCGAAGGGGGCGAGGATCCGGTGCGCTATGCGCAGGAACTCAAGGGCATCCCGATCAGGCAGGGCGATACGATGGCGTCGGTGCTGGGCGAGTCGCGCGTGGTGGCCGATATCCCGCTGCAGGACGGCGATTCCTTGCGCTCGAAGATCAAGCAGGTCGCCTCCGGCCGCTTCGGCGTCACCGCGGAATACCTCAATTCTGCCGACCAGATCCAGATCAAGATGGCGCAGGGCGCCAAGCCGGGCGAGGGCGGCCAGCTGCCGGGCCACAAGGTATCGGAGTACATCGCGAGCCTGCGCTTTTCCGTGCCGGGCGTCGGCCTGATTTCGCCGCCGCCGCACCACGACATCTATTCGATCGAGGACCTGGCGCAGCTGATCCACGACCTCAAGAACGTCAATCCGCGCGCGGCCATCTCGGTCAAGCTGGTGTCCGAAGTCGGCGTGGGCACCATCGCCGCCGGCGTGTCGAAAGCCAAGGCGGACCATATCGTGATTGCCGGCCACGATGGCGGCACCGGCGCGTCGCCGCTGTCGTCGATCAAGCACGCCGGTACGCCGTGGGAGCTGGGCCTGGCGGAGACGCAGCAGACGCTGGTGCTCAACGGCCTGCGCGGGCGCATCCGCGTGCAGGCCGACGGCCAGATGCGCACCGGGCGCGATGTGGTGATCGCGGCGCTGCTGGGCGCGGACGAGGTGGGATTTGCCACTGCGCCGCTGGTGGTGGAGGGCTGCATCATGATGCGCAAGTGCCACCTGAACACCTGCCCGGTCGGGGTCGCGACGCAGGATCCGGTGCTGCGCGCCAAATTCACGGGCAAGCCGGAGCATGTGGTCAATTACTTCTTCTTCGTGGCGGAAGAAGCGCGCCAGCTGATGGCGCAGCTGGGCATCCGCACCTTCGATGCACTGATCGGGCGCGCGGACCTGCTCGACAAGTCGAAGGCGGTCGCCCACTGGAAGGCGAAGGGGCTGGACTTCTCCGCGATCTTCCACCAGCCCACGGTCGATCCGCTGGTGGCGGCCTACCACTGCGAGTTCCAGGACCACAGCCTGCACCTGGCGCTGGACCACAAGCTGATCGCACAGGCCAAGCCGGCACTGGAGAAAGGCGAGCGCGTCTCCTTCATCTCACCGGTCCGGAACCGCAACCGCACGGTCGGCACCATGCTGTCGGGCGAAGTCGCGCAGCGCTACGGCCATGCGGGCCTGCCTGACGACACCATCCACATCCAGCTGCAAGGTACGGCGGGCCAGTCGGCAGCGGCGTTCCTCGCGGCCGGGATCACGCTGGACCTGGTCGGCGAAGGCAACGATTACGTCGGCAAGGGCCTGTCGGGCGGGCGCGTCATCGTGCGGCCGAATACGGAGTTCCGCGGCCGCGCAGTGGACAACATCATCGTCGGGAATACGGTGCTGTATGGCGCGATCAGTGGCGAGGCCTTCTTCAATGGCGTGGCGGGCGAACGCTTCGCGGTCCGCAATTCCGGCGCCACGGCCGTTGTCGAAGGATGCGGGGACCACGGTTGCGAGTACATGACCGGCGGGACCGTCGTGGTACTGGGACGGACAGGACGCAACTTCGCTGCGGGCATGTCGGGCGGCGTGGCCTATGTATACGACCCGGACGGCGACTTCCGCAACCTGTGCAATACGGCGATGGTGGACCTGCATGGCGTAAGCACGGCCGCGGAGCAGCACGACCGCAGTACCATGCACGCCGAGTCGCGCGGCGGCGAGCCGGAGGCCGATGAGACCATCCTGCGCCGCCTGGTGGAGCGCCACTTCAAGTACACCGGCAGTACGCGCGCGCGCAACCTGCTGGACGACTGGTCCAGCAGCCGCAAGCTGTTCGTCAAGGTGTTCCCGACCGAGTACAAGCGCGCGCTGGAGGAGATGCACAACTCCAGCATGGAAGAAGCGGCCGAGCAGATCGCGGCCTGAGCGGACCAGAGACAAGGAAAATCACGTGGGCAAAATCACAGGCTTCATGGAATTCGAGCGCCAGGAGGAGGGTCACCTCGCGCCGGAAGAGCGGGTCCGCCACTACAAGGAATTCGTGCTGCACCTGACCGACGAGCAGGCCAGGATACAGGGCGCGCGCTGCATGGATTGCGGCATTCCGTTCTGCAGCAGCGGCTGCCCGGTGAACAACATCATCCCGGACTGGAACGACCTGGTGTACCGCGGCCAGTACCGAGTGGCGCTGGACAATCTCCACTCGACCAACAACTTCCCCGAGTTCACGGGGCGTGTCTGCCCGGCTCCATGCGAGGCGGCGTGCACGCTCAACATCAATGAAGAGCCGGTCGGCATCAAGTCGATCGAGCACAAGATCATTGACACCGGCTGGGAGCATGGCTGGGTGACGCCGCAGCCGCCGCTGCAAAAGACGGGCAGGAAGGTGGCGGTAGTCGGTTCCGGACCGGCCGGCCTGGCGGCCGCGCAGCAGCTGGCGCGCGCGGGCCACGCCGTCACCGTGTTCGAAAAAGCGGACCGCGTCGGCGGCCTGCTGCGCTACGGGATCCCGGACTTCAAGCTGGAGAAGCACCTCATCGACCGCCGGGTCGAACAGATGCAGGCCGAGGGTGTGACCTTCCGCACCGGTGTCCTGATCGGGAAGGACTTCCCGGCCACCGTCAACAACTGGGCGCGCGACACGATCTTCCCGGAGGACCTGGCGCTGGAGTTCGACGCGGTAGTGCTGGCCGGCGGCGCGGAGCAGCCGCGCGACCTGCCCGTGCCGGGGCGCGAACTGAAGGGCGTGCACTTCGCGATGGACTTCCTGCCGCAGCAGAACAAGGTCAACGCCGGCGACAAGGTGAAGGAGCAGATCAAGGCGACCGGCAAGCACGTGGTCGTGATCGGCGGCGGCGACACCGGCTCGGACTGCGTCGGCACCTCGAACCGGCAAGGCGCGGCGTCCGTCACCCAGTTCGAACTCATGCCGATGCCACCCGAGCAGGAGAACAAGGCGCTGGTGTGGCCGTACTGGCCCACCAAACTGCGCACCTCGTCCTCGCACGAGGAAGGTGTCGAACGCAACTGGGCGGTTGCCACCAAGCGCCTGGAAGGGAAGAACGGCAAGGTCGAGAAGCTGATCGCCTGCCGCGTCGAGTGGCAGAACGGGAAAATGACCGAGGTGCCCGACACCGATTTCGAGGTGAAGGCGGATCTGGTGCTGCTGGCGATGGGTTTTGTCTCGCCGGTGCAGCAGGTGCTGGACGCGTTCGGCGTAGAGAAAGACATGCGCGGCAACGCGCGCGCAGCCGTGGACGGCCTGCAGGCCTACCAGACCTCGGTGCCCAAGGTGTTCGCCGCCGGCGACATACGCCGGGGCCAGTCGCTCGTGGTCTGGGCCATCCGGGAAGGCCGCCAGTGCGCGCGCGCCGTCGATGAGTTCCTGATGGGCTCCACCCTGCTTCCGAACTGAGCGTGTCGGGCTGAATCAGTTTGCGTCGCTTGACCTCCAGGTCGGGCGGCGTAGACTGATTGGCCAGGGAGCTCTCCATGGACAGTACCGATTTCCCTCATCCAGCCGAAGTCACGTGCGAGCACATCCTGGAAGAGCTGCGCGAACTGCGGGCCGATATGCGCGAGTTGCGCAATGAAATGCGCGAGCTGCGTAATGAAATGCATGCCGAATTGCGCGCAATGCGCAGTGACATGCTTGATATGCGCCGCGCGTCGACGACCGATTTTCGAATCCTGTTCGGCGCATTGATTGCTGTTGCGGTCGGTCTGGCCGGGACAATGGCGCGCGCTTTCGGCTGGATCTAGCAGCTATCCCTTCTTCTGAGCAGCATCAATGCTGCACCTGCACATTTTCGTTAGCTTTGCGCAAACATTGCTGCGCGCGGGCGCGGTCATGTATGTATATCCCTGAAAAAACAATTACTTACAAAATATATATATCTGACCGGAAATTCAGTAGTGTTGTATTATCGCCCCCGGCGAGGCCGGTTTTTGGCCCGCCGCAGCAGAGATTATCTTTTCTGCACTACAATATCGGCTTCCCCCATTTTGAGTCTGCCTGTGCCCAACCTTGTCGAGATACGTGACTTGCACTTCGCCTATGGACCCCGTCCGATCCTGTCGGACCTCCAGATGGACTTCCCACGCGGGAAAGTTGTGGCAGTCATGGGCGGTTCGGGCTGCGGCAAGACGACCGTTTTGCGCCTGATCGGCGGCCAGATCCGTCCCCAGCGCGGCACGGTGAGCGTCAACGGCGAAGTCATCAACAAGCTCAATACGGAAGGCGTCTACCGCCTGCGCCGCAAGATGGGCATGCTGTTCCAGTTCGGCGCGCTGTTCACCGACCTGACCGTGTTCGACAACGTCGCGTTTCCGCTGCGTGAGCACACCGACCTGCCGCCCGAGCTGATCCGCGACCTGGTGCTGATGAAGCTGAACGCGGTCGGCCTGCGCAACGCGGCCAAGCTCAAGCCTTCCGAAATCTCGGGCGGCATGGCGCGCCGCGTGGCGGTAGCGCGCGCGATCGCGCTCGACCCGGAACTGATCATGTATGACGAGCCGTTCGCCGGCCTCGACCCGATCTCGATGGGCGTGACCGCCAACCTGATTCGCCGCCTGAACGATGCGCTCGGCTCCACCTCGATCGTGGTGTCGCACGACGTGCACGAGTGCTTCGAGATCGCGGACTATGTGTACTTCATGTCGTCCGGGAAGGTGGTCGCGCACGGCACCCCGGCCGCGCTGCGCGAGTCGCAGGACCCGTACGTGCGCCAGTTCGTCGATGCGGCGCCGGACGGCCCGGTGCCGTTCCATTATCCCGGACGCTCGCTGGCCGACGACCTCGGCCTGGGAGCGCAGGCATGATCGGCCGCGCCCTCGCCTGGATCGGCAAACAGGTCCGTGAGACGGTAGAACATATCGGCTTTGCCACGCGTTCGCTGTTCGTGCTGATTGGCCACTCGTTCGGCGCGCTGCGCCGCCCGGGCCTGATCACCGAGCAGGTGCATTTCATCGGTAACTACTCGATGGTCATCATCGTCGTGTCCGGCCTGTTCGTCGGCATGGTGCTGGGCCTGCAGGGCTACCTGACGCTGAACCAGTACGGCGCGGAAGAGCAGCTGGGCAAGGTGGTGGCGCTGTCGCTGCTGCGCGAGCTGGGCCCGGTCGTCACCGCGCTGCTGTTCGCGGGCCGCGCAGGCACCTCGCTGACCGCGCAGATCGGCCTGATGAAGGCCGGCGAGCAGCTGTCCGCAATGGAGATGATGGCGATTAACCCGGTGCAGCGCGTGCTCGCCCCGCGCTTCATCGCCGGCATGATCGCGATGCCGATCCTGGCCACGATCTTCAGCGCCGTCGGCATCATCGGCGGCTACCTGATCGGCGTGCAGCTGATCGGCGTGGACGAGGGCGCGTTCTGGTCGCAGATGCAGGCCGGCGTCGACATCTTCAACGAGATTGGCAATGGCCTGCTCAAGAGCTTCATCTTTGGCGTTGCCGTGACTTTTACCGCCCTGTTCCAGGGCTACCAGGCGCAGCCGACGCCGGAAGACGTCTCGCGCGCGACCACGCGCACAGTCGTCATCGCGTCGCTGCTGGTGTGGGGACTTGATTTCGTCCTCACCGCGCTCATGTTCAACAAATAATTGGAAGAATAAGAATATGTACCGTAAATCGATGGATATCTGGGTCGGCCTGTTCGTCCTGCTGGGCGCGGTCGCGTTGATGTTCCTGGCCCTCAAGGCCGGCAACATGAGCACGATCAAGTCCTTCCGCCAGACCTACACGGTGACCGCGAAGTTCGACAATATCGGTGGTCTCAAGCCGCAAGGCGCGGTCAAAAGCGCCGGCGTCGTGATCGGCCGAGTTGACGCAATTCAATTTGACGACAAGAGTTATCAGGCCTTGGTAACCTTGACCCTGGACGCGGGCTACAAGTTCCCGAAGGACAGCTCGGCCAAGATTCTGACCGCAGGCCTGCTTGGTGAACAATACATCGGCCTGGAACCCGGCGGCGATACCGTCAACCTGTCGAACGGTGACCGCATCGCCCGTACACAATCCGCGGCCGTGCTCGAAGACCTGATCAACCAGTTCATCTACAGCAAGGCCGCCGAAGGAAAGGATGGCGGAGAATGACCCAACCCCGGCACAACGCCGCGCGCCGTGCGGCGCTGGTCGCCGGCCTGGCAGCATGCGTGACCCTGAGCGGTTGCGCGTCGGGCCCGGCAGCAAACCCGAAGGACCCGTTCGAGCCGTATAACCGGGCCATGTTCACCTTCAACGACAAGGTCGACCAGGTGGCGCTCAAGCCCGCCGCGACCGCGTACAAGAAGGTGCTGCCGGAATTCGTGCAGACCGGCGTGAACAATTTCTTCAGCAACCTGGGCGATCTCTGGACCGGGGTGAACAATTTGCTGCAGGGCAAGCCGAAGGATGGCCTGTCCGACTTTGGCCGCTTTGGTCTGAACTCGACAGTGGGCATGCTGGGCCTGCTGGACCCGGCCACCAGCGCCGGCCTGGTCAAGCATCGCGAGGATTTCGGCCAGACGCTGGGCGTGTGGGGATTTCCATCCGGCCCCTACTTGATGTTGCCGCTGTTGGGCCCATCTACGGTACGTGATACTGCCGCGTTACCGGCCGACTGGCAGGGCGATTTGTGGACGTACAAGGAGCCGGTGCACTGGCGTACCGCGGGCACGATAGTACGCGTGATCGACCAGCGCGCGGTGCTGCTGGACGCTTCCAACCTGCTCGAGGAAGCAGCGCTGGACCGCTATGAATTCATTCGCGACGGCTTCTTCCAGCGCCGCGAAGGGCAGGTCAGGGATGGCGAGAGCGCCCCGGCAGCCGCGCAGGAAACGCAGGACGATAACGAGCAGGCGCCGACCGATGCGCCTGCCGCGACGGGAGAAAAACCGGTGGAAACCGATGGGGAAGCCAAACCGGCCGACAGCACGCCAGCCGTGCAGGCCAAGCCGGCAACCGACAACCAACCCGAGAAAAGAATCGAGAGCCTATGAAACTGATGAAAAAATTGCTGGCGGTCGCGACGATCGCTTTCGCTGCGAGCGGCCCTGCCCTCGCCCAGGAAAAACCGGACCTGCTGGTCAAGCGCATCAGCGAGGATGTGATCAACACCGCCAAGGCGGACAAGGATATCCAGGCAGGCGACCGCCGCAAGGTGATCGGCCTGGTGGAAGCCAAGATCCTGCCGCATGTGGACTTCCAGCGCACCACCGCGCAGGCGGCCGGCCGCTTCTGGCGCACCGCCACCCCTGAGCAGCAGCAGAAGCTGTCGCAGGAATTCAAGACCCTGCTGGTCCACACCTATTCGGGCGCGATCTCCCAGATCAAGAACGAGACCGTGGAATTCAAGCCGATGCGCGCCCAGGACTCGGACACCGATGTCGAAGTGCGCTCGCAGGTCAACCTGACCCGCGGCGAGCCGCTGACCCTGAACTACCGCCTGTACAAGGCGCCAACCGGCTGGAAGATCTACGACATCAACGTGATGGGCGCCTGGCTGGTCGAGACCTACAAGGGCACCTTTGCTTCCGAGATCAACAAGTCGGGCATCGACGGCCTGATCGCCAAGCTGGCCGAGCGCAACAAGCAGCTGGCTTCCAAGCCGCTGAAGGCTGCCAAGTAAGATGCTGACTTTCGACACCCTCACGTTCCAGAACGCCCGCGCGGTGCTGGAGCAGGGTTGCGCCGCGATCCGCGGCGGCGAGACCGAGATCGACCTGTCGAACGTGCAGGCGGCCGATTCCTCGGCCGTCGCCGTCCTGCTTGCGTGGCAGCGCATCGCCCGCAAACAGGGCAGCACGCTCACCTACCGCAACATCCCCGCCGGGCTGCAGAGCCTGGCCGACGTCTACGGCGTCGACTCCCTCCTCGGCTGCTCCCCCGCCGATCTCGCGCACCATTGAATGGGGACTGTCCCTTTGGGACTGTCCCCGGATCTCCGCCGCACTGCCCGGTTCCCGCTAAAAAGCGGGGGACGGTCCCCTCCGGGGACAGTCCCCAACGTACCGGCAGTTGTAAGTTCCCCTATAATTGACCGTTTCCCCCGGTATACAAGGCTGTACCCTACATGTCAGCAGCAATCCAGATCGACAAGGTCGAAAAGAGCTACAAATCGCTCAAGGCGCTGGGCGGCGTTTCCCTCACGATCGAGGAGGGTGAATTCTTCGGCCTGCTCGGCCCGAACGGCGCCGGCAAGACCACCCTGATTTCCACCATCGCCGGCCTGATCCGCCCGGATGCAGGCAGCGTGCGCATCCACGGACACGACGTCACGCGCGACTTCCGCAAGGCGCGCATGAGCCTGGGCGTGGTGCCGCAGGAGCTGGTGTTCGATCCCTTCTTCACGGTGCGCGAGACGCTGCGCCTGCAGTCCGGCTACTTCGGGCTGAAGAACAACGACAAGTGGATCGACGAGGTGATGGACAACCTCGACCTGACCAACAAGGCCGATGTCAACATGCGCGCCCTGTCCGGCGGCATGAAGCGCCGCGTGCTGGTGGCGCAGGCGCTGGTGCACAAGCCGCCCGTGATCGTGCTCGACGAGCCGACCGCCGGCGTCGACGTGGAGCTGCGCCAGACGCTGTGGAAGTTCATCTCGCGCCTGAACAAGGAAGGCCACACGGTCGTGCTGACCACCCACTACCTGGAAGAGGCGCAGGCCATGTGCCAGCGCGTGGCGATGCTCAAGCTGGGCCAGGTGGTGGCACAGGATTCGATGTCGCGCCTGCTGCGCCGCGTGTCCGGCTCGCAGCTGGTGGTGCACCTGAAATCGGGCGCGCTGCCGGAAGGCTTGCGCCACCTGATCGCGCACGACGAACCCGAAAACCCCAACAGATTCAGCCTGCGCGTGAACGGCTACGACGAGGTCGAGCCGATCCTGGCATGCCTGCGCGAAGCGGGCGCCGAAATCGACGAGATGCAGCTGCAGCAGGCCGACCTCGAGGACATCTTCATCCAGATCATGGAAGGACGCACGCTGTGAGCCTCTTTACCGTCGGGTTCCAGACCCTGCTCTACAAGGAAACCCTGCGTTTCTGGAAGGTCGCCACGCAGACCATTGCGGCGCCGATCCTGACCGCCATGCTGTACCTGCTGATCTTCGGCCACGTGCTCGAAGGGCGGGTGGAAGTCTATCCGGGCGTGAGCTACACCTCGTTCCTGATTCCCGGCCTGGTGATGATGAGTGTGCTGCAGAACGCCTTCGCCAACGCCTCGTCCTCGCTGATTCAGTCCAAGATCACCGGCAACCTGGTGTTCATCCTGCTGCCGCCGCTGTCGCACTGGGAGATCATTTCCGCCTATGTGCTCGCATCGGTGGTGCGCGGCGTGGTGGTGGGCGCGGGCGTCTTTATCATCACGGCCTGGTTCGCGGACCTGTCGTTCGTGGCGCCGCTGTGGATCGTGGTGTTCGCGGTGCTGGGCGCCGCCATCCTCGGCACCATGGGCGTGATCGCCGGCATGTGGGCTGAAAAGTTCGACCAGCTGGCCGCATTCCAGAATTTCCTGATCGTCCCGGCCACCTTCCTGGCAGGCGTGTTCTATTCGATCAAGTCGCTGCCGCCGTTCTGGCAGGCGGTATCGCATTTCAACCCGTTCTTCTACATGATCGACGGGTTCCGCCACGGCTTCTTCGGCCAGTCGGACGTGAACCCGTGGACCAGCCTGGCCATCGTCGCCGCGTTCTTCGCGGTGCTGGCGGCCACCGCAATCAATCTGCTCAGGAGCGGCTACAAGCTGCGCCACTAATATCGACGGAGACACCATGGCAACGACCCCAGAACTCATCCACGGCTACATCGCCGCCGGCCTCGATTGCACCCACCTCGAGGTGGAAGGCGACGGCCAGCATTTCAGCGCAGTGATCGTGTCCCCGGCATTCGCCGGAAAACGCCCGATCCAGCGCCACCAGATGGTGTACGCTGTGCTTGGCGATCGCATGCGCGAGGAAATCCATGCGCTGTCGATGAAGACCCTCACCCCGGAAGAATTCCAAGGCTAAAAGGCACGAACATGGACAAGCTGAAAATCATCGGCGGCAACCGCCTCAATGGAGAAATCCGCATCAGCGGCGCGAAGAACGCGGCCCTGCCGATCCTGTGCGCGGGCTTGCTGACCGCCGGCGACGTGGAACTGTCGAACGTGCCGCGCCTGCACGACGTGCGCACGATGCTCAAGCTGCTGGCCGCAACGGGCCTGAAGGTCACGCAGGACGACGAGAAGGTCACCCTGAACGGCGCCGGCATCGACAAGCTGGAGGCGCCCTATGAAATGGTCAAGACCATGCGCGCCTCGATCCTGGTGCTGGGCCCCCTGCTGGCGCGCTTCGGCGAAGCCAAGGTCTCGCTGCCGGGCGGCTGCGCGATCGGCTCGCGTCCGGTGGACCAGCACATCAAGGGCCTGCAGGCGCTGGGCGCCGAGATTCATATCGAAGGTGGCTACATCTACGCCAAGTGCAAGAAGCTCAAGGGCACCCGCATCGTCACGGACATGATCACCGTGACCGGCACCGAGAACCTGCTGATGGCCGCCACGCTGGCCGAAGGCACCACGGTGCTGGAGAACGCGGCGCGCGAGCCGGAAGTGACCGACCTGGCGCACCTGCTGGTGGCGATGGGCGCAAAGATCGAAGGCATCGGCACCGACCGCCTGGTGATCCACGGCGTCGAAGAACTGCACGGCGCGAAGCACGAAGTGATTTCGGACCGCATCGAAGCGGGCACCTTCCTGTGCGCAGTCGCGGCCACCGGCGGCGACATCACGCTGACCAACACCCGCACCGACATCTTCGACGCGGCGCTCGACAAGCTGGCCGAGATGGGCCTGACCATCATGCTGAACGGGTCGACCATCCGCGCGGTGATGACGGGCCGTCCGAAGCCGGTCAGCTTCCGCACCACGGAATACCCGGGCTTCCCGACCGACATGCAGGCGCAGTTCATGGCGGTCGACGCGATCGCGCACGGCACCAGCAGCATCACCGAGACGATCTTCGAGAACCGTTTCATGCACGTGCAGGAACTGAACCGCCTCGGCGCGCACATCAACATCGACGGCAAGACCGCCTTCATCCGCGGCGCCGACCGCCTGGTGGGGGCGCCCGTGATGGCGACCGACCTGCGCGCATCGGCTTCGCTGGTCATTGCCGGCATGGCCGCGCAGGGCGAGACCATCGTGGACCGCATCTATCACCTGGACCGCGGCTACGACCGCATGGAAGTGAAGCTGTCGCAGGTGGGCGCGAACATCGAGCGGATTCGCGAATGAGTTCACCGCAGTTGATCCTGGCGCTCTCCAAGGGGCGCATCTTCGAGGACACGCTGCCGCTCCTGGAAGCGGCAGGCATCCGCGTGCTGGAAAACCCGGAGACCTCGCGCAAGCTGATCCTGCCGACCAACGACCCGGCCGTGCGCGTCATCATCGTGCGGGCGACCGACGTGCCGACCTACGTGCAGCACGGTGCGGCCGACTTCGGCGTGGCGGGCAAGGACGTGCTGCTGGAGCATGGCGGCGAAGGGCTGTACCAGCCGATCGACCTGAACATCGCGCAGTGCCGCATGTCGGTGGCGGTCAAGGCGGGTTTCGACTACCAGGCGGCAGTGCGCCCGGGCGGGCGCCTGCGCGTGGCGACCAAGTTCGTGCAGACTGCGCGCCAGCACTTCGCGGGCAAGGGCGTGCACGTGGACCTGATCAAGCTGTACGGCTCGATGGAGCTGGCGCCGCTGGTTGGCCTGTCCGACGCCATCGTCGACCTGGTCTCGACCGGCAGCACGCTGCGCGCCAACAACCTGGTCGAGGTCGAGCAGATCATGGATATTTCTTCGCGCCTGGTGGTGAACCAGGCAGCCCTCAAACTCAAGCGCGAACGGCTGCAGCCGATCATCGAAGCGTTCGCCAAAGCCTCAGCAAAGTAACAGCACCATGTCGAAGCGCATCGCCAAACTCGATTCCACCCATCCGCAATTCACGGCCGACCTGCATCGCCTGCTCGCATTCGAGTCGGCGACGGACGAGGCCATCGAGCATGCGGTGGCGGGCATCCTCGCCGACGTGAAAGCGCGCGGCGATGCGGCGGTGCTGGAATACACCAACCGCTTCGACCGCGTGAACGCGCAGTCGGTGGCGCAGTTCGACCTGCCGCAGGCCGAGCTGGACGCGGCGCTCGCCGGCCTCCCGGCCGCACAGCGCGATGCGCTGCAGTTCGCCGCCGACCGCATTCGCGCCTTCCACGAACGCCAGAAGCAGGAGCTGAACGGATTCACCTACACCGAACCGGACGGCACGGTGCTGGGCCAGCGCGTGACGCCGCTGGACCGCGTGGGCATCTATGTCCCGGGCGGCAAGGCGGCGTACCCGTCGTCGGTGCTGATGAACGCCATTCCCGCGCAGGTGGCGGGCGTGCGCGATATCGTGATGGTGGTGCCAACTCCGGACGGCGTGAAGAACCAGATGGTGCTGGCCGCCGCCGCCATCGCCGGCGTGACCCGCGTGATCACGATCGGAGGCGCGCAGGCAGTGGCGGCGCTGGCGTATGGCACTGCGAGCATTCCTCCGGTCGACAAGATCGTCGGCCCCGGCAATGCCTACGTGGCTGCCGCCAAGCGCCGCGTGTTCGGCACGGTCGGCATCGACATGATTGCAGGACCCTCCGAGATCCTGGTCCTGTGCGACGGCACCACCGATCCGGACTGGGTGGCGATGGACCTGTTCTCGCAGGCCGAGCACGACGAGCTGGCGCAGGCCATCCTGCTGTGCCCGGACGCGGCCTACATCGCGCAGGTGGAAGCGAGCATCGAAAAGCTGCTGCCCACGATGCCGCGTGCGGAGACGATCGCGGCATCGCTGTCCGGCCGCGGTGCGCTGGTCAAGGTACGCGACATGGAAGAAGCCTGCGCGATCGCCAACGACATCGCGGCGGAACACCTGGAGATCTCCGCCGAGAACCCGCAGCAGTGGGCGGACAGGATCCGCCATGCGGGCGCCATGTTCCTCGGGCGCTTTTCGTCCGAAGCGCTGGGCGACTACTGCTGCGGCCCGAACCACGTGCTGCCCACCTCGCGCACCGCGCGCTTCTCGTCGCCGCTGGGCGTGTACGACTTCCAGAAGCGCTCCTCGGTGCTGTTCGTGTCCGAAGAAGGCGCACAGGTGCTGGGCGCGGCTGCCGCGCAGCTGGCGTATGGCGAAGGCCTTCCCGCCCACGCGCGCAGCGCCGAACTGAGGATCAGGTCCCGATCATGAACGAGTGGCTCAACCGCGTGTTCTGCGAGGACGCGCTGACCGGACTTGCGCGGATCCCGGACGGCTCGGTGGACCTGATCCTGACCGACCCGCCCTACAATCTCGGCAAGGACTACGGCAACGCGTCCGACCAGCAGAGCGTGGAAGACTACCTCGCGTGGACCGAACAGTGGATCGACGCGGCCCTGCCCAAGCTCAAGGACAACGGCAGCCTGTACATCTTCCTGACCTGGCGCTTTTCGCCGGAGATCTTCGTGATGCTGAAAAAGCGCATGACGATGATGAACGAGATCATTTGGGACCGCCGGGTGCCGTCCATGGGCGGCAGCACGCGCAGCTTCAGCTCCGTGCACGACACCATCGGTTTCTTCGTCAAGCGCAAGGACTACCACTTCGACCTCGATGCGGTACGCATTCCCTACGACGCCGAAACCAAGAAGGCGCGCTCGCGCTCGATCTTCGTCGGCGCCAAATGGCTGGAAGTGGGTTACAACCCGAAGGACCTGTGGAGCGTGTCGCGCCTGCACCGCGAGCACCCGGAGCGCGCTGACCACCCGACCCAGAAGCCGCTCGAGATCATCGAGCGCATGGTCAAGGCCAGCTGCCCGGAAGGCGGGGTGGTGCTCGACCCGTTCATGGGCAGCGGCACCACGGCGGTAGCGGCGCAGCGCTGCGGCCGCAACTTCGCCGGCTTCGAACTCAATCCGGCCTACTGTGAGATTATCGAAAGCCGCCTGGCGGCGCCCGAGGTGCCGCTGGCCAAGCCGGCGCGACGCCGCGCGCAGGCCGGCAATGCCACGGCGCTGGCGGAAGACGAGGGGACGGTCCCCTCCGGGGTTGGTCCCCGACGGCTCAGGAGCATCAAATGACGTCCATCGACAAACTGATCGAGAACACCATCCGCCCGGACGTGCGCGCGCTCGCCAGCTACCACGTGCCCGACGCCACCGGCTACATCAAGCTGGACGCGATGGAGAACCCGTACGAGCTGCCCGAAGCGCTGCGCAGCGAGCTGGCCGGACGGTTGTCCGCCGCGGTGCTGAACCGCTATCCCGTGCCGTCCTACAGCACCCTCAAGCAGCGCCTGTGCGAGCGCCTGGGCGTCCCGGCCGGCCATGACGTCATCCTCGGCAACGGCTCGGATGAGCTGATCCAGATCATGGCCACCGCTGTCGCCCAGCCGGGCAAGCGCACCGTGATCATGGCCCCGGTGCCGGCCTTCGTCATGTTCGCCCGCTCGGCCCAGTACGCAGGCGCCGAGTTCGTCGGCGTGCCGCTGCGGCCCGATTTCACGCTGGACAAGCCGGCCATGCTCGCCGCGATCGCCGAACACCGCCCGGCCCTGCTGTTCCTCGCCTATCCGAACAACCCGACCGGCAACCTGTTCGACCCCGCCGACATGGCCGAGATCATCGCCGCGCTGGGCGAGACCGGCATCGCGGTGGTGGACGAGGCCTACGAGCCCTTCGCCCAATCGAGCTTCATGGCCCGGCTGCCGGAATTCCCGAACCTGGTCGTGATGCGCACCCTCTCCAAGCTGGGCCTGGCGGGCATCCGCCTCGGCTACATGTCGGCCGCGCCCGCCCTGCTGGCCCAGTTCGACAAGGTGCGTCCTCCCTACAACGTCAACGTCCTGTCGCAGATCGCCGCCGAGTTCGCGCTCGACCACCTGGAAGTGCTCGACGAACAGGCTGCCCGCATCCGCGCCGCCCGCGCCGAGTTCGCACGGGAGCTGGCGCGCCTGCCGGGCGTCGAAGTGTTCCCGTCGGCCGCCAACTTCCTGCTGGTCCGGGTTCCGGATTCCGACCACGCCTGCGCACGACTGGCCGCAAACCGGGTGCTGGCGAAAAATATGAGTAAAATGCATCCACTGCTGGCCAATTGCATCCGAGTCACGGTCAGCACACCGGATGAGAATGCGGCATTCCTGAACGCCCTCGCAACATCCCTGACTACGCCATGAACCGCACCGCAGAAATCACGCGCAACACCAACGAGACGCAGGTCCGCGTCGCCATCAACCTGGACGGCACGGGCGAGCAGAAGCTCGACACCGGCGTCCCGTTCCTCGACCACATGCTCGACCAGATCGCGCGCCACGGCCTGATCGACCTGGAAATCGAGGCGAAAGGCGACCTGCATATCGACGCCCACCATACGGTGGAAGACGTCGGCATCACGCTCGGCATGGCGGTCGCCAAGGCGATCGGCGATAAAAAGGGCATCCGCCGCTACGGCCACGCCTACGTGCCGCTGGACGAGGCGCTCTCGCGCGTGGTGCTGGACTTTTCCGGCCGCCCGGGCATCGAATACCACATCCCGTTCAAGCGCTCGATGATCGGCTCGTTCGACGTCGACCTGACCCACGAGTTCTTCCAGGGCTTCGTCAACCACGCCCTGGTGACGCTCCACATCGACAACCTGCGCGGCGAGAATGCGCACCACCAGTGCGAAACCGTGTTCAAGGCCTTCGGCCGCGCGCTGCGCATGGCCTCCGAGCTCGACCCGCGCTCCGCCGGCGTCATCCCTTCGACCAAAGGCAGCCTGTAAGCCGACCACGCCGATGACAAACAAGATCGTAGTGGTCGATTACGGCATGGGCAACCTGCGCTCCGTCGCGCAGGCCCTGACCGCGGTCGCGCCGGAAGCAGACATCGTCATTTCGGGCGACGCGGCCGTGGTGGATGCGGCCGACCGCATCGTGCTGCCGGGCCAGGGCGCCATGCGCGACTGCATGGCCAGCCTGCGCGCGTCCGGCGTCGAGGAAGCGCTGCTGCGTGCCGCGAAGACCCGCCCGATGATGGGCGTCTGCGTGGGCGAGCAGATGCTGTTCGACAGCAGCGAGGAAGGCGACACGCCGGGCCTGGGCCTGCTGCCGGGCCGCGTGGTGCGCTTCCGCCTGGATGGCATGGTGCAGCCGGACGGCTCGCGCTTCAAGGTGCCGCAGATGGGCTGGAACCGCGTGCGCCAGGTGCGCGCGCACCCGCTCTGGAACGGCATCGAGGACGACAGTTACTTCTATTTCGTGCACAGCTACTACGCGCTGCCCGAAAACGCTCAGGACACGATCGGCGAGACCGACTACGGCGCGCCGTTCTGCTGCGCGGTAGCACGCGACAATATCGTCGCCACCCAGTTCCACCCCGAGAAAAGCGCTCGTGCAGGCCTGGCCCTGTACAAGAATTTCGTTCACTGGAATCCCTGACCCTCCTCCACTACACCACACGACCATGCTGCTCATTCCTGCCATCGACCTCAAAGACGGTCACTGCGTTCGCCTGAAACAGGGCGATATGGAACTTGCGACCGTATTCTCAGAAGACCCCGCCGAAATGGCGCTGCACTGGCTCAAGCAGGGCGCGCGCCGGCTGCACCTGGTCGACCTGAACGGCGCATTCGCCGGCAAGCCGAAGAACGAAGCGGCAGTGAAATCGATCCTGCGCGTCGTGCAGGACTTCGCCGAAGAGAACGATGTCGGCGAGATCCCGGTCCAGCTGGGCGGCGGCATCCGCGACCTCGACACCATCGAGCGCTACCTGGACGACGGCATCACCTACATCATCATCGGCACCGCGGCCGTGAAGAGCCCCGGCTTCCTGCATGACGCCTGCGGCGCCTTCCCGGGCCACGTGATCGTCGGCCTGGACGCCAAGGACGGCAAGGTCGCGACCGACGGCTGGAGCAAGATGTCCGGCCACGAAGTCATCGACCTGGCCAAGAAGTTCGAACAGTACGGCGTCGAGTCGATCGTCTACACCGACATCGGCCGCGACGGCATGATGGCCGGCGTGAACATCGACGCCACCGTCAAGCTGGCGCAGGCGGTGCGCGTGCCGATCATCGCCTCCGGCGGCGTGCACACGATCGCCGACGTGGAAGCGCTGTGCGAGGTGGAAGGCGAAGGCATCGAAGGCGTGATCGTCGGCCGTTCGATCTACGAAGGCACGCTCGACCTCGCGCAGGCGCAGGAGCGCGCCGACGAGCTGTCCGACGAAGTCACGGAGTAGCATGCTCGCCAAACGCATCATTCCGTGCCTGGACGTGACCGAAGGCCGCGTCGTCAAGGGCGTCAATTTTACCGAGCTGCGCGACGCCGGCGACCCGGTCGAAATCGCGAGCCGCTATGACGACCAGGGCGCGGACGAGATCACCTTCCTCGACATCACCGCATCGTCGGGCGGGCGCGACCTGATCCTGCACATCATCGAGGCGGTGGCGTCGAAGGTGTTCATTCCGCTGACCGTGGGCGGCGGGGTGCGCAAGGTGGAGGACGTGCGCCGCCTGCTGAACGCCGGCGCCGACAAGGTCAGCATGAATACCTCGGCAGTCAGCAACCCCCAGCTGGTGTACGAGGCTTCGCAAAAGCACGGCTCGCAATGCATCGTGGTGGCGATCGACGCCAAGGCGACGGCGCCCGGCAAGTGGGAAGTGTTCACGCACGGCGGACGCCATGCCACGGGCCTGGACGCGGTGGAGTGGGCGCGCCAACTGGAGCAGCTGGGCGCAGGCGAAATCCTCCTGACCAGCATGGACCGCGACGGCACCCGCTCCGGCTTCGACCTGGGCCTGACGCGCGCGGTGTCCGATGCGATCGGCATCCCGGTGATCGCGTCCGGCGGCGTGGGCGGATTGCAGGACCTGGCCGACGGCGTGCTGCAGGGCCGCGCCGACGCTGTGCTGGCCGCCAGCATCTTCCACTACGGGCAGCATACGGTGCAGGAAGCCAAGCGCTTCATGGCCGCGCAGGGCATCCCGGTGCGCATGGATCAGCCATGAACGGACCGAACGCCAAGTGGCTGAACAAGGTACGCTGGGATGAACACGGCCTGGTGCCGGTGATCGCGCAGGAAGCGTCGACCGGCGACGTGCTGATGTTCGCCTGGATGAACCGCGACGCGCTGGAGCGCACGGCGCAACTGGGCGAGGCGGTGTACTGGAGCCGCTCGCGCAAGAAGCTGTGGCACAAGGGCGAGGAGTCCGGCCACGTGCAGAAGGTGCTGGAGATGCGCCTGGACTGCGACGAGGACGTGATCCTGCTGAAGATCGAGCAGGCCGGCGGCATCGCCTGCCACACCGGCCGCCACTCCTGCTTCTTCCAGAAATTCGACGGCGCGCAGTGGACTGCGGCCGACCCGGTGCTGCGCGATCCGCAGCAGATCTATTCGACACCGAAGACACCAGAATGAGCGACACCCTCAGCCGCCTCGCGGCGATCATCGAAAGCCGCAAGCTCGAAAACGGCGGCGATCCCGATACCTCCTACGTGTCGCGCCTGTTCATGAAGGGCGACGATGCGATCCTCAAGAAGATCGGCGAGGAAGCCACCGAGACGGTGATGGCCGCCAAGGACGCGCGCGTATCCGGCGACGCCTCCAAGGTGCTGTACGAGACCGCCGACCTGTGGTTCCATTCGCTGGTCATGCTGGCGCAGTTCGGCCTCACGCCGCAGCAGGTGCTGGCGGAGCTGGACCGCCGCGCCGGCACCTCGGGCATCGAGGAAAAGGCCGCACGCAAGGACGTGCAGCGCGACGCGCACGAATCGAACAAACACTAATACGGAGCGAACCGTGGACAATTGCCTCTTCTGCAAGATTGCTGCACGCCAGATCCCGTCGTCGATCGTCTATGAAGATGACGAGCTGGTGGCGTTCAAGGACATCAACCCGGCGGCGCCGGTGCACCTGCTGGTGATCCCCAAGCTGCACGTCTCCACCCTGTCCGACACGGACGAGGGCCACGCGGCGCTGCTGGGCCGCATGCTGGCGCTGGCGCCCAAGCTGGCGCGCGACAACGGCTGCGACGTGAAGTACGACGCAAACGGCAATCCGAGCGGCGGTTTCAAGACCCTGATCAACAGCGGTCCGGACGGCGGCCAGGAGGTCTACCATTTGCACCTGCACATGTATGGCGGCCCCCGCCCATGGCGCGGACAGCGCTGATCCGGAGTAGAATAGCGCTCTTGGTTTCTGTGGCGCACTCGCGCTGGCAAGGAGAAAATGATGGGTTCGATGAGTATTTGGCACTGGCTGATCGTGCTGGTGGTTGTCATGCTGGTATTTGGCACCAAAAAGATTGGCAACATCGGTTCAGACCTGGGCAAGGCCGTCAAGGGTTTCAAGGACGGCGTGAAGGGCGAGGATGAGAAGCAGCCCGGGCAAGCCGCGCCGGTGCAGCAGGTTGCCGACAAGTCCACGATCGACGTGGACACCAAAGAAAAGACCCGGTCCTGACACCGCGGTGCGCGCCGTGCTGTTTGAGTTTGCATGATTGACCTGGCTTTATCGAAGATTGCCATCATCGGCGTCGTGGCGCTGGTCGTCATCGGTCCGGAGCGCCTGCCCAAGGTGGCGCGCATGGCCGGGACGCTGTACGGCCGCGCCCAGCGCTACCTGCATGATGTGAAATCCGAGGTCAGCCGCGAGATCGAGCTGGAGGAACTGCGCAACCTGCAGAAGGACGTGCAGGAAAGCGCCACCAGGTTCAAGGCTGACATCGAAAGCACGGTGGCCGAGAACCTGAACGAGGTGCAGTCGGCATGGAGTAGCACCCCGGCCTGGACGCCGCCCGCCGCCACCATGTCCGACCTCGAGCGCAAGGCGCGCGAATTCCGGCGCAAGAAGCTGGTCCGCAACTCCGCGGTGCCCGGCTGGTACAAGAAACAGCATGGGGGCAAGACCCATGTCATCTCCGGCGCAGCGCGCGTGAAGAAATTCCGCCCCCGCGCCGCCAACAAGGCCTCCTTCTTCTGATGAGCGAAACCAAAGGCGAAGAGACCTTCATCTCCCACCTGATCGAACTGCGCACGCGCGTGGTGCGCGCGACCTTCGGCATCCTGGTGGTGGCGGCAGTGCTGTTCATGTGGCCGGGCCCGGCCCAGATCTACGACATCATCGCGCAGCCGATGATGGCCTCGCTCCCGCAGGGATCGAAGATGATCGCCACCGGCGTCATCGCGCCCTTCCTGGTGCCGATGAAGGTCACCCTGATGATCGCGTTCATCCTGGCGCTGCCGTGGGTGTTCTACCAGCTGTGGGCGTTCGTCGCGCCCGGCCTGTACGCGCACGAGAAGCGCCTGGTGCTGCCGCTGGTGGTGTCGTCGTCCTTCCTGTTCATTGCGGGCGTCGCGTTCTGCTACTTCTTCGTGTTCGGCCGCGTGTTCCACTTCATCAGCGATTTCGCGCCGGAGTCGATCGCCGTCACGCCGGATATCGAAAACTACCTCGACTTCGTCATGTCGATGTCGCTGGCCTTCGGCGCCACCTTCGAAGTGCCGGTGGTCGTCGTGATCCTGGTCCGCATGGGCATCGTCAGCGTGGAAAAGCTGAAGGAAATCCGCCCCTACGCGATCGTCGGCGCGTTCGTGATCGCCGCCATCGTGACCCCGCCGGACGTGGTCAGCCAGCTGGCGCTTGCCATTCCCATGTGCCTGCTGTTCGAACTGGGCATCTGGGTAGCGCCCATGTTCGAGCGCATCACGCGCGCACCGGACGAAGCATAGCCCAGACGTGACAAGGGGCGCACGAAGCGCCCCTTGAGAGCCGGTCGAAACCAAGTTGCTGATTTGGTTCGAGAGGCGATGCCTTCAGTATTAAGTGAAGGACTTGGTTCCCTTGCGGGATGTCTCCAGTGTAGTCCACGATTCGTCGATGTCAAGGGACTGCCGGCTGCCTCCTGCCCGTGGCGGAATCGCCTGTTTCATGACCGATTCCGCCAATCCGACAGTCGCACTTCCCGACCCTATTGCATCAGCTCGGCGACCATCTTCACGGGGGCGCTGCCGTAACTGAGCAGCTGCTCGTGGAATTCCTTCAGGTTGAAGCGGTCGCCCAGCGCCCGCTTGCGCTGCTCGCGCAGTTCCATGATCTCGCTGTAGCCGCTGAAGTAGCTGGTCAGCTGCACGGAGCTCACCTGCACCCGGTGCCACTTCTCAGTGGCCTGGCTGCGGGTCTGGAAGGCCTGGCGCTGCAGCAGGTCCATCGCCTGCGGCTCGGTCATGCCAAGCACGTGCACGCTGTAGTCGAGGATGGTGTTGGTGACGGTGCGCAGGATCCACTTCGAATACATCAGCCACATCTCCGGCGTCGCGTCGCCGTAACCCGCTTCCATCATCATGCGCTCGCCGTACACGGCCCAGCCTTCCACCATCGCGCCGTTCCCGAACAGCGACTTGACGATCGACGGGGAGCGGTTCGCATACATCAGCTGCGCGTAGTGGCCGGGGATCGCCTCGTGGATGTTCAGCACCTGCAGCATCCAGTGGTTGTACTCGCGCAGCGTGCTTTCGGCCTGCTCCGGCGTCAGGTCGTCCAGCGGCGTGACGTTGTAGAAGGTGCGGTCCTGCGGACGGTAGGGGCCGGGCGCGTCGATGCTGGCGCCGGCCACGCCGCGCTGGTACATCGGCGTCTCGCGCACTTCCAGCGGTTTGGACGGATCGAGCGTGAGCAGGTTGCGCGAATTGACGAACTCCTGCAGCTGCGGGATCTGGCGCCGGATCTCGGCGATGAAGTCCTCGCGCCGCACATGGTTGGACGACAGCCGGTCGATCACCATGCCGATCTTCTGGTAGCGGTCCGCCGGTTTCTTTGCGCCCTGCATGACCTTTGGCCACAGCTCTTCGGACAGGCTGTCCATGCGCGTGAGGATCTCGTCGCGCGCGGCGAGCGCCTTGTGATAGGTCTGCTCGGCGCTGCTGGCCGACTGGATGTCGAGGGCGAACTTCTGCTCGTACAGCGCCTTGCCGATCCGGAACGGGCGCGCGCTGCCGGCCGCGAGCTGGCGCTGGTCCAGCGCCTCCAGGAAGGCCACGTACTCGCGCACCGCGGCGCGCGCGGCGTCCAGGCGCTGCTTGAAGAGCCTTTTCTCGGTTTCCGACAGCACCGACTCCTGCATGGCCTTCTCGACTTCGTCCAGCACCGCCAGGTTGCCCGGCGCCTGGCGGATCGCGAGGCGGGTGTGCTCGTGGGTCGGGTTGGTGATGTTCTCCTGCGCCGCCTTGTAGTAGGCCGGCACATTGGCGATCCGGCGCAGCAGCGTGCGCAGGCGCTGCGGCTTGGCTGCGTATTCGGTATTCAGGATGTAGTCGATCGGGCCGGCCACGCTGTACATGGCCGGATTCCACTGCCAGGGCTTGAATGTTTGCAGGTACCAGCGGTCCGATTCGAGCTTGTTCACCAGCAGCGCGTGGTCGGTGCGCTGGCGCGTCGACATCTCCTGCGGCTTCATTTTGCCGAATCGTTCCAGCCATTCGGCGATGAACTCGAGGCGCGCGACGCGGCTAGCCTCGTTCGGCACCTGCAGGGTCGCGGCGGTATCGTATTTACCGGCCGCGATCGCGCTGGCCGGTTCGATGCGCCACAGCGCGTTGAGGAACTGGATGGTGGCCGCGTCGAATGCGCGGTCGGCGCGCGGTATCTGCGGCACGGCCGCCGCGACGGGAGCGACAATTTTCTTCGGTGCCTTCTTGGCCTGCACGGTGCGGGCCGGCTTGGCGCTGCGTCCCTTTTTCTTCTTTTTCTGCGCGGCGTCCGCCGGCGTCAGCGCGAACGCTGCCAGCATCAGTGCCAGCGCGATCTTCGTCTTCATCATGCTGTTGTCCTTCGTTTCGGGCAAGCACCAAGATTAGCATCAATTGCCCGCGCCGGAAAACGGGACAGAAAATGGGGACAGACCCCATTTTTCACAAAAAATGGGGTCTGTCCCCATTTTCTGTTCCCATTTTCGGATTAGGGGCGGGGGTGGCGGTCGCCGAGGCCTTCCTGCAGCATGTCGAGCATGTCGCGCGGGGACATGCGGGCGGCGGCGTCGGTGCCGGCCAGCAGGCTGTCGGCCAGGTCGCGCTTGTGCTTGTGCAGGTCGACGATGCCTTCCTCGATGGTGCCGCGCGCGACCAGGCGGTAGATCGTCACCGGACGCTGCTGGCCCATGCGGTGCGCGCGGTCGGAGGCCTGGTCTTCCACCGCCGGATTCCACCACGGGTCCATGTGCACCACGTAGTCGGCCGCCGTCAGGTTGATGCCGACCCCGCCCGCCTTCAGGCTGATCAGGAAGACATCGCCCTCGCCTGCCTGGAACGCGTCGACGCGGCCCTTGCGCTGCTGCTGCGGGGTCGAGCCGTCCAGGTACTGGTAAGCGATGCCCATCTTGTCGAGGTGCTTGCGGATCAGGGTCAGGTGGTCGACGAACTGGCTGAACACCAGCACCTTGTGGCGGTTTTCCAGCAGTTCTTCGAGCAATCGCGCGAACACGATCAGTTTGCTGCTCGGGATGCCGGCGCCGGGAGCGACCAGCTCCGGGTTGCAGCAGGCGCGCCGCAGCCGCATCATCTCGGCCAGGATCTGGATCGACTTCTGGCTGTCGGGTGCATCGACCGACGCGATCCGTTCGAGCGCTTCACGGCGCAGCGATTCGTACAGCGCCTTCTCGTCCTGGGTCAGCTCGACCGGCAGCACGATCTCGGTGCGGGCCGGCAGCTCCGACAGCACCTGTGCCTTGGTCCGGCGCAGGATGAACGGGCCGACCAGACGGCGCAGCCGTGCGCGGGCGCCTGCCGCGGCGCGCTTGTCCTGCGCCTTTTCGATCGGACCGGCAAAGCGCATCTGGAACTGGTCGGCCGTGCCGAGCAGGCCGGGATTGATGAAGTTGAACAGGTTCCACAGCTCACCGAGGTGGTTCTCCAGCGGCGTGCCGGTCGCCACCATGCGGAAGTCGGCCTGCAGCGCCATCACGGCTTGCGAGCGCTTGGTCTGGCTGTTCTTGATGGCCTGGGCTTCGTCCAGCACCACCGTGGTCCAGCGCCTGCCGGCAAACTTGTCTGCTTCCAGCTGGAGCAGGCCGTAGCTCGCGATCACCAGGTCGAAGGGCTGCGCGTCCTTCAGCTGCGCGGCGCGGTCGCCTTCTCCGAACAGCTTCACGTTCAGCGTCGGCGCAAAGCGCGCCGCTTCGGCGGCCCAGTTCATCGCGACCGAGGTGGGCGCCACCACGAGCGTCGGGCCGGCCGGCGCGCGCTGCAGGATCAGCGCCAGTGCCTGCACGGTTTTTCCCAGGCCCATGTCGTCGGCCAGGCAGGCGCCCACGCCCCAGTGCGCGAGCCGCGACAGCCATTCGAAGCCCTCGCGCTGGTAGTCGCGCAGCTCGGCCTGCAGCGTGGAGGGCACCTCCGGCACGTACTGGTCGACCGCGCGCATGCGCGCCAGGTGCTCTTTCCAGTGCTTGTCCGTCCTGACGCTGGCGCTGTCGCCCAGGCCGTCCAGCGCGAAGGCGGCCAGCGGATGGATGCGCACGCCCTTGCCGTGTTCCTGGCCAAAGTCGGCCAGTTCCATCAGGCGGCGGTGCAGCTCGCTCGACAGCGCGGCGAACTCGTTCTCGCCGAGCTGGATGAAGCGGCCCTTGCCGGCGCGGATCGCGTCGAGCAGGGCGCGCAGGTCGAGCACCCGGCCTTCGTCCACTTCGACCTCGCCCTCGACCGCGAACCAGTCCTTGTCGCGCTTGACGGAAATGCGTGCGGTCGACTTGCTCGCATGGCGCGACACGCGGAACCGCTCGCCCTCCGGCCAGGCGGTCACCACCTTCGCCGGATCGAGCTGCTGCAGCTGGTCCACCAGTTCCAGGCAGGCGAGCGGTTGGCCAAGCAGCCATTCCCCGTGGTCGAATTCGCCCGCTTCCAGTGCGCTGCAGGCGGCCACCAGCTGGCGTTCGTTTTCCTTTTCCGCGTTCAGGTCGCGCCGCGCCTGGGTGCGCACGCCGCTGACGTCGGCCAGCACCACCTCGGCGCCGCTGCCAGGCGCGTAGTAGGAGGCACCCGGCAGCGGGCGCACCAGCACCTGCATGCGCAAGCCCTGCTGGTAGGGCACCAGGTGCACGTGCATGCGCGGATCCGCCTCGATGGTGTCGATGTCCTGCGCACTGCTGCCGATGTCCGACTGCACGGTGACGATTGAGGAGATCGCGCCGATCGCGCGCAGCACCTGCTGCTCGGCGTGGCGCGGCACTTCCAGCCCGTTGCCAATGATGGCGCCGATGCGGCGGTGCTCGTCGCCGATCGTCACGACGCGCAGCCGGGACGGCGTTTCGCGCGTGACCACCACGGCGCCGGTCTTGTCGCTGACGGGCGGGGACAGCGTGATCACCACGCCGTTTCCGGACGACCGGACCATGACTTCCGGCGCGCCCGCCACGACGTCCACCCGCGTGCCCTGCTCGCCGGCCCAGAACACGAAGGGATGCCCGACGAGCGAGGCCATGGCCCTGCCGGCCGCCGCACTGAAGCCGTCGTAGTACGGGGAGGACGACAGGATCGATGCTGCGGCCCGGTCCTGCGCGGTCATGCAATCGAGGCCCTGCAGCAGGCGCGCCATGGACGGTTCGCGGCCGCGGCTCCAGCCGCCCTTGGCATCGCGCTTCTGTTCGCGCGCCTCCAGCGCGACGCCGTAGTTGACGTCGTAGCGCACCAGCCAGACCAGCCGCGATTCACGCCCGGCGGCCGGCGCAGGCTCGGCCTGCAGTTGCATCAGCGCGTTGAGCTGGCGCTGCCAGGCTTCCTCGCGCTCGATCCAGGTCGCCATGTCGCCGAAGCGGTGCTGCTGGCGCAGCGCCACCGCCAGCCGTTCCGCGTCCAGGTCGCCCAGGCGTCCCAGCACGGAGGCCAGCTGCGCGGTGATGAGGTCGAAGCCCGCCTGCTGCGACAGGGCGAGCATCTTGCCGATCTCGTTGCGTTTCGCTTGCAGGTCGGGGGTGCCGATCCAGTGCTGCACCAGGGTGCGCACGAAGAACGGCTGCAGCGGGGAGGGCCAGTGGCTCGACGCGAATGCCTCGGCGCTGGTGGTGCCGGCCTTGACGCCGTGCAGGTAGCGCAGCTGTTCGAAGGACGAGGCGTCGCGCGTCTTCTTCGCGCCGGCTGCGATGTCGATGTACGCGCCGGCCGCCTTGGCGTCTTCCGGCCGCCCTGTCCTGAGCAGCGCCATCACATACAGGATGCCGGGCAGGCCGGGGAAGATGGCCTTGCGCTTGCCGGTCTCGCGGCGCAATGCTTTCAGGTGGTCGGCGAACATGGCCAGCGCCGCCTCGTCGTCGCCGCGCAGCAGGGTCACGGCGTTGCGGTAGGCCGCGGCTTCGGCATCGCCGTTGTCGGCGACCAGCGCGAGCGCGTCTTCCAGGCGGCCGCACAGCAGCATGTGTTCGGCCATGACCAGGCGGAGGTGCGCCGGTGCATTGCCGCGCTCGATGAGGTGTTCGGCGAAGCTGCGCACGTCGGCGACGATCGCGGGCGTGTGCAGCGCGTCGTCCAGGATGCTGGTCAGGACCAGGTCGTGGAACTGCGGATGGATGCGGGCGAACACGTCGGCGCGGAACGGACGGCCGAGCGCTTCGACGAACGGATGCACATAGTTCGCTTCGTGGCAGTCGAGGCAGGCGGCCAGCGTGGCCATGACCTGTTCGGTATCGTCGTGCACCAGCAGGGCGATGCGCAACAGGGCGATTCCCTGGCGGTAGCTGCGCAGCGCAAGGCGCCCGTCCCAGGTCGAGCGCAGGGATGCGAGCTGCAGGTAGGCGGCGCCCAGCCTGGGCAGCGAGCCCTCGCGGGTGCAATGCGCCACCGCGTCCCACCCTGCATCGGGGCTGGCCGACCAGCCGCGCCCGGCAACTTCCCTGATCGCGCCGGATGCGACCATCGCTTCCAGCTCGGCTTCGATGTCGGCATCTTCCGCCGTAAGCCCGGCGCGGGCCAGGTGCTCGCGGATGCGCGGGCGGCCCATGGCCTCGCCCGCCAGCGTCAGCAGCGCAAGGATGTGATGCTCAGCCATGCCTATTCCAGGTTGTCGATGCGGTACGGCGGCGGGCCGCTGGCAAGGCCGAAGATGCGCAGGTAGAAATCAAGCTCCGCTTCCAGGGTGGCGACAATGCTGTCGGCCTTGCGGAAGCCATGCCCTTCGCCTTCCAGCGTGAGGTAGGCGACCGGCACACTGTTGGCGCGCAGCGCAGCGACCATCGTTTCGGACTGCTGCGGCGGCACGACCTTGTCGTCCAGGCCCTGGAAGAAGATGGTCGGGCTGCTGATGCGGGCGGTGTGGTGGATCGGCGAGCGCTCGCGGTACAGCTCCTGCGCGCGCGGCTGGGGCGCGATCAGGTATTCGTTGTAGCGCGATTCGAACTTGTGCGAGTCGGCATCCAGTCCGGCCAGGTCGGATACGCCGTAGTACACGGCGCCGGCCTTGAATACGTCATGGAAGGCGAGCGCGCTCAGGACGGTATAGCCGCCGGCGCTCGAGCCGCGAATGATCAGGCGGTCCGGGTCGACGCGCCCTTGCTGCGCCAGGTAGCGCGCGCCCGCCACGCAATCCTCCACGTCCACCACGCCCCACTGGCCCTTGAGGGCGTCGCGGTAGGCGCGCCCGAAACCGGTGCTGCCGCGGTAGTTCACGTCGAGCACCGCAAAGCCGCGGCTGGTCCAGAACTGCGTCGCCAGCTTCAGCGTGCTGGACGCCATGCCGGTCGGGCCGCCGTGGCCGATGACGATCAGCGGCGGCTTGTCCAGCGGCTCGGTGTCGCCGCTGCGGGGAGGGTAATAGAAGGCATGCGCGCTGGCGCCGCCAGCGGTCGGGAAGGTGATGCTCTCGGGGACCGACAGCCACTCCTCGCCGGGCAGGTCCTCGATCGAGCGGGCCAGTACGCTGCGCGCGCCGGTGTCGAGGTCGATGTGCGCGACTTCAAGCGCAATGGTCGGCGCCCCGCCGAGCAGGACCACGCCCTCCCCGCACACGCGCAGTTCGCGGATTTCCTCGTACGGGGTGGCGACCGGCGCCAGCGTGCCCGGGAAGGGCAGCCGCGCCAGCCGGCTCACGCCGCCCTCGATGTATGTGCAAATGATTTCGCCGCTGGCGAGGAAGCCGTACATCGACGCGCCGAAGACCCAGTGCGGTCCGGCGAATTCGGCCTCGCGCGTGCAGAGCGGCTGCACCTCGTCGTCGATCAGCCGGTACAGGTTCCACCAGCCGCTGCGGTCCGAGACGAAGTGCAGCACGCCTTGCGGCGACCACTCCGGCTGGCACACCGATTCGTTCGCGGAGCCTGCGATCCTGCGCGGGCTGCCGAGCGCGCCGTCGTCCTGCACTTCGGCCAGCCACAGCTCGGTGCCTTCCCATGGCATGCGCGGCAGCTCCCACGTCAGCCAGGCGACCCAGCGGCCGTCCGCCGAGATGCGCGGCGAGGAATAGAAGTCGCTTCCTTCCGCCAGCGTGTGCACGCTGCCGTCGCGCGCGATCGATACCAGCGTATTGACCGGATAACCGCTGCCGCCGTGGTCTTCGCACACGGCCAGCAGGCGCTCGTGCCGCGCGTCATAGGCGAAATCGGCAAAGCGCCGGGTGCCGGGCCGGGTGAGGGCGACCGGCGCGTCGGCGCCGCGCTTCACGTAGACACGGTTGTCGGCGAAATTGGTGAACCAGGCCACACCGTCGGCGACCACGTAGGAGCCGCCGCCGTATTCGTGCACCCGGCTGCGCGCATTGAACGGCGCCGGGGTCAGTTCAGTCAGCGCGGCCCCGTGGCGACGCACCAGCGTCGTGCGCCCGCCTTCGCTGGCCCGGCCGGCCAGCCAGAACACGTCCGCGCCGTCGCAGGCCAGTTGCGACAGGGGCACGCTGCCCTGCGCCACGACGGTTGCGCTGATCGGGGATGGCCAGGTGCCGCAAGGGGCTTTCTGCTTGGGAGCGTTCATGGAAGCAGGGTGCATGTGGAAGGTACGGCATCATAGAACATTCGGGCGGGGGGTGCGATAATACGGCCTTTCCGCCAGCTCTTCATTGTTATCCATGCCACAATTCGCCCCGCTCAAGAACGATACCTTCCTGCGCGCGCTGATGCGCCAGCCGACCGAGTACACGCCGGTGTGGCTGATGCGCCAGGCCGGCCGCTACCTGCCGGAGTACCGCGCCACCCGCGCGCGCGCCGGCTCGTTCCTGGGACTGGCGAAGAATCCGGACTTTGCGACCGAGGTGACGCTGCAGCCGATCGACCGCTACCCGCTGGACGCGTCGATCCTGTTTTCCGACATCCTGACCGTGCCCGATGCGATGGGCCTGGGACTGTACTTTGCCGATGGCGAGGGCCCGAAATTCGAGCGTCCACTGCGCACCGAAGCCGAAGTGATGGCGCTGCGTTCCCCCGACATGGAATCGCTCGACTACGTGTTCAAGGCCGTCACCCAGATCCGTACCGCGCTCGACGGCCGCGTGCCGCTGATCGGCTTCTCCGGCAGCCCGTGGACGCTGGCCTGCTACATGGTGGAAGGCGGCGGCTCGCGCGAATTCCACACGATCAAGAAGATGCTGTACAACCGCCCGGACCTGATGCACCACATCCTGTCCACCAACGCGCAGGCGGTGGCGCAGTACCTCAACGCGCAGATCGACGCGGGCGCGCAGGCGGTGATGATCTTCGATTCCTGGGGCGGCGCGCTGGCCGACGGGGCCTACCAGCAGTTCTCGCTGGAGTACATGCGCCAGGTGGTCAGCCAGCTGCAGCGCGAGAAGGACGGCGTGCGCATCCCGGCCATCGTGTTCACCAAGGGTGGCGGCCTGTGGCTGGAAGAAGCGGCCGGCATCGGCGCGGACGCGCTGGGCCTCGACTGGACCGTCAACCTGGGCCGTGCGCGCGCCCTGGTGGGCGACAAGGTCGCGTTGCAGGGCAACCTGGACCCGGCCATCCTGTTCGCCAACCCCGACCAGATCCGTGCCGAGGTGGAGCGCTCGCTCGGCGCGTATGGAAAGCCGTCCGCGAACCATGGCCATGTGTTCAATCTGGGACATGGCATTTCCCAGTTCACGCCGCCCGAGTCGGTGACCGCAATGGTCGAGGCGGTGCACAGCTTCAGCCGGGCGCAACGCGCCGAATGATGTAGTTTCGCTACAACCGCTTCGCCCAGTGGGCGAAGCGGAGCAGTCCTCCCGCACGACAATTCCCACACTTATTCACATTTCGGCGCGAGCGATCGTCTGCGCTGAGGTATTGGCCATGGGAAAATGGCACTTCAAATAAGTGTTTGATTTTAAAGGGCCCGCTCCCGTCCGCGGGAGGCCGGCCGTACCTTGTGGGAAAATTCCTACAGAGTGAAAATGGCTACTTTCACCGCTTTTCCACAAAGTTATCCACAGAAAATGTGGACAATGGGGAAAAGTGCTTTTCCGCCCGTGACTTAGCCGAATTGCTGAGGTTTTACATTAAGTCCGTGCTGCGGCGCGGGATATTTTCGGGGCATGCATATGTCACCGCGGCCTGCGCTGCGGCGAATAACTGCCGGCGGCAGCCCGGCTCAGTCCAAGGCATCGTCCGGTACAGATTTCGACTACAAACACTTCATCAGGGCGCCTACTTATGCACATTCCGTGCGGCCAGCAGCGCCTCCGGGTGGCCTCTGGGGTATGCGCGCTAAGCCGTTGAAGTTGCAGGGTTTTTTCTAACCGCCTTTTTCTGTCGGCAATAAGCTGTTGACGAACCGCAAATCCTTTGCTACGGGCGGCACGCCTTTTCCACAAAGTTGTCCACAAGGCGCAATCCCCTGTTGAAAGCCTGCGGTAAACCGCCATAATGGCGCCTCCAGTTTCCACCTGCTCCACCAGAATGGCGTTTTGCATCCTTCATGTCGCACTCGATACGCCGCTCAACAGCTGCTTCGACTACCGCTGGCCGTGCCAGCCGGGGGAGGAGCCGCGTCCCGGACAGCTGGTTCTTGTCCCTTTTGCACGGCGAGAAGTAGTCGGGCTCATTGTGGAGGTCCGCAGCCACACCGATGTGCCGGCGGAAAAGCTGAAGGATGCGCTGGCCGTGCGTTCGCAACTGGCCCCGCTGTCGGACCGCTGGATCGCCCTGGCCGGGTTCGCGGCCGACTACTACCAGCGCCCGCTCGGCGAGGTCGCGCTGCCCGGCCTGCCGAAGAACCTGCGCCTGGCCTCCACCGTGGCGCTGGACCGCGCCATCAAGAAGCTGGCGAAACTGGACGCGCTGCGCGACAACGCCGCCGTCGGCATGCCCGCGCTGAATCCCGCGCAGCAGGCCGCCGCCGATGCGATCGGCACGGCGGCGGGATTCTCGCCCATGCTGCTGTACGGCGTGACCGGCAGCGGCAAGACCGAGGTGTACCTGCAGGCCTGCGCGCAGGTGCTGGCGCGCGACCCGGACGCCCAGATCCTGGTCCTGGTCCCTGAAATCAACCTCACGCCGCAGCTGGAATCGAACATCCGCGCGCGTTTCCCCGGCATGCTGGTCGCCACCTTGCACAGCAGCCTGGCCGAGGGCGAGCGCATGCTGCACTGGCTGGCCGCGCATGAAGGGCGCGCCAGCATCGTGCTGGGCACGCGCCTGGCCATCCTCGCCTCGCTGCCGAAGCTGGCGCTGATCGTCATCGACGAGGAGCACGACCCCTCGTACAAACAGCAGGAAGGCCTGCGCTATTCGGCGCGCGACCTCGCGGTATGGCGCGCGCACCAGCTGGGCATTCCGATCGTGCTCGGCTCGGCCACGCCCTCGCTGGAGAGCTGGCAGCACGCGCTGACGGGACGCTACCGCAAGCTGGAGCTGCGCGAGCGCGCCGTGCGCGACGCCGTGCTGCCGCGCGTGCGCCTGCTGGACATGGAGCGCGACCGCCCCAAGGACGGGCTGACCTCCGGGCTCATCGCCGCCCTGCGCACGCGCCTCGAGCGCGGCGAACAGTCGCTCCTGTTCCTGAACCGGCGCGGCTACGCCCCGGTGATCTCGTGCGATGCGTGCGGCTGGGTGAGCGACTGCAAGCGCTGCACCGCCTTCATGGTGCTGCACAAGCCCGAGCACCGCCTGCGCTGCCACCACTGCAGCCTGGAGATGCGCATTCCGCGCTCCTGCCCGACCTGCGGCAACGTCGACCTGCAGCCGCTCGGCCGCGGCACCCAGCGCGTGGAAGAGGGCCTGCAGCAGATGTTCCCGGAGGCGCGCATCCTGCGCATCGACGCCGACTCGACCCGCCGCAAGGGCGCCGCGCAGGAAGCGTTCGACACCGTGCACCGCGGCGAAGTGGACATCCTGGTCGGCACGCAGATGGTCGCCAAGGGCCACGACTTCAAGCGCCTGACGCTGGTGGGAATCCTGAACCCGGACACCGCGCTGTTCTCGCAGGACTACCGTGCCAGCGAGCGCCTGTTCGCGCAGCTCATGCAGGTGGCGGGCCGCGCCGGGCGTGCCGGCGGCAACCACAGCGAGGTGCTGGTGCAGACGCGCTATGCGCAGCATCCCCTGTACTCGGCGGTGATGAAGCACGATTACGACAGCTATGCCACAGGCCTGCTCACCGAGCGGCGCCAGGCCATGCTGCCGCCCTTCATGTACCAGGCCCTGCTCCGGGCCGAGGGACGCGAACTGGCGATCGCGCTCGAGTTCCTCGCGGCCGCGCGCGACTGCCTGGAGCACGAGGGCATCACCATCAACGAGCCGATTCCGATGACCATGACGCGCGTGCACAACGTCGAGCGCGCGCAGTTGCTGGTCGAGTCGTCGTCCCGCCCGGCGCTGCAGGCCTTCCTGCGCGCGTGGATGGAACAACTGCGCGCAATGAAGACGCGCGCCAAATGGTCGCTCGAGGTCGACCCGGTCGACATCTGACGGACTGTGCCCTGTCCGGCGCCGCGGAACTGATAGCATAGAGTCCTTCTTGACGGAGGGCGCGATGGCACGGCAAATCAGGCGGATTGCGATATCGACCGGCGGCGGGGATGCGCCCGGACTGAACGCGGTGATCCGCGCGGTGGTGCTGTCCGCTGCGCGCCGGGGCTGGGAGTGCTACGGCATCCGCGACGGCATGAACGGCCTGATCGCGCCGGAGAGCTGTGTCGGCGAAGGCGTGCAACTGCTCACGCCCGACAACGTGCACGGCATCGCGCACCTGGGCGGCACCATCCTTGGCAGCAGCAACCGCGGCAACCCCTTCCACTTCCCCATGCCCGACAAATCCGGCGGCTGGACCGAGCAGGACCGCTCGGGCGACGTGGTGGACGAATGTCGCGCGCGCGGCTTCGACGCGCTGGTGATGGTGGGCGGCGACGGCACCATGGGCATCGCCGACGGGCTGCAGCGCAAGGGCCTGACCGTGGTGGGAGTGCCCAAGACGATCGACAATGACCTCGACCGCACCTACCTCACCTTCGGCTTCGATACCGCATCGGGCTTCGCGACCGAATGCATCGACCGCCTGCACAGCACCGCGCAAAGCCACCAGCGCGTGATGGTGGTGGAGGTGATGGGACGCTACGCCGGCTGGATCGCGCTGCATGCCGGGATGGCGGGCGGCGCGCACGCGATCCTGATTCCCGAGATCCCGTTCGACATCGACGTGGTGGCGCAGGCGATCCTGGCGCGCGACGCGGACCGGCGCAAGCATTCGATCGTGGTCGTGGCGGAAGGGGCGGCGCCGGCGGGCGGTCAGCGCGAGCTGGCCAGCCGCGCGGCGGGCGGGCATGCGGAGCGGCTGGGCGGCATCGGCATGCGCGTGTCGCACTGGCTGGAGGACCGCACCGGCAAGGAATGCCGCCCCGTGGTGCTGGGCCACCTGCTGCGCGGCGGCAGCCCGTCGGCCTTCGACCGCGTCTCCGCGCTGCGTTTCGGCGCCGCGGCGGTGCGCGCGCTGGACGAAGGCCGCAGCGGCGTGATGGTCGCGCTGACCGGGCCGGGGATCGATTACGTGCCGCTGGCCGAGGTGGCCGGGCATACCAAGCGCGTGCCGGTCGGCAGCGACATCATGGAGACTGCGCGCGAACTGGGCATCTGCCTCGGCGAACGCGTGTAGGGCCGCGGCTAGAGGCGCATGCGCGAGCTGCCTTCGGCGAAGGTGCCGGGCCGGCGCTCCGCTTCGGTCTGGCAGGTGATGCACAGCGCGGCAGTCGGCTGGGCGCGCATGCGGTCCGCCCCGATGACGCTGCTGCAGTTGGCGCAAATGCCGTAGCTGCCTTGTGCGATGCGTTCCAGCGCCGACTCCACCGCGCGCAGTTCGCGCAGGTCCAGCCCCAGCTCCGAAATCTCCTCGTCGTTCAGCATATTGGCGGTGGAGCGGTCGTCCACCGCGCCTTCCAGCATGTTATTGCCGAGGCTCATCTCTTCCGGGTTGTCGCCCTGGTGCAGGCGGTCGCTCAGCGCGGACACCAGCAGTTTGCGCTCCTCAATCAGGCTCGCTTCGAGTTGCCTGATATCTTCCTGCGTCAGCGGTTCCGCCATGGCGTTCTCCTTGCACGTCCGGGTCGGACGAGTGATTCAATGTAGCCCTGATGCGGGCGGGCAGATAGCCTTTGCTTTGACGATAGTCAAATGCGCGCCCAATATTCGCATCAAGTAGCTGACGCGCACGCTTGCAACAACGGACGCTGGATACCTGCGCATTTCAGTCGTATATTGTTGGTAGCGCGTGCTTTAAGCGCAGCGCGACAGCGAGGCCACATTAACTGGAAGAGGTAACATTGTGTGCAAGCAGCATGGCGCGGGCCAGGCGCCTGTCCCGCCGAACAGGTGTGCCGAATGCCGCTTCGCCGGCATGTGCCTGCTGCGCGGCCTGGAACCTGTTGAAGTCGCACTCTTCGACGGCATCGTGCGCCGCCACCGCATCGGGCGCGACATGTACCTGTACCGCATCGGCCAGCCGTTCACCAGCCTCTACGCCATCCACTTCGGGCACTTCAAGACCGCGCAGGTCGACCGGCGCGGCGCGCAGCAGGTTACCGGCTTTGCGATGTCGGGCGAGCTCTTGGGACTCGACGCGATCGCGGGCGGACGCCATGCCTGCGACGCGGTGGCGCTGGAGGATTCGGAAGTGTGCGAAATCCCGTTCGCGCGCCTGCAGGAGCTGTTCGGCAAGATCCCGCACCTGCTGCAGCAGTTCCACTGCATGATGAGCCAGGAAATCCAGCGCGAACAGGCGCTCATGCTGGTGCTGGGCAATATGCGGGCCGAACAGCGCTTTGCCTGCTTCCTGCTCAACCTGTCCGAGCGCTACGCGCAGCGCGGCTATTCCCCGGTCTCTTTCCAGCTGCGCATGTCGCGCGACGACATCGGCGGCTATCTTGGGCTCACCATCGAGAGTGTCAGCCGCCTGGTGGCCAAGTTCCGCAACAACGGCTGGATCCGGCTCGACAACCGCAAGCTCGAGATCGTCGACCGCGCTTCGCTGGAGGCGCTGGCCGGCGGCATGCGCTCCGCGCCGGGCGCCGGGTTGCAGCCGCCGCCGCCATCGCGCACCATTCCCCTGCGGGTCGCCGCCTGACCCGTGCCGCTTGCGAACCGCGCAAAACGGGTTATAAAGAATAAGTGGGAGTTCGCTGCAGATGGGTACCGATGAGCGGCGTTCGCTTGGGATTGGCACCATTCGCCGCAGATCGGCCCGGCTGGCACCGGATCTCTCCAGTTAGGCAAACTTGACGACAGATCGCCGCGATTGTGCGCAGTTGGCACCGTGCGGCGGCGTTATCGACTTGAGGAGACACGATCATGGCGAACAATATGACACCGTTCGACCCGTTCCGAGACCTGATGCGGGTCAGCCCCCTGCATCGCATGGAAGAGTTCCTGCGCGACATGCGGCCGCTTTCGATGCGCGACATGCCGGACATGCCTGCGGTGCGCTGCGACGTCAACGAGACCGACCAGGCCTATACCATCCGCGCCGAGATACCGGGGGTGCGCAAGGAGGACATCAAGGTCGACGTGAACGCCAACCGCGTGACCATCTCCGCCGAGAGCCAGCAGCGGCAGGAACAGAAAGAGGGCGAAAAGGTGGTGCGCTGCGAGATCTACCGCGGCGAGATGTACCGCAGCTTCACGCTGGAGCACGAGGTGGACGAGTCGAAGGCCGAGGCCAAGTACCAGGACGGCATCCTGGAACTGACCTTGCCCAAGCGCGAACAGCGCACCGGGCAGAAGCTCGAGATCCACTGACAGGCGTGCATGGGCGGGCCCTTAGGGCGCGCCTGCCCCGGGCCCGGCCGCATGGACGCGGGCCCGCCTCGTCACGCCCTGGCGGCACTATTCCGCGAACGGACGCAGCACCAGCACCGGAATCATGCTGTGCACGAGCACCTTGTGCGTTTCGCTGCCTAGCACCATGGCCTTGATCCCGCGGTAGCCGTGCGAGGCCATCGCGATCAGGTCGCAGCCCTGGTCGCGTGCCACCTCGAGGATCTCCGTGTACGGATTGTCAGCGCGGCGCAATACCGTCTGGCAGTCGACGCCCGCCTCGCGCGCGGCCTGCTCGACTGCGAGCAGCACCTGCCGTCCGCGCTGCTCGGTATCGATCAGGTACTGCTCGCGGGTATCCTCGATCATCTCGGTATTCACCGTCAGCATGTGAAATTCCGGCATCACATGCAGCGCGGTGACCCTGGCGCGCACCGATTTGGCGAATTCCATGCATGTCAGCATGGCCGCATCGGACAGCGGCGACCCATCGGTCGGAAACAGGATGTGTGCAAACATACGACCTCCCTTCATGCCCGCCCACGCGGGACCCCAAACGTCGCGCCAGCAGAAGCCCGTCAGGGCTGCCTGACGTACTCACCCGGCGCATCCTCCAGATCATCTTCGGGCGCCGGCGGCGCCACCAGCGGCCCGGCCCGGCGCGCCAGCCAGTGCTCCCACTCCGGCCACCATGAGCCCGGCCTGTGCTCCATCGCCTCCTGCCACCGCCCCGGATCGATGAAGGGCGCATCGGCCGCGCGCGTCGCCACCTGGAAGCTGCGCCCGGCCTTGCCCGGCGGCGAGATAATGCCCGCGTTATGCCCGCCGGAAGTCAGCAGGAAGGTCAGCTCCGCATCGAGCAGCAGCGTCAGCTTGTACACGGAACGCCACGGCGCGACGTGGTCGGTGACGGTGCCGACCGCGAACACCGGCACGTCGATGTCCGACAGCGCCACGGGCCGGGCGTCGACCAGGTAGCGCCCGGCCGCCAGGTCGTTGTTCAGGAACAGCCGCCGCAGGTACTCGGCATGCATGCGGAACGGCATGCGGGTGGCGTCCTGGTTCCAGCTGGTGAGCGCGGTTTCCTGATCCGGCTTGTTGAGCAGGTAATGGTTCAACTGGCGCGACCAGATCAGGTCGTTCGAGCGGATCAGCTGGAAGGCGCCCGCCATCTGGCTCGTGTCGAGGTAGCCCTGCTGCCACATGGTCGCCTCCAGGAAGCTGACCTCGCTCTCGTCGATGAACAGCGACAGCTCGCCCGGCTCGGTAAAGTCCACCTGCGCCGCCAGCAGCGTGATGCTGCCCAGCCGCTCGTCGCCCTCGCGCGCCATGGCCGCGGCCGCGATCGACAGCAGGGTGCCGCCCAGGCAGTAGCCGGCCGCGTTGACCGTGCCCGCCCCGGTGCGCCGGCATACCTCGTCGATGGCCGCCATGACGCCGTGCACGCGGTAGTCGTCCATGCCCAGGTCGCGCTCCTTCTGTCCCGGGTTCTTCCACGACACCATGAACACCGTGTGTCCCTGCGCCACCAGGTAGCGCACCAGCGAGTCGGTCTCGGTCAGGTCGAGGATGTAGTACTTCATGATCCAGGCCGGGACGAACAGGACCGGCACCGCATGCACGCGCGGCGTGGACGGCGTGTACTGGATCAGTTCCATGATGTGGTTCCTGAGCACCACCTTGCCAGGCGTGGCTGCCACGTTCTGGCCCACCACGTAGCGCGACTCGCGCCGCGCGGCCCCGCCGGCGGCGCGCAGCAGGTCGGACCAGGCCCGCAACGCTCCCGCGGCCAGGTTCACCCCGCCGGTGGCGATGGTGGTGTCGAGCACCTGCGGGTTGGTAGCGGGAAAATTGGACGGCGCCACCCAGTCCAGCAACTGGCGGGTGATGAAGGTCACCACGTCCTGGTGGTGGCGCGAGACGCCGCGCACGCCCGTGGTGGCGCGGTGCCACCATTGCTGCTGCAGCAGGAAGGCCTGGTAGCCGATATTGAAGGGATAGCGCTTCCATTGGGGCGCGTCGAAGCGCCGGTCCTGCGGCAGCGGCTCGATGCAGGTGTAGCAATCGTCGCCGTGCGCGCTCTTGAGCGCCACCTGCGCCAGCTTCATCATGTTGTCGATGCCCTGCAGGGCCAGCTGCTCGTGCTTGGAGGGCGCCAGCGCAAGGTGGGTCATCCAGTCGAAAAACGCGTTGCCCAGCGCAGCCGGCGACACCGAATGGGTAAAGCGGCCCAGCCAGGCGTTGAGCAGCAGGTCGGCGGTCGCGTGCTCGACCGTGGTCTCGGGATAGCGGTGCACGGGCGTGCCTTGCCAGCCGCTGGCCTTGCGCTCCTGCGTCTGCGCGGCGCCCTTGGCGGCGCCATCGCCGCCGCTGTCCAGCGGCGCGGCTCGGACGAATGCTGACATACGCGTCTCCTCACTTTCTCAAGCGAGTGTGGGCGGCCCGACGCCGGCCATCCATGATGCAGATCAAATGTGCACCCCGGGGCCGGCCGCCGCGTGCTGCAGGCGTGCCTTCGCGTGCGCGCCGCCTGCACGCGCCATCCCTTAATCTAGCAGGGGCAATGTGCGCTGCGCCCCGATTTCAATGCTGCGAAGAACAGGAGACCTGCATGGATGAACTTCACGTCGACGTTGCCGTCATCGGCACCGGCACGGCCGGCATGACCGCGTACCGCGCCGCCCGGGCCCAGGGCGCACGCGTGGTCGCGATCGAGGCGGGCCCCTACGGCACCACCTGCGCGCGCGTCGGCTGCATGCCGAGCAAGCTGCTGATCGCGGCGGCCGATGCGGCCCACGCCGCGCGCCACGCGCATGGCTTCGGCGTCCATGCGGGACTGGTGACGGTCGACGGCGAACAGGTGATGGCGCGCGTGCGCAGCGAACGCGACCGCTTTGTCGGCTTCGTGCTGGAGAGCGTGGACTCGTTCGCGCCGGAAGACAAGCTGCGCGGCCATGCACGCTTTACCGGTCCGTCCACCTTGCAGGTGGGCGAGGACAAGCTGGTGCACGCGAAGGCCGTGGTGATCGCGACCGGCTCGCGCCCGGTCATTCCCGGGCCGCTGCGCGACGTCGGCAACCGCGTGGTGGTCAACGACGATGTGTTCGACTGGACCACGCTGCCCGGTTCGGTCGCCGTGGTGGGCACCGGCGTGATCGGCCTCGAAATCGGGCAGTCCCTGCACCGCCTCGGCGTGCGCACCACGGTGTTCGGCCGCTCGGCCGGCATCGCCCACATGTCCGATCCCGAAGTGCAGCAGTCGGCCGTGAGCATCTTCGGCTCGGAGCTCGACCTGCGCCTGGAATCGGAGGTGGTGCGGGCGCGCCAGGACGGCGGGCAGGTCGAACTGACTGTGCGCGACGGCCACGGGGCCGAGCACAGCCATCGCTACGACTACGTGCTGGTGGCTGCGGGACGCATGCCGAACGTGGACGGGATCGGCCTCGAACACGCCGGCCTTGCGCTGGACCCGCACGGCGTGCCGCTGTTCGATGCGCGCACCCTGCAGTGCGGGACCAGCCCGGTGTTCATCGCGGGCGACGCCAACAGCGTGCGCCCGCTCCTGTCCGAAGCGGCGGACGACGGCGTCATCGCCGGCGACAATGCGGCCCGCTACCCTGGCGTGCAGCCGGGGCTGCGGCGCGCGCCGCTGGCGATCGCGTTTACCGACCCGAACCTGGCGACCGTGGGGCGCGGCTACCGCGAGCTGATGGCGGCGGGCGGCGCGCGCTTCGCGACCGGACAGGTGTCGTTCCACAACCAGGGGCGCAGCCGGGTCATGCTGGCCAACCGCGGCATCCTGCGGGTGTATGGCGAATACGTGAGCGGGAATTTCCTGGGTGCGGAGATGATCGCGCCGCGCGGCGAGCACCTGGCGCACCTGCTGGCGTGGGCGTACCAGATGCGCCTGACCGTCAGGCAGATGCTGGAGATGCCGTTCTACCACCCGGTGATCGAGGAAGGCGTGCGCACGGCCTTGCGCGAGCTGCAGAAGAATATCGAGAAGGGCGCGCCGCAGGAGCCGCTGGGGGCGGACAGCACGCCAGGAATCTGACGGGACCCCCTCCGGCACCTTGAAGATCCGGGAACGGTCCCCTGAAGCTTAATGCAGCGGGCTGGGATCGAGCTTGCCGGCCGCGGCCAGCTCGCGCACGATGCGCACCGTGTCGATGTCGGCCTCCTTGTAGGCCGAGCGCTTGAAATCGTCGTACATCTGGCTGGCCGCATCCTGCGAGTCCGGATGGCCGTCGTCGTAGCGGAAGCGCACCAGCAGGTTGTGCTGGTCGGGCGCCTCGATCCGCATCACCAGCAGCGACGCCGGGATCTCGCCCTGCGCCGGCACCTCGTAGCGCACCTCGTTCATCGGATCGAACACCACCCGGTCGGCCACGGTCAGGTCGCCGTAGCGCAGGCGGCGCTGGAAGCTGCCAGCATCGCGCTCGCCGATGGTGCATTCGTCGAGGTGCGGGATGAACAGGGTCGGCTGTTCCGCGCGCAGGACCAGGCCGCGCCACAGCTGTTCGCGGGTAATGGTGTCCATCAGCGGGTTGAGCGGGTCGTTAATCTGGATCAGGTGTTCAAATTTCATGTCGGTTCGGGGAAAGCGGGGCGTGGCCCTAAAGCCGCATGTTACACCCCATCGGATGGCGGCGGCAGCACGGCGCGGCCGCGCCTAGTTGGAGAGCAGGATGGCGTTCTGCCGCCGCTGCAGGAATGCGATTCCGACCAGGATCGCGAACGAAATCGCCAGCAGCACCATGGCGTAGGCATTGGCCGCGTCGTAGTTGAGCTTTTGCGCCTCGTCGTACAGCGCGATCGAGGCCACCCGCGTGGTGCCCGGGATGTTCCCGCCCAACATGAGCACGACCCCAAACTCGCCCATGGTGTGGGCAAAGCTGAGCGACATGCCGGTCAGGATGCCGTGCTTCGACAGCGGCAGCACCACCGACCAGAACACCTGGCGGCGCGTCAGCCCCAGCGCCAGGCCGGACTGGATCATGTCCCGGCCCACCGAGCGGAACGCCGCCTGGAACGGTTGCACCGCGAACGGCAGGCTGTACACCACCGAACCCGCCACCAGCCCCGCGAACGAAAACGGCAGCGGCGTGCCGAACACCGACAGCCACGCAGAGCCCACCGCATGCTGCGGCGACATCAGCATCAGCAGGTAGAAGCCGATCACGGTCGGCGGCAGCACGATCGGCAGGCTGACCAGGGTCTCGACCAGGATCACGCCGCGCATGCGGCTGCTGTTCAGCCAGTTGGCCAGCGGGATGCCGAGCACCAGCAGCACCAGCGAGGACACGAGCGCGAGCCGCAGCGTCAGCCACATCGCATCCCACAGCTCGGCCGACATCAGCTGGGTCATCGGGCCGGCGCCGGCGGCGCGAAGCCGTGGCGCGCCAGGATCGCGCGCGCCGTGTCCGTGCCCAGGTAGGCCATCCAGCGCGCCGCTAGCGGATTGTTCTTGCCGCGGCTGGTGATGATGGCGCCCTGCCGCACTGCCACCCCTTCCAGCACCGAAAAGCGGCCCACCCTGCGCAGGTGCGGCGAGCGCACCGCCGACAGCGACAACAGCGCGGCCTGGGCATTGCCGGAGTGTGCGAACTGGGCCGCCTGCGCCACGTTCTCGCCCAGTACCAGGCGCGGCTGCAACTCCTCCCACAGCCCCGCCGCGATCAGCACCTCGCGCGCCGCCTTGCCGTAGGGCGCCACGTCCGGGTTGGCGATCGCGATCCGGCGCACGCGCGGGTCGAGCAGCGTGGCCAGGCCGCGCGCCGGGAGCACGCCGGGCGCGCTGGTCCAGTAAACCAGCTGTCCGGACGCGTACTGCATCAGGCTCTTGCCATCGGCCGCGCCTTCGCGCGCCAGCCGCGCCGGATACTCCATGTCCGCCGACATGAACACGTCGAACGGAGCGCCATTCTTCACCTGCGCGAACAGCGAACCGGACGCCCCGGTCGAGATCTTCACCATTGCCTTCGGCTCCAGCCGGCGGAAGCCCTTGGCCAGGTCGTCCATGCCGTAGGCCAGGTCGGAGGCGGCGGCGACCGTCAGCTGGCCCGCCATTGCCGAACCGGCAAGGAGCGTCAACAGAAGTGTTATCAAGGTTTTCATTGAGGCCATTTTACGACGGGAACTCAACGATTGCACTGTACAATGGCCGGCTGTTCGTCCCGCCGGTTTCCCTATGTCCCACGTCCCCATGTTCGGCCTTAACGTCCCGCAAAGCGAGGCGGTGTGCTACCTGGACGGTCCCTGCCTGGTGCTGGCCGGCGCGGGCTCGGGCAAGACGCGCGTGATCACGCAGAAGATCGCCTACATGATCGAGGACCGCGGCTACGATCCGCGCACCATCGCCGCGCTCACCTTCACCAACAAGGCCGCGCTGGAAATGCAGGAGCGGATCGGCAAACTGCTCAAGCAGCCCAAGCAGGCCAAGCTGCTCACGGTATCGACCTTCCACTCGCTGGGCGTGAAGATCCTGCGCCAGGAAGCGCACGGCGTGGGCCTCAAGGACCGCTTCTCGATCATGGATGCGGACGACTGCTTCTCGCTGGTGCAGGACCTGGCGCTGACGACGGACAAGAAGATCATCCGCGACATCCAGACCGCCATCTCGCTGTGGAAGAACGGCCTGGTCGACCCGGAAGACGCGATCAAGGGCGCCAGGGACGAGGACGAGGCCCAGGCCGGGCGCATCTACCGCAGCTACGTGGCCACGCTGCAGGCCTACCAGGCGGTGGACTTCGACGACCTGATCCGCCTGCCGGTGGAACTGTTCCGCAACAACGAGCCGATCCGCGACAAGTGGCAGCGCCGCCTGCGCTACCTCCTGATGGACGAGTACCAGGACACCAATACCTGCCAGTACGAGCTGGTCAAGCTGCTGGTCACCGGCATCGGCAAGAAGCCGATGTTCACCGCCGTGGGCGACGACGACCAGGCCATCTACGCATGGCGCGGCGCCTCGGTGGAGAACCTGCGCACGCTGCAGACCGACTTCCCGGACCTGAAGGTGATCAAGCTGGAGCAGAACTACCGCTCCACCACGCGCATCCTGCAGGCCGCCAACGCCGTGATCGGCAACAACCCCAAGCTGTTCGACAAGAAGCTGTGGTCCGAACACGGCCTGGGCGAGCCGATCAAGGTGCTCGGCATGCCCAACGACGAGCAGGAAGCGCAGCAGGTCGCGATCATGATTTCGGCCGACCACTTCCAGCGCAAGAACAAGTGGTCCGACTACGCGATCCTGTACCGCGGCAACCACCAGGCGCGCGTGATCGAGCAGGCACTGCGCCAGGAGCGCATCCCGTACACGATTTCCGGCGGCCAGAGCTTCTTCGACAAGGCCGAGATCAAGGACATCATTGCCTACCTGCGCCTGATCGCCAACGAGGACGACGACCCGGCCTTCATCCGTGCCGTGACCACGCCGCGGCGCGGCGTCGGCCAGTCCACGCTGGAAGTGCTGGGCGCGTTCTCCGGCCAGTGGCAGTGCTCGCTGTTCGCGGCCGTGTTCAAGGGCGGCATCGAGGCGCTGCTGACCGACCGCCAGCTGCGCCCGCTGCGCGACTTCTGCAACTTCATCAACGACCTGGAATCGCGCGCCTCGCGTCCGGGCCCGTCGGGCAGCGGCGAGAACGCCGCCGCGGTGCTGGACGACATGATGAAAGAAATCAACTACGAGAACTACCTGTACGACGCCTTCGAGGAGCGCGCCGCGCAATCGAAGTGGCAGAACGTGCTCGAGTTCACCAACTGGCTCAAGGAGCGCGGCTGCGGCGGCAAGGACAAGCAGGGCGAGGAAAAGAACCTGCTCGAGCTGACCCAGATGGTGGCGCTGATGTCGATGCTGGAAGGCAAGGACGAGGAACCGGACGCGATCCGCATGTCCACCCTGCACGCCTCGAAAGGACTGGAGTATCCGCACGTGTTCCTGGTCGGCTGCGAGGAAGGCATCCTGCCGCACAAGGGCGACCCCGACGCCCCGGTCGAGCAGGTGGCCCAGCGCGTCGAGGAAGAGCGGCGCCTGATGTACGTCGGCATCACGCGCGCCAAGCGCACGCTGCAGATCACCTGGTGCAAGAAGCGCAAGCGCGCCGGCGAGCAGGTGCACTGCGACCCGTCGCGCTTCATCAAGGAGATGGCGCTGGACGAAGGCGACGCGCCGCCGATGGAATCCGAAATCATTTCACCCAAGGACCGCCTGGCCAGCCTGAAGGCCCTGCTGTCCACGCCACGCTGAGCCCGCCATGTCCCAGATCACCGTTCCGCTCCCGACCCTGTACCACGTCAGCCCGCTGATCGGCGCAGGGCCGCACTGGAACCTGCTGCCGTCCCACGGCAACACGATCCGCTACACCTTCACGGTGGCCGGCGGCCATGCCAACGACGTGGCGGGCATCCAGGCATTCACGCCCACACAGCAGGCCAATGCGCGCAGTGCGTTCGAATACATCAGCGCGCTGACCGGCATCCGCTTCGTCGAAACGGCCGACGCGCTCGCCGCGCACGTGCGTCTGGCCTGCGCCGACATCATGGAAGCCGATGTGGCGGGCCTGTGCATCTCCAGCTATTCGTACACCGACGAGGTCAACTACAGCGACTACCAGGCCACCTCCACGGTCTACATCGACAACCGGGAATGGCTGGGCTATGCGGGCCAGCTGGTACCGGGGACGGAAGGCTACGAGCTGCTGCTGCACGAACTGGGCCACATGCTCGGCCTGAAGCACCCGTTCGAGAAGGCTGGGACCAACGGCAACACGCTGGCGGAATATGACGACCACACGGCCAACACGCTGATGTCCTACACCAGCAAGGGCGGCCCGTATTCGGTTTACAGCCAGTACGACGTCGCGGCGCTGATGTGGCTGTACGGCGGCGACGGCCTGGATGGCAAGCTGGGCGTGGGCGGCGCCGGCGACTACTGGATGGGCACCAGCGCCAACGACTACATGGAGGCCTACGGCACCGACGATGTGTTGCAGGGCGGCGGCGGGGACGACGTCATCAGCGGCGGCTGGGGCGGCACCGACACCGCCGTGTTCTCCGGTACGCGCGATTCCTACGAGATCGTGCGCGTGGACGTCACCGAGGTCACGGTCAGGGACCTGACCGGCGCGGACGGCACCGACCGGGTGCGCTTTGTCGAGCTGTTCCAGTTCTCCGACGGCATCTTCACCTTCGCCCAGGTCACCAACGCCGACGTCACGCCGCCGCCGGCGCCGGTGCTGAGCCTCGACGAGGCCAACGGCAAGATCACCATCCGCGGCACGGCCGAGCCGGGCGCGCGCGTGGAGGTGTTCTATTCGCTGCCGCAGGGGAACCATATCAACTTCGGCCAGGCGGTGGCCGATGCCAGCGGCGCCTGGTCGGTGCCGCCGCGCTTCGTCGACAACAATTCGTACGTGTTCTACGCCAGCGCCACCGATGCGTCCGGCAATACATCCGTGTTCAGCGCCGAACAGCCGGTGCAGGTCGTGGCCGCCATCCCGGCCACGCCGACCCTGCTGGTCGAGCAGGACGCCACCTTCCTGATCGGCGGCAACCGCCCAGTGCTGTACGGCACCGCGCATCCCGGCTCGAAGGTCGAGGTGTACATCGACAATGCGGTGGCTGCCACGGCGCTCGCCGACGCGCAAGGCAACTGGGAGGCGCTCGGCAACGAAGTCGGCCCCGGCACGCGCATGGCGTGGGTGGTGGCGACCACGCCGGACGGCCGCGTGGTGCAGAACTGGGACCTGGCGCACATCCGGGTCGATGCGGCGGCAGGCTTCGGCGGCACCGGCGCGTCGGACACCTTCAGCGCGGGCCCCGGCAACAACACCTACTCCGGCGGCGCCGGCGCCGACAGCGTTGCCTACGGCGGCCCGCGCGCCGCCTACACAGTGCAGGTCGGCGAACGCGGCGTGACGGTGACGGACACGCAGGGCAGCGGCGGCACCGACACCCTGTTCTCGATCGAGCGCCTGCACTTCGGCGACGCGCACCTTGCGCTCGACATTGGCGGCAACGGCGGCCAGGCCTACCGCATCTACCAGGCGGTGTTCGACCGCGCCCCGGACATGGCGGGCGTGGGCTACTGGATGGCGCGCATGGATGCCGGCGTCGCGCTGGAGACGGTGGCGCTGGGCTTCATGCAGAGCCAGGAGTTCACCGCGCTGTACGGGGCCGATCCCTCCAATGCCGACTTTGTCGCCAGGCTCTACCAGAACGTGCTGGACCGCGCGGGCGAGCAGGCCGGCGTCGACTTCTGGGTGGCCGCGCTGGACGAGGGCCGCACCAGCCGCACCAGCGTGCTCGCGCATTTCAGCGAAAGCGCCGAGAACATTGACAACCTGGCAGCAGTGATCGGCAATGGCTTCCCGTACACGCCATTCGGCTGAGCGATTGCGCGTTTTTGTTGCGGATCGTCACATACTGATGGTTGACACAGCAGCGTCGGCACGAAATACTCCGTGTTCAACTTCATCTTTCTGCCCGCCATGCCAAAGCTTATTGAACTGACCACGACGCCGAAATCGGGCTACTACCACATCGACGCGCTGCTCAACAGCAGCCCCGACTGGAACTATTACCAGCCCACCGTCGCCAACACCTTGTTCTATACCTTTGTCGTGCACTCGGACAGCGAGATCAGCGACGTCAGCAACCTGACCGCGTTCACGCCGACCCAGCAGGCGGCGGCCAACCTGGCGATCGCCGAACTGGCCAAGTACACCGGCATCAATTTCGTCCAGACCACCGACACCAACCTGGCCAACATTGCCCTCGTCAACGGCAACATCCTGAAAGACAACACGATGGGCCTGGCGGCATGGTCGTACGGCTACGACGAGCTACCGAACGGCGAGTTCACCAACTATATCGCGGGTGGCACGCTGTACATGGACAGCGTCGAATTCGGCCAGCAGAACGCCAACCTGTCGCCGGGCACGCGCGGCTACGAAACGCTGCTGCACGAACTGGGCCACCTGATGGGCCTGAAGCATCCGTTCGACGCCAAGCCGGACAACACGACCACGCTCCCGGCCGGCCAGGACGGCGCGTTCTACACAGTCATGTCCTACAGCACCTTCAGCGCGCCGGGACAGACCTACGCGCAGTACGACATCGCCGCGCTGCGCTGGCTGTACGGCGGCGACGGCCTGGGCGGCGCGCGCGGCGCCAGCGAAGGCAGCGGCAAGTACCTGGTGGGTACGCCATTCGTCGACAACCTCCTCGGCAGCGCCTTGAGCGACATGTTCGAAGGCGGCTATGGCAACGACAACATCGACGGCGGCGCCGGCACCGACTTCGTCAAGATCGACGTGGCCAGGCACCTGATGACGCTGACCAAGACGGCAACCGGCTGGTCGCTCGACGACGGCGTCTCGGTCGACCAGCTGGTCAACGTCGAGCGCGTGCTGTACGACGGCGGCGCGATCGCGCTGGACGTCAACGGCACCGCCGGCCAGGCATACCGCGTCTACAACGCCGCCTTCGACCGGGCGCCGGATGCGGCCGGTGTCGGCTTCTGGATTGCCCAGATGGACAAGGGCGTGCCGCTGCACGACATCGCGCACGGCTTCATGCAGAGCAACGAATTCGTGACCATGTACGGCGCCAACCCGACCAACGAAGCCTTCGTCGCCAAGCTGTACCAGAACGTGCTGGACCGCGCGGGCGAACAGGCCGGCGTCGACTTCTGGGTGGCCGCCCTGAACGAAGGGCGCACCGACCACGCGAGCGTGCTGGCGCACTTCAGCGAAAGCGCCGAGAACGTCGCGAACATCGCCACGGTGATTGGCAACAGCTTCCCGTACATCCCGTACGGCTGAGCCTTGTCCAGGCGGCAAGCGTCCACGCACGGAGGCTCGCCGCAACCCGCCAGGCGTGGCATTAACGTTCAATTATCTTGAATGTTGAAAGTTACGCTTGCTCACAAAAAGCGCGTTGACACGTGCCCGTCAGGAACAAATACTGACGGGCACGTTCTTTCTCAGCCTGCCTTTTGTGGAGCACCATGGCCCGCGTTTCAGACCTCAACACCGTTCCTGTTTCCGGCTACCTGCACATCGACGCGCTGCTCGATCAAGGTCCCGACTGGAACTTCATCACCCCGTATTCGAACACCATCCTGTACACCTTCTCGGTGGCGGCCGGCAACGAGCCGAACCGTTACGGCCAGGCGGCGTTCTCGCCGGCCCAGCAGCAGAACACCATGGCCGCGATGAAGTACGTCGGCCAGCTTACCGGCATCAACTTCGTTCAGACCAGCGACGGCAATGCCGCCCAGGTGCACTTCGCGAACATCGACATCACCCACAGCGACCAGACCAGCGGCCTGTCCAGCTGGCGCAGCTCCTACAGTTACGACCGCAGCGGCAACCTCACTTCGTACAGCGTCGACTCGTACATCTACCTGGACAACGTGCAGTTCGCCAGTACCAACGCGGACCTGACCCCGGGGCGCGAAGGCTACGAGACGCTGCTGCACGAGATCGGCCACATGCTCGGGCTGAAGCACCCGTTCGAAGCCACGACCGGCAATACGGTCACCCTGCCGGACAGCCTGGACCGGTCCTCCAACACGCTCATGTCCTATGACTGGAGCGGCGGCGCATACGCCCAGTTCAGCCAGTACGACGTCGCAGCGCTGATGTGGCTGTACGGCGCCGACGGCCTGGGCGGCAAGCTGGGCGCGGACGCGGGCGCGCGTTACCTGGTCGGCACCAACGGCGCGGACCAGCTGAGCGGCACGGCCGGCAACGATGTGCTGCGCGGCGACGGCGGCAGCGACCTGCTGAACGGACAGGGCGGCATCGACACCGCGGCCTTCGGCGCAGCTCGTGCCAACTTCACGGTCGCGCGCTCCGGCACCACCGTCACAGTAACCGACCGCGCGGGCGCCGGGGGCACGGACACCCTGAGCAATGTCGAGCGCATCAAATTCGGCGACGTCTCGGTGGCCGTCGATATCGATGGCAACGGCGGCGAGGCCTACCGCATCTACCAGGCCGCGTTCGACCGTGCGCCGGACATGTCGGGCGTCGGCTTCTGGATCTCCCAGCTCGACCGCGGCATGTCGCTCGAATCGGTGGCGGCGGGCTTCATGGCCAGCACCGAGTTCACCGCCATGTACGGCGCCAACCCGACCAACCGGCAGTTCGTCGACAAGCTGTACCAGAACGTGCTCGACCGCGCGGGCGAAGCGGCCGGCGTCAACTTCTGGGTCGGCGCCCTGGACGGCAACAATGCCAGCCGCGCCGACGTGCTCGCGCACTTCAGCGAGAGCGCCGAGAACCAGGCCAACGTCGCCGAGATCATCGGCAACGGCTTCGCCTACGTCCCCTACGCATAAACCCAGGTTGCGCCGGGGGGACGGTCCTGCGGCGGTTATACTCCGTCACTTACCGCAAAGGAAGCCATGGAACACATCGACAACCGCTTGGTGGACATCGAAATCAAGCTGGCGCAGCAGGAAGACCTGGTCGACACGCTCAACAAGACCGTGTACGAGCAGAGCCGCCGCATCGACACGCTTGAAGCGATGATCGCCAAGCTGGCCGAGCACGTGCGCAACAACATGCACAGCGGCCCCAACACCATCCTCAACGAAAAGCCCCCGCACTACTAAGAATGGGGACAGACCCCATTTTGTTGTTAAATCCTGGCGTAGGCGCGTCACACCGAAATGGGGACAGACCCCATTTTGTTGTTAAATCCGGGCGCAGGCGCGTCACACGGAAATGGGGTCTGTCCCCATTTTTCTTGTTATGCTGTACGGCACCTCAACCGCAAGAGAGACCCATGAACCGTCCACACATGCTCGTGATCGCCGCCAGCCTGGCGATTGCCGGAACCGCCTTCGCCGCTCCCGTTGCGCCAGCCGCGCTCGAAGCCGCAAACCCGTTCGCTAAGCCAAGCACGCTGCCGTTCCAGTACCCGGCTTTCGATAAGATCAAGGATGAGCACTACACGCCGGCGTTCAACGCGGGCATGGCCGCGCAGCTGAAGGAGATCCGCGCGATCGCGGATAATCCGAAGGCGCCGACCTTCGAGAATACGATCGTAGCGATGGAGAAGTCCGGCCAGCTGCTGAACCGCGTGACCGCCGTGTTCTCCAACCTGCAAGGCGCGAATACGAATGACCGCCTGGATGCGATCGACACCGAGATGTCGCCCAAGCGCGCCGCCCACGCGGATGCGATCTTCATGGATCCGAAGCTGTACGCGCGCGTCAAGTCGCTGTACGACAAGCGCGCGTCCCTCAAGCTGGGCGCGGAGGAAAAGCACCTGCTGGAGCGCTACCACACGGACTTCGTGCGCGCAGGCGCGCAGCTGTCCGATGCCGACAAGGCCAAGCTGAAGGCGCTGAACGCCGAGATCGCGTCGCTGCAAAGCCAGTTCACCCAGAACGTGCTGAAGGAAACCAATGCCTCGGCGCTGGTGGTCGATACGCGCGAGGAGCTGGCCGGCATGAGCGAGGCCGCGATCGCCGCCGCTGCCGACGCCGCTGCCAAGAACGGCAAGCCGGGCAAGTACGAAGTGGCGCTGATGAACACGACCGGCCAGCCGCCACTGGCAGTGCTGACCAACCGCGCCGTGCGCGAACGCCTGATGGCGCTGTCGATGCAGCGCGGCAGCCGTGGCGGCGAGTTCGATAACCGTGAGCTGGTGAAGAAGCTGGTCCGCCTGCGCGCCGAGAAGGCGGTGCTGCTGGGCTACGAGAACTACGCCGCCTACTCGCTGGAAGACCAGACCGCGAAGACCACCACTGCCGTCAACGGCCTGCTGGCCGAACTGGCCAAGCCCGCCGTCACCAATGCGCGCCGCGAAGCGGCCGACCTGCAGAAGCTGGTCGATGCGGAGCAGGGCGGCTTCCAGCTCGGCGCGGCCGACTGGTACCACTACACCGACAAGCTGCGCGCCCAGCGCTATTCGTTCGACGAGAACCAGCTCAAGCCGTACTTTGAGCTGGATAACGTGCTGGTGAAGGGCGTGTTCTTCGCGGCGAACAAGCTGTACGGCCTGTCGTTCAAGGAACGCCGCGACCTGCCGGTGTACGATCCGGACGTGCGCGTGTTCGATGTGTTCGACGCCAACGGCAAGCCGCTCGCGATCTTCATCGCCGACATGTACGCGCGCTCGAACAAGCGCGGCGGCGCCTGGATGAACGAGTACGTGTCGCAGAACACGCTGCTGGGCACCCGCCCGGTGGTGGGTAACCACCTGAACATCCCCAAGCCGCCGAAGGGCGAGCCGACCCTGCTCACCTTCGACGAGGTGCGCACCACGTTCCACGAATTCGGCCACGCGCTGCACGGCATGCTGTCCAGCGTGAAGTACCCGCGCTTCTCCGGCACCAACGTGCCGCGCGACTTCGTCGAGTATCCGTCCCAGGTCAACGAGATGTGGGCGGTGTGGCCGGAAGTGCTGGCCAACTACGCGAAGCACTACAAGACCGGCGCCGCGATGCCAAAGGAACTGCTGGACAAGGTGATCGCGGCGAAGAAGTTCAACCAGGGCTTCATGACCACCGAGTACCTGTCGGCCTCGCTGCTGGACCAGCGCTGGCACCAGATCAAGCCGTCCGAGGTGCCGGCCGACGTGCTGGCGTTCGAGGCGGCGGCGCTGAAAGGCGCCGGCGTGGACTTCGCGCCGGTGCCGCCGCGCTACCGCACCACCTACTTCTCGCACGCGTTCTCGGGTGGGTACGAGGCAGGCTACTACTCCTACCTGTGGAGCGAGAAGCTGGATGCGGACACGGTGGAATGGTTCAAGGAGAACGGCGGCCTGCTGCGCAAGAACGGCGACCACTTCCGCAAGACGCTGCTGTCGCGCGGCGGCACGGCGGACGCGATGGACCTGTTCCGCAACTTCCGCGGACGCGACGCGAAGATCGAAGCGCTGCTCGAACGCCGCGGCCTGACCGGCGACAAGTAAGACAAGGGAGGCGGCGCCCGCCGCCTCCGGTTGCATGGCTCCCCGCCTTCCGCGGGGACGCCGCATTGTTTGTTACAAGATGCATACATTCCCGGCAGTGACTCCGCCGCCGCTCCCTGCTACCATCGAAATCTCATCTGTCCTGTCCTGAAGGAAGAACCACCAATGAACCGTCCACAACTGCTCATCCTCGCCGCCAGCCTGGCATTCGGCGGCGTCGCGCACGCTGCCGCTCCCGCCACCCACGCGCACGCCAAGCAGGCTGTTGCCATCGATGCATCGAATCCGTTCGCCAAGCCAAGCACCCTGCCGTTCCAGTACCCGGCATTCGACAAGGTGAAGGATGCGCATTTCGTGCCGGCCTTCAACGCAGGCATGGCCGAGCACCTGGCCGAGATCGAGGCGATCGCCAACAATCCGAAGGCGCCGACTTTCGAGAACACCATCGTCGCGATGGAAAAGTCGGGCAAGCTGCTGGGCCGCGTGTCGACCTACTTCTTCGGCGTCAAGGGCGCCAACACCAATCCCGAAATGGACAAGATCGCTACCGAGATGTCGCCCAAGCTGGCTGCGCACTCGGACGCGATCTTCCTGAACGCCAAGCTGTATGAGCGCATCAAGGCCCTGTACGACAAGCGCGATGCGCTCAAGCTGGGCAAGGAAGAAAAGTACCTGCTCGAGCGTTACAACACCGACTTCGTGCGCTCCGGCGTCAAGCTGTCGGCTGCCGACAAGGAAAAGCTCAAGGCCATCAACGGCGAGACCGCCAAGCTGCAGAACAAGTTCACCCAGAACGTGCTCAAGGAGATCAACACCTCGGTGCTGATCGTCGACACCCGCGAAGAACTGGCCGGCATGTCGGAAGCGCAGATCAACGCTGCTGCTGCCGCCGCCAAGAGCCGCGGCCACGAGGGCAAGTACGCGATCGTGATGGTCAACACGACCGGCCAGCCATCGCTGTCCGTGCTGACCAACCGCTCGGTGCGCGAGCGCCTGTCGAAGCTGGCGCTGGAGCGCGGCAGCAACGGCGGCGAGTACGACAACCGCGAACTGGTGCGCCAGCTGGCTAAGCTGCGCGCCGAAAAGGCTGTGCTGCTGGGCTACGAGAACTTCGCCGCCTACCAGCTGGAAGACCGCACCGCCAAGACCACCACCGCCGTGAACGGCCTGCTGGCCGAACTGGCCAAGCCTGCCGTCACCAACGCACGCCGCGAAGCTGCCGACATCCAGAAGATGATCGACGCCGAAAAGGGCAACTTCCAGGTGTCCGCGGCCGACTGGGACCACTACACCGACAAGGTGCGCGCCGAGCGCTATGCGTTCGACCAGAACCAGCTCAAGCCGTACTTTGAACTGGACAACGTGCTGACCAAGGGCGTGTTCTTCGCCGCCAACAAGCTGTACGGGCTGTCGTTCAAGGAGCGCCGCGACCTGCCGGTCTATCACGAGGACGTGCGCGTGTTCGACGTGTTCGATGCGAACGGCAAGCAGCTGGCGATCTTTATTGCCGACATGTACGCGCGCCCGAGCAAGCGTGGCGGCGCATGGGCCAATGCCTATGTCGCGCAGTCGAAGCTGATGGGCACGCGTCCGGTCATCTCGAACAACCTGAACATCCCGAAGCCGCCGAAGGGCGAGCCGACCCTGCTGACCTACGATGAAGTGCGTACCGCCTTCCACGAGTTCGGCCATGCGCTGCACGGCATGTTCTCGGACGTGACCTATCCGCGCTTCTCGGGCACCAGCGTGCCGCGCGACTTCGTCGAGTATCCGTCGCAGGTCAACGAGATGTGGATGGATCATCCGCTCGTGCTGGCCAACTACGCACGGCACTACCAGACCGGCGCCGCGATGCCGAAGGAGCTGCTGGACAAGGTAATCGCCGCCGACAAGTTCAACCAGGGCATGAAGACCACCGAGAACGTGGCCGCATCGCTGCTGGACCAGCGCTGGCACCAGCTCAAGCCGTCGGAGATTCCAGCCGACGTGCTGGCGTTCGAAGCGGCCGCGCTGAAGGAAGCGGGCGTTGACTTCGCACCGGTGCCGCCGCGCTACCGCACCACCTACTTCTCGCACGTGTTCTCCGGCGGCTACTCGGCCGGCTATTACTCCTACCTGTGGAGCGAGAAGCTGGATGCGGACACGGTGGAATGGTTCAAGGAGAACGGCGGCCTGCTGCGCAAGAACGGCGATCACTTCCGCAAGACCCTGCTGTCGCGCGGCGGCAGCCAGGACGCGATGGAAATGTTCCGCAACTTCCGCGGCCGTGATCCGAAAATCGAGCCGCTGCTGGAGCGCCGCGGCCTGGTCGGCGTCAGCAACTAAGGGCGAGAGGCTGCGCCCGCGCAGCCCTCATCACGCCATCCCCGGCCGACATCGGCCGGGGATTTTTTTTGCGCGATCGACAACATGACCGGACGAATTCGCCGTCCAGCTGTCGGTGTGTACGCTGCGCCTGAAGCGTGACACCGCACAGTCCCTCCGGGCAAATAGGTGTATAAATAGTTCCAGGACAGCTAATCTTGAGGAATGCCATGCAGCCCGACAGCGCGACGGACCTGAAATCCCATCTGAAGAACTTGCACGACGACCTGTCCCGCACGCCGGAGGTGGATGCGGAACTGCGGGGTCTGCTAACCCAGCTGGATGGCGACATCCACGCCTTGCTGCGCCAGCGCGAGGCGAGCGAGGCGCTGCACCTGCAACCGGTGGAGATGGAGGAAGATGGCCTGGCCGAGCGGGCACGGGAAATTTCGGCACGCTTCGCCGCCCGTCACCCGAAACTCGAGCCCGCGCTGCGCGAGCTGAGCAACATGCTCGCCAGCATGGGGATCTAAGGCGCCAGCGTCAGCTTCAGCAGCACACCACCGACCAGTGCGGTGTGCAGCAGCCCGAAAGCCAGCAGCCAGGTGATCCACTCGCCCTTCAGCTTGGCGACTGCGCTGTCGATCCTGGCATCGGTTTGATCGAACCTTGCCAGCATCTGAGCGGTCATCGCGGCGAGCTGTCCATCGGTAGTGTCGATCCTGGCCGTCAAATGGCCGGTCGTTGCAACAAGCTGGGCTGTCATCCGGTCGCCCATCGCGGCGAACTGAGCATTGGTGCTATCCATCCGGGCCGTCAACTGAGCGGTCGTTATCGCAAGCTCTGCAGTCGTCTTGTCGCTCATTGCGGCGAACTGTGCATTGGTAGTGTCCATCCGGGCCGTCATCTGTCCGGTCGCCGCGGCGAGCTGTGCGTTGGTGGCGTCCATCCGGGCGGTCAACTGAGCGGTCGTTATAGCAAGCTGGGCAGTCATCTGGTCGCTCATTGCGGCGAGCTGTGCGTTGGTGGTGTCAATCCTGGATGTCATTTGAGCGGTCGTTGCAGTGAGCTGTGCGTTGGTCGTGTCGATTCTGGCCGTCAGCTGAGCGGTCGTCGCAGCGAGCTGTGCGTTGGTCGTGTCGATCCTTGCATCGAGCCGGGCGGCGGTAGTCGCCATCGTCGCAGTGAGGTCCCTGATCGACTGGTGCACCGGCTCGAGGGCTGCGCTCAGGTCGTCCTTCGAGCAGGTACGCGCGAGCTGCTCTTCCAGGGAGTCGGAAAGTACCTGCGTATGGGCCTTGGCATGCTCCGGCGGCACGCCGGCCTGGGTCAGCTTTTCCATGATGAGGCGAGTGTCGATCGGGTGCGACATGTGGATGCTCCTTCAGTATAGGCCTGCCCCGCGTGGACGCCAGTGCGATCGGATTTCGTCGTCACTGTGCCTGTTTGACCTCCGAGGGTCCTCGAGGTTCCCCGGACTGAACCTGCAACAGATTGATTTTTAAGCAGTTTTTGTTCAGGGAAAAAGCCGGGCCGCTTCGGCGCCGGGCCGAATTCCGGTACAATGTCGCGATGAATTCCCCTGCAAACCTGTTTGCGGCCGCTCCCAAGCGGTCGAGCCGCGCCATTGCCGCGCCTTTCCTGCCCATGTCCCGCGCGGAGATGGACAAGCTTGGCTGGGACGAGTGCGATGTCATCCTCGTCACCGGCGACGCCTACATCGACCATCCGAGTTTCGGCATGGCGCTGATCGGCCGCGTGCTGGAAGCACAGGGCTTCCGCGTCGGTATCATCAGCCAGCCGGATTGGCACTCGGCCGACCCGTTCCGGGTGCTGGGCAAGCCGCGCCTGTTCTGGGGCATCACGGCGGGCAATATGGATTCGATGATCAACCGCTACACTGCGGACCGCAAGATCCGCTCCGACGACGCCTACACGCCCAACGCGGAGCCGAACAAGCGCCCCGACCGCGCCGTCACCGTGTACGCGCAGCGCGCGCGCGAAGCCTACCCCGACGTGCCGGTGGTGATCGGTTCGATCGAAGCGTCGCTGCGCCGCATCGCCCACTTCGACTACTGGTCCGACAAGGTGCGCCGCTCGGTGCTGCCGGACTCGAAAGCCGACCTGCTGGTCTTCGGCAACGCCGAGCGTGCGGTGGTGGACCTGGCGCACCGCCTGAACGCAGGCGAGAACATCCGCGACATCCGCGACCTGCGCGGCACCGCCTTCATGGTGCCGTCCGGCTGGCTGCCGGCCGAGGACTGGACGGTGCACAACTCGACCCGCGTGGACGTGCCGGGCAAGGTGGACGTGATCCACAGCCCCTACCAGGAGCTGCCGCAGGATAAGACCGTGTGCGCGACCGAGAACGCTGGCAAGGAAGCGGAAGTCGTCAAGCCGATCCGCATCATGACGCGCGAGGAGCGCCAGGCCGCGGCCAGGGAAAAGCACAACAAGACCGTGGTGCGCCTGCCAGCGTACGACGTGGTCAAGGACGACCCGGTGATGTACGCGCACGCCTCGCGCGTGTTCCACCTTGAGTCGAATCCGGGCAATGCGCGCGCGATGGTGCAGGCGCACGGCGAACGCGATGTGTGGCTCAACCCGCCGCCGCTGCCGCTTGCCATGGACGAGATGGACGGCGTGTTCGACCTGTCCTACGCGCGCAGTCCGCACCCGAGCTACGGCAAGGCGCACATCCCGGCGTGGGAAATGATCCGCTTCTCGATCAACATCATGCGCGGCTGCTTCGGCGGCTGCACCTTCTGTTCGATCACCGAGCACGAAGGCCGCATCATCCAGAGCCGCTCGGAGCCGTCGATCCTGCGCGAGATCGAGCACGTGCGCGACAAGACCAAGGGCTTCACCGGCACCATCTCGGACCTGGGCGGCCCGACTGCCAACATGTACCGGCTGCAGTGCAAGGACAAGAAGATCGAGGAAACCTGCCGCCGCCTGTCGTGCGTGTACCCGAGCATCTGCGTCAACCTGAACACCGACCACAGCAAGCTGGTGTCGCTGTACCGCAAGGCGCGCGCGATCCCCGGCATCAAGAAGGTGCTGATCTCGTCCGGCCTGCGCTACGACCTGGCGGTGCGCTCGCCCGAATACGTCAAGGAACTGGTCACCCACCACGTGGGCGGCCTGCTGAAGATCGCGCCCGAGCACACCGAAGAGAACACGCTGTCGAAGATGATGAAGCCGGGCATCGGCGCCTACGACGAGTTCAAGAAGATGTTCGAGAAGTACTCGCTGGAGGCCGGCAAGAAGCAGTACCTGATCCCGTACTTCATCGCGGCTCACCCGGGCACGACGGACGAGGACATGCTGAACCTGGCGCTGTGGCTGAAGAAGAACAACTTCCAGCTCGACCAGGTGCAGACCTTCACGCCGACCCCGATGGCGATGGCGACCACCATGTACCACACCCGCAAGAACCCGCTGCACAAGGTCACGGAAGATTCGGAAGTGGTGGAGACGGCGCGTAGCGGCAAGATCCGCCGCGTGCACAAGGCCTTCCTGCGCTACCAGGACCCGGAAAACTGGCCGATCCTGCGCGAGGCGCTGGCCCGCATGGGACGCACCGACCTGATCGGCACGGGCGAGCGCCACCTGATCCCGCCACCGGGTGCGACGATGGACGAGCCGGGCCACGCGGCGCCGCAGGGACGCCGTGGCGAAGCGCCGCGCGGCCGCGAGCATACCGCGCCGAAAGGCGCGCGTCCCGCGGTGCAGGTAGCGGCCAAAGGCATCAAGCCGGGGCGGCAGGCCGCCGCGCCGGACAGCCGCACGCGGCCGTCGATCCTGGACACCATCAAGGCCAAGCCGAAAGCGGGCGCGCGAACGGCCCGCAAGTAAGGTGCAGGGTTATCATTAGCATGTCGGCCTGCTGCACGCAACTGCCCTGTGCGGGTTGTTGCCTGCAGTGGTCACTATGTCACAATTTCCTCCGAGCACGTTACAATCGCTTTCCGCTTCCCTGATGGGTACTGCATGCAGCTGGTTGTATTCCGTTCCTCCTGTGTCGCACGGGCGCTCACCGCGGCCGTGGCAGTGTGCTTGCTGGCGCTGCCCCAGCCCGCCCGGGCGCTCGAACGGGTAACCCTCCAGCTCAAGCACGCGCACCAGTTCCAGTTCGCCGGCTACTACGCGGCGAAGGAAAAAGGCTTCTACCGCGATGCCGGGCTCGACGTCGCGATCAAGGAAAGCGGCGACGGCAACCAGCCCGAACGCGAAGTGATCTCGGGCCGCGCCCAGTACGGCGTCGGCTCCAGCAGCCTGCTGCTGGCCCACGCGGCAGGCAAGCCGGTGGTGGTGCTGGGCGTGATCTTCCAGCATTCCCCGTATGTCCTGATCATGCCGCGCCAGGGCGGCCTGTCGATCGGCGACCTGCGCGGCAAGCGCGTGATGATCGGCTCGCTCACCGACGAGCTGACCCAGGCCGACGAGGTGGTTGCCTACCTCAAGAAGGAAGGCATTTCCATGACCGACGTGATCCGCGTCGAGCACAGCTTCAATCCGCAGGACCTGGTCAGCGGCAAGGTGGACGCCATGTCCGCGTACACCACCAATGAGCCGGACATCCTGGACCGGCTCGGCTTCCAGTACGACATCTACAGCCCGCGCCTGGCGGGCATCGACTTCTACGGCGACAACCTGTTTACCAGCAAGAGCGAGCTGGCCCGGCATCCGGAGCGCGTGCGCGCCTTCCGCGAAGCGAGCATGCGCGGCTGGCAGTACGCGATGGCCCATCCGGAGGAGATCGCCGACCTGATCCTGGCCAAGTACAGCCGCCGCCACGACCGCGCGCACCTGCTGTTCGAGGCGCGCCAGATGGAGCCGCTGGTGCAGCCGGTGCTGGTCGAGACGGGCTACATGAATCCGGGGCGCTGGCGCCACATCGCCGACGTGTATGCCGACCTCGGCATGATGGCGCCGGGCGCGCGCTTCGACGGTTTCCTGTATTCCGATGACGCCCAGGACCTGACCTGGCTGTACCGCAGCATGGCGGTGGCCGGCGCGCTCCTGCTGGCCGGCGCGGCCATCCATGTCACGCAACTGGCGCGCGTGCGCAAGCGCGCCAGCGATGCGATCCGCAAGGGACAGCAGCGTTTCCGCATCATGTTCGAGGAGGCGCCGCTCGGGATCGCGCTGGTCGATCCGGTCAGCGGCACCTTCAGGGATGTCAATTCGCGCTATGCCGAGATTGCGGGCCGCACGGCCGACGAGATTCGCGGCAGCGTCTGGTCCGACGTGGTGCACAGCGAGGACCTCGAGCACGCCGGCACGTACATGCAGCGCATGGCGACGGGCGAGGCGGACGGCTTCAAGACCTCGATGCGGCTGGTGCGGCCGGACGGCTCGCTGGTCTGGATCGATGCCTCGGTCGCGCCGATGGAAGACGAAGGCAACGGCCCCCTGCACTATCTGTGCATGGTGGAAGACGTCACCGAGAAGCGCAAGTCGGAAGCGCTGATCTGGCAGCAGGCGAACTTCGACTCGCTGACCCAGCTGCCGAACCGGCGCATGTTCCTCGACCGCCTCGGCAACGACATCCTGAAGTGCCGGCGCGAGGGCCGCCGCATCGCGATCCTGTTCATCGACCTGGACCACTTCAAGGAAGTCAATGACACGCTCGGCCACCAGCAGGGCGACGTGCTGCTGGCCGAAGCGGCGCGCCGCATCCGCAGCTGCGTGCGCGAATCGGACACGGTCGCGCGCCTGGGCGGCGACGAGTTCACCGTGATCCTGACCGACATGGAGGCGATCGCGCGGCTGGAGGCGATCGCGCAAAGCATGCTCGATGTGCTGCAGGCGCCGTTCCAGCTCGGCCACGAGCAGGCCTATGTCTCGGCCAGCATCGGCATCACACTGTACCCGGACGACGCGCAGGAGATCGACGACCTGCTCAAGCATGCGGACCAGGCCATGTACGCAGCCAAGGGCGCGGGCCGCAACCGCTTCAGCTACTTCACGCAGGCGCTGCAGACGGCGGCGATCTCGCGCATGCGCCTGACCAACGACCTGCGCGCGGCGCTGCGCGGCGAGCAGTTCCGCCTGTACTTCCAGCCGATCGTGCACCTGGAAACGGGCCGCATCCACAAGGCCGAGGCGCTGATCCGCTGGGTGCATCCGCAGCGCGGCATGGTCGGGCCGCTCGAATTCATTCCGCTGGCCGAAGCGTCGGGACTGATCCTGGAGATCGGCGACTGGGTGTTCCGCGAATCGGCCGCGTGGACGCGCCGCTGGCGCACCGAGGTCGATCCCGAGTTCCAGGTGTCGATCAACCAGTCGCCGGTCGAGTTCCAGCGCGAGGGGCGCGGCTACCAGCACTGGTTCGCGCACCTCGAGCAGGTCGGCCTGGCCGGCAACGCGCTGGTGGTGGAGATTACCGAAGGCCTGCTGCTGGACGCATCGGCAGGCGTGACCGACAAGCTGCTGCAGCTGCGCGACGTCGGCATGCAGGTCGCGCTGGACGACTTCGGCACCGGTTATTCATCGCTCGCCTACCTCAAAAAATTCGACATCGACTACCTCAAGATCGACCGCACCTTCACCCGCAACCTGGCGCCCGAGTCGAGCGACATGGCGCTGTCCGAAGCGATCATCGTGATGGCCCACAAGCTGGGCCTGAAGGTGATTGCGGAAGGCGTGGAGACGCCCGAGCAGCGCGACCTGCTGCGCCAGGCAGGCTGCGATTACGCGCAAGGCTACCTGTTCGCCCAGCCGATTCCGGCCGACGAGTTCGACGCGATGCTGCGCGCCAGCCGCCGTTAGTCCCCCACAACACTTCCCTTGTCATATCTTTACGGAATGCCCCGATCGCAGGGGCTTATGCGTTCTTTCGCTTAAAATTTCTGTCGGGCATCCCCAAAGCCGTGTAAGATCAGTGCCTCAAAGAAACATGTGTGCTCAAAAACGCAACGCATGGGGCCGGGAAATCCCGGGATAACAATAAAAGAGCGGGTGCCGCAGGCAGCCTGCCATACCCCGTTAGGAAACCGTCGTGATCGACATTCGTACTTTCCTGCTGGTGCTCGCCATCGGCAACATCGGCTTCGCGATGATGATCGCCGGCTATTCCCGTACCGGGTCCAGGCACCCCGGCATGGATGTGTGGAAGTGGGCGCGCCTGGTCCAGGGCATCGCGCATGCCTTCGGCTACATGCGCCTCGCATACTGGTCGAACGGTCTCGAGGCACTCACCAATACGCTCCTGATCACCGGCATCGCGCTCGAAGTAGGTGCCTACGCGGTGTTCCTCGGCATTCCCAAATATAAGCGGGTGCTGGTTCCGGTGACGCTGATCGCGGCGCTGGGCTTCCAGTTCTGGCGCCTGAATACCAGCAGCCACGGCGAGATCATGGCGCTGATGTCGCTGATCATTGCGATGTTCACGGCAATGATGGCCTACCTGCTGCTGCGCGACTGGCGCACCTGCTCGCCGCTGCAACGGCTGATCGGCCTGAACGACGTGCTGTTCTTCTTCGTGATGGTGGTGCGGGCCTACGCTTCGGTCTCCGACCCGGACAGCACCCTGTTCCGGCCGGGCGTCGTGCACTCCGCCGCCTTCATTACCGGCTACTGCCTGCTGATCGTGAACGGATTCGGTTTCCTGCTGCTGTGCAAGTACAAGGACGACCGCACGATGGAGGAGCTGGCCACCATCGACAGCCTGACCGGGCTGCTCAACCGGCGCGCCTTCTTCGAACGCACCGACGCGGCGCGCGCGCTCTCGCTCCGGCTGCAAAAACCGTTTGCGCTGATGATGCTCGACATCGACCACTTCAAGCGCCTGAACGACCGCTTCGGCCATGCCACCGGCGACGAGGCGCTGAGCGTATTTGCCCGCACCGTGCGGGGCGAACTGCGCGAGCACGACATCATGGGGCGCCTGGGCGGCGAGGAATTCGCGCTGGCCATGCCGGGCACCGACCTGGCCGGCGCGCTGCAGGCGGCGGAGCGGCTGCGCGTGGCGGTATCGGAAGCGCCGGTGCTCACCGACGGCAATTTCTACCGCATGACGGTCAGCGTGGGCGTGGTCGTGGTCGACCCGAACGAGCACATCAACTCCGCGCTGGCGCGCGCCGACCACGCCCTGTACGCCGCCAAGAGCGGCGGCCGCGACCGCGTCGAATCGGGCGAAGCCATCCACCCGGTGATCCGCTCGCGCGCCTGAAAAAATGGGGACAGACCCCATTTATTACGGCGGCAATGAGGGAAGAAAATGGGGTCTGTCCCCATTTTTGTCATCCGCTCGCGGCTCAGATGAAGATGCCGCCGGAAACCTCGATGCGCTGGGCGTTGATCCAGCCGCTGTTATCGCTCAGAAGGCTGGCGATCGCCCCGCCGATATCGTCCGGCAGGCCGGCCCGACCCAGGGCGGTCTGCGATGCGATGAACGCGTTCATTTCGGCATTGTCGCGCACGACGCCGCCGCCAAAGTCGGTCTCGATCGCCCCCGGGGCGAGCACGTTGACGGCGATGCGGCGCGGCGCCAGTTCCTTTGCCATGTAACGGCTCATGACTTCGACGGCGCCCTTCATGGCAGCGTAGGCGGCATAGCCTGGCACGGCGAAGCGGGTCAGGCCGGTGGAGACGTTGACGATCCGGCCCCCGTCGGCGATCAGCGGCAGCAACTGCTGGGTAAGGAAGAACACGCCCTTGACGTGGATGTTGTAGAGGGTGTCGAACTGCGCTTCGGTGGTGGTGTCGATGGACGCGTGGATGCCAACGCCAGCATTGTTGACCAGGAAGTCCACGTTTGCGCGCTGCCATTTTTCCGCAAGCACGCTTTTCAGCTGTTGCGTGAAGCCGGCAAGCGCCGCGATGTTTCCGGTGTCGAGCTGGAGTGCCGCCGCACGCCTGCCCATCGCTTCGATCTCATCCGTCACCGCCTGCGCCGCGGCCGCATTGCTGTGATAAGTGAGGATCACATCGACGCCCTCGCGGGCGAGTTTTAATGCCGCGCTTTTACCGAGTCCCCGGCTGCCGCCGGTAATGATGGCCAGCTTGCTTCCCATATCGCCCCCGTGAATTGAATGCGTGGGTCAAGTGTATTGGCAGCGGCTGACTAAAGAAAGCGAAACACACAAAATGGGGACAGACCCCATTTAGAAGAAAAAATGGGGTCTGTCCCCATTTCTTTGAGGCGCAAAGAAAAAGGGCCCGATCTTCGATCGGGCCCTTCTTGTTCTGGCGGAGCGGACGGGACTCGAACCCGCGACCCCCGGCGTGACAGGCCGGTATTCTAACCAACTGAACTACCGCTCCAGCTACTGCAACTTGTCCTTCGTTCCATCGATGGTGGGTGCTGAGAGGGTCGAACTCCCGACCTACGCCTTGTAAGGGCGCCGCTCTACCAACTGAGCTAAGCACCCATCTGGAACTTCTTTCCGACGTTTGTCACCACGTCTGAAGGAGGCCGAATTATAGACCCCTCAAAAATTTTCTGCAAGGGTTCGCCAAATCTTTTTGATGAGCACCATCGCGCCGGCGATGCCGGCGCCGCTTTGTGTCACCATCGATCTACCTGCTTTTTTCACTCCAATCCGATATGCCAGCCATGCCAGAGCAGTCGCCGCGCGAGTTCCTGACCGGACTGTTCGACAGTGCGGTCGCCGCCGTCGATCCGGCTCGCTGCATCGCGCGCTACCTGCCGCCGGTTCCGTCCGGCCGCATCGTGGTCGTGGGCGCAGGCAAGGCAGCCGCGCGCATGGCCGAGGGCGTCGAACGACTCTACGGCGACAGGGTCGAAGGCATGGTGGTCACGCGCTATGGCCACGGCGCCCCGACGCGGCGCATCGAAGTGGTCGAGGCCGGCCATCCGCTGCCCGACGATGCGGGGGCGCACGCTGCCGCGCGCATGCTGTCGCTGGTCGGTGGGCTTGAGGCGGACGACCTGGTCCTGTGCCTCATGTCGGGCGGCGGCTCCGCCTTGCTGGCGCTGCCTGCGCCCGGCATCACGATGGACGACAAGCGCGCGCTGACGCAGGCACTGCTGAAGAGCGGGGCGCCGATCGCGGACATGAACCGCGTGCGGCGCCACCTGTCCGCGCTCAAGGGCGGGCGGCTGGCGCTGGCCTGCCATCCGGCGCGCGTGGTCACGCTGGTGGTCTCGGACGTGCCGGGCGACGATCCGGCAGTGGTCGCGTCCGGCCCCACGGTCCCGGACGGCAGCAGCGGCGCCGATGCCCTGGCCGTCCTCGGCCGCTACGGGATCGAGGTCCCGGCGCATGTGCGTGCGGTGCTGGCAGACCCGGCGCGCAGTGCGCCCATGCCGGACGATCCGCGCCTGGGCCGCAACGAGATCCACGTCATCGCCAGCGCGCGGCAGGCGCTCGATGCCGCCGCCGTGGCGGCCAGGGCGAAGGGCTGCACGCCGCTGCTCCTGTCCGACCGGCTGGAAGGCGAGGCGCGCGCCGTGGCGGCCGAGCACGCGGAGCTGGTGCGGCAGATCCTGGCGCAAGGCGTTCCTGTGGCCCCGCCTTGCGTGATCCTGTCCGGCGGCGAAACCACCGTGACCGTGCGCGGCAATGGCCGGGGCGGGCGCAACGCGGAATTCCTGCTGGCGCTGGCGCTCGCGCTGGACGGGCAGCCCGGCGTGCACGCGCTGGCCTGCGATACCGACGGCATCGACGGCACCGAAGACAATGCGGGTGCGCTGATCGATCCCGGGACACTGGCGCGCTGCCCGCTCGATGGCCGCGCCCTGCTGGAGCGGAACGACGCCTACCGCTACTTCGAGGCGGCCGGCGGACTGCTCGTCACCGGTCCCACGCGCACCAACGTGAACGACTTCCGCGCCATCCTGGTCTTGCCAACCGCGTAATTTCCAGCAATACTGTATGGATTCACAGTATTCCCAGCCCGCCGGTGAACGCGCCCCAACGAAAAATCATCCATTGCGACTGCGACTGCTTCTACGCTTCGGTCGAAATGCGCGACGATCCTTCGCTGCGCGGCAAGCCGCTGATGGTGGGCGGGCGGGCCGACCAGCGCGGCGTGGTGGCAACCTGCAACTACGAGGCGCGCAAGTTCGGCATCCGTTCGGCCATGGCGACGGCGCAGGCGGTCAAGCTGTGCCCGCAGCTGGTGATTCTGCCGCCGGCGATGGAGAAGTACCGCACCGCGTCGCGCCAGATCATGGAGATCTACCGCAGCTACACCGACCTGGTCGAGCCGCTCTCGCTGGATGAAGCCTACCTGGACGTGACCAGTTCGCCGCACTGCAAGGGCAGCGCGACCCTGATCGCGCAGGAGATCCGCCAGCGCATCTTCGACACGGTCGGGATCACCGCGTCGGCCGGCGTGGCGCCCAACAAGTTCGTGGCCAAGATCGCGAGCGACTGGAACAAGCCGGACGGACTGTTCCTGGTGCGGCCGGAAGAGGTGGACGAGTTTGTCGCAGCGCTGCCGGTCAAGAAGCTGTACGGCGTCGGCAAGGTCACCGCGGCCAGGCTGAACAAGCTGGGCGCCGAGACCTGCGCCGACCTGCGCAACTGGACCATGCACGACCTGCAGCACCACTTCGGCAGCTTCGGCGCGCGCCTGCACGACCTGTGCCGCGGCATCGACGAGCGCCCGGTGTCCAATTCGCACGAGCGCAAGTCGGTCAGCGTCGAGGAGACCTACACGCCGGACGTGCCGGACCTGCCCGCCTGCCTGGACCTGGTGCCGGAACTGTTCGACAGCCTGCTGGCGCGGCTCAAGCGCGCCGGCGCGGCCGACCAGGTGGGCAAGCTGTTCGTGAAGCTGAAATTTTCCGACTTCCAGCAGACCACGGTCGAATGCGCGGGCACGGCGCCGGCCATCGCCCTGTACCGCCGCCTGATGGAAGTCGGGTACCAGCGCGGCAGGCAGCCGGTGCGCCTGCTGGGCCTGGGCGTGCGCCTCGACGCCAGCCGGGGCGAGGCCAGCAGGCTCGAACAACTGAGCCTGTTCAGCGATGAGCCCGTGTAGAATACCGTTCCGTTTTACCGTACCGAATCGAAAGCAATCATGTGGTTTAAGAATCTCCAGATCTACCGTCTCCCTGCCCCCTGGGCGTACACCCCCGAACAACTGGAAGAAGCGCTCAAGCCGCTCAGTTTCACGCCTGCCAACAGCAACGAGCTGCTGCGCCAGGGCTTCGACTCGCCGCGCGGTAACGGCAACCTGGTCCACACCGTGAACAAGCAGATGCTGGTCATGCTGGGCACCGAGAAAAAGCTGCTGCCGGGTTCGGTCATCAACCAGGTGGCCAAGGCCAAGGCCGCCGAGCTGGAAGAACAGCAGGGCTTCCCGCCAGGTAAGAAGGCGATGAAGGAGCTGAAGGAGCGCGTGGCCGACGAGCTGTTGCCGCGCGCATTCTCGATCCGCAGCAACACCTTCTGCTGGATCGACCCGGTCAACGGCTGGCTGGTGGTCGATGCGGCCAGCCCGTCCAAGGCGGACGACGTGATCAAGCACCTGCTCAAGGCCGTGGACAAGATGCCGCTGCAGAGCCTGCGCGTGCAGCGCTCGCCGGTGGCGGTGATGACGGCATGGCTGGAGATGGACGAGGCGCCGCACGGCTTCACCGTCGACCAGGATACCGAACTGCGCGCAACCGGCGAGAGCCGCGCCGCGGTGCGCTACGTGAAGCACACGCTGGAGCCGGACGACATCCGCCGCCACATCGCCTCGGGCAAGCAGTGCACGCGCCTGGCGATGACCTGGACCGACAAGATTTCGTTCGTGCTGACCGAATCGCTGGCCGTGAAAGGCATCAAGCCGCTGGACGTGCTGAAGGAATCGGACTCCGTGTCGCGCGACGACAACGAGCGCTTCGACAACGACATGCTGCTGATGACCGGCGAGCTGTCGGCCATGCTGGCCGACATCGTCACGTCGCTGGGCGGCGAAGCCGAGCACTGATACTCGGGGACTGTCCTCTGCGGGGGCAGTCCCTTTCCCGTGCTTACAGTGTCTGGAACACGCCGGCCGTCTTGTTCTTCTGCACGTTATCCCACGGGAACACCTGGCCGTTCATGGCCACGTACACCCCGGCCGGCAGCACTTGCGCCACACCCACTGCGACGCCAAGGTTGAACAGCGCGTCCGAATTGGCAATCTCATAAGGAATCATGGCGCCGGTCAGGACGATGGTCTTGCCCAGGTTCGCCGCGCCCAGCACGGCCGCGGTCTCGCGCATGGTGTCGGTGCCATGGATGATCACGATCGCGTTTTCCTGCGCGCGCTGGCAGGCGGCCAGCACCCGTGCGCGGTCGGCGTCCTGCATGTCGAGCGAATCGAGCAGCGGCAGCACGTCCAGCTCCACCGGCACCGTCATGCGCGTGCGTGCGATCACGGCGGGCAGGTGGCTGTCCGAGAAGCCGAGCACGCCGGTCAGTTCGTTGTAGTGCTTGTCGAAGGTGCCGCCGGTGGCGACGATGCGCAGGGTCATGGTGTAATCTGTTCTGGTTGAAAGGGCGTGCCATCTTACCAAACCTGTTTCCGGGTGTGTCCGGGCTGGCTTGCGGGGCGCACCTCGACTATATTGGTTTTTTTCAAAATGGGGACAGACCCCATTTCAAAATGGGGACAGACCCCATTTTGCCTAACGGATAAATGGGGTCTGTCCCCATTTTGGTTTATGAAAGCACTGGCACCCGGCACTGTGATCTTCCATCGCCACCGCGGCTATGGCGTGATTACGGCCGTCAATTTGCTGACCGGATGGATCTCGGCGCGCTTCGGCACCGAGTCGCGCGCGCTCGACCTGAACCTGTCGTCCGACGAGGTGCAGTTCGGCGACGGCGAGCCGATCCTGTTCCGGCGCGCGCCGCCCGACCGCATGCCGCACGCGCGCCTCATGGAGATGGTGCGCAAGCTGCACGAGGCGGGCTACCAGCGCCTGTACCTGTACTCCTGGCCCAAGCCTTCCGGCCTGCACTGGCGCTGGCACCTGTTTACCGGGCAGCGCGACTGGATGCAGCGCGCCTGGCGCGAGGGCTGGTACGGATCTGGCGCCGACTACAACTTCAATCCCGTGATGGGCTGGGGCGATTCGCCGGGCGCGAGCGCGGACGAACTGGTGCATGCGCTGGCGAAGTTCGACCCGCAGGGCCTGGCGCAGGCGCTGGGCCGCGACGAGGACCACGCGGCCTGGTTCGCGCAGGTGTGCGATGCGCTGCTGCCGGGCGGTTACATGTACAGCCTCGACATGCAGCGCGGAGACGACGGCGAAGTCCCGCCGGTGCCCGTGGTGCCGGTGCGCGCCGGCCTGCCGCCCTACCGCGGCCCCGTGATCGACTGGCCTCCGGGCTGGAAGGGCCTGTGGACGCGCCGCCATGCGCTGCCCGCACGCCGGCCCGACTTTACCGGCACGCAGGAAATCCAGCTGGCGGCGAAAAGTTGTCCGGACGAGTAGTCAAGCTGGCTACTGTGTTGCGCCAGAGCATCATTTAATTAGTAGCCCATCTACATCGCGCGCGATTTATTCGACAGCGCGCAGACCCAGCCAGTAAAGTGACTGCCGGCGTCGCCCCCGACGCCAGCAACCATCTTGAACGCCGGCTCTGCGCGTGCTTCGTCGAGGATATCCACCCATGCAGTTCCCCCCACGCCGCCAGCGCGCCCTGCTGGCAGGTATCGGCTTGTTCGCCGCCGCAGGCGCGGTGCAGGCCGACGAGAAGGTCCAATGGACGGTCAGCGGTTTCGGCACCGCCGGCGCCGTGCACTCGAGCAGCCGCGACGCCGACTTCGTCGCCAGCATCCTGAAGGAAAACGGCGTGGGCGCGACCCGCCGCACCGGCGCGGATGTCGATTCGCGCCTGGGCGTGCAGCTCGGCGTGGAGCAGGGCAAGTGGTCCGCCGTCCTCCAGCTGATCAGCGAACAGCACACGATCGACAGCTACCAGCCGATCGTCGAGTGGGGCAACGTCAAGTACCAGGCCACGCCGGACCTGGCAGTGCGCGCGGGGCGCATTGCGCTGCCGATGTTCCTGGCGGCCGAGTACCGCAAGGTCGGCTATGCCTTTCCGTGGGCGCGCACCCCGGTCGAAATGTACGGCACCATCCCGCTCACCAACAGCGACGGCGTCGATGCCACCTACCGCTGGAGCGAAGGTGGCCGCAGCCACGTGACCCAGGCCTTCTATGGCCGCACCGATGCGCAGTACGACGCCACCTACACCGCACAGGCGCGCAACCTGGGCGGCTTTGCGCACACCGTCACCAGTGGCGCGCTGACCGCGCGCGTCTCCGCGATGCGCGCCGATGTCACGCTCGCGCTGGGCCAGCCGCTCTACGATGCCTTCCGCCAGTTCGGGCCCCAGGGCGCTGCGATCGCCGACCGCTACGAAGCCCGGGACAAGCGCGCCTGCGCCGTCAGCGTGGGCTTGAACTATGACCCGGGCCAGTGGTTCGCGACCGGCGAGGCGGGCCGGCTCAACACGCACTCGTACATCGGCGACAAGACCGCGTTTTACGTGAGCGCCGGCTACCGCGCCGGCAGCCTCACCGCCTATACCTCGTTCGCGCGCGTATCGCCGAACTCGCCGACGCAGGTCGCCGGCCTGGCGCTCGACGGCATGCCCGCGCAGCAGGCGGCGCTCGGCGCCATGCTGAACTACCACCTGAACGACATGCTGCGCTACGTCGCTTCGCAGCGCACGGCCAGTGTCGGCCTGCGCTGGGATGCGGCCGACAATGTCGCGGTCAAGCTGCAGCATGACCGCCTGACCACGCGCGACGGCTCGTACGGCACGCTGATCCGGATCCAGCCTGGCTACCAGGCGGGCAAGCCGGTCGGCCTGACCAGCGTGATGGTCGATTTCGTTTTCTGAGGCCGCCATGCGCAAGCTGATCCGACTTTTCTGTACCGCGCTGCTGGCGCTGCAGTGCAGCGCCGCGGCCGCCGAGGTCATCGTGGTGGTCTCCGCGCACAGCCCGCTCGCGTCGCTGCGCGCCGAGCAGGTTGCCGACATCTTCCTCGGCAGGAGCGGGCGCTTCCCGGACGGGAGCCGCGCGATCCCGCTGGACCAGGCACTGGGCTCGCCGCTGCGCCACGAGTTCTACCTGCGCGCCGCCGCGATGTCGCCGCCGCTGGTCAAGGCGCACTGGACCAAGATGATCTTCACGGGACGCGGCCGTCCGCCAAAAGAGGTGCAAAACAGCGCTGCCGTGCGCAAGCTGGTGGCCGAGAATCCGGCCTACGTCGGCTATATCGACAGGGCCGCGCTGGACGCCAGCGTCAAGCCGGTCCTGCTGCTGAACTGACCGCGCCCCGATGCAGCTGCAAACACACATGACCGCCGCCGCCCCCGCCGTTCCCGCCGAGGGCGGCTGGCGCGCGCGCGCACAGCGCTGGCTGCGCCAGGGGCGCGAGACGCATATCTCGCTGCCCCTGTTCGCGCTGGTCCTGCTGTGCGTGATGTGGGCCGGCACCTTCCGGATGATCGACGGCGAACGCGCCGCGGCGGTGGCGGCGGCGCGCGACTCCGCGCGCGAGCTGATCGACACCTACGAGGCGCAGGTCGGGCGCAACCTGAACGGCATCGACCAGACCCTCAGGGTGCTGCGCTATGCCGTGGAGCTGGAAGGCGCACAGAACGCCATCCCGATGCTGGAACAGCGCGGCATGCTGCCGCCCTCGCTGGTGTTCCAGGTCAAGGTCATCGACCGCCATGGCGTGACCGTGGCCAGCAACTTCAAGGCGCCGGCGAGCGACATGGCCGAGCGCCGCTGCTTCAATTACCATCGCGACCACCCGGCCGACGAAGTCCACGTGAGCCACGCGGCCAGCGAGGCGGAGAATCCCGAGCCGCACCTGCACTTCACGCGCCGCATCGACGATGCACAGGGCCGCTTCGCCGGCATCGTGGTGCTGGAGGTCGACCCGGCCTACTTCACCAGCGGCTACGAACGGTCGCGCCAGGGCGAGCAGGGGCTGCTCGGGCTGGTGGGCGAGGATGCCGTGTTCCGCGTGCGCCGCTCGGGCGACTCGGTCACCTGGGGCCAGCGGGTGCCGCGGCTCACGCCGGGCGAATCGCTCGCGCGCGGCACGCACGATGGCGTGCTGCGCTTCCTGAACGCGCGCAAGATGCACGGCTTCCCGCTGTATGCGGCGGCGGGCCTGGGCTACGACGAGCAGCTCGCGGCGTTCGAGCAGGCGCGCAGCAAGTACCTGCTGGCCGCCGGCGGCGCCAGCGTCGCGCTGGCGATGCTGGTGTCGGTGGTCTGCGTGTGGTCGTGGCAGGCCGGACGCACGCGGCGGCGCATCCGGCGCGCCCAGGAGCGCTACGCGGCCGCCTCCGAAGCGAGCCTGGATGCGTTCTTCGTGCTGCGCACCGTGAAGGACGCGGGCGGCAAGATCGTCGACTTCATGGTTGATGCGACCAATTCGCGCGCCGAGGCCATGACCGGCTTCGGCAAGAATGAGCTGATCGGCAAGACCCTGCTGACCCTCCTGCCCGACGCGCGCGGCGGCGAGCTGTTCGACGACCTGGTGCATGCGGCCACGGTGGGCGGCGTGCACGAGGCGGAGCGCAAGATCAGCTTCCCGCTGTTCCGGCCATCGTGGGTGCACCGCCAGGTGGTGGGCGTGGAAGGCGGCATCGTCTGCATCGTGCGCGACATCACGGAACGCAAGCGCAGCGAAGCGCGCATCCTGCAGATGGCGCACTACGACGAGCTGACCGGCCTGCCGAACCGGAACATGGTCGGACAGCGGCTGGAACAGGAAATCGCGCGGGCGCAGCGCGAAGGCGCCGCGATGGCGGTGGCGTTCATCGACCTGGACGGCTTCAAGCTGGTCAACGACGGGCTGGGGCACAAGGCGGGCGACGAGCTGCTGTGCATCGTGGGCACGCGCATGCAGCAATGCCTGGGCGGGGAGGCGATGCTGGGCCGTTTCGGCGGCGACGAATTCGTGCTGGTGCTGCCGGGCGTGCCCGATACCATGGCGGCCGCGCCGGTGCTCGAATCGCTGCGCCAGGCGGTGGCCCAGCCGGTCATGCTGGGCGAACATCCGGTGCGCGTGAGCGCCAGCATTGGCGCGGTGATGTATCCGCACGACGGCCTCGACCCGACCACCCTGATGATGAACGCGGACGCGGCGATGTACCGCGCCAAGGAGCTGGGCTCGAACAATATCCAGTTCTACACGCGCGAAATGAATTCCAGCCTGGAGCAGAAGCTGCTGCTGCTCGACGGCCTGCGCGGCGCGCTGGAGGCGGGCCAGTTCTCGGTGCTGTACCAGCCCAAGGTAGACCTGCGCACCGGCCGCATCTTCGGCGTGGAAGCGCTGGTGCGCTGGCACCATCCGGAGCACGGCCACGTGTCGCCGGCGCAGTTCATCCCGCTGGCCGAGGAGAGCGGCCTGATCGTGCAGCTGGGCGAGTGGGTGCTGCAGACCGCCTGCGCGCAAAGCAAGGCCTGGCGCGATGCCGGGCTGCCGCCGGTCACGATGTCGGTCAACGTCTCGGCACGCCAGTTCGCCGAAGACCGCCTGGTCGAGCGCGTGGCGGAAGCGCTCAGGGTCAGCGGGCTGCCTGCCGACGGCCTGGAAATCGAAGTGACCGAGAGCCTGATCATGCGCGACATGCAGCAGTCGATCGAGCGCATGCGCGAGCTGAAGGCGATGGGCGTGTCGCTGTCGGTGGACGATTTCGGCACCGGCTATTCGAGCCTGTCGGCGCTCAAGTCCTTCCCGATCTCCACGCTCAAGATCGACAAGTCCTTCGTCAGCGACCTGGCCACCAGCACGGACGACCAGGCCATCGCGATGGCGGTGATCTCGCTGGGCCACAAGCTCAACCTGCGCGTGATCGCGGAAGGGGTGGAGACGGAGCAGCAGTACCGCTTCCTGCTGGAAAACGACTGCGACGAGATGCAGGGCTACCTGTTCAGCCGCCCGGTGCGGCCGGCCGAGCTGGCGGTCATGCTGTCGCGCTCCGCGCGCATGGCCAGCGAAGGCAAGGGCTGGTCGCCGTCCAGCCGCTAGTCCCTGGCCTCAGGCCAGCACTTCGGGATTCAGGATGTTGGCCGGCGCGCCGCCGGCAAATGCCAGCACGTTGCGGAACGCGGCGTCGAAGTACAGCTCGTAGCTGTCCTTCTCGACGTAGCCCAGGTGGGGCGTCGCCAGCACGGTCGGGATGCGCAGCAGCGGCGAGTCGGCCGCCAGCGGTTCGCTCTCGAACACGTCCAGCGCGGCGCGGCCCGGCCGGCCATGGCGCAACGCCGCTTCCAGCGCGCCCGGCTCGACCAGCTGCGCGCGGCTGGTATTCACGAACAGGCTGTCCGGCTTCATGCGCGCCAGGTCGGCCGCGGTCACGATGCCGCGCGTGGCCTCGGCCAGGCGCAAGTGCAGGGTGAGCACGTCCGCCTCGGCGAAGAAGGCTTCGCGCGAGGGCGCCGCCTCGAAGCCGTCGGCCACTGCGCTCGCCCGCCCCGCTTCGCTGCCCCACACCAGCACGCGCATGCCGAACGCCTTGCCGTAGCCCGCCACCAGCCTGCCCACCTTGCCGTAACCCCAGATCGCCAGCGTGCGCCCGTGGTTGGCCAGTCCCAGGCCGTTCAGCTCCGGGTTGACCGAGGCGGTCTGCCACAGCCCGTCGCGCAGGTTGTTGGCGTAGCTGACGATGCGCCGCTGCGCCGCCATCACGAGCGCCCAGGTCAGTTCCGCCGGCGCGATGGGCGAGCCGACGCCCTCCGCAATGGCGATCCCCCGTTCCGTGCAGGCGGCCACGTCGATGTGGCTGCCCGCCCGTCCGGTCTGCGCAATCAGCTTCAGCTTGGGCAGGCGGTCGAGCAGGGCGCGCGTGATCGCGGTGCGCTCGCGGATCAGGACCAGCGCCTCGAACGGGGCCAGCCGGATCGCCAGCTGTCCGACCCCCTTGGCGGAGTTCGTGAATATTCGGCACGGATGCGCACTGATGAGCCGAAATGCGTCCAGATGGCGCACCTTGTCCTGGTAATCGTCCAGTATCGCGATATTCATCGAAATTAGCATCAGTTGAGCGAAGTTCGCATTGTATGCGTAAGGAAATAACAGGATTCGACGGAACCGGAATAGCCTACTACTTTACTCGACTATTTCTCCTACATTTTTGTAGTGCGCGCATATAAAAGCGACATGCAGGGGGTTATAATCGCCCCTTTCCGGGTGCGGACCGCGCGCCCGGCGCAGGATTTTTGCGGTACTGAGCAGTACCGCATGTCCGGGCAACCGGTACGACCGCCGTTGTCGCCGAACCCGTCCACGGACTGGCTCCTGAGCGAAGAGCGCCCCCCGCCGACGTCGATCCTGCCCTTGCCCCCGGACCACTGGTTTCTTTTTAGGCTTTGGAGGCTTTTATGAACCAACCCGTGATGGGAGGCGTTGCCGCACTGAACGTCCCCGCATACGTCAAACACCAGAAGCTGATCAGCTGGGTGGCGGAGATTGCAGCACTGACCAAACCGGACCGCGTGGTCTGGGCCGATGGCTCGCAGGAAGAGTCCGACCGCCTGTGCGCCGAGATGGTTGCCGCCGGCACCATGCGCAAGCTGAACCCGGCCAAGCGTCCGAACTCCTACCTGGCCTGGTCGGACCCGACCGACGTGGCGCGCGTGGAAGACCGCACGTTCATCTGCTCGCAGACCCGCGAGCAGGCCGGCCCGACCAACAACTGGATGGCCCCGGACGAGATGCGCGGCACCCTCAACGGCCTGTTCGACGGCTGCATGCGCGGCCGCACCATGTACGTGATCCCGTTCTCGATGGGCCCGCTGGGCTCGCCGATCGCGCACATTGGCGTCGAGCTGTCCGATTCCCCGTACGTGGTGGTCAACATGCGCATCATGACGCGCATGGGCCGCGCCGTGTACGACGTGCTGGGCGCGGACGGCCAGTTCGTCCCGTGCGTGCACTCGGTCGGCGCGCCGCTGCAGCCTGGCCAGAAGGACGTCGCCTGGCCGTGCAACCCGACCAAGTACATCGTCCACTACCCCGAGACCCGCGAAATCTGGTCGTTCGGCTCCGGCTACGGCGGCAACGCGCTGCTGGGCAAGAAGTGCTTCGCGCTGCGCATCGCGTCCAACATGGGCCACCAGGAAGCGCAGCAGGGCGGCACCGGCTGGCTGGCCGAGCACATGCTGATCCTGGGCGTGCAGTCGCCGGAAGGCCAGAAGCACTACGTCGCGGCGGCCTTCCCGTCGGCCTGCGGCAAGACCAACTTCGCCATGCTGATCCCGCCCAAGACCTTCGACGGCTGGAAGATCACCACCATCGGCGACGACATCGCCTGGATCAAGCCGGGCCAGGACGGCAAGCTGTACGCCATCAATCCTGAGGCGGGCTACTTCGGCGTGGCGCCGGGCACCAACGAGCAGACCAACTACAACTGCATGGCCTCGCTGCGCGAGAACGTCATCTTCACCAACGTCGCGCTGACCGACGACGGCGACGTGTGGTGGGAAGGCATGACCAAGGAGCCGCCTGCGCACCTGATCGACTGGCAGGGCAAGGACTGGACCCCGGCGTCCGGCACCAAGGCCGCGCACCCGAACGCGCGCTTCACCGTGGCCGCCACCCAGAACCCGGTGATCGACGAGAAGTGGGACGATCCGGCCGGCGTGCCGATCTCCGCCTTCATCTTCGGCGGCCGCCGCTCGACCACCGTGCCGCTGGTGACCGAAGCGCGCAGCTGGACCGAGGGCGTGTACATGGCCGCGACCATGGGTTCCGAGACCACCGCTGCCGCCGCCGGCCAGATGGGCATCGTGCGCCGCGACCCGTTCGCGATGCTGCCGTTCATCGGCTACAACATGAGCGAGTACTTCCAGCACTGGCTCAACATGGGCACCAAGGTCGAGCAGCAGCCGAACATCTACTGCGTCAACTGGTTCCGCACGGACGCCCAGGGCAAGTTCGTGTGGCCGGGCTTCGGCGACAACATGCGCGTGCTGAAGTGGATGCTCGAGCGCATCGAAGGCACGGCGGGCGGCACCGAGCACGTGTTCGGCACCTCGCCGGACTACGCCGACCTGAACTGGGAAGGCCTGGACTTCTCCGCCGGCCAGTACGAGATGATCACCTCGATCGACACCGCGTCGTGGCAGGAAGAGCTCAAGCTGCACGACGAGCTGTTCGACAAGCTTGCGCACAAGCTGCCGCAGGAGCTGGTCGCGACCAAGGCGGACATCGCCAAGCGCCTGGGCGCATAAGCCCCTAAGGGGGCTGTCCCTACGGGACTGTCCCCGGACTTTCGTCGCGTCGCCATGAAAGCATAGAAAGGGAGCGTTCCTGCGCGCCAGGCGGCAGTACCGGCCCCAGCCCTGTAGTCCTCCAGAAGAAGGCGCGTCCTATGACGCGCCTTTTTTACACTCAAGCACAGGCAAAGAACAACTGGCTACATCTAGTGGCCCGGATTGATATGTAGCTACCGATAGCTATACTAGTTTTTGTAGTATGTCCGTAAGGCCCGTAATCAGGAGGAGTCATGGCGATCACGAAGGTGACGGTCAATTTGCCAGCAGAGCAAGTCGCGTTCCTGGAGCGCATTGCAAGCGAAGAGAACCTGACGTTCACGGACATCCTCAAGCGATCGATCAGTTCTGAGCGCTTTTTCGTCGACCAGGAAAAAGCAAACCGCAAGGTGCTTGTCGAAGAGCCTCTGACGCAACGCATGTACGAGGTCCGACGCAGCAAATAACCTGAGTGAATGAGAAATGGGCCGGCCGACGGTGCCGGGGTCAGGCCCGGCCTTCATAGTGGGAGCCTGACCCCGGCTTTGAGCTTCCGCAAACGCGGGGTCAGGCCTGGAGGGGAATCGAGGTCTGACCCCCACCAGTGGACCCCCGCCAGCGGCTGTAAGTGGGGGGCTACACCATGTGGGTGCTTATGGCTTCTTGTAGACGATGCCGTCCTTCATCACGAACTTGATCTTCTGGAGTTCGGTGATATCGGCAAGCGGGTCGCCGCTGACGGCAACGATGTCGGCCAGATAGCCCGGCTCCACCGAACCGAGGCGCGTCTCCTGGCCCAGCAGCGTGGCGGCGCTGAGCGTCGCGCTGCGGATCGCTTCCAGCGCGGGCATCCCGCCTTCCACCATGTAGGCGAACTCCTTGGCGTTGTCGCCGTGCGGGTAGACCGCCGCATCGCTGCCGAAGGCGATCTTGACGCCGGCCTTGTAGGCGCGTCCGAACGCGGCCTGGCTCACCGAGCCGATCTCCAGCGCCTTCTGGCGCACCACCGGCGTGTACTGGTCGGAGTTCTTCGCCATCTCCGCCGCGTAGCGCCCGGCCGTGATGGTCGGCACCAGCCACGCGCCGGTCTTCTTGATCAGCGCGATGCCTTCCTCGTCCATCAGGGTGCCGTGCTCGATCGAGTCGACCCCGGCGCGCAGTGCGCGCTTGATGCCTTCCGCCCCGTGCGCGTGCGCGGCGACCTTGAAGCCGTAATCCCTGGCGGTGGCGATGACGGCGCGCAGTTCGTCGTCCGTGAACTGGGCGTTCTGGCCATTGTTGTTCTGGCTGAGCACGCCGCCGGTCGCCGTAATCTTGATCAGGTTCGCGCCTTCCTTGAAGCGCGCACGCACCGCGGCACGCGCCTCGTCGGGGCCGTTGATCACGCCTTCCATCGGGCCGGGCAGTCCGCCGTCGGCACGGGCGAAGCGCTGGTTCAGGCCATTGCTGCGGTCCCCGTGGCCGCCGGTGGTGGAGATGGTGGTGCCGGCGGTGAAGATGCGCGGGCCGACGATGTAGCGCTGTGCGATCGCGTCGCGCAGGGCCACGTTCAGGCCGCCGGCAGCGCCGAGGTCACGCACGGTCGTGAAGCCGGCCATGAGCGTGCGCTCGGCATTGCGCACCGAGCGGTAGGCATAATCGGCAGGATTGGAGCTGAGCGTGTGGCGCATCGCATCGGCCGCCTTCTCGGTTTCGAACACCATGTGCACGTGCGAGTCGATAAAGCCGGGCATGCAGGACTGGGCGGACAGGTCGATGTGGCCGGGCGCCTGCACCATCGGGCCGACCGACTTGATCACGCCGTTTTCGATCTCGATGCTGACGCGTTCGCGCCATTTGCCGGCCTTGACGTCGAGCAGGCGGCCGCAGTCGACGGTGGTGGTGGCGGCGCTGGCATGGGCCGCGCCGAGGCAGAGGGCGATCGCGGAAAGCTTGTGCATGAGAGTCTCCTGGGATGTCGTTATGAGTTGCTAGGAGGAATGTATCACGCGGCCGTGTCAAAATGATTAGCCAATTTCGCACACCTGTGCTAAATTGGCGATCATGGATACCCTGACCGCCAAGAGCGAAGCCACCTATGCCCTGATCCTCGCTGCCGCCTTCGAGATGGCCGCCGTCGAAGGCATCGGCCGGATTTCGCTCGGCGAACTGGCCAAGCGCACCGGCATCAGCAAGAGCGGGATCTTCTCGCGCGTGGGGTCGCTCGAGTCGCTGCAGGTCGCGGTGCTGGACGAGTACGACCGCCGCTTCCAGGCCGACGTCCTGCTGCCGACGCTGGGCCTGCCGCGCGGCCTGCCGCGCCTGACGGCGCAGATGGACCACTGGATGCGCAAGTGCTGCGACGAAGCGGTGCGCGGCGCCTGCCTGTACACGGCGGGTGCGTTCGAGTTCGACGACCTGGACGTGCCGCTGCGCGACCGCATCCAGCAGGGCATCATGCTTTGGCGGGCGTCGCTGCGCAAGACGGTGCTGCAGGCGATGGAGCAGGGGCACCTGCGGCCGGACACCGACCCTGAGCAGCTGGTGTACGAGATGTACAGCATGATCGTCGGGCTGCTGCACGACATGCGCTTCCTGCGCGACGGCAGTGCGCCGGTGCGGACACGGCGCGCGTTCCAGCGGCTGATTTCGACCTACAAGAGCTTGAACGAACCGGAGTAAGCAGCGGCAGCCGCCGTAAGTGGGCTGCCATTTTTTTCATCATATTTCGCACAGGTGTGCGAAAAGGAGGCTGTCATGATCATCGCATTGATCGCTATCACGGGACTGACGGGGTATGTCGTCTTTCACACCAATATCGTGGCGCTGGTGCTGTCGCTGCCGGACAGTAACGAGGACTTCGTGTTCACCGGGGATGCGCAGGAAGGGAAAGTGGCGGAATCGGCCCATTCATGGCCGATTCCGCCAAAAGAACAGCGGACGGTCCCCGCAGGGGACAGTCCCCGCCCTGTTACTTGAGCAGCGGGACAAGGTACTTGCCGGTGACGCTGTCGGGGTTGGCGGCGACGTCTTCCGGGGTGCCGCTGGCGACAATGCGTCCGCCGCCGGCGCCACCTTCGGGCCCGAGGTCGACGATCCAGTCGGCGGTCTTGATCACGTCGAGGTTGTGCTCGATGATCACCAGCGTGTTGCCCTGGTCGCGCAGGCGGTGGATCACCTTCAGCAGCAGGTCGATGTCATGGAAGTGCAGGCCGGTGGTCGGCTCGTCCAGGATGTACAGCGTGCGCCCGGTGTCGCGCTTGGACAGTTCCAGCGACAGCTTGACGCGCTGCGCCTCGCCGCCCGACAGCGTGGTCGCGCTCTGGCCCAGCTTGATGTAGCCCAGGCCCACGTCCAGCAGCGTCTGCAGCTTGCGCGCGATGACCGGCACCGGCTTGAAGAACTCGTGCGCGTCCTCCACCGTCATGTCCAGCACTTCGGTGATGGTCTTGCCCTTGTACTGCACGTCCAGCGTCTCGCGGTTGTAGCGCTTGCCGTGGCAGACGTCGCACGGCACGTACACGTCCGGCAGGAAGTGCATCTCGACCTTCAGCACGCCGTCGCCCTGGCAGGCCTCGCAGCGCCCGCCCTTGACGTTGAACGAGAAGCGTCCGGCGCTGTAGCCGCGCTCCTTCGCCACCGGCACGGTGGAGAACAGGTCGCGGATCGGCGTGAACACGCCGGTGTAGGTGGCCGGGTTCGATCGCGGGGTGCGGCCGATCGGCGCCTGGTCCACCGAGATCACCTTGTCGAAGTGTTCCAGGCCGCTGATCGCATCGTGCGGCGCCGGTTCGGTCTGCGAGCCGTACAGGTGGCGCGACAGCGCCGGGTACAGCGTGTCGTTGACCAGCGTCGACTTGCCCGAGCCTGACACGCCGGTCACGCAGGTGAGCAGGCCCACCGGCAGCTTGAGGCTGACGTTCTTCAGGTTGTTGCCGGTGGCGCCGGTGATGACCAGCTGCCTGTGCGGGTCGGCCACGTGGCGCTGCTTCGGCACCTCGATCTTGCGCGTGCCGTTGAGGTACTGCGCGGTCAGCGACTTCTTGTTCTTCAGGATTTCCTTGAGCGAGCCCTGGGCGATCACGTCGCCGCCATGCACGCCCGCGCCCATGCCCATGTCGACGATGAAGTCGGCGGTGCGGATCGCGTCCTCGTCGTGCTCCACCACCAGCACGCTGTTGCCGATATCGCGCAGGTGCTTGAGGGTGTCGATCAGGCGGTCGTTGTCGCGCTGGTGCAGGCCGATCGACGGCTCGTCCAGCACGTACATCACGCCGGTCAGGCCGGAGCCAATCTGTGAGGCCAGGCGGATGCGCTGCGACTCGCCGCCGGACAGCGTGTCCGCGCTGCGGTCGAGCGACAGGTAGTCCAGGCCCACGTTGTTCAGGAAGGTCAGGCGCGACACGATCTCCTTGATCACGCGGTCGGCGATCTCCTTCTTGGCGCCCTTGAGCTTGAGCTGTTCGAAGAACGACAGGCACTCGCGCAGCGGCTTGCGTGCCACTTCGTAGATCGCCTTCTGCTGCTTGCCGGTGCCGATCTTGACGTAGCGCGCTTCCGTGCGCAGGCGCGCGCCCGAGCAGGACGGGCATTCCTTCTCGTTGATGAACTTGGCCAGCTCCTCCTTGACCGCCATCGAGTCGGTCTCGCGGTAGCGGCGCTGCAGGTTGGTGACCACGCCTTCGAAGGTGTGCTCGCGCACCACGGTGCGGCCACGCTCGTTCACGTAGCTGAACGGGATCGCGGTCTTGCCGGAGCCGAACAGCACCGCATCCTGCGCGGTCTTCGGCAGCGATTCGAACGGCTTGTCGATGTCGAAGCCGTAGTAGTTCGCCAGGCTGGTGAGCATCTGGAAGTAGAACTGGTTGCGGCGGTCCCAGCCCTTCACCGCGCCGGAGGCGAGCGACAGGTTGGGGAAGGCGACGATGCGCTTGGGGTCGAAGAACTCGATGTGACCGAGGCCGTCGCACTCCTGGCACGCTCCCATCGGATTATTGAACGAGAACAGGCGCGGCTCGAGTTCCTGCAGCGAGTAGCCGCAGGCGGTGCAGGCGAACTTGTTGGAGTACACGTGCTCGACGCCGCTGTCCATCTCCAGCGCGATGGCGCGGCCGTCCGCGAGACGCAATGCGGTCTCGAAGCTTTCGGCCAGGCGCTGCTTGATCTCCGGGTTCACCTTGACGCGGTCGATCACCACGTCGATCGTGTGCTTTTCGGTTTTCTTCAGCTTGGGCAGGTCATCGATCTCATAGATTTTCGCGTCGCCGGTGCCGCTCTGCACGCGGAAGCGCACGAAGCCCTGCGCCTGCATGCCTTCGAACAGGTCGGAGTGCTCGCCCTTGCGGTTGGCCACGACGGGAGCCATGATCATCAGCTTGGTGCCTTCTTCCATCGCCAGCACGGCATCGACCATCTGCGACACAGACTGCGCGGCCAGCGCGTTTTCCGGATGGTTGATGCAGTACGGGGTGCCCACGCGTGCGTACAGCAGGCGCAGGTAGTCGTGGATCTCGGTCACGGTGCCGACGGTCGAACGCGGATTGTGCGAGGTCGCCTTCTGCTCGATCGAGATCGCCGGCGACAGGCCTTCGATCAGGTCCACGTCCGGTTTTTCCATCAGCTGCAGGAACTGGCGCGCGTACGCGGACAGCGACTCGACGTAGCGGCGCTGGCCTTCGGCATACAGGGTGTCGAACGCGAGCGACGACTTGCCCGAGCCGGACAGGCCGGTAATGACGATCAGCTTGTTACGGGGAAGATCAAGGTTGATGTTCTTCAGATTGTGCGTACGTGCACCGCGGATGCGGATTTCTTCCATAAGTGGGAAACCTAGCCTTGCAGTTCGTGGGGAATACTGTACATAATACCAGTGTTCAACTATGGCTGCTGACTGTTCCGTATAAGTTAGCAGCGTGCTACTGTCGTGACGGGCGTTGACCGGAACGGCTTCCAGCGGATGGCTGGCATCCATGCCGGGTAAGCGGCGCCGGCGCGCGAATATTGATCGGGATCGGTTGCCGTAACCAGTCGATAACACTCATAATAGTAAGTTCTGTGGCGGCCGACGGCCGCACGCCAAAATAAGGGGAGCAATACATGGCATCTGTTAACAAAGTCATCATCGTCGGCAACCTGGGCCGCGACCCGGAAATCCGCTACATGCCGAGCGGTGACGCGATCGCCAACATTGCCGTGGCCACGTCGTACAAGTCGAAGGACCGCAACTCCGGCGAGCAGAAAGAGCTGACCGAGTGGCACCGCATCTCGTTCTTCGGCCGCCTGGCCGAGATCGTGGGCCAGTACCTCAAGAAGGGTTCGTCCGTGTACGTGGAAGGCCGCCTGCAGACCCGCAAGTACACCGACAAGGACGGCATCGAGCGCTACGCAACCGAGATCATCGCCGAGAACATGCAGATGCTGGGCGGACGCCAGGGCATGGGCGGCGGCGACAGCATGGACGACGGCGGCAGCTACGAGGCGCCACAGCGTCCGGCAGCGCGCCCGGCAGCACCTGCCGCACCGGCAGCGCGTCCTGCACCACGCCCTGCGCCGAACTTCTCGGACATGGACGACGATATCCCGTTCTAAGCCGCACGGCGGATACCAACAAAAAGCGAAGCCACCTGGCTTCGCTTTTTTTTGCCATGACTGCCCGGTGACCGGTGTTAGCGGGTCAGGGCGTGGGCCTGGCGCCGAGCGAGGTGTAGATCACCTGCAGCAGCTCGTGCGGCTGGAATGGCGCAGGGAGGTAGGCGACGGCGCCGCTGTCGATGCGTTTTGCTGGATGTCGCGCATTTGCGCATCGATGCTTTCGTCAGCAACCGTAATCATGCGGGAGCGCGGTCCCAGGTTGCGGCTCGCGATGACGATATAGCCATGGCTGGCCAGGTATTCGCCGAGGTCGGCCGGTTCGTAGCCCACCCCGCCGCCGCCCGGTGCATAAATCACCACCGGATATTTCCCCGGCAGGGCTGCGGCATCGCGCACGGCCCACATGGGTTGGCCGAACACCGCTTTGGCCTGGGCTGCGCCGATCCGCGTTCCAGCATCTTTCAGGCGCGACGCGAGGAACGCATCGAGCTCGCCCCTGGTGCGTCCGAAATCGTCCTCGCTCAGTTCGGTGCGGACGTAATCGCCGTAAGCCACGGGGCTGCCGCCCTTGAGGGCCGGATACCAGATGTGGGTCTGGATCGGCCGCGCGCGTTCGCCTTGCGTGGCACGGCCGCTGACCAGGTCGATCTTGTCCTTATAGATGCGGGTGTCGTCGTACTGCTGGACCATTTTCCAGCCCACCGCCAGCGGGCCGGGTTGCAGGTTCGCGAAGCCCGGTCTGCCATGCGCGCTGAACGACCAAAGGAGCAATACGGAATACAGGAAGTAGCGCATTGGAGGTGAGGAATAGTGGTTTCCCCGAGGATATCATGGCGTGCGCGAAAATATTTCCATATTTGTTATAGTGGCCGGTTTGCACTAGCTTTTCGACATGCCGGCCGTGTAAATACCCGATTCACGACTTTCCATCCTATGGCCCCGACCCAAAACACAAACCGCATCGTCCACGCCTGCGTCGCCGGCGTCACCCTGCTCGTCTTCCTGCTCGACGCGTTCACGCCGCTCGGCTACGCGGAATGGGTCTTCTACATCGTCCCGGTGGCGCTGTGCACCCTGCAGAACAACCGCAACTTCGCGCTGGCAGTCGTGGCGGTGCTGATGCCAATGATGCTGGGCGGTTACTACCTGTCTCCGCCCGGTGCCGACCCGTTCGTGGCCATCTTCAACCGTTGCATGGCATTCGTGGTGGTGGCGGGCGTGGCTTATCTCTCCCGGACCGTGATCACCGAACGCGTGCGCGCCCAGCACCTGATGTGGCTGGAGCGCGGGCGCGCTGAAGTATCGCGCAACATGCTCGGGGAACTGACGGTGCAGCAGGTATCCGGCCAGATCCTGCAGGCGGTGGCGCGCTACGTCGACGCGCAAGTCGCGGTGCTGTACCGCGTGGTCGATGGCAAGCTCGAATGCGCGGCCTCATTCGGCCTCGATGAACCGTGCAGCGACCGTGAACTGGCGGCGGGCGCGGGCCTGGCGGGCGAGGTGGCAAAGAGCGGCCAGCCGCTCGTCGTGCGCGACCTGCCGCAGGGCTACCTGCGGATCGGTTCCGCGACCGCGGGCGGCGCGCCGGGGCAGGTGGTGATCGTTCCAGTGAGCAGCGGTGGCCATGTCTACGGGGTGATGGAGTTCGGCTTCCTGCGCCGCAGCGCGATGGACGAGGAAACCGAGCTGCTCGGCCTGATCTCATCCGCCGTCGCCAGCGCGCTGAAATCGGCGCAATACCGTGAAGACCTGCGCGCGCTGCTGGAACAGACCCAGCGCCAGGCCGAGGAACTGCAGACGCAGCAGGAAGAGCTGCGCGTCACCAACGAGGAACTCGAAGAGCAGAGCCGCGCGCTGATGGAGTCGCAGGCGATGCTGGAGAACCAGCAGGCGGAACTGGAGCAGACCAACCTGCAGCTGACCGCGCAGGCCGACCAGCTGGAGGCGCAGACGCGCGAGCTGCTGGGCGCCAAGGAGACGCTGGAGCACAGCGCGGCGGAGCTGGGCCGCGCGAACCAGTACAAGTCCGAGTTCCTCGCGAATATGTCGCATGAGCTGCGCACGCCGCTCAACAGCTCGCTGATCCTGTCGAAGATCCTGATGGATAACAAGAAGGGCACGCTGGACGAGGAGCAGGTACGCTACGCGCGCACGATCTACTCGTCCAACAACGAGCTGCTGGCGCTGATCAACGATATCCTGGACCTGTCCAAGATAGAGGCCGGCCACGCGGACGTGCAGCCGGAACCGGTCGCGATCTCGTCGGTGGTGGCCTCCCTGCGCGACATGTTCGAGCAGGTGGCCAAGGAGAAGTCGCTGGACTTCCGCATCGCCGTCAGCCCCGGCACGCCGGCCAGTATCGTCACCGACCGCCAGCGCCTGCAGCAGGTGCTCAAGAACCTGTTGTCGAACGCTTTCAAGTTCACCAGCGCCGGCGAAGTCACGCTGCAAATCTCGCGCGGCCAGGGCGACCGCCTGAAGTTCGCCGTGCGCGACACCGGCATCGGCATCGCGGAGCACCAGCAGGAGGTGATCTTCGAGGCATTCCGCCAGGCCGACGGCACCACCAGCCGCAAGTTCGGCGGCACCGGCCTGGGCCTGTCGATCTCGCGCGAGCTGGCCCGCCTGCTGGGCGGCGAGCTGCACGTCCAAAGCGCGCCCGGCGTGGGCAGCACCTTCACGCTCGAGATCGGGCTGGAGCTGTCGGCGCCGGAAGGCGCGGACGCGCATGCCGCAGCGCCGCTGCCGGTGTACGCCGCCGCGCCGCCGCAGGCCCGGACCGCCGTGAAGGACGAAGGGGCTGCCCCGCAGGCGCCCGCCGTGCCCGACGATCGCGACAACCGCTCGCGCGAGCGCCTGATCCTGGTGATCGAAGACGACCTCCACTTCTCGACGATCCTGTACGACCTGGCGCATGAACTGAACTTCGACTGCCTGGTCGCGAACAGTGGCGCCGAGGCAGTGCGCCTGGCGCGCGAGTACGCGCCGAGCGGCATCCTGCTCGACGTCGGCCTGCCGGACCAGTCCGGCCTGACCGTGCTGGAAGAGCTCAAGCGCGATTCGCGCACCCGCCATATCCCGATCCACATGATCTCGGTCGAGGACCACGTGCAGAAGGCGCTCGAGATGGGCGCGGTCGGCTACGCGTTCAAGCCGGTCGCGCGCGAAGAGCTGGTGGATGCGGTGTCGCGCCTTGAGCAGCGCTTGCAGCACCGGGCCCGCAAGGTGCTCGTGGTGGAGGACGACAGCACCCTGCGCGAGAACCTGGTGCTGCTGCTGGCAGCCGACGACATCGAGATCACGACTGCCGGCACCGCCGCGGAAGCGCTGGAGCTGGTGTCCGGCCGCACCTTCGACTGCGTGGTGCTGGACCTGAACCTGCCCGATTCGTCCGGCTACGAGCTGCTCGAAAAGATGGCCAGCGGCGGGCGCTACTCGTTCCCGCCGGTGATCGTGTACACCGGCCGCGTCATCACGCGCGAGGAAGAGCAGCAGCTGCGCCGCTACTCGCGCTCGATCATCATCAAGGGCGCGAAGTCGCCGGAGCGTCTGGTCGACGAGGTCACGCTGTTCCTGCACCGCGTCGAATCGTCGATCCCGCCCGACCAGCAGAAGCTGCTGCAGCAGGCGCGCCAGCGCGACGCCGGCTTCGAGGGCCGCCGCATCCTGCTGGTGGAGGACGACGTGCGCAACATCTTCGCGCTGACCAGCGTGTTCGAACCGCTGGGCGCGGAACTGAAGATTGCACGGAACGGACTGGAAGCGCTCAAGTCGCTGGAGCAGGATGGCGAGATGGACCTGGTGCTGATGGACCTGATGATGCCGGAAATGGACGGGCTGACCGCGATCCGCGAGATCCGCCGCGACCCGGCCAGGGCGCGCCTGCCGATCATCGCGCTGACCGCCAAGGCCATGTCGGACGACCGCCGCAACTGCATGGAAGCAGGAGCCAACGACTACATCGCCAAGCCGATCGACGTGGACAAGCTGCTGACCCTGTGCCGCGTGTGGATGCCGCGCCGCTGATCATGGACGAATTCGACCAGGACTTCGAGATCGAGCTGCGGCTGCTGCTGGAAGGCGTGTACCTGAAATACCAGCACGACTTCCGCCAGTATTCGGTCGCCTCGCTGCGCCGGCGCATCCTGTCGGCGATGCAGAAGTTCGACTGCGCCACCGTCTCGCAGCTGCAGGGACGCATCCTGCACGAGCCGGACGTGTTCGCGCAGATGCTGCAGTTCCTGACCGTGCAGGTGAGCGAGATGTTCCGCGACCCGGCCTACTTCAGGGCGATCCGCGAGCAGGTGGTGCCGGTGCTGCGCACCTACCCGTCGGTCAAGATCTGGATCGCGGGCTGCAGCACCGGCGAGGAGGTATGGTCGATGGCGATCCTGCTCGACGAGGAAGGCCTGCTCGAGCGCACGCTGATCTACGCCACCGACATCAACACCGAGTCGCTGGAGAAGGCTGAAAACGGCATCTATTCGCTGGAACGCATGCCGGATTTCATCCGGAACTACCAGGAGTCCGGCGGCACGGGATCGCTGGCCGACTATTTCACCGCCGACCAGAGCGAGGCGCTGTTCGACCGCCGCCTGAAGAAGCGCATGGTGTTCGCCGACCATAGCCTGGCGACCGACAGCGTGTTCTCGGAAACGCACCTGGTCTCGTGCCGCAATGTGCTGATCTACTTCCGTCCCGAACTGCAGGCGCGCGCGATCCAGCTGTTCTCCGAGTCGCTGGTGCACAAGGGCTTCCTCGGCCTTGGCACCAAGGAGACGCTGCGCTTCAACCGCCATGCCGACCTGTTCAATGACTTTGCGCCGGCCGAGCGCATCTACCAGCGGATATGAGCATGGGCCTCCCAAAGACAAACAGGACTTCCCTGATCGCCATCGGCGCTTCCGCCGGCGGCATCGAGGCGGTCAGCACGCTGCTGCGCGCGCTGCCGGCGGCGTTCGACATCCCGGTCGTGGTGGTGGTGCACTTGCCGCCCAACCGGCCAAGCCTGCTGCCGGAGCTGTTCGCCCGCCATTGCGCTCTGCCGGTCAGGGAGGCGCAGGACAAGGAGCCGCTGCAGGCGGGCACGGTGTACGTGGCCGCGCCCGACTACCATCTGATGATCGAGCCGGGCGGGATGCTGTCGCTGTCGTGCGACGCGCCGGTGTTGTTCTCGCGGCCTTCGCTGGACATGCTGTTCGAATCGGCCGCGCTGGCGTACCAGGAGTCCTTGCTGGCGATCGTGCTCACCGGCGCCAGTGCCGACGGTGCCGAAGGGCTGGCGACGGTACGCAGGCTGGGCGGCACCGGCTGGGTCCAGGAGCCGGAGGAGGCGCAAGCGAGTATCATGCCGCTCGCCGCGATCAAGAAGGCCGGAGCGGACCAGGTGCTGCGGCTGCATGACATGGCCGGCCTGTTGCCGGGCCTGATGGGCAGGGAGGAATAAGAATATGAAGAACACGACCGACATCATCAACGTCCTCGTCGTCGACGACGTGCCGCAGAACCTCATCGCGATCAACGCGCTGCTGGAGCGCCCTGGCCTGAATATCATCCAGGCCCGCTCCGGACACGAGGCGCTGGAAGTGCTGCTGGTGGAAGAGGTGGCGCTGGCGCTGATCGACGTGCAGATGCCGCACATGGACGGCTTCGAGCTGGCCGAGCTGATGCGCGGCAGCGAGCGCACCCGCACCGTGCCCCTGATCTTCCTGACCGCCGGTGCGCGCGAAAAGAACACCTGGTTCCGCGGCTACGAGGCCGGCGCCGTCGACTTCCTGTACAAGCCGATCGACGAGACCATCCTGCGCAGCAAGGTGAACGTTTTCGTCGACCTGTTCTCCAAGGAGCGCCAGCTGTCGCGTCAGCTCGACGAGCTGAAGTCGGCGCTGGCGCTGAACGAGCTGTTCGTGGCCGTGCTCGGTCACGACCTGCGCAATCCCCTGTCGGCTGTCCTGAACGGCGCGGAGCTGATGGCGCGCGTGTCTGCCGATCCGGTGGTCGCATCGACGGCCGCGCGCATCAAATCGAGCGGCCTGCGCATGACGGGCATGGTGGAGCAGCTGCTGGACGTGGCGCGCATCCGCGCCGGCGGCATGGAGCTGCGGCGCGAGCGCACCAACGTGGATTTGCTGTGCCGCACGATCATCGACGAGCTGGCGGCCGCGCACGGCCATGCCAACGTCCAGGTCAGCTGCGCCGGCAATACACATGTGGATGCGGACCCGGGCCGCATGGCCCAGGTGCTGTCCAACCTGGTCTCGAACGCGTTGCAGCACGGCGCGCCCCGGCAGCCGGTCGAGGTGGACGTGGACGGCACGTCCCCCGATGCCCTGCACATCCGCATCCGCAACGGTGGCGCGATTCCGTGCGACGCCCTGCCCACCATCTTCCAGCCCTTCCTCAGCCGGCAGTCGATGAACGGGCCGCAGCAGGGCCTGGGCCTCGGCCTGTACATCGTCAAGATGTTCGTCGAAGGCCATGGCGGCACGGTCAGCGTGGCGGCCAGCGAGGGCCTTACCACGTTCACGGTGTCGCTCCCGCGCAGCGCTGCACAACAAGAGGGACCCTCCCTGCGCGGCGGTCCGCAACCCCTGGCCGTGCAGGCGGAGTAGGCGGCACCGACCGAGAGCGCCGTTCAGGCCTCGTCCGGCGGCGGGTAGGTGATCGACGTCCCATCCACCCGGGCGAACGGGGTCAGCGTGTGCCGCTTGCGCCCTTTGGGTCCGATGATGTGCTCAACGGTGTAGCCGCGCACGAGCAGCGCGTCCCCCACCATCGAGCGGTGGCAGCGCCATGGCACCGCTTCCGCGCACATCAGGGTGCAGCGCTGGCGCTGCGCCAGCGCCATCAGCTTGTCCAGTCCCTGTGCGAATTGCGCCGATTGCATGTGGTCCGCATAGCCGCGGAACGACTTGTTGCGCCATCCGCTGTTGGTGAGCATGTCGGCCCTGGCGTGGCGCAGGCCGCCCAGCTCTTCGATATAACAGTAATTGATGCCGGCCCGCGCCAGCGAATGCGGCAGCTGGTCCTGGCCGAACTGGGGATTGTGGCGCGACTTGGGCACGGTGCGGATATCGACCACGCACTGCACCTCGTTAGCGGACAGCAGCGCGATGAAGTCCTCGAGCGGGCGGTTCGAGTGCCCGATCGTGCAGACCAGTGTGGCGGGAGGAACCGGGGCGGACATGGTCACGGCATCTCAGGGAAGGCAGGGAATGCCGTTCATTCTAGGGACGTGACATGGCGCGGACCGTGCGCCAGCGAACCGTCGGGCAGCCCGGCGCTATTCCTTGTCGATGATGCGGTACACATCGCCCGCGGTGGCGCCGGCATCGTGCTTGCGGGCGCGCAGGTCGCGGTACACGGCGGCGCGCATGACCAGCATCGACACCACCGGCGCCGTCATCAGCAGGAAGCCGGCGATGACGACCTCGTGGATCACCAGCCGCGACTGGGCCGCCGTAAAGTACACCATCGAAGCGGCCAGCAGGAAGCCGGCGCCCAGCGTGATGGTGATGGCCGGGCCATGGATGCGCTGGTAGAAGGTGCGCAGGCGCAGCAGGCCAAGTGTGCCGATCAGGACGATGCTGCCGCCCGCGACCAGCAGGAGCGCCACCACGATGGCGGCAACCGGATGCAGTTCGTTCATTCGATGATCTCCCCTCGTATCAGGAACTTGGTCAGCGCGACCGTCGACACGAAACCGGTCAGGCCGATCAGCATGGCGAATTCGAAGTACACCTGGGTGCCGTAGCGGATCCCCAGCACGATCGCCAGCAGCATCCCGCTCATCCACAGGGTATCGAGGGCGAGGACGCGGTCGTGCGCGGAGGGGCCGACCAGCAGCCGCAGGGCGCAGCAGCCCATCCCCACCAGCACGCATACCAGCGCGTATAGCGCGGTCCATTCAAGTAGTGTCGCCATCGGGGGCCTCCTGTTCAAAGATTGCGATCAGCGGTTGTTCGTAGCGCGTCTGGATGGTCTCGATCCACCACTGTTCGTCATGCAGGTCGAACACGTGCAGCGCCAGTTCGTGGCGGTCGGGGAAGACCTCGACCCAGACGGTGCCCGGTGTCATGTTGATGAGGCAGGACAGCATCGCCATGCCGTACGGGTCGCGGATGGTCAGCGGAACCCGGATGAACTGCGAGTTCACCTCGCGATAGTCGCCGGCCAGGATGACGCGGCATACGTTGAAGGTGGAGCGGATCACCTCCACCAGCGCCATGCCCAGCAAGCGCATGAACGTGCCCGGCGCGCGCATGCGCGGATAGCCCAGCGGCTGCAGGCGGCGCGTGAGCAGCGGCAGGGCGATGCCGAGGACCGCGCCGAGCAGCAGGTCGGCCGGCGCCACGCTCTGGTTGAGCAGGAGCCAGAGCGCGGCCAGGCAGAGCGACACGACCGGGTTGGGAAGCCAGCGCATCATGGCGCATATCCTTTGCTGACGGGGCCGGGGACGGATGGCGCGATCAGCACGCGCTCGATGTACGCCTGCGGGCGGTGCAGGTCGTCGCTGGCGCGCGCAAGATAGGAGAACACGGGCGCAGCCTGCACCGTCATCAGCACCAGCACCAAAATCAGCAGGCTGACCGGCGCGATCTCGGACAGGTGCATCCGGGGCGGCAGCGCCACGCCCGAGGCCCAGAAGGTGCGCACGCCGAAGCGCATCATCGATATCACGGCCACCAGGCCGGAGGCGAACACCACTCCCATCAGCGTCCAGCCGGCCGGTCCCAGCAGGGCTTCGCCGTCGGCCGGGTTGAGCAGCGCGTGGAACAGCGCGAACTTGGCGACGAAGCCGGATAGCGGCGGCAGCCCTGCAATCATCAGCGCGCAGGCAGTGAAGGCCAGCGCCAGGAAGGCCATCGCGGCGGGAACGCCCTTGCCGACCGGCTCGTCGGGCTTGTCCTCGATCGCGAACGCTTCCATCGTCAACGCCAGCAGCGCGCTGCGCGGGGTGCGGATGCGGTCCACCAGTTCGATCAGCAGCATGAACGCGGCAATCGCCAGGGTCGATCCGAGCAGGTAGTACATCCCCGCCACCACCAGCGACGGCTGGCCGTAGCCCGCCACCGCCAGCAGGGTGCCGGACGAGACGATCGCGGCGTAGCCGGCCATGCGGCCCGAGGTATCGGTGGACAGCATTCCCCCGGCGCCGAACACGATGGTCGCCATGCCGCCCCACAGCAGCGCGTCGTAGCCGAAGCCAGCGCCACCGGCGCCGGCCGGGAACACGAGTAGCCACAGGCGCAGGATCACGTAGGGGCCGACCTTGGTCATCAGCACCAGCATCGCGGCCACGGGCGGCGACGCCGCTGCATAGGTGGTCGGCAGCCAGAAGCCCAGCGGCCACATCGCCCCCTTGACCAGGAAGGCCAGCGCCAGGATGGAAAAGCCCAGCTGCAGCATCGGCACGTCGGCCGGACCCAGGGTCGCGGCCACGCGCGCCAGGTCGGCCATGTTGAGCGTGCCCGCGGTGGCGTAGATCAGCGCGGTACCGACCAGGAACATCAGCGAGGCGGCCAGGTTCACCGCGATGTATTGCAGGCTCGCGCGCAGGCGCTCGGCGTTGTAGCCGTGCAGGACCAGACCGTAGGACGACGCCAGCATCACCTCGAAGAACACGAACAGGTTGAACAGGTCGTGCGTGAGGAAGGCGCCGTTGATCCCCATCAGCAGGAACTGGAACAGGGCGTGGAACTGCACGCCGATGCGGCTCCAGCGCGGCCGCGCATAGTACAGCGCGGCGGCCGCCAGCAGCGCGGTCAGCAGCAGCATGAGCGCGGACAGGCGGTCGGCCACCAGCGCGATCCCGAACGGCGCCGACCAGTTGGCGGCGAGGTAGACACCGATGCCCTCGTTCCAGTAGCCGCCGTCGGTCTGCACCACCAGCGCGACCGCGGTGGCGAGCAGGCCGAGGACAGACCCCATGCTGAGCGCGAACTTCAACCCGTGGCGCGCCTGGTCGAGCGGCACCAGCAGCGCACCGCACACCAGCGGCAGCAGCACCGGCACGGCAATCAGGTGATCGGTCCAGTGCAGGCTCATACTTCCGGCTCCTCGCCGTCCACATGGTCGGTGCCGGTCAGGCCGCGCGCGCCGATCATCACGACCAGGTACAGCGCGGTGGTGGCAAAGCCGATCACGATCGCGGTCAGCACCAGCGCCTGGGGCAGCGGGTCGGCCAGCGCTGCCGGGTCGGGCGCGGCGCCGGGGGGCGTCAGCGGAGGGCGGTCGATCCACAGCCGGCCCATGATGAAGATGAACAGGTTGACGGCGTACGACATCAGCATCAGCCCGGTCAGCACCTGGAAGCTGCGCGGACGCAGCAACAGCCAGATGCCCGATCCGAACACGACGCCGATGCCCAGTGCGATCACGGCTTCCATTACTGGATCTCCCTCTGCGGGGCGGTGGGCCGCCCGGAACTGGCGCTGCGGTGGCTGCGCAGCGACTGGTGCGCCAGCGCGACCAGGATCAGCATCGTCGACCCGACCACCACCATGAACACCCCGATGTCGAACAGGAAGGCGCTGGGCAGGTGTACCTCCCCCAGCAGCGGCAGCGCGAGGTGCGCGGTATGGCTGGTCAGGAAGGGGTAGCCGAACAGCCAGGCGGCCAGGCCGGTTCCGCCGGCGCCGAGCAGGCCGAATGCGATCCAGCGGTGCGGCCGCAGTTCGACATGCATCTCGACCCAGTTGGTCCCGGCGATCATGTACTGCACGATCATCGCGGTGGCGAAGATCAGGCCCGCCACGAAGCCGCCGCCGGGCAGGTTATGCCCGCGCATGAAGAAGAAAACGGTGATCATGCCCATGAACGGCAGCAGGAAGCGCAGGTACACGGCGGGCACCATCAGGTAGCCGCGCGCCGCCTGCAGCGCGGCCGGCTGCGCGGCGGCCGGGTCGACGTCGGTGTCCTGCTGGATCGGGATCGCGATGCTCTCGGCGGCCGGGCGGAAGCGACGCAGCAGCGCGTACACCGTGAGCGCGACCGCCGACAGCACCGTGATCTCGCCGAGCGTGTCGAAGCCGCGGAAGTCCACCAGCAACACGTTGACGACGTTCGCGCCGCCGCCCTCGGGCAGAGCGCGCGTGACGAAAAATCCGGAGATGGTGTCGGGCGGATTGCGGGTAAGTACCGCATAGCTGATGGCGGCAAGCCCAAGACCGCCGGCGGCCGCCACCATCCCGTCGCGCGCGCGGCGCAGCCAGGCGCTCGGCGGGATGTGCGGATTCAGGCCGGCTGGGGGGAAGCGCGGCGGCAGCCAGCGCAGGCCCAGCAGGATCAGCACGGTCGTTACCGTCTCGACCATCAGCTGGGTCAGCGCCAGGTCCGGGGCGGACAGCCACAGGAAGGTCAGGCTGGTGACCACGCCGACGCCGCCGACCAGGATCAGCGCCACGAGGCGGTGGTACTTGGCCTGCCAGGCCGCGCTGACCGCGCACCCGGCGCCGATCAGCCACAGCAGCGCGAACAGCGGGTCGAGGTCGGACACGTGCATGCGCGTCCACACCGGCAGCGGCTGCACCACCAGCAGCGGCACCGCGACCATGGCTGCGGCCAGCACGAGCAGCTGCGGCTGCAGGCGGCGGGTGGCCGTCAGGCGCAGCAGCCAGGTCGCCGACAGCGACAGCCCGAGCATGCTGTTCTCGTAGATCTGGGCGCCGTTGATCCGGTACAGGACGGGCACACGGTCGCGTTCGCGCAAGTTGAAGCGGCGCCGCAGCATGATATAGAACAGCACTCCGCCGAGCAGCGCGATCGCGCTCATCAGCAAGGCCGGGCTGACGCCGTGCCAGAGCTGCAGGTCGTAGTCCGGGGTGGCCGGCCCCAGCACCGCGTGCGCGGCCACCTGCAACACGTCGCCCACCGTCCGTTGCGGCATCACGCCGACCGCGATACACAGCAGCACCAGGCACTCGACCGGAAAGCGCATCCAGCGCGGCGGTTCGTGCGGATGCTTGGGCAGGCCGGTGGCCAGGCGCCCGAAGAACACGCTGATAAAGCGCAGCGAATAGGCCACGCTGAAGATCCCCATCAGCACTGCCGCGGTGGCCAGGCGCCAGTCGTCCGGGCCGCCCGCGTCCGCCGCCTCGGCAAAGAACATCTCCTTCGACAGGAAGCCGTTCAGCAGCGGCACCCCGGCCATGGCCGCGCTGGCCACGATCGCCAGTGCGGCCGTGCGCGGCATCGACTCGCGCAGGCCGCGCAGCACGCGCATGTCGCGCGTGCCGCTCTCATGGTCGATGATGCCGACTGCCATAAACAGCGAGGCCTTGAAGATCGCATGGTTAATCGTGTGGAAGATCGCGGCGACGACCGACAGCGCGGTGCCAAGGCTCAGCAGGATGACGATCAGGCCCAGGTGGCTGATCGTCGAGTAGGCGAGCAGGCCCTTCATGTCGTTCTGGTAGATCGCGAAGAACGAGCCGACCAGCAGCGTGCACACGCCCGACACGCCCAGGATCCACGACCATTCGTCGCTGCCGGACAGGGCCGGCCACAGGCGGAGCAGCAGGAACACGCCGGCCTTGACCATCGTGGCCGAGTGCAGGAAGGCCGACACCGGCGTGGGCGCGGCCATCGCATGCGGCAGCCAGAAGTGGAAGGGGAACTGCGCGCTCTTCGTCAGTGCGCCCAGCAGGATCAGCACCAGCGCCGGCACATACAGGCCGTGCGCGCGGATCGCGTCGCCGGAAGCCAGCACCACTTCCAGGTCGTAGCTGCCGGCGATGCGGCCGAGGACCAGCACGCCGGCCAGCAGGCACAGGCCGCCGGCGGTAGTGACGGTGAGCGCCATGCGGGCGCCGCGCCGCGCATCGATGCGGTTCTGCCAGTAGCCGATCAGCAGGAACGAGGTGAGGCTGGTCAGCTCCCAGAACAGCACCAGCTGGATCAGGTTCCCCGACAGGACCACGCCCAGCATGGACCCCATGAACGCCATCATGTAGGCGAAGAAGCGCGCCACCGGATCGTGGCGCGACATGTAGTAGCGGGCATACAGCAGCACCAGCATGCCGATGCCGAGCACCATCACGGTGAACACCCACGCCAGGCCGTCCATGCGCAACACGAAATCGAGCCCGTAGGCCGGCAGCCACAGGTAGCGTTCGGCCAGCACCTCGCCGCGCTCGATACGGTCGAACTGCGTCACCGCGAGCACCAATCCGACCAGGGTCGCCGCGCCCGCGGCCAGCGCGGGGCGGTTGCGCGAACCGATCGGCATGCAGGCGGCAAGCAGCGCGCCGGCGAACAGCAATAGGAGCAGCGTCAGCAGCATGGACACTCCATTGCGCGGGAACACCGGGCAGGCGCGGGCAGCCGATCCGCGCCTGATGCCGCAGGCAGCGCCGTGCAAGGCCTCGTTGCGTCATCCATGTTCGTGCCCACGCAGGCCTCCACAGAGCTGAGATAGCACGACTTTACTATTTCTACACAGCACGCGCCAATTCATTACCCCGCGGACCGCTGCGTGTGCGCCAACGCACCAACCGCAGGCGGCAGCGGTGGTACGGTTTCATTTCGAGAAAGGAGCACACCATGCCAACCGGATCCAGCCCGAAACGCGAACGCGAATACAAGGAACTGAAGGAAGAGTTCAAGAAGGAGCACCGCTACCCCGGCCGTGAGGAAGAGGTCGCAGCGCGCATCGTCAACAAGCAACGCGCCGAGCACGGCGAAACCAAGGACGCGAAGAAGAAGTAACGCGCGACGGGCCGGACATGGGTCCGGCCTGCGCCCGTGAATTGCCGTCGCCCGCATCCCGGCCGTCCGGCTGCGCGCGGCGGCGCTCTCGCGTCCGAAAACATTGTCACTATATTTGCGACTGGCTGGGCATTCCCGGCGAAGCGTGTACGGATGAGCCCGCCTGCCGTGGCATACTTTGCAGCAAGAAGCGGTGAATGGGCGTATAGTTTCGTGTCGCAAAAGCACAGTGAGTCAATGAGCAACCCATCCGAACAACCAGTATTGCGGCGCACGGCGTCCATGTCCCACGAGCACAAGTTCGAGCTGCTCGTGGCGGGCATTCGCGACTATGCCATCTACATGCTGGACACCGATGGCTACGTCAGCAGCTGGAACGCGGGCGCCGAACGGTTCAAGGGCTACAAGAAGGACGAGGTGCTCGGCACCCACTTCTCGCGCTTTTACACCGGCGAAGACCAGGCCGCCAACCTGCCCGCGCTTGCCCTGCAGACCGCACTGACCGAAGGGAAATTTGAAAGCGAAGGCTGGCGCGTGCGCAAGGACGGCACGCGCTTCTGGGCCAGCGTGCTGCTGGACCGCGTGCTCGATGCCGACGGCAACCTGGTCGGCTTTGCCAAGATCACCCGCGACATCACCGAACGCAAGCGCATGCAGGAAGAGCTGCAGGCAAGCGAGCAGCGCTTCCGCATCCTGGTACAGGGCGTGACCGACTACGCCATCTACATGCTGTCGCCCACCGGCGACGTGACCAACTGGAACGCCGGCGCGGAACGCATCAAGGGCTACAAATCTTACGAGGTGCTGGGCCAGAATTTCGCGCGCTTCTACACCGAGGAGGACCGCAATGCGGGCACGCCGCAACGGGCGCTCGAGACCGCAGCGCGCGAGGGCCGCTTCGAGGCCGAAGGCTGGCGCGTGCGCAGGGACGGCACCCGCTTTTTTGCGCACGTGGTCATCGACGCGCTGCGCAGCGAGACCGGGGACCTGATCGGCTTTGCCAAGATCACCCGCGACATTACCGAACGGCGCAAGGCGGCCGAGTCGCTGGAGCAGACCCGCGCCGCGCTGTTCCAGGCGCAGAAGATGGAAGCGATCGGCCAGCTGACCGGCGGCATCGCGCACGATTTCAACAACCTGCTGCACGTGCTGATGAGCGGGCTCGACGTGCTGTCGGTGCAGGCGCCGCAATCGAGCGCGGTGCTCGACACTATGCGCCGCGCGGTCGACCGCGGCGCCACCATGACGCAGCAGCTGCTTGCCTTCGCGCGCCAGCAGCCGCTGGCGCCAAGGCTGTGCGACGTCAACCAGCTGATCACCGGCTTCGAACCGGTGATGCGCGGGGCGCTGACCTCGGCCATCAAGTTCGACATGGACCTGGCCGACGCAATCTGGCCGGTGATGGTGGACGAGGCGCGCCTCGAGGCCGCCCTGCTGAACCTGGTCGTCAACGCGCGCGACGCCATGCCGGACGGCGGACGGCTCGGCCTTGCCACCTCCAACGTCACGCTCGGCCCGAACGAGGCGGGCACGCTGCAGCCGGCGCGCTACGTCCGCATCTGCATTTCCGACACCGGTGTCGGCATGTCCGCCGAGACCCGGCGCAAGGCCTTCGAGCCGTTCTACTCCACCAAGGACGTGGGCAAGGGCACGGGCCTCGGCCTGTCGCAGGTGCACGGCTTCATGGTGCAGTCCGGCGGCGAGGTGGTGCTCAAGAGCGAGGAAGGCCAGGGCACGTCGGTCGAACTGTACTTCCCCGCCGCCTCCACCTGACGCGCGGCGCGCGCCGCCGCCTTTCGAACGATCCCATGCTGAAAACACCCGCTTCGTTTATCCCGTTGATGGCGCCGGTGGAGCACGCCGACCCGCTCACGCTCGTCTTCTCGGACGGCCGCGTGCTGGTGCACGAACCCGACCTGTCCTTCGCCAGCGAGGACGCGGTGGCGCAGCTGGCGCTGCCGCCCGGCCGCTTCCACGCCGTCGGACTGCATGAGGGCCGCTATGTGCGCGCGGCCTGGGCCGACAGCGGCGCGCAAGCGCCGGCTGGGCATGCGTTCCGCGGCTTGCGCTCGATGTTCGGCAGCGTGGACGACGAGCTGCTGGGCCTTGCCGGCCGCGCCGGCCAGATCGTGGAATGGGCGCGCACCCACCGCTTCTGCGGCGCCTGCGGCAAGCCGACCGAATTTTCCGCCAGCGAGCGCAGCGCAAGGTGCGGCTGCGGCCATCTGGCCTATCCGCGCATCTCGCCGGCCATGATGGTCCTGATCCGCAAGGGCGACTCAGTGCTGCTGGCCATGCACGTGCACTCGCCTTCCAAGCGCTACACGCCGCTCGCGGGATTCCTCGAAGCGGGCGAATCGGTGGAGGAAGCGGTGCATCGCGAGGTGCACGAGGAAGTGGGCCTGCGCGTGCACAACCTGCGCTACTTCGGCAGCCAGTCGTGGCCGTTCCCGCATTCGCTCATGCTGGCCTTTACCGCCGACTACCTCGATGGCGAGATCCGCCTCGATACGGCCGAGATCTCCGATGCGCGCTGGTTCGGCCCGGACGACGAATGGCCCGAGCCGATCACGCAGTTCTCCATCTCCGCCATGCTGGTCGATGCGCACCGGCCGGGGACTGTCCAGGACGACCGCTGAGCGGACAAGGCCGTCCCGCACATAAAAAGCTGGGGACGGTCCCTTGCAGGGACAGTCCCCTGTAGTCCCCTTAGACCCGCTGGGGCACGGGCTCGGCGTCCTTGGGCTTGCTGCCGGTACCGCGCATATTGACCAGCCTCTGGAACAGGTCGAACCAGAACGGCGCGCCGAACATGCTGCTGGCCGCAGTCAGCAGCCACCCGGCCACCTGCACCAGGAAGGCCGAGTCCAGGCGCGGCGGGAACTCCGCCCAGCCCACCGGCAGCGTGCGCAGCGCGGCCAGCGCATCGCCGTTGACCGAAGCTTCCGGCAGCTTGAGCTGCGCGGCCAGCGTCGGCTGCTGCCACAGGGTGCTGAACAGGTGGATGCTGTCGATGTTGAAGGTGACTGCGATCGTCAGCGAGATCAGCAGGCTGATCATCGCCGAGCGGCGCTTGTAGCTGCCGGAGACGCGCTCCATGGTGTTGTCGAACCAGTTGGCCAGGTATTGCTGGAAGCGCTCCATGTTGCCGTCCGCGCGCAGGTACATGCTTTGCAGCGCGTTGCGCACCTGCGGGTCTTCCAGCGCGTCGATGTCGCTGCGCAGTTGCTCCCAGTTGTTCGGCACGCTCTGGATGATGTCGACCAGCGCCATCGCGAAGTGCTTGGGCGAGATGTACGAGGGCTTGTTCTCCAGCGCCGACTGCACCGGCGCCATACCGTCGTCGCGCGGATTGACCAGCGCATGCGCGTACAGGTCCCGCGCCAGCCGGGTGAACCCGGGATCGTTGAACATCGCCTTGACGGCGGTGAGCAGGGTGCGGGCGCGCAGGCGCAGGGCCGACGCGATCGCTTCCTGGATGGTGGTGACCAGCAGGCCAACGAAGGCATAGCAGAACGTCATGCCGATGGCCACTTCGAGAACGGTGCTTCCGAACATGGCGGTCTCCCGGAGCGTTGATAGTTTCACCATAGTCCTGTGCGGCCGGGCTAGCTGTCCTTACATCAAACCTTCCTTCATTCAACAGGAAGCGGGGATTTCTATATACTGTCGTCCCGACTGATTTTTTTGGTAGCTCCTACTTATGTCCAACGACGCATTCACCGAAAACGACTGGCGCCGCCTGATCGAGAGCCTGGGCGAAAATCCGGACCGCGCCGGCCTGCACGAGACGCCGTCGCGCGTGGCCAAGGCGTGGAAGCACTGGACGTCGGGCTACCACATGGACCCGGTGGAACTGCTGAAGGCGTTCGAAGACGGCGCGGAGCAGTACAACGAACTGATCGTCGTGCGCGGCATTCCCGTGTACAGCCATTGCGAGCACCACCTGGCGCCGTTCTTCGGCAAGGCGACCATCGGTTATCTGCCGAACGGCAAGATCGTCGGCCTGTCCAAGCTGACCCGCCTGGTGGACTGCTTCGCCAAGCGCCTGCAGGTGCAGGAGCGCATGACCATCCAGATCGCCGAAGCCCTGATGAGCGCGCTCGAGCCGAAGGCGGTCGGCGTGGTGGTCAAGTGCCGCCACATGTGCATGGAAAGCCGCGGCATCCGCACGCCGGGCGAAGAAACCATCACCTCCGCCATGCTGGGCGAACTGCAGCCGAACCTGGCGCTGCGCACCGAGTTCCTCGCCCTCGCGCGCGACTAAGACCCGGGGGACCGTCCCCGTTCAGCGGAACTTGCGGGCCATGTGCGCGCTCCAAGCCTATTTGGAGCAGCCATGGCCGCACCTCTCACTCCCGAGCAATTCGCCCCCGCCCGCGCCCTGCTGGAGGGTGCGCGCCGCCGTACCCGTCCGCGTGTCCACGACCTCATCAACGTGTTCGAGGCCGTCATGTACCTGCTCGAGACGGGCATTCCCTGGCGCAGCCTGCCTCCCCACTTCCCGCCCTGGCGCACGGTCCACGAGTACTTCACCCAGTGGACGATGGGCAGGGATGGCGACAGGACCCTGCTGGAACGCGCCATGGAGCTGGCCGGGCAGCAGGAACTGATCCCCCGGCTGCGTACCCGGCTCGGCGCCGCGCCGGCTGGCGAAGGCGCGTACGGTTGAGCACGATTCAACCCAGCATTTTTTTAGTTAAGGTAATGTTATGGCATGTTTGAAAACATTAACCATTCGTTATTTTCCCTGATGCATGCCGGACCGGGGCTGCATGGCCCGCGCCTGATGCTCGCGGTGGCCGCGGCCGAGTGGCTGATCATGCTGGTGCCGACGATGCTGGCGTTAATGTGGTTGCGCGGCACGCCGGAAGTCCGCGCCGTCGCGATGCGCGCAGCGCTCGCTGTTGCCTTTGCGCTGTTGGCGAATGGGATCGTCGCGCTGGTGTGGTTCAGCCAGCGGCCGTTCGTGGTGGGGCTTGCGGAAAATATCCTGCAGCATGATGGGGACAGTTCGTTCCCGAGCGATCACGCCACGATCATGTTCACCATGGCGTTCGTGCTGCTGTCGTCCGTCCACACCCGTGCGCTCGGCCTGTGGATGCTGCTGGCAGCGCTGGCGACCGCATGGGCCCGGGTGTATGTGGGTGTTCACTTCCCGCTGGACATGGCAGGGGCGCTGCTCATGGCGCTGGGCGTGGCGGCATTGTCGACCCAGCCGCAGGCCCGCGGCGCGGTGAAAGCGGTGCTGGCGCTGACCATTCCCGTGTATCAGCGCCTGTTCAGCCTGGCGATCCGCCGGGGCTGGGCGCGGCCGTAGGCCGGCCGGCCCTTTTCCTTCTTACGCCGGGAGCGCGCGCGGCAGCCGGACGCGCGCCGCATGGCCCGGCGCTGCCGGACGCGGGGCCCGGCCCCCCGACTCCATCCTGAACACGCCGACCACGTCGGCCAGCGCCGCAGCCTGTTCCTGCATCGACGCCGACGCTGCCGCCGCCTCTTCCACGAGGGCCGCATTCTGCTGGGTGACGTCGTCCATGTCGGTTACGGCCTGGTTGATCTGCTCGATGCCGGCCTGCTGCTCGGTGCTGGCCGCGGCGATCTCGCTCATGATGTCGGTGACGCGGCTGACACTCTCGATGATCTCGGCCATCGTCGCGCCGGCCTGGTCGACCAGGCGCGCACCGGCGTCCACATTCTCCACCGACGTATCGATCAGCAGCTTGATTTCCTTGGCTGCGGCGGCGGAACGCTGGGCGAGCGTGCGCACTTCCGTCGCCACCACGGCGAAGCCGCGGCCCTGTTCGCCGGCGCGTGCCGCTTCCACCGCCGCATTCAGCGCCAGGATATTGGTCTGGAACGCGATGCCATCGATGACGCTGATGATGTCGACGATGCTGCGCGCGGAAGTGTTGATCGCGGCCATCGTGTCGACCACCTTGGCCACCACGGCGCCGCCCTGTTTTGCCACGCCCGATGCCGACATCGCCAGCTGGTTGGCCTGGCGCGCATTGTCGGCGTTCTGCGCGACGGTCGTGGTCAGCTCTTCCATCGACGATGCGGTTTCCTCGAGCGCGCTGGCCTGCTGTTCGGTGCGCGCCGACAGCTCCTGGTTGCCGGCGGCGATTTCGCTGGCAGCGGTGTTGATCAGGTCGGTGCCCGAGCGAACTTCCTGCACCACCGTGGCAAGCTGGGCGCGCATCTCGTTCAGTGCGTGGATCAGGCTGGAGCGGTCGCCTTCGGCAACCCGGACCTGGACGCCGAGGTTGCCCGAGGCGATCTCGGCGGCGATGTCCATTGCATAGGCCGGTTCGCCGCCCAGCTGCTTGAGCAGGCTGCGCGAAATCACGTACCCGACGCCGCCCGACACCAGCAGCGCCAGGACGCCAAGGCCGATCATCACGTTGCGCGCATTGGCGTAGGTGAGGTCCGCCTCCACCGCAGCGGCATTGATCTGGGTGATTTCGTGGTCGATCATCGCTTCCAGCGACAGCTTGTACGCACGCAAAACAGGCCGCAGGTTGTTTTTGAGGTAGGCTTTCGCTTCCTCATCCTGGCCTGCCTCGATGAGTTCGATGAGGGCGTTCTGCCCGGCCAGGTACTTTTCCCGGTTGGCCATAATCTCGCGCAGTTTCGCCGTCCCTTTCTCGGACTTCACTTTGTCCTGGAGGTAGGCAAGCGCCTTGTTGGCGTCTTCCCGGGCGGCCAGGATGGCCTTCTTCTGGACGCTGCGGTCCGCCGGGTCCGCGTTCAGCATCATGTTACGCAGGGCGATCGCGATCTCGTCGACCTGGGTCAGTGCTTCCTGCTGGTGCTGGATCTTCGGCCATTTGTCTTCCGCGATCAATTTGGTGCCGCCGCGAATGACGCCCAGTTCGACCAGTCCGATCCCGATGGTGGCCAGGAGAACGACGCAGACACATCCGAACCCAAGTGCAAGGCGGGTTCCTACCTTCAAATTTGCAATGCTCATGTTGTTGTAGCTGTTGATTGTGTGGCGTGCGCGGCGCGCACGGACGCAGCTGCGCCCCGGGAGGACCAGGGGCGCGGAATTCGCAGGGGGAGGTGTCAGTTGTACGCGCTGATGAGTCGCGCTACGTGAATTACTTGCTTTTTAACAACGAACAGTTCTTTTCTGCAACTGATGAGATGATACACATAGTCGATGCAAATATCACCAAATGTATCAAATCCTGTCGGGTATGTTGCGACAAAGCGTCATCGCAGGCGGCGCTCAGGGCGCGGCGGAAGGCGCCGCAGGGGCAAACACCATCTGCTTTCCTTCCAGCCGGAAGGTGCCGATGAGCTCGCCAGTGGCGGGTTTTGGTTCCAGCATCGTGCAGCGTTCGGTCTCGAAACTCCAGGTGCCTGCGTCCGATTTGAGGGTGAACGCGTTGTCCCCATCCGAGTGCAGCGTGAGCGCCAGGCCGGGTGCGGCTTTCGCCAGCCGGAACAGGCGCTGGCATTCGGGCAGGCGCGCCGCCAGCAACGACAGGTCGACGCTGTCGTCCCAGAAGTAGGGCTGCTCGGCGCGCACCGTCACGGTGTGCTCGTTACCGCTGATGTAATACGTCGCCGAATCACGAACGCAGCCGGCGAGCAGGACGGGCAAGAGGAGGACGAAGGCACGGCGCATGGCGGGTCAGGGCGAGTTGGTTTCCGAACAGTATAGAACGCAGCTTGTACCTCGTCCATTCACCAGTCGACGCCAGCGGAGATCGACCCGAAGGTGTGGCTGTAGACCGGCCGGGCGGAGCGGAATTCCCTCGAGCGCCGCGTCACCTTCAACTGCAGGAACCACGGACCATGGCTGGCGCTGCGCGAGCGGGGCAGGTCGAGCCGCATCCCGACCGAGGTTTCGCCGACGAAGGGCCGGCTGTCCACCTCGGGATCGTCGCGCCCGATGCGCCCGTCCAGGAAGACGTTGTACGCCACTGCACGAACCTCGGCGCTGGCGAAGGTCGTGCAGCGCAGCCACTTGAGCAGGCAGGCGGCATCGAGCGCCGGCACCGCCCTGGCCTTGTTCTGGATGCCCGACGGGCTGCCGACGACCAGCGGCAAGTCCCTGCCCAGAGCGACCGCAATGCCGGCGCCCGCGTGGGTCATGACGTTGCCTAGCGCCAGGCGCCAGTACACGGCGGAGCGCAGCTGCATTCCGCTGCTCCAGTCTGCACTGAGCGCCTCGAACGCGCGGCGCTTTTCGACGGTGGCCATCAGCCCGAGCGTGCCGCCGACCTGGTTGTGCCAGCCCTGCGGCGGCGGAATGTCCATCACCCGGTGCACCAGCTTCTGCGACTGTTCGGCCAGCGAGGCCGGGCCGGTGACGCCGGCCAGCCATGTCAGCGTTGTCAACGTCTTCTGGTCCGGCGCGACCAGCGTGTAGCCGCGCTCGTAGTAGAGCAGGCCGGCCCAGGGGCGATCGAACGGCTGGGGTTGCGGCTCGGAGATCACCACGGGGGTGTACATGATCTGGCCCAGGTTGTGCACGCTATGCTGGACCGCGGCATCCGCACATCCGAATTCCCGGCAGGCCCACCGCGCCCACCCCGGCTTGTCGCCTCCGGCACGGGTGAGCGACAGCTGGATGCCGTTGGTGTAGTAGCGGTCGGTATCGTAGAAGCGGTCATTCTCGAACGTGACGTGCCTGCCCGCGGAAGCGTGGGCGATGCAGGACCCGGCGCCAAGCGCAAGCAGGAGCAGCAGGGCAGGCGGGCTGTGCCGCATTCGGCCTCCACGTCGTGTCGGTGACAAGCGGAGTCTATGCGGTTGCACTCGAGATACTTTGCGCAAAGTCGACTGGCGCGAGATCTTGGCAAAGATCAACGTTCGGCTCGTGCTTATCGGCAAAGATTTGTCCTCATGCTTTGATGCAAGGGGAGCGATGGACAGCCTGTTGCCATACTACGAGCGCGAACTGGGTTTCCTGCGCGACGAGTGCAAGCAGCTCTGCGAGCGCTATCCTGCACTGACGGGCCTGCTGGGCGGCCCGGGCGGCGGCGAAAGCGCGGACCCGCTGGTCGAACGCATCATCCAGGCGCTGGCCATGCTCGCCGGCCGCGCCGCGAAACGGCACGACGATGGCTACCCCCGGCTGACCGAAGCGATCCTCGGATCGATCGAGCCCGCGCTGCTGCGCCAATTCCCCTCCAGCACAGTGGTCCAGTTCATCGCCGGTGCCGGCGCAAGGCCGCAGCGCATTGCGCGCGGCACGCAAATGGCTTCCGAACCTGTCGACGGCGTCAAGTGCACGTTCACCACCGTGTATGACGTTGACCTGGCCTCCTTCCATATCACCAGTGCCGCGTACTCGCCCGACATCGCCGCCCCTGCCGCAGGGTTGCCGCAGGACGCGACCGCGCGCATCAGCATCGGCTGGAGCGGCCTGGAGCCGGAGTCGCCGCAGCGCGCGCGCGTGTTCATCGACGGCGACCGTTCGTTCAGCGCCACGCTGCGCGACACGCTGTTCCTGAATGCGATCGCAGCGTACGTGGTCCTGCCCGGATCCGCGCGTTGGACGCGGCTGCGCTCCGTGCCGCTGCTGCCCGTCGGCTTCGGCGATGACGAGGCGATGATGCCAACGGACGACCGTTCCCATCCCGCTTACCGCCTGCTGACCGAATTCTTCGCCTTCGCCGAGAAGTTCAACTTCTTCGACATCGACCTCGCGTCGATCCTGGAGGAAGCGCCGCTTGCGCGCAACGGCGGCACGCTGCACATCGTGCTGCGCGACGTGGCGCTCGACTCGGACCGCGCGCGCATGCTGTCCGGGCTGTCCGCCCGGCACCTGCAGCTCGGCTGCACACCCGCCGTCAACCTGTTCCTGCGGCCCGGCGTGCCGATTACCGTCACCAATACCTCGCCAGACTACATCCTGAGCGCAGACGAGAGGCGGCCGGACGCCTACGACATCGTCGCCGTGCAGGCGGTCCGCACCATCGATACCAGCGGCGGGGCACCAGAGGTGGTAGAGCTCACGCCCTTCTACAGCACCCACTACGCCCAACCGGACAAGCCCTACTGGGTGGCCAGCCGCGATTACTCCGGCGACGGTGGGGCCGTGCGCCCACCCTTGCGTATTGCGCTGGTAGACCAGGAGCTTGAACCCGCGCGCTCCGGCGTGCAGACGATTTCGACCGAGCTGCTGTGCTCCAACGGCTCCCTGCCGTCGTTGCTGGCGTGCGGCGCCGTGGAGGGCGACCTGGTGGCGACCGGCAGTTTTGGCGCCGCGCACGTCCGCCTGCTGCGTAAGCCGACCCTCCCGTGCATGCCGCCGGGGGGACGCGGATCGCATTGGAAGCTGGTATCGCAGCTGGCGCTGGGAAGCAGGCCGCTCACCAACCTGGGCCTGCGCGAATTCCAGGAAATGCTGCTGCTGTACGACCTGTCGCACTCCGCGTCCGCGACCCGAATGGTCAACGGCATCACCGGCATCGCCTTTGCGCCGGCGATGGACTGGGTGCACGAGGACGCCGTGGCTGCAATGATGCCGGGGGTGGAAATACGGCTGTCGATTGCGCCCGCGGCATTCGTGGGGACCGGTGTGCACGTGTTCTGCCAGGTGCTCGACCGCTTCCTCGGCATGTACGGCCAGTTGAACCTGTTCACCCGCCTGGTCGTACGTAGCGAGGACGGGCGCGAACTGGTGCGCTTTGCCGCCCGCTCCGGGAAGGGACTTGCGTAATGAGCGAGATCCTAGAAGAACCGGCCCGGTTCGACTTCTTCCAGGTCGTGCGCGAGATGGAGCGCATGCTCGCCGCAGCGGGCGCCGACCCCGCCACAGCGGTGCGCGACCACATCCGGTTCCCCAACAGCACGTCGCTGGGATTTGCGCCGGGTGAAGTGGAAAGCCTGTCCATCGACCGAGCGCAGCATTCGTTATCGGCGGAACAGTTGGCGCGAGCCATTCGCGCCGGCGAGAGCCCGCAGGTGCGCATCACGCCGACCTTCATCGGCATGTTGGGCGTGCACGGCACCCTGCCCCTGCACTACACCGAAGCCGTGCACAACGCCGGCGGGGAAGGACTCGGCGAGGCGCGCCGCGCCTTCCTGGATGCGCTGTCATCGCGCCTGGTCAGCCTGTTCTACGAAGCGTGGAAAGCGCAGCGCTTCGAACTGGCGGCGGACTGCGACAGCGCCGCGCTCCGCCCGCGCCTGCTGGCGCTGGCCGCCTCGCAGGGTGAAGACGATCGGTCGGCATGCGTGCGCAAGCTCGAGACCTATTACGCCGGGCTGCTGCGCCACCGCCCAGTGTCCGCCGTCGTGCTCGAACAGGTGTTGTCGCGCTATTTCGACATGCGGGTAGACGTGCAGCCGGGCGTCCAGACCCTGCACCCGGTTCCCGAAGCGTTCCAGGCCCGGCTGGGCAGCAGCACCCTGGGTCGCGGCACGCCGAGCGTGCTGGGATCGCACATGCACCGCCGCGATATCCGCTGCGCCGTCACGCTGTATCCGCAAACGCGGGAGAAGGCAGAAGAATTCAGTCGCGCCGGCCTTGGAGCACGCGCGCTGGCGAAGGTGCTCGGCCTGTTCGCCGTGCCCACCACCGAGTTCGACATCACAGTCGTCGTCGCCAAGGAACAGGTGCAGCCGTTGAAGCTGGACGGCACATTCGCACTTGGCCTCAACAGCTACCTGCTGTCCGGCGCGTCCCTGCATGACCGCGCCGACATGCGCTACATCCTCCGGCCGGGGGAAGGAACCGATACCGATGAACCTGATTAACGACATCGCCGCCCTGCTGTACGGCGACTGGCAGGGCCAACGCCTGCTGCGCATGGACTTCCCGCGCGAGGACGGGCCGGACGTGCGCATGCTGGTCAACTCCATCGACGCGGACGAAGGGCTGTCGCGCGACTTCACCTTCCACGTGGAAGTGCTGTCGGACGATGCCTCCATCCCGATCAACAAGGTCATGGGCCGCATGGTCACGGTATCGCTGGTGCGCAATGACGGCACGCTGCGCTACTTTAACGGCTACGTCACACAGTTCGGCTTTACCAAGACCGACGGCGGCTTCGCGCACTACCGCATGGTGCTGTCGCCGTGGCTGGCCTTCCTGCGGCTGCGCCAGGAGTGCAGGCTGTTCCAGAATATGACCCTGGTCGAGCTGTGCGACAAGACCTTTGAGCACTACCTGCAGCGCGACTTCCAGTGCCGCCTGATCGCACCGCTGCCGGACATCACGCTCGCGGTGCAGTACAACGAGACCGACCACAATCACATACACCGGCGGCTCGAGGACGCCGGCTTGTTCTACTGGTACGAGCACCGCTACGACGGCCACACGCTGTGGGTATCCGACGACAGCACTTATGCCAATCCGCTGGACGGCGACGCGGCGACCATCGAGTACCGAGCGGAATCTGGATCGATCGAGGACGACGGCATCAGCCATTGGATGCCGGAGCAGGTGGCGGTGCCGACGCAGTCCGCAGTGGGCAGCTACGACTTCAAGCACGCCAGCGCTGCGAATGCTGAAGGCGGTGCGGTGGTTGACCAGGGCCTCGTTCCTGCCCAGGAGGTATTCGAAAGCACGGGCGCCTACGGCTTCCGCGACGCTGGAGCGGGCGAGGCCCTCGCCGAACGGCGCATGGACCAGCTGGCGGTCGACGGCATCACCGTCACCGCGCGAGGCAACCACAGGGCACTGCAGCCGGGCCGCTCCTTCACGCTGGCCGGCCACTTCTTTAGCGAGGGCGATGGCGGCGAGCATATGGTGGTATCCGTTCGCCACATCGCATCGAACAACTACCAGAACAACGAAACCTCGCGCTCCGAATACACCAACGAGATGAGGTGCGTACGCAAGAACGTGCGCTGGCGCCCGCCGCGTGGCTACAACAGCACCGATACGAGGATCTACGGCGTGCAGACGGCCACCGTGGTCGGCCCGCCGGGCGAGGAGATCTACACCGACGAGTATGGGCGCGTGCGCGTGCAGTTCCATTGGCACCGTGATGGTAAATCTGACCCTACGAGTTCTCCGTGGGTGAGGGTGATGACCGCGTGGGCTGGTTCGCAGTTCGGTCAGATCGCTCTGCCACGTGTGGGAGACGAAGTGGTCGTACAGTACTTGGAGGGAAATTGCGATCGACCGCTCATCGTTGGCGCGCTGGCGAACACGAAACGCATGCCCAACTGGCAGTTGCCATCTCAACGAGCTCTGTGCGGACTGCGCAGCAATGAGTTAAAGGCAGCGAAGCGCGGCAATCACCTGTTGTTGGACGACACGCCAGGGCAGATTCAAGCGCAGCTCAAGAGCGATCACCAACACAGTCAGTTGTCGCTCGGCCACATCAACAGGGTTGAGGATAATCTCGGACGGAAGGATGGCCGCGGTGAGGGATGGGAACTTCGAACCGATGGTCACGGCGTCGCCCGCGCCGCGAAGGGCCTCCTAATCACAACTGAAGCGCGCCAGTCGGCAAATGGGGCGATCAAGGACATGCGTGAAACGCTTCAACGCCTCGACATTGCTCAGCAGTGCCACGAATCGCTCACAGATTTGGCACAGCAAAACGGGGCGCAGGACTGCCAGCCTGATGCAGTCCTCGCAATCAAACGCCAGACTGATGAGATTGCGGGCGGTAAGGAAAGCCCTGGCGCGGAACTCTCTGCACCGCACTTGGTACTGGCGAGCCCCGCGGGTATCCACTCCAACACGGCAGGCTCGACACATCTAGCGAGCCTCCAGCACACGGCTCTGACGAGTGGGCAAAGCCTGTCCATCGCCACCGGCGGGGGCTTCTTCGCGAGCGTGAAAGACGCTTTCAGGTTATTTGTTCGAAAGACTGGCATGAAACTGATCGCGGCTGAGGCCAATATCGACCTACAGGCACTATCCGACAGCATCAATTTGCTTGCGAAACTCAATATAACGCAGACGGCAAATCGCATCACGATAACGGCAAAGGAAGAGATAGTAATCAACGGCGGCGGTAGCTACGCCAAATATAACGCCGGCGGCATCGAACATGGGACCACCGGGAAGCACATCTACCATGGCGCATCACACGATTTCTTGGGGCCTAAGAGCGTCGAGATGGCGATTAACATGCCCTCGCTTGTGGACACCGCGATGAAAGGGATGGGCGCTTTTCATCTGGGTAGCCACGCGGGCGCGATGGGTAAATCTGGAGCGGGTCTACCCTTCAAGCTCTGCAGGGATGGGGCTGTCGTTGAAGAAGGACAGATCGACGAGCGCGGGAACATCTCATTTGAACATGACCTCGATTCCGAAGTCGAATATCAGTTGGAACTCCCCAACGGACAAGTCTTTGTTATCAATTCCGGCGACTTAACGGAACGGCACGAAGCCAGTGCAGGATTGGGCCACCATGGATATTGCAATCAGGGCGGCTGCCTCACCGATGATCATGACACGCTGGAGAATGACAGGCTTCTTTCCGATCTCTCCGTCGATATTCAGGCCGGCCAAAATGCGCCGACGTCTTAATTCAGATCCGACGGTTTATGAGAGGAAGTTCGTTTCCTCGCTCACGATGTCGCAAAGCACAGCTACACACCTCGATAACCAACTTACGCGGGGCCGGGCATGGGGGGAATGAACGAAAACGCGCATCTGTACAAGCAGACGCTGTCTTACAGGAAGACGACTGGACCATACCAATGCCTCACGTTGCCGTGGTGGGTGCAGACCCCAAAGCGCCTCTATCCTCCGCGCCACCGCGGCAGCATTGAGCCGCTCATCTGCGGTGAGGAGGTCTTCTCGTGGGTCGCCGCTGATATCAAGGCCGCGACCCGCACCGTTGACATCATCACTTGGGGCTTTGATCCCGGCATGGTGCTTAAGCGAGGGTTCACGGCGCAGGATGGACAGCGCTACGGCGACCTGCTCTTGGCGATTGCCACAAGAAAGAAGGATCCTGTAATGGTCCGGTTGCTCGTGTGGTACGACGACCAGGTGAGCCAGACCCTGATGAAGAACATTCCAGGCTATTACGGAACCCGCTTTCCCTCGATCGGCTGCTCAAGCGCGACTGGCTTTTACACGGAGGGCCACCAAAAATACAATGCCGAATGGTTTGAAAGAATTTGTTCAGGCGAAATAAAGAATATCTGCTTTCACGTGCGCTCGATCTTGCCTGAACTCTTCCCCAAATCGCTCGGGGGCGAAGACGTGCCTTTAAACGTGGCAGCGCAGGCAACCGCCCGTTTTCCAACCCATCACCAGAAGATGCTGTTGATCGACTACGAACTCCCGGCAAAAGCTGTGGGTTACGTCATGGGCCACAATTCAATCACCGATTTTTGGGACACGGCGGCCCACATCTACCAAGACCCGCGTCGTGAAACTTTTTATCGCGCGGACCCGATGTCATTTAACGAAGGTCCGGCCCTCAATCACGGAGCTGGCGGCCACTTAGGAACAGCGTACCGCCCCAGCAACGCAGAACTCGAAACTAAAAAACGGGAGTTGGAATACAACCTGAAGCGTAACGCGTACGTGGCGAAACCTTATCAGGACGTGTCCGCGCGTGTTCGCGGACCGGTGCTCTACGACCTGAATCACAATTTCTGCCAGGGATGGAGCGAGTCTACGCCGCCGAGTTCCTTCTTCACCGAGAAGTATTGGCTGATCACGAAATACTTGGGCCGGAACTTGCACAACATCAGCCGCGGGATTCAGAAGCTGACACACCGCGACCCAGATCACGATTTTGAAAAACGTCGGAAAGCCATCAAGCCAGAAGCCTTTATTCTTCCCGGCGGTCAGCATAGTGCGCAACTATTGCGGACGCAGCCAATGCATGGCGAGAAGACTATCAAGGAATGCTATGCGAATCTGACGCGACAGATGCACCACTACATTTTTATCCAGAACCAGTACATCCAGTATGGCGCTTGGGCCACGCACCTGAAGGATTGCGTGCAGCGGCTACGCGAGGGCCGATTTAACAAACCGATATATGTCTTCATCCTGACATCCACGCCCGAACGGGACGGGATGGACATTGCCACCTATGACGTGGCACAGCAACTCGGACATAGCGCCACAATGCAGTTCCAGCACAACGAGGCGGTAGAACAGGCGAGCCGGGGCAAACGAGAGCCGCCGATCACACCCAAGCAGCTATCGAAAATTGGCATTAAGGCGGTCATGGGTTCATTGTGGACCTGTGCCCAGCCGAAGCCCAGGCCTGCCGAGTACGAGGAAATCTACATTCACTCAAAGGTGGCGATAGTGGACGATGCTGCCTTTACCGTTGGCTCGGCAAACTTGAATGTTCGCAGCATGGCTATCGACAGCGAACTGAACATTCTCAGCCAAGCGAAGGAAGTGGCGTACAAGCTCCGTTGCGATTTGTTCACCCAATGCGCTGGCGACCCCGGTCCCGGACAGTTCGAGGATATGCAGAATATCTTCAAGGACTGGAACGATAGGATGACCGAAAATGCGCAAGCAATGAAAAGCAACGAGCCACTTTTGGGCCAGATCGTAGCGTTCCAAGTGGACCGGAAGCCGGGCGCTCCCCTCATATAGCCGTGAACAAAGCAGCCATTCGTTTGCTGTCCCTGGGCGTGCTCGCAGGAGCACTTGTTTCTGGCGGTCTCAAATATCGATCACATCTGGAGTACGTCGCCATGCATACCATACCGCCTGGTCTTCATGAATTCAGGGTGACCGATCCCCCTCCGGTGTGTGGTCGCTGGAAGGATCACATGCCGCGTGAGCGAGACCCGGAAGCGTACCGAATCTATATCAATGCCCGCAAATTCTGGCGTAGCAAAGTCGAGTTCCAATTTACGCGGCAGGAACTACTAAATATTCTTGCTGATGTTAGGCTCGCGGCTGAGAAAGGCGACTGGGGCGCGCGTGCGCTGCTTGCGCACTTCTATCTTGAAGGGTTAGGGCCGCTCGATACAAATAGGGTTCTCGACCCGCAGCCCGAGAAAGCCGTGCAAATCATTCGTCAAGCGGTCGCCGCCGGACAGGCATGGGGTTATTACGATCTTGGCGTTGCCCATCAATATGGCTACGGCGGCGCCGTCATGGACAAAGCTATTTCGTTTGCCTACTACCGCAGGGCCGCCGAACTAGGCAGCCCAGACGCGCAGATGGCGCTCGCCGAAGCGTATGAGAGTGCCGCACGGACTGACGAAGCGCTTTACCTGCGTACGTGCGCCTACAAGCAAGATCATGGTCCGGCAGCCAGGGCACTGGGGGTCATGGCGAAGGTAAAGGGCCAATTCCGCGAGGCGCTCAATTTTTACCAAGATGGCGTTCGTTTTGGGAACGAAGAATCGGCTACCGCGCTGATGCTGTTTTTTGGGACAAGACGGTGGAATAGCTACACCGCGGAGCAGATGAGTAAGCTTCGCGAGTTAGGTCTTAAGCCCGACGTCGAACGTGAAAAGAGGTACCAAGAGATCGACAAGGCCTTAGAACTCAACCCTGATTTACGACTGAAGCGGCTCAACAAGGCGCTACCTCTTCCACCCGCAGAACTTCCTCCTTGGAATAGCGTGCAGGATGCGATCGGGTCGGAAGATTGTGGTCCACCGAGCTATTAGACAGGGCCGATCAGGGGGGCGCAGTCACTAGAAGCGATTCCCTCGTTCTTAATCGCGGAAGGAAATCGAGAACACGAGCGCCTAGAGGATGGCCCATATTCTTTTTTCGGTGACGTTACCCGTGGGTACAGGCTGCGGCATGCGGTGAGATCGTTGAATCGCTGAGTGAATGGAAACTGCAGTGAGCACGAATTTTTCACTATGACTAGAACGATGGGTTTTTACCGATCCCGGAACCTTAACTGGCGATATCCGCGACCCGAAATTGAACATCCTGCAGGAAAGGCCGCCAACGTAAATTCAGCATGGTATTCTGATTTGTTCAATAACTATCGGAATTGTCGGGATGGCCGCTTATTATCGCCAGCAGGTGGAGGGATTACTGGAAGCAGACGTTAATGAAATAGTAGGCGTACTTCAGCACAAATATGCTTCGGATGGGTTCTCGACTCAATACACGCGAGCATCTGAATCGTGGCGTGAGTCCGTGCCACTCCTTAAACAGCAGTTAACGGCGCTAGTGAAGATCAGGCCTGAAGCTGCGGAGTGGACTATCCTACTGGAATATCCGCTTTATCGCTTACGTAGACGAATCGATGCCATCATTTTGGCCGGTCCAACAATTGTCGTTGTCGAGTTCAAGGTGGGTTCATCTGAATTCAACAGCGCGGATCAGCGACAGGTCGAAGAATACGCACTAGACCTTCGTGATTTCCATGCAGAGAGCAATGCGAGGCGGATCATTCCTGTTCTCTGGAGTACCAACGCCGTGGAGTCGACGCAGTATCGAGCTGTCGCGCGAACGCCGGAGATGGTTGCCCCTGTTGTGCGCATCGGGCAAACCGGGTTAGCTCCACTACTTATCTCAATCGAAGGTGCGGGTGACACGCATATCGTTGCTGAACAGTGGGATCGGTCACCCTACCGTCCAGTCCCCAGCGTAATCGAGGCTGCTACCAATATTTTTGCCGGGCATGATGTCCGAAGTATAGCCAATGCCGACGCCGAAAATTTGCAGTCCGCATCGACCCGCCTCGTGGAGCTCATCAGGGAAGCTCGAGATAAGAAGGAGCGCTACCTTATTCTCCTGACCGGAGTGCCGGGATCTGGTAAAACCCTCGCCGGACTTTATGTTGTGCATAGCGCACTCGGAATCGATCAGCACGGCGATACGGTCTACCTCTCTGGGAACACTCCGCTTGTAGCTGTTTTACGGGAGGCACTTGCCCGGGACGAGGATAAACGCATCAAAAGCAGAGGGGGGAGGCGTACACTTCAAGAAATTCGGTCGAGTGTGCGGGCGCGGATCCAACACATCAATGATTACCTTCAAGAAGGTTTTCGGGGAAGCCCCGATGTTCCACCACATGACCACGTCATCGTGTTCGACGAGGCACAGCGAGCCTGGGATGAAAAGCAGGGCTTGGAGAAATTTAATCGAACAGCTTCTGAGCCAGTGCTGATCCTGGAGCTAATGCAGCGACATCAAGATTGGTGCGTCTGCGTATGCCTGGTAGGCGGCGGGCAGGAAATCAATTCAGGGGAAGAGGGCGTCTGGGGATGGGGAGAAGCTGTTCGCAAGCTAGCCCAGCAGAACAAATCAACTTGGAAGATATACGCACCGCCGGACGTCGTACAGGGTGGCCCCTCGGCCGGAAAGTTCACCCTGGGACCCATGCCAGCGGAGGTCGTTGTACAGGTAGAACCATCACTGCAGCTCCTGGTACCTCAACGTAGCTATCGCTCACCTAGCGTCAGTAGTTGGGTTAATGCCGTGCTCGCTGGAGACGAAGCTGCCGCAAGGGAGTCAGCATTGCGTCTGGGACCCTATCCTATCTTGGTGACAAGGTCGCTGAACGAGGCGAAGGGGTGGTTGCGTACAAGCGGACGGGGTGAACGTAGGTTTGGTCTCGTGGCGAGTTCTGGTGCACGTCGACTACGCGCTGATGGGTTGGGCACAATGCTCCACGCTGCTGCCGGTGACGAAATCGCGCATTGGTATCTGAATGAACCAGGAGACATCCGCTCATCTTTTGCGCTCGAAGTACCAGCTAACGAATACACATGCCAAGGGCTCGAGCTTGATTTCGCAGCAATCTGCTGGGGAGGCGATTTCCTTTGGGACACCGCGAACGCGAGGTGGGCATTCAAGCGCCTTTCTGGCAATGCGTGGAAGCGGGTGCAATCGCTCATAGAGCGACAATTTATCGAAAATACATATCGAGTATTGTTGACCAGAGCACGCGAAGGAATGATTCTCTGGGTTCCAAGTGGGGATGATAACGACAGCACCCGAGCGTGTGGCCCACTCGACGATACTGTTAACTTCTTGGTGCGGTGCGGGGCTCACCTACTGCCGGAGGCGAGACAGAGCAAAGCGTAATGGTTCTCAGAAAGCGAAAGCGGCCAAACGGCCGCTTTCGTCGATCGAGAATTACACATCGATGTTGCCGGCGTGCAGTGCGTTCGATTCGATGAAGTTACGGCGCGGTTCCACTTCGTCACCCATCAGCGTCGTGAAAATCTGGTCGGCGGCAATGGCGTCTTCGATCTGCACCTTCAGCAGGCGCCTCACAGTCGGATCCATGGTGGTTTCCCACAGCTGGTCCGGATTCATCTCACCCAGACCCTTGTAGCGCTGCTTCGACACCGTACGTTCCGCCTCGTCGCGCAGCCACTGCATCGCGTGCGTGAAGTCGTGCACTGCCGATTCCTTCACCTTCTCGCCTTCGCCGCGGCGCACGAACGCGCCTTCGCCGATCAGGCCCTTGAAGGTGGCGGCCGCGTTGGCCAGCACGCCGTAGTCGGCGCCTTCCACGAAGTCGGCGTCGATCACGCTCACCTTCACGTTGCCGTGGTGGATGCGCTCGATGCGCAGCGCGTGCTTGTCCGATAGTTCGTCCGACTGTACCGTCACGGTCACGGCGCGGTCGTTCATCGCGTCGGCCATCGCCACGGCGGACGCCTGCGCGTTCTCCAGCGTATCCAGCTTGAGCACCACGCCGGTCATGATCGCGGTCAGCGCATGGCGGTCGATCACGCGGCCCAGGCGCATCATCACCGCATTCGCGTAGTTGTACTGGCGGACCAGTTCAGCCAGCGCTTCGCCCTGGATCGGGTCGGCGCCTTCGCGCGGAGTCAGCACGGCGCCGTTCAGCGCCACGGTCATCATGTAGCTCGCTTCCTCGACGTCGTCCTTCAGGTAGCGCTCGTCGCGGCCGGCCTTTACCTTGTACAGCGGCGGCTGCGCGATGTACACGTGGCCGCGCTCCACCAGCTGCGGCATCTGGCGGTAGAACAGCGTCAGCAGCAGGGTGCGGATGTGGGCGCCGTCGACGTCCGCGTCGGTCATGATGATGATGCGGTGGTAGCGCAGCTTCTCGACGTTGAATTCGTCCGGTCCGATCGAGGTCCCCAGCGTCGCGATCAGGGTGGTGATCTGTTCGGACGACAGCATCTTCTCGAAGCGCGCCTTCTCCACGTTCAGCACCTTGCCTCGCAGCGGCAGGATCGCCTGGAACTTGCGGTCGCGGCCCTGCTTGGCGGAGCCGCCTGCGGAGTCACCCTCGACGATGTACAGTTCGGACAGCGCAGGATCCTTTTCCTGGCAGTCGGCCAGCTTGGCGGACAGGCCCAGGCCGTCCATCACGCCTTTGCGGCGGGTCAGGTCGCGTGCCTTGCGGGCCGCTTCGCGCGCACGCGCCGCTTCCACGATTTTGCCGCAGATGATCTTGGCGTCGTTCGGCTTCTCCATCAGGAAGTCGGTCAGCGTCTTGGCGACGATCTCCTCGACCGGGCCGCGCACTTCGGACGACACCAGCTTGTCCTTGGTCTGCGAGGAGAACTTCGGCTCCGGCACCTTCACGGACAGCACGCAGGTCAGGCCTTCGCGCATGTCGTCGCCGGACACTTCCACCTTGGCCTTCTTGGCCAGTTCGTTCTCTTCGATGTATTTGTTGATCACGCGCGTCATCGCGGCGCGCAGGCCGGTCAGGTGGGTGCCGCCGTCGCGCTGCGGGATGTTATTGGTAAAGCACAGCACCTGCTCGTTGTACGAGTCGTTCCACTGCATCGACACATCCACCGAGATGGTGGTGTTCTGGTCGGACTGGCGCTCGCCGGTGGCCTGGAACACGGTCGGGTGCAGCACGGTCTTGGCGCGGTTGATGTATTCGACAAAGCCGCGGGTGCCGCCTTCGAACGCGAACAGTTCTTCCTTGCCGGTGCGCTGGTCGGTCAGCTTGATGTTGACGCCGTTATTCAGGAACGACAGTTCGCGGATGCGCTTGGACAGGATCTCGTAGTGGAACTCGACGTGCGTGAAGATCTCTTCGTCTGCCCAGAAGTGCACTTCGGTGCCGCGCTTGTCGGTCTCGCCGATCACCTTGATCGGGGAGACGGGCACGCCGTCGCGCATCTCGATTTCGCGGTTCTGCGCCACGCCACGCACAAAGTCCATCTGGTGCACTTTGCCGTCGCGGCGGATGGTCACGCGCAGCAGCTTGGACAGCGCGTTCACGCAGGAGACACCCACGCCGTGCAGGCCGCCGGACACCTTGTAGGCGTTCTGGTCGAACTTGCCGCCCGCGTGCAGCTCGGTCAGCACGATCTCGGCGGCGGAGCGCTTCGGTTCGTGCTTGTCGTCCATCTTGAGGCCGACCGGGATGCCGCGGCCGTTGTCGGTGATCGAGATCGAGTTGTCCGAGTGGATCGTTACGTGGATCTCGGTGCAGTGCCCGGCCAGCGCCTCGTCGATCGAGTTGTCCAGCACTTCGAACACCAGGTGGTGCAGGCCGGTGCCGTCGGACGTGTCACCGATGTACATGCCAGGGCGCTTGCGCACCGCTTCCAGGCCCTCGAGGATCTGGATGGAGGCGGCGCCGTAGTCTTCCGACTTTGGCGGGACTGGGAGATCTGTTGGATTCACGGACATGACTTTCTCAATATAACGGTGATTGCGGTGCGGCTGGTCCTGCAATAACAGGGTGAGGCTTCGGTTCGCCCGGCATTGGTCCCCGCGCAAGCGGGGACGAGGTGCCTGGTCAGATACGCATTGGCATGACGACGTACTTGAAGTCCTGGTTCTCGGGAATCGAGATCAGGGCCGACGAGTTGGAGTCGCCCAGTGCGATGTTCACCTGCTCGCACTTCAGGTTGTTCAGCACGTCGAGCAGGTAGGTGACGTTGAAGCCGATGTCGATGCTGTCGCCGCCGTAGTCGATCTCGAGTTCTTCGACCGCTTCTTCTTGGTCGGCGTTGGTCGAGCTGATCTTCATGCTGCCCGGGGTGATGATGCAGCGTACACCCTTGAACTTATCGCTGGTCATGATCGCGGCGCGCTGCAGGGAACGCAGCAGTTCGTCGCGGCTGATCGTGAAGTCGTTCTTGTAGCCCTTCGGGATCACGCGGGTGTAGTCGGGGAATTTGCCCTCGACCAGCTTGGACACCAGTTCGATGTCGGCAAAGGTCAGCTTGACCTGGGAGGCGGCGATGTCCAGCTGGACCGTGTCGTCGGTCTCTTCCAGCAGGCGCTGCAGCTCGATGATGGTCTTGCGCGGGATGATCACTTCCTGGCGCGCGAATTCCTGCTCGGTCTCGACCTGGCAGAAGGCCAGGCGGTGGCCGTCGGTCGCCACGGCGATCACGTTGCGGCCGTCCAGCACCAGCAGCAGGCCGTTCAGGTAGTAGCGGATGTCCTGCTGCGCCATCGAGAAGTGCACCATGTTGAACAGGTGCTTCAGGGTCTTCTGCGGCAGGGTCACGGTGGCGTTGTAGGTGTCGGCCACGGCCACGGTCGGGAACTCTTCGGCCGCCAGCGTCTGCAGGGCGAAGCGCGACTTGCCCGACTGGACGGTCAGGCGCTTGTTCGCCAGCGTCATGGTCACGTCGCCCGATTCCGGCAGCGCGCGCAGGATGTCGAGCAGCTTGCGCGCGGCCACGGTGGTGCCTTCGACTTCAGGACCCGAACCGATCGCCGCGTTCGTGGTGATCTGCACTTCGGTGTCGGTAGACAGGAACGAGACGTGTTCGCCGTCCTTGCGGATGAGGATATTGGCCAGAATCGGCATAGTGTGCCGACGCTCGACAATACCGCTCACGATCTGCAGTGGCCGGAGAAGCGTGTCTCGGGTGGTTTTGACCAATTGCATAGCTGTCCTTCAGTAGTTAAAGGTTGTGTATTTACTGCGCTGGCAAAGTGTAATCTGCATTTTGCCAGAAATTACTTCTTATCAATACTTTTCGCTCCGTCATCCCCCGGAGGCGGAGGGCGGTGCTTAGCCTTTCAGGGTCTGCTCCAGCACGTGCAGCTCGTGGTTGCACTCGGCGTTCTTCTGGCGGTCCGCGGCAATCTTGCGCACCGCGTGCAGCACGGTCGTGTGGTCACGCCCGCCAAACAGCTCGCCGATCTCCGGCAGGCTCTTTTGGGTCAGTTCCTTGGCCAGGTACATGGCAATCTGGCGCGGGCGGGCGATGTTCGCCGGCCGGCGCTTGGAATACATGTCCGCGACCTTGATGTTGAAGAAGTCCGCCACCGTCTTCTGGATGTTCTCCACGCTGATCTGGCGGTTCTGCACCGACAGCAGGTCCTTCAGCGCTTCCTTCACGATGTCGATCGTGATCTCGCGGCCGTGGAAGCGGGAATACGCCAGGATCTTGCGCAGCGCGCCTTCCAGCTCGCGCACGTTGCTGCGCAGGTGCTTGGCCACGAAGAAGGCCACGTCGTCGTTCAGCGTCACGCCTTCCGAGGTCGCCTTCTTCAGCAGGATCGCCACGCGCATTTCCAGCTCCGGCGGCTCGATCGCCACCGTCAGGCCGGAGTCGAAGCGCGAGATCAGGCGGTCGTCCATGCCCGTGATCTCTTTCGGATACGTGTCGCTGGTGATGATGATCTGCTTCTTGGCCGCGATCAGTGCCTCGAACGCGTAGAAGAACTCTTCCTGCGTGCGGCTCTTCCCGCCAAAGAACTGGATATCGTCGATCAGCAGCATGTCCAGCGAGTGGTAATAGTGCTTGAAGTCGTCGAAGCCCTTGCGCTGGTACGCGGTCACCACGTCGCGCACGTACTGCTCGGCGTGGATGTAGCGGATGCGCGCGCCCGGCTGGTCGGCCATCACCTGGTTGCCGATCGCGTGGATCAGGTGGGTCTTGCCCAGGCCCACGCCGCCGTAGAAGAACAGCGGGTTGTACGAGACGCCCGGGTTGTTGGCTACCTGGATCGCGGCGGCGCGCGCCAGCTGGTTGGCCTTACCGGTGACGAAGCTGTCGAACGTCAGGTCCGGGTTGACGCGGCTGTTCTCGCGCATCGGGCCTTTGCCAGCGGGGATCTCCGGCGCGGACTGCGCTTCCGGCGCGCGCTGGCCGCCATCGCCGTTCACGTGGACGGCCGGCGCGCCTGGCGTCGGCGCCTTCTTCATGGTGCGCGGGTCGAGCACGAACTGGACGTCGACCGGCATTTCCCAGTAGTCGGCGGCCAGCTGCGTGATGCGCGAGGCGAACTGCGTCTTCACCCAATCCAGCTTGAAGCGGTTCGGCGCGGCGATGCGCACCTTGCCGTCCTCGTAGTCCAGGACAACGAGCGGCTTGATCCACGCGCTATATTGTTGCGGCGTGAGTTCCATCTCCAGCTGGGCGGAACAGGTCTGCCAGAATTCTTCCATACGTCTTCGCGGTGATTTCGGGCGCGCAAATGCTGCCCGGAACGCGCTATTTTACTCTTCAACAGCAAAGTTATCCACAGGCGACGGGGGTATTTTTTCACCCCCGTCGTCCCAGCGACGGCTGGGATCCATGCTGAGCTACCGAAGTCCGAGCGTCAGTATGGATCCCAGCTTTCGCTGGGATGACGGCGGCTGGTGGCGGGCAGAAAACCACAGCGCAACTTGACAGCCGGTCCCGTTCTGCTGTCTAATTATGGGTTCTGCGCCCGACCATTGGGCGATTTCACTAAGCTTGTAAGCGAGACCACCCATGAAACGTACTTACCAACCTTCCGTCGTTCGTCGCAAGCGCACGCACGGCTTCCGCGCACGTATGGCTACCCGTGGTGGCCGCCAAGTACTCAACGCTCGCCGCGCCAAGGGCCGCAAGCGCCTGGCAGTATAAGGCTCCCGGCCTCGACGCTGGACGATCCGGCCATGGCTAGCGAAGGTTCACACGACTTCGCGCGCGCTCGCCGCATTATTAAAACGGATGAGTTTTCATCCGTTTTTCGTTTGCGGCCTGCCCAAAAAACGGCGCACTTCGTGCTCTATGCCCGACCCAATACCCTGCCGCATGCGCGGCTGGGCGTCGTTGTGGCCAAGCGCTTCGCTCCCCGTGCCGTCACCCGCAACACGATCAAGCGCGTCACGCGCGAGCTGTTCCGCACCTCGCAGTTCACGGCGCTGGACCTGATCGTGCGCCTGTCCGGCCCGGTCAACAAGAAGAGCGGCCCGGCCACCACCGCCTCGCTCAAGTCCGAACTGCGCACCGAGCTGGCGCGGCTGTTTGCCGCCCCTGCGCTGCGCGCGCCCCGGCCATGAAGAAGCTGCTCCTGTCGCTGCTGCGTTTCTACCAGCTGGCGATTTCGCCGCTGTCGCCGCCCAGCTGCCGCTTTTACCCGAGCTGCTCCAACTACGCGATCGAAGCGCTGCGCACCCATGGCGCCGCGCGCGGCGGCTGGCTCGCCGTGCGCCGCATCTGCCGCTGCCACCCGTGGCATCCCGGCGGCGTCGACCCCGTTCCGCCCAAGCATTCCCCATCAACCGCCTGCGGTTGCAACCACACCTCTAAATCTGCGTCCAATGGAATTCAATAAGCGTACTTTCCTGTGGCTGGTGTTCTCCTTCTCGCTCCTCCTGCTCTGGAATGAGTGGATGATCTCGAAGGGCGGCCAGTCCCTGTTCTCGGCTGCGCCTGCTCCTGCCGCCACCGCGCCGGCTGCCGGCACCGCCGGCACCGCCGGCACCGCCGCACTGCCAAACGCGCCAGCCGCCGCCGGCACCCCGGCCGTGCCGGGCGCCGCACCTGCCGCGCAGCCGGTCCAGGCCGAGACGATCACCGTCACGACCGACGTGGTGAAGGCCAACATCAGCACCGCGGGCGGCGTCATCACCCGCCTGGAGCTGCTCCACTTCCGCGACGGCCAGGACGACAAGAAGAACCAGGTGCTGTTCGACCACGTTGGCGCCAAGACCTACCTGGGCCAGACCGGCCTGGTCGGCCAGAGCGCGGCCGGCGTGCTGCCGAACCACACCACCCCGTTCGTGGCCAAGCCGGGCGTGCGCACGCTCGACGGCGGCAACCAGGTGCAGGTGGTGCTGGAAGCGGAGCAGGGCGGCGTCAAGCTGACCAAGACCTACACCTTCAAGAAGGGCGACTACGTCATCGACGTGCGCCACGACGTGACCAACCTCACCGCAGCACCGGTGCAGCCGTCCGTGTACTACCAGATCACGCACGACGGCAACAAGCCGGAAGGCAGCTCGTGGTTCATGCCGATGTACACCGGCCCGACCCTGTACACCGCGGAAGACCACTACCAGAAGCTGACCTTCGCCGACATCGAAGACGGCTCCGTGGAGCACTCGACGAAGGCCGACAACGGCTGGATCGCGCTGTCGCAGCACTTCTTCGTGTCCGCCTTCATCCCGCAGGAAAAGGCGCAGCGCGAGATCTTTACCAAGAAGCTGGGTAACAACCTGTATGCGATCGGCAGCGTGGTCCCGATGGGCGCCGTGGCGCCTGGCGCCACCGCGTCCACCAGCGCGCGCCTGTACTCTGGCCCGCAGGACGAGAAGAAGCTGGAAGCCATCGCCCCTGGCCTGGAACTGGTCAAGGACTACGGCATGTTCACCGTCTTCGCCAAGCCGATCTTCTGGGTGCTGGACCAGCTGCAGAACTTCATCGGCAACTGGGGCTGGACCATCGTCGCGTTCACCGTGCTGATCAAGCTGCTGTTCTTCCCGCTGTCCGCCGCGAGCTACCGCTCGATGGCCAAGATCAAGCTGGTCGCGCCGAAGCTGCAGGCACTGAAAGAGCGCCACAAGGACGATCCGCTCAAGATGAACCAGGCCACGATGGAGCTGTACAAGGCCGAGAAGATCAATCCGCTCGGCGGCTGCCTGCCGATGCTGGTCCAGATGCCGGTCTTCATCGCGCTGTACTACGTGCTGCAGGCCTCGGTCGAAATGCGCGGCGCCCCATGGGTGCTGTGGATCACCGACCTGACCAAGCCTGACCCGTACTTCATCCTGCCGGCCATCTACGCGATCTCGATGTGGGTCAACATGAAGCTCAGCCCGCAGCCGGCCGACCCGATGCAGGCCAAGATGATGATGTGGATGCCGCTGATCTTCTCGGTCATGTTCTTCTTCTTCCCGTCCGGCCTGGTGCTGTACTGGGTGGTGAACAACCTGATCTCGATGGCGCAGCAGTGGGTCATCACCAAAAAGATCATCGGCGTACCGAAATAATCCCGGTCCGCTCAACGACAAAGCCCGTGTTCACCACGGGCTTTTTCGTTGGAAGGGGACCGTCCCATGCGGGGACAGTGCCCACCCCGCGCGACGAATTCACATAAAATCAACAACATGATCCCAGACACTTCCCCCATCGCCGCCATCGCCACTGCCCCCGGCCGCGGCGGCATCGGCGTCGTGCGCGCCTCCGGCAAGTCGCTGGCGCCACTGATGACAGCACTGTTCCCGGACACCACGCTCAAGCCGCGCCACGCCACCTACCTGCCGTTCACGCAAGCCGACGGCACCGTCATCGACCAGGGCATCGCGCTGTGGTTCAAAGGCCCGCATTCCTACACCGGCGAAGACGTCCTCGAACTGCAGGGCCACGGCGGCCCCATCGTGCTGCAGATGCTGCTGGCGCGCGTGCTCGAAGCGGGCGCCGAATCCGGCGTGCGCCTGGCCGAACCCGGCGAGTTCACCCGCCGCGCCTACCTCAACGACAAGCTGGACCTGGCCCAGGCCGAAGCCGTGGCCGACCTGATCGACGCCTCGACCGAAGCGGCCGCCAAGTCGGCGTCCCAGTCGCTCTCCGGCGCCTTCTCCAGGGCGATCCACGTCCTGGTCGAGAAGGTCATCAACCTGCGCATGCTGGTTGAGGCCACGCTCGACTTCCCCGAGGAAGAAATCGACTTTCTCGAAAAGTCCAACGCACGCGGCCAGCTGGCCGGCATCGTCGACGCGCTCGACCGCGTATTCGCACAGGCGTCGCAAGGCGCGCTGCTGCGCGAAGGGCTGAACGTGGTGCTGGTCGGCCAGCCGAACGTCGGCAAGTCCTCGCTGCTCAACGCGCTGGCCGGCACCGACGTGGCCATCGTCACCCCGATCGCGGGCACCACGCGCGATAAGGTCACCGAGACGATCCAGGTGGAAGGCATCCCGCTCAACATCATCGACACCGCGGGCATCCGCGCGCTGACGGACGAAGTGGACATGGTGGAGCGCATCGGCATCGAACGCACTTGGGGCGAAGTGGGCAAGGCCGACGTCATCCTGCACCTGCTGGATGCGAGCCTGGGACCGACGCGCGCCGACGAGGGCATCGTGGCGGCGTTCCCCGAAGGCGTGCCGGTGCTGCGCATCTGGAACAAGATCGACCTGTCCGGGCACAAGCCGGCGGTGGACGCGGCCGAGGACGCCACGCACATCTACCTGTCCGCGCACGACAAGGCCGGCATCGACCTGCTGCGCGCCGAGCTGCTGCGCATCGCCGGCTGGCAGCAGACCGGCGAGTCGGTGTTCCTCGCGCGCGAGCGCCACCTGATCGCGCTGCGCGCGGCGCACCAGCACCTCGACATGGCCGGCGCGCACGCGGCGCAGGACGACCAGTCGCTGGACCTGTTTGCGGAGGAGCTGCGCCTTGCGCAGGCACAGCTGTCGAGCATCACTGGCGAGTTCTCGCCCGACGACCTGCTCGGCGTGATCTTTAGCCGCTTCTGCATCGGCAAGTAACCCCGTCATCCCAGCGAAGGCTGGGATTCATACCGAGCCGAGCGAAGCCGCAAGCCCGGCATGGACCCCAGCCTTCGCTGGGGTGACGTCCTATGAACCCGAGACGGCGCGGGCCGCCAAGGTTCCCAGCTCCCCATACAAGCCGAGGATATTGCTCGCCCCATCGGGATAAACGCGGTTGGACAGGAACACGTAGAAGGTCCGCGACCCCGGGTCCACCCACAGGAAGCAGCCCGTGAACCCGGTGTGCCCATAACTCCCCACCGGGAAAATCGCCCCGCGCGGCCGCGCGAACGGTGAGTCGATATCCATTCCCATGCCGCGCAGCTCCGCGATCCCGGCGGGCGTCTGCGCCGTGGTCATGAGCCGCACGCTCGCCTCCCTCAGCACCCGCACGCCATCGAGCTCGCCGCCCGCCAGCAGCATGCGCGCAAAGCGCGCCACGTCGCGTGCCGTCGAGAACAGCCCCGCCGCGCCGGCCACGCCACCCATGCGGTGCACGGTCGGATCGTGCACCTCGCCCCGGTGGTCGTCCTGCGTCGGTGCGACGCGTGCCTGCCAGCCGCGCTGCAGGGGGAGGAAGCCGGTGTCGCGCATGCCGAGCGGCGCGAAGATGTGCCGCGCGGCGAAGGCGTCCAGCCGCTCGCCCGACACGGTTTCCACCAGCCGTCCCAGCAGGATGTAGTTGATGTCCGAATAGCGGAAGTAGGTGCCCGGCAGGTGCGTCGGCTCCGCGGCGCAGGCGAGGGCATGCGCCGCATCGGCTCCCTGCCACGCCGGCTTGGCGGGAATGCCCGCCTTGAGGCCCGAGGTATGCGTGAGCAGGTGCCGTACCAGGATCGCGTCCCGCCCGCCGCCCGCGCACTCGGGGAAGTAGCGCACCACCGGTGCATCGAGGTCGATGCGGCCCCGCTCGGCCAGCAGCAGCACCGAAGGCGCCGTCGCCAGCACCTTGGTCAGCGAGGCGACGTCGTAGATGGTGTCCGGGGCCACCGGAGTGGCATCCTCGCGGTAGCTGTCCTTGCCGAACGTGCCTTCATAGACGTGCGGGCCTTGTTCGAGCCGGAAGGCGGCGCCCGGCATGCGCCGCTCGGCAATGACACTGGTGATGGCCCGCGCGATCGGCGCCGTGCGCGCCTCGTCGAACCCGCCGCGCGGCAGGCTCGAACATCCCGCTCCTGCTGCCGCTATCGATACCACTGCGCACATCGCCATTTTCCGCATCCCGCTTCCTTTAACACTGGTTTGCCCGCCGCAATCCATCCGGGCCCAGCGGTCGATTCTAGCCGCAGCCGGCGGGCTTGTGCGAAGTCCGTTCCGTTCGCGTTCCTTATTGCCATGGCCGAGCCCGGTGGTACAGTAGAACAAAGGAGGAGACCGCCATGAGCATCCTGAAACGCGCCGCCGCGCTGACGCTGTGCCTGTTGCTTGCTTCCTGCGCCAGCCTGGTCGGCCCGCAAGATGTCGCGATACCGCTGGAAAAGATCCAGTCGCGTCTGGAAGAGCGCTTCCCGGTCCGGCACCGCGTGCTCGAGGTCTTCGAGGTAACGCTGGCCCGGCCGCAACCGCGCCTGTTCCCCGAGACGGAGCGGATCGCGCTCGGTAGCGACATCGAGGTGCGCCCGCCATTCACGCGCGACGTGTGGATGGGCGATCTCGGCGTGTCCGGACGCGTGTTCCTGGATAACGCCAGCAATGCGGTGCGCCTGCGCGAGGCCCGCGTCGACCAGTTCCGCCTGGACGGCGTCAATCCCGATGCGCAGCGGCACCTCTCCCGCCTTGCCAACGTGCTGCTCACCAACGTCTACTCCGACATCGCTGTATACAACTTCCGTCCGGAAGACTTGCGCCGCTATGGCGTGCAGTTCCGCCCGACGCGGGTCCGCATCGCGCGCGACGCGATCGTGGTCACCCTCGAGCCGGTCCGCTGAATTTTTTTCGTCGCCGGGCTGTCGAAAACGGGCTGCTTCGTTCGTCGTAGCCATGCACACCCACCTTTCGAAAGGATTCCAGACATGAACCAGCAAGTGAAAGCTATTCCCGAAGGCATGCACACCGTCACGCCGCACCTCGTGTGCAATGGCGCCTCGGACGCGATCGCCTTTTATACCAAGGCGTTCGAAGCGAGCGAGGTGGCACGCATGCCCATGCCGAACGGCAAACTGATGCATGCCATGATCCGCATCGGCGACTCCATGGTCATGCTCGTGGACGAGATGCCGGAGTGGAAGGCCATGGGCCCGCTCACCCTGACGGGCACGCCCGTCACGCTGCACCTGTACGTGTCCGACTCGGACGCCGTGTTCCGGCGCGCAGTCGATGCGGGCGCCAAGTCCATCATGCCGGTCGAGGAAACCTTCTGGGGCGACCGCTACGGCGTGCTGGAAGACCCGTGGGGCCACCGCTGGTCCGTCGCCACGCACGTGCGGGACATGTCGCCGCAGGAGATGCAGGAAGCGATGCAAAAATCCGGTATGTGCTAAGGAGGAGGACCCCATGCGATTCATGATCATCGTCAAAGCCACCGCGGAGTCGGAAGCCGGCATCATGCCGGACGAAAAGCTGCTCACCGACATGGGCAACTACAACGAAGAGCTGGTCAAGGCCGGCATCATGCAGGCCGGGGAGGGCTTGCACCCAAGCTCGAAAGGGGCGCGCGTGCGCTTCAAGGGCACGGAGCGCACTGTCACCGACGGCCCGTTCCCCGAAACCAAGGAACTCATCGCCGGCTTTTGGATCTGGAACGTCAAGTCGAAGGAAGAAGCGATCGAGTGGGTCAAGCGTTGCCCGAATCCGTTCCAGGAAGGCGAGTCCGAGATCGAAATCCGCCAGATTTTCGAAGCGGAGGACTTTGGCGCGGAACTCACCCCCGAGCTGCGCGCACAGGAAGAACGCCTGCGTGCCCAGGTCGCGTCGCGCTAGCGGGAACGGTTCGCGGCTTTCCAGCGCGCTCCACCACAGGAGCGCACTGGAAACAAGGCCGATCTGACCAGATTCCCACACTCTGCAAATTCCGCAAAGTTGCGAATCGTGCGCGGCCCGGCTCCTGTTATGATTTTCACGACCGAAACTTGGCGCTGGCCAAGCCCTCCGAGTCAGCAGGAGCTGCACACATGCATTCCCGTTCTTCCATCCGTCCCACCGTGCACACTGCGCAACACTGCGCGGCCGCTGTATTGCAGCGTCAACATAATCAGCGCACACTGGACAAGCCGGCCGCACGCACCACGACCTTGAGGCAAGACGTAGAACTTGCCCTGCGGCATGTAGCGGGTCGGCCAAATTTGCGCATTCTCATCGCAACGATATTCCCTTGGAGTAATCTTGCCTTGAATAATGCCAGGGGGAGCCATGGGAACGATCTCTGAAGGGCTACCGGAAAAGGATGCAGTGGCTGAGATGGCCTGCGCAAGCATGGCCACGGAGCCGCCACCGCTGCGCGCCGCAACGCCGTCGCGGCAAAGCCTTCCGCCCAAGGGCTCCTGTTGGTACTGCGAGAAGCCTCTCGACAGCGTCAAGCGCTTCTGCGGCAAGGGTTGCGCTGACGCCTTCGACGAAGAAGCCGAATTCACCCGCTAGCGCGCAAAAACCGGGGGCAGTCCCCGGTCCTCATTTCGTCGTGAACGACCAGTTCTTGGTGACGGGCACTCCGCGGATCGTGCCGCTGAAGCTCGCGTCGTACGTGGTATTGCCCTTCAGCTTGGCCAGGGGGATGATCGCCGCCGCCGACTGCGGCGTATATCCGTCGTTCGCCCGCGTCAGCAGCCGCACCGGCAGGTTGGTCGACGACCCGCGCTCGCGCACGGTGAAGCTGACCGTGGTCAGCACCGCATCCAGGTCGCCCTGCACGCTGATCGGATACCCCACCTCGTTCGCGCCCGGGACCGGATCCGGCGCCTCGTAATCGCTGAAGAAATTCGGCGCCACCGCGGTTTGCCCGTCGAACGGCCAGGCACTGATGTTGTTGCCCAGCCCAGGGCCGTAACCGTTATTGGTGGTGAAGTTGGCCGTGAAATAGGTGTAGCCGCTGGCGGTGGTGCCCGATCCCGAACCGATCTCCTCGAAACGTGGCTCGAAGATCACGAAACGGTGGTAGATCGCGGTGATCAGCTCTTCGGCCATGTAGAAGCCGTCCTTGCTTGACGTTGCCGAGATCACTTCGCCAAAGGCGCTTTCGCCCACGAAGTTGTAGCCGGCCGCGATCAACCTGTCCTTCAGCTCGGCGCCGGTGAAGCCCGGCTTGCCGGCGGTCTCGGTGTGCGTGATCGTGTCGTTCAGGCGCTGGTAGTCCGAGTGCGCCTGCGCAGCCTTGTCGACGATAGTGTTCTGGGTCAGCACCGACATGCCGGCCTGGGCGCGGCGGAAGTTGAGCCAGTTGCGGCCGTCGACCGCGGTGTTGTTGGTGGCAACCGGCGCGCCAGGCGTGCCCGGGCTGACGATCGGCGGTATCGGCGCCGCGTTCGAGCCGCCGCCGCCTCCGCCGCAGGCGGCCAGCAGCAGGCTTGCCAGCACGGCGGCAACGCCCAGCTTCCAGCGGTTCGGTTCATGTGCCCGGGTGCTCATCAATATATCTCCAGGTTCAGCTTGTTGAATTGCATTCTAGGCGAAAACAAAAATGGTGCGAGTTCAACTGAGCAAGGCCATCCACGCCAGCCTGTAGAATATGGACTTGATTGCATCTTTCTTGATCCAGGCCTAGTGAAAACCGTCCGTCGCCAGCGCCTCGCGCGCGCCAAGTTCGCCCTGCCCAGCATGGTGACGCTGTTATCGATTGCCTGTGGCTTTGGCAGCATCGTGCTTTCGGTGGACAACGCCCACGTGGGCGACCCGCAGGGCTACCGGATGGCGGCCATCCTGCTGGTGCTGGCGGGCGTGTTCGACGCGGTGGACGGCTTCGTGGCGCGCGCCACGGGCACCAGCTCCGCCTTTGGCGTGCAGCTGGACTCGATCGCGGACGTGATGAACTTCGGCTGCGCGCCCGGCCTGCTCCTGTACTGCTGGGGCTTCGCCAACCTGGGACCGGAGCACCCGACGCTGCTGCGCATGGGCGGGCTGGCGGCGTTCGTGTTCGTGGCCTGCGGCGCGTTGCGGCTGGCGCGCTTCAATGTGTCGGTCGGGCGCACGGATCCGCGCTACTTCGTCGGCATGCCCATCACCGCGGGCGCGGCCTGCGTCGCTGCCGTCGTGGTGGCCTGGCCGGACCCCCTGGTCACCATCACCCAGCGCATGATGCTGATCGGACTGCTGTTGGGCGTGGGCACGCTGATGGTGTCCACGGTGCGCTTCCCCAGCTCCAAGCAGAAGATCAATGCGACCGCGATCGTGGTGCTGGGCGTGATGCTGGCGCTGCTGGCCTTGCTGCGCGAGCGCTTCTTTGTCCTGTTCTTCCTGGTCTACATCAGCATGACCCTGCTGCTCAACATCGCGTGGCAGATGGGCTGGCGCGGTGTCGCGCCGCCGCTGGTGTACGAGGACTAGCCGAGGTATTTGTCGAGGATCTGCGACATATGCCGGGAGGTTTCCTGCGCCGCGTCCAGGTCGCGCGCATTGTCCGCCTGGGTCACCATCGTGGCGCAGACCAGCTGCGTGAAGCAGCGCTCCAGCGCCTTGCGCGCGGCAGCCATCTGCTGCACCGCTGCGTCGCAGTCCGACGGCTCGGCGGCGATGGCGATCAGCTTCTGGATTCCGCGCAGCTGGCCTTCGATGCGCGCCAGCCGGTGCTGCAGGTCGGTCTTCTGCTCGGGCGTGAGCGGCCCGTCCCCGATTTGCGACATGGGATCTCCCGATCGATGAGGTAGGGGGAGTATAGCCCTGCGGGCGGGCGCGCACGGCATACCCCCCTCTTTTTTGACGGCTTCGTCGGCGGGGGCATATACCCCTAGGGGGTATGTCGCGTTAACGCGAAAAGGGGATGGTCCCCTGTGTTCAGGCGATGTCGTCCTGGCGCGCGGCGCGCAGGATGCGGAACCAGTCGGTGCGCGAGAGGGCGAACTGGGTCGCCTGCGCCGCCAGCGCGATCGCCTCGACCCGCCCGCTGCCGGTAATCGGGATCGGCTTGCACGGCAGCGCCATGATCCACGCGAAGACGACGCTGGCGAACGGTCGCCCCAGTTCGTCCGAGATTTCCTTGATCACCAGGCGCAGCTCCTCCGCGTTCGCGTCGCTGCTGTCGAACAGGCGCCCGCCGCCCAGCGGCGACCATACCATCGGCGGCACGCCCAGGTCCTGCAGGCCGTCGAAGGTCTCGTCGTACATGGGCGCCACGTGCAGCGGCGAGAATTCGACCTGGTTGGTCGCCAGCGGAAAGCGGCGGTTCAGGCATTCGAACTGGTGGCGCGAGAAGTTGGAAACGCCGAAGTGCAGCACCTTGCCGTCCTTGCGCAGCCGCGTGAACGCGCCCGCCACCTCGTCGAAGTCCATCAGCGGATCCGGACGGTGGATCAGCAGCAGTTCGAGGCGGTCGGTGTTCAGCTGACGCAGCGATTCCTCGGCGGAGGCGATGATGTGCGCCGCGCTGGTGTCGTACGACTTGATCGTGTGATCCGGGCGCTGCGGCGCGACCAGCTTGATGCCGCACTTCGACACCAGCTGCATGCGCTCGCGCAGCGCCGGCCTGGCGCGCAGCGCTTCGCCGAACAGGCCTTCCACGCCATAGCTGCCGTAGATGTCGGCGTGGTCGAAGGACGTCACGCCCAGCTCCAGGCACTGTTCGATCAGCGCGATGCGCTGCTCGACGTTCATGCCCCATTCGCCCATGCGCCACATGCCGGCGACGACGCGGGACAGTTCAAGGCCGGGGGAGGCGGTAGCGATGCGGGGGCAGGAGGTCATCGGTCTGTCATCCCCGCGCAGGCGGGGATCCATTGTGAGCTTGTTAGCGAGGTAGGGGGAATGCATCCATGCCGATTACGGGCACGGATCCCCGCGTGCGCGGGGATGACGGGTGGCGCAACGCCACCCTAGTCGATTACTGCAGCCAGAGTCGGATCGAGTCCCAGATGCGGCCCAGCCAGGACGCCTGCGACACTTCTTCCAGCGCGACCACCGGCAGTTCCAGCAGCGGCTTTCCGTCCACCATCATCTTGAGCGTGCCGACCTTGCCGCCGCGCTGCACCGGCGCCATCAGCGGATCCTGGCGCTCCAGCACCGGCTTGAGCTTGGCGGCGACACCCTTCGGCACCGTCACCAGCACGTCGCGCGTGAAGCCGATGTTGACCGTGTCCTGGTTGCCTTTCCAGATGTCCGGCGTGGCGATCGGCTGGTCCTTCTTGTACAGGCGCACCGTATCGAAGTTCTGGAAGCCCCAGTTCAGCAGCTTCTGGCTTTCCTGGGTGCGGGTCTGGTCCGAATTGGTGCCCACGACCACCGAGATCAGGCGGCGTTCGCCGGTGCTGCCGTTCGGGCGCTTGGCCGATGCGATCAGGCTGTAGCCTGCCGATTCGGTGTGGCCGGTCTTCATGCCATCGACGGTCGGGTCGATCCACAGCAGGCGGTTGCGGTTCTGCTGGGTGATCTTGTTGTAGGTGAACTGCTTGATCGAGTCGATCTTGTAGTACTCGGGGAAGTCCTCGATGATGCTCTTGGCCAGCGTGGCCAGGTCCTGCACGGTGGAATAGCCGTCCGGGCTAGGCAGTCCGTGCGAATTGGCGAAGCGGGTGTTCTTCATGCCCAGGCGCTCGGCCTCGCGGTTCATCAGCACGACGAAGGTCGCCTCGTCGCCGGCGACCGCTTCCGCCAGCGCGACGGCCGCGTCGTTACCCGACTGGATCATCAGGCCGTACAGCAGGTCCTTGATCGACACCGGGGTGGCCGGATCGATGAACATCTTGGAGCTGGACGAATCCACTTTCCACGCATTGACCGATACGTTGACCATCTGGTCGAGCGTGATCTTCTTGTCGCGCAGCGCGCCGAAGGTCACGTAGGCGGTCATGATCTTGGTCAGCGACGCCGGCTCGATGCGCGCATCGGGATCGCGCGAGGCGATTACCTGGCCGGAGGTCGCATCGACCAGCGTCCACGCTTTCGCGGCCACGGTCGGAGGAGGGAGGGTCTGCGCCACGGAGGCGGACATGAGCAACACGCTGGTTGCCAGTGCGGCGATGATTTTCTTCATGGGTCCTGTAAAGCTAAGTGGTTCAACAACTGCGGGAGGGGGAGGGCCCCCTGCCGCGACATCAATCGGCGTGCTCGCCCGGCCTGCGCCACAGCTGGATCACCAGCGATTTGATGTGGCCGAGTTTGCGGTGGAAAAAGTGGTCCGCGCCCGGGATCACGATCACCGGGATGTCCTGCGGCCGCGCCCAGTCGAGCACCTGCGTGAGCGTGATGGTGTCGTCGACTTCGCCGTGGATCAGGATCGTATCCTGCGGCACCTCAGGCATCGGCCATTTGCCGGCGGCGGTACCGACCAGCACCAGGCGTTCGGCCGGCGTGCCTTCCGCGACCAGGCGCTGCTGCAGCATCGACTGCACATAGGTTCCGAACGAAAAGCCCGACAGCGCCACCGGCAGGCCGGGGTACTGTTCGCGCATGTAGCGGTACATGATGTACATGTCGTCGGTCTCGCCGCGGCCGTCGTCGTGCGTGCCCTCCGAGGCGCCCACGCCGCGGAAGTTGAAGCGCACGGTCGCGTAGCCGAGCGTGACGAAGGTGCGCGCCAGCGTCTGCGCGACCTTGTTTTCCATGGTGCCGCCGTACAGGGGATGCGGATGGGCGACCAGCGCGACGCCGCGCGGCTGCTCCGCCGGGAGGTCGAGCTGGCATTCCATCTTGCCGGCGCCGCCTTCCAGCGTAAATCTCTTGGTTTGCTTGTTCATCTACTCAAATCTTCAGGCGGTCCACCGGTTTGCCGCCGATCAGGTGGCTGTCGATGATCTCGTCGATGTCGCTGGTGTCCACGTAGGTGTACCAGGTTCCTTCAGGATAGACCACCAGGCAGGGGCCTTCCTCGCAGCGGTCCAGGCATCCGGCCTGGTTGATGCGCACCTTGCCTTCGCCGTTCATGTCCAGCGATTTGATGCGCTTCTTGGCGTGCTTCTGCGCCTCCGCCGCGCCGTGCTCGCCGCAGCAGCGGCGGCCGTCTTCGCGGACATTCATGCAGAAGAACACGTGGTGCTTGAAATAGGGGGTATCGCTCATGGTGCTGCCACTCGTGTTGCGTCCAAACCTCAATGATACGCGGGTTTAGCTCCGATTGAGTCGATGGGCGGGCAGAAGCAGCCACCAGATCGCGAAAAACGGCCACATCAGGCTCAGGAACTGGGCCGCGCCGTTAAAGTTCAGGAATTTCCCCTGGGTCCACGTTTGCAATGTCGCAACGAAGTAGGGATTGACCGGGATGGTATTCACAACGAGCAGGCTGATCAGCAGCGTCAATACCGCCAGCCGCTGCTGCGCCACCTGCGGCGCGAACGCCAGGCCGGCCACCATCAGCACGCCGATCACCTGGCCGCCCTCAGCGCCGGGCGTCACCCACATCCAGGCGTTATCGGGCGTGAACAGGATCGCACTGGCCAGCGCCTTGACCAGCAGCGCCGCGCCGATCAGCACCGCGACCAGGACGCCGCGCGGGGCCGAACCGCGCCGCATCAGGCAGAGCAGGCACAGCGCCGCGCCGGTCAGGCCGCAGGCGGTGATGATGGTCTCGGACAGCCAGTACTGCTCCGGCGTCATGGCGCCGCCCCGGCGGATCAGCGCCACCAGGTCTATCTCCATCTCCAGCAGGCGCGACAGCCAGCCCGAGAGGATCGGCAGCACCTGGCCGTGCCCGAACAGGTAGGGCTGCGGATAGATCTGGGCCAGCGGCCACAGCGCGATCAGCACCAGCCCCTGGCCGGCGTGCGGCGCGAACCAGCGGATGCGCAGCTTGTACAGGCGGCTGCGGTCGAGGTAGGTGCGCGCGCTCGCCGCGCCGACGATGGCGCCGACCAGCGCGCCCAGCGAATTGGTGAAGAAATCGAGGTTGGACGGCACGCGGCTGGGCAGGAAGGTCTGCACCGCCTCCATCGTGCCGGAGACCAGCACGCCGCACAGCGCGGCCAGGATCACCGCGAGGAAGCCGCGCACGCGCGGATACAGCGAGTACACCACCAGCACGCCGAGCGGGATGTAGCCGATCACGTTGACCGAGGCATCGAACGCGGTCCAGTAGCGCGGCCAGTCCAGGTTCGCGAATGCGAACGGCGGGAGGCCGCTCTTGCGCCAGCCCGTGAACGGGAACCAGCTCGCGTACACGATCAGGAACAGGTACGCCAGCAGGGCCGCCCGTGCGACGGTGGAGGGGCGCGATCGTGCCGGGACGTCGGCTTCGGTCATAGGTAATTAATCAGCAAGGTTGGACGCCATCATAGCGCAGCGGGGCCGCACGGAGACTGTCTCCGCAGGGCGCCGTTCGGGATGGCCCGCGCTCAACGCGGACGCGGTGGCAGCGACCCGATCCACGCCATGATCCCGTCGCTGACCGCATCGGTGGCTGCGGCCAGCGCATGCGCCCCGCCGGACGCATCCGCGCTCGGCGCCGGCATCGACTGGACAAAGGTCTTCTGGTCGATGAACCGGCTGCCCTCGAACAGCGAGGCGCGCAGCCGCACCACGCCCGCGCTCTCGGTGGTGCTCGCGAAGGTATGCGCAAAATCGTCCACCTCGATGCGCAGCAGGTAGGCGCCGTTCGACGCGTCGGTGGCCGACAGCACCTTGGTGCCGCCCTGCGCGATGCGCGCCTTGATGCGCTGCGTGATCAGGTCCAGCGGCGTGCTGGCCCAGTGGTTCTGCGAATAGAAGCGCGCCTGCATCGGGTTCGCGTAATTGAGCCGGTACAGCATGCGCTGGTTGTCCAGCGACGCCGGCCCGGTCACGTTCGGGATCACCAGCGGCGGCAGCTGCGTCGCGGCGGCAGCAGGCGCGGTCGCCGGCAGCGGCCCGAAGTCGAATTGCACGTTGCCCTGGCCCCGGCCCCCGCGGGTGGCGGCGCAGCCGGCAAGGACGGTCAGGATGGCGATGGTGGCAAGCAGTCGTGTCATGGCGGTCCTCATTTCTGCGGTGGCGTAAAGCCGGGTTCGCCCGGCCCAGGCGGCGTGTCGGGCGATCCGAACAGCAGGCTTTGCGGCCGGTCGTTGATGGTGTTGGCGGTGCGCTTGACCGCGCGCAGCGAGGTCTTGGCTTCGTCGGCCATGTCGACCAGGTGCGGCAGCGTCTGCAGCTCGACTTCGCTGACGATCGCTTCGACCGATCCGCCCACCCGGTCGACGGTCTGGGAGATGCGGTTGACCGGGCCGTCCGGCGCGGACAGGTCGGTCGCCACCTTGTTCCAGTTATCGGCCAGGCGGCTGACATCCTTGGCCGCCGAATCGAACGAGGCGATGGTGGCCGGCAGGCGGTCGATGGTCGGCTGCAGCTTGGCCGGGATGGCTGCGTACTGGTCGGCGGCGCTGCCGATCTTGTTCACGGCAGTGATCATCGCCTGCTGGTTCTCGGGACTGAGCAGCTGGTTGGCGCGCTTGGTCAACTCTTCGGTCTGGTCGAGGATCGCCTTGCCGCGCTTTTCGAGCTGGTCGAGGAAGCCGGGGCGCAGCGGGATCACGGCCACCTTCTCTTCGTTGCTGGCCAGGCGCGGCGAACCGGTGTGGTCGTCGTCGAGCTGGATGTAGGCGATGCCGGTGACGCCCTGGTAGCCGAGCGTGGCGTAGGTGGTGTTAGTGACCGGGGTCTCCGGGTCGAGCTGCAGCGTGATGAGGATCTGGCCGGCGAGGCCGGTGTTGAAGCGGATGTCGCCCACCTTGCCCACTTCCAGGCCGCGGTAGCGCACCGTCGCCTGCGGGTTCAGGCCCGGGATCGACTGCGTGGTGGCGATCATGTAGGGCGTCCGCTCGACGCGGTCGCGGTTGAACCAGACCCCGGCCAGTACCGCTGCGGTCAGCAGCACCAGCGTGAAGATCCCGGTCATGAGGGCGTGCGATCTGTTTTCCATGTCAGGCTCCTGCGTCATCCGGCGGCGGTTGCTGCTCGAGCACTTCCAGTGCCCGCTGCCCCCGCTCGCCGAGGAAGAATTGTTTGATGAACGGATGGTCCACCTTGAGTACGTCGCGCGTCGGGCCCACGGCGATCACGTGTTTTTCGGCCAGCACGGCGATCCGGTTCGACAGCGCGAACAGCGTGTCGAGGTCGTGCGTGACCATCACGACCGTCAGCCCCAGCTCATCGTGCAGGGCGTGGATCAGGTCGACGAAACTGTCGGACAGGTCCGGGTCCAGGCCTGCAGTCGGCTCGTCCAGGAACAGCAGCTGCGGCTCCAGCGCCAGGGCGCGTGCCAGCGCGGCGCGCTTGACCATGCCGCCGGACAGGTCGGCGGGCATCTTCATGGCGTGTTCCGGCGCCAGGCCTACCATGTCCATCTTGAGCAGCACGGCGTCGCGGATCACGTCCTCGGGCAGCGTGCGCAGCTCGCGCATCGGCTGCGCGATGTTGTCGAACACGGTCAGCGCCGAATACAGCGCGCCGTGCTGGAACAGCATGCCCCAGTGGTTGCGCATGCGCTGCAGCTGGCCGGCATCGGCCGTGCTGATGTCTTCGCCGAACACGGTAACCGATCCCTGCGACGGGTGCTCCAGGCCCAGCATCTGGCGCAGCAGGACCGTCTTGCCGGTGCCCGATCCGCCCACGATCGAGAGGATCTCGCCGCGGTAGATCTTCAGGTTCAGGTCCTGGTGCACGACGGTCTTGCCGAACTGTGTCCACAGCCCCTTGATCTCGACGACCGGTGGTCCGACGTCCTCGTCGGGCATCTTGTTCAGGCGCTGGGCGCGGCGGGCCAGGGTACCCATCAGAAGTCGAACCCCACGTCCGAGAACACGATCGCGAACACCGCGTCGGCCAGGATCACCACGGTGATCGCCGTGACGACCGAGGTGGTGGTCCCGCGCCCCAGGCTTTCCGTGTTCGGCTTGATGCGCATGCCGAAGTGGCAGGACACCAGTGCGATCAGCATGCCGAACACCATGCCCTTGAGCAGGCCGATGTAATAGTTCGCGATCGGCACCGCGTCCGGCAGCTCGCGCAGGAAGTAGCGCGGCGACAGGTTCAGCTCCAGGCTGGCCGCGAGCATGCCGCCGATGAGCGCCATCGCATCGGTCCAGATGACGAGAAGCGGCATCGAAATGGCCAGCGCGACCACCTTGGGCATGATCAGGCGGAAGCCATGCGAGATGCCCATCACCAGCATCGCGTCCAGTTCCTCGGTAACGCGCATGACGCCCAACTGCGCGGTGATCGACGAGCCGGAGCGGCCCGCTACCAGGATCGCCGCCAGCAGCGGGCCCAGTTCGCGGATCACGCTCATGCCGAGGATGTCCACCAGGTAGATGTCGCCGCCGAAGTTGCGCAACTGTTGCGCGGACAGGTAGGACAGCACCACGCCGATCAGGCAGCCGACCAGCGCGGTGATGCCCAGCGCCTGGAAGCCGGCGTGATAGATATTGGCCGAGATTTCGCGCCATGGGCCAAGGCGCGGGCGCTTGGCGAAGCGCCACAGGTCTTCCGAGACGATGCCGATCAGTTTGACGAAGCCCGTCAGGTGCTCGAAGAACGACAGCAGCGACCCGCCCAGCTGCTCGACCCAGTGGAAGTGGCGCTTGCGCGGGGCCGTGACCTGGAGCTTGCCCGCCTGCTCGATGCGCGCAAAGATCTGCTCCTGCATCGGCGAGAGCGCCAGCTGCGGCGGCCTCGCCTTGTTCCACGCATTCCAGAACATCTGCGCGCCGATGTGGTCCAGGCTTTCGATGCCGGTAAGATCCCACGCCAGCATGCCCGCGCGGGGCTTGAGGCTATCCAGCACCGCGGTCAGCGACTTGATCTTGCCGCATTCGGCCAGCGCGTGGACTTGCCAGACGCCGGTCGCCAGCACCGATTGCGCCGGGCCGGCGTCGTCGTTGCTCACAGATAATGTTGGCGTCTTTTCAAGCATTGCACCAGTGTAAAAGCTTTTCGCCGAAGCCGCCACCGCCGCACAGTTGGCCCGCGGGGACTGTCCCCGTGGGGACCGTCCCCTGATCTTAAGTCACCACATTGATTGCGCGTCCGAATGCCTACGCCGCCAAATGCCTTACTTGCCGCACTGTCGCCGTATTCCCTGCAGCGGACTTCGGCGCCGTATCGCTCGCAACCAGCGCGCGCGCATCCCTGTCGCTCATCCACATCCCATCGCGCAGCCACTGCTCGACCAGTTTCACCAGCCGTTCCAGCGCAATCCGGTGCGTCGCATCCGTGTGCGCGTACAACCAGTCCGCAAAGCGCATGAAGTTGGCGAACGGCGCGTCGCCCAGCAGCGTATGGATGGTGTTCGCAAAGCGTCCGGAGTTGGCCACCAGGTCCCAGTAGCGGGCGAACCGCACCAGCCGCTGCATGTCGCGGAATGAAATGCGGTCGGTCGCGAGGATGGTGTACGGCGGATACGGATCGAACGCCATCGCGAACGGCTCCGTATGGCGGATGATCGGCGTGCCGCGCAGGCGCTTGAGGATGCCGAACTGGATCTCGTGCGGTCCGAGCGCCCACAGCTTGTCGAAGCCGGCGCCAAAGCTGTCGATATCCTCGCCCGGCAGGCCCGCGATCAGGTCCACGTGCAGGTGCGCGTGCGATTGCGACGACAGCCACCGGATGTTGTCCGCGGCTTTGGCGTTGTCCTGCCGGCGCGAAACCAGCGCCTGCACCTCGGGATTGAAGCTCTGGATGCCGATTTCGAACTGCAGCGCCCCGGGCGGGAACTGCGCGATGCTGGCCTTGAGCGCATCGGGCAGGTGGTCCGGCACCAGCTCGAAGTGGGCGTACACCGGATCGTCCGGCGCCGCCGCCAGCTTATCGAGGAAGAACTGCATGATGCGCAGGCTGGTCTTCACGTTCAGGTTGAAGGTGCGGTCGACAAACTTGAACAGGCGCGCGCCGCGCTGGTACAGCGACTCCAGCTGCGCGAGGAAATCATCCAGCGGGAACGGCCAGGCAGTCTTGTCCAGCGAAGACAGGCAGAACTCGCATTTGAACGGGCAGCCGCGCGACGCCTCGACATAGACGGTGCGGTGCGCAATGTCTTCATCTGTATACAGTGCGTAGGGCATCGCAATCTCCACCATGGGCGGCTGCACGCCGGCATGCACCTTCATCAGCGGCTTCGGGCCGTCGAGGATATCGCCGCACAGTTTCGGGAAGGTGACGTCACCCCAGCCGGTGACTACATAGTCGGCCAGCTTCACGATGGCCTGCTCGCCAGTCTCATAAGACACCTCCGGCCCGCCCAGGACGACAACGATGTGCGGCGCGACGCGCTTGAGCATGGCGACGACGCGCGTCGTGTCTTCGACATTCCATATATAGACACCCAAACCGACGATCGCCGGCTCGTGGGCAAGAATGCGCTCTACCACTTCGGTTGTCTTCGCCCCGATCACGAACTCCTCGAGGCGCGTGCGCTCCTGCAGGTCACCCATGTTGGCGAGCAGGTAGCGCAGCCCCAGCGAGGCGTGGGAGTAGCGCGAATTGAGTGTGCTGAGCAGGATGGTCATGAAGCGGAAAGGGGATGCATGTGCGAGGCGCGTATTTTACGCGCCTTCGTCTTGCGCGCCGCAGCATCGTTTGCTATAGTTCTGCCCCTGCCGCGACAACTGATGCACACGCAACAGTGAAAACGGTAGAAAAGAAGGGGTTGACGAGACGCACCAAACGCTTCATACTCTCTCTTCTCTGCTGCTGACAAACACAACGCTTTGTCGACAAGTAGCAAGCAGTACCGAATTCAAGTTCTTTAACAATCAAC